>CAWAMC010000001.1:0-454945 GCA_963783035.1 uncultured Gammaproteobacteria bacterium
ATCCGGACGCCGTCAAGCCACGCCTTGGACTCGAGGCCGCTCGTGATCCTGGGCTTCGGTCTGCTGGGGCGGGGCAAGGGGTACGAGGCGGTGATCGAGGCCATGCCTGCGTCGTCGAGGCACAGCCGACAGCCCTGTTCGTCATCCTCGGCGCCACGCACCTTGACATCCTCGTCGCAGACGGCGGGGCGTACCGCGAGCAGCTCGCCGCGAGGGCGGAGCGCCTGGGCGTCACCGATCACGTCCGGTTCATCGACAGGTTCGTCGGGCGCGTGAAGCTCGCACCTGGCTGGAGGTAGCCGATCGTCTTCGTCGCCCCATACCGGAACGCGGATCGCACGGTGACCGGCACGCGCATACGCGATGGCGCCGGAAGGCGATCGTCTCGACGCCGCAGCGCATGCGCGCGGGAGCTCTCGCGGCGCGACGCGGCATGGTGATCGCCGCGGGCGACGACCTGCGTTCGGCGTGCGCTCCAGCGCCTCCTTGCCGACCCGGTGCTGCGGGCCGGATATCGGCGCCGGCGTATGAGCACACCCGCGACATGGTGTGGTCCGCCGTCGGTGGCGAATAGGCGCATCTTCACCGGGTCACGCGGCCCACCACGACCGATGCGTTCCGGTCCGGGAAGTGTGCCGCCACGCGTGGCTGAGCTCCCGCTCTACCCGATCAGCAGGGATCACCTCGACGCCCTACGGAGAACTCGGCATCCGCCGGCACGGGGACGGGGCCGCTGCCCAACCCCGGCTCGGGAACTGCACCGACGATGTCGCCCGGGCCCTGTCGTCGACCTGCTGCATGCCAGGGGACGGCTGCAGGCCGTGCAAGTTGAGCGCCTGGCGCTCGCTCCGGTTCCTGCGCGATGCGTGCAGCCCATCGACACGGCGCTTCCGCAACCTGCGCGATCCTGATGGGACGATGGCTTGACGAGCAGGCTCTGAAGACAGCCAGGGACGGCGCTCCTTGCCCTGGGGATCGCCCTGCGGGAGCATCCGGACTCGAAGTTCACCGCCGGCGCGCGCTTCGTGTTCGGGATCGCCCTTCCCGTGCGCAGCGGCTCAACGGGCTGCGCGCGATCGCGTCGCCATCCTTGCCTGCGCAGCGGCCCAGGACGGCGGCGCGCTTGAGCCGAAGTTGCAGGTGGAGGCGCGACACGCTCCTGCAGCTCACCAGCAAGCTGTACAGCGCGTTCACGGTGGCCGGATCGACGGCCGAGTGGCCGTGGCCGAGCCGGTCCTGAGCTATGAGGACGCCCTGCTGCCGCACGCCCTCCTGGTCGGAGGGCAGCGATCGGCGGAGCGGCTGCCGAACGGGTGGCACTGCGGGCGCTCGACGGCTGACCGAGGTGCAGACCTCGCCAGGTGGAGCGTTCTCGCCGTGGGCAGCGCCAGTGGTGGCGGCAGGAACGGGCCGCGCAGCACCTTCGACGAGCAGCCCATCGAGGCCACGGCGATGCTGCTGGCAAGCGAGGCGGCGTACGCGCAGACGTTCGACACCCGGTATCTCGATACGGCCGAACGCGCCTACGGGTGGTTCCTGGGCGCGAACGACGTCGGCGTCCCGGTGGCGGCATCCGGCGACCGGCGCCTGCCACGACGGTCTCGGCGCCGGGGCGCCAACACGAGCCAGGGAGCCAAGTCCACCCGATGTGGCTGATCGCCCTGGAGCACGTGCGGGCGATGCGGCATCGCGCCGGCACAGGGCGGCGGCGTCCGGCGACCGTGGCATTGCAGCCGAGGCGGTTTCGGTCGAGCCGAGCTGATTCGCCGCGCGCCCGTCAGCGCCACCACCGCCGCGCCAACGACTGCCGCGTCCGGACTGCCGCGGATCATGAGGCAGGACATCCGCACGACCGTGACGGCGAACACTCCCATCGGGAAGCCGAGACACCACAGGGAGGCCCAGTGCCTGACGACGAGCGAATCGAGGAGCTGCGCCCCGGCGCGCCTGTGTTCGCCGTCGCCCCTGTCGACAGCGGCGCGCGGTGCCACGCGCCAGCGTGCTCCTGATCGTCGTCTCGGCCCTTGCCTTCGTCGGAGGTATCGCCGTCGCGTCACGTGGCGAACCCGTCCACTTGCACGTTCGATTGCCGCTCCGATCGGCTCCCCGACCACCGCCGAATCAGCCCCGCCGGCACGTTCCACTGGCTCACCCGCAGCGTCGAGGCCGCCAGTCGCGCCCTCCCCCGCCCCTGGCTCGAGCGAGTTCGTAGCTCGGCTTCGAGCCAGCGGGGCCGATTGCCGCGCTCGATGAAGGGGCCAATTGCGTCACGGGCGAAGCCCGGGACAAGGAGGTCCCGCGCACGCGCCGCGACGGACCACGACTGACGTTCCAGCGATCGTGGCTGGTCTACTGTCCCCTCGCCGAGGCCCGGCGCCAGCCGTTCATGCTCGAGCTGTTCGAAGGGCTGGTGAAGGAGGTTCCTGCGGACACATTCGGCTACAACGCCGGCGGCGCCGGGCCTGGCGACGCCCTGTTCCCGATACTCGGAGCTGCCCTCGCCGGACCGTCGCGGTCACCGCAGATGCGGCTGGCGATGGCTTCGCCGTTGCCATCGTCCTCGAGGAGTGGGTGACGGAATAGGCTGCCGGCGAGGTATCGAGCCGCGCAACTTGGACTAGTTGACTAACCCAAGTGCAACCTCCCCGCCACCCGCGCCGGTCTGTCGTGCCAGCCTGACTGGGCGAGGATGGGGGCACGGATCGGCTTCGTCCACCATGGGGTGGCAGCCTTCCGGGCCGTGGATCCTGCGCTCGGTGCGCGACAAAGTTGGGCCACGGCGGTCCCGCCCCTGGCGGATCGGCCTCGTCCGAGCGATCGGATGGCGTTCGTGATCCCGCTTCGGGGGCCCGAGGTGCGTCCTGTGCACGACGACTCCGTCCTTGTCGCAATCGACGAGGCTCTCCGTTCCCCCGCCTTCTGCGCCTGCGGAAGCAATCTCACCATTGCCATCCACGGCACTGCCGCCTGGCTCGAGTGCACCGCCTTCGCCAGGCCCTCTCGACTCCCGAAACCGCTCGCGACCATCGTGAGCGAGATGCTCCATGACCGTCGGTTCGTGATCGAGCTTCCGGCGCCCACGCCGGGAGACGCGTCGCCTGCCACGCGGCCCGCCGCCACAACCCGGACGGCGCCGGCGGGAGCGTAGCCCGGGCGTCATCGGTCAGACTGGGGGCATGGTCGAGCCTGCTCCCGACTTCGAGATCGAGCTGCCCCTTGCTGGAGGGATGGGATCGGGTGGCGCCGTCGTCCGCGTGGGCAACACCGTGCGGCGCCCGATCCGGCCCCAGAGCGATGCGGTCGCCCTGTTCCTGCGCCACCTCGAGGCCGTCGGCTTCGAGGGTGCTCCAAGGCACCTTGGAGCCGACGACCGGGGGCGCGAGGTGCTGACCTGGATCGAAGGGGACGTCGGCGTGCCGCCATTCCCCGCCTGGGTCGCCGACGAGCAGTTGTTGCTCGGTGTCGCACGGCTGCAGCGCGCACTCCACCAAGCGGCTTCGACGTTTGCGCCGCCGCCAGACGCCACCTGGGATCGGGCGAACCTGCCCGTGCCCGGGCCGGCGGCCATCGTCTGCCACAACGACCTCTGCGTCGAGAACGTGGTCGTCAGGAACGGCGCCGTGGCCGCCTTCATCGACTTCGACTTCGCCGCGCCAACCGACCCACTGCTCGACATCGCCATCGCGGCGAGGCACTGGGTGCCGATGCGTGATCCGGTCGACCTGGATCCCGCGCTGCTCGGTATCGACCAGCGGGCCCGTTCTCCATGCGTTCTGCGATGAGCACGGCCTTGACGCGACGCAGCGTGAGCTCGTTGTCGACCACCTGGGCGCGTTCCTCGACCGAGCGCTGGTGTCGATGCGGACCCGCGCGAAGGCGGGGCAGGCGTCCTACGTCATCGCCTGGGAGGCGGGCTACCCGCTCCAGAACCGCCGCTCGCGTGCGTGGCTCGATGTCCACGCCGCCGAGCTGTCCGGGCTGAGGCACCGTTCGGCGCTCAGGCGCCCCCAGGCGTGACCGTCACCGATCGCCAGGAACGAGAAGATCAGCACGTCCTGCACGAAGTGGATGAACCAGGCCCACGCCATCCCCCGGGTCTCGAGCATCGACTTCGCGAGGATCCAGCCCAGGAACCAGGCGAGCGCCACGCCCACCAACCCGTAGGGGACGCCGTAGAAGTGGGCGATCCCGAAGTAGGCAGCCACCATGCGCAGCGCCTGCCGTCCGCCCATGGGCCCGGCGAGGACCGACAGCAGCGATGCCTTGTACGAGATCTCCTCGCTGAAGGCGTTCGCAGCGGCAGCCAGCAGGATGACGGGCATCAGCGGCAGGACGCGGATCGCGAGGTCGATCGGCGGCTGCCCGGAGATCACCAGGAACGCCAGCGTGCCAAGGCTGATGCCTACGGTGAGGTTCCGACCAGTCGACCTCCACCTGTCGCCCGGCCGGACGCCCAGCCAGCCAATGGGCGAGGCCGGGGCCGACATGTCCCCCTTCGCGAGGTAGAACGCCCGGCGATCCCTGTGGACGACGAACAGCACGAGCACCATGACCGCCGCCACGATCAGGTTGAGCACCTGCTCCGCGATCAGGGAGACGCCGAACCACGGACTTGCCAGCGAGGTCCGGAAGACCGGTAGCCGGTCCAGCTGCGTGTACACGGCCCACTGTGCACAGACGAGCGCAAGCAGGACCCACAGGAACGGGCGCAGTGCCCGCCACGGCCTCCAGGGCACGGTCAGCAGCAGGCCGATCGCGATGATGGCAATGGCGCCAGCGGCCTTTCCGTCGGCCGAGACCGTGCGGCCAAGCACCTCCTGGCCGATGACGACGGGCAGCAGCGACGCAGAGAGGAGGACCACCCAGGCGGCCAGGGTGATGCTGATCGCCGGTCGCGACGTGGCCGCCGGCGACTCCGTCACCCTGGCACCTGGCAGGAGCCGGCGGTGGCGGGTGCGGTGAGGAAGGTCAGGGGGCGGATCACGCCGACATCGTCGCCTTCGCGGCGCGTCGCGTGGCGTGTCGGCCGGCCCCGATTGGCGGGTCCAAGGACCGGTCGCAGCGAGGAGATCGCGGCACTTCCCACGTCAGGCTCGCCCACGCACTCGCATATCGGCGCCCGGCGGGATAGCCTCCGTACTGCCCGAGCTGGACAAGGAGACGTGGCATGGACTGGTCCGTCGCTGCCGCAGCGCTGATCGGCGACCTGCCTGCAACGCGGCGGGCCACGAGCGCGCCCGGCGCGGGTTCCTGATCGGGCCAATGCACAGTCCCAGCCTCCTGCAGGGGCGGCCCCGGTGGCGCAAGGTCGCCCGCGACCTCCTCGCCTACCGGGGCAGGACGGTGGCCGTGGTTGCGGCCATCGCCGTCGGCGTGTTCGCCGTCGGTACCATCGCAGGCGCCAGCGCCCTGCTGGAGGCCGGGTTCGATCCGACGACCGATACAGCGTCGTTGCAGCGCGTCGCCGAGCGGTTTTTGGATACCCATCGCTGATGCGATCGCCATCGAGGCAGGTCGTGCGGATCGCGAGCCGCGCCGCGCCGCTGCGGCCGCCATCCCCTGCCGGACTGCGCGATGCGCTCCGCTTCCCGCAGGATTTGGCGAGTATGCCTGCGTTCGCGACGTCCGCGCCGAGCGCGGCTTCCGGTTCGGGCTCAGTTGTGTAACCATCGCGACGGGTGCGGTCGGGGAGACCGGCCCGATGAGGCGTCGCCCTCGTCCGCATCATCGCAGGCTCAGTGCCATCGTGCAGTCGTCGTATCGCGGAGAAGGTCGTCGCTCGTCGTTGCGCTGCTGCGATTCAATGCTATGTCGAATGCTTTGCCCAATACGACGACGTTCCGGTTCAGATACACGCTGGCGCTGTCGTCCCGAGCACATCACCAACGAAGACCTGAAGACCAATCATTCTATGTTTCAGCCAATAACAAGACCCAAAGTGGGGAACACCATGTCCAAAGGGCAGTCGTTGCAAGATCCTTTCCTCAACGCACTGCGCCGCGAGCGCGTTCCGGTTTCGATCTACCTCGTTAACGGCATCAAATTGCAAGGTACGATCGAGTCCTTCGATCAGTTCGTGGTTCTGCTGCGCAATACCGTCAGCCAGATGGTCTACAAGCATGCGATCTCCACCGTGGTGCCGGCGCGTAATGTGCGCGTCGGTCCCGGCGGCGGTTACGTGCAGTCTGCGACCGATCATGGCCGCGATCATGACGATCACGACGATGATGATGACGACGACGATGATGACGACGTGATGCCGCCATCGTCTTGACCGGGCCGATCCAGCCCAGTCGTCGCGCTTCTGCCGTGCCGGGCACTGCCTGGCACGGCTGTGGGCGTAGGCGAAACCGAAGATAGCGCCCGTGGAATTATTCGAACGCTCGCGAAAAGGCGAGATCGCGCTGTTGATTCAGCCGCATGCCGGTGGACCGCCCGAAGCCGATGTGCTGGAAGAATTCGCCGATCTGGCGCGTTCGGCCGGCGCGACGGTCGCCGCATTGCTGCACGCGCGGATCGATAAGCCCAACGCCGCGATCTTGATCGGCAGCGGCAAACTCGAAGAAGTCAAAGCCGCCGCCGATGCGACTGGCGCCGATCTGGTCTTGATCAATCACACCCTTAGCCCAGTGCAAGAGCGCAATCTCGAAAAAGCGCTCGGTCGTCGCGTCGTCGATCGCACCGGTTTGATTCTCGATATCTTCGCCCAGCGCGCGCGCAGCCACGAAGGCAAGCTGCAGGTCGAACTCGCGCAACTGCGACATATGGCCACGCGTTTGGTGCGCGGCTGGAGCCATTTGGAACGCCAGCGTGGCGGTGCGATCGGTTTGCGCGGGCCTGGCGAAACTCAGCTCGAAACCGACCGCCGTCTGTTGCAGAAGCGCGTCGAACAGTTGCAGAAGCGACTGGAAAAAGTCGAAGTGCAACACACGCAGATGCGCCGCGCCCGCGTGCGCAGCGAACTGCCGCGCGTGGCGCTGGTCGGTTACACCAATGCCGGTAAATCCACTTTGTTCAATGCGCTGACCGGCGCCGAGGCGTATGCCGCGGATCAATTGTTCGCCACGCTCGATCCCACCGTGCGCCGGATCACGCTGCCGGGCGGTGCGACGACGCTCGCCGATACCGTCGGCTTCGTGCGCGATTTGCCGCACGACTTGGTCGCTGCGTTCCGTTCCACGCTCTCGGAAGCGCGCGAGGCGGATCTGCTGCTGCACATCATCGACGCCGCCGATCCCCTGCGCGAAGACCGCATCCGCCAGGTGGACGAGGTCTTGGCCGAGGTCGGTGCGGGCGATATCCCGCAACTGCTGGTCTACAACAAGATCGATCGCATCGAAGGCGCCGTGCCCCGGCACGACCCGGCGGTGCGCGCCGCCGAAGACGGTAGCCCTGCGGACGACCATGGCCTCGACGAAGTCGCGCGCGAACGGGTGTGGCTCTCGGCGCGCTCGGGCGAGGGGCTCGACCTGCTGCGCACGGCCCTGGTCGCACGGCTCGGCCTACGGCGCGTAACCGGTACCGTGCGGCTACCGCCGCGGGCGGGCGGGTTGCGCGCGAAGCTCTACGCGTTGGACGCCGTTCAAGCCGAGCATCACGACGACGACCCCGCGAACGCCGGCGGCTGGGTGTTGGATCTCGATCTGGCCCTGAGCGATGCCGAAAAACTCGCGGCCGGCCAGAACGGCGATGTCTTGGAGCCGCTCCTGCCGGCGTCGCTGGAGGACGATTTCGGTTGAATCGGCATCGCGCCGAGCCCTGCACGGCGCAGCGCGTGAACCCTCGGGACCTTCGGCCCACGGGCGGAGGTCGCCTCACCTTGTAATATGCATCCCTCGCCCGCACACCTGCGAAGCGTTAAACCGACCGTCGCATCACTCGTCGTTCTATCAACAGTCGTTCTATCAACAGTCGTTCTATCAACAGAATTGGGCATCGGAGCGGGCATGGCCTGGAATACCCCCGGCAACAACAATCAGGATTCCTCCGGCGGTGGCAACCGCAGCCCGTGGAAACCCCGTAGTGGTGGGCGCGGAAGCGGCGGCAACGGCAATGGCTTCGACGGCCTGCTCGAACGCCTGCGCGGCCTGTTCGATGGCGGCAACGGCAGCGGTAATCCATTGCGCTGGATCGCGATCGCTCTCGGCATCTTCTTGCTGTTCAACTGCTTCGTCTTGATCGCAGAACAACAGCGCGGCGTCGTCCTGCGGTTCGGCAAGTTCCATCGTGTGCTCGAACCCGGCCCCAGCATGAAACTGCCGTGGCCGATCGAAAGCGTCACCAAGGTCGAAGCCACGCAGATCAAAACCTATAGCGAGACCGTGCCGGTCCTGACCCGCGACGAAAACATCGTGCAGGTCGAGATCAACGTGCAGTACCGCATCAGCGACCCGAAACTCGCCTTGTTCGGCACCCGTAACGCCGACGACGTGATGATCGAAGCGATGCTCAGCTCGGTGCGTGAACAAGTCGGCCGCTCCGATCTGGACACCGTACTCGGCGCGCGCGATGCGCTCGCGGTCGCCGCACGCGAAACCCTGCAGCGTTCGCTGCAGATGTATCAAACCGGCTTGGTCGTGACCGAACTGAATCTGCCCAACGCCCGCCCGCCGGAAGAAGTGAAACCGGCGTTCGACGACGTGAACTCGGCGCAGCAAGACAAAGACCGCAAGATCAGCGAAGCCCGCGCGTATGCCGCGAAGATCGTGCCCGAAGCCCGAGGCGAAGCCGCGCGCACGCGTACCGTCGCCGAAGGCTACAAAATCGCGTCGATCGCGCGCGCCACCGGCGACGCGCAACGCTTCACCTTGTTGGTCGAGCAATATCGCAACGCGCCGGACGTGACCCGCAAGCGTCTGTGGTTGGAAACCGTGCAGGAAGTGCTCGCCAACAACCGCAAAGTGATCGGCGGCGACAGCCGTCAATTGCTGTATTTGCCGATGTCGCCCAGCCGCAGCAGCGGTGGGCAGACAACCTCCGCCGCGCCGGCGTTACCGCCCGAAGTGATCGCGCCCACCGTCACGTCGACACCCGAATCGACGATCCGTCCGCCGCGCAGTATCGACCGCGAAGGGAGTAAGCAACGATGAAAGTCTCATTCTGGGCGCCGATCGCGGCCGCTGCTCTTCTGTTGCTGTTCGGCTCGGTCTTCATCGTGCGCGAAGGCCATACCGCCATCGTGTTGAATCTCGGCAAGGTCGTGCGTAGCGACATCGGCCCCGGCCTGCATTTCAAAGTACCGTTGATCGAAAGCGCGCGCGTGTTCGACCAGCGATTGTTGGTACTGCCGGCCGAGCCCGAGCGTTACCTCACATCCGAGCGCAAAGACGTCAGCGTCGATTTCTTCGCGGTCGGTAAGATCCAAGACAGCCGCGCGTTCTATCGCGCCACCGGCGGCAACGAATCCGATGCGATCGAACGTCTCGCTCCGATCATCAAAGATTCGCTGCGCAACGAAATCAACACCCGCACCTTGTCGCAGGTGGTCGCGGGCGAACGCGACAAGATCATCGGCGCGCAGTTGAATACGATCAACAAAGGCGCGGCCACGCTGGGCATCCGCATCGTCGACCTGCGCATCAAACAGATCGACCTGCCGACCGATAGCCGCGTCATCGACGACGTCTACAACCGCATGCGCGCGCAACGTCAGCAAGTCGCGAGCAAACTGCGTGCCGAAGGCGAAGAGCAGGCCAACGAAATCCGCGCGCAAGCCGACCGCGAAAGCACGGTGATCCTGGCCGAAGCCGAACGCGACGCGCAGAAACTGCGCGGCGAAGGCGATGCCGAATCCGCGCGCCTCTACGGCAACGCCGCGAACGGCGACCCCGGCTTCTACACCTTCCAGCGCAGCCTCGAAGCCTATCGCGCCTCGTTCAAAGACGGCGACGCGGTGATCGTGCTCGATAAGAGCGACCCGTTCTTGCAGTACATGCGCAGCGATCGGTGATACGAGTGCGATGAACGACCTCTGGGCCGCGCTAGCCCTCGTCGCGGTGCTCGAGGGCTTGGTCTTATTCGCGTTTCCCGGCATGTGGAAACGCACCGCCGAAGAATTGTTGAAGATGCCCGAAGCCAGTTTGCGTCGCTTCGGTGCCGGCATCTTGATCGTCGGCTTGGTCGCGCTGTATCTCGTGCGCGGCGCATAGGCGCCGGCACATGCCTCTGCGCGTATGCGACCGCATGCGTGCGGCCGTTCGTCGTTCTTTTCGCTGAAGCGTCATCGTGGTCGCTCCAGCATCTCGATCGTTCATGTCTTACGAATATGTGATCGGCGGCTCGTAATCGCGCGCCGTGTCCCGAAAACGTCCCGGGATTCGCCTCGACAAATCGCATCGATGGGTCGCAGTATCGATGCAGCGGTCGTGAAGCGGCCGTTGGCTGGGAGGAAGTCCGTTTCCTCCGCGGCGCCAGGATGGCGTCGACTTGTGTTGGATCGACGGTCGTCCCTTCTTAGGTCGTCATCGCGACCGGGTTCCGTCGAAATAGGCGAGCGCACCGATGCGCGTCCGCCATCACCACGTCGAGCGCGCCATGGATGTGCGTCAAGCTCTGCTTCTCCTCGACCTTTCCATCGCGCGTACCGACGTTCCTTCCGATGTTCCGCTAGGGAGATAGAGCGTCATGAAAGACATATCCACGAAAACTCGTTCGCAGCCGCGTCTGCTGCGCCGCACCGCACTGGCTCTCGCCGTCGCCTTGCTCGCGCCGAGCGCTTCGACGTTGGCGGCCGATTGCTTGGCCTACAACCCCGGCAACAAAGCCAACAAACTGTATTTGTTCTATCCCACGACGCCGACCGCATACCCCTCGTTCGGGTTCTCGGCCGGGTCGGTGACCAACCCCGCAGCGCCGTTCAGCGCCGCCGATCTGCCCAGCTATACCGGCACCACCACTGCACTGCGCGATGCGGTGACGCATGTGGTCGAACTCGATTATTGCGAGTTCAACGTGCAGGTGATTCCGACCACCACGCTGCCGCCGACCACCTTCACGCGCCGTAACACCGTCGCGGTGACGACCAAATCGGACATCGCCGACGGCTTGTTCGGATTGGCGCAAGCGGTCGATACCGGGGACGCTGTCGCCGTCGATTATTCGTACGTCTGGGGTAAGACGTATCAAGATTGGACTGGCGGCGCGGGCGGCGCCTTAAACGGCGCCAACTCGACGCTCGACCGCTGGGCGAATTCGATCGGCGGCACCGCCGCGCACGAAGCCGGGCACAACTACGGCTTGGCGCACAACACCACGTTAGCGGCGGGCGAAGACATCTACCAACACCACGTCATGCCTGCCGGCGGCAGTTTGACCGCCGAAGACCGCGCCGGTTATCGCCGTCATTTCAGCGACGGCGAATTCTCGACGTTAGCGTCCAATCTCGGCCTCTCGCTGCAGACGATGTGGAACTGGGACATGGTCAATCCCAACGCGGCCCCCGCGTACAGCCTGGATATGACCATTCTGTACCCCTCGGCGACGCCGCCGGTGCTGCAGTGGTCGTACGCCGGTTGCAGCAGCCCGTGGATCAATCCCACGGTCATCGGGCCGACTGGGCCGTCGCAAGTGTTCCAAGGCGGCACCTACTACCCGTACACCTTGCGCTGGAGCACCGCGAATCCCGGCAGTTGCGTCGGTACTCCCGGCCAGGCGCCCGGCGGCGTGCTGTTCCATATCGGAGCGACGTTCACCTCGGTGGACTTTAATCTCACCACGCCCAATCCCATCGTGATCAAGGACGTGATTCTGAAGAACGTATCGAACGTCGCGATGGCGCTGAACCCGCGTCTGCACGCATTCGATGCCGGCACGCTGGATACCATCGGCGGGCAGTTGAACCTCGGCGTGTTCAATAACGCCCGGGTACCGCTGCAATTGCAGAATCTGCAGATTCGTGAACTGCCGCGCGTGGTCGCACTGGATCAAATGGTCCGCGGCGGACGCATCGCCGATTTCACCGGCATGCCGTTCGAACCCTGGCCCAACACCACTCGCACGTTGGTCGATCGCGCGACGATCGATCCGGGTAAGGCGTTGAGCTTACCGATCGCGTCGTTGACGCAGGCGCGGCACGTCTACGAGGTGATTACGCCGGAGGACTGCTTGAAAGCGCTAGGCGACCGTCTGGGCGGTGGGCCGGACACGACCGATTGCTTCCCGGGCACGAATATCGATCTGTTCCCGTCCACCACCATGTACTTCACCGGCGATACCGTCGATCCCAACGCGACGTATTGGGACCCGGCGCGTCGAGCCTACGTCCGCGGGCCTCTGGCCAGCCGCACGTATTACCAAGTCACCGGCCGCCGTCTGGATACGGACAAAAACGGCGTGGACGATTTCATCGATCGAAAGCAGGCCAAGTCCGCCAAGCGCCCGTGAGCGTATTCGCCGGGGCGTGCGTCCATCGCGCGCCCCGCGCGAGCGCTACATCGGGCCAATGAACGAAATGCCGGCTAAGGGTGGCCCCATGCCCCCGAAACCCGGATAATGCACAAAAGCCGGTAGGGGCCTTTCGCCCCTCCGGCTTTTTCCGTGTCGGCGGCTCGTCCGCCACCTTCATCAATGTCATCCCGAGCCGAAGGCGAGGGACCTGCTGTTCGCTGTATCGACCAAAGCAGGTCACTCGCTCCGTTCGGGATGACAGGAGAATCGAAATGGGTCAGTCGGTCGTAGTGTTGGGTGCGCAGTGGGGGTGAGGGCACGCGTTTGCGCGCCACTGGCGCGCGCGTGGCCGAACGCCTTGCGCGCGAGCGCAAGGCCGGATCGCCCCCCGTCTGGGGCGGTTGAATTTGGAGAACGGTAATGGGTCAGTCAGTTGTCGTATTGGGTGCGCAGTGGGGGTGAGGGCACGCGTTTGCGCGCCACTGGCGCGCGCGTGGCCGAACGCCTTGCGCGCGAGCGCAAGGCCGGATCGCCCCCCGTCTGGGGCGGTTGAATTTGGAGAACGGTAATGGGTCAGTCGGTCGTAGTATTGGGTGCGCAGTGGGGCGACGAAGGCAAAGGCAAGATCGTCGATCTGCTGACGCAAGACATCGGTGCGGTCGTGCGCTTCCAAGGCGGCCATAACGCCGGCCACACGCTGGTCATCGGCGGTAAGAAGACGGTGCTGCATCTGATTCCCTCCGGCATCTTGCGCGACGACGCGCTGTGCTTGATCGGCAACGGCGTGGTGTTGCATCCGGGCGCGTTGAAAAAAGAAATCGGCGAACTCGAAGCCAACGGCGTCGAAGTGCGCAGCCGGCTGAAGATCAGCCCAGCCACGCCGATCATCATGCCGTACCACATCGCGCTGGATCAGGCCCGCGAAAAAGCCGCAGGCGGCAAAGCCATCGGCACCACCGGTCGCGGCATCGGCCCGGCATACGAAGACAAAGTCGCGCGTCGCGGCATTCGCGTCGCCGACTTGAGCTACCCGGTCGAACTCGCCGAAAAACTGCGCGCCGCGCTCGACTACCACAACTTCGTACTCACGCAATATCTGAAAGTCGATGCCATCGACTTCCAACAAACGCTCGATGAAGCGCTCGCATTCGGCGAATACATCGAACCGATGAAATCCGACGTCGCCGGAATCCTTCACGAACTGCGCAAACAGGGCAAACGCGTGCTGTTCGAAGGCGCGCAAGGCTCGTTGCTCGATATCGATCACGGCACGTATCCCTACGTCACCAGCAGCAACACCACCGTCGGCGGCGCGCTCGCAGGCACCGGTGTGGGCGCGGATGCCATCGACTACGTGCTGGGCATCGCGAAAGCCTACGCCACGCGCGTCGGCGGCGGCCCGTTCCCGACCGAACTCGACGACGAAATCGGACAAGGCATCCGCGACCGCGGCCAGGAATACGGCGCCACCACCGGCCGCCCGCGTCGCTGCGGTTGGATGGACATCGTCGCGCTCAAACGCGCCGTCGCCATCAACGGCATCAGCGGTTTGTGCATCACCAAACTCGACATCCTTGACGGCATGGACAAACTGAAAATGTGCGTCGCCTACGAATACCGCGGCAAACGCACCGAATACGCACCGCTCGATGCCGACGGCTGGGAAGAATGCACGCCCGTGTATCTGGAATTCCCCGGCTGGAGCGAAAGCACCGCCGGCATCACCGAATGGGACAAACTCCCCGCCGCCGCACGCGCGTACTTGCGCTCGCTGGAAGAACTCGCCGGCTGCCCCCTCGCCATCGTCAGCACCGGCCCGGACCGCGACGCGAACATCGTGCTGCGCGACCCGTTCGCGTAAGAACTTCGGATAAGAACACCGCCGTATCTCAACAGCGGCCTCTGAACAGCACCCCTCATCCGGCCTTCGGCCACCTTCTCCCCGTTGCACGGGGAGAAGGACAGCCACTGCATCGCAGGTTTAGCTTCCCTAACTCCGCATCGCGGATACATCACCACGCTTCCCTCTCCCCTTGCATCGCACGCGAGAAGTTGAGCGGTGGGGCAGTGCGCAGACTATTCCGCTCTCCTTCTCCCCGCACAGCGGGGAGAAGGTGGCCGAAGGCCGGATGAGGGGCGCGCTTCGCGCAGCACATCAGCACTGTCATCCCGAGCCGTAGGCGGAGGACCTGCTGTTGCTTTCAGAAACCACACGCACAAAAGCCATGCATTGCGCGCTTGATCCCTTCTCCCCGCTTGCGGGGGTGAAGAGGCGCGTTTGCGAGGCATCGCCTCGCGCGCCGATGAACGCCCGAGCGCGCTGTGCGCGAGGGCTGGGCGAAGGTGGCCGAAGGCCGGATGAGGGGCGCTCTTCGCGCAGCACATGAGCACTGCCATCCTGAGCGGAAGGCGAGGGGGCTGTTGTCAGCTTCCCGCACTGTACGATCTGACAGGTCGTGCTACTGCGCGATCTCCCGCACCCTGCGTCAGGGGCAGGGGGCAATTCGCGTCGTCTTCGTTACCATGCACAGCATAGACATTATTTGCAGTACAGATCGGTGGCTACACACCAGGGGATTTGGATGGACCAAGCGACACACAACAAGATCGTTTCGCTGATCTGGGGCATAGCCGATGATGTCCTGCGCGACCTCTTCAAGACGCGGCAAGTATCCCGATGTCATCCTGCCGATGTGCGTCATCCGGCGCATGGATGCCGTGCTGGAACCGACGAAGCAGGCGGTGCTCGACACCAAAACAATGCTCGACAATGCGCGCATCACCGAGCAACAGCGCCGCGCTCTAAGACGCCGCCGGCCAATCCTTCTACAACACCTCCAAGTTCACCCTGCGCGACCTCACGTCCCGCGGCAACCAGCAGCAACTACTCGCCGATTTCGAGGACTACCTCAACGGATTCTCGCCGAACGTCCAGGACATCCTCGAAAACTTCAAGTTCCGCAACCAGCTCACCACGCTGTCGCAAGCTCCGATTCGCTCGGCACGCTGATCAACAAGTTTCTCGACCCGGATATCGATCTCTCCCCGGCCGGTATCGACAACCACTGCGATGGGCACGGTGTTCGAGGAACTGGTGCGCAAGTTCAACGAGGACAACAACGAGGAGGCCGGCGAACACTGGACGCCGCGCGACGCCGTGCGCCTGATGGCCAATCTCGTGTTCCTGCCGATCGAGAACGAGATCAAGTCCGGCACCTATCTGCTCTACGACTGCGCATGCGGCACGGGCGGTATGCTCACGGTGGCCGAGGAGACGCTCACCGCCATCGCCGCCAAGCGCAAACAGAAGGTCAACGCGCTGCTCTACGGGCAGGAGATCAACCCCGAGACCTACGCCGTCTGCAAGGCGGACATGCTGCTGAAGGGCGAGGGCGAGAACGCCGACCACATCGTCGGCGGGGCGGAATGGTCCACGCTCTCCAACGACGCGTTCCCCGCGCAGCGAGTTCGACTTCATGCTCGCCAATCCGCCCTACGGCAAGAGCTGGAAGAAAGACCTCGAAGTCCATGGGCGGCAAGGACGGCATGCGCGACCCGCGCTTCAAGGTCATGCATCAGGGCGAAGAACTGTCGCTGGTCACCCGCTCCAGCGACGGCCAGATGCTGTTCCTCGCCAACATGGCGTCGAAGATGAACGACAGCTCGGCGCTGGGCAGCCGCATCGCCGAGGTCCACAACGGCAGCTCGCTGTTCACCGGCGACGCGGGCCAGGGCGAGAGCAATATCCGCCGCTGGCTGATCGAGAACGACTGGCTCGAGGCCATCGTCGCGCTGCCGCTCAATCTGTTCTACAACACCGGCATCGCCACCTACATCTGGGTGCTGTCCAACCGCAAGCCCGCGCACCGCAAGGGCAAGGTGCAGCTGATCGACGCCAGCCAGTGGTTCAAGCCGCTGCGCAAGAACCTGGGCAAGAAGAACTGCGAACTTGCGCCCGAGGACATCGACCGCATCAGCCGCACCTTTCTCGACGTTCGAGGAAACCCCGGAGTCCAAGATTTTCCCCAACGCCGCCTTCGGCTACTGGAAGGTCATGGTCGAACGTCCGCTGCGCCTGCACAGCCAGCGTCACGCTCAAGGCGATCGAGACCCTGCGCTTCACTTCCGGCGACGAGGACATTCGCAGCGCACTCTACGACGAGTTCGGCGACGACGCTCTTCACCGATTTCAGCAAGGTCTGCCGCCAAGGTCGAAGCGCGCTTGAACGACTGGGGCAGCGACGACGACGAGCGGCGATGACGACGACGGCAGCGCCAGCAAGAAGGGCCTGCCCGAGAAGAAGAAGAAGAAGCTGCTCGACCCCAAGACCTGGGAGCGCGACGGCCGTCTGGTCGAAGCCGCCGCCGAAGCTGCGCGCGGCGCTGGGCGACGAGCTCTTCGAGGACCACAACCTCTTCCGCGATCTGCGTGGACGCAGGCGCTCAAGACAGCGACATCAAGCTCGCCGGCCGCCGACCTCAAGCAGATCCTCAAGGCGGTGAGCTGGCGCGTCGAGACCGCGCCGCCGGTCATCGCCAAGGTCCACAAGCCCGGCAAGGCCAAGGCCGACCCGCTGCGCGGCCTGTTCGAGGCGACGGTGGACGGCAAGCCCGTGGTCGTCGAGTACGAACCCGACTCCGACCTGCGCGACACCGAGCAGGTGCCGCTGCTGGAAGACGGCGGCATCGAGGCCTTCATCCGCCGCGAGGTGCTGCCCTACACCGCCGATGCCTGGATCAAGGAAGACGCCACCAAGATCGGCTACGAGGTCAGCTTCACCCGCCACTTCTACAAGCCGCAGCCGCTGCGCACGCTGGAGGAGATCAGCGCCGACATCCTCGCCATCGAGAAGGAAGCCGAGGGGCTGCTGGATGGCCTGCTGAAAGGAAGCGTGCCAAGTGAAAGCCACCGAAGCCAAGCTGCTGAGCTTCCTGCAGAAGTCGCCGCAGTTCGTCATCCCGATCTACCAGCGCACCTACTCGTGGACCGACAAGCAGTGCCGCCAGCTGTGGGACGACATCCTGCGCGCCGGGTCCAGCGACACCATCGCCGTCCACTTCATCGGCTCGATCGTCTACGTCGAGCAGGGGCTGTCGCAGGTCACGCACCAGGCGCCGTTGCTCGTGATCGACGGCCAGCAGCGCCTGACGACCGTGTCGCTGCTGATCGAAGCGCTGGCCCGCGCGCTGGGCGACGAGCGAACCTGTCGATGGCTTCTCCGCCGCCGAAGCTGCGCAACTACTACCTGACCAACCCGCTCGAAAGCGGCGACCGCTACTTCAAGCTGCTGCTCTCGCAGACCGACAACGCCTCGCTCAAGGCCATCATCAAGCAACACCGAGCAGCCCAAGGAGCCGTCGCTGCGCGTGACGCAGAACTTCGACGCTGTTCACCGAGCTGCTTGACAGAGCAGAAAGGCGACCTCGCTGCCGGTCTGCCGCGGCCTCGCCAAGCTGGTGGTCGTGGACATCGCGCTCAGCCGCGACCAGGACAACCCGCAGCTCATCTTCGAGAGCATGAACTCGACCGGCAAGGAGCTGAGCCAGGCCGACCTGATCCGCAACTTCATCCTGATGGGGCTCGAGCCCGACGCTCCAGACCCGACTCTACGAGGAGTACTGGCGGCCGATGGAGCAGGACTTCGGGCAGGAGGCCTACGGCACTCAGTTCGACAGCTTCATGCGCCACTACCTCACCGTGCGGACCGGCGACATCCCACGCGAACGCGAGGTCTACGAGGCGTTCAAGGACTACTCACGCACGCAAACCGTGCGAGTGACGCAGGCATCGAGGCGCTGGTGAAGGAGATCCGCGCCTTCGCCCGCTACTTCTGCGCCATGGCGCTGGGCAGCGAACAGGACGCCGCGCTGAGCCGCGCCTTCCACGACCTGCGCGAGCTGAAGGTGGATGTCGCCTATCCCGTTCCTGCTGGAGCTGTATCACGACTACGCCAGCGGCACGCTCAGCCGCCGCGGACTTCGCCGCCGCGGTGCGGCTGGTCGAGGCCTACGTGTTCCGCCGCGCCATCTGCGCCATCCCCACCAACTCGATGAACAAGACCTTCGCCACCTTCGGCAAGGCGCTCGAAGAAGGACCGCTACCTCGAGAGCATCCAGGCGCACTTCCTGACTGCTGCCCTCGTATCGCCGCTTCCCGAGCGACGACGAGTTCCGCCGCGACCTGCACACCCGCGACCTCTACAACTTCCGCAGCCGCAGCTACTGGCTGCGCCGGCTGGAGAACCACGGCCGCAAGGAGCGCGTGCCGGTGGACGAGTACACCATCGAGCACATCCTGCCGCAGAACCCAGACCTCTCGGCGGCGTGGCAAGCAGGCGCTCGGGCCGGAGTGGCAGCGCGTGCAGCAGAAGTGGCTGCACACCCTCGGCAACCTCACGCTCACCGGCTACAACGCCGAGTACAGCGACCGCCCCTTCGCCGAGAAGCGCGACATGGAAGGCGGCTTCAAGCGAGAGCCCGCTCAAGCTCAACGCCGGGCTCGGCCAGCTCGACGCGTGGAACGAAGCCGCCATCCAGGAGCGCGCCGGGCGGCTCGCCGATCAGGCGCTTGCGCGTGTGGGCCGCGCCCACGCTCGATGCCGCAACTCTCGCCGCCTATCAGCCGGCGAAGACGTCCAGCGACCGGCGGCTACACCATCGAGGACCATCCGCACCTGCTGCACGGTGTGCGCCATGCGCGACGTGTTCGAGGCCTTCCGCAAGGAGGTGCTCGCGCTCGATCCCTGCGTCACCGAGGAGTTCCTGAAGCTGTACGTGGCCTACAAGGCCGAGACCAACTTCGTGGATGTGGTGCCGCAGGCCAAGCGGCTGCGGCTCAGCCTGAACATGACCTTCGCCGAGATCAACGACCCGAAGGGCCTGTGCAAGGACGTGACCGATCTCGGTCGCTGGGGCAATGGCGATGTCGAGGTCGGCCTCAAGTCGCTCGACGAGCTGCCCTACGTCATGGGCCTCGTGCGCCAGTCCTTCGAGCGCCAGATGGGCGACGGAGGGCAGGCATGATCGCCGACCTCAAGCCGTATCCGGAGTACAAGGAGTCGGGGCTGCCGTGGCTGGGGCAGGTGCCGGCGCATTGGGATGTCAAGCGGGCAAAATCAATCTTTACTAGAGTCGACGTGCGATCAAAAACTGGCAAAGAAGAGCTCCTAACTGTGTCTTCAGTAAGGGGAGTGGTTCCCAGAAAGAGTGCGAATGTCACGATGTTCAAAGCCGAATCGTACCTCGGTTACAAACTGTGCTGGCCGGGTGACTTGGTCATCAATAGTTTGTGGGCATGGGCAGGCGGACTTGGGGTTTCACAACATCACGGCATTATCAGTTCTGCCTATGGTGTATACAGAGTCCGCAATGCGAGCTTAGTCCTTTCGTCTTTTGTGCATGAAGTTGTTCGTTCTATTTCATTCAATTGGGAGCTTAAAGTTCGCTCAAAGGGTGTTTGGATTTCACGTCTGCAACTTACAGATGTTTCATTCCTTGATTCGCCGTTCCATATTCCTCCGCCAGAGGAACAAGCCGCCATCGTGCGCTTTCTCGCTTGGGCGAACAGCCGATTGGAACGCACGATTCGCGCGAAGCGGAAGGTCATCGCGCTGCTCAACGAGCAGAAGCAGGCCATTATTCATCGCGCCGTGACCCGTGGCCTTGATCCGGATGTACCGCTGAAGGACTCTGGTATCTCGTGGCTCGGAGGCATTCCGCATCATTGGGGAACTCCCCTGTTTGGTCGGCTGCTAAAAGGTGTTGAGCAGGGCTGGAGTCCCGTAGCGGACGAGGGTGAGATTGCATCAGGTCAATGGGCAGTCATGTCACTTTCTGCTGTCAGACGCGGCATATTTGATCCTTGCGCAATAAAGCCCGTATCTTTAAATGCTGTTATCCCGAGTGGAATAAATGTTACGGATGGCGATTTTTTACTTACCAGATCGAATACCCGTGACCGTGTGGGCGACGTTTGCATAGTGCGAGGAGTCAGAGAAAAAACGATCCTCTGTGATCTGATTTATCGCCTGAGGCTATGTGATGATGTGATTCATTCTGATTTTCTAGTCAATCAATTGCTGTCGCGTGTTGGTCGTCGCCAGATAGAAAGTGATGCTAGAGGCTCCAGCGGGACGATGCCTAAGATTTCTCAGGGGCACATTAAGTCTTGGCGTATCCTGCTTCCAGCTGTTGATGAGCAGCGGAAGATCGTCGAAAAAATTAATACTGACTGTAAGCCTTTAGACACAGCCGTCTCCCGCCTCGAAAACGAAATCGAACTCCTCCGCGAATACCGCACCCGTCTCGTCGCCGATGTCGTGACCGGCAAGCTCGATGTGCGCGCAATCGCTGCGACGCTACCCGACACGCCCGCGCAGGGCGACGACAACGACGCAGGGTTCGACGACGACGCCCTCGACGACGCATTGGACGATGCGCCAAACACCGACGACATGGACGCCGCCGCATGACCACCGATCTGTCCGAAAAAGCCCTCGAAAGCCTGATCGTGCGCCAGATGACCGGCACCGACGGCTTGTCGGTGCCGCCGAACCGCGTGGCGCAGCCGCCGCCGCCTGCATACGGCGGCACCGGCTACATCGCCGGCAGCCCGCAGGATTTCGACCGTGCCCACGCCATCGACGTGCCGCAGCTGTTCGCCTTCCTGCAGGCCACCCAGCCGCTGACGTTCGCCAAGCTGGCGATAGCCAACGCTGACGATGCCAAGGACATCACCCGGCTGAAGTTTCTGGCGCGGCTGTCGGGCGAGATCGGCAAGCGCGGCGTGGTGGATGTGTTGCGCAAGGGCATCGATCACGGCCCGCTGCACTTCGACCTGTTCTACGGCACGCCGTCCGCAGGCAATGCCACCGCCGCCGCGCGCCACGCCCAGAACCGGTTCTCGGTGACGCGGCAGTTGGCCTACAGCCTGGACGAGACCCGCCGCGCGCTGGACCTTGCGCTGTTCATCAACGGCCTGCCCATTGCCACATTCGAACTGAAAAACAGCCTGACCAAGCAGACCGTGGCCGATGCCATCGAACAGTACAAACGCGACCGCGACCCGCGCGAGCGTCTGTTCGAGTTCGGCCGCTGCGCCGTGCACTTTGCCGTGGACGATGCCGAAGTGCGGATGTGCACCGAACTGAAGGGCAAGGCCTCGTGGTTTCTGCCGTTCAACAAGGGCCACCGCGACGGTGCCGGCAACCCGCCCAACCCGCATGGTCTGAAAACCGACTATCTGTGGAAAGACGCGCTGACCCCGGCGGGGCTGACCGACATCCTGGAGCACTACGCGCAGATCGTCGAAGACAAAGACCCGAAGACTGGCAAGAAGAAGCGCAGCCAGATCTGGCCGCGCTATCACCAGCTTGATGGGGTGCGCAGCGCATTGACGCATGCGCGCGAGAACGGCGCAGGGCAGCGCTATCTGGTCCAGCATTCCGCCGGCAGCGGCAAGTCCAACTCCATTGCCTGGCTGGCGCACCAGTTGATCGGCCTGAAGCCTGATCTCAAGCAGGCCGATGGCACAGCGCGCGATGTGTTCGATTCGGTCATCGTCGTCACCGACCGCCGCATTCTGGACGACCAGATCCAGAAAACCATCAAGGGCTTCATGCAGGTGCGCGCGACCGTGGGCCACGCCGATCATTCGAGCGACCTGCGGCGGTTCATCCAGGAAGGCCGCAAGATCATCGTATCGACGGTGCAGAAATTTCCGTTCATCCTCGATGAAATCGCGCTGGACGCCGGCAAGCGTTTCGCGATCATCATCGACGAGGCGCATTCCAGCCAGGGCGGCAAAACCGCCGCCGCCATGAATCAGGCGCTGGGCGATGCGGCTGCCAAGAGCGATGACGACGATGCCCCCGACCCGGAAGACACCGTCAACGCCGCGCTTGAACAGCGCATGGCCTCGCGAAAGATGCTGGGCAACGCCAGCTACTTCGCCTTCACCGCCACCCCCAAGAACAAAACGCTGGAAATGTTCGGCGTGCCGCAGCCGCCCGACGCCGACGGCAAGATCAAATACCGGCCGTTCCACGCCTACACCATGAAGCAGGCGGTGGAAGAGGGCTTCATTCTGGATGTGCTGAAGGCCTACACTCCGGTGGACAGCTATTACCAGTTGATCAAGAAGATCGAAGACGACCCGGAGTTCGACAAGAAGAAGGCCAAGAAGAAACTACGCCGTTACGTGGAAAGCCACGACCACGCGATCCGCCGCAAGGCCGAAATCATGGTCGACCATTTCCACGAGCAGGTGATGGCCCCCGGCAAGATCGGCGGCCAGGCCCGCGCGATGGTGGTCACCAGTGGTATTCAGCGCGCCATTCAATACTTCCATGCGTTCAAGACCTATCTGGAGGAACGCAAGAGCCCCTATCAGGCCATCGTCGCCTTCTCCGGCGAACACGAGTACGGCGGCGCGAAGCAGACCGAGGCCACGCTCAATGGGTTCCCCAGCAAGGACATCGCCGACAGGATCCAAAACGACCCGTATCGTTTCCTGATCTGCGCCGACAAGTTCCAGACCGGTTACGACGAGCCGCTGCTGCATACGATGTACGTGGACAAGGCGCTGTCGAATATCAAAGCGGTGCAGACGCTGTCGCGGTTGAATCGCGCGCATCCGAAGAAACACGACTGCTTCGTGCTGGATTTCCAAGACAACCGCGAAGCCGTGACCGAGGCGTTCCAGAACTATTACCGCACCACGCTGCTGGCCGACGAAACCGACCCGAACAAGCTGCATGACCTGAAAACCGCGCTGGATGATGCGCAGGTGTATGCGCCCGCACAGGTGCAGCAACTGGTGGCGGCCTTTCTGGCGGGTGCCGACCGCGACCGGTTGGACCCGATCCTCGATGCCTGTCGCGATGTCTACATCGAGACGCTGGACGAAGACGCGCAGATCGATTTCAAGAGCAAAGCAAAGGTGTTTTGTCGCACCTATGCCTTCCTGTCTTCGATCATCGCCTACAGCAACGCCGAGTGGGAAAAGCTCTCGATTTTCATGAACATGTTGATCAACAAACTGCCCGCGCCGCAGGAAGAGGATCTGGCGAAAGGCATTCTCGAATCGATCGACATGGACAGCTACCGCGTCGAGAAGAAAGCAGCGCAGAAGATCGCGCTTGAAGACAAGGAGTCCGAGATCGAACCGGTGCCGACTGAAGCGGGCGGCCACAAGCCAGAAACCGAACTCGACCGTCTGAGCAACATCCTCAAAGTCTTCAACGAACAGTTCGGCACGATGTTCGATGATACCGACCGCGTCGTGAAGCGACTGCGCGAGGATGTCGCGCCGGTCGTGGCTGCGGATACGGCTTTTCAGAACGCTAAAGAAAATACCCCGCACACCGCGCGAATGGCATACGACATGGCGCTGGGCCGCGCCATGCAGCGTTTATTGAAAGACGATACGCAGGTGTACAAACTGTTTGTCGAGAATGAGTCATTCAGGCGAGAGGTTTCGGACTTTGTGTTTTCGATCGCGAATCAGCCACAAGCATAGCTCTGTGTGTCGCTAGGCTGAGCCATGAGCTCATCACTGTTTCAATGCGCAATCAGAAATTGTCGCGGACCAAACAACCGCGATCAATTCGAGCTTCCTGCAATCGACATGATGGATTGAAGGTGGCTGACGGTGTCTGGCGAACAGCGCCCCTCTTCCGGCCTTCGGCCACCTTCTCCCCGCTGTGCGGGGAGAAGGAGAGCATTGGGAATGAGAGCATTGGGATAGCGTTTTTTGGGCGTTGTGCTTTATTCCTTCTCCCCGCTTTGCGGGGAGAAGGTGGCGCGTAGCGACGGATGAGGGGCGGCTGTTAGCGCCGCAGCGATCGCCGCCAATGCATCGTCGATCCGAAGCAGCACATCATCGTTCCAGAGGCGTAGCACGCGATAGCCCATCTGCTGTAGTCGCTGAGTGCGGGCGTCGTCGTAGGATTCTTGGTCGAGGTGTTGGCTGCCGTCGAGTTCGATGATCAGACGCGTTTGCAGACAAACGAAGTCTGGATAGAAGCGATCGATGCGGTGTTGGCGACGGAATTTGTAGCCGAGTAGGCGGCGGTTGCGGAGGTGATGCCAAAGTTTGCGTTCGGCTTCGGTTTGGAGGCGGCGCAAGTTGCGTTCGCGGGTGTGGGGTTGCGGGCCGCGCATCGTGTCGTGCTCTTGATGTGTGCGGAGCATCTTGGCGACGTGTGCGTTTGTGCAGTATCGGGGTTTTCTGATGCGGGTGTAGGAAAAGCGCGCCCCTCATCCGGCCTTCGGCCACCTTCTCCCGCACGCGGGGAGAAGGAAGGCGGGGCGTGCGATTTTTTTAAATGTTCGCGAAGAGCGCCCCTCATCCGGCCTTCGGCCACCTTCTCCCCGCTACGCAGGGAGAAGGGCAGCAAGCACCGCGACCGCACAAGCGCACCGCTTTATTCCTTCTCCCCGCGACGCGGGGAGAAGGTGGCGCGTAGCGACGGATGAGGGGCTGCCAAACTCGCTGTGATCGCAGGCAACGCGTTGTGCTTATCGTTGTGTTGACGACTCGCGCGTAGCCATGACTTCCGTCCGCCGCTGTGCATGACTTCCGCCGCATGGCGTCGATGCGATGGGGGCGTAGGGTCGTCGCGATCACGGGTGTCCGTGGAGAGAGATGACGACGATGACGATGCCACGGCGGTCGATGGGTGCGGGTGCGCGGGTGCGTGATATGCGGGCGTGGTCGTTGTGCGCGATGTTGGCGCTTGGCGTGTCGGCTGCGGTCTCGTTCGCGCAGGCGGCGGAGCCGTTGCCGCGGCGTGCGGCCTTAGGCGTGCAGTTGGCGAATGCGCCGGAAGACGCAGGCGTGTTGGTGCAGGGTGTGTTGCCGGGCAGTACCGCGTTGGCGGTGGGCGTGCAGGCGGGCGATCGGTTGTTGGCGTTGAACGACACGCCGGTGGCCTCCGTCGCGGAGGTGTTGGCGTGGTTGGCGACGAGCCGTAGCGGCGTGCCGATCGCGATGAAGGTGCGTCGCGGCGCACAGGAGATCGTGCTGCGCGGCACGATGGGTGAGCGCATGCGCGACCCGGGCGATGCGGCGTATCACGTGGAATACGGCGATGTGGCGATCGGCGAAGGCAAAGACCGTGCGCGTCTGCGGACGTTCACGTCGGTGCCGTCCGCGCCGTCGTCGAGCGAGAAATATCCCGTGTTGTTCTACGTGCAGGGCGTGGCGTTGGGCACGATGGATACGGTGCTCGGCGATGGCACTCCGTATTCGCGTTTTTTGCAGCCGTTCGCGCAGGCCGGTTACATCACCTATCGCGTGGACAAACCCGGCGTGGGCGATAGCGAAGGCGGGCCAGGGACTTCGGTGGATTTCCAGCGCGAGTACGAGGGTTATCGCGCGGCGTTGAAGGCGCTGTTGGCGCGTCAGGACGTGGATGCATCGCGGGTGTTCGTGTTCGGGCACAGCATGGGCGGCGTGTGGGGGCCGTTGTTGGCTGCTGAATTCAAATTGCGCGGGTTGGCCGTGTACGGTACGGCTTACCAAGGGTGGTACGAATACGAATTGGAGAATGCGCGCAGGCAGTACAAATTGGCGGGGATAGAAGGCGCGGCGCTGGAATCGGCGGTGGCGCAAAAGGCGCGGATTTCGCAATTGTTCTTCAACGAAAAACACACGGCCGAGCAGATTCGCGCGGACTATCCCGAGCTGAGCGATGCGTTGAACGAGATGTTCCAAGACGGTGTGTATTTCGGCCGCGCCTTGCCGTTCTGGCATCAGTTGAACGCGATCGATATGCCGGCGATGTGGGCGAAGGCCGACACCGCCGTGCTCGCGATGCATGGCGCGGGCGATTACGTGTCTAGCGCCGCGGATCACCGCGCCATCGCCGAGCGCGTGAATGCGTTGCGGCCCGGTACTGCGCGCGCGGTGGAAGTGCCTAATGCCGATCACGGCATGATGGGTTTCCCGAATGAGCGTGCGGCGATGATCGGTTTCGGCAAACCCGGCGGCATCTACAGCGAAACCGTCGCAGTGGCGTTGGATGCGTGGATGGCGCCGATGACGGGTCTGCGCGCGTTTACCGCGACGAACGAGACGGCGCGTTGGTTGCCCGACGGCGCCGGGCAGGGCCGCACGATGGACATCGCGCAGGGCGATGCCGATGGCGATGGCGATTTGGATCTGTTTCTCGCTAAGGAATTCGCGGTCAATGTGATGTTGCGCAACGACGGCGGCCGTTATGTGCTGGCCGAAGGCGCGTTGCCGGTGGGGCAGGAAGATTCCGAAGACGCGGTCTTGGCCGATTTCGACGGCGATGGCGACTTGGATGTGGTGTTCCCCAGCGAAGACACCGCGAACAACGAGTATTTCCTCAACGACGGCCGCGGCGTGTTCGCCGCAAGCCCGCATCCGTTGCCGAGCAAGACCGAATCCAATGCCGGCATCGCTGGCGATATCGACGGCGACGGCGACATCGATTTGATCCTTTCGCGCAACGCATCTCGCGAATTGGTACTGCGCAACGACGGCAAGGGCCGTTTCGAAGACGTCAGTGCGACGTGGATGCCGGATGTCGTCGACGTCACCCAGGATTTGAAGTTGGTGGACATCGACCGCGACGGCGACCTCGATTTGATCGCAGGCAACGAACCGGCGAACGGTGGCCGTAATCGTCTCTACATCAATACCGGCAAAGCGTTCGTCGACGAAACCGATGCGCGCTTGCCCGCGCCGAGCGCGCCGGAAGAAACGCGCAAAGTGGCCTTCGGCGATGTGGACGGCGATGGCGATGCCGATGTGGTCTTCGCGAACGTGAACTTTCCGATGCCGGGCATCGCGCGCAGCCGATTGCTGATCAACGACAGCGGACGTTTCCGCGACGACACCGCTGCGCGACTGCCGGCGTTGACGCAGTCCGCACTCGATGCGCAGTTCGAAGACATGGACGGCGACGGCGATGCGGACTTGTTGTTCGGCACCCTCGGCGCGGGCGCGCAGTGGCTGCGTAACGATGGCCGCGGCCGCTTCGAAACCGTCGCCGATGCTTTCGGGCCGGCCGACCCGCAACGCGTGGGCATCGCGATCGCGTTGTTGCGTACCGCAGGCGGCCTTGTGCTATACGAATCGGGTTTCGACCGCGGCGACCGCGTGCTGCGCTTGGCGAAAAGCGCCGGCGGCGAGGGTTGATGCGAAGCGGGCTTCGCTGCGCGTGACGCGAGTCGTGTCGCTGCCGCTTCGATGCGGCAGCGTCAACGCCCGTATGTCGCCGCGGGCTCGTTCACCCGATTCCCAGGTGCGAGCGCAAGATGCTTACGCAGCCACTCGGCGAATTCGGTTTCCTCCATGCGGCCTTCGGCAAGGCTGAGCATCGCGATGTATTTCTCTTCTTCGGTCGCTTTCAGTTCCGCGTCGTTGAGTGCGAGAAAGACGCGGTAGCAGACATGCGCAGTGCGTTTGTTGCCGTCGACGAAAGGATGGTTGCGTGCGAGGCCATAGGCGAGGCTCGCCGCGAGCGCCGCGATGTCCGGGGGCGGGTCGCCGTAAGCGAACAGTTGTTGTGGGCGGGCGAGGGCAGAGTCGAGCAAGCCTTCGTCGCGCACGCCTGGGCCACCGCCGTGTTCGGAGAGTTGTCGGTCGTGAATGGCAAGAGCCAGCCGTTTATTAATCCACACGATCATGGCCGTCTCCTACTGCGCCAATTTGTGCAGGACTTGACGGTCCTCGCGCATGATTCGCTCGGCCACGTCCATGTGTGCCGCCAATTCGGGGTCGTACGTGGTCAAGACGATGCCGCCGGGGGTTTCCAGGGCGTACAGCTCGTCGCCTTTCTCCAGGCGCAGACGGGCCATGAGTTCCTTGGGCAGGATGACGCCGGCCGAATTGCCGACGGTGGTGATCTTCAGTTTCATCGGTCGCTCCGTTGAAGTTATAACGAACGTAATAATAAAATAGGCGCCGAGAATTGCAAGCACTGCCGGAGGCGGTCAGGATCGACCGTCGGGCACCTGCTTGGCGCCTCCCACGACCGACGCCATGAAGTAGACCGTATGAAGCCGCATTCGCCCGCCTGCGACCGTAATAAAGAGCCGATCTTGCACGTGCTGCGAACGCACTTCGCCGATCGTCGCCATGCGCTGGAGATCGGCAGCGGTACCGGCCAGCACGCGGTGCATTTCGCGGTGGCGATGCCGTGGCTGCGCTGGCAGTGCTCAGATCATGCGGATCATCTGCCTGGCATTCGCTTATGGTTGGATGAGGCCGCGCTACCGAACACGCCCGAGCCCTTCGCCCTGCAGGCGGTGGCGGGGTCGACGCCGCATTTCGACCCGCCACCGCGGTTGCCGCCGGACGAGCGGGCCCATGGCACGACGCGGCAGGAGGCCCTTCGCTACGACGCTCTATTCAGCGCGAACACGCTGCACATCATGGGTTGGCCCGAAGTGCAGGCGCTGTTCGCAGCCTTGCCGACGGTGTTGGCCGACGATGCGGTGGTGGCGATCTACGGGCCGTTCAATTACGGCGGCGAATTCACGAGCGAGAGCAACCGCGGCTTCGAGCTCTGGCTGAAAGAACGCGACCCGCGTTCGGGCATTCGCGATTTCGAGGCGGTGAATGCATTGGCCGAAGGCATCGGTCTACGGTTGGCCGAAGACAATGCGATGCCAGCGAACAACCGCCTGTTGGTGTGGACGCGACGATCCGCGGGCTGAGGCGCCGCGCAAAGCGCTGGAATGCAACCGCGACGTCGCCGATTTCGATCCCGCGTGGCTGTCCATGGTGGGCAATGCGGTGTCGTTCTCGGGATGTTCCCGGGTCGTTTTCGCCGTTTTCGCCCGAAATCGAAGGCAGGCCGCCTGTTTTAGCGGATGACCCGTGCATAGACTCCGGTCGCCGTCGCCATGGGCGGCGGTATTTCCGGAAATCAACACACTGGTCTTACGAAGGAGCAAGCGATGAAACGTATTCTGTTGACGCTGTTGTTGGCACTGGGCGTTGTGTTTGCGGCCCAAGCGCAGCGGCCCTGTTACCCCGGGCAGGTGGTGAATGTCGGCCCCCCGCAATTTCTCAGTTTCGCCTATCTCAGCAATTGGTGGGCCACGCACACGGTTCCGACTAATGTGGCGAACCAGCATTACTACGTGGCGTTTCACGCATCGCACGAACGCTGCGTGGCGCTCTACGGTAGCTCTGCATGGGCGGTGATTACGGGTCCGTACGCGCTCACGAACACCACGACCGGCACGATCGCCAATGGCGTGTATTTCCAGTGCAAGAAATGCTCGGGCGTCGTCGCGGAGCCGTATCCGATTCCGATCGACGAAAAATGATTCTGCGTCGAGTGCGGCGCAACGAACGGTCACTTCTACCGAACCGGCACGGCACCACTGGGCAATGTCTTTACGATAGCGACCGCCGCACCTGCCAGCATTAGGCCGGCTTCAATGTCACGGAGACGACGGCGCAACGATGCTCAAGTCGTGCGTCCTACCGAGTAGAAACGAAGGTCTGCCGCGTTTGCGGCAGACCTTTTTTGTTGGGTGATGTCTAAGCGCACCGAAGCGAATGCGAGAGGATTCGGTCATGAAACGATGCCCTCCATGTGAAGGAAGCCGCGTTGGCGGGGGCATCCGTGCAGAAACGCAGAATCGTTTGTCTCTTGCAAAGCGTCGGTCTTGCCGCAATTATGATAACCATTCTCATAAACGCTTCGTCAGGTTCGCTATGCGCCCGTTCCTTTGTTTGCTGCTGTTGATGATCGCTGGCTCGATGCCCGTCCAGGCCGCGAAGCCGCCCGAGTTCACGTTGACCATCCGCAATCACCGATTCGAGCCGGCCGAGCTGGTGGTGCCTGCCGGGGTGAAAGTCCGCCTCAAGGTGGTCAATGCCGATTCGACGCCCGAAGAGTTCGAGAGCCATGAGCTGAATCGGGAAAAGATCATCCCCGGCAAATCGACCGCGATCGTATTCGTCGGGCCGCTGAAACCGGGCCGCTATCCTTTCTTCGGCGAATTCAATCCGAAGACCGCCCAGGGTGTGTTGATCGTTCGCTGATCGGGAGTGCGGAATGCTCAGTAGTCTGATCCTCGTGTTCCGCGAAGTGCTTGAGGCGGCGCTGATCATCAGCATCGTTTCGGCCGCGACGCGCGAGGTCGCCGGCAGTCGTCGCTGGATCCTGTACGGCGTGACGGCGGGTGTATTCGGTGCAGGTCTCGTCGCGTTATTGGCCGATCGTATCGGTGCGATGGCCGAAGGCCTGGGATTGGAACTATTCAACGCGGGCGTGCTGATCGCGGCGGTCGCGATGATCGGCTGGCATGTGATCTGGATGGCGAGCCATGGACGCGAACTGGCGAAACAGATGCGTGAGGTCGGCTCGGCGGTCGCCGAAGGCAGCCGCACGCTGTACGCGCTGATGATCGTGGTGGCGTTGGCGGTGTTGCGCGAAGGCAGCGAAGTGGTGCTGTTTCTCTACGGCGTTTCGCTGGGTGGTACCGATACGATGAATATGCTTGCCGGTTCGCTCGCTGGCGTCGCCATCGGCGCGGGCCTCGGCTACGCCCTGTATCGCGGCATGTTGCGCATACCGATGCGTTATTTCTTCACTGCGACCAATGGTTTGTTGTTGCTGCTGGCGGCGGGATTGGCGGCGCAGGCGGCCGGTTTTCTCAATCAGGCCGATGTCGTACCTGCGTTCGGCCAACAGCTTTGGGATACCGACTGGTTGTTGTCCGAGCAGTCGGTGTTCGGCCAGACGCTGCATACGTTGGTCGGTTATCAGTCGCGTCCGATGGGCGTGCAAGTTTTGGCTTATGCCGCCACTTTGTTCACTTTGATCATAGGGATGAAACGATGGGGTTCGAAATCGGCCGCCACTGCGGCGCGCGCCTGAGTTTGGCGTTGGTGTTGGGCTTGGCGATGGGCCAAGCGGTTGCGGGGCCTGCCGACAAAATCTACTACCCGACTGTCGAGAAAGGCGAACGCGAGATCGAATTACGCGCCGGTGTGTTCAAAGAAGACGATGGTTACGAACGCGCGTTCGTGGTCGATTTCGCTTGGTCGCCGACCGCGAATTGGAAGACCGAATTGGTCGTCGAGTACGAAGGTCAAAGCGGTCAGGGCGGCGAAATCGAAGCGCTGGAATGGGAAAACGTATTGATCTTCAGCGAACCAGGCGAGTATTTCATCGACGTCGGTGTGCTCGCCGAATACGAGCGGCCGATGGAAGATGGCCCCGATAAGATCAAGATCGGCCCTTTGCTGCAAAAAGAATTCAGCGATGTGATCGCGAACGTGAATCTGATCTTCGCACGTCAAATCGGTGCCGGCGCTAGCGACGAAACCGAATTGGCCTATGGCTGGGAACTGAAATGGCGCGGCCGTGAGGCGTTGGAGTTCGGCGTGCAGGGGTTCGGGAATCTCGGCGAATTGGATCATCTCGGCGACGGCGCCGAGCATCGAATCGGTCCGGCCTTATTCAGCAAGAAGAAATTGGCGAACGGCAACAAGATCGGCTGGGACGCCGCAGTGCTGACCGGTATCGGCCCGAACGGCCCGGATGCGCAAGCGCGCTTCCAATTCGAATACGAAATGTACTGACGCGACGAAGGCGTCGTATTGCAAGCATCGCGCCCGATGCATCTCGATCGACGTCTCGATGCGAGTGAGAAAAAGCCCCGAACTTCGGGGCTTTTTCTTGGCCGTCGATGGCATCCTTCCTCGGCTTCATCCGTACGAGCACCGATCTGAATATCGATTCGTTCGCCCGAGCGCCGCGGCTATCGCACAATGTGGGCGCAGACGCATCAGCCAAAAAAACAGGCCCCGGAGTGCGGGGCCTGCGATAGAACGATGACACGACGCGAGTTCGCGACGCAGATCAGAACTTGTATTCGGCCAACAAGGTGTAGGCGCGTCCGCGTGGGTCGGCGATGCGCGGTTCCCAAGCGGCGCCTGCGGCGAAGTCGTTCTGATGCGCGGTGAACGGCGGGTCTTGATTCAGCAGGTTCTTGATGCCGAAACCCAGCTTGAGGTCCTCGATCCCGGTCCAGGTCACGTTGTAGTTGTAAGTGGTGTAGCCCTCGACGCGCGGTTTCCAGCCGGCCGGAATGAAGCTGCCGTTCGCGACGCTGACCGGCGGTTCGTCGTAATAGCCGTCGCGATGGATCTGGATGAGGCTGTGCGACCAGTTGCCGCGACTGTAGCTGAAGTTCAGCGTGTGCTTCCACGAGATCGGCAGGTTGAAATAACGCACGTAACGGTCGACCAGATTCCGCGAATACGGCAGCGATTCCAGCGCCTTGGTCTGGAACTGGTGGATGTAGCTGCCGTTGAGGTTCACGCTCCAACGACCGCCGGCCAATTCGCCGCTGAGATTGGCGTCCACTTCGACGCCGCGCATCAGGCTGCCGCCGGAGTTGATGTAAGCGACGGTCGATCGCGACCACTTCGCCGCTGTCGTCGCGGATCCAGTTGTCCTGGAACAGGTCGTAGTTGCTGGATGAGCACATCGCGCGGCGCCGAGCGGATGGTGTTCTCGCGTTCGATTTCCCACCAGTCCAGCGCGAGGTTGAACTGGTTCATCGGCGAGTACACCAAGCCGAAGCTCTTCTGGGTCGGATTCTTCGGGCTGCAGTCGTGTCCTTGCCGCCGAAGATTTCGACCGGGCGGATGACTTCGCAACCGGCCACGTTCGGGTTGGCGATGCCGCCGGGGCAGGTTTCCGGGTCGGCCAGATCCAGGCCGGTGTACTGCACTTCGCTGACGCCGTTGAACAACTGGTTGAAGCTAGGCACCTTGAAGCCGGTGCTGTAGGCGCCGCGGAACAGCAGCGATTCGAACGGCCGATACTTGAACGACACTTTCGGGTTGGTGGTACCGCCGAAGCCGCTGTAATGGTCGTAGCGGCCGGCCAGATTGAGGTCGAAGTTGCTGAAGATCGGCAACTGGAATTCGACGTAAGCGGCCTTGATGTCGCGGCTGACGTTATCCAGCGCATTGGCATCGTCGAACGGCGCGTTGAACACGGGACGTCGGGTGGCGCGCTGGTCGCCGTCGAAAAGGAATTCCTCGCGGCGCAGATCGAAGCCGGTGGCCATTCGCGATGCTGCCGCCCGGTAGGGTGAAGAAGCCCAAGTCGCCGGTGATGGACGCATCCAGCGAGGTCACGACCGATTCGCCGCCGTACAGGGTCACGCCTTGAGCGGAGGCCGCATTCAGTGCGGCCATGGCTTCCGCCGACTGGCTCTGCCCCGGCGCGAGGAACGGGTTGAGCAAGCCACTGCCTAAGATCGTCCGAAGCGAATCGGTGTAATGGAAACCGCTGCCCAGGGTGGATTCGGATTCGCTGCTGGCGCGAGTGAGGCCGACGTCGTAGCTCCAACCTTCGAACATACTGCCGCCGAGATCCCCGCCGATGCCTGCGACGAATCGATACGACGTGGTGGTGGTTTCGATCTGACGCGGGCCGCACGCGAGGCAACGCCAGCGGTAGGCGATCGGCGTGCCGCGAGCACCGAGTTGTGCAGCGCCGAAATAAGCCGCCAGTGCGTCGTACACCGCGTCGTAGGTGACCTGGGTCAGCGCATTACGCGGGTACCAGGTGCTCGGTCCCAGCGCGGTGAGCGCGGTTGAGGTGCTGGACGAGATTTGGTTGGGCTCGAAGGTCTTGGCCACATCGACTTTGGATGCGGTGAGCTCGACGTAGGCTTCGTGTGCGGTACCGACGCGGAAACTGGCGCGACCGACGAAGTCCACGCTGTCTTGCGGCTGCTGAATGACCGCGGCCGCCGGGTAATCCCAGGCGCAGGCATATCGCGACGCAGGCACGTTCCACAGCCGAAAAGCGTAGGGCCCCATGTCCGGGCCTGCCGCTTCGCACCCTGCCGCACCCGGAAGATTGAAGACGTTCACTGCGGTCAGGCGGGTGGTGCCGACGCTCGGGTCCAGCACGCCGTTGCGCAGCAAGCTGCTGGCGCCCACGCCGGTGGCGCCGAGACTGAAGACGGTGGCGAACGGCGTGCCGCGGGTATCCGGCGACAAACCGCGATCGGGCTGGAAAGTGTTCGAGAAATCGCGGTCGCTGCCGCGCAGGATCGTGTTGCGCTTGACGCTGAGCGTACCGAAGGCGTTCCAACCGTCGTTGTCGAAATCGCCATGGCCGAACAACAGGCTGCTGCGGTACACATCGCCGCCGCCTTCTTCGGTGATATCCACGAAGGCCGACGCTTGTGTGCCTTGGAAATCGCGCTTCGTGATGAAGTTGATCACGCCACCGATGGCGTCGGTGCCGTAGATCGCGGAGGCGCCATCGCGCAGCACTTCGACGCGTTCGATCGCCGCGAACGGGATCGAGTTCAGATCGACAGCGCGGCCCTTGAGGCCGTGAGTCGCCACGCGTCTGCCGTTGAGCAGCACCAGCGTGGCGTCCGCGCCCTGGCCGCGCAGGTTGGCGCCGGACACGCCGTTGTTGCCGCGCTGCTCTTCGTTGACGATGCCGGCGTTGCTGGCCAGATTGTCCGAGCCGTTGCCGGAGATATTGAGCGTCATCAGCAGTTGTTCTGCCGAGGTGATACCGAGCTGGTCGATCTGCGCCTTGGTGAAGGACGTGATCGGCAAGGCTTCTTCGGCCTCGGCGCTCTTGATGCGTGTCCCCGTAACCGCAATGCGGTCGAGGGTCTTGACCCCTTCGGAGGTCTCGCTGGCAGTGGCGGCGTCTTGTGCGGCGGCCGGCAGCACCATGGCGGCCAGTAGGGCGACAAAAAGACGGTTGGCGCTGATCTTCGCGCGTGCAGGCATGCTGTTCCCTCCCCGGGAGTCTGAATGTGAACTGCGATCTTCGCCGGTATGTTCCGGCGACCCGAGCCGTCCCCCGGCCGGTTTGTAAGATCGCTGTCACGTAATCTAGTCGTTTCCGGCCGTCTAGGGAAATCGCTGGCCGGGAAGCCCGAGTCGTGAAGCATGGGCCTGGAAATTCAAAGCACGCCCGGACCATGGGCCGTCCGGGCGCCAGCGGCTCAAGACATCGAATCAGGCATCGACATCTTCTTTGTACGCATCCACCGGGATGCAGGCGCACATGACGTTCTTGTCGCCGTAGACATTGTCCACGCGCGCGACCGGCGGCCAATACTTTTGCAGCTTCAGCGACGGCAAGCGGGAACGCGGCGAGCTCGCGCGGGTAGGCGTGCGCCCATTCGCTGCCGGCGACCGCGGTCGCGGTATGCGGCGCGTGTTTGAGCGGATTGTCCTCGCGATCCAGACGGCCGTCTTCGACCGCGCGGATTTCGTCGCGGATCTGGATCATCGCGTCGATGAAGCGATCGAGTTCGTGCTGCGACTCGCTTTCGGTCGGTTCGACCATCAGCGTGCCGGCGACCGGGAAACTCAGCGTCGGCGCATGGAAACCGAAATCGATCAGCCGCTTGGCCACGTCTTCGGCACTGATGCCGGTCGCGTCTTTGATCGGACGAAGATCGAGAATGCATTCGTGCGCGACGAGACCGTTACGACCGGTGTACAGCGTGCTGTAATGCGGCGCGAGGCGCTTAGCGATGTAGTTCGCATTGAGTAACGCCACTTGGGTCGCTCGGCGCAGGCCGGCGCCGCCCATCATCGTGACGTACATCCAACTGATCGGCAGAATCGACGCCGAGCCGAACGATGCGCCCGAGACCATCCCGACCGTGCCTTCGCCGTCCAATGTCTTCGGTAGGAAGGGTGCGAGATGCGACTTCACAGCGCAGGGGCCGACGCCGGGGCCGCCACCGCCGTGCGGGATGCAGAAGGTTTTGTGCAAATTCAGATGCGAGACGTCCGAGCCCCACTTGCCTGGCTTGGCGACGCCGACCAACGCATTCATGTTGGCGCCGTCGGTGTAGACCTGACCGCCGTGCGCATGAATCGTTTCGCAGATCGCGACGATGTCCTCTTCGAACACGCCATGCGTGGACGGATACGTCACCATCAGCGCGGCGAGGCGGTCGCTATATTTCTCTGCATTGCGGCGGATGTCGTCGAGGTCCACATTGCCGTTCGCATCGCATTTGGTCACGACCACGGTCATGCCGCACATCTGCGCGGATGCCGGATTGGTGCCGTGCGCGGATTCCGGGATCAAACAAATATCGCGATGGGCGTCGCCGCGCGAACGGTGGTACGCGCGAATCGCGAGCAAGCCGGCGTATTCGCCCTGCGCGCCGGAATTCGGCTGCAAGCTCACCGCGTCGTAGCCGGTGCATTCGACCAGCATCGCTTCCAGTTCGTCGATCAGTTGCTTGTAGCCCAACGCCTGATCGGCAGGTGCAAGCGGATGCAGATGGCCGAATTCCGGCCACGTCACCGGAATCATCTCGGCGGTGGCGTTGAGTTTCATCGTGCAGCTGCCGAGCGGGATCATCGTCCGATCCATCGCCAAATCTTTGTCGGCCAGCGCGCGCATGTAGCGCAGCAGTTCGTGCTCGCTGTGATGCGTATTGAACACCGGATGGGTCAAGAATGCGCTGGTGCGCAGCAATGCGTGCGGCAGCGCGTCGTGCGTGTCCATGTCCAGGCCGTCGATGTCGCGGGCGTCGGCGCCGAACAGTGCGGCGATGGCGACGACGTCGCTGCGTGTGGTGGTTTCGTCGAGACTGATGCCGAGGCTGCGCGCGTCGATACGGCGCAGATTGATCTCTTCGGCACGGGCGCGCGCATGCACGGCTTCGGCATCGATGCCGGTGATGTGCAGCGTGTCGAAGAACTGCTCGCCGACATGCACGCCTTCTTTGCGCAGGGCGCCTGCGAGGATCGCGGTCAGACGATGCGTACGACGGGCGATGCGAATCAGACCTTCGGCGCCGTGATACACCGCGTACATGCTCGCCATCACCGCCAGCAGCACCTGTGCGGTGCAGATGTTCGAGGTGGCTTTCTCGCGACGGATGTGCTGCTCGCGGGTCTGCAGCGTCAGGCGGTAGGCGGGCTTGCCTTCGGCATCGATCGAAACGCCGATCAAGCGCCCCGGCATCGAACGTTTGTAGGCATCGCGGCAGGCCATGAACGCCGCATGCGGGCCACCGAAACCGAACGGCACGCCGAAACGCTGGCTGTTGCCGACGACGATATCGGCGCCCCATTCGCCGGGCGCGGCGATCAACGTCAGCGCGAGCAGATCGGTCGCGACAGCGACCACGCCGCCGCGCGCGTGGACGGCATCGGCGAGGGCCTTGTAGTCGTTGATCGCGCCGAAGGTGTTCGGGTATTGCAGCAGCACGCCGAAGCAGTCGACGCTCGCGGCCTCGGACTCGTCGCCGACGATCAGTTCGATGCCCAACGGTTCGGCGCGAGTGCGCAGCACTTCGAGGGTTTGCGGATGCACGCCGTTGGAAGCGAAAAAGACGTTGGACTTCGACTTCGCCGAACGCTTGGCGAGGGTCATCGCTTCGGCGGCGGCGGTGGCTTCGTCCAATAACGAGGCGTTGGCGATTTCCATGCCGGTCAGGTCCGCGCACATCGTTTGGAAGTTGATCAACGCTTCCATGCGGCCTTGCGAAATCTCCGCCTGATAAGGCGTATATGCCGTGTACCACGCTGGATTTTCGAGGATGTTGCGCAGGATGACGTTCGGCGTATGCGTGCCGTAGTAGCCCTGACCGATGAAATTCTTGAACAGCGCGTTCTTGTCGGCGATCGCGCGAATCTTCGCCAGCGACTCGATTTCGGTCATCGCTTCGGGCAGGGCCAGCGGCGCAGCGGATTTGATGTTGGCCGGCACGATCGCATCGGTCATGGCATCGAGCGAATCGTGACCGACGACGCGCAGCATGTGCGCGATTTCGATGTCGTTCGGGCCGATATGGCGTTCGAGGAAAGCACAGTGGTGCTCGAGATCGCGAAGCGAAGGCGTCATGGGCGATGTGTCCGAGTGATTCAGGCGTAGGAGGGACGTGTTCCCGCCCGCAAGCCTCAGGGCTCGCGTGCGTTCGCGGGCTCGCGGCTTGCGCCACTCGAATTCCCCGCTCGTTCCTGCCCGCAAGCCTCGCGGCTTGCGTGCGTTCACGGGCTCGCGGCAGTGCCGCTCGAATTCCCCGCTTACCCCTCTGTCCTTCTGCCTGAGAGTTTGGACATCGGGCGCTACCGCGCTCGGATGTCTTGCCCCTTCGGCGCCGGCGCTACCCGTGTCGCGATGGGCGGCCGATCTCTCCAGAGTCTTGGACCACGATGGTTAGGGAGCCTGAGCGATTTCGGGCGATTGCGTCTTCGGCAGCGGACATCTCGTGCGGAACCAGGTTCCGAGCGAGGCGGCCGCTTCTCCCACCGTGAGGCCGGATTATAGCCCGCCGCACACCGTTTCATGGCCGGCTTTCCGGCCCGCGCTATGCTGTGGGCATGAGCACATCCGTATTTCGGCCCCGCGGCGGCGAGCCTTTGCTTACCGGGCCTGCAGCGCCATGACCGATCGCGCAGGACATCGCCCCCGCATCGGACGTCTGTCGCTGCTGCTCGGCGGCCTGGCGATGATCGGGCCGTTTTCGATCGACACCATGTTCCCGGCGTTCCGACAAATGGGCGCAGAGTTCGGCGCCGATACGCTTGCGATGCAACAGACCGTCAGCGTTTATCTCGTCGCCTATGCGGTGATGAGTCTGGTGCATGGGCCGCTCTCGGATGCCATCGGCCGGCGCCGCGTCATTCTCGTGGGCTTAGCCCTGTTCGCGTTGGCGTCGGTCGGTTGCGCGCTCGCCACCGATTTGCCGACGCTGTTGGCGTTTCGTGCGTTACAGGGCATGTCGGCCGGCACCGGTTTGATCGTCGGACGCACCGTGATTCGCGATGTCTTCGATGGCGACTCGGCGCAAAGGATGATGAGTCAGGTGTCGATGATTTTTTCGATCGCGCCGGCGGTCGCGCCGATCATCGGTGGCTGGATTCTCGGCTGGGAACGTTGGCCCGCGATTTTCTGGTTCCTCGTGCTGTTCGCCGTGCTGCTGTGGATCGCCACATGGCTTGGTTTACCCGAAACGCATCCGCCCGAAGCGCGCTTTCGGCCCTCGCCGCGGATGCTGCTGCGCAGTCATGCTTACATCGTCTTGAACCCGCGCTTCCAACGCTTCGCGGCAGCAGGTGGTTTCAACTTCGCTGCGCTGTTCCTGTACATCGCGTCGGCGCCGGTGTTCGTGATGGAACACCTGCGGCTCGGGCAAGACCAATTCGGTTGGTTCTTCGTGCCGACCATCGCCGGCATGATGCTGGGTTCCTTTCTGTCCGGTCGCGCTGCAGGCCGTCTCAGCGGCACGCGCAGCGCGGGAATCGGGTTTGCGGTCTGCGGCATCGCCGCCGCGATCAACATCGCCTATAACGTACTCGCGCCGCAATCGATGCTGCCGTGGGCGGTGCTGCCGATGGCGATCAGCGCACTCGGCATTGCGATGGTCTTCCCGATTCTGACCCTCGCTATTTTGGATATGTACCCGCGGCAGCGCGGCGCGGCATCGTCGCTGCAGTCGTTCACGAGTTTGATACTGCAATCCGTGGTGGCCGGCGTGATTTCGCCGTTGATCAGCCACGACCGTCATTGGCTGGCGTTCGCGGCAGCGGGCTTCACCTTGCTTGGATTTTTGTTGTGGTATTGGGAAATCCGTAGCTGTCGTGGTGTGCGCCTGCCGGAGACGGAAACGCCCGCGACGGAGACGCCCGCAATTTGATCGGCGATTCCGAGCGTCGATTCATGCGTAGCATCGCCGCAGATGGGCGCATGCTCGCTCTGGCTGGCCGCCAGAGACGACCAACGACGTTTGTCGTTGTATCGCAAAAATGTAACGCCATGAGGGCCGAATCGTATGCCCAGCACATTTGAATGGATCAAATTATCCGCCGACCTCCTGATTCCGATCGTCCTCTTGATTGTCGGGTTGAGTCTTAATCGGCACTTGGAGCAGTCCAAGACCCAGAGCACGAAGGAACACGAGTGGGAGTCCTATTGGGCGTCGGAGTTCCTTCGCGTCGCGGGCGAATACAATAAATGCGCGACGAAGATCGTCACGCTGATGACGTTCGTAGCGAGGTATGTCAACGAAGACAACGATATCGACCGCGCGAACGAGGTCATCGCCGAAATCAACGGGATTGTCGGCTCGTTCACTACGCTCGAATGGGAATTACAGCAGTATTCGGACTTCGCGAAGCGCAACGGCGAAAACGTCAGAGTGAAGGGCAGCAGACTTTTCCATGCGTTGGAAGCCATGCTGCGCGATAAGCACGCCGATCTCGATGAAATCCGGAAGATCCAATTCGAATTCACCGATGTGGTGCGTCTCGCGCATTCTGAAATTCTGTCGATCAGTCCGGACCGAACGCTGTAGCGCAGCTCGGCGGAGCCAGGCGCTTTTCTAAGGCAACGCGGAGTGCAGAGAGATTCTAAACAGGCTCTGATGCACTATTCCAACGCGCTATTCCAACTCGCGATGATACGTCGCGACGTCGCGCCAGCCTTGGGCGCGCGCGTGCGCGGCGAAGGTTTCGGCGAGATAGACCGAGCGATGCCGCCCGCCCGTGCAACCGAAAGCGATCGTGATGTAGCTGCGCGTATCGGCTTGCATCCGCGGCAGCCAAGTGTCGAGAAATGCGGCGACTTGCGACACGTACAGGCCGACATCGGCCTGCGCGTCGAGATACTCGCGAATGTCGCGATCGCGGCCCGATAACGGCCTCAGGCGCGCGTCCCAATGCGGGTTCGGCAAACTGCGCGCATCGAACACGAAATCGGCGTCGGCGGGGACGCCTTTGCGGTACGCGAACGACTCGAATAGCAGCGACACGGACTGATCGCTGCTCAAGCCCAGATCGGTGATGACCCGGCGTCGCATTTGATGCACATTGGTGTCGCTGGTGTCGATGATGATGTCGGCCAGCGCGCGCATCGGTTTGAGCAACTCGCGTTCCAACGCGATCGCGTCGGCCAGCGCGAGTCCGCGATGGCTCAGCGGATGGCGGCGACGCGTTTCGGCGAAGCGCTTGAGCAGAATGTCGTCGCGCGCATCGAAAAACACCAGCTTCGGGTCGTGACCAAGCGCGCCGACTTGCGATAGCCACTCGGGCAATTTCGATAAATCGGTTTGGCGATTGCGCACGTCGATACCGACCGCGAGTTTCGACGGCAGATCGCTCTTGCCGGTCGCGCCGCGCACGAAATCGGGCAGCAGTTCGGCGGGAAGATTGTCGACGCAGTAGTAGTCGAGATCTTCGAACGTGTGCAGCGCGATGGATTTACCGCTGCCGGACATGCCGCTGACGACGATGAGACTGGGTGCGGGCGGCGCTTCGGTGGTGCGTGTGTCGGGCATCGGATCGTTCTCGTTCGCCGGGAATGACATTCTTTACAGTGTCGTTCTCAAGATTCGGAACGTTCGAGAAAATGCGAATGCCGTGCCATGAACGCGGCGGCCGGATCGACGCCCTTGATCCGCAGGATATGCGCACGCGCCGCGGCCTCGGCCAGCACCGCGAGGTTGCGGCCAGGCATCACCGGCAGGGTGATCATCGGAACGTCGAGATCGAGCATGCGGCGCGAGCCTAGATCGCCGACCAGCCGTTCCATTCCCGTGGCCTGCGGTTCCAGATGGGGGCGGGTGAGATGCACGATCAGCCGTAGGTATTTGTTTCGTTTCACCGCGGTGTCGCCGAACATCTGGCGCACGTTCAAGATGCCCAGGCCGCGGACTTCCAACAAATCTTGCAGCAGTTCCGGGCATGTGCCGTCGAGCACATCGGGCGCGATCTGGGTGAAGTCCGGTGCGTCGTCGGCGACCAAACGATGGCCGCGCGTCACCAATTCCAAGGCCAACTCGCTTTTGCCCGCGCCGGATTCGCCGGTGATGAGCACGCCGATGGAGTAGATCTCCATGAACACGCCGTGCACCGTGATTTGCGGCGCGAGTTTACGCGCGAGGTGGTACTGCAGATGATTGAATAATTCATGACCGCGGCGCGGCGACATCCAAAGCGGCGTGTCGGATTCTTCTGCGGCGGCGCGTAGATCTTCGGGGCAAGGCTGGCTTTTGCTGACCACCATGGCCAGCGGCCGAAATTCGATGATCTTAGCGATCGTTTCCCAGCGTTGGCGCGCGTCGAGCGCATCGAGCCATGCCAGTTCTTCGGTGCCGAGAATCTGCACCTTATTCGGATAGATGATGTTGAGATAGCCGGCGAGCGAAGGCCGACGGGCGACGGTATCGACCGCTTCGAGTACGCGATCGGCGCCGCGAAGGCCGGCGAGCCAGCGCAATCCGAGGCGTTCCTGCTGTTGATCGAACAGATCGCGTGCGGAAATGCTGGTGCTCATGTCGATGTCGAAAGCGCCCGTGTGAGAAGAGGAGTCGGTTCGAGTGCGGGGCGATAGCGATGGGCAGCGGCTATCGGGAGCACCGACGCGCGTTGCGCGTCGGTGCCGTATCTGATCACTGATTCGTTAACGATGGTGGATGGAGTGGTGTCGGTCGATTCGGCCGCGGCATTCAAATTTCGACGTGATTCAAGCCTTCGCCACGATGGTGATCGACCATTTTCTCTTTGTGCTTCATCAATAAGCGGTCGAGTTTGTCGGCGAGCAGATCGATCGCGGCGTACATGTCTTGGCCGTTCGCGTCGGCGTGCAGCGTGCGCCCGGAGACGTTGACGGTGGCTTCGGCGCAGTGATCGGGTTTCTTGATGCTCAGTTGCGTGCGGACGGCCAGCGGATGTTCGAAATGTCGACCGAGTCGCGAGAGCTTGGTTTCGACGTAATCGCGTAGGGCGGGGGTGACTTCGAGCTGATGACCGTGTGTTTCGATACGCATCTGCGGTGTCCTCTTGTGACAGGGCCGGCTATCCGCATCGCCGGGCTTGGCCGCGCGCGATGCTCGCTCACAGAGTAACGCAGTGGCGCGCGGGCGCAAGCCCATCGATGAACGAATGCGATGCATGCGCCAGCATCCGCCGATCGTGCGTGCGAGTGTTCGAAACGAGGCGCGTCGCGGCGACGCGCGCGCATCCGAATACGGCCGGACATGCCGTAGTGATCGGCCCGCAGTCATCGGCCTGCAGTGATCAGCCCGTAGTGATCGGCTTGTGGCCGCTAAGCCTCGGCCGATCAGCCGATCCTCACCCGTTCGTGCGAAGCCGGGATATTCATCGCTTCGCGGTATTTCGCGACCGTGCGCCGCGCGACCGGCACACCAGAGGCTTTGAGGCTATCGGCCAGTTTCGCGTCCGATAAGGGTTTGCGCGGGTTCTCGGCTTCGATCAAGCGCTTGATCATCGACTGGATCGCCGTACTGGAGGCTTCGCCGCCGGCATCGGTATTGATCCCCGAGGCGAAGAAACTGCGCAGCGCCACGGTGCCGCGCGGCGTGAGCGCGTACTTGCGCGAGACCGCGCGCGAGACCGTGGATTCGTGTAGGCCGACTTCCGCCGCCACCTCGCGCAAGGTCAGCGGGCGCAGTGCCTGCGCGCCGAATTCGAGGAAGCCGGATTGTTGGCGCACCAAGCAGCGTACGACCTTCAGCAAGGTATCGCCGCGGGCCTCTAAATGTTTGAGCAACCAGCGCGCTTCCTGCAGCCGGCCGCGCATGTAGGTGGCATCGCTGCCGCTGGAGTGCTGAATCATCGCTTCGTAACCGCGGTGGATGGTCAGTCGCTGCTGGCTGCCGGCCAAGCCGACCCGCCACATGCCCTGATGCCGCCAAATCACGCAGTCGGGAGTGACGTAGGTGTCGACGCTCATGCCGCCGTATTGCGAGCCCGGCCGCGGGTCGAGCGAACGGACCAGTTGCAGGCCCTCGGCGACGTCATCCGCAGGTTCGCCCAGCTCCGCGGCTAAGCCTTCCGGGCCGATTTTAGGCAAGCGCTCCAGTGGCCCACCCACGATTTTCTGCGCGATCGCTTTTCCGCAGGTGTCGTCGGGCATCGCATCCAGTTGCAGGCGTAAGCATTCGCGCAGGTCGCGCGCGCCCACGCCCAGCGGGTCGAAACGCTGAATGCGGTGCAGAACCGCGGTGATGTCGTTCGCGTCGACCTTGAATTCGGGGCGTAAGGTCTGTGCGATGTCGTCCACGCTTTCGCGCAGATAACCGTCGTCGTCGATGGCGTCGATCAGCGCCGCGCCGATGCGCTGGTCCTGCGGCGATAGCCGCGTCAGATTCAATTGCCAGGAGAGGTGGTCGCGCAACGATTGATGATCGACCAAGCGGTCCATCGGGTCGTTGCTGTTGTCGTCGTCGAAATCGCCGCCACCGCCACCGCTGCCCCAGCTTTCGCCGAGATCCCAGCGTTCCCCGTCGCTGCCTTCGCGCTCCTGTTCACGTTCGCGTTCTCGGTCGTCGCTGCCGGTGTCGGTGACGGGCTCGGCATCGTTGCCGACGCGATCGGTCGTCGGCGTGGCCGTATCATCGAATTCCGGTTGGGATTCGGCCCAATCGAGCAAAGGATTGCTTTCGACCGCAGTCGCGATTTCGGCGTCCAGCTCCAGCGACGACAATTGCAGCAGGTGCAGCGCCTGACGCAACTGCGGCGTCAGTACCAACTGTTGCCCTAACGATGTCTGCAGACGTGGCTTCATATCCCTACATGTGTTCGATGGCATCGTGCCGGTGTTCGACTGGCCGCATAGCGGGCATAGAGGCCGGTTGGTCGCGACGGCATGCACGAATCATGCCATCGTCCCTGAGCGACTGCGAGTCCCCGTTCATGGGGTGCCGCCGATGCGGCCCTCTGCGGTGGATCGGCCACGAAGATCCCCAGGCGAATGCGCCGATACACGTATCTAACCGGGCGCTCGGGTGTTGACTTAACGCGATGCTGCGGCGGTCTACGCGGCCGTGGCGCATAGGGGCTTCGGGCTCATCGATCGCGTAAATGATTGATTCGAGAAGGCATGTCCAGGCCAGCCGGATTTGAGACTGGATTGCACTGGCGCAGCCGGCTGCGAATCGTCGAGCCGCAGGGGCACGTCGAGTCGGAACGTACGCGATACGCGTTTTTCGACAACCCGCTTAGAGGCGGAACGATTCGCCCAAGTACACCCGACGCACGTCCGGGTTCGCGAGCAGGGCCTCGGGGCTGCCTTGGGCCAGCACAGCGCCTTCGCTCATGATGTAAGCGCGGTCGCAGATGCCCAACGTCTCGCGCACTTGGTGATCGGTGATCAGTACGCCGATGCCGCGGGCTTTGAGGTGGCGGATGATGCGTTGAATTTCGCCGACCGAGATCGGATCCACACCGGCGAAGGGTTCGTCGAGCAGCATCAGCCGCGGCTTCGCCGCGAGCGCGCGCGCGATTTCGACGCGGCGGCGCTCGCCGCCGGAGAGGCTAGCGCCCAATTGTTCGGCGACATGCGCGACCTGCAGTTCGTCCAGCAGCGAGGCCAGCTCTTGCTCGCGCCCATCGCGGTCGAGATCGTCGCGCAGTTCCAAGACCAGTCGCAGATTGTCGGCGACGGTGAGTTTGCGGAATACCGAAGGTTCCTGCGGCAGATACCCGACGCCGAGCTTGGCGCGCACGTACATCGGGTCGGCGGTGATATCGCGGCCATCGAGCACGATGCGCCCAGCGTCCGCAGGGACCAAGCCGACGATCATGTAAAAGCAGGTGGTCTTACCGGCGCCGTTGGGGCCGAGCAAGCCGACGACTTCGCCGGCATCGAGCGAGAGCCCGAAATCGCGCACGACCTCGCGCGATTTGTAGCGCTTACGCAGCCCCTCGGCGGTCAGCATCAGTTCGGCTTCTGCGTCGGTGCGGGCGCCGGTTTCGGTGCCGTTTGCTTGGACTTGGGCTGGATCGTCATCGTGACTTGGCCGTTGCCTTTGCCGCCGCTTTCGATCCGGCCGCTCTTGAGGTCGTAGGTCAAGCGTTGGCCGCGGGTACTGCCGCGCGGCGTGGTGATGGTGTAGTTGCCGATCAGAACGATCACATCGGCGATCAAATCGTATTCGATGCGATCGGCTTTGGCGGTCATCGGCGAGCCATCGTCCATGGTCTGCTTCATCACCGTTTGGTTGCCGGTGAGCACCGCGCGCGCCGGTTCGCCGCCGCGCATCTGGATGTCGGCTTTTGCGGCGCGGATATCCAAGGTGCCTTGAAGGATCGTGACATTGCCGCTCAATACGCTGGTGCCGTTATCTTCGAGCGTTCCGACGGCATGGTCGGATTTGATTTGCATCTCCTGCGCGCGATCGCTGGAGCGCGCCTGCACGCCGCCCACGAAAGCCGCCCCAGCGATGGCGAAGAGCGCCAAGCAGCGGGCGATACGTCGGTTCGAGCTATTGGCGTGGGGCATAGCGAGTCATCACCTCTGAGCGGAATTCGTAGCGTTTCGTGATCGTAGACACCACAAAACCGCGGCCCTGCAGTATATAGCCGGGCTGTACGATGGTCACGACCGCGTCGGTGCGGGCTTGGTTCTTCTGCGGAAACACGCTGAGACGGTCGGTATTCATCGTCATCGGCCGCAGCGCGTCCGCAGGGCCGTTGGCTTTGACGCTGCCTTCGAGCCGAATCTCGCTGTGATCGGCGCTGACCCAGCCGCGTTCGGAGCGAACTTCCCAGTACGCGCCTTCGCCATTGGGCAGCAGGAACAGCGGAGTCGTGAGACTCATCGTTTCGTCGCCGGGCTGACGAGTGAGATTCGGCGCGCGCAAGGTGAAGGATTCCTTGCCTTGGCCATCGAGCGTGATCAGCTCGAAATCGTGCAGTACGTAATCGGGGCGATCGGTGTCCACGGCCGCACGCTTGGCGGGTTGACGCTGTTTCCACAGCGCCCAGCCACTGAGCAGCGCGCCGAGCAGCAAAATAAGGGTCAGACCGCTGCGCCAGCTCATGCGCGATCTCCTTGCGCTTCGCCGATCTGCAGTCGGCCCTGCGCGACGAGGATCAGATCGCACAGTTCGCGCGCTGCGCCCGCGCCCGCACCGGTGCGTGTGCGCCAGTGCGCTGCGTTCGCGGTCCAGGCATGGGCGTCGCCCGGGGCCACCGCGAGGCCGACCGCGCGCATGGCGGGAAGGTCGGGCGCATCGTCGCCCATGAAGGCGACAGCGTCGCGAGCGATGCCCAACTCCGCGCAGAGCGCATCGACCTGCGCGAGTTTGTCGCCGCTGCCTAGATACACGCGGACACCGAGATCGTGCGCACGACGCTCGGCCGCAGCGCTATGGCGCGCGGTGATCAGCGCGACTTCGACTCCGGCTTTGCGCAACAGCACAAGACCTTGTCCATCGTGTACGTGAAAGGCTTTGCTTTCGCGGCTGCGGAATTCGTTGCCTTGCGCGTCGGCATCGTGCGTAGCTTCGTGCGGCGCACCGTGATACACCAGTCGCCCGTCGGTCAGCGTGCCGTCGACATCGAAACACGCGAGCCGGATTTTCGCGGCGCGGGCGAGCAGGGCATCGTCGATACCGACGAGATGGGCGAGCGAGGCCGGTGGTGTGGTCATCGTGTTCAGACCACGCGCGCGCGCAAAAGATCGTGGATATTCAACGCGCCGACGACGCGACGTTCGCTATCGATCACCAGCAGCGCATTGATCTTGTATTTCTCCATCAATTGCGCAGCTTCGACCGCGAGCGCATCGGCGTCGATCGTGATTGGCGTGCGGGTCATCACCCGATCGATCCGGGTGTCGCGCACATCGGTCGCGGGGTCGGCGAGCGAGCGGCGCAGATCGCCGTCGGTGTACAGCCCGAGCAATTTGCCCTCCGCATCGACCACCGCGGTCATGCCCAGGCGCTTGCGGCTCATTTCGATCAGCGCATCGCTGAGCGTGGCGTCGGCGCCGACGCGCGGCACTTCCTCGCCCGCGTGCATCACATCGGCGATGTGCAGCAGCAAGCGGCGGCCGAGCGCGCCAGCGGGGTGCGAACGCGCAAAATCGTCGGAGGTGAAGCCGCGGGCTTCCAGCAACGCGACCGCCAGCGCATCGCCCATCGCCATGCGAGGCGGTGGTGCTGGCCGTCGGCGCGAGCGCCAGCGGACAGGCTTCTGCGGGGACGCTGACGTCCAAATGCAGGTCGGCTTCGCGGGCGAGGGTGGATTGCGGGCGTCCGGTCATCGCGATCAGCGCGTTGCCCTGTCGCTTGAGCACAGGCAGCAGCATCGCGATTTCGTCGGATTCGCCGGAATAGGACAGCGCCAGCACCACGTCGCGGTCGGTGATCATGCCCAGATCGCCGTGGCCGGCCTCGCCGGGATGGACATAGAACGCGGGCGTGCCGGTGGAGGCGAGGGTCGCGGCGATCTTGCGCGCGACGTGGCCGGATTTGCCCATGCCCATGCAGACCACGCGGCCGGTGCAGGCCAGAATGGCGCGGCAGGCCTCGGAGAATTGCCCATCGATGCGGCTTGCGACGGCGGCCAGGCCGTCGCGCTCGACCTCGAACACCCGTCGGCCGCTGGCGGCGAGGGTGTCGTCGGAGAGAGCGCCCGGGGAAGGGATGGGGTGGGGCTGTGAGACGTTCGCCATTGGGGAGCCGACAGCTTTCCGTTACGCTAGTCGGCTAATTCTACGCACCCGCATTCAGGATTGCCCGCCTGGTCCATGAACGCGGCGATTCCCAAGACAGGATCGACCATGACACCCGACACCATCCGTCAGCTGATCGAACAGGGCCTGCCCGGCGCCCGCGTCCATGTGGAGGGCGACGACGGGGTCCATTTCGAGGCGCTGGTGATATCGGAAGCCTTCCGCGGCAAATTACCGTTGGCCCGCCATCGCATGGTCTACGCCACGCTCGGCGAACTGATGGGTGGGGCGATCCATGCGCTCGCGCTGAAGACGCAGACGCCGGAAGAAGCTGGCAATCGGGAATAGAGAATCGGGAATCCTCAACAGCGATTTCCGTCTTCTCGATGTTCTCGGTTTCCAGATTTCTTGCGATCGCTACGATGTAACGACGCGTCGATCTTTTGCTCGTCCAGCTCTCGATTCCCCATTCTCGATTCCCTATTCCCCATTTCCGGCTCTCAAATGCAAAAAATCGTAGTGACAGGCGGCGTGCCGCTCGAAGGCGAAGTCCGCATCTCCGGCGCGAAGAACGCGGTGCTGCCGATTCTGTGCGCGACCTTGCTCGCCGACGGCACGACGCGGATCGGCAACGTGCCGCATCTGCACGATGTCGTCACCACGATCAAGCTGCTGCGCGAACTCGGTGCGGGCATCGAGCACGATGTCGATGCGGGTACGATCGCGGTCGATGCGAGCACCGTGAACAGTCATGTCGCACCGTACGAGTTGGTGAAAACCATGCGCGCGTCGGTGTTGGTGCTCGGGCCGTTGCTCGCGCGTTACGGTGCGGCGGAAGTCTCGCTGCCCGGCGGTTGCGCGATCGGTTCGCGGCCGGTCGATCAACACATCAAGGGCATGCAGGCGCTCGGTGCCGAAGTCAGCGTCGATCACGGTTTCATCAAGGCCAAAGCCGACCGTTTGCGAGGCGGTCGCGTGGTATTCGATATGGTCAGCGTCGGCGCGACCGAGAACGTGCTGATGGCCGCGACGCTCGCCGAAGGCACTAGCGTGATCGAGAACGCGGCGATGGAGCCGGAGATCGTCGATCTGGCCGATTGCTTGATCGCGATGGGCGCGAACATCGAAGGCGCCGGCAGCAACCGCATCATCGTTCACGGCGTGGAACGTTTGCATGGCGGCAAGCACGAAGTCGTCGCCGACCGCATCGAAACCGGCACGTTCCTGGTCGCTGCGGCGATGACCGGCGGACGAATCGTGTGCCGCGCCGCGCGCCCAGAAACGTTGGACGCGGTGATCGACAAATTGATCGAAGCCGGCGCCGAGATCTCCGAAGACGCCGACAGCATCACCCTCGATATGCGCGGCAAACGCCCGAAAGCGGTGAACATCAGCACTGCGCCGCATCCGGGCTTCCCCACGGATATGCAAGCGCAATTCATGGCGCTCAATTGCGTGGCCGATGGCGTCGGCATCATCAGCGAAACGATTTTCGAAAACCGTTTCATGCACGTGCAAGAGCTGCAACGTCTTGGCGCCGATATACGCATCGATGGTCATACCGCGATCGTACGCGGCTTGGCGCAGCTCAGCGGCGCGCCGGTGATGGCGACCGACTTGCGCGCTTCGGCATCGTTGATTCTCGCGGGGCTCGTCGCCGACGGCGATACCGTCATCGACCGCATCTATCACCTCGACCGCGGTTACGAACGCATCGAAGCGAAGTTGTCGGCGTTGGGGGCGAAGATCAAGCGGATCGGTTGATGTCTCCATCCATGAATCTCGGGATATGCGCGACACAGCGGTATCGGTGGCTTCGTCCGAAGTCGCGGATGACACGTAGACGGCCAGTTTGTTTGCGTTCTGCGGTCGTTTCGATCGTGTTTCTCGCCATCTGCTTTGGGTTTGTACCCGTTTCTGCAGCATCGGCGCCGTCGATCGACGTGCATCACTACCAAGCGCGTATCGATCCGGATATCACTACCGGACAGTTGCAGGGTCAAGTGCGCATCGAATTGCGCGTGTTAGAGCGAACGACGCATCTTGAATTCGATGCCGGCGAATTGGTCGTAGATGCGGTGAGCGAACGTGGTGCTTCGCTGCAATTCAATAAAAACGGCACGCGTTTGCGTGTGATACTCCCGCACGCAGCCCGTAAAGGCGAGCGACACGTCTTGGACATGTCCTATCACGGTGTGCCGCGCTTCGGCTTGCAGGTTCACCCTGGGCGCCGCGAACTCTATACGATCTTTTCCACCGATCAATGGCTGATTTGCATCAATGCGCCTAGTGAGCGGGCTTCGCTCGATTTAGCGGTGGCGCTTCCGGCCGATCTCATGGCGGCCGGGCAAGGCGAAACTTTGTCGGCCGTGATGTTGAAGGATGGCCGACGTTTGCACCGCTGGCGACTTCGGGCACCGATGCCAAGCTATCTCTACGGATTCACTGCCGGTCGCTATACCGAAGCGAATCAACGCAGCGGTTCATCGCGCCTGCGTTACCTTTCTTCGGAATTGAACCCCGAAGAGCTGCGTCGCGTGTTCGCCGATACGGGTGAGATGTTGCGTTTTTTCGGCGAGCGCGCCGGACGACCCTACCGCGGCGACTACACGCAAGCCTTGGTCGTCGATACGGTCGGGCAGGAATTAGCGGGGCTATCGCTGATGTCGGAAGCCTACGGAAAACGAGTATTGACCGACCCTGCCGAACAAGGTTTGATCGCGCACGAGGCCGCACACCAGTGGTGGGGCAATATGGTGACGTGTCGCGATTGGGGCCATTTTTGGCTGAATGAAGGTTTCGCCAACTTCATGGCAGCGGCGTATCTACAACACCGTTTCGGCGATGAGACGTATCGGCGTCAAGTGGATGGATGGAAGCTGCGTTTGGACAAACTACGAGCGAGCGGTAACGACCGCGCACTCGTGTTCGAACGTTGGAACAAACCTACAGCCGACGACCGCGCGATCGTTTACCAAAAAGGCGCGTATGTCCTGCATTTACTGCGCGAGCAATTGGGCGAGGATGCCTTTTGGCGCGGTATCCGCGCCTACACGCGCACGTATCGCGGACGATCGGTGACGACGATTGATTTTCAACGAGCGATGCAGCGCTCTAGCGGCAAGGACTTATCGGCGTTCTTCGCCCGCTGGGTTACAGGCCCAGGCGAGAATTCTGAAACTGCACCTGTTGCGCTCACCGCACACTGATAATCTTCAAATCGATATCGTCCTTACCGTCTTTGCGCTGCAGAATACGCGCGGGTAGGGCGAGGCCTTCGACCACCCAAATCATCATCTGCTTGTTGCCGTTGGTATTGACCAACTTGGTGGCTTCGCGCGGTTTGCCGGCGATGGTGATCGTTTCTTTGCCGGCAACGGTGAAATTCATCGGCTTGGCTCGGCCTTCGTCGACCAGACGGTAGCGCAGCGGCTTGCCGGCGGCGGCATCGCGCGCGATCGCGAGATTCATCAACAAACCATCGACGTCGCCGGTTTGCAGCGGCACCGGGCCGGCGCGTTCGGGTTTGACGTCGCCACTCCAGCGCGCTTCGCCGGCGGCCCAGTCGTACACCGCATTGCGGCGGATCTTCTTGATCAGCAGCAACGAGGCATCGGTGCCGCTCAGCGGGCGCCAGAGGCCATCGCGATCTTCGAACACCGTGGTCTGCGTGAGCTGCGCCGCTTGATGCACGATGCTCAGCGTGTATTTCCAGCGATTGCCGCCTTGCGATTCGATGCTCATCTTGCCGTTCGCCGACAGGCCCATGTACTTCGCCTGGTAATTGGCGCTGAACGGCTCCAGTGCGAACGCAGACGATGCTGCGAACGTCAGGCCTGCGGCGGCCAGCGCGATAACGATGCGGCCGCGCAAGGCGCCGAAGCGAGAGCGAGAAAGCGGGAAACGGGTCATCGTCATTGTCCTTCGTATTGGATCAGGCGCAGGTCGATCGCGTCTTCGCCATCTTCGCGTTGCAGGATGCGCACCGGGGTCGGTACGCCATCGGCGACCCAGACGAGCGTTTCGTCGTTGCCGCCATTGGTGCGGGCGACGCGCAGCGTCTCGAAACTCAACTCGCCAGCGGACATCGGTTCAGTCGCGGCAGCGACCCGATACGTATGGTCGCGTACGCGGCCGCCATCCACGAAGCGATACTGCAACATTCTGTCAGGCTGCGCATCGCGGACGATCGCCAAGTTGATCAGTAAGCCGCTCATATCGCCGTCTTGCAGGGCGACCGCAGCTTTGTGCCGGGGTTTGAGATCGCCGCGCCATTGCGCGCTGCGCTTGGACCAGTCGTAGACGCCGACGGTCTTCTTGCCTAAAAACAACCCCTTGCGCACGGTGCTTTGGCTGATCGGGCGAAAAACATCGTCGCGGGTCTCGAATACGGTGCTTTGCTGCAGGTTCAAGCCGATGATGCCAGCGAAGCCGCGGTCGCCTTCGATATCCAGATCGATACGCCAGCGTGGCGACGTTTCGCCGCGAACCAACCGTAAGGTGGCGTTGCCGGCGCGTTTGCCCTGACGGAAGGCTTCGTACGTGGCGGTGAACGGCAACAACGCCGGCGTCGCCTTGGCGACGGCCGAACTCGGCGTGGTCGATTCGGACGTATCAAGTGCCGTCGACTGAGCCAACGTAGGCATCGCGGACGCACCGGCGAGCAGGCCGGCGAGCAGGAGAGCGAGCGCCAAACTGCGGCGAGAGAAGGGGGAGGACATGGCGGGCGGCATCATGCGAGCGTCTGGGTGGCTGCGAGCTGAAGAGGCGTAAGGAGCGGCTCCCCGTTCAGGTAGATCGCGCTTTCGCGCAACGACAGCCGACCTTCCGCGATGAGACGCACGGTTTCGACCAGCAATGGATGCTCGCGTTCCCGCACCCGCGCGGCCAACGTCTGGGCGTCGTCGCCGGGAAGGACCGGCACGCGCGCCTGCGCGATGACCGGCCCGCTGTCGAGATCGGCCGTCACCACATGCACGCTCGCGCCGTGTTCGGCGGCGCCGGCGTCAAGCGCTTGCTGATGCGTGCGCAGACCCTTGAACGCCGGCAGCAAGGAGGGGTGCAGGTTGATCATTCGATCCGGCTCGGGCGTTCACTGCCTCCGGCGACATCAATCGCATGTAACCGGCACAAACGATTAACTCCGCGGCACACGCATCCACTTCGGCGAAGAACGCCGCGTCGAAGTCGGCCCGCGATGCGTAATCCTTCGGCGATAGCGCCGTCGTTGCGAACCGCGCATCACGCGCGCGCCGCAACGCCAGACAGTCTGGCTTATCCGAGAACACCCCAACGATGCGCGCCGTGAGCATGCCCGTAGCGATGGCATCGATGAGCGCTTGAAGATTGGTGCCGGCACCGGAGGCGAGCACTGCGATGCGCAGAGGCTCAGCGCGCATTGGACGCCTCGTGCGGCGGTGCGCGATGTCGCAGCCACGGCCATGTGAGCAGTGCGCCGATCGTCGCCAGCAGCATGTCCATATGCGCATCCCAGACATCGCCTTGCTGGCCGTTGTAGGCTTCCGCCGCTTCCGGCGACATCGTCAACGCGATGCCCCATTCCAGCCATTCGTACACGAGGCCGCTGAGCATGATCAGCGCCAAACCGATCGCGAACGCATGACCCGGCCGGATCGGCCAACGCTGTTGTGCGTGCCACTGCAAGACGGGCATCAGCCACAGGCCATAGAGAAAATGGATCAATCGGTCGAAATGATTGCGCTCCCAGCCGAATGCCGCCTGCGGCGACCAACCGGTGAGGGCGATGAACCAACGGTCGTACGGCACGTTCGAATACAGCCAGCGCGCGGCCGACGCAATGCACGGCGATGAACGCGCAAATCGCGATGAAATCGCCCGTGCGCATCGGCCAGCGTCGATCGTGCAGCAGTAGCCAGATCAAACCGACTACCGTGAGCGAACTGTGCAGCCCTTGCTCCACCGGCCAGGGCGGGTCGATCCAGGTGATCGCGAAGATCGCGACCGTAAGCGCGAATGCGATGCGTTGGGTTCGATTCAAGCGGCGACCGTTCAACCGATCCGCACGCGTTCGTCGCTCGCAGCGGTGACGACTTCGCCGATCCGCCAATGCGGCAGCGCCAGGCGATCGAGTTCGCCTTCGCAGCGCAGAGACTGCGTTTTGCGGCGCGATCAACACGAAACCGATGCCGCAGTTGAAGGTGCGCCACATCTCTTCGCGCGGCACCGCGCCTTCGCGCTGCAACCACTGGAACACCGGCGGCAGCGGCCATGACGACGCGTCGATCGTCGAGGCCGAGACCTTCGGGCACCACACGGATGATGTTTTCGGTCAGACCGCCACCGGTGATGTGCGCCATCGCGTGAATGTCGTCGCCATGCGGGCCGGCGAGCAATTCCAGAATGGGCTTCACGTACAAACGCGTCGGCGCCATCAGCGCATCGACCAGGGTCGTGCCGCCGAGATCGAGATCGGCCGGTCGCCCGGCACGGTCGTAGATCTTGCGGATCAACGAATACCCGTTGGAATGCGGGCCGCTGGAGGCGATGCCGATCAGGACATCGCCCTGACGCACTTTCGCCCCGTCGAGGATTTTGGATTTTTCGACGCCCGCGACGCAGAAGCCCGCGAGGTCGTATTCGCCCGGCGGGTACATATCCGGCATTTCTGCGGTTTCGCCGCCGATCAGCGCGCAGCCGGACATCTCGCAGCCCTTGGCGATACCGCCGACCACGGCGACCGTGGTGTCGACATCGAGTTTGCCGGTGGCGAAATAGTCGAGGAAGAACAGCGGCTCGGCGCCTTGCACCAGCACGTCGTTCACGCACATCGCCACCAAGTCGATGCCGATAGTGTCGTGGCGGTTCAATTGCTGAGCGAGTTTGAGCTTGGTACCGACGCCGTCGGTGCCGGAGACCAACACCGGCTCTTTGTACTTGCCGGAGAGATCGAACAGGGCGCCGAAGCCGCCGAGGCCGCCCATCACTTCAGGACGAAAACTGCGCTTGACCAAGGGTTTGATGCGTTCGACGACATCGTTACCCGCGTCGATATCGACGCCGGCATCGCGGTAGGTCAGTGGGGTATGGGTCACGGCGTGGGCTGCGGGCGCGGAAAGCGAAATTGTAGCCCGCCTCGGGGCCCGGGACCGACAGCCGTGGCTTTTGTGGCACCATTTCGCGCTGAAGTCAGATCGGAACGGAACGATGCGGCGAACGAAGCGGTGGTGGGTGGTCGGAACGGGCGCAAAGCCGCGCTCATGGCAAGCAGCGGCGCGGGTCGCGTTTCTGTGGCCGGCGATGCTGTGCGCATTGGCCATGTTCGCCACGCCAGCCGTTTTCGCGCAGCGTGTCGAAGGCGAGCGCGCAGCGGCGAGCGGTATCTACGAAGCCGAAGTGGCGGTCAACGGCCAAACCGAAGCCGAGCGCAACGCCGCCTTCGGGCGCGGCTTGGCCCAGGTACTCGCGAAGTTGTCCGGCGATCGCAGCGCGTCCGGGCGCCCAGGTGTGGGCCAGGAACTGCGCCGCGCCAAGGAATATGTCACCGGATTCGATTACCGCCAGGACCAGGGCGTGTCGTCCAGTGGTGCCGCCAGTTTCAAGACGATGTTGGTCGTCCGTTACGACCGCGCCAAGGTCGAAGGCATGATCGGTATGCTCGGCCTGCCGATTTGGCCGCAGCCGCGTCCCAAGCCGGTGCTGTGGCTGGCGATCGACGACGGCAAAGGCCCGCGTTTGGTCGGTTTGGCGCAGAGCAACGCCGCGCGTGCGGCACTCGATCGCGCGATCGAACGTGGCTACCGTTTGGGTTTGCCCTCCGGCAATGCCGCCGAGCAGGCCGCCGTCGGTGCGATTTGGCGCGGCGATACCGGCGCCATCGCGCGACTGTCCTCGCGTTACAGCCCGCCGATGCAACTGATCGGCAAGCTGTATCGCAAAGGTAACGCCTGGCAAGCCGATTGGCAGTTCGTCGATAGCGGTCGCGTGCTGTCGAAATGGACGACGACCGATTCCGACGCGCGTCGCGCGATGTCGGGCGGCGCCGATGGCACCGCCGATGCCCTGATCCGCAAGTACGCGCGTCGCGGCGCTGGCGTAGGCGCACCCGCCACGGTCCGCGTGACCATCATCGGTATCGATAGCGCCGACGATTACATCCGTTTGTCCGCGCATCTGCAGGAACTGTCGATCGTCAGGCGCATACGCCCGGTGAGCGCGACCGGCAACACGCTCGTGCTCGAATTGGAATTGTTGACCGGCCTGTCGGGCTTCAAGCGCATGGCGGCCAGCCGCGGTGTGCTGATTCCCAGCGAAGACGCAGAAACACCGACGTTCGATATGCGATGACCGCCATACTGATGAACGACGCACGAAGAACGAAGAACGACGGACGATGAATAACCCCATGAACGGCTCGAACGGCCCGATCGACAATCTCGCCGCGCTCGACGATATCGCTCGCTTCTTCCGGCGGTTGCAATGGGCGTTGTTGCTCATCGGCGTGGGTGCGTTGATCTGGGTGCTGACGCCGGTGTTGACGCCGTTCGCCGCTGCGATCTTGCTCGCATGGCTCGGCAACCCCATCGTCGGACGCTTGCAAGCGCGCGGTCTGTCGCGCAATAGCGCGGTGATGCTGGTCTTCAGCCTGATGCTGCTGGCGTTGATCGCCTTGGTCGTCGTGTTGGTGCCGTTGATCCAACGTCAGATCGTGACGCTGTCGGACTCGATGCCGCGCTATCTCGACTGGCTCGTCGCCAACGGAGTGCCGTGGATCAAAGCGAAGACCGGTTTCGATCTCTCGGTCTGGCTCGACCCGGGGCACATCGTCGAAACGCTCAAACGCAACTGGAAAGGCGCCAGCGGTTTCGCGACCCAAGTGCTGGGCTATCTCACCCAGTCGAGTTTTGCGGTGTTGGGCTGGTTCGCGAATCTCGTGCTGATTCCATTCTTGACGTTCTTTTTTCTGCGCGATTGGAACCAGCTGGTGCAGCGCGCCGCCAATTTGATTCCGCGCTCGCGCGTCCGTACCGTCGGCACGCTCGCTGGAGAATCCGATGCGGTGCTCGCCAGCTTTCTGCGCGGACAGATCATGGTGATGATCGCCATGGGCCTGTTCTACGCGATCGGTTTGTGGATGGTCGGTTTGGAAGTCGGCATCCTCATCGGCTTGCTCGGCGGTTTGCTCACGTTCGTGCCCTACATCGGCCCGACGACCGTGCTGATCGGCGGCGTCATCGCAGCCTTAGTGCAATTCGGCGATTGGCAGCATCTGGTCGGCGTGCTCGCGGTGTGGGGCATCGGTCAACTGCTGGAAAGCTATGTGCTAACGCCCAAGCTCGTCGGCGACCGCGTGGGTCTGAGCCCCGTCACCGTGATTTTCGCGGTGATGACCGGCGGCAGTTTGTTCGGTTTCCTCGGCATGCTCTTAGCGTTGCCGGTGGCGTCGGTCGCGAACGTGCTCATTCGCCACCTGATGAATCAATACCACGCCAGCCGTTTCTATCTCGATCATCCCAATGACGCGACGCTTGCGACAGAACATCCAGGATCGCCGCCCGGGCCTCCGACATCGGATGAATCGCTGAGTCCGAATGCTGAAGCGGCCCGCACGGATGTCGACGACACGCTCTAAACGCGGTTCCGACGAAGCGGCGCAATTGCCGCTGGCGTTGCGGTTTCCGCCGGATCAACGCTTCGAGACCTACGTCGGCGCGCCCGAAGGCGCGGTCGCGCTCTTGCGTGCGCTTGCGCGGGGGGAATCCAGTGTCGCGGGCGTGTATCTCGCCGGTGCGCCTGCGACCGGAAAGACGCATCTGTTGCTCGCGACATGCGCGGAGGCCGAAGCCGTGGGCCGCCGCGCTGCGTACGTGCCGCTCGCCGCTGCGAGCGGGCGCGTGCGCGATGCGTTGGACGCTTACGAAAGCGCGGACGTGCTGGCGTTGGACGGTATCGATGCGATCGCAGGAGACCGCGAGGACGAAATCGCGCTGTTCGATATCCATAACCGCATGCGCGATGCGGGTCGATGCGTGCTGTATTCGGCGTGCGCCATACCCGATGCATTGGCGCTGGTCTTGCCCGATCTGCGCTCGCGGCTATCGCAATGCGCGCGGGTCGCGCTCGCGCCGCTCGACGACGATGGCCGTGCCGAAGTCTTGCGCTTACGCGCGCACCGTCGCGGTCTGCAACTCGAAGAGGCCGCCATCGATTGGTTGCTCAAACGCGTCGATCGCGACCTCGGCAGCCTCACGGCCTTGTTCGATCGCCTCGATCGCGAATCGCTCGCCGCACAGCGTCGGATCACCGTGCCGTTCTTGCGTAGCGTCTTGGGCTGATATCGCTGCGAACGCACCGAATAATGTCGAGTCTGTACCGAACTCGCGATCGCAGAACACGTCCAGAGCACGCCCCGGAATTGATCCGGGGATGGACTTGTTCAGTGTTTCCTTAGAGAAGGCGTGTCGATGCGCTGAGTGTCGAGGTTAAGCGTGATGCCGCGTCATCACTGGCGCGGTCACGCGCTCTTCTTCGACGCCCTGCTGGCGTTCCCGCGAAGCGCTGGCGACCGCGAGCTGCTGCTGCGGCTCCGGCGCTTTCTCCATCTCGCGTAAGGCGTCCACGGTCGATTTGAGCTGCTGCGGATCGACGGACACGCCGGCGTTGCGGTTGCTGAAAGAGTACAAATCCGCACTGTTGCCTTGGATCGCGTAGATCATCGGGCCGCGTTCGGTATTCTCCAGCTTTCCGACATCGATCCGGCTCAAGCCGCTTTCTTTCGTCGCCAGCGCGAGATTCGCGGTGATGCGATCGAGCGTTTCGGCCGATGGCCGATGATCGCTTCCGACATGCGAGAACGCGCGGTCCACGGTGAGCGACGCTTCCAAGTAACGTTTGTGGTCGGGATGTTCGGGATGCGTCGGTTGCAGCGGCACATGCACAGGGCGCCATGTCAGATCGCTACCGAGTGTCGGATCCGCACTCTGCGGTAAACGACGCGTTTCGCGGCTATCGTCGAGTGCGGCGCGCAGCCGCTGCGCCTCGCTTGCGTTGTCGTCGACTTGCCCGCTGGGTGGACGAAACGATTGCGGCGCTGCGTCCAAGCGCACGCCCTGAGGTGTATCGCGAGGCGCAGGGCCGCTGCCGATTTCGCTGACCCTCCACAGCGTACTGTTGTCGGGACGATGCACCGTGTTGAGCTCGGACCGCAGCGATTCCGGCAGCGGCTGGAGCAACGGTTCTTTCGTCAAGGTGTTGAGATAAGAAATCATCATATTGCCGGAGCGGTTCGACAGACCGTTGTCGAGCGGACTACCGCCGACATCGCCGTGAGCGCCGGGCAAGCGGATGCCGATCAAGCTGCCGTCGGGCGTGATGCCGTCCTTGATGATGTCGGTGACAGGAAACTTCGCGCGGCGTTCGTCTTCGGCGGTAATCTGCAGGCCGGAGATGACCGAATGCCCCATGCGGCGATCGTGATTGGCCGGTTCGCCGGTACCGACCGGATCGAATAGTCCCACCGCTTGCGCTGCGCGGCCCGGCGGCACCAGCACTTGACCGTCTTTATCGACGATGCCGCGTTCGTCCACCAACCGCGAAAAACCTGCGGCCTGTTCAGCGCCTCGGCTGAAACCCACCGAGACGACGCGCACGCGCATGTCGGTCTCGGGATTGCCCGGCTCGGCCCATTGGTCGGTCCGCTTCCACTCTTTCGTTTGATCGACGAGCTTGTCGTACATCTTCTCCAAGCGCTCATCGTAGGTGCGCCCGGTCGCTAAGTCATGAACCTTGCTCAGCGGCGTGAAGATACCGCCGTCTCGTTGCGTGCCCGGGCCCGGCAAATACGCATGACCGATGCGACCATCGTCGTTGTCCGGAAGTGCGTCTAACTGATTGCGGATGCGACCGACATTCGTGATCTTAGGGTTGTTGTCCGCATCGTTGCCGGTGCCGTCGAACAGCGCGAAAAAAACGCGGTCGCGCGGATCGTTCTTATCGTAGAGCATCGGCGCTTCCGCCGAAGCGAGCGTATTGCGCGCGTACTCGTAGCGATCCAACTGCTCTTGTGTCGCGGGGTATGGGTTGCGGTCGTCCTTTAAACTGCCCATGGTGTTGCTCCTGATGGTGATGATGTGAGCGGACGACCTCAGTCGACTCGTTAAGGTTGAGGCTAAACCGTCGTATCGCGGAAGCGTGTCAAAGATTCGTTAATGCTCGCTGCGTCCGCAAAGGCCGCATTCAGACAAAGGAGGCTTTCGCTCGAATCGATGAGCTCTCGAAATGTGCTGTATGCACGGATTACGCGGGCCACACTCTTAGCGAAAGCGCATCCCCTCGGTCAAGAAGGCGCCGTTGGCGTGAATTCGATGCCCAGCCGCCGATCCAATGTCGACAACCGCTCCGGCGTGCCGACATCGGTCCAGCGCCCGCGATGATGTTCGCCGCTGACGCGAGACTTCGGCATGACCGAAGGATCCGTCATCGCTGCACGCAATAACGGCGCGAGCTTGAAGCGCGGGGGTACGCGTTCGGTGCCGGGCGCATCGCCGATGATCGCGCGCCAATCGTCGAACAGCGATGGGCGATAGACGCCGATGCCGCAGAAAGTGAGCCGGGCGCCTCGGTCGTCGATGGGCGAGATTTCATCCGACGGCGAGTGACCGCTACGCACATCGCCGTTGTCGCGCATCAGCGTGAAATCGCCGTTCGGATTGTGCTCGGGATTGTCGACCATCACCAGATGCGCGAGTCCATGCGGTTCGCGCGGCAGGCGCGCGAAGTCGTAGTCGGTCCAGATGTCGCCGTTGATGGCGATGAAAGGCGCATCGTGATCGTTGCCGCCGCGCAGCAAGGGCAGGGCATGCTGCATGCCGCCGCCGGTTTCCAGCGGTGTGGGCCCTTCGTAGGAAAAATGCAGGCGTAGCCCGAAATCGCTGCCATCGCCTAGCGTTTGCGGAAATTGTTCGGCGAGCCACGAGGTGTTCACCACGACATCGCGCACGCCCAAGGCCGCGAGTTTTTCCAGATGCCAGACGATCAGCGGTTTACCGCCGACCACGAGCAAGGGCTTCGGCGTGGTGTCGGTCAGCGGGCGCATGCGCTCGCCGAGGCCGGCGGCGAAGATCAGTGCTTTCATCGCGTCGTCTCTGTTGCGTTGTGCGTGCTCATGCCTGCGCGGCGAGGCGCGGGCGCACGTGCCGATCGATCAAGTCCGCGAGCGGCGCCAGTTCGGGATAGCGCGGCAACACGCCGTCGAGATACGCGAGGAAACGAGGCGCATCCGCTAGGTATTTCGGTTTGCCGTCGCGATAGTTCAAGCGCGCGAAGATGCCCATCACCTTCAAATGCCGTTGCACGCCGATCCAGTCGGCATCGCGACGAAAACGTTCGAGCGAGGGCACCGGCAAACCGGCATCGAGGGCGCGTGCGTGATAGCGATCCAGCCATGCCTCGACACGCTCCGGCGGCCAGCTCCAGAACGCGTCTTTGAACAGGCTCAGCGCGTCGTAGGCGATCGGCCCGCGCACCGCATCTTGGAAATCCAGTACGGCCGGACCGTCGCCGGTCGTCAGCGGCATCAGATTGCGCGGCATGAAATCGCGATGTACGAGTACTTGCGGTTGCGCGAGTGCGGCATCGATCAAACGGCGATAGGTCAGGTCGAGCGCCTCTAAATCGCCGCAATCCAGCGCGATGTCCAGATGGCGGCTCAAAAACCATTCGTCGAATAAGCGCAATTCGCGCGTCAGCAGCGCATCGTCGTAATCGGGGAAGTCGGCCGGTACCGCGATCGCCTGCAGTTTCAGCAATTGATCGAATGCGGCCTCGAACATCGTCTCGGCAGCGCTCGTATCCGTCTCGAACACATGCAGGTAGGTGCGATAACCGAGATCTTCCAGCAGCAGGAACCCCGCATCGGTGTCCTCGGCCAAGACGCGCGGCACGCGCACGCCGCCGCCTTCGAGCAGTGCGCGAACCTGCAGCCAGGGGCGCACATCTTCTTTGTCGGGCGGCGAATCCATGACGATGAGGCTGCGGCCTGAGGCGCTCGCGCCGCGCCAATAGCTGCGGAAGCCGGCGTCCATCGACGCACGTTCGAGCGTCAACCCGGGCTCACCCGCGGCTTCGCGCGCCCAACGCAGACGAGCATCGCTGCGGGCGTCGGACCCGGTCTCCGGGGCAGCGGTGGCGGATGCGGCGGGATTCTGAGCGTCGGTCATGCGTGGGTCGGCGGTGGTGCGAAGGCGACAGGGTAAACTGCGGTCCTCGTTTTCGGGAGAGCGACATGAGTCGAATTGCAGCCGGTGCTGTTGTCGGGCGGGTCCGGAACCCGGCTGTGGCCGCTGTCGCGCGAGGCCTACCCCAAGCAGTTCCTGCCTCTGGTCGGCGATGACACCATGCTGCAGGCCACGTGGCGCCGCGTCGCGCCGCTGTCCGAGGCCGCGCCGCTGATCGTCGCCAACGAAGACCATCGCTTCCTCGTCGCCGAGCAACTGCGCGTGATCGGCGCTCCGCAGGCGCGGATCGTGCTCGAACCGATCGGCCGCAATACCGCGCCGGCGATCGCGGTCGCCGCGCTGATCGCGCGCGCCGATCCGCAGCACGAAGACGGCGACCCGCTGCTGCTGGTGCTGCCGTCCGATCATGTCGTGCGCGATGCCGATGCGTTCCGTGCCGCCGTGCGCGCCGCGATACCGGCGGCGGAAGCAGGGCGCGCTGGTGACCTTCGGTATCGTGCCGAATGCGCCGGAAACCGGTTTCGGCTACATCCAAATCGATGCGGATCGTGCGGCGACGGGCGAGGGCGTGAGCAACGTGCTGCGTTTCGTCGAAAAACCCGACGCCATCACCGCGCAGCGTTATCTCGACGAAGGCGGTTATTACTGGAACAGCGGCATGTTCCTGTTCCGCGCTTCGCGCTATCTCGAAGAGCTGCAGAAATACCGCCCGGACATCCTCGCTGCCGCGCGCGCCGCATGCGAGCACCTCGACCCCGATGGCCCGACGCAAGACAGCGTGTTCTTGCGATTGGATCGCGATGCCTTCGCCGCGTCGCCATCCGAGTCCATCGACTATGCGGTGATGGAAAAGACCGATGCCGCGATGGTGCTTGCCGGTGGACATCGGTTGGAACGATGTCGGCTCGTGGTCTGCGCTGTGGGAGGTGAGCGAACAGGACGGCGACGGCAATGCGCATCACGGCGATGTCATCGCCGTCGATACGCGCAACACCTATGCCTACGCGCGCCGTCTCGTCGCCTTGGTGGGCGTCGACGATTTGATCGTGGTCGAAACCGACGACGCGGTGTTGGTCGCCGCGAAGGACAAAGTACAGGACGTGAAACAAGTCGTCGCGCGCCTGAAGGCCGAGCAACGCTCGCCAGGCCGCCTTGCATCGCGAAGTGCATCGCCCCTGGGGCAGCTACGACTCCGTCGATGTCGGCGCCGGCTTCCAAGTCAAACGCATCAAAGTCAAACCCGGTGCGGCGCTGTCGCTGCAATCGCATAACCGGCGCGCCGAACACTGGATCGTCGTTCGCGGCACCGCCCGCGTCACGCGCAATAACGATGTCTTCGAGTTGTTCGCCAATCAATCGACCTATATCCCGATCGGCGCGAAACATCGTTTGGAAAACCCAGGCCACGAAGTATTGGAGTTGATCGAAGTGCAGTCCGGCGATTATCTGGGCGAGGACGATATCGTGCGGTATGAAGATGTGTACGGGCGGGGGTGACGTCGGAAAAAACGACGTCAATTTATTTTTAGGTTCTAGAATTTTCGATCATCGACATAGACCGTTCGTACATATGACCATCGTATGGCCATCGTAGTCGTCAGCCCGTATTCCGCCGATTGGCCGAAGTTATTTGATGTTCTGCGCGAAGAACTCGCCATGGTGTTTTCGCCGACCGTAGTCTCGATCGAGCACATCGGCAGCACCTCGGTGCCGGGGCTGGCGGCGAAGCCCGTCATCGATATGTTGCTGGGGGCCGATTCGCTGGCCGATATCGAATCGAAGATCGTGGCGCTCGGCGAGCTTGGCTACACCTACGTTCCGAAGTACGAGCGCGAACTGCCCATGCGCCGTTATTTCGTGAAATCGCCGGAGGCATCGCTGCGCGTCCATCTGCATGGGGTCGAACGTGGTTCGCGCATTTGGTGCGAGCATTTGGCGTTTCGGGATGCGCTTCGCCGCGATCCGGCATTGCGCGATCGGTATCAATCGTTGAAGCTCCGGCTAGCGCAGGAGTTCGCAGGCGATAAATCCGCGTACACCGACGCTAAAAGCCCCTTCATTCGGTCCGTTCTAGCGAATGCCATCGTTACCGAATGAAGCCGATCGCACTTTTGAGTCGTGCTTTCGTATCGTGCTTTCATATCGCGATAGACGGTCGACGATATCGCAATGTCCTCGCTTGCATCGTCCCTACTTGCATTGAGCCCCGATCGGTCGTTCTATATGCGTATGTCCACACCGATCGACACTAAGGTCCCACCGCCGGTGCTGCTGTTAGCGCTCTGCGTCGCGGCATGGTGGCTCGCGCGCACGTATCCGCAGGCGCATGTGGCGCTGCCGTTGCATATCGTGGTCGGCGCTGGATTGATCGCCGCAGGGCTGATGTTGAATTTGTATCCCGGGGTATCGTTTTCGCGGGCGAAGACGACGGTGAATCCGATGCGGCCCGGGTCGAGCACGGCCTTGGTCACGACCGGTCTTTATCGTTTCACGCGCAACCCGATGTATCTCGGGCATGCGTTGATTCTGCTCGGCTATGCGTATCTGCTGAGCAACGCGTTCGGGTTTCTGACGCTGCCGTTGCATATCGCCTACATCACCATGTTCCAGATTATTCCGGAAGAACGTGCGTTGTTTGCGAAATTCGGCGACGACTATGCCGATTATCGACGCCGAGTCAGGCGGTGGCTGTGATGATGCGCACGCCATGGATGCCAAGATCGCGCCTCACGACGATGCTTCATCGAACGGCCAAATGCACACGATAACGAATGGAGAGTGATTCGATGACCATGCGCCTGCGTCAAGCGACGCGTGCGGACATTCCGGCGATGTGGGAGGTGCGCTATGCGGTTCGCGAGAACACGTTGACGCCCGGCCGTATTTCGGATGAAGAGGTGCGCGCCGAAATCGAAGACACCGGCAGAGGCTGGGTCGCCGAAGAAAATGGACGTGTCGTCGCCTTCGCGAGTTGCAACGCGAAGACCGGGAATATTTGGGCGTTGTTCGTCGAGCCCGAAGCCGAAGGCCGCGGCTATCGGCAGATGCCTGCACGACGCGATGCTTGATTGGCTGAAAACCCAGCCGATCGATATGCTCTGGCTCACCACGGATGCGGACTCGCGCGCCTGCGTGTTTTATGAACGCAATGGCTGGTCGCGCGTCGGAACGACCGAATCGGGCGAGGCGCGTTTCGAGCGGACGAACGTTCGATGAACCTCGCGTTGTTCGACTTCGACGGGACGATTACGACGCGCGACATGCTCCCGGATTTCGTTCGCACTGCGGTGCCGGCCGAACGATTTCGTCGCGGCCGCATACGCTTGGCGCCGTGGATCATCGGCTACAAATTAGGTTGGATTTCAGGCGTGCCGTGCGTTCGCGTATCGCCGAGTACGGGTTTCGCGGGATGGCGGAATCCGACTACCGCGCAGCGGGCGAGAGTTTCGCGCGGAAGCGTTGCCGAAAGTGTTACGGCCCGAGGCGATAGTAGAGATCGTATGGCACAAAGCGCGAGGCGACCGGGTGGCGGTCGTCTCGGGCGCCTTCGATGTGTATCTCGATCCCTGGTGCCGCGCGCACGGGGTCGAACTCATGTGCTCCTCATTGGAAACGATCGACGGCGTACTGACAGGACGCTATGCCGGGAAGCAATGTGTGCGCGAAGAAAAAGCGCGGCGCGTCCGCGAACGCTACGACCTCGATGCATTCGACGCGGTCTATGCCTATGGCGATACGCGCGAGGATTTCGATCTACTCGAAATCGCCGATCATGCATGGTATCGCGGTGCGCCTTGGGATGGCGCACGGTGATGTCGTCACTCCAACGACGCCAACCACTCGTCGTCCGAGCCTTCGTTGATGCCCTCGAATAGAAACGTCGAGAGATAGCGTTCGCCGGTGTCGGGCAGCATCGTCAGAATGACCGAGCCGGCTGCAGCCTCTTGTGCGATATGCAGCGCGGCTGCTGCGGTGGCGCCTGCAGAAATGCCGACGAAAATGCCTTCTTCTGCGGCGAGTCGTCGCGCGGTGTCGCGTGCGAGGACATCGTCGATGGGGAGATTACGATCGGCGATGCTGCGGTTGAGCACTGCAGGCAAGAAGTCTGGGGTCCAGCCTTGGATCTTGTGCGGCTTCCATTCGTCGCCTTTGAGCAAGGCCGCGCCGGCCGGTTCGCAGGTGACGATTTGGATGCCAGGACGCGCGAGTTTCAGCACTTCGCCCGCGCCGGTGATGGTGCCGCCGGTGCCCCATCCGCTGACGAAGTAATCGAGTCGTTTGCCTGCGAAATCACGCAGGATTTCAGGTCCGGTGGTGCTGCGGTGGTAGGCCGGATTGGCCTCGTTCTCGAATTGGCGCGCGAGGAACCAGCCGTGCTTCTCGGACAATGCTTGCGCCCTGCGCACCATGCCGCTGCCGCGTTCGGCGGCAGGGGTGAGGATCACTTTGGCGCCGTATGCGCGCATCAATTTGCGGCGTTCGATCGAGAAGGTTTCGGTCATCACCGCGACGAAGTGATAGCCGCGCGCCGCGGCGACCATCGCCAGGGCGACACCGGTGTTGCCGGACGTGGCTTCGATGATGGTGTCGCCCGGCTTGAGCTGACCTTTTTGCTCGGCATCGAGCACGATGGCCAGAGCGAGGCGGTCTTTGACCGAACCGCCCGGATTGAACGACTCGACCTTCGCGTACATCTCGACGTGCGGCGGTGCGATGCGGTGGAGTTTGACGATCGGCGTATTGCCGATGGTGTCGAGAATGCTGTCGTAGAGGGCCATGACGTGTTCCTGTGGGGTGGGGAGCGTCGATACGGTGCCGAGGGCAATGCGTCGGTCGATTGTCTGCGACTTGTATCGTAATTGCGAATCCAGTGTGCGATTGAGCCGTTCGTCGCCGTGCACGCGGCTTATGATGCCGCTTCGCCATGATCGAGGATGCGCGCTTCGGTGGAACGCGAGGTAAGCTCGAGCACCTTGAGTCAGGTGATTGCATACCGAGGCCCGCATGATGAACGACCGCACGCCAACGCCGAGGCGCCCCAATCGCGCATCGATCGCCGCGGCCATCGGCTCGATCGTCGTGATCACGGCGGGCTTCGTCGTGCAGGCGCTGCGTCGGGGCTACGGGTTTCCGCGTTATCTGCTGCAAGCGGACTACATCGTCTCGATCCTTGTTTGCACCGCGGTGTCGGTCGCGCTGATGTGGCGCTGGCGACGGCACTTAGGCTGGTTCCAGGTGCCGCTGGCGCCAGCGCTGACGTATACGATGTTGGTCTTGATCGCGCGGGCGCTACGCGAGTCGTAACGGAGGCGGGAACCGCGGGTCTAGCCATCGCTAACTTCGTCGAGCATCGCCGCTGGCGCCTGAGGCTTCACGCCCGTTCGAGGGCGCTAGGCGGCGAGGGAGCGCGTGCCCGCCCGCGTAGGCGCTGTCGATACTATCTGCGACGCGCGCTCTGGCCGATACTAGGCATCGACGCGTTCGCCCCCGGTGCCTAAATCTCGATGTCCATGCCCCTATCGCCACGCTCGGCAACCGCCACGCCCTCGCTCGGCGATCTCAGTCACCTCGATCGCCTCGAAGCCGAGAGCATCCATATCCTGCGCGAAGTCGCGGCCGAGTTCCGTAACCCGGTGATGCTGTATTCGATCGGCAAAGACAGTTCGGTCTTGCTGCATCTGATGCTCAAAGCCTTCGCGCCCGCGCGACCGCCCATCCCGCTGCTGCACATCGATACCGGCTGGAAGTTCGGCGAGATGATCGCTTTCCGCGACCGCCGCGCGGCCGACACCGGTATCGAGCTGCGCACTGCACATCAATCCCGAAGGCTTGGCGCAGGGCATCGGTCCGATCACCCATGGCGCCACCGTACACACCGACGTGATGAAGACCCAGGCCTTGCGGCAAGCGCTGGATATCGGCGGTTTCGATGCCGCGATCGGCGGCGCCCGCCGCGACGAAGAGAAATCGCGCGCGAAGGAGCGCGTGTTCTCCTTCCGTAGCGCGCAGCATCGCTGGGACCCGAAGAATCAGCGGCCGGAGTTGTGGAACGTCTACAACACGCGGATCCATAAGGGCGAATCGGTGCGCGTGTTCCCGATCTCGAATTGGACCGAGCTGGACGTGTGGCTCTATATCTATCGCGAGAACATTCCGGTGCCTTCGTTGTACCTCGCGGCCGAACGGCCGGTGGTCGAACGCGATGGCGCGCTGATCATGCGCGACGACGATCGCTTGCCGCTGCGCGACGACGAAACGGTGGCGATGAAACGCGTGCGTTTCCGCACCTTGGGCTGTTACCCACTGACCGGCGCGATCGAGTCCGAAGCCGATACGCTGGAGAAGATCATCGCCGAGATGCTGGTCTCTACGACATCCGAACGACAGGGTCGCGTGATCGATCACGATCCGTCCGCGTCGATGGAGAAGAAGAAACAAGAGGGTTATTTCTGATGTCGTCCGCAATGCAAGACACCGCCGCGGACGCCGCGCAAGCGGTCGCCGCCTATCTGCGGCAGCACGAACGCAAGCGCTTACTGCGCTTCATCACCTGCGGCAGCGTGGACGACGGCAAAAGCACGCTGATCGGCCGTTTGCTGCACGACACGCGCCTGTTGCTCGACGATCAACTCGCCGCGTTGGAAAGCGATAGCCGTCGTCACGGCACGCAGAACGGCGAGCTCGATTTCGCGCTGCTGGTCGATGGCTTGCAAGCCGAGCGCGAGCAAGGCATCACCATCGATGTCGCTTACCGCTTCTTCGATACCGATCGCCGCAAATTCATCGTCGCCGATTGCCCGGGTCACGAACAGTACACGCGCAACATGGCGACCGGCGCATCCACCGCGGATCTCGCTGTGGTGTTGGTCGATGCGCGCAAAGGCTTGCTGACGCAGACGCATCGGCACAGCTATATCGTTTCGCTGCTGGGCATTCGGCATGTCGTGCTTGCAGTGAACAAGATGGATTTGGTCGATTTCGACCACGCGACCTTCGCCGAAATCGAAGCCGAATACCGCGCGCTCGCGGCGCAACTGGGTATACCGAATGTGGTCGCGATTCCGTTGTCGGCGCTGCAGGGCGACAATTTGCTGCAGCGCTCGTCGCGCACGCCGTGGTACGAAGGCCCGACATTGTTGGAGCATCTGGAGTGTGTGGATACACGCGCGGTCGATACCCGCGCCGACGACACGCGGACCGGCGACGCGCTCGGTTTTCGGATGCCGGTGCAATGGGTGTGTCGGCCCGATCAATATTTTCGTGGCTTCGCCGGTACCGTCGCCGAAGGCGCGATCGCGCCGGGCGAGGAGATCGTCGTGCTGCCGTCGGGCCGGCGCTCGCGTATCGCGCGTATCGTCGCCGCCGATGCCTCGCATGCGTTGATCGATCGCGCAAGCGCATCCTGCGGCGAAGCGGTGACGCTCACGCTCGATGATGAGATCGATATCAGCCGCGGCGACGTGATCGCTGCCGCGGCCAGTCCACCGCAAGTGTCCGATCAATTCGCCGCTCACGTGCTGTGGATGGGCGAGAAGCCGCTACTGCCAGGACGGCCGTATTGGTTGAAGATCGGCGCGCGTACCGTCGCCGCATCCGTGACCGAGATCAAACATAAAATCGATGTGAACACGCAGGAACCGTTGGCTGCGAAGTTGCTCGAATTGAACGAAGTCGGCTATTGCAATCTGCATCTCGATCAGCCGATTCCGTTCGAGCGCTATGCCGATAGCCGCGCGCTCGGCGGTTTCATCCTGATCGATCGCCAGAGCAACGCGACCGTCGCGGCGGGCACCTTGGATTTCGCTTTGCGTCGCGCCGAGAACGTGCATTGGCAGCACTTGGAAGTCGATAAAGCCGCGCGTGCGCGCAGCCTCGGTCAGGTGCCGCGCTGCTTGTGGTTCACCGGCTTATCGGGGTCGGGCAAGTCCACCATCGCGAATCTCGTCGAGAAGCGGTTGATGGCGATGGGCCTGCACACGTATTTGCTCGACGGCGACAACGTACGTCATGGGTTGAATAAGGACCTCGGTTTCAGCGATCAAGATCGCGTCGAGAACATCCGCCGCGTCGCCGAAGTCGCCAAACTCATGGTCGATGCGGGCTTGATCGTCTTGGTGAGCTTCATCTCGCCGTTCCGCGCAGAGCGTCGCATGGCGCGCGAATTGTTCGCCGATGGCGAATTCGTCGAAGTCTTCGTCGACACGCCGCTGGACGTCGCCGAAGCCCGCGATGCGAAAGGTCTTTACGCGAAAGCGCGCGCCGGCAAGATCCCGAACTTCACCGGTATCGATTCGCCCTACGAAGCGCCGGAAGCGCCGGAATTACGGTTGACGACGGTGGAACACGATGCGCAAGCGTTGGCCGAGCGTGTGGTGGAGCGGTTGTTGGCGTCATGACTTCGTGCGGGCGTCGGGATGTCTCGCCGATGTTGCCGTTGCGATGCGATCGATCCGCGGAAACGTTGACGCCTCGAAATTCGAGGCGTCGTAGCGTTACGAAATGCGTACAGCGAATCGCTCAGGCTTTCTTCTTCCGCAGCATCTCATAACCGAACAACAGCACGACCGCCGCTAGGATCGCAACCACCCACGTCATGATGCCGTGACCAGGGTAGAGATAACCGCCGATCGCGGCACCGCCAATCCCGAGCAGGATGGTCAGAATCCAACCCATCGAGTCGGCGCCGGGTTTGAGCAAGCGCGCGAGCAGGCCGATGACCGCGCCGCCGATGATGTAACCGAAAAAGCCGTCGAACATTGTGGTATCTCCCCGTCCAAAGGCGTCGGGTCGACGCCGTTGGATGCTATCACTGTCGCGTCGGGCTCGTCCGGTGCGTGCTGTTCAGCTTGTCCGATCAACAGCAGCCGTGATCGCCATGTTGATGGCCGCCAGCGACCGCGGCGACGCCCGTGGTTTCGCCGCGCACGCTGGCATTGCGGTGTTCGGCGATCACTTTCGCCACGCAGGCGGTGACGCGCTTGCCCATCGGAATATGCAGGAATTCGTTGGGGCCGTGCGCGTTCGAATGCGGGCCGAGCACGCCGGTGATCATGAATTGCGCACCTGGGAATTTCTCGCCCAGCATGCCCATGAAGGGGATCGTGCCGCCTTCGCCCATGTACATCGCCGGCTTACCGAAATATTCGCGGCTACCGGTATCGATCGCCTGTTCCAGCCAAGGCACCATCGCCGGTGCGTTCCAACCGGTCGAATCCTTTTCGAGATTCAGCGTGACTTCGGCGCCGTAAGGCGGGTCGCGCAGCAACGTTTCTTGCAGCAATTCGCCGGCGCGCTTGCCGTCGAGCGTCGGCGGCAGACGTAAACTCAGTTTCACCGACGTGTAGGGACGCAGCACATTGCCCGCCGAAGACAACGGCGGCATGCCGTCGACGCCGGTGATCGACAACGCGGGGCGCCATGTGCGATTGAGCACTAACTCGGTCAAGTCCGAATGCATCGGCGTCATGCCCGAGAGAAACGGAAATTTGTCGAAGACCGCGGTGTCGAGCACCTGCGCGCATTTCTCAGCCTGTACTAAACGATCCGCAGGAATCTCCGCATGCAAACCATCGAGCAAGATGCGGCCGGTCGTTTCGTCTTCGATACGCGAAAGCAAGTTGCGCAGAATGCGGAAGCTCGACGGCACCACGCCGGAGGCATCGCCCGAATGCACGCCTTCCTGCAGCACTTTCACCGTCAGATTGCCGCCGGCCAAACCGCGCAACGAGGTGGTGCACCACAGTTGATCGTAATTGCCGCAGCCCGAGTCCAGGCACACCACAAGCGAGGGCTTGCCGATGCGCGCGGCGAGATGATCGACGTACGCGGGAAGATCGTAGCTTCCGGATTCTTCGCAGGCTTCGATCATCACCACGCAGCGCGCGTGCGGCACGCCTTGCGATTGCAGCGCTTGCACCGCAGCGATCGAACCGAAGATCGCGTAGCCGTCGTCGGCGCCACCGCGGCCGTAGAGTTTGTCGCCCTTGATGACCGGTGTCCACGGGCCGAGATCGTCGTCCCAACCGGTCATTTCCGGCTGCTTATCGAGATGGCCGTAGAGCAACACGCAATCGTCGCCGGTATTCGCATCCGCGCTGGCGGGAATCTCGACGAAGATCAGCGGCGTGCGCCCTTCCAAACGCACCACTTCGACTTGCATGCCCGGCACGTTCTGCGCTTTCGCCCAGGTTTCCATCAGTTTCACCGCATCGTCCATGTATCCATGCGCGGCCCAATCGTGGTCGAACATCGGCGACTTGTTGGGAATACGGATGTATTCGACGAGTTGCGGCACGATCTCGTCGTCCCATTTGTCGGCGACGAAATTCTGTAGGGACGTTGCATCGATCGGACGAGTATCCATGGAGCGAATCCGTTAGCGAGTGAAGTATCGGGATTGTACGCCCCGGGGGCTGTAACGAGCGGCGGGAAGACCTGCGGAAGCAGGTTTCCAGCCGCTTGTTAACGCAGCCAAGGATGGCTGCGCCGGCGGAGCAAGTGCGTAAGCGATTGATTCGCCGTGAGCACGTTCGGACAGGTGCCGGATGTGCGAACAGAAAAGACCTCCTGGATGGAGGTTTTTTCAGCATTCCAGTATGGCGTAGGAATTTTCCGACACGGTGTCGGGGCGTCGTCCGGCATTGCGACGGCGGGTTCGGCGATGGGTGGGGACCGGGCGAATCCGGAGACTGTTCACGTCGGCAGCGACACACGGCCGGCGACATCGAAACCCATTCATTACTTCCTTAGGAGAAACGCCATGACTTCGTTCAAGACTCTGTTCAGCACCCTCGCCCTGTCCCTCGCTCTGGCTGGTAGCGCCTTCGCCGCCGAGAAGGTCAACATCAATACGGCCGATGCCGCGACGCTCGACCGCGTGCTGGTCAATGTCGGCCCCGCCAAAGCGCAGGCGATCGTCGCCTACCGCAAGCAGAACGGTGCCTTCCGCAGCGCCGAGCAACTCGCGCAAGTGCAGGGCATCGGCCTGAAGACGGTCGAGAAGAACCGCGAGATGATTTTGGTGGGCGGCGCAGCAGCCCCGGCCGCGAAGCCGGCCGCCGGCAAAGCGCCTGCCGCCCCGGCGAAGGGTCGCTGAGCCAACGATCCCCGGATGCCCGTGCCTCTTCTCCCTCAACGCGGGAGGAGGGGCATCGTGCGTGTTTGTGTCGGATGCTACGACCGCGACACGGCCTTGATGCGATAGGTGCTTGAGGCGAAGATTTCCTTCTCCCCGCTGCGCGGGGAGAAGGTGGCGCGCAGCGCCGGATGAGGGGCCAACGCCGCCGCAGTGCATCGCGCGAAGAGCGCCCCTCATCCGCCCTTCGGGCACCTTCTCCCCATGTATGGGGAGAAGGAGAGCGAGCACCTGCGCTTGATCTCCCCGTATGTGGAGGAACAACCACACCACCTGAATTTTTCCTTCTCCCCGCTGCGCAGAGAGAAGGAATGCCTCAACGATGCTTCGAGAGCGACGCGGGCCCCCGCATGTCGTGCGATGAAAGCCGCGACATGAGCGGCACTCAGAAGGGCTCAAACAGGGTGAAGCACCGCACTAGGGTTTACACTCGCCCAGCGTCGAAACCGAGACTCGCATGAGCGATCGCCTGCGTTTGCTGCCAGCCCACGAATACCGCCGCGAACGTTGGCGGAACGGCCTGGGTTGGACGCGTGAAATTCATCGGCAGCCGATACCCGATGCGGCGCACGGCGATGACGAATGGCTGTGGCGGTTATCGATCGCCGAAGTCGAACAAGACGCCGCGTTTTCGGCATTCCCCGGCATCGACCGCGAATTGGTGTTGCTTCGAGGCAACGGCATGCGCCTGCGTTTCGACGACGGCGAAACAATACACCTCGACCCGCCGCACGGGCGTCATCGCTTTTCCGGCGAGCGGCCGTTGCGTGGCGAGCCCATCGATGGCCCCACGCACGATTTCAATCTGATGTGGCGCCGCGATCGTATCGACGCCGACTTATGGCACCGGCCCTTGGTCGGTTCGATGGTGCTGTTCGTGGAACCCGGCGAACATTGGGCGGTGCATGTCTTAGCCGGCCGCGCGCATGCCGTCGATGGCGACCACGCGCTCACCGCCGGTATCGCCGATACCTTGCTCCTGCAAGCCGACGATCGCCGCACACGATTCGCGTTGGATGGCGGGGGCGAAGCGTTGGTGATTCGATTGCGGCCGCGTGGTTCGACACGGCCCGATGTCGATGCGCCTTGAAATTTACGCGCCGAGCGACAGATTCCGCCTTGCGCAAACGAAGGTTTGGAGGGCGATGAGTCCCCGGCGTACGATGTCGCGATCGCCGATCCGGATGCCGCCCTTGAACATCGCCTTGCTTTCGATCGCTCAGCACATTCGGCCAAGCGACAGCGCGCCGTGACGCTATTACTCGTACGCCACGGCCAGGCCAGTTTCGGCGCCGCCGATTACGACAATCTGTCCGAGCGCGGTTGGGAGCAATCGCGCCGCCTAGGCGAATGGTTGGCGCGTGGTGGGCATCGTTTCCGCGCGGTCGTCGTCGGTGGGATGCGTCGGCATCGGCAGACGGCGGAAGGCGTGGCCGAAGCCTTCGCGGCGCAAGGGCTTCCGCTCCCCGAGCCGGTGGAAGACGAGGGCTTCGCCGAGTTCGATCATCACGCCGTGTTCGGTGCGTATTTGGCGCGCGACCCGGAGCATCCGATCGTCGTCGCCAGTCGCAGCGGCGATCCGCGCGATGTTGGTCTGATGCTGCAGGCAGCGTTGTTGGCGTGGGCAGGCGATGAATTGCCCGGTTTGCCGGAAAGTTGGGAAGCGTTCGGTGCGCGCGTGCATGCGGCGGGCGAACGCTTGGACGCGTTGGCCGCTGGCGGCGAGGCCTTGGTATTGAGTTCCGGCGGCGTGATTTCGCGCTTGGCGCAGATCGCGTTGGATGTCCCCGATACGCGCGCCGTGGAATTGAATTTGTCGCTGCGCAACAGTGCGCTGTCGGAATTTCACCCGCATCGCAGGCGCTTGCGTTTGGGTTCGTGGAACGCCTTACCGCATCTGCACGGCGAACGCGCGCTGTGGACGTATTATTAAGGCAACGCTGAACAAGTCCATCCTGGCCTTGTTCAGCGGTCGCGAGTTCGGTACAGGCCCGAACTCGCTCACGCCGAATCAATCACTACGTGATCGATTCGCGGGCAGCACATCCCTGTGCTGCGGCAACGCTGACTTAGTCAGCGTTGCCTTAACCTGCCGCGACATAGACCATCTGGAATCCCGATGACAGCCGAACGTCCCGCTACCTTGTTTCCGTTCTCCGAACGCTCGCGCGAATTGCAGGGGTCGGTCGCGCGTTTCGTCGCCGACAAGATCGTCCCGGCGGAAGCCGTATTCCGAGCGCATGCGGCCGACCCCGCCACGCGTTGGACCATTCCGCCGCTGCTTGAAACCTTAAAGACGGAAGCGAAGGCGCAAGGGTTGTGGAATTTGTTCTTGCCCGATCCGCGTTTCGGTGCGGGGCTGAGTAATTTGGATTACGCGCCCATCGCCGAACTCACCGGCCGTAGTCTGTTCGCGCCCGAAGTCTTCAATTGCAGCGCACCCGACACCGGCAATATGGAAGTGCTGTTGCATTTCGCCACGGCGGGGCAACAGACGCCGTGGCTGCCGCGATTACTGGCCGGCGAAATCCGCTCGGCCTTCGCGATGACCGAGCCGGATGTCGCCAGCTCCGATGCCACGAACATCGCGCTGCCGATCGTGCGCGATGGCGACGAATTCGTCATCAATGGCCGCAAATGGTGGACGACCGGCGCGGGCGACCCGCGTTGCGAATTATTGATCGTGATGGGCGTGACCGATCCAGAAGCACCCGCGCATCGTCGTCAATCGATGGTGTTGGTGCCGATGAACACACCGGGTGTGCGCGTCGTGCGGCCCTTGACCGTGTTCGGTTACGACGACGCACCGCACGGCCATGTCGAAATCGAATTCACGAATGTGCGCGTACCGGTCGCGAATCTGTTGCGCGAATCCGGCAGCGGCTTCGAGATCGCACAAGCGCGGCTCGGACCGGGACGTATCCATCACTGCATGCGTTTGATCGGTTTGGCGCAACGCGCGCTTGAATCGATGATCGAGCGAGCGCGCAACCGCGAAGCCTTCGGCAAACCGCTCGGCGGGCACGGCATGGCGCAAGAAGCGATCGCGCTTTCGCGTTGTGAGATCGAACAAGCGCGCTTGCTCACGCTGCAAGCCGCAGCGGCGCTGGATGCGCACGGCAACAAAGGCGCGAAGGATTTGATCGGCATGATCAAGATCGTCGCGCCGCGCATGGCCTGCGCGGTGATCGACCGCGCGATGCAACTGCATGGTGCGGGCGGCTTGTCGCAAGATCATTTCCTCGCGCAAGCCTATGCCGGCGCGCGTTCGCTACGCTTGGCCGACGGGCCCGACGAGGTGCATATCGCATCGCTCGCGCGTTCGATGTTAAAGGGTTGACGCCATCGTGCCGCGCGCGCGATGCAGCACTTCGTAGGAGGGGCTTCAGCCCCGACGCTCATTCCACAAATCCATCCATGCCTGGAACCCATCTCAAAATCATCGAAGAAACGGATCGGCTCGATATCGTCATTCCGGCGAAAGCCGGAACCCAGCTTTTCGTCGTGTTTTCTCAAGCTGGGTCCCGGCTTTCGCCGGGATAACGGTTGAAAATCATTGGTGTTTCGATTTTGAGATAGGTCCCAACCCATCGATACGCCAACACATCATTCGTCTCCACTCGCCAAGCACAAATCGGGGCTGAAGCCCCTTCTACAGGTTCGATTCCGAAGGAACGCAGATGACCCACCCGCTCGACCTGCCTGCGGACACTCTGGCCGCTTACCTCGAAGCGAACGTCGAAGGCTTTCGTGGCCCGCTCACGGCGACGAAATTCAAAGGCGGCCAATCCAATCCGACCTATCGCATCGACGCCGCCAGCGGTACGTACGTGTTGCGTCGTAAACCGCCCGGAACGCTCTTGCCGTCCGCGCATGCGGTCGATCGCGAATTTCGCGTGTTGCAAGCCTTGCACGGCACGGCGGTACCGGTCGCGCGGCCACTGCATCTGTGCAGCGACGACGCGGTGATCGGCTCGATGTTCTATCTGATGGAATTCGTCGACGGCCGCATTTTCTGGGACCCGTCGCTGCCCGAATCGAGCATCGACGAACGCGGGGCGGTCTACGGCGGCATCGTCGACGCGATGGCGGCGTTGCACAGCATCGACCCATCGGCCGTCGGTCTCGGCGATTACGGCAAACCGGGCAATTATTTCGCGCGGCAGATCGCGCGCTGGAGCGAGCAATATCGCGCCAGCGAAACGCGCGCGATTCCACAAATGGATGCCTTAATCGATGCCTTGCCGAAGCGATGCCCCGCCGACGACGGCGTCGTCGCGCTCGCGCATGGTGATTTCCGCATCGACAATCTGATGTTTCACTCGCGCGAACCGCGCGTCATCGCGATCGTGGATTGGGAACTGTCCACGCTCGGCCACCCGCTCGCCGACCTCGGTTATTTCTGCATGGCCTTGCGGCTACCGCGCAATCCGGCATTGCCTGGATTAGCGGGCATGGATCGTGCGGCTTTGGGCATTCCCGACGAAGCGGCGTTGCTTGTGCGTTACTCGCAACAAACCGGGCGCCCGATTCCAGAGGATTGGCCCTTCGTCCTGGCCTTCAGTTTCTTCCGACTCGCTGCGATCGCCCAGGGCGTCGCCAAACGCGCGGAGCAGGGCAATGCCTCGAGCGAGCAAGCGATGCAGGCGGGGCGTATGACGGGGATGTTGGCGGAGATGGGGGTGGGGATCTTGGGTGATTGAAACACTTACCTATGCGGGTATTGCGTAGGGTGGAACCGGAGCAAGGATGATCTCTACAACAGCGAAGTTGGTCATTCCGCTATGAGGCCGTCGTGATGTAAATGGCGGGAACGCTAAAGGTAGTCCCCCTAGAGATTGCGCTTTACGGCCTGATCGTCATCAAATACGGCATCATTGCTAGTTGCGAGCGCGATTCGATTGGTTGGACAGTGACCGTCATTCCCGCCACGCCTCGTTATGCAAGTACACGATATTTCCTATTCGAGCAAGATTGTCCGATGATGACCACCAAAATTTTTGTCGAAAAGAAATTCGAGAATCTGCGGAGCGGGGTGACGACGACTCCGATGCTGGAAGCGCATCCGCCAGCATTGCGTGTGGATTGGATCGCATGGGACAGCGGCTTTCAGAACTCGGGCCTCCGGCCAGGGGACCGGATCGTGGCGGTGGACGATGTGCCGATCCGACCATTCGCGGACAAGCAGGAATCACAACGCCTCTATCCGCGGCAGCTTGGTCAACTGCAGGAATCGAGCGCGTGGGTCGAGCGCGATGCACGCGATGGAGACCCCATCCAGCTCAAGGTCAGGCGCCGTCGCGTGCCCGGTGAAGGTTGGGAGCAATTGGAAATCACTGGTCGCATGCGTTTGGAGCGCACTTTTCACAACGACACGGGGCGACACGCTTACGGACCGCAAGGGCCGGATCGCATGGAACGCGATGGCTTCGACGACGTATGGGGCGCTTGGTACGATCGCCGCGTTTGGGATTGGGAACGTCAGCGCGGCGATCAAGTGTGGGGTAGCCATCGAGACAATCGCATTTTATTGGCGCAGCACCTCGCGGAAGAAAAGCGCGTACGTTTTTTAGCCGAGCATTACCCTGGCCCCTACGCCCACTCCCTCGTGCAGGACTGGGAAGCGCTACGCGATGAGCTGATGGGCCGACGCTACGAACTCGTGCCACAGGACTATGCCTATCGTGTGGACGAGGAGAAGCGTGTGGCTGACGTCACCGCCGCAGCGCGTGCAGGTTGGGATGCATTTCAGACAACGCGATCCGCCGAGATCGGCCCGGTACCTGCGAATTTCGATGCCTTCCGCGGCGATCCTGCCAGTGTCGCGGGCCGATTGATTCGTTTGCCGGTGGCCGACACGCGCAGTTGGGTGCAGGATTTCGGTCGCGCCTTTATCTCGTGGAACGAAAGCGGCTCTTGGTTTTTCTGCCCGTTGGACTCACCCGCGCTGGGGCGTGTGTGGGCTGCGCAGGTGCGCTACAAACGCAACGTGGCGCCACGGTTGTCCGACGATATGGCGATGGTGGTACGTGTTCTGGCCGAACGCCGCGTATTGTCGATACGCAGCTGGGGCGGGGTGGCAGGGTTAGAGGTCGAGCCGGTGGCGGTGCTGCTGGGTCGCTCCGACCAGCAGATCTTCGTCGATCTGAGCGTTGAACGCGAAGGCGTGTCCGAATTCGTGGGTGAAGCGGCGATCGAACCGCTGCCCTCGGCGATGCCGGCGGACGATGCCTCGCCGCGCCAGGTGCTGGAAGCATTGATCGCGGCGTTGTATGCACGCGATATCGACACCTGGTATGCACTGTTCGCCGACTGGCGCTATGTCGACGATACCCTGCAGCCGTTCTACTACCCGTTCTATCCCTATCCAGAAGCCTCGCGCGACGGTGATTGGACACGCGCGCGCAAGGTCATTCTCGAACGCAGCTATGCACTGCGCATCGTCTGGATCGACGAGCCGCGCGTGGTGGCCGAGGCCGGCACGCTACCAGGCCTGCCGTTGATCGAACGGGTGCATGCCGAGATCGATCACGTCGGTCTGTTCGACGGCGAGTACCGCGCCTTCAACGGCACGGACGTGCACCGGCACTGGACCCTGGAACGCCGCGACCACGGCCCCTGGCGCATCACGACACATCACGGGATCTGAAGCTATGGGCGACTACGACGCGCGCTTGAACGAAATGAAGGAACAGCTCAAGACCGCGGCAGTGGGCGCCGACGAGCGCGTCGTGCGCCGCTTGGAGGATGCGCTGAGCCAATGGGGCAACGAGCGCGAATCCATGCTCGATGATTTGGTGGATCACGTCGACCGTGCCAGCGCCACCAACAAGGGCACGTCGGACCGCTGGAAATCGCGGATCGATAGCGGTCGCCAGAAAGTCGGCAGCCTGCTCGGCGAAGCCGTGAAAGACCAGATGTTGTCGGCAGGTCTGCAACTGTTCTGGGCGAAAGCGCTGGAACTTGAGAACGCCTTCCTCGAAAACTTGAACGCCACCACCTCAGCCAAGCTGTTGGACGACCTGCACGCCCATCAAGACGGCCTAGGCAAGATGATCGCGGAACTGGCCGACAAATGGCGCTACTTGCTGCAGCAAGACCAGGCCATCGAAACCGATGAGATGCGGGTCATCGATGAGATCGACCGCTTGATTCAGGACGTGCTGTGGCAGGTGACCCCCATCAAGCAAAAGCTGCTGGATGCCAGCGATGCGATCGAGGAGAAGGCGCACAAGGTGATCGAGGAGCTGGGCGAAGGCCCCGCAGCCGAGATCACGGCGGAAGTGATCAATCGGATCTTCGGTACTCAATTCGACAGCACCACGGTTGAAGCCGGTGCTCCATGGCTGGCGACGAAGGTGAACGAGTTGGAGGCGAAACTGTCGCAACACGAACGCAATGTGCGCGCCTATCGCGACCTGCTCGCGCGCGAGAAAGGCACGGTGTTGGCTGTGTTCAAGCAGAACCGCGAACAGGTGGATCGCTACATGCGCGAGAATGCGGTGGAGAACGCTAAGGTCTGGCGCGACCAAGCGGTGGGCCAGCTCGAGGCCTGGGCTGGTGCACGCGCCACCTCCGGTCAGCAGCAGGACGCCAACACGTTCGCGAACAAGATCGAGACTGCGGTGAACAAGGTCTGGGACCAGACCGAGGATTTCGATGAGCAATTCCGCAAAGAATTCGAAGGCCTGTTTTGGGGATCGTTGCGTAGTGAGCGTATCGAAGAGCTGATCGAAGAGGCTAAGTTCAACGAGCGTACTCAACGCCTGCCCGCTCGCGCGACAATCGACACCCTGACAGCAACGGCCGACATGCTGGATGATGGCGGCGGAAAACTCGCCGACAAAGCGCTTGCCCCACTACGAGATCTGCCCGACGGCCTCACTGCCACTGCACGTGAACTGGTGTTGTTGCGAGATAAGGAGTTGCGCGACAAGCTCAGCAGTACGCTCGAAAGCCAATTCAGAAGCTTGCTGCCCGTAATCGCCGACCTACGCAAGATGTTCGACGAAAATCGACTACGACAAGACTTGGGGCGCGAAGAGTTGAAATCTCAGCTAAGCTGATCCGCAAAAAAAATCGTTCGGAAGTCTTCGTGCAACGAAGTTACAAGCAAGTAGCAATTAGCCCGGGCAAGTGAAGCGCACCCCGGAAGAATCTCCGTAACCCCGTGTGCGGCCTGCGGCCTTACCCAATGGGCTACGAATCTGTTCGAATGCTCAGATGCGGTCAACCATTCCGATCATCCCGCACCCACACCGAGCCGTCTTCGATCTTCACCGGAAATTTCGCGACGGGTTCGTAGGCGGGTGCGCAGAGCGCGGTGCCGTCGCGCAGGTCGAAGCGGGCGCCGTGCAGGACGCAGGTGATGCTGCCTTCTGCGGCATCCACTTCGCCGGAGGACAATTCGAATTCGTCGTGCGTGCACTTGTCCTCGACCGCGTAGAGTTCGCCGTCGAGATTCACGACTAGAATCGGCGTATCGTCGGCCCAGGCGACGGTTTTCTCGCCGGGCAAGAGTTGCGATGTCGCGCAGACGAAGACCCAATCGCTCATCGTGGCGACTCCGCTGCGTGTTCGGTCAGTGTCGTGGCATCGCTCAACGGTTTATCCAGCACCTCGAAACGAAGGTCGTCGCGTTTGGGCAGGCCGTAATGCGGGTCGCCGTAGGGGAACGGTTTCTTGATGCCGGTGCGGACATAACCGCGTCGCTCGTAAAACGCGATCAATTCTTCGCGGCAGTCGATCACGGTCATTTGCATGCGTGCGCAGCCGAGCGTGTCGCGCGCGATGCGTTCGGCTTCGGCCAGCACGACTTTTCCGACGCCACCGCCTTGCGCCAGCGGACTGACCGAGAACATGCCGAAATACGCGGTTTTCTCGCCGGTATCGCCGCGTGCGTCGGTATCGACCGCGATATGCGCGCATGCCAGCAGCCGCCCTTGATCCTCAGCCAGCAAGATCAAATTGTGCGGGCGCGACACATCGGCGCGCAGCATGTCGGCGTCGATACGCTGGCCGTCGAGCAAATCGGCTTCGGTAGTCCAACCTTGCCGGCTCGCGTCGCCGCGGTACGCGGAGGTGACCAGATCGATCAGCGCGGAGAAATCGGCTTCGGTGGCCGTGCGAAATCGGAGTGTGGACACGCGTGTGATTTCCTAAGATACGTGGACCGGCAGAACCTACCTCAAAAAGGGTAGGCAAGAGAAGCCCGTCTCCGATGTTGTCATCCCGAGCGTAGCGAGGGACCTGTTTTATGCCATTTCAACAAGCAGGTCCCTCGCTACGCTCGGGATGACAGCATTAAGACCGATTCCGACTTGAGTTTTGCCATCATCCCAAAAGCGCCCGCACTTTGCGCAGCGCGGCGACGAATGATTCGATTTCATCGTGGGTATTGTAGAAGGCGAGCGAAGCTCGACAAGTCGCGGCGACGCCGTAGAAATGCATCAACGGATGCGCGCAATGATGCCCGGAGCGCACGGCGACGCCTTCCAGGTCGAGCAAGGTCGCCAGATCGTGCGCATGCGCGCCTTCGACCAGAAAGCTGATCACCGCGGCCTTATGCGGCGCACGGCCGACGATGCGCAGGCCGTCGATCTTGTCCAATTCCTCGGTGGCGTGCGCGAGCAATTCGGTTTCGCGCGCGGCGATGTTCGCCATGCCGATCGACGACAAATAATCGACCGCGGCGCCCAAACCGATATGTCCGGCGATATTCGGCGTACCGGCTTCGAAGCGATGCGGGCCATCGTTGAAGACGGTGCCTTCGAAGCGCACTTCCTTGATCATTTCGCCGCCGCCGAGAAACGGCGGCATCGCTGCGAGATGTTCTTTGCGCGCCCACAGCGCGCCGGTGCCGGTCGGGCCGCACATCTTGTGGCCGGTGATCGCATAGAAATCGCAGCCCAGCGACGGCACGTCGAGCGCGAGGTGCGGCGCCGCCTGCGAACCGTCGATCACGGTGACGATGCCGCGCTTGCGCGCTTCGCGGCAGATCTCGCGGACCGGATTGATCGTACCGAGCACGTTGCTGACGTGAGTCAAGCCGAGCAGTTTGACCTCGGGCGTCATCGCCGCGTACAGCGCATCGAGATCGAGACTGCCGTCGTCGTGGATGTCGGCGACACGAATCGTCGCGCCGGTGCGTTCGGTCACCAACTGCCAAGGCACGATATTGGCGTGATGCTCCATGCGGCTGAGCAGCACGACATCGCCGGGCTTCAATCGCGGAAGCGCCCACGAATAAGCGACGAGATTGAGCGCGAAGGTCGTGCCGCTGCACAGCACCAGTTCGTCGCGATGCGCCTTCATGAAACCGGCGAGCTTCGTCCGTGAAGTTTCGTAGGCGTCGGTCGCCTCGCTACCCAGCGCATGCACGGCACGGCTGACGTTGGCGTTGTAGCGGCGATAGAAATCGTCGACGGTGTCGATCACGGACGCGGGTTTCTGCCCGGTGTTGGCCGAATCGAAATAGATCAGCGGTTTGCCGTGGACTTCCCGACGCAGCAGCGGGAAGTCGTCGCGGATCGCGGCCCAATCGATACTCGTGGTCATGTGTTGTGTACCGATTCGATGGCGATACGTTCCAGCGCGGTATCGAGTACGGCTTGCAGCGTGTCTCGCATCGCGTTCGCGTCGCCGAATACGGCTAAGGTTTCGCGGCAGAACGCCGCCGTGAGCAGCGCTCGCGCCTGGTTGTTCGGAATGCCGCGCGAACGCAGATAGAACAACGAGGCCGGATCGAGTTGTCCGATGGTCGCGCCGTGCGCGGCTTTCACTTCGTCGGCGTGGATGACGAGCACCGGCTGCGTATCGATCTCCGCATCGGCCGATAGCAGCAGATTCTTGTTGGACAGATCGGCATCGCTACCGTCCGCGCCTTCGCGAATGGTGATGCCGCCGTGGAACACCGCGCGGCCGCGACCGGCACCGAGACCACGCCAAACAAGTTGGCAAGCTGTGTCGCGGGCGATGTGTTCGATGCCAAGGCGCGTATCGACGTGTCGCCGGCCATCGGCGAGCAACACGCCGTTAGCGTACAAGCGAGCGCCATCGCCCTCCAGTCGTGCATTGAATTCGTGACGTGACAGTGCGGCACCGAGTTCGAGATCGAGTCGACGGTATTCGGTATCGCGCGCAAGCACCGCATCGGTGCGTGCGATCAAATTCGCGCCTACCGCTTCGTTCTGCACGCGCGCGTGCAGCAGTCGCGCGCGTTGACCAAGATGCACATGGCTGAGCTGATTCACCAGCCCGCGATGTTCTGCGAGCGCGATGTGATGTTCGACGAGCGAGAGCGTGGCATCGTTGCGTAGATCGACGAAATGACGCAAATGCGCGGCGATGTCGGGTTCGGCGCCGCTGGAGACGAAGACGAGGTGCAATGCAGCATCGGTCGCGATCCCATGATCCGAGCGGATTACGGCGCCTTCGACCGCAAGCGCCGCATTCACGACGGCGAAGATTTCGGAAGCGCCTGCATAACGGCGTTGCAGAAAATTCGCGTCGCGCGGCGCTTGTTCGCGCAGTACGCGCGAAAGCGGTAGCGCTTCGACGCCTGCGGGCAGGGCGGCGACATCGCTGCGTGCGGCATCGAAACGACCATCGACGAAGACCATGCGCGGCATCGGGACGGATGCGACGGCACGGTCGAGCGCGGCGCTGTCGACGTTGGCGCTATCGGCAGCGGCGAAGCTGCGCCGTTCCAGCGCGCGCAACGATGTGTACTTCCAGGCTTCCGCACGCGGACCCGGAAGCCCGTCGCGCAGCGCGGCTGCGATCGCCTCGCCCCGCGTCGCACCCAAGCCCGCAGCGTCGCGATCTTCCAAGCGCTCGAATTGCTGAGCGAATGCGTCGAGCAATGCGCTCATCGTGCCGACGCCCCCGGCGCGACGCGATCTTTGATCCACGAATAGCCGTGCGCTTCGAGTTCGAGCGCCAATTCCGGGCCGCCGCTTTCGACGATGCGGCCGTCGGCCAGCACATGCACCACGTCGGGCTTGATGTAATCGAGCAAGCGCTGATAGTGCGTGATGACCAAGAATGCGCGATTTTCATTGCGCAACGCGTTGACGCCGTCGGCGACCGTGCGCAGGGCATCGATGTCGAGACCGGAATCGGTTTCGTCGAGGATCGCCAGTTTCGGTTCGAGCACCGCGAGTTGGAAGATCTCGTTGCGTTTCTTTTCGCCGCCGCTGAAGCCTTCGTTGACGCCGCGATGCAGCAACTCGTCTTTCAGATGCAAGACGGCGAGTTTTTCGCGCACCAATTTCAGGAACTGCATCGAATCGAGTTCGGGCTCGCCGCGCGCTTTGCGCTGTGCATTGAGCGACGTGCGCAGGAAGTAGGTGTTGTTCACGCCCGGAATTTCGACCGGATACTGGAATGCGAGAAAAATACCGGCCGCTGCGCGCTCTTCGGGTTCCAAGGCGAGCAGATCGCGTCCTTCGAAAACGACCGAACCTTCGACGATCTCGTAGCCATCGCGACCGGCGAGGACATTGCCGAGCGTGGATTTTCCCGCGCCGTTCGGACCCATGATCGCGTGGACTTCGCCCGGTTTCACCTCGAGCGTGAGCCCTTTGAGGATGTCCCTCTCGGCGACGCGAACGTGGAGGTTAGTGATGGTCAACATGGGGACTGTCCGCGATCGATGATGGATGAGGTGTGTAGGAAGTGCGGCAGAGTTAATGTTTGGCCTGCGTGCCCGACATGAGCTGGAACAACTGCTTCGCGACGTCCGCGCACAATGCGTTCTGCCCCTGGATGGTATTGGCAGAGCTGTCGCCGACTGTTACGGGCGTACCGTTATGGATGAGCTTGAGCTGCAGGCGGTCCTTGCCGCCCATAACGCCGAACATCACTCGAAGCCCAGGGTTGCGTTGGCGGAAGTCGGTGATGTCCGCGTTGGCGACATCGGTCGTCGACACGGAGAAACCCGCTTTTTTGGCTTCGTCGGCATAGCGTTCGGCGATCAAAGGGGCGATTTTCGGATTGTGTTCGCAGGTACCGCAGTTCCATACGATGTTCAGCGATGGAACGGTGTTGGCCACTGGTGTCTGGATGGCTGCGGGCTCAGCTGTGGATTCTTGCGCCGGAGCCGATGCCTGAGAAGAATGTGGTTGCGGTTGAGCGATTTCCTGCGCGGATGTATCGGATGCGCAAGCGAGAATCGTAGATAAGATCAGAATGCAAAATGTGGTCTTAGTCATGAGATATTTGGTTCAAAAATTAAGGGATGGTCAGGTGCACGCAGCTTCGAGCGCGATGCGATAGTTTTTTTTCGTTTCCGTGTCGACGGCTTCGAAGCACTGCAAGTACTCGGAATCGTCGCCGAATAATTCGATCGATGGGCAATCGATCTTCGCGCTTTCGTCGATGCGCGGCCTTGCGCTTGCAGCGGAATCTCCTAGTGCGATCCGTCCCGCCGTGTCGGTCCAGTACATGCGCTCCACGCCATCGGCATACTGCGAGAAGCTGATGCGCTCGCCGCGCAAGACGCCGATCTGCGCGTTGTAGGGTTTGCCCCAAGTGCGCAAGACGCGGCCGTCGGCCGCGAACTCGACGACGAAATCGGGTTGCAGCACAGCATCGTCGAGCAACATCGACGAGGTTTTCACCACCGGCGACATGCCGCAACCGCTATCGGCCCAACGCAAGATGCGACGGTCTTTTTCTGCGGCGACAGTATCTTTCGTGCTGAATTCGGCGACGATCGAGAAGGCATTCGGTGCCTGCCGAATGTTTAGCAGGAATCGAATCCTTTGGTGTGGCCTCAGTGCTCGGGGCGCGCGCACAACCGGCGAGCACCGAAACGAGCGCGAGTACGAATAAGCACCGTGTCGTGCGCGATGGGCGACGTAGAAGCGACTTGTCGTTGGGAGGCATGTAAGTCATAAGCTGTCGATCGAACCGGGTTCTTCTGGCCGCCAACGAAACAGTCCCCATGCCGCGATCACCGCCCACACCGATTCCAAGACCAAAAACGGATAGAACTTCACCAGCCACGCGGAGCATGCGCATAGCGCCGCACCGGCCAGATTCATCGTCAGGAACGGACGCGAGTGTTCGGACAGCTTGCGCTGCTGATTCAGCACGAAGGCGATCAGCAGCGTGGACACGCCGATCGTACCGATGAGATCGCCTAAGCTCATCCGACACTTCCTTCCAGCGACACTTCCAATAGCTTCTTGGCCTCCACCGCGAATTCCATCGGCAATTCGCGGAACACCGATTTGCAGAAGCCGTCGACGATCATCGACACCGCGTCTTCTTGGCCGATGCCGCGGCTGCGGCAATAGAACATTTGATCGTCGCTGATCTTCGAGGTGGTGGCTTCGTGTTCGACGGTCGCGGTGGGATTCTTCACTTCCATGTACGGGAAGGTATGCGCGCCGCAGTGTTTGCCGATCAACAAGCTGTCGCATTGGGTATGATTGCGCGCGCCATCGGCGCCGCGCTCCATTTTCACCAGCCCGCGATAACTGTTCTGCCCGCGACCTGCGCTGATGCCCTTGCTGACGATTTTCGATTTCGTGCGCTTGCCGACATGGATCATCTTGGTGCCGGTATCGGCTTGTTGGCGATGATGGGTCAGCGCCACCGAGTAGAACTCGCCGGTCGAGTCGTCGCCGAGCAGTACGCAGGACGGATATTTCCACGTGATCGCCGAGCCGGTTTCGACCTGGGTCCAGCTGATGCGGCTGCGCGCACCGCGGCATTCGCCGCGTTTGGTGACGAAGTTGTAGATACCGCCGACGCCGTTTTCGTCGCCCGGGTACCAGTTTTGTACCGTCGAATACTTGATCTCGGCGTCTTCTAATGCGACCAGCTCGACCACCGCCGCGTGCAGTTGATTCTCGTCGCGCATCGGTGCGGTGCAACCCTCGAGATAGCTGACGTAGGCCTTGTCTTCGGCGACGATCAAGGTGCGCTCGAACTGCCCGGTGTTCATCGCGTTGATGCGGAAGTAGGTGCTCAATTCCATCGGGCAGCGAACGCCTTTTGGAATGAAGACGAAGCTACCGTCGGAAAACACCGCGGAATTGAGCGCTGCGAAGTAGTTATCGCCGGTCGGCACCACGCTGCCGAGATATTGCTTGATCAGTTCCGGATGCTCTTTGATCGCTTCCGACATCGAGCAAAAAATCACGCCTTTTTCGGCCAGTTCTTTGCGATAGGTCGTACCGACGCTGACCGAATCGAAGACGGCATCGACGGCGACGCCTGCGAGTTTCGCGCGCTCATGCAGCGGCACGCCGAGCTTATCGTAGGTGTCGAGCAGCTCTTGCGGGACGTCGGCCAGCGAAGCGTATTTGGGGCCTTTCGGCGCCGCGTAATAACTGATGGCTTGGAAATCGATCGCGGCGATGTCGAGCTTCGCCCAGTGCGGCGGCGTCATCGTCAGCCAATGCCGATACGCGGCGAGGCGCCACTCGGTCATCCACTCGGGTTCTTCTTTCTTCGCCGAGAGAAAGCGGACCACGTCCTCGTTCAAGCCCGGCGGCAGCGTATCGGTTTCGATGTCGGTGACGAAGCCGGCATCGTAACGACGCCCGAGTTGTTCCAGAATTTCGGCGTTCTGCACGGGCTCGTCGACGACGGCGGTGGGATTGGTTTGCGATGCGGCGTTCATCGGGGGCCTCGGTTCGCGTCGAGCGCTGCGTCGAGTGCGATTGGGATGCCCTTGCGCGATGGCGCATGGGCAACGGCGGGCGAGGGCGGCAGCATGTCGGCCAGCGAGACGTTGCGCAGGGCATCGGCCACGACATCGTTGATCCGACGCCAGTTCGCGCGGGCTCCGCAAGAATGTTCGATCTCGCATTGACCGTCGTGGATGCTGCACTCGGTCATCGCCAGCGGGCCTTCGATCGCTTCGACGATCTCGACGAGCGTGATCTCTGCCGGTGGGCGTGCGAGCCGATAACCGCCATTGACACCACGGAATGCCTGCACGAGGCCGGCTTGCGCGAGCGGTTTGAGCACCTTGGCGACGGTCGGAGGCTCCAGACCGGCGCGTTCGGCTAAGCCGGACGCGCTGAGCACGAGTTCGGTCTCGGTCGCCAGTACGGTCAGGACAACACTGGCGTAATCGGTGAGTTTGGTGACTCGGAGCATGGGCAGGCGGCCGGATCGACGTCGCCGACGATCATCAGAAATGAAACAGGACCGAAATTGTACGCTTTCGGCCTGGATGTCTCAAACTCGCCTGGATCGCTCGGTCCTAATCGCGATGCTGTGATGCGAAATCCGCCAAAACCGCGTCCAATTCCGGATCCCGGCCCGCGGCGATATCGGCCATGCGCACCTTCACCCGTAGATCAGGTTCGAGGCCGGCATCGGGCTGCGACGTGGTCGGGAATTGCGCGACCAGGGGCAGGTCGAGTTCGATCTTCGAATTCGGTAAATGCAGAAAGAAGAATGCGCCGCCGTTGATGCCACGGCGATTGCCGCCGGTGGTTTGGCCGACGAGGGTGCCTAGTCCGGTGTTGCGCAGTGCGCGGGCGAATTCAAACGTGGCCGAACTGTTAGCGGCGCCGACCAGGGCATAGACGCGACCGGTATAGCGCGGCAGTTTCGGCGCGATGACGGTGCCGGCTGGGTTTTCGTCTTCGCGCAGCAGTGTGAAGAAGCCGTCGCCGTCGTCGATGGCGGCCTTCCCCCAGTCGTGGAAAGAGGGGTCCCAGGTCTTCAGGTAGGGGCGCACATTCGCGGGTGTCGTGCGATAACGCAAGCGACGTTGGTAGCCTTGCAGGGTCAGATCGCGTTCGGTGAGGTAGGCCAGAATTTCGTCGCCGACATCCAGCCCACCTTCATTGCGACGCAGATCGATGACCAATGCAGGCGCCTTACGTGCCTGCAACTCCTCGAAACTGCGCTGCAGAAAGCCGCGCCAGTCCCAAGTACTGTTGTAGAGCGCCCAGCCCGGCATATCGAGCACGGCGATACCGTTGTCGAGATAGCGCAACGCGAATGCGGGCGCGTCGTCGTCGCCGGTTGCGCTCAGTGCGGCTTGGCGTTGAGTAAAGCTCAGCGCCGGCACATCGATCCGGCGCGGCGCGCGATCCTTCGGCGAACGCACACGCAGCGTGTGCATGTTGTCCACTTGCGGAAAGAACAGCGGCAGATAGATGTCGAACGCCTCGTAGCGATCGACATCGCCCACTTGCAAATACGCGCGGCGTTTAGCGTCGTTGCTGCCGTCGGCGCGGGCGATGGTCATCAACTGTTTCAGGATATCCGCGACCGGCACGCCTTCGATCGACAACACTTCGGTGCCAGGCACCAGGGTCGCGTCGGTCGATAGGTTGCGCACGACGACCATGCGCTTGTCGAGCCAACGGAACTGGAACGGCACGCGATTGGAGGACTCGAACAGCGCTTTGGCGATGGACTCGGGCTGGTTGTAGAAGTTGGCATAGGTATGGCCGCAGCGGATCTTCGCGGCGAATTGCGAGAAGGCGAGATAGGCTTCGGACAGCGGTTGGTCGTGGTCGAGCGCTTGGCGCAGATCGGCGAAATGGCCCGCCATCTGCTGCGGGGTGTTGTAGCGATACAGCCCCGGATGCAGCCGGGTGTATGCCTGTTCCAACACATCGACATCGGCCTGCAAGCCAGCGGTCGCGAGGGGTTCGGCAGCGGTGGCCGGCAGCGCCAGGATCAAGGCGAGGCACAGGAGCGCTCGCCCGACGAAATAGCTGCGTAGACGAATACATAACGAAGGCGAGAACATCGACATCGGCGATCCTCTTGGGAAAGGCCCCCAGACTGTAGGCATTCCTGCTAGGACGCGACGCAACATCGTGCAAACCCGAAAAAATTCAAGAAATGCGACGTAGAGAAGTCAGGGATCGAGGCCTGAACGATAGATCCGTCTCATGCCGGTGCGGCTTCAGCCCGATCTTCGGGCTCAGCGCTGTCCTTGCGACGAGCGGTATTCGCTCGGCGTGCTGCCGACGAAGGCGCGGAACGCGCGGTTGAAGCTCGCTTTGGAGCCGAAGCCGACCTCAAGCGCGATGGTGGTGATGTCGATAGCGGTGTCGCCGTCGTCTGTTCCGCCGAGCCGCCGTTTCGCTTCTTCGACCCGCAACCGATTCACGAATTGGCTGAAGCTGAGGCCGAGCCCCTCGTTGAGCGCGCGGGACAGATAGTGCGTATTGGTGCCCAGACGCCGTGCGAGTTCGGCGAGGCTAAGATCTGGCTCCTGCCACCAGCCCGCGGCCGCGACTTGCGAAGACCAGCGTTCGCCCAAGGCGCGCCAGTCGCGCTCCAACGAAGGTTCGATGCGATGCGCAGAAGGCACCGCTTCGTTATCGGGATCGGTTCCGCTTCCGCTTTCGACACCGGTCTCGACGGCGGTTTCGTGCGATGCGGTCATCATCGGCAACACGAGACGTGCGTGGCGCCAGCCCTCGATGCCCAAGTAGTACACGAGTAGGCTCAGTGCGATGTAGAACGGGAAATAATCGAAGTAATCGAGCGGCGCGATCGTGCCGTCGACCGCTTGAAATCCCGCATTGAGCGCGACCACTGCAGCGATCGCCCATAAAAAACCGTGCAACCAGCCGAAATGCAAATCTTCGCGTCGCGCGCTATTGGCTTCCAGCCATGCTTGATAGGTGCGATAGCGACGGAACGCGAGCCACCAATAGATCGACAAGGACATCAGGGTCGCGATGTTCAATATCGGCGAAACGTAAGGCACGTGCCCCGCATCGTTCCACGACCATTTCGTTTCTAACGGGAGCAGGAAGGCGATGCTGTAGTACGCGCCTTGAATAGCGGCTGGAATGAAGTGCAGCCGCCACCGCTGCGGCAAATCGGTATCGCCGAGTCGATACACATAAAAGTACAGCAAGGGGCCGAACGCGAGCTGCCAATAGAACGGCGCGAACGTCAGCCATGGATACGCGTCGTAGAACCCGGCGTAACCTATGGTGTACGGCGTGATCATCAGTACTGTGCCGATGAGTAGCCCGGCGAGAAAGCGGTTCGCGACCGTGTTGCTTTTGCCTACGAGCAGCAGGCAAGCCACGAGCAAACCATGCACGCTGCCCAGCGCCAGGAACGTACTCCAGGTCCCGAATTCGATCATGGACGATCAAGGTGTCGTGGCAGAGGAGGCGCTGGTCGCGGCAGCCTTCGAGTCGGATTCCGCATGAGCGTCGTACACCGCCACCTCGGCAGTCACGCGTTGGCCATCGCGCATACCCCCGATCAAGGCGTATCGGCCGTCGATGGCGACAAGTCCGCGGTGGTCCATGCTCGCCTGCGCGAGCGGACGCTTGGCGACCCAACGGCCCCCCGTCAAGTCGTACGCCTGCGCCATTGCCGACGCCGACGAGGGGCGACCGTCGTAGCCGATGCCGTTGTAGTTGTAGGGATTTTCGCTGCCGCCGAGGAACAGCACGGTACCGCTGCGCGGGTTGGCGGCTGCGGCCATGCGATAGCGCGGAGCGCCCGGGTGCGATGCGATTCGTCGCCATGCGATCGCGAGCCGATCGTTCGATGCGATCTCCCCGCGCCAGCATTCGGGCGAGGCCGAGAATGTGCGCTTGCCTGCGATCACATCCAAACGCACGCCATCGCAGATCAACACGCTGCGGCCGAGTAACGCACCTGCATGACCGAATACCGGCGCGCCAGGAAATTCGGTGGCCTGCGACCAGCGGTCTTCGATCGTGTCGTAGACCTGCACCAGCGGCAGATTGCGGTCTTGATGCCAGCCGCTGATCAGATAGATCCAACGGTCGCCGAGAACCACTGCGGCGCTATCGTCCACCGGTGTGGGCATCGGTGCGACCGGGCGATAGGTGCGCGCGACAGGATCGAAACGCAGTACGTCGGGGGTCGATATCTCATGGCCATCGGCAGCCACCGAATAACCCCCGAACAAGTACACCGCGCCGTTCGCGGCGGCCGCGACGCTGGCCAAGCGGCCTTCGCTCACGGGCACATCGGGCAGACGCTGCCATGCGCCGCGCGTGCTGTCGTACTCGAAGGCAGCGCGCACGATATCGTCGTGCGTTTTGCCCTCGCCCAGGCCCATGAAGCTGTAGAGCCGGGTCGCATTGCCGATGCGCAGACTCGCGACGGCGTTGTTGCTCACGGCGATGGGTAGCGGAGGGATGTGTTTGTCGGCGCTGAGCAGCGGCGTCGCAGACGCGGCGACCCCTGCAGGAGTGGGCGGTTGCGATGGGGCGCATGCGCTCAAGAGCAGCGAGATCGACATCGCGACGGGCAGCGCGATCGCGAGACGTGCGGTAACGACTCGTAGCGGACGGATCGAAGGGGTCGGCATCGGTCGATTGTGCACGAAGGCCCGGGGCCGAGCGACCTTCGTCTTCGATATCGGCCTCCGACACTCGCCCTCGATGCTGGCCATCGATAGCAAGTCGGACCATCGCAACCGGCTTACGGCACGAACTGCACCGACGATGCGCCAAATGGGGCAGGAATCGGCCATAATCGCAAACCCATTCGAACCGTTGCCGTCATGTCGAAGAAGAAAATCGTTGCCCGCTTGTCCCCTATTCACGGTAACGGCGTGTTCGCCGATGAGCCGATCAAGAAAGGCGAGCGCATCGTGCGCTACAAAGGCAAGTTGCGTAGCCACGACGAAGTGGACGAGGCGTATGCCGAATTGGAAGAGAACGGCCATACCTTCCTGTTTACGCTCAACGACGAATATGTGCTCGACGCGAACATCGACGGTAACGTCGCGCGCTGGATCAACCACAGTTGCGATCCCAATTGCGAAGCGGTGATCCAAGAGAACGCCAAGGGCAAGACCCACAAAGATAAGGTCTTCATCGAAGCCATTCGCGACATCAAGGAAGGCGAAGAGTTGACCTACAACTACGGCATCGTTCTCGACGAACCGCATACGGCCAAGGTCAAGAAGCTCTGGGGCTGCCGCTGCGGCTCGAAGAAATGCACCGGAACCATGCTGCAGCCCAAGCGCTGAGCGAAAGCATTAGGGACATCGCCAAATTCGGCAAAGTTCGGCGATACGGCTTGCGTTGCAACGGCATGGCGACACCCGAGCACATCATAAGTTCCTATGACTTACGACAGGCGTACCTAGGCGCGCGCAGGTTCAGCATGCGCGGTACCGAACGCCGCGGAGCCCGATGATGCGCACTTACCGCCCTTTGTTGGCGTTCGCGGCTTTGCTGTTCGCGTACTCCCCGCAGGCCTTTTCGCTCGAGATCGATGGCCGTATCGACACGCAGGAATGGTCGGCGGCGCAGCGTATCGACGATTTCCGCATGACCCAGCCGCTCACCCGCGAGCCGGCCAAACACAAGACCGAAGCCTGGTACATGGCCACCGAAGAGGGTCTCGCGGTGGCGTTCCGTAGCGCGCAGCCGGCGGACATTCCCAGAACCAAGCAGCGTTTCCAGCGCGACCGCAACGGCAACGTCGATCGGGTCAACATCTACGTGGACTTCGATGGCGACGGTCGCAGCGGTTACAACTTCATGCTCGCGCTGTCCAATGGCATCGCCGACGGCACCATCAGCAACGAGAACCAGTTCAACGGCGATTGGGATGGGGCATGGCGGTATGCCGTATCCGAGGACGAGCAGCATTGGTATGCCGAGATGCTGATTCCTTGGCATATCGCCCCGATGCGCGACGGCAACGGCGGCACGCGCACGATCGGCCTGGCCTTCGATCGCGTGATCGGCGATACCGGCGACCGCATGACATGGCCGGCGATCAGCTTCAACGATCAGCGCTATCTCAGCGTCCTGCAAAAAGTCGAAATTCCGCACTACAGCCAATCGCTGTTGGCGCTCACGCCCTATGCCGTCGGCCTGTACGACAATGTCGACGGCAAAGGCGATTTCGATGCCGGCCTCGATTTGTTTTGGAAGCCCAATGGTCGCTTCCAACTGAGCGCGACGCTGAACCCTGATTTCGGTCAGGTCGAAAGCGACGGCATCGTGGTGAACTTCAGCGCGATCGAAACCTTCTTCGGCGACAAGCGGCCGTTCTTTACCGAGAATCAGGGCTATTTCGAAGTGCCGTTCGGCTCGTTGGGCAATGCGCAACAATTGATCTATACCCGCCGTGTCGGCGGACGCGCCGACGACGGTAGCGATTCGGGCGACGTCACCGCTGCGGTGAAGATCAACGGCAGTCTCGGTAATTTCGGTTACGGCGTATTCGCGGCCACCGAAGGCGAAGCGGTCGGCCGCGATTTTTATGCCTTGCGTGCGACCCGCGATTTCGAGCATCAGGGGCTGGGGGCGATGGTGACGCGCGTGAATCGGCCGTTCTTGGATCGCGAGGCGACGGTGGCGTCGCTGGATCATCGTTGGGCGCCGGCATCGAATTGGAATATCCGCACGACTGTCGTCGCGTCCAGCATCGATCAGTCCGGCGAGCGAGTGCGCGATAGCGGCGCGCAGATGCGGATCGACCACGATATCAACGAGACCTGGCGGCAACAGATGTATTTGCTGCACAGCGGCGACGAGCTGCAACTGAACGATTTCGGTTTTCTCGACCGCAATAATTTCAACTACGCGCGTTACGAGCTCTCGCGGCGGATGACGAGTCTGCCCGAGGATTCGCCGTTCTCCTCGCACCAATGGCGTTACGCGGTATCGCGCCGGACCAACGACGATGGCCTGCTGATCGGCGATGCGTTCGCGATCAATCGGTTCAGCGAACGGCGCGACGGCGGTAATCAATTCATGGAAATCGCCGGCTGGACGTCGGGTCACGACGATCTGATCACCCGCGGCAACGGTGCGGTGGATCATCCGGGCAAGTTGTTCGCTTTCGCCGAACGCTTCATTCCGAAGCAGCAGCATTGGTCGTTGTACGGCAGCCTTAGTTACAACGCCGAAGGTTTGGGAGGTTTGGATCGCGGTCGCTGGAGCGTATATCTTGAGCCGAGCTACGCGGTCAACGACGACCTGAGTTTCTTCGCTGGGCTGGAATTGCAGCGAAATCCCGATTGGCTGCTGTGGCAGGGCGGCAATTTGCTCGGTACCTATCGCTCCGAGCAGGTGTTCCTGAATGCGGGAACGGTATGGTTGATCGGCGGCAAACAAGAGTTGCGTCTGCGCTTGGAAGCGCTGGGTCTCGACGCCGAGGCCAAGCGCGCCTGGCGGGTCGCGCCCGACGGTACGCCGGTGCGCAGCGACGACATCATCGACGATTTCGCCTTACGCAATCTCGGTTTCCAAGTGCGTTATCGCTACGAATTCGCGCCGCTGTCCTATCTGTATGTCGCCTATGTGCGCGGCGGCTCGCTGTTCGATGCCGGCAATGGGCCTTATTCAGCACGCGATCAATTCAGCGAAGCGTTCGATCTGCGCGATAGCGAGCAGTTGCTGGTCAAGCTGTCGTATCGCTTCGAGATTTGATGAAGGACGCTGCGTATGCGGGCGGTCGGTCGAACGGCGCCCGCACTGTCCAGGCACCTCAGCGATCGAGCTTGATCACGATCTTGCCGTTCTCGATCAATGTGCCGGCGACGCGACGCGAGCCGAGCGATTTCAGATCTTCGGCATCCAAGGTGTAGATCGGTTCGGCACGCGCGTAATCGCGCAGCCAGCCGTTGATGAGGTCGCGTCCGGTCGCGTTCATGCGCCCACCGAGCAGCGGCAGCTCGGCCGATTCCAGCGCCGGCTCTTCCAGGTACAAGGCCCGTCGCGCGATGTCGTAACGAAGGCCGCTGGTCACCGCGAAATGCCCGACGGGTTTCTCGCCGCGCATGCCGAGGCCTTCGATGCCGACATCGAAATCCAGATGCAGGCGGTTATCGACCTCGGGAATCGCTACGCGTGGATTGAGTACGCGCAGGCTCGCGATGCCGCCGAGTTGTTCGTAATCGCGTGGGTATTGCCGATCGAGATACGTTTGCACATCCGCGGCATCCACGGCGATACGGTTGGTGATGGCGGCGCCGACTTTGTCGACCGTGGCGCAACCGCCGAGCAATAGCGTCGGGACGAGTAGCGATACCAGCAACACGAAGAAGCGAAACGAAGCGTGAGCACGGCGCATGGCGAGTTCTGCGAGAGTGGCGATGCGCGCAGGATACCCGTGAGGGTGGCGAAATCCAGTGATTTTCCGATGGATCGTTACGTTCGCGGTCAGGCCTAAGCTTCAACCGAGTAAATCGGGCTGAGCCGCCACCGCCGATTTGCGGGTCGGCGTGTACGCCCACCACGGCTGCGCGGCCTCGCCTTCCATAAAACGAACCGCTGCGATCAAGACGTCGGCGACGCACGGGTCGTGGCGAATGCCGTCGATACGGCATAGGTCGCGATAAAGCGCGAAAGGATCGCGGCCACGCAACTGGACGGGTTCGACGATACCGAGGCGATTGAGATCGCCGACCGTCGCCGGCCCGACATTCGGAATATCGAGTAGACGGTGCGCATCGGCGGCGAGTCGGGCTTTAGCCATATCGGAGACACGAGCGAGCTGGGAACGATGTTCGAGAGTGTAGCGCGAGACATAAAAAAAACCGGATTTCGCGAGAAATCCGGTTTTTTGAGCGGAATGCACGGCACCGATGCGGTGCCGCACCCTCCAGTCGGTCGCGTAGGCTTAGGCCGTGGCGGCGTCCTTGAGCTTCTTCATCGGACGCACTTTCACCTTGACGGTGGCCGGCTTGGCGGCGAACACGGTTTCCTGGCCGGTGAAGGGGTTGATGCCTTTGCGCTTCGGCTTGGCCGCGACGCTCACGGCAGTGATTTTCAGCACGCCCGGCAGTACGAACATGCCAGCGCCCTTTTTGCCGATCGACGCGTGGATCGCGCTTTCGAGCGTTGCCAGCACGGCGCGTACGTCTTTAGCCGCCACGTCCGTAGCGCCAGCGATGTGGGCGACCAGAGCGGACTTGCTCATCGTGTCTTTAATCGGCTTCGGAGCGGCCGTCTTCGCAGCGGCCTTTTTGGCGGTTTTCTTTTTCGTTGCCATGAGAGTTGAGTGTCCTCGTCGGATGGTTATCAGTGTCTGGGCCGGAATCGCGGAATTGGCCGGCATGCGAACTGTAGGCCAAGGCCGCGGCTTCGCCAAGCCCCTTTTGCTGTTTTTTGCCGTTTTTTTAGCTTTTTCGTGAGGATGCGCGGCCTTGGCGGCGTTTTCGCCCGAATTTCGCCGCGATGATGTCCGTATCGCGGCGGAAAATTCGTGATCCGACGAGTCCGATGAGCGACGATGAATTCGGGCCAGAACGCCATCGCCGACGCGACACGTTACCGTTCCGGGCATTCGCGAGAACGCAATCGCGACAATGCGGCATCCGCGACAATGCAGCATCCGCGGAACAATCAGGGCTCGCTTCGCCCCTTTGCCGCGCCGCTGCCCACTCCGCGAGATTCGAGGCGACAGTCTGCGACGATGCGGTTGGTTTTCGCAATCGTCGCGACTGCGCCGAGGCTATTGTCCGTTCGCGAGCACGTCCGATGCCGCGCCGACGATCAAGGCGTCGGCATCGCGCGCGACACGAGGATCCTTGCCGGGATAGGGCAATGCGCCGAGGAAATGGCGCATGGCATTGAGCCGCGCGCGCTTCTTATCGTCCGATTTGATCACCGTCCACGGCGCGTCGGCGGTATCGGTGTGAAAGAACATCGCGGTTTTGGCCTCGGTGTATTCCGGCCATTTATCGAGCGACTGCAGATCGATCGGCGAAAGCTTCCAATGTTTGAGCGGGTCGCTGCGGCGCGATTTGAAGCGACGCAGTTGTTCTTCGCGGCTGACCGAGAACCAGAACTTGTAGAGCCAGATGCCGCTTCGGACCAGCATGCGCTCGAATTCGGGCGCTTCGCGCAGGAATTCCAGGTATTCGCCCGGGCTGCAGAATCCCATGACCCGTTCCACGCCGGCGCGGTTGTACCAACTGCGGTCGAAGAACACGATTTCGCCGGTCGTCGGTAAATGCTCGATATAGCGTTGGAAATACCATTGCCCGCGTTCTTGGTCGTTCGGTTTTTCCAAGGCCACGACGCGGGCGCCGCGCGGATTGAGGTGTTCGGTGAAGCGTTTGATCGCGCCGCCCTTGCCGGCGGCGTCGCGGCCTTCGAACAGAATGATGACGCGTTGGCCGGTGTCTTTCACCCAGCTTTGCACTTTCAACAATTCGATTTGGAGCTTTTTCTTTTCCGCCTCGTACTCGCCACGACGCAGTCGGGTGCGGTACGGATAGTCTGCGGGCAACGGTGCGCTGCTGCTGTCTTCGTCGCTGAGCGGTATGGCCGCTAAGCGGCGCGCCGCATCGATCGAGAGTCCCGCTTCGAGCGTGAGTGGTGCGATCGCGGCATCTTCGTGCGTCGCTTCGATCTGTGGCGTCGGCGCGACGTCATCGGCCGCATCGATCGCGATGACTTGGGTCGGCGTAGCGGTTCGCGGCGGTTCGGCATTGTCGTGCGATGCGGCGGGCGCGATCGATGTCGAGGCACGCTTCGAGCCCAGCGGGACCGCACTTTTTTGGGCCTTACCCTGTGCGGATTGCGAGCGGCTGCTCGATTTTCGAGCGGTACGGCGATTGGAAGACACGTGCGTGCAGCTCCTGATCGGGCGTGGTGCGCACGTTCGACGCCGGTGGATGAGTCGCGATGCGCATCGGTCCATCTTCCTTCACGTGAAGCTTCGCCGTTTGAGCCCGATCAACTTCCCTCGCGATCGTAGGGATGATCGCTCGATGGCGCCTGGGATGAGCCGGCTCAGGCCGCTTCGTATGCGCCGTAACCGCGCAGCCGTGCGTAGCGGTTCTGCAGAAGCTGATCGATCGGTTGTTGCTGCAGGTCGTCCAGTTCGTTGAGCAGCACGGCTTTGAGTCGTTTCGCCATCTGCGCTGGGTTGCGATGCGCGCCGCCGGTGGGTTCGCGTACGACTTTATCGACCAGACCCAAATCGCGCAGACGCTTGGCGGTCATGCCCAGTTGTTCGGCGGCATCTTTGGCTTTGTCGGCGGTTTTCCACAGGATCGAGGCGCAGCCCTCGGGCGTGATCACCGAGTAGGTGCTGTATTCCAACATCAACGTGCGGTCGCCGACACCGATCGCCAGCGCGCCGCCGGAGCCGCCTTCGCCGATCACGGTGCAGATGATCGGCACTTTGAGTTCGGCCATTTCCATGAGATTGCGTGCGATCGCTTCGGACTGGCCGCGTTCTTCGGCATCGATCCCCGGCCATGCGCCGGCGGTATCGATGAAGGTCAACACCGGCAGCTGGAAGCGTTCGGCCATTTTCATCAGCCGTAGTGCTTTGCGATAACCCTCCGGCTTGGGCATACCGAAATTGCGTCGAACTTTGGCTTTGGTGTCGCGGCCTTTTTCGTGGCCGATCACCATGAGACTGCGTCCACCGATCCTGGCTAAGCCGCCGACGATGGCCTGATCGTTGGCGAAGGCGCGGTCGCCCGCGAGTTCCTGAAATTCGTCGCACATCACGCGCAGGTAATCCAGCGTGTACGGCCGTGCCGGGTGGCGGGCGAGTTGCGAAACCTGCCAAGCGCTGAGGTCGCGAAAAATCTGCGCGGTGCGCACCCGCAACTTGTCTTTCAGCGCGTGGATTTCGGCGTCGATGTTGATCGCGGGCCCGTTACTGGCGTGGCGCAGCTCCTGAATCTTCGCTTCCAGGTCGGCGATGGGCTGTTCGAAGTCGAGGTAATTCGGATTCATGACTCTACGGAAGATCCGTGGCCGGAAAGGCGGTCAGTCTAGCCCAGGCAGCCGGGAAACGCCGTACTGGTCAGTATGTGGAGGGAGGGGCGTCGGAAATGGAGAATCGGAGACCAGGACGTAGTGGCGCCCGGCCTGCGATGGCGATATGCCGTGGCCGTGTGATGTCTCGCGCTATCGATGTTCGTTTCGAAGTCCTACCAAGGCCTGTTCATCGCCAATTTCACCGTGCGCACGCCGGGAACGGCGCGCAACGCATTGGGCAGATCGGCTTCCACACGCACGGATTGGCCGCCGTTGAGATCGAGCGTGCCGGCAGCGCCTTGCGGCAGCAGCAGATCCAAGCGCAACGGGGTGTGGCCTGGGCGATGTTGCGTGAGCAGCGCTTCGATCTTCTGCATCACACCGGGTTCGCGCAGATCCAGGCGCATCGACAGGCGCTGCGCCTGCTGCGCGCAGACCTGCTTGAAATCCCAGCAACGGCGAGCGCGCAACGAGAAGCCACCGCTGAATTCGTCTTCGCGCAGGCCGCCTTCGATCACCAGGATGCGGTCGCGGGTCAGCAGTTGTTGATACTCGAAAAAAGCCTCGGCGAAGAAGGCGCATTCGAGCCGGCCGCGGCCGTCTTCGATCTGCACGAAGGCTTGCGAATCGCCGCGTTTGCGCATGCCGATCACCATGCCGGCGACGATCACCGTGGCTTCGGCGCGCCATTGCCGGCCGCCGTTTTCGCCATCGCCGCCTTTGTTGCGTGCTGGTGGCGCGGCGCTCTCGTACAGCGCGTCGAGCTTGCTCAAATCGTGACCGACCAGCGTGGTGAGTTCTTCGCGATACGGGTCGAGCGGATGTCCGCTGAGATAGTGGCCCAGGGTTTCGCGTTCGCCGGTGAGTTTTTGCACGAGCGACCAATCGGCGGTTTCGGGCAATTCGAGCTTCAGTGCGGGCGTCGATTCGGCCGGGCCGCCGAACAACGACACTTGCCCGGCATCGCGTTCGCGCGCGAGTTGATCGGTGGCTTTCAATACTTCGGGCAGTTGCAGCAGTAACGATGGCCGATTCTTGCCTAGCGCATCCAACGCGCCGGCGCTAATCAAGGCTTCGAGCGTGCGTCGATTGAGTTTGGTGGAATCGACGCGTTTGCAGAAATCGAGAAGATCGGCGTAATGGCCATCGCGCGCGCGCGCTTCGGCGATGGCTTCGCAGGCGCCGCGGCCCACGCCTTTCACCGCGCCCAGGCCATAGCGGATGCTGCGGTCGTCGATCGCCTCGAACATGTAGTTCGAACCGTTGACGTCCGGCGGCAGCACCAACAGGCCGATCGCGCGGGCCTCGTCGAGAAAACCGACGACCTTGTCGGTGTTGTCCATGTCCGACGACAGCACGGCGGCCATGAATTCGGCCGGGTAATGCACTTTCAGCCATGCGGTTTGATACGCGACGAGTGCGTACGCTGCCGAGTGCGATTTGTTGAAACCGTACTCGGCGAATTTTTCCATCAAATCGAAGATCTGCGTCGCGGTGCGCGGAGCGACATCGCGTTCGGCCGCGCCGGCTTCGAACTTGGCGCGTTCCTTCGCCATTTCCTCGGGTTTTTTCTTGCCCATCGCGCGGCGCAGCAGATCGGCGCCGCCGAGCGAATAGCCGGCCAACACCTGCGCGATCTGCATCACCTGCTCTTGGTACACGATCACGCCGTAGGTCGGCTTGAGCACCTGCTCCAACGCGGGATGCGAATACGTGACTTCGGCGCGACCGTGTTTACGATCGACCCATTCGCGATCCATCCCCGAGCCCAACGGGCCGGGACGGAATAACGCGGCGAGCGCGATGATGTCTTCGAAGGTGTCGGGCTTGGCGCGCTTGAGCAATTCGCGCATACCGCGGGATTCGAACTGGAACACCGCGACGGTATCGCCACGGGCGAACAATTCGTAGCTGGCTTTGTCGTCGAGCGGCAGCGCATCGATCTCGAGCGCGGGCTTCGCCGTTGCGCGCGCGACGCCGATTGATCGCCTTCACCGCCCAATCGATGATCGTCAGCGTGCGTAGTCCGAGGAAGTCGAACTTCACCAGACCGATCGCTTCGACGTCGTCTTTATCGAACTGCGTGACGGGGTTCTTGCCGAGTCCGCCGCCGTCGTGTTCGGCGAACAGCGGGCAGAATTCCGACAGCGGTGCGGGGGCGATGACGACGCCACCGGCGTGCTTGCCTGCGTTGCGGGTGAGATCTTCGAGTTGCAGCGCGAGGTCGATGAGCTCGCGCACATCGTCTTCGCTGGCGTAGCGTTCTTTCAGTTCGCCGATCGCGCGGTCGGGATCTTTGCGCGAACGCTCGCTTAGGCCGAGCGCGTCTTCCAGCGATAGCGGGTCGGCGGGCTGCAGCGGAATGAGTTTGGACAGGCCATCGACGAAGCCGTAGGGATAACCGAGTACACGCCCGGTGTCGCGCACCACGGCTTTCGCTGTCATCGTGCCGTAGGTGATGATCTGGCTGACGCGGTCGCGGCCGTACTTCGCGGCGACGTAATCGATCACCTCGTCGCGACGATCCATGCAGAAGTCGATGTCGAAGTCGGGCATCGACACGCGTTCGGGGTTGAGAAAGCGCTCGAACAGCAAATCGTAAGGCAGCGGGTCGAGATCGGTGATCCCGAGCGCCCAGGCGACGAGCGAGCCTGCGCCCGAACCGCGGCCGGGGCCGACGGGAATGCCTTGCGCTTTGCCCCAGTTGATGAAGTCCGCGACGATCAAGAAGTAGCCGGGAAAGCCCATCTTCACGATCACTTCGAGTTCGATGTTCAGACGCGACTCGTAACTGGCGCGGTCGTGACCGGGCGCCATCGGGTATTTGCGTAAACGTTTTTCGAGGCCGTCGTGCGCTTCTTTGCGGATCCAGCTATCGAGAGTGTGGTCGCTGGGCACCGGGAACGCCGGCAAGAAGTATGTGCCCAGGGAGAGTTCGAGGTTGCAACGCTTCGCCAGATCGATCGCGTTGTCGATCGCATCCGGCGCGTCGTGCGCGAACAACGCCGCCATCTCGTCGGAGGACTTCAAATACTGCTGCGCGGTGTAATCGCGCGGACGTTTGGGATCGTCGAGCACGCGCCCGGATGAAATGCAGACTCGCGCTTCGTGCGCTTCGAAGCCGTCGGCGTCGAGGAAGCGCACTTCGTTGCTGGCGACGACGGGCAGGCCGCGCTGGCCCGCCGCGTGCAGAGCGAAGGCGTTGAAGGCGTCTTCGCCTTCGAATCCGCAGCGGGTGAGCGCCAAGTGGATACGATCGTCGAAATGCCGTTGCCAGTCGGCCAACCATTGCAGCGCGAGATCGTGACGATGACCGCCAGCGAGCACGCCCGCCTGGCTATGGCGGCCGGCCAACGCGAACAAGCCCTCGTTCGCTTCGGCCAGCCACTGCGGCCGCACCACCACACCGTCGTGGCGCTGGCCTTCCATCCACGCGCGACTGATCAGACGCGAGAGCGCGAGATAGCCGCTGCGGTCGCGGCAGAGCAGGGTCAGTTTCCAAGGCGCTTCGTCGCCGTCGGCGACCTGGATGTCGGCGCCGGCGATCGGTTTGATGCCCGCGGCTTCCGCTGCTTTGTAGAACTTGACCAGCGCGAACATGTTGTTGCGATCGGTCAGCGCCACCGCCGGCTGATTCTGGGCGACGCAACGCGCGACGAGCTCCGGGATGCGGATCGTCGAATCGGCGAGCGAATACTCGCTATGCAGGTGAAGATGGGCGAAACGGGAGGACATCGGCGGGCCGGAAAACACAGACCGGCAGGGTAGGGCGCGGGCGCGGTATCGACAAGGCTTGACGGCCATGGATTTCGCGTTTTTGCCCGATGGCAGGCGTTGCGAAGGGCTTAATACCGCGATGCCGTGCGATCGCTGTCTTGAGATGTCCGCCCGACACGGGGCCGGGCGGACATGGGTTAAGCCCACACGCGATGGCGGTACCGATGCGTCACAGGATGATCGGACCGCCGCGGCAGGTGAAGAAGCCGGTGCTGCGTGATGTCGCGCCGGATGCGTTGGTCACGGTGACGGTCACTTTGATCGACGAACCGATGTTGCAACGCCCGTAGAAATCGCTGTGACCGGGTTCATTGAAGATTGTGCCGCTACCGGACCACGTCACCGTCGCGGCGCTGTCGGAGCTGTAGTTGATGAAGCAATAGAACCTGCCGCCGCCGTTGTCGAGCGGGCAAGCGAAGCTCGTGATGGTGGGAACGGCGGCCTGTGCCGGCATCGGGGTGAGCGCGCCGATCGCGCCGGTCAGCGCGGCAGCGCAGGCCAGCGTGGCGGATACGCCCAGGCCGATCGCGGCGCGGGTCGGGCGGCGTTCGGGCGCCGCCGAATGGGTGCTGTGCATGGTTCAATCTCCTTATCGTTGGAAGCATCGTTGCGATGATCGATGTGCCGGTCGGACGTCGCCGTCCCGGCTGTCCTGCCGTGAAGCGCCCCATGACGGGCGCACGGCGGGCTCACCATAACGGTCGTCTTATGCACGCGTTGCGACGCATTCGACGAAATCGGCAATCGCAGCGCATGCCTCTCGCACTATCATCCCGTCGGTTCATCTTGATCCCGTAATCGCCACACGATGCCCAGAATCGCCGGTCACTATCGCTTCGCGCCAGCGCTGGACGCATCCGGCAATCGCAGGCGCCGCGACGGCAGCACGACCGATGGTTGGCTCATCATCCAATGCGAGCCCGATGTAGGACGCTACTTCCGACATCTGCGCATGCTGGAACGTCCGTCTTCGCCGACGCTGAGCGATCCATTGTGGGGAGCGCACGTGTCCATCGTGCGCGGCGAAGCGCTGCCCGATCCGAAGGCATGGAACGATCGCGAAGGTTGCGCCGTCGAATTCGAGTACCGATATCCAGCGCAAGAGATCGGCGAATACACATTCTTTCCTGTGATCTGCGAAGACGCGCTCGATTATCGCGAACGCCTCGGCCTTCCGCGCGAACCGCAGTGGCCGTTGCATTTGACGTTCGGTAATTTCAAATGAGTCGGTCGTTCGTGCGCGCTGATGCGCAGCCGCATTCGCGCATCAGCGCGATGCGTTATCGCGCGGCTTCGCGTAGCAGCGCCGCACGCACCGGCGCATAACTGCGGCGATGTTCGAGACAAGGGCCGTGCGCTCGCAACGCGGCCAAATGCGTGGGGCTCGGGTATCCCTTGTGCCGGTCGAAGCCGTATTCGGGATAGCGCAGATGCAGTTCGAGCATGTGTCGGTCGCGTGCGACTTTAGCGAGGATGGACGCGGCCATGATCGCAGGTTCGATCGCATCGCCGCCGATCAGCGCTTCGGCCGGGCAGGGGAGATCGCGCGGGAGTTTGTTGCCGTCGATGCGCGCGGCATCGGCGCGTGGATGCAGGCCTTCGAGCGCGCGGCGCATGCCGGTGAGCGTCGCTTGCAGGATATTCAACCGATCGATTTCGTCGGCTTCGACGAATTCGATCCGCCATGCCAGCGCGCGTTCGAGGATCAGCGGGTACAGCAGCTCGCGCTTGGCTTCCGAGAGTTTTTTCGAGTCGTCGAGCCCATCGACAGGGCGTGAAGGGTCGAGGATCACAGCGGCCACCGTCACCGGCCCCGCTAAGGGACCGCGTCCCGCTTCGTCGACGCCGGCGATGAGGCAGCTGGGAATCGGGAATCGGGAATGGGGAATCGGAAAGGCGATGCACGACATCGCGCGTCTGCGTTGCGATATCGAAGAGCCGCCCGCTCGCGGTATCCGTTTTTTTGCTTCTGGATTTCATTGGTGGCGAGGATCGGTCGTGCGTTCCATAGAATTTCAATGCCCCGACGCGTCGCTGTGGACGATTCCCGATTCCCCATTCCCGATTCCCGACCGACTCACCAACTCCGCCACAGCGTCCGCCGCGCGTGCGGACGCATCGCAGCGCAGTTCGCGATGGATCGATTCGAAACGCGGCAGCAATTCGGCGACCGCGGACGGCTGGCCGAACCAACGCAACAATGCGGCGGCGAGTTTGCTCGGCGTGCAATCGTCTTGGAGCAGTTCTGGCACCAAACCTTCGCCGGCCAGTACGTTCGGCAAACTTACGAAACGCGTTTTCAACATGCCTAGACGGGTGACGATGCGATAGGTCGTCGGCGAAATACGATGGCCGACCACCATCGGTCGCTTGCACAGCATCGCTTCCAGCGCTGCGGTGCCCGAGGCCAGCAGCACTGCGTCGCTGGCGATCATCGCGCGTTGCGCATCGCCATCGAGCACGCGCACGGCCTCGCCGAGTTCGGGAAATGCGCTCAATCGCTCGTTAATCGCGGCTTTGCATTCCGCATTCGCCGCCGGGATGAGAATGCGCAGCGTCGACAGTTGCTGCATCGCCAACGCCGCAGCTTCGAGGAAGATCGCCAACATCTTCGCGATCTCGCCGAGCCGGCTGCCGGGCAGCAGCGCGAGCGTCGGCCGCTGCAGGTCGAGCGAGAGCGCGACACGCGCAGCGGCGCGATCGGGTTCGAGCGCGATCGCATCGGCCAATGGATGGCCGACGAAGCGCGCATCCACGCCGTAGCGCGCATAGATCGGTGGTTCCATCGGGAATAAACACAAGACGCGGTCGGCGCTCTCGCCGATTTTTTCCGCACGCTTCTCGCGCCAGGCCCATACCGAAGGCCCGACGTAGTGAACGGTGCGAATGCCACGGCGTTTCAGCCAACGTTCGACACCGAGATTGAAGTCCGGCGCGTCGATGCCGATGAAGACATCGGGTTTCCACGCCAACAGCCGCTTGCGAAGCTGTCGGCGCAGCCGCAGCAGCCGCGGCAAGTGGCGCAAGACTTCCGCCAAACCCATGACCGCTAATTCGCTGCAGTCGTGCCAGGCATCCAAACCCTCGGCGCGCATCGCCGCACCGCCGATGCCCGCGAACTGAGCATCGGGGAAACGCGCACGCAGTTCCGCGATCAAACCCGCGCCGAGCTGGTCGCCAGAAGTTTCGCCGGCGACCAACGCTATGCGTCGCGTGGCGTTAGCGGGGATCTGAAATGGGGAATCGGGAATGGTCAAAAGCGAGCGCTCGCTCGGGAAAGGCATGCCGGGAATTCTGCCTTCACGATTCCAGATTCTCCATTCCCGATGCTCGGCGTCAGCGCAACAACGGCCGCTCGCCGCGTTCGATGAAGTCGAGAAACAGGCGTACGTCGTCGCTGTTGGCGGCGAGTTCGGCCAATTGGCCCTTGGCTTCGGCCAGATTCGTGCCGGACATGTACAGGGCGCGGTAGGCGCGTTTGATCGCGCTGACGCGCTCGGGCTCGAAGCCGCGGCGCTTCAGGCCTTCGGCATTGATACCGCGCGGCCTGCCGTAGTCGTCGCTGGCGACCATCAAAAATGGCGGCACATCGCCGTTGACCAAGGCGCCCATGCCGATGAAGGCGTGCGCACCGACGCGACAGAACTGATGCACGCCCGCGAAACCGCTGAGGATGACGTGATCGCCGACCTCGACGTGTCCAGCGAGCGTCGCGTTGTTTGAAAACACGCAGTAACTCCCGACATGGCAGTCGTGGGCGATGTGAACGTAAGCGAGCAACCAGTTATCGTCGCCGACGCGGGTGATGCCACCGCCGCTGCCGGTGCCGCGATTGATGGTGACGAATTCGCGAATGTGGTTACGGTCGCCGATGACCAATTCGGTGCGCTCGCCCGCGAATTTCTTATCCTGCGGTGCGCCGCCGATCGCGGCATGGCCCTGGATGCGATTATCGCGACCGATGCGGGTGGGGCCATGCACGCTGCAATGCGGGCCGATGATCGTGCCGTCGCCGATGTCGACGTCGGCGCCGATCATCGTGAATGCGCCGATCTGTACGCCTTCGCCGATGTTCGCGGACGGATCGACGGCGGCCAACGGATGGATCGAAGTCGCGGCCATGTTCAGTCCTGGCCTTCGGCGCAGAGGAACTCGGCGCAAGCGGCGACTTCGCCATCCACGCGCGCCACGCCGGCGTACAACGCCATATTGCGAATACGTCGTTTGATGGCGACTTCCATATCCAAACGATCGCCCGGCACGACCATGCGGGTGAATTTCGCGTTATCGATCTTGACCAAGTAGAACAATTTGCCGGATGAATTATCGCTGCCGTTGCTCAGCTGGTAGAGCAAGCCGCCGGTTTGCGCCAGCGCTTCGATCACCAGCACGCCCGGCATCACCGGTCGCGTCGGAAAATGACCTTGAAAGAACTGTTCGTTGATGGTGACGTTCTTATAGGCGCTGATGGTTTTGCCGTAGTCGATCGAGGTGACGCGATCGACCAGCAGGAACGGATAACGATGCGGCAACAACTGTTGGATCGCGCGGACATCGACCGGTAGATCGACTTCGGTACGGCTCGCGGGAGGCGTCGAGCTGGATGTCATCGAGGTTCCTTGTGACGTGGCCCCAACTGGCGCGCCAGGGCATCGAGTTGTTTGAAGCGGGCGGCATTCTTGCGCCAACTGCGGTTGTCCATCAAGGGCGTGCCCGAGGAATACTCGCCGGGCTCGCGGATGGAACTGGTGACGAGGCTCATCGCCGTGATCACCACGCGATCGCAGACGTCCAGATGGCCCAGCACGCCTGCGGCGCCGCCGATCAAGCAATAACGACCGATCGTGGCGCTGCCCGCGACCGCCGAACAACCGGCCATCGCCGTGTGCGCGCCGATGCGGACGTTGTGGCCGATCTGGATCTGGTTATCGAGACGTACGTCTTCTTCGAGCACGGTGTCTTCGAGCGCGCCGCGGTCGATCGTGGTGTTCGCGCCGATCTCGCAGTCGTCGCCGATCGACACGCCGCCGAGCTGCGGGACTTTCAGCCAGCGGCCGTGTTCCATGGCCAAGCCGAAACCGTCGGCGCCGAGTACCGCGCCAGGATGGATCAGCACGCGCTGCCCGAGCCGCACGCGGCGCACGAGCGTGACGCGGGCGACCAGCTCGCTGTCGCTGCCGATCACGCAATCTTCGCCGATGACGCACCCGGGGCCGACGATGGCGCCGGCATCGACGCGACTGCGCGCACCGATGCTGACGAACGGGCCGATGCTGGCCTGCGGCGAAATATCCGCGCTCGGGTCGATCGCAGCGCTTGGGTGGATACCAGCGCCGGAGCGCTCGCGCGCTTCGAACAAAGCGGCGATCTTCGCGAACGCGACATAAGGGTCTTTCGCGAGCAGCGCCGTGCCCTGGTACCCGTCGGCATCGTCCGCGCGCATCACCACCGCGCCGGCATGGCTCTCGCCGAGTTGGCTGCGATAGCGCGGATTGGCGAGGAACGCGAGTTGGGTCGCGCCTGCGCGCGCGAGCGTGCCGACGCCATCGATACGGCGTTCGGCATCGCCGCGCGTTTCGAGATCGAAGCGCGCGGCGAGGTCGGCGATACGGTGCGAAGCGGTCTGCATGCGCGGACGCTCAGGCCTAGATCGATCGGACGGAGCGCGACGCCAACATCAGAATGCACCACCGAAAGAGAACTGCAGGCGTTCGATTTCGTCGCCGTCTTCTCTACGGAACGGCGTGGAATAGCTGATCGAGATCGGACCGACCGGCGCGCGCCATAGCAGGGCCACGCCCGCGGAAGCGCGCAGTTCGCCGGCATCGAAGCCGTCGATGTCTTTGAACACGTTGCCGACATCGATGAACGCCGAAATGCGCGCGGCCGGCGTATCGAGCAGGGTCGGGAAATACATTTCCAACGAACCCACGGTCTTCAGCGCGCCGCCGATCGGCTGCGCGAACAACCCGCCTTGGGCGAAGTCGGTCGGGCCGAGCGTGTTGTCGCGGAAACCGCGCACCGAACGCGTGCCGCCTGCGTAGAAGTTCTCGAAGATCGGCAAGCCGCCGGCACGGATGGTGCGGCGATAATCCGGGGATGTCGGCGTGCAGGGGTCGGATTCCGGCACCGCACCGAAGCACACGTCGCGAACGAAGTCGGAGCCGTAGCTATCGCCGTAGCCGAGCTGGAAGCGCGTGTTCAACACCAAGGCGCGCGTCAGCGGCCAGTAGCGCGAATAATCGTAATTGAGTTTGTAGTACTCGGCAGTCGAACCGGGCAAGGTGATTTCCGCCGACACGCGATGCGAACTGCCCGCGGTTGGGGTGAAGAAATCGTTGCGGGTGTCGCGCGCCCAACCCAGCTCAGCGCGCCAGGAGTGGAAGGTCCGCTGGCCCACGCCGTCGATGTAATCGACCAGCGTCTGCGGCGAACTGCCTGGGAACGCGAAAATCTGATTGCGGTCGATGCCGAAGACCAAGGACACCGTGTCGTTCTCGGTGATCGGGAGCCCCAGCACGGTCTGGAACGCGGCGCTGGTGGTCGAGAACTGCGCGGTATTGAACTCGGAGTTATCGAACTCGCGCCACCAGAGGTTGTAACCCAGCGACAACCCGTCTTCGTTGAAATACGGATTGATGAACGAGAACGAGTAACGCTGCAAGAAGGTGTTGCGCTGCACTTCGGCGCTGAGTTGGTTGCCGGTGCCGAGGAAGTTGTTTTGCGACAACTGCAAGGTCGTGGTCAAGCCGGACAACTGCGAATAGCCGAAGCCGAAGGTGAAGCTGCCGGAGGTGGTTTCTTTGACATTGAACACCACATCGACCTGATCGTCGCTGCCGGCCACCGGAACGGTTTCGACCTCGATCGAGCCGCTTTCGAAAAAGCCCAAGCGCTGCAGACGCACTTTGGAGCGATCGATCGCCGCCTGCGAATACCACGCGCCTTCGAACTGGCGCATTTCGCGGCGCAAGGCCTCGTCGGCGGTCTTGGTATTGCCCTTGAACTGAATGCGACGCACGGTGACGCGTGGGCCTGGAATCACTTGCAGATTGATCGCGACGGTGCGTTTTTCGCGGTCGATATCCGGCACCGGATTGACCCGAGCGAAAGCGTAGCCGACGTTGCCGAGCGCAGCGACGATCGAGTCGGTGGTGTATTCGAGGAAAGCGCGCGAGAAGGTTTGGCCTTCTTTCACCAGCACGTATTTCTGCAACTGATCCTGCGACAACACGGTGTCGCCGCTGACTTTCACGCTGGAGAGGGTGTACACCTCGCCTTCGGTGAGACCGGCGGTGATGAACATATCCTTTTTGTCGGGACTGATCGCCACTTGGGTGCTATCGACGCTGAAATCGACGTAACCGCGATCGAGATAGAAGTTGTTGAGTTTTTCCAGATCGCCGGAGAGCTTTTCGCGCGAATACTGATCGTCGCGGCGGTACCAGCTCAGCCAATTGCTCTCGTTGGATTCCCAGCGCTCGCGGATATCCTCTTCCTCGTATTTGTCGTTGCCCGTGAGGTTGATGTGGCGAATGCGCGCGGCCTTGCCTTCGTTGACCTTGATGGTCACGTCGACGCGGTTGCGATCGAGCTGTTTGATCTGCGGGTCGATTTGAACGTTGTACTTGCCGCGATTGTTGTAAGCGCGGTTGAGTTCCAGCGTGACTTTGTCCAAAGCGAGGCGGTCGAAGGTTTCGCCTTCGGAGATGCCGATGTCTTTGAGATTCTTGATCAAGTCCTCGGTCTTGATGTCCTTGTTGCCGGTCAACACGATCGTGTTGATCGCCGGACGTTCGGTGACGGCGATGACCAAGATGTCGCCATCGCGGTCGATACGGATGTCCTCGAAGAAACCGGTCTTGTACAGCGCGCGCATGGCATCGCCGATGCGGGCCGAGTCGACCGTGTCGCCGCGTTCGATCGGCAGATAGGTGAAGACCGTGCCGGCGCCGATGCGTTGCAAGCCATCGACACGAATGTCGGCGACGGTGAAGCGAGCCGTCGACGGCGACGACACCGACTGCGCCATCGTGGGCGCTGCATGCAGCGAAGCCAGACCGGTCGCGAGTGCGATGGCGAGCAGGCGGCGGGTAGGCTTGCGCACTATCGTGAGCGGCAACATCGGGTTTTGCGGCATCAAAAACGGCGTCATCAGGACATCCAGTTGAAATTCGGGCAGTGGTAAAGGCAGCGATTAACTAAGAGAGCGAAGGGGCGGCCGGCCGGGCGATGCGCCCCTGCCGCGAGCGGCGGAGGGCATCGTGGATCGACTACACCGTTAAAGCGGGGCAACCGTAGCGAAGCCGCCACGGCGATGCGTCATTGCAACAGCCCTTGTATATCGTTGTAGAACGCCAGCCCCATGAGACCGAACAGCAGCGCCGCGCCGACGTATTGTCCGGCGATTTCGGCGCGCTGGCTCAGCGGACTGCCTTTGACCAACTCGATAAAGTAATACATCAGGTGCCCCCCATCCAAGACCGGTATCGGCAACAGGTTCAGAATCGCGAGGCTGAGGCTCAGTGCGGCGAGCAGACTCAGGAACCACGCGAGGCCGTTCTTGGCGTACAGATTCGCCGCGCGCGCGATGCCGATCGGCCCGGAAACGGCGTTCTTGACCTCGAGCCGGCCGTTGAAGGCGCGCGCGAACATCTCGAACAATTCGCGGGTCTGGAACCGGGTTTCGCGTAAAGCCGCGGGTACGGCGTCGATCGGGCCGTAGCGCAGTACGGCATCTTTGACCGGCGCTAGCGGTTGGGCTGGGGCCACGCCTAGGCGCCAACGGGTGGCGCTGGTGGGCCCGCTCTCGTTACCGATGCGCATGCGTTTGGGGGCGATCGAGAGGGTCAATCGCTGGCCTTTACGCTCGATGACGATGTCGCCGCGGCCGTTGTCGGTGCCGGTGCGTGCGCCCATCCGCGCGACGAGTGGGGCGATGTCCTCCCAGCTATGAACCAGGCCGCCGTCGACCGAGATCAGCGTGTCGCCGGCTTGCAGGACGCCTTCGCCAGGGCTGTCGGGCTCGACCTTGCCGATCACGGCCGGGATCACGGCATGGCGGGGAATCAGGCCCAAGTGGTCGCGCAGCTCGGTCAATTCCACGCCATTGGGAATGCGCGAGAGATTCAGTCGGCGTTCGGAGGTTTGATTCTGAGCGTCGCGAACTTTGATTTTCAGATCGGGGCTGCGGTCGATGGCCGCGACCAGCAGTGCGCCGTAGGCTTCGGTCCAGGTCGGTGTTTCGCGCTCGCCGACCTGCAACAAGGTATCGCCGCGGCGCAAGCCCGACTCGGCGGCGACCGCGCTGACGTGACCGATGACCGGCGCGAAATCGGGCCGGCCGATCACGAACATCGCCCAAAAAAACGCGATGCAGAGGATGAAATTCGCGAACGGCCCGGCCGCGACGATCGCGATGCGCTGCCATACGGTCTTGCGGGTGAAGGCCTGGTCGAGCACGTCCGGCGCCACTTCGCCCTCGCGTTCGTCCAGCATTTTGACGTAGCCGCCCAGCGGGATCATGGCGATTACCCACTCGGTGCCGTCCTTACCTTTGCGCATCCACAACGGTTTGCCGAAACCGACCGAGAACCGCAGCACCTTCACGCCGCAGCGGCGCGCGACCCAGTAGTGGCCGAACTCATGGAAGGTGATGAGCACGCCGAGGGCGACGATCAACCACCAGAGCGAGCCGAAAAATTCGCTCATGCGCGAGCCTCATGCAGAAAAGAGCGGGGGCCTGGAACGCCGTCTCGCATCGCTTCGCGGGTCAATGCGCGCGCGGCGATGTCGGCGTCCAGCAGGCTTTCGAGCGAATCGGCCGAGGCATCGTGCGATGCGTCGGCGAGGCGATCGAGGGCGTGTTCGACTAAAGCGGGGATCGATAGGAAAGCGATTCGGCCCTGAAGAAAGGCTGAAACGGCTTCTTCGTTCGCTGCATTCAGGATCGCGGGTGCGCGGCCGCCCATGCGCAACGCCTCGTAGGCGAGGCGCAGGCAGGGGAAAGCGTCGAGATCCGGTGCTTCGAAGTCCAACCGCCCATGGGCGAGCAGATCGAGCCCACCGACGCCTGAGGCGATGCGCTCCGGCCAGCCGAAGCCGACCGCCAATGCGGTGCGCATATCCGGCAGCCCGAGCTGGGCGAGGGTGGAACCGTCGACGAATTCGACGAACGAGTGGACCAAGCTCTGCGGATGGACCAACACGTCGATTTGCGTCTGCGGCACCCCGAAAAGATGGTGGGCCTCGATCACTTCCAGCCCTTTGTTCATCAGCGTGGCCGAATCGACCGAAATTTTCGGACCCATCGACCATTTCGGGTGCGCGACCGCCTGCGCTGGCGTGATATCGGCCAATTCTGCGCGACTGCGGCCGCGAAAGGGGCCACCGGACGCGGTGAGAACGATGCGCTTGAGCCCGCGCGGCGCCGATTCGGCGGCTTGCGCGCTGGGCAGACATTGGAAGACGGCGTTGTGTTCGCTATCGATCGGTACGATTCGCGCGCCGCTGGTGCGAGCGGCGGCCATCAACAGTTCGCCAGCCAGCACCAGCGATTCTTTGTTCGCTAACAGCAAGCGCTTGCCGGACCGAGCCGCGGCGAGCGTCGACGACAGACCGGCGGCGCCGACGATCGCGGCGACCACGGTGTCGATGTCGGGATCGGCAGCGAAGGCATCGATGGCTTCAGGGCCGGCATGGGCCTGTGTGGCTACCCCGGCCGCACTCAGACCGTCGCGCAATGCGGCGAATGCGGTGGGGTCCGCGACGACGGCATGCGCTGGGCGGTGACGCAGGCACAGTGCGATCAGCGCATCGACCTGACGCCCTGCGACCAGCACCTCGGCGCGCAGGCGGTCTGGGTGACGGGCGATGACATCCAGCGCCGAAGCCCCGATCGAGCCGGTCGCGCCGAACACCGCCACGCGCTGCGGACCGCCGGCTGGCGTGCGTGCCGGGGCAGATGCAGGAGCGGGATGGGTGTCGGGAGAAGGCATGGCGGGGATGGACCGTGTCCGATGTCGAGAGTTCAGCGGCGATGAGAATGCGAAGGTGTTCGGTCAGAAACCGAACAATTGTTTGCCGAAGGCGAATACCGGCAGCGCAGCGAGGACGCTATCGATGCGATCGAGCACGCCGCCGTGACCAGGGATGAGGCTTCCCGAATCTTTGGCGCCGACATGGCGTTTGAGCAGGCTTTCGAACAGATCGCCGACCACCGAGAACAGGATGGTCCAGGCCGCGACTAACGCGATCGCGGGCAGCTCGGTCAGGTCCGCGCCGATGAACGGCGCCGCGACGAGGGCGACGACCATGCCGGCGACCACGCCGCCGACCAAACCTTCGATCGTTTTGTTCGGGCTGATCCGTGGGCTGAGTTTGTGCTTGCCGAATTTGCGCCCAGCGAAGTACGCGCCGCTATCGGCGGCCCAGACGATCGCTAACGCTAGCAAGAGCCAGTAACGGCCCGCCGGTTTTTCGGCGTGGATCAACGCCAACGCGCACCATGCCGGCACCACGCTGAGCGTCGCCGCCGCGAGTTTGAAAACGCGCGCGTGGGTGTCGTGATCGGAAGCGAAGCTGTAGTGCTTGAGCCACAGCATCGCCAGCAGCCACCAGATCACACCGAGCATCACCATGATTTGGAACAGCACCAACGAGCCGCCCGAGGATGAGCGCGAAGCCCAAACCAGGGCCACCATCAGCAGCAAATTGGTCACCAGCAGAATGCCGCGCGCGATCGTATCGTCGATCTCCGCGAGCTTCAGCCACTCCCACAGGCCCACGAGAAACAGCACGGCGGTGAGCGCGGCCATCCACGGGGTCGGCAGCAACAACACGGCGGCGATCGCCAGTGGGCCCATGATCAGGGCGGCTAGGACTCGGGTTTTGGTCATGCGGGAGTCCTGTCGGAGTCGTGTTCGGTCGTGTCGCGATCGATGTCTATACCTGCATCGGCGCTCGATACGAGGCTTGGGGTTGTAGCGTTGTGTCCGCTCACTTGCGCGCTGATCAAGCCGAAGCGACGCTCGCGACCGGCGAAATCGTCGATCGCCGCTTGCAGCAACTGCGCGTCGAGTTCGGGCCACAGCGTTTCGGTGAACCACAGTTCGGTATATGCCATTTGCCACAGCAGAAAGTTGCTGATGCGGCGGTCGCCGCCGGTGCGGATGAATAGATCCGGTGCGGGCAGGTCGGCCAAGGCAGTGTAGCGGGCGAACAAGGCTTCATCGACGTGTTCCGGGCTGAGTCGGCCAGCGGCCACGTCCACGGCGATCGCGCGCGCGGCATTGGCGATGTCCTGGCGACCGCCGTAACTCGCGGCGATGGTCAGATGCAAGCGCCGGTTCTGTCGCGTGCGGGCTTCGGCATCGCGCATCCGCGCGAGAATTTCGGGCGAGAACCGGCTGCGTTCGCCGATGAAACGCAAGCGCACGCCGCGCCGATCGAGTTCTTCGACCTCGCGTTCCAGCGCGTTGAGGAACAATTTCATCAGCGCGCCGACTTCATCGGCGGGGCGGCCCCAGTTTTCGCTGGAAAACGCGAACAACGTCAGCGCTTCGATGCCCTTTTCGAGGCAAAAATCGATGGTGATGTTGACCGCGCGCGCGCCGGCGCGATGACCGATGATGCGCGGACGACGGCGACGCTCCGCCCAGCGGCCATTGCCGTCCATGATCACCGCGAGATGGCGCGGAACGCTCATGGACGGCACATCGCCGACGAGAATTCGAGACGTGAACTCGCGAGAAATCCGTAGCGGGACGCGTGTCGAAGCGATGAACGCACGTGCGCAGCGTCCGACACGCCCCGCTGCGTTTCGATACTTGGTGCCCGCGCGCGCGCGCAGCGCGCGCAAATCGATGTCCGATGCTCCATCGCCGATGCTCGGCTCAGACCGCCATCAATTCCTGTTCTTTCGCTTTCACCACTTCGTCGACGTCTTTGATCGCCTTGTCGGTCAGCTTCTGAATATCGTCTTCGCTGCGGCGTTCTTCGTCTTCGGTAATCTTCTTTTCTTTCAGTAGCTCTTTGACGTGCTGATTGGCGTCGCGTCGAATATTGCGGATCGCCACCTTCGCGTCTTCGCCCTCGGAATGCACGTGCTTGGACAATTCCTTACGGCGTTCTTCGGTGAGCGGCGGCAGATTGATGCGGATCGTCGTGCCGGCGGTGTTCGGGGTCAGGCCCAGATCCGAGGCGTAGATCGCTTTTTCGACCGCGGCGACCATGTTCTTTTCCCAGGGCGTGATCACCAGCGAGCGCGCATCGGCGACGGCGATGCTGGCGACCTGCGACAGCGGCATATCGGAGCCGTAGTAATTGACCTTCAAATGTTCCACCAGCGAGGGCGAGGCGCGGCCCGTGCGTACTTTGGTCAGGGTATGCCGCAGCGCTTCGATGCTTTTGGTCATGCGCGCCTGCGCGTCTTTTTTGATGTCGTTGAGCATGCCGGTTCCCGTCGTGGTGCCGTGTGGAATGAGATAGGTCTAGCGAATCCGCGAGATTATAGGCCAGCGGCAAAATCTCGGGTGATCGGCGCCCGGCCGAAGACGCCGTGCGAGTGCCCGCGCTCGCGTGCCGTGGGGTTTCGAGCGTCGGTGCTGCGACATTCGTGAGGTCGCGGCACCGACGTCCGCACGGTCGCTAACCGTGCTGGTGCCCGTGGGGTGCGCGGTCGTGCTCGTCGTGGTGGCAGCCATCGCCGTGTTCGACCTGCAGGGTCGGGTGGTTGATGCCGAAGCGCTCGTCCAATTGATGGATCAGCGTGTCGAGAAAGCGGTCGTGGTCGGTATCCGAAGGCCGCACCAGATGCGCCGTCATCGCGATTTCGCCCGCCCCGAGCGACCAGATATGCAGGTGATGCACCGCCCGTACCCCCGGCTGCGCCTGAAGCAGGGCCAGTACTTCGGTGCGGTCGATGCCACGCGGTACCGCATCCATCGCGGCCTCGAAAGCATCGCGCAACAGGCCGAACGCGCTGGCCGCGACCACGACTGCGATCAGTAGAGCCGTCGCTGGATCGAGCCAGCGCCAGTCCAGCCACAGCATGCCGAGCCCGGCCAGTACGGCCGCTAGCGAGACGGCAGCATCGGCGATCAGATGCAGGAACGCACCGCGGCGGTTCAGGTCGCGCCCATGGTTGTGGCCGTGATGGCCGTCGCGAAAAAACCAGGCTGCGCCGAGATTGATGACGATGCCGATCGCCGCGATCGCGATCACCGGCAGCGCCGGGATCTGCGGTGGATCGGCGAAACGACGCATCGCCTCCCAGGCCAGGGCACCGCTGAAGCCGACCAGCAGCAACGCATTGCCCAGCGGCGAGAGCAGGGTCGCACGCCGCCAGCCGTACGTGTGGCGCTCGGTGGGCGCGCGTTGGGCCAGCGTCGCGGCGCCCCAGGCGAGGGCCAGGCCCAGCACGTCGCCGAAGTTATGCAGGGCATCGGATAACAAGGCCAACGACTGGATATAGAACCCGTACCCCGCTTCCAGCGCGGTGTATGCCAGATTCATCAGGGTCGCGACCGCGAAGGCGCTGGTGCTGGCGCCAGCAGTATGGGGTTGATGGGTGGCGTGCGCACTGCGGTTCACTTCGTGCGCGCCATGTTCACTACCGTGATGACCATGATGATCGTCGTGGTCGTGGTCGTGAGCGTGCGGCGGTCTGCGTTCGTGCGTTGTCATATGGCGATTTTGCACGAGGGGTTGCGGCGGACACTATCCGCCTGAGGCGTTCATCCGGCGTGCGCTCTGTAGCGCACTGCGCGTTTTCGACACGTGTTCCTTCTCCCCGCGCAGCGGGGAGAAGGTGTCGCGCAGCGCCGGATGAGGGGTAACGCCGTCGCGAGCGTCGACCGTAGCCGTCATTCCCGCGTGAGACGCTTCAGCAACGGCGTCGCAACGAACAACAAACCACCGGCGATCAAGCCGATCCACATCATCTGCGTGAAGACTTCCGCATACAGCGCGAGCGCAGCGGGCACGTCGTATTTGCCGGCGGCGTCGGGTTCGATCGTCGCCCAGGTGCCTAAGCGGCCGGCGATGATTTCGCCGAAGGCCGAGAACAGGAACCAAGCGCCCATCATCAAACCGACCGCGCGCGGGATCGACAAACGCGTCACCGCAGACAGACCGACCGGCGAGAGCACCATTTCGCCCATGACGAGGACGGCATACGCCAGAATCATCCACCACAGACTCGTTTTACCGCTTTCGCCGGGGTTCGCTGCAGCGAAGGCCAAAATGCCGAACGACAGGCCACAGAAGACGAGGCCCCAGGCGAATTTCGCCGGATAGCTTGGGTTGAGGCCCGCTTTATCCAGCTTCGGCCAGAGCCATGCGAAGGGGAAGCTCATCAAGATCACGAACAGCGCGCCGAAATCGCGTCGTCTGTCCCGCAGTCCAATCGATACCGAACGTCTTGCGGTCCATGCCGATCTCTGCCATCAGGACCCATGGGCCGTAGGTCTGTTCGTATAAGCCCCAGAACAACGCGCTGACGGTGATCAACACCATCAGCATGATCATTGTGCCACGTTCTCGGCGCGGACAAGCCGCTGAGAACATCAGTCGGATGAACCACAGATACAACACTGCGCCCATCACCACGGCGACGACTTCCGTGAGCGTCGACCTGATGTCCACCCAACAACGCTGTCAGCGGCCGAAGTCGATGCGGGTTTGCAGCACTTGCCAAACGACGACCGTCGAGTCAAAGCCGCCGAGATAGATCAGTATCTCGCGCGATAGCCCGGCGAAGCAGGGCGCTTTGAGCATCGACAGGGTCGCTCGGTTCGGCATGACCATGCAAGTACTTTTGGCCGAGGATGAATTGAATGAGGCCTAGCGCCATCATCACACCAGCGAGACCGAAGCCATAACCCCAGCCGATCTTCTCGCCGATGTAGGCGACGATGATCGACGAGAGCAACGCGCCGACATTGATCCCCATGTAAAAAATAGTGAAACCGGAATCGCGTCGCGGGTCGTTGTCGCTATACAAACGTCCGACGATCGTCGAGATGTTCGGTTTCAAGAAACCGACACCGACGCCGATCAGCGCCAGCGAGAAATACATGACCTGGATCGCGAAACCATCGCGTACCGCGCTATCCGCGTTGATTCCGGTCGCTGCGTTGCCGGTATAGGCCATGCCCAACTGGCCGAGAACCAGCAACAAACCGCCGAACAAGACCGCCTTGCGCATCCCGAGATAACGGTCTGCGAGAAGGCCGCCGAGCAAGGGCAGGGCATACGCTAAACCGGCGTAAGTACCGAGCAAGATGGTGCCGTCGGCTTGCGCGAAAAGGTGATGTTTCACCAAATACAACAACAGCAGCGCTTTCATCCCGTAAAACGCGAACCGCTCCCACATTTCGGTGAGGAAGCAGACGTACAGGCCCTTGGGATGGCCTAGGAATTCATCGTGGGCGGATGGAACGGAAGTGTTCACGTAGCGTATTCCCCAGAAATCGATGGGCGAGTATAGCGGTGCCGCCTTCCGAACTCGCTTGCCGGGCTGGGTCGTTCGGGCGGTCTTGCCCCAAAAGCGTCCGGCCGATGTCGGTCGGCCCTGTACGCTCGCGTCCGACGGCCCTACCATCCCAGGTCGATCCTTTCGTCTTGCCAGGAAGCCCCATGACCCGCAGCACCTCCCTCTGGTTCGCGCTCGCCCTGCTGCTGCCGGCGACGGCCGCCACCGCGCGCGGCCTCGAACCGCGCGACCTCGCCACGCTCGATCGCTACGGCTCGCCGACACTCTCCGCAGGCGGGCGGCATCTGGTCGTCACCAAACGCGTGGTCGATTTCGCCGCCAACAAATCCGCGACCTCATTGTGGATCGAAGATTTGATGGCCCGCGACGCATTGCCGCCGAAGCGGTTGACGCCCGAAGGTTGGAACGTCAATTCGCCCGGGTTCTCGCCCGACGGCAAAACCGTCTATTTCCTCAGCGCCAAATCCGGTAGCCAACAGTTGTATGCGATTCCGATCGCGGGCGGCACGCCGAAACAACTGACCGATCTTCCGTTGGATGTCGGCGCATACAAACTCTCGCCCGACGGCAAGCGCGTGGCGTTAGGTCTTGAAACGTTCGTCGATTGCAAATCGGATCTCGATTGCACCAAGAAAAAACTCGACGATACCGGTGCGCGTAAAACCAGCGGCGTGTTGTACGACAAGATTTTCGTGCGCCATTGGGATACGTGGTCCGATGGCCGTCTCAATCGCTTGTTCGTCGCCAAGCTACCGCAGGGCAAAGAAAAGCCGGCGAAAGCCGCGACATTGATCGGCGCTGATGTGATCGGCGATGTGCCGTCCAAGCCTTTCGGCGATACCGGCGAATTCGTGTGGTCGCCCGATGGCGCATCGTTGGTGTTGTCCGCGCGCATGTCGAATCGTGCCGAACCTGCCAGCACGAACTTCGATCTGTATCTCGTCGCCGCCGACGGCAGCGGCACCGTGCGCAATCTGACCGAAACCAACAAAGCATGGGACACCGGCCCGGTGTTTTCCGCGGATGGCAAGACCTTGTACTACCGCGCGATGAAGCGCCCCGGTTTCGAGGCCGACCGCTTCGCGCTGATGGCGATGGATGTCGCGAGCGGTACATCGCGCGAAATCGCGCCGCGTTGGGACGCATCGGCCGACGGCATCACCCTCTCCGCCGACGGTCGCAAGATTTACACCACGGCACAAGAACTCGGCCAGCATCCGCTGTTCGCCGTGTCGACCGAGAACGGCGAAGTCTCGACCGTCGCGAAAGACGGTTCGATCTCGTCGTTCGAGTTGGTCGGCGACACGCTCGCGTTTTCGCGCAACACGATGAAGTCGGGCGATCAGGTATTCGTCGCCGATGCCACGGGGGCGAATGCGCGCGCGATTACGCCAAGCGCCAGCGATATGCTCAAAGACGTGGCGTTCGGCGACTACGAACAGTTCCGTTTCCCAGGCTGGAACAACGAAACCGTTCACGCGTACGTGGTCAAGCCTTGGAACTACGAAGCTGGCAAAAAATATCCAGTCGCGTTCTTGATCCACGGCGGCCCGCAAGGCAGTTTCGGCGACGGTTGGAGTTATCGCTGGAACCCGCAGACCTATGCCGGGCAGGGTTATGCGGTGGTGATGGTCGACTTCCACGGTTCCACCGGTTACGGCCAGAAATTCACCGATTCGATCAGCGGCCAATGGGGCAGTCGCCCGCTCGAAGATTTGCAGAAAGGCTGGGCCACGGCGTTGAAGAAATACGACTTCCTCGACGGCGGGCGCGCCTGCGCCTTGGGCGCCAGTTACGGCGGTTATATGGTCAATTGGATCGCCGGCAATTGGTTCGACAAGAAGGGGCAATCGCCGTGGAAATGCTTGGTCAACCATAACGGCGTATTCGATACCCGTTCGATGGGCCTAGTGACCGAAGAGCTGTGGTTCAGCGAATGGGAATTCGGCGGCACCGTTCACGACAAACCCGAAGGCTACGAACGCTTCAACCCCGCGCGGCATATCCAGAAATGGAAAGTGCCGATGATGGTGGTCGCGGGCCAGAACGATTTCCGCGTGCCGTTGGATCAAAGCCTATCGACGTTCACCGCGCTTCAGCGTCGCGGCATCGACTCGCAGCTGCTGTACTTCCCCGACGAAAATCATTGGGTGCTGAAACCGCAGAACAGCGTGTTGTGGCACGACACCGTGCATGCGTGGTTGAAGAAGCATCTCGGAGAGTAACCGCTGCCCAGCAGCGCATTTGCTTTGCGAGCGATCAACGAAACAAGAGCCCTGGGAAACCGGGGCTTTTGTTTTGGCGGCTTGATTTGGAAGCTAGGGCTTAAGAGCCTATCCAAAATCTACAATCACCGCCATATGGCTTCGTTTGGTGTCATACCGAACGCCCGCGCAGTGGGCGGAGGGACCTGCTGTTGTAGCAACCAACGCTGTAAAAACAGAAGAGCCCAAAACAGGTCCCTCCTCGGGCTTCGCCCTCGTTCGGGATGACACTGAATGCTCGAGTTCGAGATTTTCAACAGCCTCTAAGGTGTAGGACAGCCATAGCGGTTCAGACACATGACGTACTGGGATTCGCAGGTGCGCAGGCGTGTTCCGCTTGCGATGCATGCGTCGTATCGTTCCGCGCAGTCGTTCGGTAAACAAGCTGCGGAGGTGAGTTTGGGCGCGACGAGTAACACCATCGCGAACGTGGCGAGCGCTGGTGTGAGCGAGCGAATATTCATAACGATTCCTTTCATTGAATGCCCCTGCCTAATGACTTTACTCGAACAGCACGGGCGAGTGTGCGCTGCGACGCTAACATGAGTTAAGGCCCGTTCCATATGCCGAACGGCAGCCACATCCGGTGAAATCCGCGCACTTCGCGATGATACGAGGAATATGGGTGCGCTAACCCAGCGGGACAGCGCTGCTAGTGCGTGTTTGGCCTATAGCAACCGAGTTTAGCGTTGTCAGATAAGTGTTCAGTGGCGGAAATAAAGGTGGAGCGATGTCGCACGATTTTACGGGCCAGCCAGGCGCTGGCATGCCATACAACGGGCCGGAGCGCCGTCGCGGTGAAGATCGTCGTAAAAACGATAGCGAACGCCGCGTAGACATTCGCTTCGAGCCCGCGAAAGCCCTGCGGCGCAGTGGCCACGATCGCCGCAAAAACGGATGGGACATGTCGCACTCGCGCTGAGCCAGCGGCTGCAATCGTATCGTGAACGCGAATACAGCACTTTATCCTCGGATAAAGCGCTGTACTGGTACGTTTCAGTCATTCCACTGGTACGATTCGGCCTTTACGAATTCTGACAGGGGAACCGCATGGCTGCGCCGGATAACGCCGAAACCTTCACGCCGCTGATCACCAACGATGCGGTCGTCCTTGGGTTATTGATGGCGATTCTCGGGTTCGTATTCTGGACCTCTTCGAGGAAGACAGGGGCTTGGAGTAAGTTCTACGGCATCGTGCCTGCCTTGCTGCTGTGCTATTTCTTGCCGTCGCTGTTGAATTCCTTGCAGATCATCAATGGCAAGACTTCGGCGCTGTATCCGATGGCGCGCGATTATCTGCTGCCCAGCGCGCTCGTTCTGCTTTGCGTCGCGATCGATTTCAAGGCGATCGTTCGGCTCGGCCCGAAAGCGGTGATCATGTTCCTCACCGGCACCGCCGGCGTGATGCTAGGCGCGGTGATATCACTGCTGGCAATGCAATTCATTCATCCCGACACCGTTGCGGGCGATACATGGCGCGGTATGACCACCGTCGCGGGTTCGTGGATCGGCGGAGGCGCCAATCAAGCGGCGATGAAAGAAGTGTACGAAGTCGATGCCACGCTCTTCGGCCAGTTCGTCGCGGTCGATGTGCTGGTCGCTAATGTGTGGATGGCGGTACTGCTTTTTCTCGCTGCACGGCACGCCGCATTCGACCGCTGGACCGGCGCCGATACCAGCGCGATCGAAGAACTGAAGCAGAGTATCGAACGCTATCAAGCAGAACACACGCGCAACCCGTCGTTGACCGATTTGATGTTGATCGTCGCGCTCGGCATCGGCGCGACCGGTTTGGCGCATGCCATCACTGATCCTCTGGTGGCGTGGATCAAAAGTCTGCCGGCCGAGTGGCGTTTGCAGGATTACAGCCTGACCGCAAAATTCTTCTGGATCACCGTACTTGCGACCACGTTCGGTTTGGCGCTTAGCTTCACCCGTGCGCGCAAGCTCGAAGGCGCAGGCGCATCGAAGATCGGTTCGCTGATGTTGTACGTGCTGGTGGCGACGATCGGCATGCAAATGGATCTCAGCGCATTGCTCGAACGCCCGTGGCTGTTCGCACTGGGATTGATTTGGATGACGGTTCACGGCAGCTTGATGTTGCTGGTCGCGAAACTGATCCGCGCGCCGTTGTTCTTCATGGCTGTGGGCTCGCAAGCCAACATCGGCGGCGCTGCGTCGGCGCCGGTCGTCGCGAGCGCTTTTCACCCAGCGCTCGCGCCGGTTGGTGTGTTGTTGGCCGTACTCGGCTACGCACTCGGTACCTATTGCGCTTACATCGTCGGCCTCGTGTTGATGCGCATGGTGTGATCACTGTGGCGCGCATGCGCACGATGTAACGTCCCGATTCAACAGCAGCGCGAAGAACCTTTTGCGTAACGCGCCTGCATGCGTTCCCCGAAGAATTCTTCGCGTGTCATCGGCGTTTTCTCGGGATGCGCGCGACGCATGTGTGTGAGATACACGTCGTAATCCGGTACGCCGACGATCAGCCGCGCGGTTTGCACGGCGAATGCCCAGGCCGAACGCACGCGATCAACGAAGCGCATCAAACGCGACATAGTCGCTCTCCTGCACCGTCGGTTGTGGATTGCGACGGGCGATCCATGCGGCGCGAACCGCGAACAGCAACATCAACACCACCACGCTCATGAACAGCACGCACAGCGCCGCATCGAGATGATTATTGAAGACGATGCGTTCCATGTCTTTCATGGATTTCGCTGGCGCTAGTACTTCGCCCTGCGCCAACCCTGCACCGTATTTTTCGGCATTGGCGAGAAATCCGATCTTCGGGTCGGAATGGAATAGTTTCTGCCAACCTGCCGTCATCGTGCAGACCAATAACCAAGCGGTCGGCAGTGCGGGGATCCACAGGTAGCGCTCGCGCTTCATCTTCACCAGCGAGGTGCAAACGAAGATCATCGCGATGCTCGCCAACATTTGATTAGCGATACCGAACAGCGGCCACAGCGTATTGATCCCGCCGAGCGTGTCGACGACGCCTTGATACAAGAACCAGCCCCAACCCGCGACCGCGAGTGCGGTGCAGACGATATTCGCGGTCCAGCTTTCGGTGCGGCGGAACGGTGCGTACACCACGCCGATCACTTCTTGGATCATGAAACGTGCGACCCGCGTGCCGGCGTCGATCGTCGTCAGGATGAACAGCGCTTCGAACAGAATCGCGTAGTGGTACCAGAACGCCATCATGCCGCTGCCGCCGATCATGCCGTGCAGGATTTGCGCCATGCCCACCGCGAGCGTCGGCGCGCCGCCAGTGCGCGAGAGCACGGACGATTCGCCGATCTGCGCCGCCGATGCGGTGAGCATCTCGGGCGTGATCGCGAAGCCCCAACTCGAGATCGTCTGCGCCGCGGATTCCACCGTCGTGCCGATCGCGGCCGCGGGCGAATTCAGCGCGAAATACAGGCCCGGATCGAGCACGCAGGCGGCGATCAAGGCCATGATCGCCACGAACGCCTCCATCAACATGCCGCCGTAACCGATCATGCGCGCATCGCGTTCGTTGCCCAGCATCTTCGGCGTGGTGCCGGAGCTGATCAATGCGTGGAAACCCGATACCGCGCCGCAGGCGATGGTGATGAACAAGAAGGGGAACAATTGCCCCGCGAACACCGGCCCGCTGCCGTCGATGAAACGCGTGACCGCAGGCATGCGCAAATCCGGCATCGCGAACACGATCGCGATCGCCAACATCACCACCGTACCGATCTTCAAAAACGTGCTGAGGTAATCGCGCGGTGCCAACAGCAACCACACCGGCAACACGGCGGCGACGAAACCGTACACGATCAACATCCACGCCAGCGCTTTGCCGTCGAAGGTGAAGCGCGGCGCCCACACGGCCGACTGGGCGACGGCTTCGCCCAGCCAAATCGAGGTCAACAACAACACCAAGCCGATCACCGAGACTTCCAGAATCCGGCCTGGGCGCAACCAACGCAGATACACGCCCATGAACAGCGCGATCGGAATGGTCATCGCGACCGTGAACGTGCCCCACGGGCTTTGCGCGAGGGCTTTAACGACGACAAGGCCCAGCACCGCCAACAAAATGACCATGATCGCGAGGATGCCGATCATCGCGACCAAGCCGGCGGCGTTGCCCATCTCGCTGCGAATCATGTCGCCGAGCGAGCGCCCATCGCGTCGCGTCGAAAGAAACAACACCATGAAATCCTGCACCGCACCGGCCAGAATCACCCCGAACAGAATCCACAACATGCCCGGCAGATAACCCATCTGCGCCGCTAACACCGGCCCCACCAAGGGCCCTGCGCCCGCGATCGCCGCGAAGTGATGCCCATACAGCACGCGCTTATCGGTGGGCACGTAATCCAAGCCATCGTTGCGCCGCCACGCCGGCGTGGCCCGGGTTGGGTCCAAGCGCAGCGCGTGCTCGGCGATGTACAGCGAATAGAAGCGATAACCGATGCACAGAATCGACACTGCGGCTGCAAGAATCCAAAACGCGCTGATGGTTTCGCCGCGCGACAGCGCCACCGTGCCGAGGCTGAACGCCGCGAACAGCGACAACGCACCCCAGCCGATGCCTTTGATCAATGTCATCCCGTGCTCCGATCGCTCGCGGCCGCCCGCTGAAGACCGAAGGGTGTCGCGGAAGTCGGCCTTGGTCAAATTCTGCGACAGCCCCTCATCCGTCGCTACGCGCCACCTTCGTCCGGCCCTCACGCTTAGCGCTCGGGCGTTCATCGGCGCGCGAGGCCATGCCTCGCAAACGCGCCTCTTCACCCCCGCAGGCGGGGAGAAGGAAGACGAGGCGTGCGATTTTTCGATTGTCTCGCGAACAGCGCCCCTCATCCGCCCTTCGGGCACCTTCTCCCCGCATGCGCAGGGAGAAGGTGAGCAGGTGGCGGTGAGATTTATGCCCTCTCCCCGCCTATGGCCGGGAGAGGGTGCCCGAAGGGCGGGTGAGGGGCTGCCAACGCCGCTGCGATCGCAGCCAATGCGTCGTCGATCCGAAGCAATACATCGCGTTCCACAGTCGAAGCACGCGATCTAGCATTCCGCGCGCCTTCAAATCTGCGGCAATTCATCGACAAACGCCTGCACCGCGCGTGGCGAGCTCAACACCACCAATCGCCGTCCTGGGGCATCGGCCCATGCATGCAACTTAGGCAGTAGGGTTCGGCGTTTACGACTGCGGTAGCTAAGGATCCACCACACGAATTCGAGATCGATCTTTTCCGGGCAACCGGGTGTCATATCGGGCCGGCTACGTCCGTGATAACGCACGCGGCGACGCAGCACGCGCCAGAGGCACAGCAAGGGCGGGAGGTCGAAGAAGATGACGGTATCGGCGGCGGCGAGGCGTCGTTCGAGCGTGCCGCCGAAGTTGCCGTCCATCACCCACGCGTCTTGCGCCAGCAGCGGCGCGAGCGTGGCGCGCCATTCCTCGCGCGTGGGTTCGATCCAGCCGGGCCGCCAGTACAGGGCATCGAGATGGATCACCGGCAACCCGGTACGCGCACCGATCTGTGTTGCCAGCGTGGATTTTCCGGAGCCGCCAGGACCGATCAATAGGAGTTTGCGCATCGGAGTGCTCGGTATCGCGGCCGTGGCTGACGACTTATAGGGTGCGCCTTGGCGCACCGAACCGCCATCAACAAAAACGCGAGCGGTCCCGGTGATGCCGGAACCGCTCGCGCGGTGGAACTCGCCTAATGTCGCTCCGATCGATCGAAGCGACGTGGAAGCGATCAGATCGTGATCGTCGTACCGTCGAACTTGGTCAACGTGAAGCTGGCGCCCGATTCCGGGTACGTGGCTTTCGCTTCCTGCAACAGCCGGATTGCCAGCGCTTCGCCTTGATACAAACCCGTGTAGTTATCGGCCACACGCCAATGCACGCCTGACATGTCGCGACCGGCGGCGATGTTTTGCGCCAGCTTGTTCAATTCACCGAGCACGGTCAGATCGCCGCCGGTGTAGGCCGGCAATGCGCTGGTCGGCGAGCCGTCGCGAGTGAGATCGCGCGGCACGAACGTGGACGGGAACGGCGCCGAAGTATCGAACCAGGCTTTGAGCATCGTCACCGATGCGCCTGCCGTGATGGCGTGACCGGCCGGTGCGGACGGATGCGACGGCGAGCCACCGGTGAGCATTTGCGGCAAGAGATACGAAGTTTCGTTGCCCAAGCCGCGCATGATGTTGAGGTTGCGGTTGTAATCGCCGATCAACGGCAGTGCCGAGGAATTCAGCAGTTCGGCCGGCAGCGGATAGCTCTTAACGCCGCGCAGGTGGCGATCGACCAACAAGCCGTAGGCTTCCGGGCGCAGATGACGATGCACGTACCACTTGTGATACCAGGTGTGGCGTTCGGACTTCGCAGCGGCGGCCACCAACTCGGCGATGTGTGCGCCGCCGAACGTCGCGAACCCGGATTGCCGCGTCGACGACTCGTAGGGGTTGCCCGGGTCGAGTTCGAAGCCTGTGAGGATGCTGAGTGCGCGGAAATAGACCGAAAAAATGCGATCCGAACCGGCGAGCAAGCCCATGTCGCGTACCGAGCGCAGGAAGCGCGGTGTGGGATCGACACGATTGAGAAACGCCGCGCCGGTCAACGGCTCGCCGTTGGAGCGGGCGAGATACTCAGCGAAGTTGGTCATGTAGTCGTAACCGGCCGTGGCGCCCGATGTGTAGGCGAAAGTGCCATCGGGGTTCCATTGAATCACTGGCAAACGTGCGCTGATGCGCGGGGTGATGGCGATCGCATCGTAGTTGAAGTTCTGCAGCAGGAATTGCGAGATGTACGGGCCTTTTTCGGTGTCCTTGAACGGATAGCGGAACAACAACTGCGGCGTAACGTTGCCATTGGCGTCGCGTGGGCCGCTGTAGTCGCTCAAACGGGTCATGTCGGCGCAGGCTTCGGCGACATACGGATTGGTCGCGTAGTCGGCGAAGGGCACGTCGCGCAGCAGCGTTTGCCAATACACTTCGATCGTTTCTGCGGCTTTCGCAGCCGATGCGATCGGCGGCGGCATGAAGCTCAGCGGTAATGACGGCGAATCCGGCCCTTCGATGTTGTAGGCCAGACCACCGAGTGGGTTCGCCAGACGGCCGGTGGATGTTGCGGTGCGCGGCACTGCTTCCAGTTGCGCGAAGTTCGCGCTCGCCAGCCCGGAGAGCAGTGCGTTATAGGCGTTTCGATCGACTTCGCCCGTCACCGGGTGATGCGGCAGGGTTTTGCTGAAGTTACCGATACGACTGGCGTATCGCGCTTCGTCGCCGTTGTTCGGATGCTGGTACTGCGACTGTTGTGCGTTGTTCTGCGCGGCTTGGATTTTGACGGTCAGTGCTTTCGCTTTGCGCGCCGCACCGAATCCTGCGAAATTCTGAGGTCCGGCCGCGGGCGCTACCGTCGCGGCCGCGGCGCTGGCCGTTTCTGCGCTGCCGCTGCTCTCCATGAACTTGGCTGCGCCGATGAAGGGGGCGGCGCTTAAAGCCGCGCCGACACCGACTTTGCCGAGAAAGTCGCGGCGCGAGGGGTTTTGCGCGTCTGTCGTCTCAGGGGGAGTGGGGGTCGCGTGTTTCGTCGGATCCTTTGAGTTTTTCATCGCTTGGCGTCCTTATTGTGGGTAATGAGAATTCCCGCTCGAACCGGTTGGAAAGCGAGCGTGCCGTGAACGCGGACAGGCGACTGCAGCGCATCTGCCGACGAAGATACGGGCGCAAGGGAGTGTGAGGTGGAGGTGCAATTCCCTTGCGGGGATCGTGGCCGGGCCGCGATCGCATCTTGCCGTTAGCGGATCGCATACCTTGCGAACCGGCGCTCAATCGAGAACGAATTGTGTTTCCTTACGGTCGGCGCCCACGGTGTGCGCCGATGATTTTCTCCGAATCCATCCGACCGATAGGATCATGTGCCGATTAATATGGCTTGTCTATCGTGCGATCGATGCAGTCGTTCGTCTTAGCGCATTTTTAACGCGAAGACGCATTCCGAAATCGGCACCGCCGCGGCGCATGATTATTTCGCGAACTGATCAACCGAATAAGTAGTCGATTGGCGAGTTGAGCCATCGAACAAGAGGCGTGGTTCAGGAATGTTGCAGCGCGCTTACAGCCATCTGACTTTTTTGAGATAGCGGTAAAGCAACAAGATGGCCACGCCGACGATGCCGATCAGAATGGCGTAGCTGTATTTTCCGTGCAATTCCGGCATGTGCTCGAAGTTCATGCCGTACCAACTGGCGATCAATGTGGGCGCGGCCAGCAAGCCGGCCCAGCCGGCGAGCTTCTTCACCACTTCGCCTTGATTGATGGTCACCAGCGACAGGTTGACGCTCATCGCGGCGCTGAGCATTTCGCGCAGGGTGTCGATCGCATCGTTGAGGCGGACGACGTGATCGAGCACATCGCGGAAATAGAGTTTGGCCTCTTCGGTGACTTGGGTCATTTGGGTGCGCGTGAGCTGGGCCAGGATGTCTTGCAGCGGCGCGACCGCGAGTCGCAACTGGGTGAGCTCTTTCTTCAGTTCGTAGAGTTTGACGATCGTCTCGCGGCGGAATTCGGCGGCGAAGATGTCTTTTTCCAGGGTGTTCAGTTCGTCGCGGAATTCGTTGACGATCGGTTGGTAGTTGTCGACGATGAAATCGAGAATGCCGTAGAGCGCGAATGCGGGGCCTTGCGCGAGCAATTCGGGTTCGCGCTCGAAGCGTCCGCGGACGAGCTGGTACGACAACGATGCCCCGTGACGCACCGTCACCAAGAAACGCGGGCCGATGAAAACGTGGGTTTCGCCGAAACGCACATGCTGGTCGATCAACTGCGATGTGTGTACGGCGAGAAACATCGAATTGCCGTAGGTTTCGATCTTCGGCCGCTGATGGGCGTGTTGCGCGTCCTCGATCGCCAGATCGTGCAGACCGAATTCTTCCTGCAATTTTTCCAGCAAGGCCGCTTCGGGTTCGTACAGTCCCACCCAGACGAAGCCGCCGTCGTCGCGGGCGAGAGCATCGCTGATCTGATCCAGACTGATGTCGCTACGCACGCCGTCGCAATACACGGCGCAGTTGACGACGCCGCCGGGGAGCGGGGCGGGAGCGTGGTGAGTATTCATCCGCGCATGGTGCCGGGATCGCGCGGGCCGGGCAACTGCGACGAGTTCCTGAGAGCTACCGCGTCGCTTCGGTCTGCACGGAACTGGGGCGCAACCACGCGAACGTCAGCGCTGCGTGGATCGGCAACAGCAGCGATATCCAGTGCGCATTGGCTTGCGCGCCAGCGCTGATCCAATAGAGAAACAGCGACGCAGTGGCCGATGCCGCGACCAGCGCGAGCACGATACGGAACCAGCGGCTCGGCGTTCGTGCGCGTAGCGCGCGCCAGCCGCCGGGCACCAGCAGCAGGCACAGCGGGCTGAGTAGCAGCAGATTGTGGTTGGCCCATCCGAATCGGTGTTCGGTGCCGAGCCAAATGGCCAGCATCACGCTGCCCAGCACTCCACCGATGCCCCAGAACACCATCGCGAGCCCGGCTGCGGTGCGCGGCATTCGTGCGCGCAATGCCGACCATAGCCCTGCGATCGTCAGACCGGCCAAGAACCAGCGCCACCAAACCGGCAGAAATTCCACGGGCTCCGGCGCGATCCGATGCGGCAGTACGTCCTCTTCGCTGAGGATCAACGGGCGGCCATCGGGCAAACGCACATCGCGCAGACTCTCGGCGAGGCGCATCGGCACATAAGCATCTTCCCAATGCGAAAGCGGTTCGTCGGAAGCGGGCCCCAGACCGATATCGAAGCCTAGCCACATCCACGTCGCTGGCGATGCCAGGCGCACTGCTTCGCTGCGATACGTATTGCCGTGCGAACGCGCGGTGAGTTGTTTTTTCAAGTTGCCGCCGAGCGCGCGATCGATCGCGTCGCGCACGCGCGTAGCGCAGTTGTCGCGAAAATAGTCGTAGCGATAACGCGCGTTTTCGGGCTTGGCGTTTTCGGCGAGCGCTGCCGCCATCGCCTGCGCCTGAGCGTCGTCCAACGCGAGCCATTGAATGCGCACGCCACGGCCATTTTCTCGGTAATACTGAAGATCCTCCGGCCAAGGCAGTTCGACTAGGCGATACATCATCTCGCCATGAACGAAACGACCGATGAAGCCGTCTTCGCCCATGTCGAAAAAGCCGAAGTTGTACGACAGCGGCACTGGGCGCGTCGGGTCGTCGACGATGATCGAGTTATGGCCGAAACGCTCGAAGAAGATCGTGCCGGGGCGCATGGTCGCCACGCCGATCCGCGGCGCGGCGAGCGCGGGCAGGGCGAGCAACCACAGGCACAGCAACATCATCAGATGCAGCATCGCGCGATGCCGCCTGATTTCAGGCGGCATGCACGCTCACATGCAAGGTATGCAGCCGGCGCACGTCGGCGCGCGCGACGCGGAAACCGAAACGACCCAGGGTGAGTTCTTCGCCGGCCTCCGGCAGATGACCGATCGCCGCGGTGATGAGCCCGCCGACCGTGTCGTATTCGTCGTCGGCGAAATCGGCGCCGAAACGCGCATTGAAATCGGCGATCGGCGTCAAGCGCATCGACCAAATACTGGCCATCGGCCTGCGCCGCGATCAATGCGTTCGGGTCTTCGGCGTCGTCGTGCTCGTCGTCGATCTTGCCGACGATCTGTTCCAACACGTCTTCGATCGTGACCAAGCCGGCGACGCCGCCGTATTCGTCGATCACGATCGCCATGTGATTGCGCGACTGGCGGAATTCGCGCAGCAGAATATCCAAGCGTTTGCTTTCCGGCACCAGCACGGCAGGGCGCAGCAGTTCGCGCACCGTGCCCGGACCGTTATCGGCGACCACACCGCGCAGCAGATCTTTGGCGAGCAAGATGCCAAGAATTTCGTCGCGGTCTTCGCCATGCACCGGGAAGCGCGAATGGCCGGACTCGACCACTTGCTTCATCAGCGACAGGAATTTGTCGTCCACCGGTAGCACCACCATCTGCGATCGCGGCACCATCACATCGCTCACGGTGAGGTCGGACACCGCCAAGGTGCCTTCCATCATCCGCAGGGTGTCGCTATCGATCACGCCATCGGCATGGAGATCGCGTAGCAATTCGACCAGATCTTCTTGATTATCCGGCTCGCCGGAAATGGCCGAGCTGATCCGCTCCAACCATGAGCGTCGTTTCTCTGGACGCTTTTCTTCGTGCTGCGACTTATCGCTCGCGGGTTTCTCCGCGGCGGTCGCCGCGCCATCCGGCGCGTGCTTGGTACTGTCGTCCTCGGGCATTTGCGTAGCAGGTGCGCCCCAGACGGGGGCGGAAGCGTCAGTTTAGCCCAAGCGAGTCGGGAAACGCATGCCAGTACTGGCCTCTCGGCGGTTCGGATGGCTGTGTCGAGCGGCCCCTCATCCGGCCTTCGGCCACCTTCTCCCCGCCCTGCGGGGAGAAGGAACACTTCGATTCCTTCCCTCCGATGCACCAACGCCTCTCCTTCTCCCCGCTCTGCGGGGAGAAGGAACACTTCAATTCCTTCCCTCCGATGCACCAACGCCTCTCCTTCTCCCCGCTCTGCGGGGAGAAGGAACACTTCAATACCTTCCTCCCGATGCACCAACGTATCTCCTTCTCCCCGCCCTGCGGGGAGAAGGTGGCCGAAGGCCGGATGAGGGGTGCGGTCAATCGCGAATGCGATAGGGGTCTTCGATACCGAGTAGAGCCAGGATTTCACGTTCCAATTGCTCCATGCACTCGGCCTCGCGCTCGTCTTGGTGATCCATGCCCAGCAGATGCAGCACGCCGTGTACGGTCAAGTGCGCGTAGTGCGCATTCAATGGTTTCGCCTGTTCCTGCGCTTCGCGCACGACCACCGGCGCGCACAACACGATGTCGCCCATCAGCGGCATCGTCACGCCCTTGGGCAGCTTCACGTCGGGCGGCAATTCACCGGGGAAACTCAAGACATTGGTCGCGTAGTCCTTGCCGCGGTAGTGCCGATTGAGCGCACGGCCTTCGTCTTCGCCGACGATGCGAATGGCGACGTCGGCTTCGCGGATGCGCCCCTGCAGCGCCGCCGCGACCCAGCGCCGGAAACTCGGCGCGGCCGGCACGCCTGCGCGCGGCGTGGCGTAGCCGACGGCGACATCGAGACGGATCGGGCCGCGGGTCATTTGGCTTTCCAGTCGGTCGTCGAATAGACGAAGGTTTCCACCGCAGCGCTCTGGCGTAGTTTGGTCAGTTCTTTTTCATCGGCGGCACTATGACAGTTGTCTCTGGCGCTACGCGTGCTGATCTCGATGAGGCTGCGCATGATCTGGTCGGCGGCTTCTTCTTTAGGGACATCCACATTCACGTAGACCGTGCTGTCGCCGCAACTGCCGATATTGTAGGCCTGCACAGCGGGCACCAGTTCGCGCATCGCGCGGTCGGTGAATGCCGCATAGGCCGCTTCGTCGATTTGAGAGGCGGCTACGCTGATGCGGCCTTTGAAATAGTGCAACTGACGATAAAACAAATACGTGCGCGAACGCATCGGGAACCACTCGCTCGACGTGTCGCCGTGGTAGTCGTAGCTCAGACTCATGCGTCGTCCGTCGATATGTTTGCCGGCGGTCAGCAATTGCGCGAGGAGCGCTTCTTTTTCCGTCTCTTTCGCATCTTTATCGTCGATTTCTGCGCGGTTTTCTGCCGTTACGCCGCGCCTGGTATCTGCGTCCGACGAGCTTCGATCGTCTTGCAAATCATTCAGAGGCAGATCGAGATCGAATTCGATCGTTTCGCCTTCGATCACGTCGCGATAAAGCCCAGCGTCCACCGCGGGCTGCATCGAGGACAGAAAATTGCGCATACCTACGTCCAGCGCCTGTTCGACTTCGCGCTGACCGATCGGGTACACAAACAGGTCGACGCGCAGTTGCGGATAGTCCGGGTGTTGGTAACGGAACGATACGCCGCCGAACTTGTCTTTCGCGTCGTACCGACGAGTGCCTTCGAGCAGGAATTCACCGACCCGTTGCGGTGCGAACACGTGAGTTTCGGCGATGAACGGCTGGTCTTGTCGCGGGTTCGCATCATCGCTTTTGCTTTTGGCGCCGATCGGCAGCGCGAATGCGCAAAGCGCGATCGTCGTGGCGAGCAGACGGGCGAAGACGACGCTGTTCTTTCGACTGGAGACGAACCTCATGTGGGCTCCCCCGATGGCGTGACGTGGCTCTCGTACGCCCGCACGATCTTCGCCACCAACGGGTGACGCACCACATCGCGGGCCTCGAAGAAGGTGAAACTGATGCCATCCACGTCGTGCAGCACATCGATGGCGTCGCGCAGGCCGGATTTCACGTGTTTGGGCAGATCGATCTGAGTGAGGTCGCCGGTGACGACGGCGGTGCTGCCGAAGCCCAAACGCGTCAGGAACATCTTCATCTGTTCGATCGTGGTGTTCTGCGCTTCGTCCAGAATCACGAACGCATCGTTGAGCGTGCGCCCGCGCATGTAAGCGAGCGGAGCGATTTCGATGACGTTCTTTTCCAGCAGCTTCGCCACTTTTTCCACACCCAGCATCTCGTACAAGGCATCGTAGAGCGGGCGCAGGTAGGGGTCGACTTTTTGCGAAAGGTCGCCGGGCAGGAAGCCGAGTTTTTCGCCGGCTTCCACCGCCGGACGCACCAGCACGATGCGTTGGATGCGCGCGGTATTCAGCGCTTCCACCGCCATCGCCACGGCGAGGAAGGTCTTGCCGGTACCGGCGGGGCCGACGCCGAAGTTGATGTCGTGCATCGCGATGGCGTGCAGATATTTCTGTTGATTCGGGCCGCGTCCGCGCACGGTGCCGCGCTTGACCCGCACCGCGATCTCTTGCGGCTGGTAGTCGGCATCGGCATGAGCGGTCGCGGCGGGCGCTTGGTCGCCGCCGAGGCGCAGATGAATCGCATGGGCATCGAAGGTGATGTCGGCCGCTTCTTCGTACAGCGCACGCAACAGCGTTTCGGTGCCGGCCACCGCGTCCTCGTCGTCGCCACCGACGCGGAAGATATTGCCGCGATTGGCGATCGCCACTCCGCGTCGCAGTTCGATTTGGCGTAAATGGGCGTCGAGGGGGCCCGCGAGGTTCGCAAGGCGCTCGGGATCGGCGGGGTCGAGCGCGAAGTCGCGGCTGAATTTACTGAAAGCGTCGTGTGCCATATGCCGCACAGGGTACCGCGCAAGCGGCGGCCGAGGCCATGCCGCACGCCGTTCGTCGGGGGCTTCTCGACATTAATTAACTAGATAATTAATTTATCGCGTATGCCTCCTCCCCACACGATCGATACCAAACCCGCACGCGCCCCTCGCAGGCGGCAAGGGCCACGAAGCCCCGAAATGCGGGCCCCCGGCAGGCCGACGGGAGAAGCAGGCGATCTGCGTCAACGACTTCTCGACGCCGCTGTCGCGGGTTTCGCTCGGCACGGCATCGCCGGAAGTTCGCTGCGCGATATCGCCATGGCGGCCGGAGCGACGCCCGCCATGCTGCATTACTACTTCGGCAATCGCGATGCGCTGGTGGAATCGGTCATCGAGGAACGGCTGATGCCGGTCATGCACGGGTTGCGCGATCCGTTATTGAAGGTGGACGACGATCCTCGCGCATTGATCCGAAGTTTCGTGCGTACCGTGTTGTCGACGGCGATGGCGCATCCCTGGCTGCCGCAGTTGTGGGTGCGTGAGGTACTGCACGAGGGCGGCGGCCTGCGTCGCTTCATGCTCGATCGCATCGGTCCGTTGCTGCCGCAGGCCTTGGCGGCGCGTTTCGCGCAAGCGCAAGCGCAGGGGCGATTGAACCCACGGATCGATCCTCGATTATTGGTGCCCTCGCTCATCGGCCAGACCATGTTCATGGCCGCGAGTGCGCCGATTTGGCGCGGCGTTTTGAATGCTGAGGATGTGGATGCCGAGGCGTTGAGCGATCACGTCTTGGCCTTGCTCGAACATGGTTTGGAGTTACGTGATGTCTAAGCCCCGAATTCTCGCGCTCGCATTGTCGCTTCTCGTCCTCGGCGGCTGCGCCCAGAGCGCGCCGCAGGTGCTCGGCACGCTCGAGTACGATCGAATTTCGTTGCCGGCACCGGCTGCGGAAAAGATCGTCGCGATCGCTGTGCGTGAAGGTGACAGAGTGAAGGCAGGCACGGTGCTGCTCATGCTCGAGCGCACACGCATCGAGGCGCAAACGCGCGCGTTGGACGCCGAAGCCGAACGCCAACGCGAGAGCTTGAACGAACTCGAGGCTGGCACCAGAAGCGAACAGATCGCGCAGGCGAAAGCGCAGCTCGCATCCGCGCAAGCGCAAGCACGGGATGCGCGCGCTTACTACGCGCGCCTTGAACCACTGGGCGCGCGCAAGCTGGTCGCGGCCGCGGATGTCGATCGCGCCCGCGCCGCAGCCGGAACCGCCGATGCCAATGTCCGTGCGGCGCAGGCGCAACTCGATGAATCGCAAAACGGTGCGCGCAAAGAACGCTTAGCCCAAGCGCGTTCGGCCGTGCGTGCGGCAGAGGCCCAGGCCGCAGCGCAGACGGTGTCGCTGGACAAATTGCAGATCGTCGCGCCGCGCGATGGACGCATCGATAGCATGCCGTACAAACTCGGCGATCAAGCGCCTATCGGCGCGCCGTTGGCGGTGCTGTTGGTCGGCGATGCGCCGTACGCACGGGTGTACGTGCCCGAACCGATGCGTGCGAACGTGAAGATCGGCGACCGGGCGACGGTGCATGTGAGCGGTCGCGAAGACATTGCCGGCCATGTGCGCGCGATCCGCAGCGAACCGAGTTTCACGCCGTATTACGCGCTGAGCGGCAAGGATGCGGCGCGGTTGAGTTATCTCGCCGAGATCGTGTTCGATCGCGACGCGCCGGACAATGCGCGCGATCTACCTGCCGGGTTGCCGGTGCGGGTCGAGTTCGCGCTCAAGTGATCGCACGATGACCGACGCATTCGCCATCCGCGCTCGCGGCCTGAGCAAACGCTTCGGTGCGTTGTTGGCCGTCGATCGCGTCGATCTGAGCGTGCCGCGCGCGAACGTCTATGGGTTCCTCGGCCCGAACGGCTCCGGCAAATCGACCACGATCCGCATGCTATGCGGATTGCTGACGCCGAGCGAAGGCGAGATCGACGTACTCGGCTTCAAGATTCCGCTGCAGGCCGAAGATCTGCGCAAGCACATCGGTTATATGACTCAGAAGTTCGCGCTGTACGAAGATCTGACCGTGCGCGAAAACATGGACTTCATGGCGGCCGTGCAGGGGCTTTCGCGTCCGCAGCGCAAAGCGCGCATCGACGAACTGATCGAAGCCTATAGTTTCGCCGATCGCCAGAAACAGCTCGCCGGCACGATGAGCGGCGGACAGAAACAGCGCTTGGGATTGGCCTGCGCCATCATCCATAAGCCCGAGTTGTTGTTCCTCGATGAGCCCACGAGCGCGGTCGATCCCGAATCGCGCCGCGATTTCTGGGAAAAGCTCTTCGATCTCGCCGACGCGGGCACCACGATTCTGGTGTCTACGCATTACATGGACGAAGCCGAGCGCTGCCACCGCATCGCGATTCTCGAAACCGGTCGCTTGGTCGCCGATGGTACGCCCGCCGAGCTGACCCGCGCGCTTGTCGGACGCACGATGGGCGTGCGTGCGCCCGAGCCGCGCAAGGCGCAGGCCGCGTTGCATGGCGCACCGGGCGTGCTCAGCGTCGCGCAAATCGGGAACGAATTGCGAGTATTGGTCGAAGCCGGTAGCGATGCGATGCAGTTGCAGGCGCGGCTGCGCTCGGCGACGATCAATGCCGAGGTTTCGGCCATCGAACCGAATCTAGAAGACGTCTTCGTCTCGGCGACCCATCGTGTCGAAACATCGGGCAACGATGCGTCCGACAAAAGCGGGGCGAAGGCCGCATGAAATTCGCGCGAATCATCGCCGTGATGATGAAGGAATTGCGGCAAATGCGGCGCGACCGCTTGACCGCTGCGATGATGGTGGGTATTCCGACCATCCAGTTGCTGCTGTTCGGATTCGCGATCAACCCGGATGTGCGCAATCTTCCCGCCGCGATCGCCGATATGTCCGACACCGTTGGTTCGCGCGCGTTGGCGCAGGACATGCTCGCCACCGGTATCGTGCGTCAGATCGCACCCGCGCGCACGCCGCAGGATGTGCAGGCCTTGCTCAATCGCGGCAAGATCAAGATCGGCATCGTCATTCCGCCGGACTACGAGCGCCGCAAACTCGACGGCCGCGAAGCGGTGCAGGTGATCGTCGATGGCAGCGACACTTCGGTGCAGGCGACCGCACGACAGCTCGCGGCCATGCCGCTCGACGGCGGCAGCGGTTTGCGCACGGCTTCGATCAATGTGCTGCCGCTATACAACCCCGAACGACGATCTGCGGTGAACATCGTGCCCAGTCTAATCGGGGTGATTCTGACCATGACGATGGTGATGTTCACGGCGATGGCGATCGTGCGCGAACGCGAGCGCGGAAATCTCGAATTACTGATCACCACACCGGTCACCAGCGCCGAATTGATGATCGGCAAAGTGCTGCCTTATGTCGGCGTCGGTTTGATCCAGACCACGGTGGTGCTCTCGCTCGGTATGGCCGTGTTCGACGTGCCGGTACGCGGGCATCTGATCGATGTTTACGGCGCGGCGATGCTGCTGATCGTGGCGAATCTCACGTTGGGGCTGTTGGTGTCGACCAAGGCCAAGACCCAATTCCAGTCGATGCAGATGGCGTTTTTCTTGTTTTTGCCGTCGATTTTGCTATCGGGTTTCATGTTTCCTTTCGACGGCATGCCGGTGGCGGCGCAATGGATCGCCGAAGTGTTGCCGCTCACGCACTTCGTGCGCCTGATCCGCGGCGTGATGCTGCGTGGCGTCGATTTGACGACGATGTGGCCGGATGTCGTGGCGTTGCTCGCGTTCACCGCGGTGATGATGACGTTGGCGATCTCGCGCTTCCGCAAGCGATTGGATTGATGTTTATGGCGGTGTTGCAGAATTAACCATGCTGCGCGCGCGGCTTATATCCTAACCGTGATGAGGTAAGAGCCTGTTTAGAATCTCGCATTCGGACATGACGTGTCATCCCGAACGAGGGCGCAGCCCGAGGAGGGACCTGCTTTGGGCTCTTATGCTTTAGCAGCGTTTGCTGCTGCAACAGCAGGTCCCTCCGCCCGCTGCGCGGGCGTTCGGGATGACAACGAACGAATCCGTATCGGCGGTGATTTGGAGATTTTGAGCAGGCTCTAAGACGCGTTATGGCCAGCGCAATTCACCGACGATCACGGTGCAGACGCGGCCTCCAGACCCGCCTGCCGCGAAAATAAAGCGCCGAATTAACGATGCCGCGCGCACGGCTTATATTCTGACCCTGATGAGGTATGAGGCGTTATGGCCAGCACAGCTCGCCGCTGACTACGGTACAGACTCGACCGCCTGACCAAACATCCCCCGCATCATCGACAGTAAGCTCGATGATCGCATCGTGGCCGACTTCGCGGCCCTGGCTGACGCGATAGAAACCGCTATCGCCCGGCAACGCATGCTGCGAGGCCAACCAAGCCGCGAGGGTGGCGTTGGCGGCGCCGGAGGCGGCGTCCTCGAACGGCCCGGTCGCGCCGACCCAGGCACGCACGGCGAGGTAATACACCGGGTCGTCGCTGCGCGCGTACACGCACAGCCCCATGCTGTCGGTGGCATGCGCGAGCGCGACGACAGCATCCCAAGGCGGTGCGGCGGCGCGCAATGCGGTCTCATCGGCGACTTCCGCCAACCACCAGCGCCGTCCGCCGTCCATCAACGCAGGCGGCAATGCGCCGAGCGGTAGATCGCGTAAAACTTCGCGTAGGCGAGGGTCGTCGGTGCTGGCGATGTCCTGCACTCGCGCACGCGGAGTGCGCACGGCGATCGTGCGCGTCGGGGCCTTCGCCGGTGACGCGTAGCGGCAATTTGCCGGCGATGCCGTCCTGTACGAGTAAGCCGTCGCGCGGCATCGCGAGCCCCGCTTCGAGTACCGCATGCGCGGTGCCCGACGCTGGGATGCCCGGCGAACGGCACTTCGCGGCGCGGGCTGAAGATCCGCAAGCGGTAACTGGCATCGTCGCTGACGGCGGGAAAGACGAACGTGGTTTCCGGCAAGCGCGTCCAACGCGCGATCGCTTGCATCGCGACATCGTCGAGGCCATCGGCATCGAGCACCACCGCCAGCGGATTCCCGGCGCCGGGACGGTCGGCGAAGACATCGACTTGGGTATAGGTGCGCGCGGTGCGCAGGAGAGATGTCATGAGAAGCGAGAGTCCATCGAACGGGCGTGCAGCTTAGCAGTGCGACATAGGGCCGAACGCACGTCGCGCGATCGGATGCGCGAGTACACGTTACGCGTCGAAACGCGATCGGCGACGAAATTCAATGGCGCGTCTCATCGCCGGCTTCCGGTGGCCACAGATGCAGCAGAATGCACTCGCCGTGTTCGAGCGCATCGTTGTACGCGTCGAGCGCATCGGGTTCGTCTTCGATCTCGGCAGGGTCGACTGGCGTCGGTTCGCGTTCCACGGCGACCACTTCCCATGCGGTTTCGACGAAATAACGCAACGCGGCCTCGTGAGCGGCTTCGGCGCTATCGGCGCGGATGAAGCAGACGGCGAACGCACCGCCGGTCGTCGCGAAATCCTCGCTGTGCGGGGCTGGGCGGACTTCGTATTCGATCAAATAGACCGTGATGGCCATCGTGTGCGTCTCCCTCTCCATCGTCGCGACATCAATCCTTGTGGATCGTGGCCATATGCAGAGGCCGATCCGAGCCACCTCAACACAGGAACCCTATTGTAATGACGCTGCGCCGGCGGCCGACGATCTCGACGAACGGCCATCACCAAATCAATTCGCCTGCGATCACGCGTTGGGCCGCGCCACCAATCCACACCTCGCCAGCGGCATCCACCCGCACCTCCACCCGCCCATCGCGCCCCATCTCTCGGCCTTGGCTACCGACGTAGCGGCCTTCGCGACCCGTCAAACGCCCCGCAGCGCTCAGTCGCGCGGCGATCGCGGCCTGTGCGCTGCCGGTCACGGGGTCTTCGGGAATGTTGTCGGCGGGGCAAAAGGCACGCACCGCGAGATGGTGACCATCGCGCTCATCGGCGGCATGCACGGCGAGACCGACTGCGCCGGTCGCCTCGGTCAGTGCCGCGATCGACGCTAACGCCGGTTGCAGCGTACGTACCGCATCGGCATCGGCGAGTTCGACCAACCACCACCGAGGCCCGTTGTCCCATAGGGCACGCTCAAGCGCGCCAAGACGCATGTTCCCGGTCGCCGCATCCAGCAAGACTGGCGCCAATTCTGGCCCACCGATCCGCAGCGCCCGCGGCGCGCGCACGTGAGTCCGCCGCACACCGTCGGCCGTTTCGATCCGCACCGGCAACAACCCTGCGGCGCACTCCTGCACCAGTGCGTGTTTGTCGCTATCGACACGACCGCTCTCCAGTACGGCCCAGGCCGCGCCGACGCTGGGGTGGCCTGCGAACGGCAGCTCCTGGCGCGGCGTGAAAATTCTCACGCGGTAATCCGCGTCGGGCACGGTCGGCGGCAACAGGAAAATGGTCTCGGACAAATTCGTCCAGGCCGCGAAGGCTTGCATCTGCGACGCGTCGAAACGCTCGCCTTCGATCACCACGCCGAGCGGGTTGCCGGCGCCGGGGCGGTCGGCGAACACGTCCAACTGCAAATACGAGAAGGTGCTCATGACGGTGGTGGGCATCCGGGCGCATGGGTTCGCATAGAATGGAGCGCTAGCAAGCTGTTGAAAACAGCCTGCTAGCGCAGCCAGGGATGGCTGCGACGACGAAGCAAGCGCGTAAGCGATTGATTCGTCTGGAGCGAGTCAGGCGGTGCCTGACTCTCGACATGAAAAACGATCAGGATGATCGTTTTTCCAACAACCCGTTAAGCGCCTGCGATCCGATCGGCGCCTCGTCAGTTTACCGAACTCATCACACTTCATTCGCCAATGCCTGACGTTCTTCCTTGGTTCGTGCTCAAGTTCGGCGGCACTTCGGTGTCGCGCCGTCATCGCTGGGACACGATCGGGCGCTTGGCGAAAAAACGGGCCGACGACCACGACGCCCGCGTGCTGGTGGTGGTGTCGGCGCTGTCGGGCGTGACCAACGAACTGCAAGCGATCGCGGACGGCAAGGACGATCGCAGCGCGCATCGATGCGCTGGTCGAACGCCATCGTGCGTTCTGCGCCGATCTCGATCTCGATGCCGACACCGCGCTCGGCGCGCATCTCGCCGCGTTGCGCGCACTCGGCGACCGACCCGCGCGCAGCAGCGCGTCGCCTCGATTGGCAGGCCGAGGTGCTCGCCCAGGGCGAACTGCTGTCGTCCACGATCGGTGCTGCGTATCTGCGCGCGCAGGGACTGGATATCGGTTGGTGCGATGCGCGCGACTGGCTGCGTGCGGTATCGCTGCCCAATGCGAGCGACTGGGCGCAGCGCTTGTCGGTGAATTGCGATTACCAAGGCGATGCCGAGGTCCGCGCGCGATTCGCCGAACAGCCGACGCGGCTGCTGATATCGCAGGGTTTCATCGTCGCGCCACGACGATGGCGGCACCGCGATTCTCGGCCGCGGCGGTTCGGATACGTCGGCGGCGTATTTCGGCGCCTTGCTCAAGGCGCAGCGCGTGGAAATCTGGACCGACGTGCCCGGCATGTTCAGCGCCAATCCGCGCGATGTGCCCGATGCGCGTTTGCTGACGCGTTTGGATTACGCCGAAGCGCAGGAAATCGCCACCACCGGCGCGAAAGTGCTGCATCCGCGTTCGATCGCGCCCTGTCGCGATGCGGGCGTGCCGCTGGTCATCCTCGATACCGAGCGTACCGAACTGCCCGGCACCCGCATCGACGCCAGCGCTGCGACCGTGCCGGGCGTGAAGGCGATCAGTCGCCGCAACGGCATCGTGCTGGTGTCGATGGAAACCATCGGCATGTGGCAGCAGGTCGGCTTCCTCGCCGACGTGTTCGAGCGCTTCAAGCGGCATGGTCTGTCGATCGACTTGATCGGTTCGTCCGAAACCAACGTCACCGTCTCGCTCGACCCCAGCGAGAATCTGGTGAGTACCGACGTGCTCGCCGAACTGTCGGCCGATTTGGCGCATGTTTGTCGCGTTAAAGTCATCGCGCCGTGCGCGGCGATCACGCTGGTCGGCCGCGGCATGCGTTCGCTGCTTGCACAAATTGTCGGACGTGTGGGCGACCTTCGGTCAGGAACGCGTGCATCTGATTTCGCAGTCTTCCAACGATCTCAATCTCACCTTCGTCATCGACGAAGCCGATGCCGACGGCTTGCTGCCGCTGTTGCACGCAGCCTTGATCGGTAGCGGTGCGATGCCGGTGCAAGACGCGGCGGTCTTCGGTCCGAGCTGGCGCGATCTGTTCGAAGACAGCGTGCATAGCGTGCGCGAAACGCCGTGGTGGCACGGCGCCGCGCGATCGTTTGCTCGCTGCCGCCGCGCAAGGCACGCCGCGCTATGTCTACGATTTGGCCACGGTGCGTCGTCGCGCGCGTTCGCTTGCCGCAATCGATGCGATCGATCGGCGTTTTTATGCGCTGAAAGCCAATCCGAATCGCCAGATTCTTCATGCACTGGAAGCCGAAGGCTATGGCTTCGAGTGCGTCTCGCAGGCGGAAGTCGAGCACGTGCTGCGTGTTTTCCCTGGCATCGATCGCAGTCGGGTCCTCTTCACGCCGAGCTTCGCACCGCGCGCCGAATACGAGGCCGCGATCGAGCAGGGTGTGAACGTCACCGTCGATAGCATCGAAGCCCTGCAGCATTGGCCCGACACGTTCCGCAATCGCACGTTCTGGCTGCGCGTCGACTTGGGCCGCGGCGACGGCCATCACGCGAAAGTGCGCACCGGCGGGCACGAATCTAAATTCGGATTGCCCTTGAGCAAAATCGATGCATTCGTCGACGAAGCGCGACGCCTCGGCGCGCGTATCGTCGGTCTGCATGCGCATCTGGGCAGCGGCATCGAAACGCCCGCGCATTGGCGCGCGGTGTATGCCGAACTCGCCGGTATCGCCGACGACATCGGCACGGTCGCGACGATCGATATCGGTGGCGGTTTACCGATTCCCTATCGCCCCGAAGATCGCGCCTTCGATCTCGACGCCTGGGCGGCGGGTCTCGCCGACATCAAGGCTGCGTATGCGCGTTATGCGCTCGCGATCGAACCAGGGCGTTATCTCGTCGCAGAAGCCGGTGTGCTGCTGCTACGCACGACGCAAGTGATCGAAAAAGACGGCGTGCGCCGCGTCGGCGCCGATGCCGGCATGAACGCGCTGATGCGTCCCGCGATGTACGACGCGTGGCACGGCATCCACAATTTGTCGCGCTTGGGCGACGAGAACACCGCGATTTTCGATGTCGTCGGTCCGATCTGCGAATCCAGCGATGTCATCGGCTTGCAGCGCGCCTTGCCCGCAGCGACCGCGGAAGGCGATGTGTTGTTGATCGCCGATGCGGGTGCTTATGGGATGAGTATGGCGAACGGCTACAACCTGCGGGCGTTGCCGGTGGAGGAGGTGTTCGAGTGAACGAATGCAGTGCGCTGATTTTCTCGAGTGCGGTCGCGATGGTGGGGTTTGTCGTGACCGGATTGCTTGCATTCGTCGTCGAACATCTTCTCGTTCACTTCGTTCGCAGTCATTTCAGCGCTGCCACTATGAACGAGACGCTCGGATGAACGCACGCGGAGCATTGGTTCTCGGTAGCGCACTAGCAGCATTAGTCGTTGTCATGCCTCTTCTTTGGCTGCTGAACACGGCCGACTCCGAGCGTGCGCCAGCGAGCGCAGAATGGATCGCACATTTGCGATTGGCCTTGCCCGCGATGATCGCCGTCGGGCTATCGGCGTGGTGGCATTCGCGCGAGAATCGTGCCGTCGACAGCGAGGAGTTGACCTTGTCCTCGCGGATCACCTGGTGGTCGTTTCCGATCTTCGCGATGATTCTTATCGTCATCATAGGGCTTGAAGAGGCGATATTTGTCGAGCGGGTTGCCGGGTTGGCAGGTGATCTTGCGATGATGTCGATGGTCCTCTTCGTTGGCGTCATGCTTGCATCCATCGTTTTGTTCCTACCTGCACTTTTTGTCGAGTACATCGTCGTTCGCTTGGTGCGCTCGAATCCAGTGCGCACATTGTTGTCTGGAGTGGATCCGTGAGTTCCGAAGCCGTATTGAATTTCCAACGCGACGCGATTCGCGCGTTCCGTTTCGTTCGTTGCGAGTTCGATGCGCAAACTGGCATCGCGCGTTTGGTTTACGCCTTCGATGATGGCCCGGAGCTGACCGAAACCGTCACCGTGCCCGGCGCACCGTTTGAATTGGATGCTGCGCGCACCGCAGCAGTTGAGCGCGCGTTGCGTTTGTTGCACCTGATCGCGGGTGTCAGTTATTACAAAGCCGCAGTGCCGCCGGAAATTCGCATCGACAGCTACACGATCGATGCCGAAACCGCCGAGCTACTCGAAACGATTTATCTCAACGGCTTGGGCGAGTTCGCATATCGCAATGGTTTGAATCTGCACGGCAAGATCGTGTTTCCCGTAGCCCGGGTAAGCGAAGCGCACCCGGGAAGAACCACCTCAACCCCGGGTGCGGCCCCTGGCCTTACCCGGGCTACGTCTGCTGGGTCTGCGCGAACACGCTTTGGTCGCCATCGGCGGCGGCAAAGATTCGCTTGTCAGCATCGAAGCGCTGCGCAGTCTCGGCGTTGAACAAACGGTGACGTGGATCGGCGGTTCGCAGCTCATCAAGGCCTGCGCCGAACGCACTGGCTTGCCGACGCTCAATCTCGGCCGCCAACTCGCGCCGGAATTATTCGAATACAACCGCCTCGGCGCATGGAACGGACATATTCCGGTGACGGCGGTGAATTCCGCGATCCTGGTCTTCGCTGCGCTGTTGCATGGCGTGGATCAAGTGGTGTTCTCCAACGAGCGTTCGGCCAGTTACGGCAGCATCATTCCCGGCACCGGCGAAGTGAATCACCAGTGGTCCAAAGGCTGGGCGTTCGAGCGCGCGTTCGGCGATTACGTGCAGGCGCATGTCGCCGCCGATTTGAAGTATTACTCGCTGCTGCGCCCGCTCAGCGAGCTTGCGGTGGCGCGACAGTTCGCGAAATCCGATCGCTACGATGCGCACTTCTCGAGCTGCAATCGCAATTTCCATATTCTCGGCGAGCGCCCGGTGAATCGCTGGTGCGGCGTTTGCCCGAAATGCCATTTCGTATTCCTGGCGTTAGCGCCGTTCATGCCGAAACCGCGCTTGGTCGGTATTTTCGGACGCAATTTGCTCGACGATCCAGCGCAGATTCCGGGCTACGACGCGTTGCTGGAATTCCAGGATCACAAGCCGTTCGAGTGCGTCGGCGAAGGACGCGAATCGCGCGCGGCGATGGCGGCATTGGCCGAACGGCCCGAATGGCGCGAAGACGAGATCGTCGAACGCTTCGTGCGCGAGATTCGTCCGCAATTGATCGACGACGATCTTCGCATCGAAGCATTGATGACGATCGACGACGAGCACAGAATTCCTGTCGCGCTATGGAGCCGCTTGCGTGCGCAGTTCGCCGCTTAGAATCGATCAGCTTGCGGGTAAACGTATCGCGCTTTGGGGCTGGGGCCGCGAAGGGCGAGCGGCCTACGCGGCGTTACGCAACCGCGAAGCGGAGCTTGGTCGCTGTGAGCTCACCATATTCTGTTCGCTCGACGAGATCGATTCGATCCACGCATTGAACGATCCGCATGTGCGCATCGAAACGGCAGCGACGGCGGAGCGTTTGTCCGCATTCGACATCGTGATCAAATCGCCCGGCATCAGCCCCTATAAGCCAGAGGCCGTGGCCGCCGCCGAGCACGGGACGCGTTTCATCGGCGGCACCGCGCTGTGGTTCGGCGAACACGCGTCCGCGTACCCCGAGGCGCGCACGATCTGCGTGACCGGCACCAAGGGCAAAAGCACCACCACCGCGTTGCTCGCGCATCTGCTGCGCGCAGGCGGCCACCGTACTGCACTCTGCGGCAATATCGGTTTGCCGCTGTTGGAATTGTTGAACCGCGATGCGGATGCCGAGCCCGAGTTCTGGGCGATCGAATTATCGAGCTACCAAACGCGCGATGTCGCCGTGTCCGGCGTGCGGCCGTCGATCGCGATCGTCACAAACATCTTTCCGGAACATCTCGATTGGCACGGCAGCGAGGCGCGCTACATCGAAGACAAGCTCGCGCTATTGACGGAGGCGAAGCCGCGGATCGCGATTCTCAATCGCGCCGATCCGATCTTGGCGCGGCTCGATCTGCCGGAATCTCAACTGATCTGGTACGGGCATGCCGAAGGCTGGCATTTGCGCGACGACACGATCTATCGCGGCGACGAGGCGATCTACGACACGCGCGACGTGCCGCTACCGGGGCGCCATAACCGCGGCAATCTGTGCGCGGTGCTCGCAGCGATCGAAGCGCTGGGCTTGAACGCTGCCGCGTTGGCGCCGCAGGCCGCGAGCTTCCAGCCGCTGCCGCACCGGCTGCAGACGCTGGGCGAACGCGAGGGCGTGGTCTACGTCAACGATTCGATCAGCACCACGCCGCACGCTACGCTCGCGGCATTGGATTGCTTTCGAGATCGCCGGGTCGCCTTGCTCGTCGGTGGGCACGACCGCGGGCTCGATTGGTCGGCGTTCGCCGACGCGATGCGCACCCATGCCCCAGCGGCGATCGTGACCCTTGGTCAGAATGGTCCGCGGATCAATGGCTTACTGGCACCGCTCGCGATGGATGGACGCTTCGCCTTGTCGTCGGCGATCGATTTGGCGGATGCCGTCGCCAAGGCCCGCGAGGCATTGGCCGATGGTGGCGTGTTGTTGCTCTCGCCGGGGGCGCCGAGTTTCGGGGCGTATCGGGATTACACCGAGCGCGGCCGACATTTCGCTGTTTTAGCGGGCTTCGACCCGCAGCGTATCGCCGCGATTCCGGGGTTGGGCATCGCTTGATCCGTACGAGCGGCCGTCTGCGCTGCGCGAATGGTCGCGGCGGCGCATCGAGCGGAGCGACAGTCGACACGTTTTCCGAGTAGGCTTCTCCATCCATCCACACCTCATCATGGAGTTCCATCATGCGTTCGATGCGAACGATCGGCGCTTTCGCGCTCTTTTGCGTATTTTGGTTGTCTTCGGCCTCGGCCTTCGCAGCGATGCAGGCCAAGCCGGTCGAATGGAAGCAGGGTAAACAGCGTTTCAGCGGTTTCATCGTCTATAACGACGCCACGGCGAATAAGCGTCCCGGCCTCGTGATGGTGCCGGACTGGAAAGGCGTGACGCCTGCGTCGGTCGAGAAGGCCAAGCAAGTGGCTGCGGCCGGCTATGTGGTGCTGGTTGCCGACGTCTTCGGCAAAGGCGTGCGCCCGAAAGACGATAAAGCGGCGATGGCCCTCGTGACCAAGTTGTATCAAGACCTCCCGGGCCTTCGCGCGCGCGCGGCCACGGCTCTGGACTTCCTGCGCAGCCAAGCGGCCAGCGCGCCGATCGATACCGCGCGCATCGGTGCGTTCGGTTACTGCTTCGGCGGCAAGACCGTATTGGAACTCGCGCGCAGCGGTGCCGATCTCGCCGGCGTGGTCAGCTATCACGGCGGCCTGGACACCAAGCTCCCGGCGCAGTCCGGTGGGTTGAACGCGAGCATTTTGGTGCTCAACGGCGCCGACGACACCTACGTGCCTGCGGAACAAATCAAAAGTTTCGAGAGCGAAATGAAAGCCGCGGGCGCCGATTGGCAGTTCGTGAATTTCAGCGGCGCGGTGCATTGTTTCGCGTTGGAAAGCGCCAAGAGCCCGCCGGGTTGCGTCTACAACGAACGCGCTGCGAAGCGCGCTTTCACGATGATGAATCAGTTCTTTTTCGAACGTTTCGGCGGCTGACCGCAATCTCAGCGCAATGTTCACGAGAAAGCGGGCTTCGGCCCGTTTTCTTTTTCTCGAACCAAGATGTCTGGAATCGCGATTTCGAGCGGCGGTCGCGGAGGCGTTTATCGCGCGAGCGGACGGTCGAAAAACTTGTTACTGCCGTGAACGCTTCGAAGCATCGATCGCGCCCGCGATCGCGGCGCGCGCTTGCGGGCTGTTCTTCCAGCAGCTCGTGCCGAGCATCCCGGCGATCTGCTTCACGATGTCCTCGACCGTCGCTTCGGCGAGCGCATCCAGGGAATCGAAACCGATCTGCTCCAAACGATCGACGACCGTCGGGCCGACGCCTTTAACCGCGAGCAAGCATTCGCGCTGATCGATGGGGAAGGGCATCGCAGCTTCAGTGATCGCGACGCACTGCGTAGCGGGCGAGGCCGCGTAAGGCGGCGACGGCATCGTTTTCGTCCAAACCATCGAGCGCGCGTTCCGCTGCATCGGCGTATTCCTCGGCGCGGCTGCGGCTATACGCGATGCCGCCGCTCGCTTCGATCGCGGCCAGCACGTCCGGTAATGCATCGATGTCGCCGTTTTCGACGATGGTGCGTAAGCGCGAACGCGTCGCCGCGTCGGCATGCAATATCGCGTGGATCAGTGGCAGCGTGGCTTTGCCTTCGGCCAGATCGTCGCCCAAATGCTTGCCTAGCGTGGCTTCGTCGGCGCTGTAATCGAGCACGTCGTCGGCGATCTGGAAGGCGTAACCCAGGGCCATACCGTAATCGTGCAAACGCTGTTGCGCGGCTTCGTCGGCACCGGCCAACAGCGCACCCAGCCGAGTCGCAGCGGCGAACAACACCGCGGTCTTGCGCTCGATCACTTTGAGATACGCCGGTTCGTCGGTGTCCGGGTTGCGGATGTGCAACAACTGCAGGACCTCGCCTTCGGCGATGGCATTGGTGGTGTCGGCCAGAATCTTCATCACCGGCAGGCGCTCCAGTTCGACCATCAACTGGAAGCTGCGCGAGTAGAGGAAATCGCCGACCAACACGCTGGCGGCATTTCCGAATAAGGCATTGGCGGTTTTGCGGCCGCGACGGAGGTCGGACTCGTCCACCACATCGTCGTGCAGCAGCGTCGCGGTGTGGATGAACTCGACGACAGCGGCGAGTTGATGGGCCTCAGCGCCTGTGTCCGTGCCCGGCTGCGCGGCGAAGGCTCGGCTGGCCAGCAGCAGCAGCATCGGCCGCAGGCGCTTGCCGCCTCCGGCGACGATGTGCTCGGCCACTTGATTGACCAGGACCACGTCCGAATTCAAGCGACGGCGGATCAGGGCGTCGACGGCGCGCATGTCCGCATGGGTCAATGCCTGGATCGCCGACAGATCGAGGGCCGGGCGGGCAAGCGCTGGACGGGCATGGGCTTCGGGCGCGGTGACGGCTGACATGAACGATCCGGTCGAGCGGGGGCGCCATTATACGAGTTGACCCGCCGGTTCGGCCCCGTGGCGCCCTGGCGCCGCCCGTCTCGAACGCGATTGCGGGGTTTTCCTACAGTGAAGCGCGGCACAAGCCGATCCGCTGGGATGGCCGGCTATAATCCAATGCTCATCGCCAATCCGGCGAATCTGTAGGACCCACACTCCATGGCACGCGGCATCAATAAGGTCATTCTGGTCGGCAACCTCGGCAACGACCCGGACACCAAATACACCCAGGGCGGCATGGCCGTCACCACGATCAGCCTCGCCACCACCAGCGTGCGCAAGGACCGCGACGGCAATACTCAGGAACGCACCGAGTGGCACCGCGTCAAGATGTTCGGCAAGCTCGGCGAAATCGCCGCCGAATATCTGAAGAAAGGCTCGCAGGTCTACATCGAAGGCTCGATCCGTTACGACAAATACACCGGTCAGGACGGCGTCGAAAAATACAGCACCGATATCATCGCCGACGAAATGCAAATGCTCGGTGGCCGCAGCGAAGGCGGCGGTGGCGGCGGTATGCGCACCCAACGTCAAGAAGGCGGTGACAGCCAAAGCGGCCAGCGCAGCGGCGGCGGCGGGCAACGTCAAAGCGGTGGTTACGGTGGCGGCGCCTCGCGTCAGGCACCGGCGAACAGCCCACCACAAACGGATGATTTTTCCGACGACGATATTCCCTTCTAAGGATTGTCGAGCGCTCGTTATTCGTTGACTAGAACGGCAGGAAATTTTGATTTCTTGCCGTTTTTTTTGTTACGTATTGGGCGATAGGCCCTAGTAGAAGAATATGGCGACTGAACCAGCAACGACTCTTCTGAGCCTCCCCACCATAGTATGGTCCGGGGTGATTGCCGCGATCATTTCGTTGACCGGGGCTGTGACAGGTGTCCTTCTGTCAAACCAAAGCGGCGAACGGAGGCTCCGCGACCAACTGCGACATGACGCCGCCGAAAAACAGCGAGAGAGACTCGCAGCACTACGTAAAGAGGTCTATCTGAAGCTCTTTGAGGATCTCACAGCGGTTGGCAGTCACTTAGGGGCACTCGCTGGCAAGGATCCGGTCGCTGAAAATCTAGGGGCGCCTCTTCAAACGGCTATATCCCAGCTTGGTAAGGTACAACTAGTTGGCATGCAGCAAACTGCGTTACTCGCAGGCGAGTTATCGAGTCTTTATGGCGAAGCACTTTTTCGGCTAATACTTGTCGCGAAGCCCATGCATGAGCTAAAGATTGATATAAATCTTGCGGAAAAAGAGTTTCAAGAACATATGGCTGAGGCTCAGCGAGCGAATCGGGAGCTCCGTGCATTGAACGAGTCCGGCAGGCCTGATGCCGCAAGGGCTCACGCATTGAAAAATTCGTTTGAGCACGCCCAACAGCAGTATCAATCTGCCATTGAGGAACGATCCGCCGCGTGGAACTCATTCAACGCACTCCAGGGCCCATTTATGCAAGCCGTATTTGCAGAGTTGAAGCATATTGGTCCGGCCCAAGCCAAGCTCATGGATGCGATGCGTCAAGAGATCGGCCTACCCTCAGATATTGACTTCATGTTGGAGCGGCTCGAATCAGACCAAGCGCGTATGCGTGAGTCTGCTGAAGTGCTGTTGACTGAATTGGCACAGGACTAACGAGCCCGGATAAAGACCGCAGACCGCACCATGAGCTTTGATCTTGGATCGTCATGGAAACATCGTTGCTTACTTTCATCCCGGATTCGTGCTGTGCGCTACTTGATAAGACCTCACAGCCTCAGTGAGATCTTCCTTCTCCCCGCATCGCGGGGAGAAGGTGGCGCGCAGCGACGGATGAGGGGCGAACGCCGCCGCATTGCATCGCGTGAAGCGCGCCCCTCTCCCGGCCTTCGGCCACCCTCTCCCCGCGCGATGCGCAGGGAGAGGGGACAGCAGCGAGTAGCGAGTCGCCCGGATAAGGCCTCACAGCCTTAGTGAGATATTCCTTCTCCCCGCATCGCGGGGGCGAAGAGGTGCGCTTGCGAGGTATCGCCTCGCGCACCGATGAGCGCCCGAGCGCGATGCGCGAGGGCCGGACGAAGGTGGCGCGCAGCGACGGATGAGGGGCGAACGCCGCCGCATTGCATCGCGTGAAGCGCCCCTCTCCCGGCCTTCGGCCACCCTCTCCCCGCGCGATGCGCAGGGAGAGGGAACAGCCGCGAGCGAGTAGATACTGTTATCCAGATCAAGCTCCGTGAAGTGCTGGATTGAAGGGCTGGCCTGATTTGATAACGCCGAAGGCGACCTGAGCCAACTTTCGCATCATGGCGCCGATGATGAGTTTGGGCGGTTTTCCATTCGCTTGAAGCCGTCGGCGGAAGACTTTGCCCCACGCCGTTTTGTAAATGGCAACCATCGCCGGCATGTACAGCGCTCGTCGCAGGAAAGCATGCCCTACTTTGGATAATCGCGGCTTGGCCCTGACGCTGGTGCCGGATTCGTGATGTCGAGGATTGAGCCCGGCAAAAGCGACGAACTGACGCGCGCTATCGAAGCGCTGCTGGCACAGATCGAAGGCAAGCACGATAGCGATGGTGCGGTCGCCCAAGCCGGGAATGGAATCGAGCAGCTCGCGTTTACCACGCAAATCAGGATCGTCATCAAGGGTCTGGGTAATGGCCTGTTCGATGCGTTTGATTTCTTCGCCCAACCAGTCCAGATGCGTATGCAGACTGTCGCGAACCGATTCGCGGGCGACTTGGATTCGGTTCTTTTCCTGAGTCTGCATGTCCACCAGCGATTGATGCCGCAACACCAACGCCCGTAATTGACGCGCGCTGGCCGACGGCGCTGTCCACCCAGCGGGCTGCTTTTCTCGACAGAAGTTCGCCAGAACACGAGCATCAACCGCATCGGTTTTGTTGCGCAGCCCCAGTGAGTGGCCATGCGCTTTGGACAACGCCGGATTGATCACCGAGACCACATGTCCCATATCGGCCAGATATTCGGCGGCAGCTTCCCAGTACACGCCGGTCGCTTCCATGCACACGTGCACCGGCACTTCGGCATATCGAGCTAACCACGCGGAGAGCTCTGCAAACCCCGTCGCGGTGTTCGCAAAGACCTTGTTGCGATATTTGTCATTCAGAGCCAAGGCGCAGTCCAGCTTAGCTTTGGAGACATCAATGCCCAGATACAATTTGGTTGTCATCATCATGGCTTGCGCAATCCACCTTGTGAATGCAGGCTGCCGACTAGGTCGGGCCGAAGATACTGTTCGATCTCTCGCAAGTTGAAGCTGAATTCCCGGTGCGCTATCTACGTTGCGGCCTCGAAAGCAAAGCCCGGGTACGGCATCCGAGAATCCATTTACCCAAGAGCGACTTGGGCAAATTCATAATACAAGCCCGGGTAAGGCCGCAGGCTGCACCCGGGGCTCGATCATGAATCGCCGTGGAAACTTCGCTGGATACGTTTATCCCTAGCACGCGCTGTGCGCTTACCTTGTTGACTTAGTACGATCTCAAAATCGGCACTTCCGAGTCTGACGCCAACTTCGTCATTCCGGCGAAAGCCGGAACCCAGCTTTTTCCAAGGGTTACTAAACGCTGGATCCCGGCTTTCGCCGGGATGACGGCCGGAAAATTGTCTGGGCTGCGATTTTGAGATAGTTTCCAATAAGACGGCATGAAATTTTGATTTCTCACGTTTTTTATCAATAAGCGTTAGGTTCAAGCAATGACACAGAAAGCCCATTATGAAAAATCGAATTTTGTTGATGCTCGCAATCTGCGCTTCGTCTAATGCCGTCGCTCGTGAAAAGAAATGCATACTCCCGCCACCAGACACGGACGTAGCTGGCCAGGCCGAGCCTGTATTGGCGGGGAAAATATCCGCTGTTAATAAGAGCACAATCATGATTAGTACTGAGCATGGTACTCAGTACTTTGTTGATTGGGATGAATCAACAGGCTTTTATACCGTCTACGGCGGTGGCGTAGAGAGTAATCAGATCATGGTCGGCCAGCATGTCTTCGTTTGGCTGAAAAATTGCATCGAACCAAGAAGGCGCGGCAAGAATCCAGCAGCGCTGATCACGTTCTGTTCAATTGATACCGAACCATGCCCAAAGAGGTAGGTGGCCTAACACTTCATTCAAGCCACGCCAGAAACGCTATGGCTGCGGCACCAACTTCTTTTTAGCGATCTCATAAAACCGCTTCCGTTCGTCCATCCCGTTGTAGCCGCCGTTGATGGTGATGCCGATGAATTCGACGGGGCTCACCAGGATCACCTTCCCGCGATATTTCTTTTTGAGCCGATCGCTATCGGCGTGATTGGCGGGGTCGTTCAGTCCGCGCGTTTTCCAGTAGATGCACGCGCTCCACACGGCGTAATCGGGTTGTTCCAGCAATTGCGGATTGTTGATGAACAAGTCGCGCTGACCGCGCTTGATCCCCAATTGCAGATAATTCGCGCGCCCGGTGGTCTGGAAAATACCGCGACCTTTGAAGCGGACACCGTCGCCGGCTTGGGTGTTGCCGAGATCTTTGCGCCCTTCGTACGCTTTGCCCGACGCGTATTCCCGCAGGGTGCGGAAATGATCGGTCTCGTGGCAAGCCTGTGCGAGAAAATGGCAATACTCTTTTGCCGTGTCGATCTCGAAGTCCGGGCAGATCCGATTCATGCTGTCGGCCAACGCGGGCATCAGCGCGGTGGGTTTGCCGGCGATCGCGGCGAGGTGTTCTGATTTGACGATATAGGCCATGTGATGGTCCTCCTAGGCGAGTGAACGCGAACGCCCCGCGATAACGGACACATTGGTTCGACACATCGGGGTCCACTGTCCTTATCGTCGCCGCCTGTCCGAAATTCGGATGGCCTTGCGTTATCCATAGTCGAGCGTTGATGAATGCATATCGGAATTCATGGCCGGTACGCATTCGATTGGGAGCTTCCGATACACACGGAAGCGCCGCGGCATATGGAGTGCCGTTCGCCAATACCCTGCATCAACAGGGTAGGGCGACGAAGCCTGTCTGAAAGGCATAGCGCTAGCGAATCCGAACATCCGTCGGATAAGCACCTTTTAGATGAATCCAAGGAAGGGATTCGTCGAGAGTCCCCATCGACTGTTGTATCGCGCGCTGCGTTACGCGAAGGACTATGTATGCCGCCAGGGCGTTTATTGGATATCCAGCACGTAGTGTTGGGCCCGCAGATTCGGGTCGCAGATATGGGGCGGGTCGCACAACCGGTCAAACCTGTGCCGGCGGCGCCTGTGCCTGCCGATCCACCCGCGCCAGCGTCGGCTCCTGCTCAACCGTTCGTCCTCGCGCCTGGGGCGCTGAACATCGTGCGTAGCGATTTGATGCTCGACGCATCCGCGCTGCGCGTCGCGGCGATCAAGCCGACGCGGTTGCGCCCGAGCCTCGAAATGATGCGGCCGCAATTGTTCGTGGACAAATCCGGGCAGGATTTCGAGCGTAAGGATTCGCCGCATCCGATCAGTCCGGCCTTGCAGCCGAACGATACGATGGTGTTCGAAGATCCGAATAGCAATGTTCGTTACTGGTTGCCGCGTTATCGATTGCGCGAACTCAGCAATGGTCGTTACGACAGCCATGTGACCCAAGGCGGCGACGGTCGATGGGCGATTAGTCTGGGCTTGGAAGCCTACCCGGCACCGGAGGTTGCGGATGCCGCGCGCACGGCGCAGCCTTTGCCGCATCAGCTCGCGGTGTCGCTCTCGTATCGTCAGCCGAATACCACCATCGAGCGGCGTTTGGCGATCGACGAATTGTTGACCGATGCGCGCGGGCCGGTCGCGATCTTGCGCTTATCGTTGGCGGAACGCGATGAACTGCTTGGCGCCTTCATGTCGCCGACGTCGGAAACGACGTTGTCGGTCGTGCGTAGCTTCACGGTCGCCACGACGAGCGCCGATGCCGGCGCGTCGCCGCCGAAACGCCGCTTCCATATGCGCGATCACACGATGATGATGCGCGCGCTGGCGGTCGAAGAAGCCGTCGTGGCACCAGTCGCTGAGATGCGGGTCTCGCCCGCGACGGCGAGAATCGCAACGCGCACCGACATGCGCCATATTCGCAGAGAGATTCCCGATACTGCACTGGAGGGCACGATTCATCGGCCACGACCGATTCGTGTGCCTGACACCACGCCGGAGATCGAGCCGGAGCCTGTCGCCGCACCGCGCTATCGCGCTGCGGCGCAAGTGCAACCACTATCGATCGCGCTGCGCTTTCCGCCTGCGCTGCATCCTTATCTGTATCCCGGCGGCAGCCCGAGCGCTGGCGGCACGAGTTGGGATATTCACAACCTGGCGTATTCGACCGACGGCCGTTCGCGCAATCACGTGTATTTTCAAAGCACCGCCAATCCCGCGCGTTTCTATTACTTGCCGGACGAGTTCCGCTTGGCGCGCAGAGGGACCGCACCGTTCACGCCCGCATTGGCGTTCGTGGTCGATCAAGGGCAGGACGCGAGCAGCGAAACAGAGGTCGAATTGGCGGCCGATGTGCGCCCAGTGACCGACGGCAAACGTCTGCTCGCCGCGCGCCAGGAATTGAAAAAGAAATTGCCGACGACCGGCGCGGCCACGCCCACCGAAATCAGCCTGGAGCCGTTACTCGCCAAAGCGAGTTTGCGCCTGGGCCTGCCGCGAGGCAGCCTGACCGAAATGACGCAAGTCGATGTCGATATCGATCTCGCCAATGGCTTCCAGCTCAGCGAACGTTTCAAATTAGACGATGAGTTCCAGGATGTCTTCGCGGCCTTGATGGCGAGCCAGGCGTCGAGCCTGTTGCAAGGCAAAGTGCTGGTGTCGACCGGTCTCGGCGGCGATGTGCAAATCCCGGTCAATCTCAATTTCCACAAACTCGAAGGCGAAGTGTTCGATTACACCGAAGTCACCGAACCGGTATCCGGTACGGTGTCGGCGACTTTGCGCAACGATAGTGGCGGCAAGCTCAAGGTTTCGTCGTTACCGGTGTGGCTCAGCCGAAACGGGACGATGGTCGAAGCGAAACTGGAAGGCATCGATCTCAGCCGCCCGGTCGAGATCGAACCCGATGCCGAGATCGTGTTCAAAGTGGTGCCGGTGGCAGCGTGGCCTGTTGGCGTGGAGGGCATTTGCGATGCGATCTTCGACACCTCCGGTATCAGCAGCGTTCCGGATTCCGAACGTCTGTTCGTGCAGACCTTCGATAGCAGCGTTGCGCAGGAAGCGACGCGCAGTGTGATCGCGATGACCGATGCCGAGTTGCTCGAAAGCGCGCAAGCGCCGGAGAACGCGATCCGTCTGATCGTGATCGAGTTCCGCGGCAACATCAGCGTGCGCTTGAGTTCGACCAAGCTTGAGCAAACTGTCGACGTGCCGGTGCCGTTGATGGATAGGCTGCTCAACAAAGACACTCAAGGCACTTACAAATTTAGACAGACCATCATCTATAAATCGGGGCGCCAACAGGTCGATTCCGCTTGGCGAGAGACCGACGCCGCGGTTCTGTTCGTGCCGAGCGCTTAACGTGCTTACCGGACGCCCGGATTGGCATGCGCCGACTCATGTCGCGGGACGGCCGGCGTTCGCCGCCTACGAGCGGCCCGGGCAGTTCCAAGTCGCACCGATCAAGCTTTCTGCGACGACACAGGACCAAGAACCCTCGTTCCGATTGGATATTTATCAGCAGGATCGCGGTGATGCGGGCTTAGCGAGATTTTCGTTGCTGTCGGTCGGGTTCGCTGCCGCATTCGATCTCGATGCGCTGCGCAGCACGATCGCAGACAGCGGGGTTCAGGCGAACGTCGGTCCGATCGAAGCCGAACGCGGTTGGGTTCGCCTCACCTCGGCCTCTGCGCTCGATTTGCCCGAAGCGCTGCATGTATTACAGCCGTTGGATATCGTCGGTCTGGGAACGATGGGGCTATCCGTGCGGCTCGACGATGCCGCGACCGATCTATTCCTCGGCGCATTACGACGCGGAATGACCACCATCGGTGCGGAAGCATGGATCGCCGTTCGCGGAGTCGCGGAGCGTATCGCCATGACTGTCGCTTTCGATCCTGCGAAGCTCTCGACGGCGTTGAAGCTTTTGGCGCAGGGCAGCGACGCGTTGGGCCTTGAAACATTGCGCGAGGCGTTGGCGTCGACACCGGAACGCTTGGGTTTCCCGATGTTGTCCACGCTGACGCAAGAACAGAGACTCGTTGCGGCGAATGCATTGATCGATCGCTTTTGCGACCGTTTCGCCGGGCTGTTTCCCGATGAAGGCGATGGTGCGCAAGTCGCCGCAGGGCAGGATAGTCCGAAGACTCGTATCGTCTTCGACCAAACGCGGATGCTGCCCGGTACGGTCGTCTGGGATCTTTCCGAGCCGTTGCTCGCGACGCGGATGTTCGCGGTCGCGGCGGACCCGCTCAGCGCATTGCGAGAGTGGCCGTCGGCGGAATGGGAAGCGCGCGTCGTCCACCATCACGACGTTCGCGCTCTCGGTAGCGGCTGGCATCGAGTGACGGTGCGACAGAATCTGCCGGCGCGTCGCATCGGCGTGCTGCAATCGCAAGTGGAATTGAGCGCGCCCCCGAAACCGCCGATGCGACCCTTCACGGCGAAAGCCTCGGCGCGTTTCGATGGCCGTGCGCAGGCGACGACGGCGGAATTGCGTCTCGCGCCGAACGAAGCGCTCGTCTATCGATACAAAACCGTCGTCACCATCGTCGACCATGGCCGCGCCGAGCGGATCGAGGGGCCGGTACGGGAATCGCAACGCGAAAACTTGCTGGTATCGCCCGACGATTTTGGCGTGAACTTCGTCGTCGTCGAAGCCGATACGGTCTTTTTATCCGAGGCGCAGATCGCGGTCGAGCTTTACGGCATGCGGCGCGGCCAGTCTTGGTCGATTCAAGGCGTGCTCGATGCCGCCGCATCCGATATCGCGTTCGCGGTTCCTTACGACGTCGAGTCGCTGCAGATCCGCGCGATCGCCCGAATGAGCGACGGCAGCAACGAACGCGCGATGGTGCCGGTCGCGGCGGAACATCTGCGTCTCGATGCTTTCAGTTTCGAGGGCAGTGGCCGCCGCAGTGTCGCCATCGAATGCGCCTTCGACGACGACAAGCCGCAGGTCGTGCTCGAGCTTGCGCCCGAAGGACGCCAGCACGAACCCGCGCGCCGCCAACAGATCCGACTCATGCCCGCGGCCTCGACCGCAGAATGGTCGTGGATGGCCTTGTCGCCATTTCGATCAGGATACCACTGGCGCTGGCACGGACAAAGCGAATGGTCCGAAGCCGTGCAACCTGCGGAGCCGCTGACATTGCTCAGCAGTCGCGCTCCATAACTCGATGATGAGGATGCCAACATGGATAAGGAATTACGCGGCGTATTGTTGACGCCAATCAAGGACCAACCCGGGGCTTGGGAATATCGTCCGAAGCAACCAGGTATCGCGACCACAGGAGACGGCGGCGCTCAATTTACGATGATCGCCGCAGGCAGCATCACGATGCTGTCGCTGACGACGATATGGGGCGTGCCTGCGAAGACGCTCGAGAATGTGCGTATTGATCTCGCGACTGCTGGGGGGTGCCCATCAAACAAGATTCTGCTCAGTCCAGCGGCAATCGATGCGGGCACGGCCGAACTACAATTCGGCGATGGTAATGGCGCTTTTTCCACAGTGAGTACGGCGCAATCGTCGGGTTCGCCACCATTCCATGCCGCATTCAGTCTGATGCTCGATCAGGCGCAGGCCGAGAAAGTGCATAAAGCTCTTTCCGGCGAGCGCGGTTGGTTCGGAGTGCGGTATACGCTCACCGGCCACGCGGCACCGACGCGCGAAACCACCGCGACACATGAAGCATCGATCGATATCGGCGTTTCGTTGACGGACGAAGGCGGTTCCGCCTCCGCGCACGGCACGGGGAGCGCCCGTACGTATACCGCGACCGCGAGCGAAACCCGAGACACAGGCAGCGGCTATTCCTTTGCCGATGCCGCGGACTGGGGCATGCCAGCGCACGGCCCTGTGTCCTAAAAAACGCTGCGTTGACGTTGGTATCGAATACACGAGTATCGAGGACACGAATCGTGGCGACATCGGACGCGGTGTCGTGAGACGGCCGGCCGCGAGATGGGAGGCTTCGTCGCGCGACGCGGTTGCGACGAAGCCGAGCACGATGCAATCGGGATCAACACAGGCGTCGATCGAAACATCGACGTAATGCGTATTCGACGTCTCCGTATTTCTCCGTGCGCTGCGTTATTACCGAAACGAATCGCCATCTGCAATGCACTGCATCAAAAAAACTGTTGTCCGCTTTTCGCCGGTGCGCGCGTTCACTCCATCTGCCAACACGCTGTCTTGCATGGCGATGCTGAAAAAGACCAAGACGATCATCTAAAGGAGCGCAATCATGTTGCAGCTAGACAATGTCCGCCAAATGCACGGCTATACCGTCCATGGCGATCACGCCAGCGACCACACCTTCTATATCTATCCGGAGGAGCCGACTTTCAAGCGGATGGAAAATGGCGGCTTGGCGATGCGCTTCGTCGAATACGGGCAACTTCGCGAAGACGGCGGCAAAAAATTCGGCGGCTTCATCGCATTCGACGCCGAGCTCTCGGTGCCGGAGGCCGTGCAGAAGAAAATCACCACGGACCTGCAAAAAGATGTCGACAAAAAATACAAGGATGCCGGGAAAACTCCACCCAAGGTAGTGATTTCCCCGGTCAGTTGGACCGACGGCACGGTCGAACTGCTAATGACGCAGGGTGGTGCGTTGATCGAGACCATCCGCGGCGCCGGCGCACCGTCGTTGTACGGCAAGAACATCGCTTCGTTCATGATGGAACTCTCTGAACTCGGCACCGCGATCTTCAAAGAGACCTTGAGCAAGGGTACCGCATCGGGGGTGCAGGTCGTGTACAAGCTCAATCACTACGTCCGGCTACCGGAGATGACCGCTTGGGGCACCTGGAACGCGTCTGAGTTCTACAGTTTTTTCCAGGACATCAATACCGAAGACAATTTCTGGTGCGAAGACAGCTACACCGAAGTGGTCAGTTCGAGCCGCTACAAGAACGACGTCACCAAGACCCATTTCGAGTTCGTGCAGACACCGAACCTGAAACCTGAGGAAAATGCGAAGCTCGAAGCCGATATCCGCGCGATCATCAACAAGCAATTGGAAGCGGCAGTGCAGCGCAATTTGCTGAAGGAGATCGCTGAAGTCGACCCGAATACGAAAGAACTTCAGGAAGGGCAGGACATCGAAGACATCAAGCGCACGGTCAATAAGAGTCAGATCGCGAACGTGCGCGTGGAATGGAGCGAAGCCAAAACGGTGATTCTCAACAAGAATCCGCAAGGCATGTTGCCGACGGTGACGTCGATCAAGGGCGCCGACAACAAGCCGCTCAAGTGGGAAGACTATTACAGCAAGATCAGCGTGGACGAGTTCCTCAAGACCTTGCAGGTCAATATGCGGGTCAATGCGGATTTCGCTAATCTTCCGATCGATAGCGTCGAAGTCAAGATCAGTTACCCGCATGGTCCGAACGCTAAAACCAAAGAGTTCACGTTCACCAAGCCGGACGATGTCGCGAAGTTCGAGGCCTTCGTCCACAACAGCATCCGCAAATTCAAGTATTCGTACACCGTCAATTACAAGGGCAGCAACTTCGTCTATCAGTCGGAGCCGGTCGAGACCGACGATACCAATCTGACGATCAATGTCGACGATCTGGGTATCCTCGCGCTGGACATCGCGCCGGGCGATATCAATTTCGGCCAAGTCGATCGCGCCCAGATCACCTTGCGTTATGCCGGCGGCGACCGTCCGTTCGAAGCCAAGTTCAACATGACGAAGGATTCCAATACCTTCAAGGTCCGGCAGATCGTCAAAAAGCCCGTGACCGGCCCGGTCGAGTATCAGATCGTCTATCAACTCGCCGATGGCCGCGAAATCAAAGGGCCTAAGCGCGAACAGCACGCCAAAGAACTGTATATCGACGACCCCTTCAGCGCGATCAAGACGATCGGGTTCCGCGCGACCGGCGATCTCGAGAACGAAATCAACTCGATCACCGTCGAGTGCACGTACGTCGATGCCGGCAACAACTATCGGCAGAAAACCACCAAGAATCTGTCCGCGGACAACCCGGCTGAGGACTGGTCGTTCCCGGTCATCGATGATGCGATAGGGGATGTCTCCTACAACGCCACCATCATGTTCAAGGACGGCACGATGAAGGAACTGCCGGAAGCACCGGCCAAACGTTCCACCATCACCATCGGCAGCGGTACGGTCGACTTCCTCGAAATCAGCGTGGTGCCGGATCTCATCGACTGGGACAAAGTCAAGCTGGTCAATGTCGCGTTGAAATACGAAGACAGCGCCAACGGCGTCAAAGAGCGCACCGATCTTCGCTTCAAGTCCGGCGACGCGGAAAAGAGTTGGAAGGTCGCGCTGAAAGACCAAGCCAAGACCGAATACGAAGCCACGATCACTTATTTCATGATCGATGGCGGGCGCAAGGTCGTGGTCGGCCCGAGCAAGCAGTCGGATCTGTCCGTATTCCTCGAAGTTCCGGCCTGAAAGGAGAGCCGTCATGCTGTTACTCGATAGCCGCTCGCGCGAAATTAACGGCATCTCGGTCTTTCCGGACCATGCCGACCCGGAGCAGTGGTACTACATGCCCACATCGCCGCATTTGAGTACCGTCCGCGACTCGGCGCTCGGAATCGATGTGCCGCAATTCCTGCTGATCGGCTATCGCGGCGACGCCGGCACCGGCGGCTTCCTGAATTTCGACTGCAACGTCGGCGCGACGCAAAAACAATTGGACGATCTCTCGCGCGAGATCGCCAACTCGGAAAACTTACGTAATGCACCGCGAATAGCACCGATCCCGTTGGAGGACGGCACGGTGCGTCTGATGATGCTGGGTAAGGCGAGCGGCGATCTGGGCACCGTCGCGGCCGGCGGCCAGAATTTCGTACTCAAGATCGATCACAACGCTAAACCGGCGTTGTACGGCAGCAATCAGGCGGCGTTTTCGGTCAAGCTCGACCAAGATGGTTTCACCGTGATGCAGCAATGCCTCGACGGCGAAATTCTGCCGGTCGCGGTGATTTACTCGCTGGATTTCCTCGGCCTGCGCCCCGCCTACAAGATCAATCTGAAAGTCGATTGGGACCGGGTGCAGAAGCATATGGACGAGTCGTTCTCGGCCGGTTTCATGTTCGTCTCCACCGAAATCGGCAAGGCGGTGGACGAACTGGTCGACAAGCGTGCGATCGTGCTTGAGTCCGACACGTTCGTCGCCGAAAGCGACGATACCAAGGGCATCATCGACCGCCGCGACGCGGCGCTTGCGCAAGTACGCAACATGATCACCGAGGCTTTCTTCAATGTCAGCCTGCCGCCGTGGACGCCCGAAAAGAAGTCGGATTGGGAACGCGGTTTGGAGGCTGTGGGTAAATTCGCCGCGCAACAGTCGGCCGCAGCCGCAGGCGGGCCGGCAGCGAGCCTGATGCCGAGCTTCAGTTACAAGCGCATGGACTACAAGCGCATGGACAAGAAGCAGCTCAACGTCAATTTCTCGGAACGGGTCGCGGTCAAAAAATCGATCCATCCGCAGGGTCATTTGGCCGCGCTGTTCAAGACCATCCGCGACGGCAATATGCCGATCGACCGCTTCGTCAAGCAAGTCAGTCTCGACAACGATTGGTTCAAGAAACGCAAAGTCAAGGTCGTCGCTCGCAGCGATATGGCTGCCGACGACATCGGCAGCATCAATGTCCGCGCCCGTTACGGCGACAAGCCGCAGAACGCGTTGTTGACGCCGACCGCGGCGGAGGCCAGCTTCGAATGGCTCAGCAAGATCGAGCAAGGCAACATGAAGCGCGACGTGGAAGTGGAATACGAAGTCACGTTCAAGGCCGTCGACACCGCCGAACGGCCCAGCAAGCTCAAATCGAAGCCCAAGATTTACGACATCGACAATATCGAAGTCGTACCGCGCGATTTGTACGCGCTGACCACCATTCCGGTATTGGCCGAAAATTTTCCGTGGGACCGCTACACCTCGGTCGAAGTGCATCTGCGTTACATCGACGCGGCCAACAAGATCGCGCAGCGCGACATGATACGCCTGACCAAGGAAGCGCCCGCCGCGAACTGGAAAATGTTCGTGCTCGACCCGGCCAACTCCGCGTACGAGGTGAGGAAGATATTCCGTGCGGCCGATAACCGCGATATCGAACACGCATGGACATCGATCGACGAAACACAGGTCACGATTCGCAACCCGTTCCCCACGCGGCGCATCGTCCAAGTGGTGCCGAGCGTGGATTGGAGCCAAGTCAAAGAAGCGTTCGTGGACTTTCGCTATGAGGATGCAGCCAACAGCGTTCTCGCCGAACAGTCGATGACCTTCACCGAGGGCGCGTCGTCGCAAACGTTCGCTGTCGATCTGCGCAACCCCGCGCTCAAATCCGTCTTCTACCGCGTTAGCTTCCAATACAAGGACGGCCGTTTCGTCGAACAACCGGAATCGATGACGAACGCGAACCGCATCGCGCTGAAAGCGGAAGCCAACGGCCATCGCATCGTTACCGTACGCGCCCCGGTCGATTTCGATCGCCGGAAATTGCGTAAAGCCACGATCAAGATGCGCTTCGAGGATTTCGCCGCAGGCATCGCCGCCGAAGACGAATTCGTCTTCGATAACGGCAAGAGCACAGCCGAGTTCGAGTACGACTATGTCGACCCAAGCCGGATGCGCTACGAGTACAAGGCCAGTTTCGTATTCGAGAACGGGCTGACCAAGACCTCGCAATGGACCGCTTCGGCGGCGACCGATCTCACCCTGAAAATCCCGGGATAAGGAGTCTTTCTCCATGTTGCAGCTCGATGCCCGCACTCTCACGATCGAAGGCGTGACTATTTTTCGAGATCACGCCGATCCTACGCAATTCTGGTATCTGCCCGGTCCGGTCGCTCTCGCGCGACGCGAATCCGATCAGCGGTCGAAGTTCACCTATCTCAAATATAAAAATCGCCCGGGTGCGACTCGCCGCGGCGGCGGGTTCTTGATGATCGAAGTCAATCTGAAGCTCGACGCCGATGCCGAGCGTCGAGTTCTAGAACGACTGGCTTCGATTAGCCGCGGGCGTCCGAAATTGACGCCCGTGCCGTTCGACGACGGAACCGTCGCCTGCGTCGCATTGAACCTGCAGGGCGCCGGCGGAACGCGCGCGAACCCAGGGCCGGAAGGTTCGTTCAGTGCGGTCGAAACCATTCTCGGCGCCAGCAAACCTTCGCTTGCGGGCGAGAACACGGCGGTCTTCAGCCTCGAATTGTCGGCAGAAGGCGCGACGATTCTGGAAAAAGCGTTCAAGGACGGCACCACGCCGATCGGTGTGATCTACGACTTGAAATACACCGGCCTACGGCCTGCGTTCAACGTCAAGATCACCGCGAATTTCAATCAAGTATTCACCCATTTCAGCACCTCGGCGGATGGCCAGCGCGGCTTTACTCGCGCCGGCATTGATGTCGGCTTCGAGAGTTTGGTCCGCAACGGCGCGATCAAGATCGAGGTCGCCGACATGACCGGCACCGCCGAGAACGAAACGCGCATCAAAGACGCGTTGGATTTCTTCAAGGCGCAAGTGTTGAACACATGGTTCACGCCTGCGATGACGCCGGGGACGCTCGCCGCGACCGCAGCGAGCGCGACTTCGCTCGATCAAGTGCGCGCGCTCGGTGTGCAATTGCGTCCGCCGCAACCGCCGGCCCCGCCGCGTCCAAGCGATACACCTGCAGCGGCAGAGCCTGTCGATCATGGGCCGAGCCCCACCGCAGGCAGTGGCCATGGCGATGCCGAAACCGGTTTGCCAGCGGGCCCGACCGAAGGCGCTGCCGATGCCAGTCCGACAGAAGGCTCAGGTCAGCCCGCAGTCGCAGGGCCCGCGCCCGCGAGCGGTGCGGTTGGCGTCGCCGCGAGCCGCGAACGCGGTGCGCCGGTGCAATCGGTGGCCGATCGCGCGAACGGCGACGCTGCGCACGCAGACGATACGGTGGCATCGTTCCGATTGAGGACCATCCGTCAGGAAGAACGCCGCACCGCGACGTTCGAATACAACCGCTCCGAGGCGCAGCAACGCACCTATGCGCCGCAAGGCTTCATCGGCTTGCTCGCGCGCGATCTGAACCGGCCGCCGTATTTCGTCGAGATCGATCTCGACGACCCGTTCTTCCGCACGTTCAAGATCGAAGCCAAGACGCCGTTCGACTACGAGAGCATCGGGCTGAAAGAAGCGCATCTGCAGATCGACTACGGCCCGATCAACGATCCGACCAATCATCGTCGCCAGGACTTCGTGTTCGGCGCTGAAGATCGCGGCCCCAAGGATGTCGAATTCGCGGTCAACTTGCGCAAAGACCGAACCTATAGCTATCAAGCGCAGTTCCACTTCGACCCGGCCAGCGGCTGGGACGGCGAAAAATTCTCATACGATCAGCCGCGCGTGCCGGCGACCGACGACCGCACCTTAATCATCAACCCGATGGATGCGCTCAGCTTCATGTCGCTGCGCATCGAGCCGGGTCGGATCGATCCTGGCATCGTGGATTCGATCGAAGTCGAATTGGAATACCGCGATCCGGCCGGTTGGCAGCGCGAAAAGACCATTCGCATCGATCCCGATGCGCCTGCGACGGCCGAATGGAAACTTCGGGTATCGCGTAATTCGACCCGCAGTTATACCTACAAAGTGACGCATCGCCTCAAGGACGGATCGGTCCGCGCCCTCGCGCCGGTGACGACCAAGGCGACATCGATCGTGATCGACGACCCGTTCCCCGGTTCGATCGACGTGACGATCTTCCCGACGCTCGACTTCGGCAGTTTGCGCGCAGCGATGCTCGATGTGCGTTACGAAGATCCCGCGAACCGCTATATGCGCCAAGAGCGGATCCGTCTCACCGCGGAGACCACCGAAGCCACGGTGAGATTCTCCACGCCCAATCCAACGCTCAAGCGTTATCGCCATCAGCTGACGTTGGTCCACGCCGACGGCCGCACCGAACGCCAGCCGGCGATCGATACCGAAGACGACATCATCAGCATCGTCGCTTGATCGCGACGGCATGACTCTTTCCCATCGACTCAATTCCGACGTCAACCAATTCCTAGGAGCATCCCATGACCAAGCGTGCTGTCATCGTCGGTGTCAACGACTATTCCGTGCAGGGTTACAACGATCTGCGCTTCTGCATCGCTGACGCCGCATCGATCTACCACATGCTGCGCGACGCCTTCGGCTTCGATCCGCAGGACATGTTCTATCTCGTCGACAGTGCGGCGACGTCATCGCGTATCCGTCAGGCACTGCGTTATTGTCTGACGCAATCGCAGCCAGGGGATGTCGTGTGCTTCTACTACTCTGGGCATGGCGGCCGCACTGCGAACCCCGCAGATGCGACCCAGATGTTCGAGACCATCATTCCGTATTCCGGGCAGCACATCAGCGACCACGAAATCTATGCCCTCGCCGACACGCTCGAACAGTCGGTCGTGAATTTCACCATGATTCTCGACAGTTGCCATGCCGGCGGCATGCACGACGAGAGCGAACGCGCACGCCGCGCGCGTTCTCCGCAATTCTCGGCCGACCTGATTCGGCAATTGACCCAGTGCCGCACCCTGTTCCCTTGCGGTATCTGTTTAGCGCCGGCCAATCGCTCATCGTTGACCGGCAATATCCGCAACGTCTCCGCCCGCAATTCCGGTGTGGTCGTCGAAGAAGACTCCAATCGTCGTTTGGTGCAGTTGGCGAAATCGACCTTGATCGCGGGCAGCAGCGCTGCCGAAACTTCGCAAGAGCACGAAGCCGTCGGCCATGGGTTGTTGACCAAGGCGTTCTTGGAAATCGTCAACTCCAGTAATTTCACGATCGAGCACCACGGCTTGATCGACGATCTGGACCGTCGTGTCAGGGCACTGATGAATGCTCATTTCCCGGGCGAATCGCAAACGCCGCAGTTGCGTGGGCAGGCCAACCGCATGGAAGAAGACTTCCTCATGGGTTGGCGCGACTGCCGTTGAGCGCATCGGAAAGATCCGTTGCCGGATTTCCAACCGATGACGTTGTTATCTATATCGATGTTATTCGTATCAGCGCATGGCGCTGTCGGCGCCCGTGAGACACAAAGGAATACGCTATGTTGAGCCTCGAAAAACCGCTGACGATCGATGGGCTGACTGTCTTTCGCGATCATGCCGATCCGAATCAATTCTGGTATCTGCCTGGCCCTGTGTCGCTCGCGCGCCGCGCGAACGAGCCTGCCCTGGCCGAATTCTCGATGCTGAAGTACAAAGCCGCCAGCGTCGATGTCGCCAAGAAAGGCGGCGGGTTTCTGATGTTCAAGGCGACCTTGAAACTCAGCCCGCAACTGGAATCGCGGATCACCGGCCGCTTGAACGCGGAGCCCGGCGTCACCCCGCCGGTTCGTTTGACCGCAGCGCCGTTCGAGGAAGGCGCCGTGCAGTGCATCGCGCTCAATGTGCAGGGCGCGGGCGGTACCGCGGCGGCCCCGCCGCCCGAGGGCGCGTTCAATGCGGTCGAGCATATTCTCGGCGCATCCACGCCATCCATGGATAGCTCGAACGATGCCGCGTTCAGCCTGACGCTTTCGCAGGAAGGCGCGACCATCCTCGAACAGGCGATGAGCGATGGCATGACCCCGATCGGGGTCATCTACAACATGAAATATCTGGCGATGCGTCCGGCGATCGATGTCGAGATCACCGCCGATTTCGAGCGCATCTTCAATCATTTCAGCGTCAGTCTCGAAGCGCAGTACATGTATCTGCGCGGCGGCATCGATGCCGCGTTCGAATCCTTGGTGCAGACCGGCGCGATCGTGATCAAGGTGCTGACCTTCACCGACGAGGAAGACGAGCGCGAGCAAGAGCGCTGGGCCTTGGAATTCTTCAAGGACGATCTGCTGTCGAAATGGTTCGAGCCCTCGTTAACGCCGGGCCAGACCGCCGCCGATGTGGCCGATGCCGATCCGCTCAGTGAAGTGATTGCGACCGGCCGCGATTTGTTGCGCGATGCCACCACCAGCACGACCACGGGCACAGGAACGGGCACAGGCACAGGCACCAACACCAGTGGAACGACGACGAATACATCGACCGGTGCGGGGACCACACAAATTCAGCCGGCCGTACTGACCGTCGATGAGCAGCAACCGACGCCGTTGCCGGCCGGGCAGGGCGTGACTCACACACCATCGGCTTCGGGACTGAGCGAGACCCTCACGATCACCGGCGCCGGTGCGACGGTGAGAGTCGCGGGACAAGCGGTGACGCCGGATTCCGCTGGGCGCATTACGGTCGCGGTCGATCCCGCTTCGCAGAAATCCATCGAAGTGGATTGGCCCGCTGCGAGCGAAGAGCAAACGTTCGGCTTGTTCTTCGATTTCGACAAACCATCCGAGGCCGGTTGGCGGGTGAATCCGCCCTCGACCGAATACCGAGCGTACGTCGATAACACCACCACCGACCCGCGGTTCCGCGATGCTTCGGGCACGTTACGAATCGAAGGCGACGGTAACTGGAGCGGCCCGGAGCGCGGCGCCGATCGTCTGCGCGCCTGGATACAACGACTGCCGGCACCACGAACGGTACGCGTCGAAGCCTATGCCAGTCACGAACATGTCAACGGCGCGAGCGAAAGCGCACGGGCTTCGCACAACACTCGTTTGGCGACACGGCGTAGAGAAGTCGCACTGGCCATCGTGCAACGCGCCGGCGGCACTGTCAGTGGCGGTATCCCCCACGGCGATGCGCCCGCATCGACCCGCCCCGGCTCGCATTCGGCGATGGGCGGAGACCCCGACAATCGCGTTGCGCACATCATCGGCCGCAGTGCAGGCACCACGCCTTCGCGTTGGCGCGGCACTTTGCGTCGCCCCGCTTCGATCGTGATCCCGCCGCAACCGCAGCCGCAACCACAGCCCCAGCCCCAGCCTCAACCGCAGCCACAACCACAACCACAACCGCGACCGCAGCCGACCCCGTCGGCCGGCGGCGCTTCGCCGATTGGCGCTTCTTTGAAATTGAAATTCGTGCATCAGGAAGAACGTAAGAAACTCACGCTGCGCTACAACCGTGCCGAAGCGACACGACGCACGTACGCGCCGCAAGGCTTCTTCGGGTTGATGCTCGGCGATCTGCGCGATAAATCGAAATACTTCAAAGAAATCGATCTCGACGATCCGTTCTTTCGCGAGTTCAAGGTCGAAGCCAGTACGCCGGTCGCGTTCGAGCCGATCGGTTTGGTGTCGGCTCAAGTCGCGCTCGACTACGGCGATCCGTCCAAGCCGCTGGATCACAAGCACGCCGATTTCGTGTTCGTCGCTGGCGACACCGGGCCGAAGACGTTCAAAGTGTTCCTCAACTCGACGCGCGATATCGATTACGACGTCGGCTTCCAGTACCACTTCGATCCGCAATCGGGTTGGGCCGCGGACCGCTCATCCTACAATATCCCCGCCGAACCGACGGTCGACCGTACATTGTTCGTCAATCCTTACGAGCACATCGAGTTCCGCGAAATCACGGCGACGCCCGGCGATATCGATTGGGAAGTCGTCGAAACGATCGAAGTGCGGCTGCAGGCGCACGGCTACGCACAACCGGAACCGCGCACAGCCTTGTTGCTGACCCGCGACAGCGGCCCGCTGACCTGGAAACTGCGCGGCGCCCGGCCGGCGCCACCGAATCGCGGCGTGACCTATCAACTGGTACAGCGCTTGAAAGACGGCACCAGCAACCGCACTGACCCGATCGATGTCGATATTCCGCAGATCATCGTCCACGACTTGTTCGAAGACGCCTTGAAATTGGAATTCATCCCGGTCTTCGATCCGAATGCGGTCTCCCGTGTGTTCGTCGATGTCGAATACCGCGACGACGATAACGCTTACGAACGCGACGAACGCCTGGAGATATTGGGCAGCGCGACCGATCCGGTGAAGTTGCGGATCGCCTTGCGCGATAAGACCAAGCGCGAGTTCCGTTATCGCTTCACGTTCGTCGGCCCGACCGGTAGTTTCGATCGGCGGCCGTGGGTGCAGACCGAAGAAGAACTGCTGCCGGTGCAATGAACATCGAGGCTGCGCCGCTGATGCCGACGATCGCCCGGTCGCGTCTCGCGGCGCCGGTCGAAGCGACATTACAGCGGCTGCAGACGGTGGCGCCGGCGTCGTCCGACACCGCCCGTACATGGTTAGAGACGGTGCTCGATCCCTTGTCCGCATCGGTGTGGCCGGAGATGGCGTGGTGTTTCAGCCGCTTGACCAATACCGGGATGCCAGTCGAATTCGCGTGGTCTTCGCGCGAGGCTGCCGTCCGCTGGACCGCGGAAGTCGCTGCGCCGGAAATCGACAACGCCCAACGCTTATCGCTGGCGGCCGCGTTGCTGCCGTGGTCGCTCGAATTGCAACCGTGGCTGCGTGCGCAACAGAACGCCGCATTGAAATACGGCGCGTGGATCGGTGGCCGGCATAAGCCGGACACCGCAACCAAACTGTATGTCGAGCTGGACAGCGGCGCATCGTTTCCCGGTTGCGATACGCACCCATTGTTGCGCTCGGACGGATTGCTGTGGCGCATGGCGGGACTCAATGCCGACGGCAGCCGCGAATACTATGCGCGCGGGCCGTCGCTGGATCTGCAGCGTATCGACGCGATGTCGCGGATGGTCGCCGACGACAACGCAGATTTTCTCGCGTTGGTGAAGACGTTGACCGATGGCCATGATCTACCGCGGCCCTCCGGCATCAGTCTCGTCCTCGCGCCCGATGGTCGCCCGCTGGCGTTCACGTGGTTCACGTTCGCCAAAGCGATCTTTCGCGACGACGATGCGGTGTCGGCGTGTCTGCGTCCATTCGCTACCGGCGATGCTGCGAGGATGTATACGGCGCTGTCGTCCGGCGCGCGCGATGGACGTTGGCGGCACGGCATGATCGGTGCGGGCGTCGACGCGCGCGGCGCGACCTGGGTGCAGTGCGGTTTGCGTCCGACATGAGTCGCGCGGCACGCGCAGTGCATGCCGAGATCGTCCCGATCCACGCATCGGCGGATGGTTTCATCGACAGCGAAATGCAGACTGCGAGCGGGCGATTTGCAGATCGCAACGGTTTCACGACAGCGCTCGCGGTGCGTGCCCTACGTAGGCGCGGCCGTGCGTCGTCATGCTCGACGATGCTCGATGCGCTGGAGCGCTGCCGCACTCATGAGGGTGGTTTCGGTTTCTGGCCATCCGATATGCGACCGTCTTGGGCGCCATCGCTGCCTGCGGATGCCGACGACACCGCGATCATGACCATGGAACTCTTTCTCGCTGGGCGGTTGTCGCGCGACGAAGCCCGGCGTATCGCGTGTCTGACGATCGGAAAACATCGGATCTCGCGTTTGCCTCAGTTGCGGCCGCCCTGGTTGCGTACCGGCGTGTTTTCGACGTGGCATCGTCGCGGCATCGCTTTCGATTTGATCGACTGCACCGCGATCGCGAATGCGTTGGCACTCTTCGCTGTACTCGATCTGCAGACGATTCCCGGCGTGCGCGCGTCGATTGCGTTGTTGCGCGATGCCATCGCCTGGGCGGGCGACGATGAACTTCGCGCTTGCAGTCTGTCGCCGTTTTACCCCGATCCACTCGAACTGGTGCTCGCACTGGACAATGCGATCGAGGCCGGCGCTACCGACCTCGCTGAGGCGCGCGCCGCGGCGATACGCACGCCTTGGGGACAGAACGCCGAAACCCGCGCCGCGCACGAAGATCACCGTGTGTGTTCCAGTCCGTATGGCGCATCGGTGTGGCGCTCGCCAGCGTTGGCGCGTCTGCGCGCGGGAATGTCGACGGCCGCTTAAAACGGCCGATGTCGTCCGCCTGCTGCCGTCGCGAAGTTTTAAATACCGCGAAAATAAATATCGACGTAATCCGTGGCGCTGTCGCAGGGGTTATCCATTTCCTGCAGCCGCCAATATTTTCGACCGGACTTAGTGCGGAAGTTGAATCGGCCGCTGCGCTTGCATTCTTCGCCGTTGGCGATGTGGTGAACGCGCATGAGGATGTCGCCCTCGAACACGAAACCGTCTTTACTGGCGGATACGATCTTGCCGGATAGGCGCACGTAGTCGCCCGCGTTCTCGCCATCGCCGATCTGTTCGCCTTTGACCGACAAAGTCTTGCCGCCGTCCTCGACGATGAGCGTGCCTGCTTTCGACAAATCGCCCCATCCGAGCCACTGCAGGGTCAAATGATGTTCGCCGATCAATTTCGCTTTCGCCGCGGCATCCAAACCGTTCGCTGCGGGTGCGCTGGCGCTGCGAGAAGGCTTCGGCGGCGCCGATTGCGCGATGAATGCGCTGGTCGCGATCGCGACCGACAACAGCAGAGCGGACAACAATTTTAAGGACGGCATCGGAATGCGGTGCTCCAGGGTAGATGCGGGTGGATATCGGCTACGGCGTCGGCGCTTGTGGATCGAGCAAATTACGCCCGTCCGTGCTGTGTTTGGTTTCGGCGATCTGCACATCGATATCGCGATTGACCGAAGTGTCGACGATGTCGTGATGCAAGGGCTCGGCCGCCGCTTCGATGTCCTGCGCATCGCGCGTGCGCGTGGCGACGACATGATAAATCGTGCGTGGGGCTTCGATATCGGCTTCGGCGAACGCGGCTTTCACGCGACGTATCGCTTCGCTGCGGACCTTGCCCATGTCGGTCTCGTGCTGATTCACCCAACCGAAGAATCGTAACTGGATGCCGTTGACGCCGTATTCGACCACGGTCCATGCCGGTGCGGGATCGTCGAGCACGCCTTCGATTTGCGCGATCGCTTCCATCGCGAGCGTCTGCGAGCGGCGAATCGATTGGCTGCCGTCGATCAGCATCGAGAAATCGAAACGACGCTTGGGGTTTCGGCTGTAATTCAGCACGACCGATTTGAACACGAGGCTGTTGGGTAACTGCAATTGACCGCCGTCCATCGTCATCAGCACGGTGGCGCGCGAATTGACCGACATCACCTTACCTTCACGATTTTCGATCACGACGTGATCGCCCGGTTCGAACGGTCGTCGCACGCTGAGCAGAATGCCGGCGACGTAGTTCTCGGCGATTTCGCGGAACGCGAAACCGAGTACGAGCCCAGCCACGCCTGCCGACCCCAACACGGCGCCGACGACGGCGCTCATGCCGAGCAGGTCGAGCGCGATCAAAATCCCGATCAGCACGATCGCGGTGCGCACGACCATCCGCACCAGCCCACTCATGTACGGATTCTCGGAGCGTATTTTGAGCAGATGCAGACGATTCGCGATGAAGCGCGAGATCCAATGCGCGAATAACAGCACCAAGGTCGCGAGTACCAGCAGCGGGATTTTTTTCAGCAGACTCACGCCGGCTTCGCGCGCGGTTCCGAACATCGCGTCGAGGCAGTCGCCGAGGTGGTTCGCCGCGCAACGCGATTCGGCGAGTTCGTACGCGGTGGGCGCTGCGTTTTTTTCTGCGGCGGGTGCCACCGCTTTCGTCTGCGTCAGCGCAGTCGCGACCCCTTTGTGCGAAGTCTGCGCATGCGCCGCGTAGGGTGGCGCCGCGACGAGCAGACAGAAAAGCAGAATAACGGCAGCGAAGGCTCGCATCGCGACACCGGTCATCTTAGAAATACCAAGCGAAGACGAAGATGCCCAGCATCGTGAAGGCGAGCCCCAATTTCAACACGACGCCGACCACGATGCCGAACCATGTGCCGAGACCGACTTTGGCCGCTTGGCCGATGCCGGCGCGATCGAGTTTGCGTTGGAACATCAACTCGCCGATCGCAGCACCGACGAACGGCGCGACGAAGACACCGACGAAGCCCATGAACAAACCGACGACCATGCCGATCATCGCGCCGGCGACTGCCATTCGACTGGCGCCGACTTTTTTCGCGCCCATCGCGGTAGCCATCAAGTCGATCGCGAACGACAGCAGCATCAATACGCCCAGCGCGACGAGCACCCAAACGCTGATGCGTTGGAAGTCGTCGACCCACGCGGCCAACAGCATGCCGCCGAAGACCAAAGGCAGGCCGGGTAGGGCAGGCAAAATGGCGCCGAGCAAGCCGACGACGATCAATACCGCGGCGAGGATGAAAAGCAGATTTTGAGTATCCATTGATTCCGAGTCGAAGTCGGCGAATGCCCACGGCGCATGATTGCACGTCGCGCGGGGCGATGCATGCGACGTCAGTCATGCCGATGAGGGCGGTGCGGGTAGGCGTCGCGCGTCAGTCAATGCGGTCGTGCGCTCGCGATGACTTGATGGTTGTGTCGATGAGATCGAAACGCCCGGATACGACGCGGCCCGCAGAAGCGGGCCGTGTCGGAGTGATCGAATGTTTCGCGGCGGCGGACCAAACTCAGTTTTGGAACGGCGTGTTTTCCGCGAAATACTCGTGGTTATCGGCGTTATCCACCGCTTGCGTCGGGTTGGTGTTCGCGAGGTTATTCGCGCCAGGCTGACCGTAGACATGGTCGTCGGTGCCGGCGACGATATTGAAATGGCTCATCTCGTGAATCAGCGTGCCGGCCTTGGAATCTGTGCCGGTCATCGGCGCGGCCCAGAAGGCGTTGCAAACGAAAATCTCGTAGTGTTGCGACGGGAAGACGTAAGCGTAGGCGTTGATCAAGTCGGGCGCGCAAACGCAGTTGACGGCGAGCTGACCGTTGTTCTGGTCCATCGCGTTGTCGATAGCAACGAAATGCTGCTGTGCAGTGGTATAGCGCGTCGAGGCGTATGCGCCGAACCATGAGGTGTAGCGCGGGCCGGTCGCGTTACCGTTGAGATAGCCCTTGGCATTCTCGGAGTAGCCGCGCGCGGCGATGATGGCGTTGCCGATCAGATCTTGGCGATCGACGGTACAACCGGAATACACGACATTCAAACCGAAAGCGGTATTGGAGTTGCCGCGTACGACGCGGTACGCCGACGGCCTTGGCTTGCCGCCGGTCGGTACGACCGCGTTCGTGACGGCGCGCACCTGGATCGGCACGCTCTTGGCCATCATCGGCGCGCCGTTGGCTTGTTTCAGGCGCTCGGGGCCGGAGAGCGAGGCGAATTGCAGCGGCGCATTGAACTCGACCGTGTAGTGCCCGCTCGCGCTCATGTCGTAAAGGGGCGACAGATCGACCACCGCGCGGTGATTGCCGCCCGGCCGGATCACGACGAACTCTTCGGCGGTGGGCACGCTGCGCTTGACCATCGCGCCTTCGAACCGGATCGGCTGACCATCGCGACTGATCTGGAACAGATTCGAGACGCTCGCGGCGGACGGCAATTGCCAATAGGGGATACGCAGCGTTTTGCGGCTAGCGTTGGTCAGGATGACTTCGACGCGGCGGTCGCCAACGGCATACAGACCGACACGGAGCGGATTGGCTTTCGCGGACTTGGTGCCGGAGAAGATCCCCCGCGATTCGTAGAAACGTTTCATCAGCGGCGCAGCGCCGGCATCGCCGGAGGCGGTGACGGCGAGGCCCGCGACCATCGCCGTGCCCGCTAGGGCGATGGCGGTACCGAACAGCCGGAACGTATTCGAAGAGGTGGAGCGCATGGGGTTTTCTCCTGCTGACCCGTGGCCGGGCTCGATTTCGACGCAGATGCTAGCAGGTCGCACGCCGCGTGGCATCGGCCTACAGGGTGCTGCCGTAACCTGAATAGGCCTTTTTTAGCCTTAATGGAATCGATGGTTCATACCCTCAAACGGCATGGCCCGCCGAAGCGGGCCATGCGGTCGAACGAGTCGATTCGATCCGATCAGTTCTGCGACGGGGTGTTTTCCGCGAAGTACTCATGGTTGTCGGCGTTATCCACCGCTTTGGCGGGGTCGCTGCTCGCCAAGTTGCGCGCGGCGGTTTGGCCATACGCCCAGTCGTCGGTGCCGGCTACCACGTTGAAGTGGCTCATTTCGTGGATCAAGGTGCCGGCTTTGGAGTCGGTGCCGGTGTTCGGTGCGCTCCAGAATGCGCGACAGACGAAGATCTCGTAAGGCCGGGTCGGGTAGACATACGCGTAATAGCTCTGGTTGCAGCCGCAGTTGATCGTGACCTGACCGCTGCTTTGATCCATCGCGGTATCGATCGCGACGAAATGCTGCCGAGCATTGCCGTAACGCGCGGAGGTGTAGGCGCCGAACCACGAGGTGTAACGAGGGCCGACCGTGCCGGTGTTGAGATAACCCTTGGCGTTTTCGGAGTACGTGCGTGCGGAGTTGACGGCATTGCCGGCGCCGCTGATTTGGGTGCTGGAGCAACCGACATAGTTCACGCCGTTGACCACACCGGATCCGCCTGGGGTCGGTTTGCCTTTCGCAGCGGCTTCGCGAAGTTTCAATGCGGTTTGATTGCTGCCGTCCATGAACATCCGCATCGGCGCGCTCATCGCGACCATCGGCGAACCGTTCGCTTGATTCAACCGAGCGCCGCCGGAGAGCGAAGCGTATTGCAGCGGCGAAGCGAAGGTGACGGTGTATTGGCCGACTTTCGACAGATCGTAGGTCGCGCCGAGATCGACGACCGAACGATGGCTCTGGCCCGGGCGCAGGACGGCGAAATCGCTGGCGGTCGGTACGCCGCGCTTGATCATCGCGCCTTCGTAACGGATGTCTTCGCCGTCGCGGCTGATCGCGAAGAGGTTGGCATCGAGAACGCTCGATGGCAGCGCGTATCTTGGTACACGGACGGTCTTGCGGCTGGTATTGGTGACGACGATTTCGATGTTGCCGTCGCCCAGCGACATCATGCCGATGCGAAGCGGATTGATTTGGCTGCGCATCGGCGCGGCCGTCGCGGACGATAACGCCGCGACGATGGCGACGCTCAATACCGCGCCCGTGGCGAGCGCGCTGACAAAGCGGATCTTCATTCGATTGCCCCCAAGATGGCCTACGTCCGCGGACGCGGACCGCCCGATGTTAGTGCCCGGCGTGGTCGGACGTCCACATTGCTATGCAGCATGCGCGTGCTCTTAAACTACTCAAGCTCAAAAACTGCACAAGCCTGAGACGACGACGCCGACAAGCGAAAGCGTGTCGGCGTCGTTGAAGCTGAGTTTCGTGGGGCGGAACTTCGCTTAGAGCGGTTCCGTGGGTTCAGTCCTTAAATTCCTGATGGCAACCCTTGCAGCTTTCGCCGATCTTCGCAGCGGTGGCGTTGACCCCTTCGCAATTGATCGGGGGCGCGCTCAGCGCGGTATCGAGCGCCGCACGCATCGTGCTGGCGTGTTTGACGAAACGTTCGTCGTCGCGCTCGTCGGGAAATGCCGATTCGATGTCGTCGGAGGTCATCCGCAGGGCTTTGAGGTGCGGGATCGTGTCGGTCGCCGCGCAGCGGTTTTCGCGGGCCTTTTCGCTCAACTGCTTCATATGCCAGGCCTGGACCTGCATCAGACTGCCGGGGAAATGGTCTTTCCGCGCTTCCAGCGTGCGCAGCAGCATGACCGTCGCGATCGCACCAAGCACGAGGCCTAGCAGTAGCACGAAGAAATAGCGCGAGAACGCGGAAGACTTCGGTCGGGTCTGTTCGGGTGTGGTGGACATGACGGGCTCCGTTCGGTTCAACACACATTAGCATGCCGAAATCCGATGCTGGATAGGCATGCGGGCAGTCTTGATCGGCGACTGGCCTCCGGCGACCGGCCTCCGCGATGCGGCCTGACGCAGCCGGATGGCCTAAAATCGCGGCATGACCGCATATGCTCCGACGAACGATACGACCGACCCAACGAACGCGAGCGTCTCTGCGCCCACTCTTTCCCCCTCGCTGACCGAGGCATGGACCGAGCGTTTCGCCGGTATCGATCGTTTGTACGGGCAGTGCGCGTTGCTCGCCTTTTCGCGCGCGCATGTCGCCGTCGTCGGTTTGGGCGGTGTCGGCTCATGGGCGGTCGAGGCGCTCGCGCGCAGCGGCGTCGGGCGCATGACCTTGATCGATGCCGACGATCTGTGCGTCTCGAACACCAACCGCCAATTGCCCGCGTTGGCCGGGCAGTACGGCCGCGGCAAGGCCGAAGCGATGGCCGAACGTTGCCGCGCGATCAATCCTGAGATCGAGGTCGAGGCGGTCGCGAGTTTCCTCACGCCATCCAATCTCGACGATCTGCTCGGCCGCGGTTACGACATCGTGATCGATGCCTGCGACAGCTTTCGCACCAAGGTCGAAGCGATCGCGTGGTGTCGACGTCGAAAGATCCCGATCATCACCGTCGGTGCCGCGGGCGGACGACGCGACCCCACCTTGGTGCGCGTTCGCGACCTCTCGCGGACCGAACACGATGCGATGCTGGCGTTGATTCGCAAGAAGCTCCGCGCGGAATTCAATTTCCCGAAAAATCATCAACGCTACTTCGGGGTGACTGCGATCTATTCGCTGGAAAACGTGCAATACCCGCAAGCCGACGGGAGCGTCTGCGGCCTGCGCCCGAAACTCGGCGCCGACGCGGCCCTGAAGCTCGATTGCGGCGCAGGCCTCGGCGCGGCGACGCACATCACCGGCGCGTTCGCGTTCGCGGCGGTCGGCAAGGCGCTGGAGATGTTGATCAAACCGAAGCCCGCATCGAAGTCGCCACCAAAACCAATATAGGGTGCGCTCAAGCGCACCGATTTCCATCCATATCTAGAAGACAGGTCGGTTGCGCGTGTTTGGTGTTCGTGCGAGCTGAAAACAATGGTGCGCTTGAGCGCACCCTATGGGGACGGCAAACGGAATAACCGCCGCGCATTGTCGCTCGTGGCCTGGGTCAAAGCTTCGGGCGTTATGCCGCGAAGCATGGCGATGGTGTCGCAGACGATCGGCAATCGCGCGGGTTCGTTGCGTTGGCCACGATGCGCATTGTCCGGCTGATCCGGTGCGTCGGTCTCCAGCAACAAGTATTCGATCGGCAGCGTCGCCGCTAAACCGCGTAAACGATTCGCACGGTCGTAGGTGACGGGGCCACCCAAGCCGATCAGAAACCCATGGTCGAACAGGCGTTTCGCCTGATCCGCGCTGCCGGAAAAACTATGCACCACGCCGCGTAACGGCGCGAAACGACGGATCGAGGCGAGCACCTGATCCACCGCGCGTCGCGCATGCACGATCACGGGCAGATCGAACTCGCGCGCGAGTCGTAGTTGGCCGTCGAAAAAAAACTGTTGCCGCGCCGGATCGAGCCCTTCGACGAAGAAATCCAAACCGCATTCGCCCACGGCGATCGGGCGCTCGCGCTCGATCCACGCACGCAGTTCGACCAGATGCTCGGGCCGATGCCGTTCGAGATACATCGGATGCAGGCCGTAGGCCGGATGCAAGCCTGGCGCGCCGGCGCAAACCGTTCGCAATTTTTCCCAACCGGCGGCATCCACCGCCGGCACGATCTGCCTCGACACACCCGCTGAACGGGCACGAGCGATCACTTCGATGCGATCGGAGTCGAATTCCTCAGCGTCGAGATGACAGTGGCTGTCGATCAGCATGCAGCGGCAATCGTTCTACTGCGTCCCAACCGCTTATTGACTCTTCTGGCCTTCGATCGGCGGTTTGACCGGCGTGGCGGATGCATCGGCCACGCTGTCGGGTTTCTTGCGCCAGTTGGCGAGCAGCATGGCGCCGAGGCCGAGCAGGATCTCGTCGACGAACGGGATGAAATCCGGAACGATGAAATCGACCGCGAACAGCGCTGCGGTCAGCATGAATAACTTGGGATAACTGAGCCGGCCCAAGAAGCCGAGCAAGGGGCCGACGAGCGGGTTCGCCATGATGCAACGCCTCGACAAGAACGAATGCGCGAACGCTAGCACGCATGACTCTATCGCGGGGGAGCAGCGACGGTTTTTTTCGTATGCGATGTTCTAAACGTATCGAACGCGAGGCAGGCGTGAGCGATGACACTGCGGCGCTATCGCGGTTTCGGCTAAGGCATTCCGATCCATATAACGATGTCCAAAGATGTGCGTTCGGTCATATTCAGCCTGAACGAAACCTCCGAAATATCGTTCACTTTCGAGTACTTATCGGTCTGGGTTCAGCTTCGCGGTGCTGCAATCGACCCACCCGCAACGCGGCCCAGACCGCAAGAGGACTCCCCCATGAAACATCAAACACTCGCTGTCGCGATGGCTTCACTGATGGCCGGTGGCTTCGCCACTGCCGCTTATATGAATAATCGTGCATCGGATCCTGTCGGTGCGTCGACGGAGACACGCGATGCGCAGACGCCTGAGAGTAGTCTCGGCGCTATCGTCGATGCGGACCGGGACGAGCGTGCCGCGATCCGCAGCACGCTGGATTACGCCGATGTCCTCGCCATCGACCCCGTCACAAAGAGCGAAACCCTGTACGCCACGGTGATCGGCACCGACCCGGTGCGTGAAACCGTCGTCGCCAATACGCCGCGCGAAGTCTGCGACGACGTGGTGGTGCAAGACCGGCTTCCCGAGCGCGATGGACATGTCGGCGGCACCGTCGCCGGCGCGGTGATCGGCGGCTTGGTCGGCAATCAGGTCGGCGATGGCAATGGCCGCAAGCTCGCGACAGTGGCCGGTGCGGTCGGCGGCGGCTTCGCGGGGCGAGAAATCGACAAGCGTCATGTCGGTGGCAAGGTCGTGAATCGCACCGAGCGTCAGTGCAGGACGGTGTCTTCGTCCACGACCAGCAGCAAGACCGTGGCCTGGAATGTGACCTACCGCGAGCCCGACGGCCGGACCGGCACGATGCGCATCGACAGCAAACCAGGCAAGCGCATTTCGCTGGGCACCGAGCAAAAAGTCGTCGGTTACGACGTGACCTATCGTTATGCCGGGCAGCAGGGCCAAGTACGGATGGACGATAAACCCGGGCCGCGCCTGCCGGTGGTCAATGGCCAGATCGTGACCGAAGTCGCTTCGGTCGGGGGCGGCCGGGGCTGAGTCGGCTAGCGGCGGTCCGCCGCGGTGCGAGTCGCTCATCGGTAAAGGGCGCCGAGCGCTCGGCGAAACAATCGAAACATCGAAACGGGGCCGGGCGACCGGCCCCGTTCTTCGTGTCGAATGCGCACGAAAGCGGAATTGACCGCGGGGCTGCTCGGCGAATGCAAGGCGGGGTGCCGGCCCGGGAGCCGCCCCGATACAATAGCCGGCTTACCCAACCCCACCGGTTCCGACATGGCCTTGCACCCCTACGATCTGTACGACGTCCGTTCCCTGCTCAGCGAAGAGGAGCGTGCGGTGCAGGACACCGTGGCGCGTTTCACCGACGAACGCGTGTTGCCGATCATCGGCGATGCCTTCGACGAAGGCCGCTTCCCGAAGGAACTGGTGCCGGAAATCGCCGAGCTGGGCCTGCTCGGCTCGTCGCTACCCGAGCAGTACGGCTGCGCCGGCCTCAATGCGGTCAGCTACGGCCTGATCTGCCAGGAACTCGAGCGCGGCGATTCCGGCATCCGCAGTTTCGTCAGCGTGCAGTCGTCGCTGTGCATGTATCCGATCTACGCCTACGGCAACGAAGAGCAGCGTCAGCGCTGGCTGCCGGATATGGCCGCAGGGCGAGGTCATCGGCTGCTTCGGTCTGACCGAGCCGCACGGCGGCTCCGACCCGGCGAATATGAAGACGCACGCCAAACGCGATGGCGGCGATTGGGTCATCAACGGTTCGAAGATGTGGATCACCAACGGCAACCTCGCCGACGTCGCCATCGTGTGGGCGATGACCGATGACGGGATCCAGGGCTTCCTGATCGAGAAAGGCACGCCGGGCTTCAGCGCACAGGAAATCAAGCACAAGATGAGCCTGCGCGCATCCGTCACCAGCGCGCTGTTCTTCGACAATGTGCGCGTGCCGGACAGCAACCGTCTGCCGAACGTGAAGGGCCTCAAAGGCCCGCTCGGTTGTCTCACCCAGGCGCGTTACGGCATCACCTGGGGCCCGATCGGCGCGGCGATCGCTTGCCTCGACGAAGCGCTGCGTTACGGCAAGGACCGCATTCTCTTCGACCGGCCGCTGACCGCCAATCAGGCCGTGCAGCTCAAACTCGCCGACATGGCGCGCCGCATCACGATGGCGCAGTTGCTGTCGTTGCAACTCGGCCGGCTGAAGGACGCGGGCAACATGCAGCCGACGCAGGTGTCGCTGGCGAAGTGGAACAACGTGCGCATGGCGATCGATATCGCCCGCGAAGCGCGCGACATCCTCGGCGGCGCCGGCATCACCACCGAGCACTGCCCGATCCGTCATGCATTGAATCTCGAATCGGTCATCACTTACGAAGGCACCGAAACCGTGCATCAGTTGGTGGTCGGCCGCGAGCTGACGGGTATCAACGCGTTTTGATCCGTCGCTAGGTTCGCCGCTAACGCCGACGACGACGCATCGACTTGGAGACCTGATGAGCACCGTGCTATGGGCTAACCGTTTAAGCGAGGGTGTCGTCGTTTCGGACGAATCCGATAAATTCGCGCTCTACAAGCACCTCGCACAGATCGACAAGATCGCACGCGGCTGTGGTTTGGCGCCGCTGTCGGAGATGTGCGATTACACCGATTTCCGTTTCAACGTCGAGGATGTGGAGCTGCCGGATGGGATGGCATCCACGAGCGACTGGATGGCGGCGAAGGGAGTCTGGGTCGAAGCGGAGGCCGCGATTTCGATGCTGACGACATTGTCGGAAGCGATCGAGCGCGAGAAACCGCGGTTTGGTCTGCTGCGCAACGATTACGAAGCGGTGGTCGCCGAGTTGCGCGAAAGTCTAGCGTTCGCTCGCGATACGGCTGCGAATGCGTCGAAGTTCAACTTTTCGGTCGTGATGTGATGGATTTGAAATCGATCCGAATCGAAACCGAACGCCTGATCCTGCGCGTGCCGCAGATCGAGGACTTCGAACGCTACGCCGAATTCTTCGCCCACGAGTCGTCGCGAATCATCGGCGGCCCGCATGCGCGCGGCGATGCATGGCGGCGTTTTCTGCAGATGCCAGGCGCTTGGATGGTCCAGGGTTTCGGCATGTTTTCGGTGATCGAAAAATCCAGCGGCGCGTGGATCGGACAGGCCGGACCGTGGCAACCCGACGGCTGGCCCGGTACCGAAGTCGGCTACTCTTTCCATCAGGATGCGCGCGGCAAAGGCTATTGCACCGAAGCCTGCGTCGCGGCGATTGATTGGGCATTCGAGACGCTCGGCTGGACCGAGGTGATCCACTGTATTTCGCCCGAGAACATCGCATCGCAAAACGTGGCGAAGCGTTTGGGTTCGCACAATCGCGGCGCCTGCGTCGTTGCCGCCACCGTTGGATGCGCATGCGATCGACATTTGGGGCCAGACCCGCGAGGAATGGCGAGCGAATCGTGCGGGGGCGATGCGATGATCACGCTGTACGGCATGTCCAGTTCCGGCAATTGCTACAAATTACAGTTGTTGATGGCGCAGCTCGGTCGCGAGTACGTCTGGGAAGAGATCGACGTCACCCGCGGCGAAAATCTGTCGCCGGAATTCCTGGCGATGAACGATCGCGGCAAGGTGCCGGTGCTGAAGCTCGACGACGGCCGCACGATGTCGGAGTCGAATGCGATCCTGAATTATCTGGCGCAGGGCACGTCGTCTGCTGCCGGACGATCCCTGGGATCGCGCCAAAGACCCTGCAATGGATGTTCTTCGAGCAATACAGCCATGAGCCGTATATCGCGGTGTCGCGCTTCATCCGCAAATTTCTGCCGCCGGACCATCCGCGCCGCGCGACGCTCGATGCGTTGAAGAAGTCGGGCGACGAAGCGTTGGCGGCGATGGAACGGCATCTGCACGCGATTGCCGTGGTTCGGTGGCGAGCGCTACACCATCGCCGATATCGCACTGTTCGCCTATACCCACGTCGCGGAGGACGGAGGCTTCGATCTCGGCCGCGTATCCGCATGTCGAGCGTTGGATCAAGCGCGTCGCGCAGCAGCCGGGGTTCGTCCCGATGCGCGCTGCCGATCGCATCGAAGACTGACGCCATCCACACACACGACCGGCTCTCATGCGAGGGCAGGGGAGAGTTTCCGCTATGTTCGCCACCGTTCCGCAACCGATCCCGGCTCGCATGAAAGGCCTCAATCGCGCCGAGATCTGCGACGTCAATTTCCAAACGTTCGTGAAAGACTGGAGCGGCGACGCGCAAGCCAGGCCTGCGCTGCACGAGGCAGCTTCGAACAGGCCTGTTCTCGATGGCAGTGCGCTCGATGCGCAGAGTTTTCGCGAGCTGTTCGAGTCGCAACTCATCAGCCGTCATCTCGATTTGATGGCGCGCGTGTTGCGCGTACAGAACAAGGTCTTTTACACCATCGGTTCATCCGGCCACGAAGGCAATGCGATGGTCGCGCGTTTGACGCGCCACACCGATCCGGCGTTCCTGCACTACCGTTCCGGCGGTTTCATGGCCGAACGTTTCCGCAAGATTCCCGGGATGGATCCGATCATGGATTCGGCGTTGTCGTTCGCGGCCAGTGCCGAAGACCCGGCGAGCGGTGGCCGGCATAAAGTCTGGGGCAGCAAGCCGCTTTGGGTACTGCCGCAGACCTCGACGATCGCTTCGCATCTGCCCAAAGCGCTCGGCACCGCGGTCGCGATCGATCACGCGCGTCGCATCGGCCATGCGCTGCCGATCCCCGACGACAGTATCGCGATCTGTTCGTTCGGCGATGCCTCCAGCAACCATGCCACCGCGCAGACCGCGTTCAACGCTGCGGCGTGGACGGCGTATCAGAAATTGCCGGCGCCGGTGCTATACGTCTGCGAGGACAACGGCATCGGTATCTCGGTGAAAACGCCCGATGGCTGGGTCGCACGCAATTTTCGCGACCGCGCCGATTTGGATTATTTCTACGCCGATGGTCTCGATCTCGCGAGCGGTTATGCGCAAGTGCAGACGGCTGTCGAGCATTGCCGTCGCACGCGCCGCCCGACGTTCTTGCATTTGCGTACGACGCGAATCATGGGCCACGCCGGCACCGACTTCGAGATCGAATGGCGCAATATCGAAGAACTGTGCGCGGTCGAAGCGTCCGACCCGCTGTTGCGCAGCGCTGCGATCGCGCTCGAATCCGGGGCGATGTCGAAAGACGAGATTCTCGGCTTGTACGAGGCGACGCGCGCGAAATGTTTCGCTGCGGCGGAGGATGCCGATCGCCGCCCGCGCATCACCACGCTCGAAGAGGTCGTGCGCCCGCTCGCGCCGTACACGCCAGACGGCGGTGAACGCTGAAGCCACCCGTTTCGATTACGCGGACAAGCGCCTCGCTGCGTTCGGCGGCGAGGACAAGTTGCCCGAAAAACAGCCGGCGAAGCATCTCGCGATCCAGATCAACCAGGCTTTGCACGATCTGTTCTGCAAGTATCCGGAAACGCTGTTGTTCGGCGAGGACGTGGCGCAAAAAGGCGGCGTGTACACCGTCACGAAAGGCTTGCACAAAACCTTCGGCAACAAGCGCGTGTTCAATACCTTACTGGACGAGACCATCATTCTCGGGCTCGCGCAGGGCTACGCGAATATGGGCATGTTGCCGCTGCCGGAAATTCAGTACCTCGCGTATTTCCACAACGCTTGCGATCAGATTCGCGGCGAAGCGGCGAGCTTGCAGTTCTTCAGCAATGGGCAGTACCGCAACCCGATGGTGATGCGCATCGCCTCGCTGGGTTATCAGCGCGGTTTCGGCGGTCATTTCCATAACGATAATTCGATCACCGCGTTGCGCGATATTCCCGGTCTCGTCGTCGGCTGCCCCTCGCGCGGCGACGATGCCGCGACGATGCTGCGGACGATGATGGCGTTGGCGAAAGTCGATGGCCGCGTCTGCGCTTTGCTCGAACCGATCGCGCTGTACATGACCAAAGATCTGTACGAGCCCGGCGACGGCCAGTGGTTGACCGACTACCCATCGCCGGATCGGGCGATGACGCTGGGCGAGGGACGGACATACGGGAAGGGCGACGATTTGGTGATCTTCAGCTTCGGCAACGGGGTGCCGATGAGTCTGCGCGCCGCGCGCGCGATCGAGGCCAAGCGCGGCTGGAAGGTCCGCGTCGTCGATTTGCGCTGGCTGGTTCCGCTCAACGATGCCTATATCCAGACGCAAGCGAAGGGCGCCAAGCGGATCATCGTCGTCGATGAGGGCCGGCGCAGCGCCGGGGTCGGCGAGGGCGTGCTTACGGCACTGATCGAAGGCGGTTTGGGGGTTGTGCCGACCCGGCGGGTCGTCGGTGCCGATACGTTCACCCCGCTCGCAGGCGCCGCTTTTCTGGTCATCCCGAAGGACGAGGACATCGTGGCGGCCGCGGACGCGTTCGCCGACTGACGGTGGACAGTTGTCCCCGACCCTCAGTTCAGGCTAATGTCGGCGTGCAGGACCGTGTCCGCCTCGAGTTCGCGGGCCGAGTACCAAAGTTGAAGGTCGAAGCTGAGCACGCCGAAGTTGAAGGTGCTGAAGTTATAAGGTGACCCGACGACTTCGCCTAGCGATGACCTATCCGATCCGTTTCATGCGTGGAGATGCCGTTGATGAAAAACGACGATAGAAGCGACGATCCGTTCGATGGTAAGAATCCCAAGCTCTATAACGAGTACATGAATATCCGTGCCGTGCTCGACAAGACGAATGTCGAGAACGGGATCGATATGAACTCGGCCGATCTTGGGCGCACATCGCTCGCGGCGATGCGCAACCTCAAAGGGCAGGAGCTCAGCCGTTCCAATCGATTGGACCCGGATGCGCCAATCGACGGTGCCGTACTGAGTAAGGCGAATGCGAACACCGGCGTGGCGGCGGGGCAGTACCTCGCGTTTTATCAAGGCAACCGCGACGAATACGAGAAACTACGGGTGCAAGGCGTTCCGACCAGCGAGCTTGGACACCCGGCGCACCTGAGCGTGAGCGAGATCCGCGGCTTCGAGACCGAACTGCAGCAACAGCGGCAGCAACAACAGACGCAGGAACAGACGCAGCAGCGCACCCGTGACGATCGGCAGCAAGACGCTCCAACGGCTGGCGCGCGGTCGATCTTCAGCTAAGTCCTTCGTTCAGCGCTTCAGGCCGTCCAATAGCGGCTCGAACGTCCAGAAAGCCCCGCCCGCTGCGGGGCTTTCTGCATTTTTAGGCGTGTCCTCGGCTCGGTCGCTCGAAACCGCGACGGTTTGAGCGTCCAAGCCGACCACAGCGAGCGCGATAGCGTCAGCGCTCGCGACCACGGTGCCGACACTGCGCCCGTCGCGTTCGAGCGTTTGCCCTGCTTCCAGCGGCATGGACGTCCGTATTCGCGCAAGACCGCGCTTGGCTTGGCCGAGGAAGTGGGTCCGGGCGACGATTTCTTGGCCGGGGTAGCAGCCTTTCTTGACGCTGAAAGCACCTAGACGCTCCAGCGATAACTGCTGCGGCGTCCATTGTTCGCGCTGCGCGGCATCCAACCGAGGCCAGCCGTGGTCCAGATCGAGGCGTTTCCAGGCGAGCGAGGCCGCTGCATCTGTCTTGCGCACTTCACTCGTCTGCTCAGAGACGATCCGCATCGTTCGACCGCCGCCTTCGCCGCTGAGGTCCAATTCGACGCCTTCTTCGGCCGATCCGGTCCAATGCGAGCCCGAGGAGCGTTCTGAGGCGTGGATTCGGGCGATGATGCGTAGGTCCTCGCGCACGGCGATGTGTAACTTGCTCCGAAAGACGAAACGCTGCAGTGCGGCCGCGAAGGCCTCGGGCTCAGCGTCCTGTAAGACCAACCAGAGGGTGTCGCGATCGAGACGCAGCAGGGCGAACAGTGCGATCACTCGACCTTTCGGCGTCAGCCAGCCGTTCCACTGCCAAGCGCCGTCGCTCAGCGCCGAGACGTCGTTCATGAACTGGGATTGGGCGAACGCAATGGCATCGCGACCGCTCAGCGATAGCGCAGAATGGTCGTTCAGGGCGAACCAGAAGAGCGGCGGGTTGTCCGGCATGGGTGCAGAGACATAAAATATGAATAGAGGATGTAGGAAATGATAGGCGATACCGCTGCCAACACCGCGACGGACGACACGATCGGCTCCCAATCGCCCCAAGCACCGACACCGGTCGGGCCGAAGGCGGGCGACGCGGATCGACCGCCCAAGGGAGGGCGCGAGATCGGGGGCCGCGATGGTCCCGAGCCCACTCGTTACGGCGATTGGGAGAAAAACGGGCGCTGTATCGATTTCTGAGGCCTATCGCGACACATATACCAAGCAGCGACGCGACTGATGCGTTTCTGTGGTCTCACCCTTACCCCACGAACTTATCTGCACGCACTGGACGTATTCGACCGATGACCAAACGCGCACGTCCCTTGTCGCCGCATCTGCAGGTGTATCGCCCGCAGATCACCACCGTCATGTCGATCCTGCATCGCATCAGCGGGATCATCCTGTGCTTCGGCGCATTCGGTCTGGCGTGGTGGCTGCTCGCCGCGGCCCAGGGCGGCGAGGCTTATGCCCAGGCCGCCGGTGCGATGGCGTCGTTACCGGGCAAGCTCGCGCTGTTCGGATTCTCGCTGGCGCTGATGTACCACCTACTCAACGGTGTCCGCCATTTGCTGTGGGATACCGGTTGGGGCTTCGAGATTCCTCACGTCTATCGTTCCGGGTATGCGGTGGTCGGTTTGACCATTGTGTTCACGACGGCGATTTGGTTGTTCGCATCGCGAGGTGGCGCATGAGCGATTCCGGTTCCACCGAGCGCGATTACCGCACACCCGTCGCCCGTGCCCGCGGCTTGGGCTCGGCCAAGTCCGGCACCGGACATTTCTGGTATCAGCGCGTCTCAGCGGTTTTTCTCGCCGCGCTCACGCCGTGGATCCTCGGCATGCTGGTTGCGCTCGCGGGTGCCGACATCGGCCATGTCCAGGCGACTCTGGCCAAGCCGATCAATGCGTTGCCGATGGCGCTGTTCGTGCTCACGCTGTTTTGGCACGCCAAGTTGGGTCTGCAGGTGGTGATCGAGGATTACATTCACCATCGCCCGACCGAGATCTCCCTGCAATTGTCCGTTACTTTCGCCTGCGCCCTCGGCGCGCTCGCATCGCTCTACGCGCTCGCGCGCATCGCGCTGCTGGCCTAAGGCCACGCAATCCAGGCTTACCCCGTTCGGTCGCGTCCGCGGCAGAACTCAAGTCAATCAGGCGAGATACCAAGCTCACATGACCTCCGCTTATAAGATCATCGAACACAAATACGACATGGTCGTCGTCGGCGCCGGTGGCGCCGGTTTACGCGCCACGTTCGGCCTCGCCCAGAAGGGCCTGCAGACCGCCTGCATCTCCAAGGTCTTCCCGACCCGCTCGCATACCGTCGCGGCGCAGGGCGGCGTAGCCGCCGCGCTCGGGAATATGGGCGAAGACGATTGGCGCTACCACTTCTTCGATACCGTGAAAGGGTCGGATTGGTTAGGCGACCAAGACGCGATCGAGTACATGTGCCGCGAAGCCATTCCGGCGATCATCGAGCTCGAACATTACGGCGTGCCGTTCTCGCGTACCGAAGACGGCCGTATCTATCAGCGTCCGTTCGGCGGCATGACCACGCGCTACGGCGACGGCCCGCCGGCGCAGCGCACCTGCGCCGCTGCCGACCGCACCGGCCATGCGATTTTGCATACGCTGTATCAGCAATCGCTCGCGCACGATGCGCGCTTCTTCATCGAATACTTCGCGCTCGATCTGATCATGGATGCCGATGGCGTTTGCCGCGGCGTGCTGGCGCTCGATATGGCCGAAGGCACCTTGCATCTGTTCCGCGCGCATGGCGTGGTGCTCGCGACCGGCGGTTATGGCCGCGCGTATTTTTCCGCGACTTCGGCCCATACCTGCACCGGCGACGGCGGCGGCATGGCGCTGCGTGCTGGTCTAGGCATGCAGGACATGGAATTCGTGCAGTTCCATCCCACCGGCATTTACGGCGCGGGCTGTTTGATCACCGAAGGCGTTCGCGGCGAAGGCGGCATTTTGCGCAACGTCAACGGCGAGCGCTTCATGGAGCGCTATGCGCCGAGCGTGAAAGACCTCGCGCCGCGCGACATGGTCTCGCGTTCGATGACGATCGAGATCAACGAAGGACGCGGCTGCGGCCCCGACAAAGATCACATCCTGCTCGATCTGACCCACCTCGGCCCCGAGGTGATCCACAAACGTCTGCCCGGCATCGCCGAAAGCGCGCGCATCTTCGCGGGCGTGGACGTGGAGAAGGAACCCATTCCGGTGATCCCGACCGTGCACTACAACATGGGCGGCATCCCCACCAATTATCACGGCGAAGTGGTGCAGAAGCGCGGCGACGACAACGACGCTGTGGTGCCCGGACTCTATGCCATCGGCGAAGCGGCTTGCGTGTCGGTACACGGGGCGAATCGCTTGGGCTCGAACTCGCTGCTCGATCTGGTGGTGTTCGGACGCGCGGTCGCGATCCGCTGCGCCGAAACGATCAAACCCGGTTCGCCGCATAAAACGCTCGCGGCCGATGCCTGCGACAAATCGCTGGCGAACCTCGACCGGCTGCGCAATGCCAACGGCAGCACGCCGACCGCCGTCATCCGCGACAAGATGCAGCGCGCGATGCAGAAAGATGCCGCGGTCTTCCGCACCGGCGAAACGCTTGCCGAAGGCGTCCGCAACATCCGCGAGATCCACGCCAGCTTCGCCGACGTGAAAGTCACCGATCGCTCGCTGGTCTGGAATTCCGATCTGGTCGAAACGCTCGAACTTCAGAATCTGCTCGATCAAGCGCTGGTCACCATCGTCTCGGCCGAAAACCGAAAAGAGTCCCGCGGCGCGCATGCGCGCGAAGACTACCCGGAACGCAACGATAGCGAATGGCAGAAACACACGTTGTGCTCGGTCGGCGATGCGGGCGAGACCCATATCGATTACCGCCCGGTGCACATGACCACACTGAGCAGCGACGTCGACGTCGTACCGCCCAAAAAACGCGTCTACTGACGGACTGCAACGATGGCCGAGTTCACCCTCCCGAAGAATTCCAAAGTCCACAAGGGCAAGCGCTTCAGCGCGCCGGCCGGCGCCAAGCGCACGCGCGCGTTCAAGGTGTATCGCTGGAGCCCGGACGACGACGAAAATCCGCGTACGGACACCTACGAAATCGATCTCGATGCCTGCGGCCCGATGGTATTGGACGCGCTGATCAAGATCAAAAACGAAATCGACCCGACGCTGACCTTCCGTCGTTCTTGCCGCGAGGGCATTTGCGGTTCGTGCGCGATGAATATCGACGGCACCAACACGCTGGCCTGCACCAAGGCGATCGCCGAGTGCGGCAAGGCCGAAGTGCCGGTCTATCCTTTGCCGCATATGCCGGTGATCAAGGACTTGGTGCCGGATCTCACCCATTTCTACGCGCAGTACGCATCGATCAAACCGTGGCTGCGCGCTGCGCCGCCGCCGCCGGATAAAGAGCGTCTGCAGTCCGAAGCCGATCGCGCCAAGCTCGACGGCCTATACGAGTGCATTTTGTGCGCATGCTGCAGTACCAGTTGTCCGAGCTATTGGTGGAACGGCGACCGTTATCTCGGCCCGGCCGTGCTGCTGCAAGCCTATCGTTGGCTCGTGGACAGCCGCGACGAAGACACCGGCGCGCGTTTGGACGATTTAGAAGACCCGTTCAAGCTCTATCGTTGCCATACGATCATGAACTGCGCACGGACCTGCCCGAAGGGCTTGAATCCCGCGAAAGCGATCGGCGAAATCAAAAAAATGATGTTGGCGCGCCAAGTTTGATCCGCTGCGTCATACCGGCCTACGAATATTTGATGCCGCGCGCTCGCGCGGCCTAAGAGACGCATGATGACGACGAAGTACGCCATTTTGTTGCCCGCCCTCGCGATGGTCGCCTTGACCTTCATCGTGCTCGGCGTGATGTTCAGCCGCCGCGTCGCGCAGATGAAGCGCGACCGCATCCATCCGCAGAAAGTCGCGACCTCGCAGCAGGCCGCTGCGCTGTATACCGATGTCGCGCCAGCGGATAATTTCCGCAATCTGTTCGAGATGCCGGTGTTGTTCTACCTGGCTTTGATCGTCGCCGCGATCACCGAGCAAACCGGCCCGCTGGTACTGGGCTTGGCTTGGACCTACGTCGCGGCGCGCGCGCTGCACAGTGCGATCCATTGCTCGTACAACAAAGTCATGCATCGCTTCCGCGCGTTCGCGTTAAGTGTCTTCGTATTGCTGACGCTGTGGGTGGTACTGGGGTACGGACTGATCGCGGGATGAGCGAGTCGCAAGAGGAGAGCGACCGCACCGAACGACAACGACTGCGCTGGCGTTGCCGGCGCGGCATGCGCGAATTGGATCAATTATTCGGTCGATACCTCGACCAGCGTTGGCATGTGGCCGATAGCGATGAGCGCGCGACCTTCGAACGCCTGCTCGATTGCGAAGACGACGCGCTGTGGCGCTGGTATCTCGGCTACGACGTTCCAGAAGACCCTGCACTCCATGCCCTCGTCCAACGCATCCTCGCCCTGCCGCTTTGACCTGCGGCCGTCGCGCTGGCCGGTCGCGGTGCTGGCGGCATTGAGCGTGCTGGCGCCGTTCTCGGTGCTCGCCTCGGAAATGACGCTTTGGATCGCCATTCCGCTCGCGTTATCGGCGCTGGTCGCGGGCGCTGCGCTCGCGGTCCGCGAAGCGCGCCGACCATCGCTGCGTGTGGTCATCGAAGCGCCGGATCGGGTCAGTATCGACGATGTCCTGGTCGACGATTTTCGTCTGAAGTGGCGCGGGCCGCTCGCGTTCGTGCATTGGCGCGACGCCGTAGGGCGTCGTCAGACCCGCAGCATGTGGCCCGACACCCTGCCGCCGCCGTTGCGACGTGAACTGCGACTGGCGATCCCCGAATCCGATGCTGCGCGGAACCCCGGCTCGATGGCACCATAAGGAAGCACGGAACACATCCGCCATCGGTTCGTTCCGAGGACTGTTGGAATGTCGCGAACTCGGCGATGTCCGAATTCGCACCCGCACACCCCCGTGCCGTGGCGATGCCGATTCTTGATGTTGATTCCTGATGTTGTTCTCGATCTCGCCATCGCCGCGCCCACAACCTGGAAACGCATGTTCAAACCCATTCCCGTCGCCATCGGCCTGCGCTATCTCCGCGCCAAGCGCCGCAACGGCTTCATTTCCTTCATCTCGTTCGCTTCGATGCTCGGTATCGCGCTGGGCGTCGCGGTGCTGATCACCACGCTCGCGGTCATGAGCGGCTTCCAACGCGAAATTCGCGACCGCATGCTGCAAATGGCGGCGCATGCGACCGTCAGCGCCGATGGCGAGCCGATGCGCGATTGGCAACGCGCGATCGACGTCGCTCGTCGCGATCCGCGCGTCGCCGGCGCGGCGCCATACGTCGAACGCCCCGTGATGCTGCAGGGGCCGCAGGAGCAGGGCGCGGTGCTGCGCGGAGTCGACCCCGCGCGCGAAGCGGATGTCTCGGTGATCGCGCAGAAGATGCTCGATGGCGCTCGCCTGGATGAATTGAAGCCCGGCAGTTTCAATATCGTCCTCGGTCGTGAACTCGCGTTGTGGCTGGGCGTGGATGTCGGCGATTCGGTGGTGGTTTTCGCGCCCGAATTCCAGAGCACGCCGTTGGGAGCGTTCGCGCAACTCAAGCGCTTTAAAGTCGTCGGTTTGTTCGAAGTCGGCCACCAGGAATTCGACCGTAGCCTCGCGGTGGTGAATCTCTCCGATGCGCAACGGTTATTGCGCATGGGCGATGGCGTCAGCGGAGTCCGACTAAAACTCCACGACATGGACATCGCGTGGGATGTCGCGCGCGATCTCGCGGTGAATCTGCGCGGCGCGTATCGCGTCAGCGACTGGACTCGCGAGAACGCCAATATGTTCCGGGCGCTGCGTCTGGAAAAAACCATGATCGCGATCCTGCTTTCGTTGATCATCCTGATGGGCGCGTTCACCTTGGTGAATTCGCAAGTGATGCTAGTGACGGATAAACAAGCCGATATCGCGATCCTGCGCACCCTCGGCCTGACGCCTCGCGGCGTGATGCAAGTGTTCATGGTGCAGGGCTCGATGATCGGCACCATCGGCACGGTTGCGGGCGTGCTCGGCGGCATCGCATTGACCTTGAATTTGGAGCATATCCTTCGCGCCATCGAACGCGCCTTCGATGTGGTGTTGATGCCCGAGGATGTGTATTACATCACCGGCTTACCGACGCAATTGAATGCGAGCGACGTGATCGTGATCGCCTGCGTCGCGTTGACGATGGCGTTTCTAGCCACGCTTTATCCCGCGTGGCGCGCCGCGCGCACCGCGCCAGCGGAGGCGTTGCGCTATGAATGAATCGACGATACGAACCGACGATGCGGTGATCCGTTGCGAGGGCCTCGGTAAGACCTACGCCGAAGGCCGGATGGAAACACCGGTCTTCTACGGCCTGGATTTGTGCGTAAAACGGGGCGAGACCGTCGCCATCGTCGGCGCCTCCGGCGCGGGCAAGAGCACCCTGCTGCATCTGCTCGGCGGCCTGGACATGCCGACCGCGGGGGAAGTGTATGTCTCAGGCCAGAAAATGAGCGCATTGTCCGATGCCGAGCGCGGGCGTCTGCGCAATCGGGCGCTCGGATTCGTCTACCAATTCCATCATCTGCTGCCCGAGTTCACTGCCCTCGAGAACGTCATGCTGCCGGTCTTGTTAAGCGGGGCTCCGGTCCGCGAAGCGCAGACCCGAGCCGATGAGCTGTTGCGAGCGGTGGGCTTGGGTCATCGGCTCGAGCACAAACCTGGGGAACTTTCAGGCGGCGAGCGTCAGCGCGCTGCTGTCGCGCGGGCACTCGTCAACCGGCCGGCGTGCGTGCTGGGCGATGAGCCCACCGGCAATCTCGACGAAAAGACGGCGCAGACGGTGTTCGAATTGATGTTGGCCCTCAACCGCGACCACGGCACCAGTCTGGTCCTGGTGACGCACGACCATAGGCTCGCGCGGAAGCTCGATCGGGTGCTCGAACTTCATGAGGGCAGTCTGCGCTCCCCCTTGGTATCGCCCGACGCTTGAGTCCCGGATTCTGACAGCGGCCTTGAATCCGCAGGCCTCGCGTTATTGGCTGTTGAGAGGGCGGGGTTATGCGGGCGATCAGCCTTGGGTATCGGCCATGGCCGCCGTTCAACCTGTGCGGCGGTGACGGAGATTGTCAGAAATTCAGATGCTTGCCTCGAATTCCTTGACCAAGGCTACAGGATCGGGATATGTTCCCCGGACGCACTCGGAACGACGATTCCGGCTGGCGGGCTTCCGGCCTGGATGTTGCGATTCTGGGCTGGGTACCGACGACCGGCGAAACTGTTTGGGGAAACGGCGATTCTGGGTGTGCGGGGTTGAAATACAATGATCGAGACGGGCAGGGGGCCTAGCCATCGTGAAAACATGGATACAGTTACGTCGATCCGACTTTCGCAGGACGCGGTCCAAAGTCCGTTACCGATCTGTCGGCCAAGCGGCCGATCCGCGTATCATCAATAGCCGATTCTCGGGCCACGTCGACGGTATCGCCGAAGACGGGGTCGGTGTGTCCCATTCCTCTTGTTCGATATCTCCGGGTGGCGCGTGAAACAGAACATGTCGATCTTCTCCAAATTCCTCACGGCTTTCGCGTTGACTGCGGCTCTGGCCGCATGTGCGACGCGTCCGGCGCCCGACTTCGGCGGTCGCTGGAAGTCGGCTAATCGCTTTTCCGAAACCGCCGAAGCGATTCCGCTGCAAAACGCCTATCTCTACTACGCTTCGCCGATGGACACCACGCTCAAGAAGATGCTGGAACGATGGGCGAAGGATTCGAATATGCAGGTGGACTATCGCCACCCGATGGATTACACGCTGTATACCGCTGTCGCCTCGGTACGTACCCCGAGCCTGCAAGAGGCGGTTTCGCAATTGAATGCGGCCTATGCGGCGCAACAAGTTTCGATCGGAGTCAGCGGCGACCAGATCGTCGTTCGCGTGAGCTCCGGCGCAGACGCCGCTTCGCCCTGATCCTCGTCTTGACCAGCCGCGTCCGGATCGGACGCGGCGGCCGGGAATTCAAGTAAAACCGCACTCATGAACCGCAGGTCTTTTTAATGTTCGGTAAGAGTAAGCAAGATGCACCGAAAGGCGATGGCGCGAATCCGTCTAAGTCGGTGAATTTCGAAGTCAGTATCGCGGACATGGCCCGTCGCAGCGAAAAGCGCGCGTGGATGGTCGCTTTGACGTCCGTGGTCATGTCGTTGATTCTCGCCGGCGGCTATTTTTATATGTTGCCGCTGAAGAAAATCGAGCCGTACATGGTCATGGCCGATGGCTATACCGGCACCGCTTCCGTCGCGAAGCTCGAAGGCGATTACGCGTTCAAGTCGCTGACTACGCAAGAGGCCGTGCAGAAAAGTAATGTGTCGCACTATATCGTCGCGCGCGAATCCTTCGACATCGTAACGACCAGTTCGCGCGACTGGGATTTCGTGCATTTGATGTCCGACGGCACTGTCAGTAAGAGCTATACCGCGCTGCACGACGCCACCAGTCCGTTTGCTCCTGCCAACGTGTACGGCCGCGATAGGTCGCTACGGGTCAATGTGGTGAGCCTCTCGCTGCGTACGCGCGGGACGCCGGAAAAGCCCGTTTACGAGGCAGAAGTCCGCTTCCAGCGCAGCCTTTACGAAAAGCGAACCGGTGTAACGCGGCTTCTCGACAATAAAAGAGCGGTGGTTGAGTTCGTGTACGTCCCCGACCTCAAGATGACGGATCAGCAGCGCGTGGATAATCCGTTGGGTTTCCGCGTGACCTCCTATCGTGTCGATGACGATGCCTCTGAATCGCCAGTCGTCGTAGCGCCCACCACGATCTTGCCGCCGGATCCGAACGCACAATTTGGCGCCGGACAGGTACCAGGACAAGTCGTGCCTGGACAAGCGCTGCCAAGTCAGGTTCTCCCAGGCCAGCCGCTTCCCGGTCAAACACTTCCCGGTCAACCCTTGCCCGGCCAGCAGGTGCCCGCACAACCGCTTCCCGCGGATCAGCAGCAGTTGCAGCCATCGCCCCAGTTCGGCGCGCCGGTCGCACCCCAGCCCCAACCTCAGCCGGCGCAGACTCAGCAGCCGGTGGCTCAACCAGGAACACGGTAAGGCCTACGCCGCAGCGCAGCGTCTTGCGATGTGGCTATAGCGAAGATCCAACGATTCTCCGAAATGCTCGACAGATAGCCGATCCGCTCGTTCACCATTCGAAACCAGGAAGCACAGGCCCGTTCATGTTTCGCAGAAGCAAACAAAGTACGCCGCTGATCGAGAATACGATCGCCAAAGCGGTGAATTTTGAAATCCATAACGCGGATATTGCCAAGTGCAATCTTAAGCGGTCGTGGATCGTCGCCAGTGCGTCCATGTTGATGGCCATGATGATGGCGGTCAGTTATGTGTTCATTCTGCCGTTACAGAAAATCGAGCGGTTCTTGATCCTCTCCGACCCGTACGTTAATCGCGCTCGGCTCGCCAGTCTCGACGACGACGAAACGTTCACACGCTTGGTCACCAGCGATGCAGTACTCAGGCGAAGCGTGACAGAGTACGTCCGCGCGCGAGAATCGTACGATTTCCCCGGTACCGGCTATCGCGATTACCACTTGGTGCGATGGATGTCCACCCCGCCTGTTTTCGATGGCTATAACAAGATCAACAACGCCGATAACCCAGACGAACCCTTCAAGGAATTCGCTAAAGAGCGCTCAGTCTGGATCAAAGTCGTGAACACGCAATTGCGGCGTATCGGCGACGAGAAAGAGTTGCGGCAAGAAGCGGTCGTGCGCTTCCAGCGCATCGCGTTTTCAAAGATGGATGGTACGGCGAAGCTTCATGACAGCAAGATCGCGACGATCGAATACACGTTCGATCGTAGTCTCTTGTCTGACCCAGTACAGCGCGCTAATAATCCGCTCGGTTTCTTAGTCACCGCATATCGAGTCGACAGCGACAGCTCCGCGCCGCCGCCTCCCCCCGATGACGCTGCTAAGAAGAGCAGTCGAGCCGTACAACAACAACCCGTTTCGGGCGCTCAGCAGTTCGCCGCCGCGCCTGCGCAAGGTCAACAGCCCCCCCGGTTCGGTGCGCCCGTTTCTGGGGCCGTACCGAATGCACAGTTACAACCCCAGTATCCGGCGCAGCCCGTCGTCCAGCCGCAGCCGACTGCGCCGGCGGGGCAGGCCCCTAATCAAGTCAATGGAGTACGCAACTGATGAGTCGCTTGCAACGTTATTGCTGCGCTGCCCTGTTGTCCCTCGCCGCATCGCTTTCGATGCCGGCGATGGCTCAGGTCATCGTCGAATACGAGTATCAGCCGAATAAGCTCTACGAGGTACGTACGGGCTTGGGAATCATGACCCAAATCGAGCTGAGTCCGAACGAAACCATCGTCGATTACAGCACCGGCTTCTCCACCGGCTGGGAGTTGGCGCGCAGTAATAACGTCTTCTACTTGAAGCCGAAAAATGTCGACGTCGACACCAACATGGTGGTACGTACGACGACTAATTCGTATCTATTCGAGCTGAAAGTCGTTACGACCGACTGGACCTCGTTAGAACAGGCCAAACGCGCTGGTGTCCACTACAAAGTCACCTTCACGTATCCGAACAATGCGAGCTTCGTGCCGGAAGCGGACGCGCCGGTCGAAGAAACCCGGCAACAGACCGAAATCGACACGACGATCGCGAAAGAACGCTTCTATAACTTCGATTACGCAGTCTCGACGCGTACGAAGAACAAGTGGCTGCTTCCGGTCAACGTCTACGACGATGGTCAGTTCACATACGTGAAAATGACGGATCTGAAGCAGTTCCCGACCGGTAATTTCCCGGCGATCTTCGGTCGAGAACGCGAGAGTGGCGACGACTTCGTGGTCAACACCACGGTCGAGAACAACACGATCGTCGTTCACGGTATCTATCCCTTCCTGGTGATCCGTCACGGGAAGAACGTCGTCGGCCTGCGTAGGAACAAGCAAAAGTGAATCAGAATCTACCGCCGAATCAGCCGGGCGAATCCGGCGACTATAGCTCCGGCCAGACCGCTAACCCGTATTACACGGAAGCGCCGCCGGTGGACCCCGCAAGTCTCGACGCGAACGCGCCGCAACTGAAGAATCAAGAATCGCAGAAGATCAACACGAAAGCGTTGTTGTTCCTGGGCGGTATCGTCGTTCTCTTGATTCTGCTGACCGTCTTGGTTGTCATGAGCGGTGGCGACGACGAGAAGAAGAAAGAGCCGAAGGAACAGCAGCAACAAGTTCTGACGCCGGTCGCCCCGACTTCGTTGCGCGACCCGTTGGATCCGTTCGCTGGCGAGCCCGTGCCGGCCGATCAATTGCCGCCGATCCCGCAGTCGGAACCCATTCCGATCGAACCCACGCCGCAGCAGCAGAATCAGGCGAATGCGAATGGCGGCTCTAACGCCTCGTCTATGCCAGAACAACCGCGCGGCCCGTCCTTGGCCGAGCGCCGCATGGGCGTCGCCGACAATGCTTACGGTGCGGGTGGCTCGGGTGGCGCTAGTGCCGATCAAGCCGCACAGATGGCGATGGTCGATGCCTTCAGGGCGATGAATCCTAACAATGCACCTGCGGCCCAGCCCCAGGCCTCGGCCGATGCCGACGATAAAGTCACGCGCGCGAAGTTCTTGAACAATGCCGATACCTTGCTGCTGCGCGGCACTTACATCCGCTGCGTGTTGGAGACGCGGATCATTACGGACGTTTCCGGTTTCACTTCGTGCATCGTCACGGAGCCGGTCTACTCCGTGAACGGCCGTAGCCTGCTGTTGCCGAAGGGTTCGAAAGCGTTCGGTTCTTACCAAGGCGAGCCGAATAGTCCTCGCATAGCGGTGGTTTGGGATCGCGTGACGACGCCGACCGGCATCGACATGAAAATGTCCAGCCCGGGCATCGATAACCTCGGTAGCGCAGGACATCCTGGCGATTACAACGCGCATTGGGGAAGTAAAATCAGCTCGGCCTTGTTCATCAGCCTGTTGAGCGATGCCTTCAAATTCTTCGGCGAAAAAGAAGGTCCGACCACTACAGAAGTGACCACGGGCGGCCAAGTGGTCTCGAAGCCCTTCGAGAGCAATACGGCTCGTGCGATCGATCGTCTGGCTAATCAAGCCACCGCGAAATCGGCCGCGCGTCCCTCAACCGTCACCATCAACCAAGGTACGGTCGTGAATATCTATGTCTCCAAGGACGTCGATTTCTCGGGTGTCGTCTCGGTCCAGCGTCGTTGATCTTAGGGCTTAGATGGACATCGATAACTCGCCTATCGCGAATGTTTCAAACGAGTTTCTCGAGTACCAATACCAGGTACTCGGGATTCTCGAATACATGAGTTCGCCGGAAGTCACCGAAATCTGCATCAATCGGCCTGGCGAGCTGTATTTGGAAACGCGCAAAGGGTGGGAGCGGATCGAAGTGCCCACGCTCACGTTCGAACGAGCGAGGCAGTTCTGTACCGCGGTCGTCAACGAGAGCAATACCGGCCAGCGCATCACCGACATCGATCCGGTGGTGTCGCTGACGTTCCCGACCGGGCAGCGCGCGCAGTTCGTGATTCCGCCGGCCTGCGATGCCGGCAAGATCGTCGATCACGATTCGTTTGCCCGCGAAGCATAATTTCACGCTGCAGAGCTACGAGGATAGCGGGTTCTTCAAGCAGATCCTCGAAGGCGATCCGGTCGTCAGCGATCACGACAAGGAATTGCTGGAGTTGCGCGCGGAGCGCAATTACGCCGAATTCTTCAAGCGTTGCGTGCTGTACAAGAAAAATGTGGTGGTAGCAGGCGCGACCGGTAGCGGCAAGACCACGTTCATGAAATCGCTCGTGGGCCATATTCCCCATGAAGAGCGGCTGGTCACGATCGAAGACGCCCGCGAGTTGTTCATCGAACAGCCGAACGTGGTGCATCTGCTGTATTCGAAAGGCGGGCAGAGCACCAGTAACGTCACCGCCAAGACCTGTATGGAAGCCTGTCTGCGCATGAAGCCGGACCGGATCATCCTGGCCGAGTTGCGCGGCGACGAATCGTTCTACTTCATCCGTAACTGCGCGTCCGGCCATCCGGGTTCGATCACCAGTTGCCACGCCGGCAGTATTTCGCAAACCTGGGATCAGCTCGCGTTGATGGTGAAGGCTTCGAACGAAGGTTCCGGTTTGGAATTCGCGATCATCAAGCGCCTATTGATGTTGACCATCGATGTGGTCGTGCACATCAAATCGCATTCCGGTAAGCGTTACATCAGCGGCATCGATTTCGACCCGCAACGCTCGCTCGGTTTGAGCGCGAAGGGCTAAACCGCCGGCGCGCCGAAGCGGAAGCTGCGCGTATCCGCTCACTCTCGAATTCGCTCGTTAGACGCGATTCGGTCGTCGTACTCTTAGTAATTCCGAGTTCGTAACGTCGCGGTGCCGTGCGCATCGATACGCACAGTGATCCAACGATCGAATTCGTCTTCGCGTAGCGGGGGCACCTCGCAAGCGCATAGCGCAGCAGCGATCGGACTCACGGTATTGCTATGCCCAACGATCAGAACACTGTCGCGGCGATGATCATCCCGCAGTGTTGCGGCGAAGGCGGCCGCCGGCTGCGCGGCATCGTAAGTACGAACCTCTAGGCCATGCGCAGTCGCTGTGGGTGCAGCGGTCGCCTGCGTTCGGCGATACCCGCTCGCATACACGGCTACGACCGTCTCATCGCGTAAAAGTGCGGCCAGTCGTTGCGCGCGAACTCGTCCCGCCTCGCTAAGGCTCGGATTCTTCGGGTCGTCGCTCGCTTTTTCGGCGTGACGGACGATGTGGAACGTCGTGGTCGACGCCCGTGCGGAATCCGGCGATTGGTCGACGCGCGACGCGCAGGCGGCCAGCGTGCCGAATACGATGACGCAAGCGCCAAGCCGCGCCGCAGGTAAAACGATCGTCGAGAGCGCTGTGCTCATGCGTTCGGTCTCAATGCGGTCAGCAAGCCGCGTGCGGCTTGGAAGCGCGTCGCGGCATCGGGGAGGTCGAGTTTGATCTTGAGCTTATCCGGGCCATCCATTTGATAGTGCTTGGATTGGCCTTGAATCAGTCTGATCACCGACATCGGGTCCACATTCGGTTTGTCGACGAATTGCAAACGTCCGCCGTTCGCGCCGAGATCGAATTTACGAATCCCCAGTGCAGTGGCATCGAGCCTGAGTTCGGCGATCGCGAACAAATGCTTCGTCGGGTCGGGCAGCAGGCCGAAGCGATCGATCATCTCGACTTGCAACTCGCGCAGAGCATCCGCATCGCGCGCGCTGCTGATGCGTTTGTAGAGCGTCAGTCGCGTATGCACATCGGGCAAGTAATCGTCGGGAATCAGCGACGGGACGTGCAAATCGACTTCGGCGCCTCGCGACAGCGGCTCGTCCATATCGGGCAGCTTGCCCTGCTTGATGCTGCGTACCGCACGTTCGAGCAATTCGGTGTACAGCGAGAAACCGACTTCCGCCATTTGCCCGCTTTGATCTTCGCCGAGCAGTTCGCCGGCGCCGCGAATCTCGAGATCGTGCGTCGCCAAGGTGAAGCCCGCGCCCAACTCGTCCATCGAGGCGATGGCGTCCAAACGCTTGCGCGCATCGGCGGTGATGGTGCGGCCATCCGGGATCACGAGGTAGGCGTAAGCGCGGTGGTGCGAGCGCCCGACACGGCCGCGGAGCTGATGCAACTGCGCGAGGCCGAATTTATCGGCGCGATTGATCACGATCGTATTGGCGTTCGGAATATCGATGCCGGACTCGATGATCGTCGAGCACAGCAGCACGTTATAGCGCTGCTTATGGAAATCGAGCATGACGCGTTCCAGTTCGCGTTCCGGCATCTGCCCGTGCGCGATGCCGATGCGCGCTTCCGGCACGAGTGTTTCCAATTCGCGCTGCATGCGACCGATACTTTCGACATCGTTATGCAAGAAATAAGCTTGACCGCCGCGCGCCAATTCGCGCTGAAAGGCCTCGCGCAGTTGCGTATCGTCCCAGGGCACGACGAAGGTCTGCACCGCTAAACGGTGCGCCGGCGGCGTGGCGATGATCGACAAATCGCGCAGACCGGCCATCGCCATGTTCAACGTGCGCGGAATCGGCGTGGCGGTGAGCGTAAGCAGATGCACGTTCGCGCGCAGCGCTTTCAATGCTTCTTTCTGGCGTACGCCGAAGCGCTGTTCTTCGTCGACGATGACCAGGCCGAGATCCTTGAACTTCACGTCCGGCTGCAGCAAGCGATGCGTCCCGACGATCACATCGATCTTGCCTTCGGCGAGTTTCTCGAGTTCGGCTTTGATTTCTTTGGTGCTTTTGAAACGCGATAGCACTTCGACTTTCAGCGGCCAGTCGGCGAAGCGATCGCGAAAATTGCGGTAATGCTGTTCGGCGAGAAGCGTCGTCGGCACCAACACCGCGACTTGGCGCCCCGCACTGGCCGCGGCGAATGCGGCACGCACGGCGACTTCTGTTTTTCCGAAGCCGACATCGCCGCAAACCACGCGATCCATCGGCCGGCTATCGGCGAGGTCGCGCAGCACCGCTTCGATCGAGGATTGTTGATCGGGTGTTTCCTCGAACGGGAAGCCGGCGGCGAAAGGTTCGTACATCGCGCGATCGAGAGTGAGCGCCAACCCGGCGCGGGCCTGTCGTTTCGCTTGGATTTCCAACAACTCCGCAGCCACGTCGCGAACTTTTTCCGTCGCTTTCTTCTTGGCTTTGGTCCAAGCCTCGCCGCCCAACGAATGCAGCGGCGCCGTCTCCGGCGATGCGCCGGAATAGCGACTGACGAGGTGCAATTGCGCGACCGGCACGTACAGCCGATCGCCTTTGGCGTATTCGATGTCGAGGTATTCGCCGGTTTGGCCGCCGGCTTCGAGCATGACCAAGCCGCGATAACGACCGACGCCGTGATCTTCGTGTACGACCGGCGCACCTTCCGACAGCTCGCCGAGATCGCGAATGATCGCCTCGGGTTCGCGACCGGCGCGTTTGCGACGACGCGGTTGCGATGCGCGTTCCGGGAATAGCTGACGTTCGGTCAACAACAGCAGCGATTCGGCGCGACCGATCGAGGTCTCGATACGATCGATCGCGAAGCCGTTGTCGAGCGGCGCGACGGTGATCGCGAACCGGGGCGTCTTCGCATCGCCGCGCGCGATTTGCGCCCGCAGCGTCTGCAGATCCGGAACGACGGACGGTTGCAGCTCGGCCGCTCGCAACACTTCCAGCATCGCCTCGCGACGGCCCGCCGAATCGGTCGCAACGACAATTCGTCCCGGATACGTATCGAGGAAGCGTTTCAGTGCCGTACCCGCCGCCTCATCGCGCGTGGTCAGCGGCAGGTCGGGCGCGGGTTGCGTACCTGTCGATATCGCATCCCCGCGACGCGGGTGACCTTCGCCGCATACGTCGATCCGCGGGCTGAGATTCAAGCGTTCGCGCAGCGCGTCCGGCGGCAGATACAGCTCGGCCGGGGGCAACAGCGGGCGCTCGATATCGTGACGCCGTTGTTCGTAACGCTCGCCGACCCCGCGCCAGAAGTGATCCGCGGCCTCGTGTACGCCTTCACCGATCAGCGGTAACACATGCGCATCGAGGTAATCGAACAGCGTCGCGGTGCGGTCGCGACCTTTCTCGTTGAAGAACAGCGGCAGGTAGTACTCGATGCCCGCAGGCGCCGCCCCGGCCTTCAGGTCTTGGAACAAGGCGCTGCGACGCGTGTCGATATCGAAGCGGTCGCGCAAGGTATCGAGCGCGCGTTGCAGCGCTTCTCCTTCCAGCGGCATCTCGCGTCCAGGCAGCAGTTGCACGGACTCGTATTTGTCGAGCGAACGCTGCGACTCGGGATCGAAGGCGCGGATGGTGTCGATTTCGTCGTCGAGCAATTCGATGCGATACGGTTCGTCCGCGCCCATCGGGTACAGATCGAGTAGGCCGCCGCGCACCGCGAAATCGCCAGGATCGAATACCTGCGGCACATGGCGATAGCCGGCGGTCTCCAGCCGGCGTTTTTCGGCATCCATGTCCATGCGCTGGCCGACGCGCACATCGAAGGTGCCCCCCACGATGTACGACACCGGCGCGAGGCGCTGCATCAGCGTCTGCACCGGTACGACCACGATGCCGCGGCGTAGCCCGGGCAGGCGATGCAGAGCGGCGAGACGTTGCGAGACGATATCCGGATGCGGGCTGAATTGATCGTAGGGCAGGGTTTCCCAATCGGGGAAATGCAGCACTGGAAGCGCATCGTCGCTGCCGACGAGCGTGCGCAGATCCAATTCGAGCTGATGCGCCGCATGGTTGTCGCGGACGATCGCGAGTAACGGCCCCTTCGCGTGCGCACGCGCGCAGACGGCGATCGTCCAGGCGAGTGCGCTGGCATTAGGCGGTGCGCGCCAGAAGGCGCGTTGCTGGCCGGTTTTCGGCAGGAGATCGGGAAAGGAAGCGGAGGTAGGCACGGGCGTCGACGAGGCGGAAGGCGACAGTGGCTGGCGCCGACCAATACCAAGGGCCGAACCGGGCGCGGGCACGGTCGGGAAGGGCCGCTAGGGTAAGCGGTAGCGGTAGGCGGCGTCACCTTGTACGCAACGGGGGAGACGTCGATATTTCGATGCGGCGTTTTCTCGATCGAGGGGATGGGCATAGTCGTCGTGCAACCGATCGCAGCCATCGAATTTAGGGCACGAACCCGCTCGCTATACCGGCGCATCGGTCGGCATATCAATTCCGGCTTAGGTGGGCCGGCGGCATCAAGACTCGTATCCCTACGGTCTGCTACATTGGTCATATGCATCGGGGAGATAGCATCCGATAGGTACTTTCGACATCAGGAGAGATCGGGGATATGACGTACATCCAACATCGGCCCAAGTCAGTGGCCGGCAATACCATGGTGAAAACCTTGTTGTTCTTGCTCATGTTCGCGATGGCTGGCGCCATTGCGTTCGCGTGGGGCGTCGCGACCATCGAGAACAAGAGTTTTCCTTACGAACTGATTCGCGGCGATGCCGATGCGGATACGCCACGCGCTCAGGCCGCGCGCCGCGCGCCGCAGAATGCCCTATGGGCCAAGAAAATCGTCGAAGGCGGTTATATCCTGCATTTCCGCCACGCCCAGCGCGAGAAGTGGACCGACGTCACCGCGTTCGACGCGCACGAATTGATCAACAAAATCGACGCATCGACAACGTCGTTCCACAAAGCGACTTGCTTGACGCCGCAAGGCGAAGAGGAGTCGAAATTGCTCGGCGCCTTGTTCGAGGAGACGGGCGTGAAAGTCGCGCAAGTCATCTCGAGCCCGAGCTGCCGCGCGCGGCAGACCGCCATACTCGCGTTCGGCCGGATCGACGGCATCGAGAATTCGCTGCTGCATCGCACCGCGATCGTCCACGAACAGCACGAAGCGTCCGCGAGACGTCTGCGTAAAGCGCTCGATGCCCTGAATCCGCCGAAAGGCCAGAACATCGCTGTAGTCGGGCACGGCAATACCCTCAGCTACGACGGCAAGATCGTGATCGATATCGATCGCACCGAGGGCATCGACGATCGCGACGAAACCGGTTTCATCGTGATCGAGAAGAAAGACGGCAAACTGATCGCGCAGCATCGCTTCAAGAGCATGGCCGAATTCGCCAATGCGATCATGACATTGCCGGTAGCCGACTGACTCGGCGTGAGTGAGTTCGGCTCGACCGAACTCGCGACCACTGAAGAAGTGCTGGATGAACGTGTCCAGCGTTATTTTAGATATCGCCTTCGGCCGTCGTGCATTCGACGGCCTCGTCTTCCGTAGGCGCCGTGCTGCGAACATCGGAATCGGTGGTGCATGGCTCCAAGTCGAGGACGACTTTGACCAGCCCCGGCGTATGCGCGTTTTCGCGATGGAAGCCTAACGACAGCGCGAGCGAGATCATCGCGGTGTTGTGTTCCAGTACGTCGCCGTAAAGCCGTCTAAGGCGCTTGCGCTTCGCCCATTTGGCCAAACGCAACATCAACAAGCGGCCGAGGCCCATGCCGCTGATGTAATGGCTGACGAGGATGGCGAATTCGCCGTCCCGACTGTTTTCGTCGACCACGATGCGCGCCACGGCGCCGATCAACGCCTCGCCGGGCGGTAGGGGCTCGGCGACCACTAAGGCGAACTCGCGCTCCGGATGCGGCCGGGTCAGGCGCTCGGCGGCGGCCGGCGTCAGTTCTTTGATCGTGTAGAGGAAGCGCTGGCGGATCTCTTCGGGCTTCAGCAGTCCGAAGCCTGCGCGTAGCGGCTCGGCGTCTTCGACGCGGATCGGACGGATCACGACTTCGCGGCCATTGGCCAACGTGCGTTTTTCGTGCCAGGGAGGGAGCCGGTTGCGCGGTTTCACGGCCGGATGGTCGCACAACGAAGATGAAGCTAAGCTCTAAATTCGCGGGCAAAGCCCTTTCCGGACGCGGAAACGGAAACATGAACGCCGATGCCCTACGCATGCTCTGCCGGACCTGGCCCGGCGTGACCGAAGACATCAAATGGGGCTCCGACGTGGTCTTTTCGGTCGGAGGCAAGATGTTTTGCGTCCTCGACACGGCCCCTGCCGAAGCCGGGGGCAGCGGCCGATTGAGCTTCAAGGTCGAGGCGGACCGGTTTTTGGAATTCACCGACCGCCCCGGGATCGTTCCCGCGCCTTATATGGCCCGCGCGCAATGGATCAGTTTGACCGTGCCCAAGGCGCTCCCGGTCGCGCAGATCGAGACACTGATCCGCCGCAGTTACGAACTGGTGTTCGCGAAGCTGCCGAAATCGAAACAGCGCGAGCTAGGTGGCGATTGAACCTGCCCCAAGCGAATCCGAAGCGATTCGATCAGCCCGCAGAGGTCTTCGGGGGTTTGCGTAAGCGCCCGATCGCCGATACTGCGCCCAGCACGATCGCACCAGCGACGATACCGATCACCGCGTCGTAGCCCATCTGCAACAGCCAACCGAAGCTGCCTTTGACGAAGGGCTCGATGAAGTGATGCAGCGGCCCGATGCCGTGTACCAGAATGCTGCCGCCAACCAGGAACATCGCTGCGGTGCCGGCGATCGACAAGAATTTCATCAGGTACGGTGCGCCGGTCAGGATCGCACCGCCCACGCGACGCTTGAGTTTCGCGATACCGCTCTCGCGCGCGTCGCGCACGAGCATCAGACCTAAATCGTCGAGTTTGACGATACCGCCGACCAAGCCGTACACGCCGACGGTCATGATGATCGCGATCGCGCAGAGCACGGCGAGCTGACGGGTGAAGTCTTGATCGGCGACGGTGCCGAGCGAGATCACGATGATTTCCGCGGACAAGATGAAATCCGTGCGGATCGCGCCTTTGATCTTGTCCTTCTCGAACGCGACCATGTCGATCGTCTCGTCCCGCACCGCATGCACGAGTTCCTGATGGTGCTTTTCGTCTTCGTTATCGTTATGCAGGAATTTATGCGCCAGTTTCTCGACGCCCTCATAACAAAGGAATGCGCCGCCCAACATCAATAGCGGCGTGATCAGCGGAATATTGATGCCGCGGCCGTGCAGCCAGTGTTCTAAGGCGCTGATCGCGAGCGCCAACGGCACCAGGATGACCTTGTTGACCATCGACCCCTTGGCGACGGCCCAGACGACCGGTAGTTCGCGGTCCGCATCGACGCCAGCGACCTGCTGCGCATTGAGCGCGAGGTCGTCGCCGAGCACGCCAGCGGTCTTTTGGGTCGCGACCTTGGTCATCACCGACACGTCGTCGAGCAGTGTGGCGATATCGTCGATCAGGGCGAATAAGCTGGAACCGGCCATCGTCGGGGTCGTTCGGAAAGGGTGGGGGATTTTCGCATATCGGCGACGACAGGCCGGGTGTCGCGTGTCGCGGCGCGCTGAATCGGTATCGCGGTATTTTGGGCCGTGCGCTATGCCGGCGCCTTCAGCCACTCGATCCGCGACGAAGCGCCGGCTTCGCCGAGCGCTTTCTGGAGGCTGCGCAGACTCGGGGTCAATGCGTTCTCGAAATGCCAAGGCGCGTTGAGGAACAGCAAGCCACTGCCGTTCATCCGTAACGGGGAATCGTCCGGCCGCACCAGGAGTTCGCAGATCAGCGCGGATTTGGCCGACATCGCGGCCGCCGAGCGGTAGAACCGCATCAGGGTATTGCGGCGTTTGATCGGGTACCACAGCACGTAGCAGGCCTGCGGCCAGCGTTCGAGGCCATCGCGCATCGCGCGCAGGGCGATATCGAATTCGGTCAGTTGCGCCTCGTACGGCGGATCGATCAAGACCAGGCCGCGGGCGAAGCGCTGCTCGCCGATCTTCGGCGGCAGCAGGGCATGCATCGCCGCATAGCCGTCGCGCGCATGGGCGGCGAGGCGGGTGTCATGAGCGAAATAGTGCTTGAGCTGAGCGGCTTCCTCGTCGCGCAGTTCGCAGCAGGCGATGCGGTCCTGCTCGCGCAGCGCATACGCGAGCAGCCAGGGCGAACCTGGGTAGGCATGCTCGCCATGCTGGGCGCGGCAAGCGGCGACGGCATCGAGATAGCGTGCGATGCCGCGATCGGCGGGCGGCGCGCTGAGCAAGCGCACGATGCCGTCCTTCGCTTCGCCGGTGCGCCGGGCGGCGGTATCGTCCAATTGATACAGACCCGCTCCGGCATGCGTGTCGAGCGCATACAGAGGCGCCGGCTTGGCGGTCAGCGCATCGCACAGCAGCAACAAGGCGACATGTTTGAGCGCATCGGCGTGGTTGCCGGCGTGGAAGGCATGGCGATAGTTCATGACGGCCAGCTTAGCGCGGCGGACCGGCGAGCGGGTACTTCCGGGGCTGTTGGCAGGTTCCCGGCAATGGTAAGTTGCACCAACTCACCCGTGGAATCCGAGCATGCGGACCTTGTTCCGTTGGAGCTTCCGAGGCTTATTGCTGCTTTTGCTGCTGGCGGTATTGCTCGTGCTGCATACCGTCTATTTCAAACCGCTGAAGATCGGCTGGTTCTACGAGCGCGTGTTCGCCGAATACGCCCTGCAGGATCCGGAGTTGCTCAGCAGCCTGCGCATGCTGCCAGCTTGGGCGGATTGGTATTCAGACGATCTGACCGACGCTTCGCTCGCGCACGAAGATGAACTTCGCGCCAAACTCAAGCGAGATCTTGCGACGCTGCGCAGTTACGACCGCAACGCGCTCGACGAAGGCGCGCGGCTGTCCTACGACATGCTCGATTACTTCCTCGCCGTCCAGGTCGAGGGCGACCGCTTCTCCCATCACAACTACCCGTTGAATCAGCTGTTCGGCGCGCAAAACGAGCTGCCGACCTTCATGGCGACGCAGCATCCGGTCGATAGCGTGAAAGAAGGCGATAACTACGTCGCGCGGCTGCGCAAATTTCCGGCCAAGTTCAAACAAGTCCTCGAAGGCGTGCGCAAGCGCGAGCAAGAAGGCATCGTGCCACCGACCTTCGTTATCGAGAAAGTGCTGACGGAAATGCGTGCCTTCGTCGCACAGCCGGCGAAAGAGAACATTCTTTACACCAGCCTTGCCGAGAAGATCGGCAAAGCGCCTAAGGATGCGATCGACAAAGAGGCAAGTGCGCGCCTGCTCGGCGAAACCGAGAGCGCGATCACGCAGGATGTCTATCCTATCTACCGCGAGATGATCGCCTACTACGCGCAATTACTGCCGAAAACGCAGGGCAACCGCGGCGTCTGGGCGCTGCCAGATGGCGATGCGTTCTACGCCTGGTCGGTGAAGCAGCAGACGACGACCGATATGACGCCCGATCAGATCCATGCGCTAGGCTTGTCGGAAGTCGCGCGCATCGAAGGCGAGATGGATGTGATCCTGCGCGCGGAAGGGCTGACAGAAGGCACCGTGGGCGAGCGTGTACGGGAACTCGGCGAGCGTCCCGATCAGATGTACCCGAATAGCGATGCCGGCCGCAAGCAGATCCTCGCCGATTACCAGACCATCATCGATGAGATCGACCGCGGCCTTGCGCCGTATTTCGACGTGCGGCCGAAGATGGGCGTCAAGGTCGAGCGCGTGCCGGAGTTCCGCGAGAAAACCGCGCCCGGCGCGTACTACAACGGTCCGGCGTTCGATGGTTCGCGATCCGGCATCTTCTATGCCAACTTGCGCAACGTGAATGAGGTACAGAAGTTCGGTATGCGCACTTTGGCGTATCACGAAGCCATTCCCGGCCACCATTTCCAGGTCACGATCCAGCAGGAGCTTACCGGCGTGCCGACGTTCCGCAAATTGCTGCCGTTCACCGCCTACATGGAAGGTTGGGCTCTGTATGCGGAGCGGTTGGCATGGGAGATCGGTTATCAGAAACAGCCGCTCGATAATCTTGGTCGACTGCAGGCGGAAATGTTCCGCGCCGTGCGCCTGGTCGTCGACACCGGTTTGCATCACAAACGCTGGACGCGTGAGCAGGCCATCGAATACATGGTCGCCAAGACCGGCATGCCCGAGACCGACGTTGTCGCTGAGATCGAGCGTTACCTGGTGAATCCAGGGCAAGCGCTGGCCTACAAAGTCGGCATGAACAAGATCCTGGAGTTGCGCGAGAAAGCGAAGGCGCAGATGGGCGCGAAGTTTGATCTGAAGCGCTATCACAATTTCGTGCTCAGCAGCGGCGCAATGCCGATGACCTTGATGGAGCGTCGCGTCGATGCCTGGATCGCGAAGGAGAAAGCGCGCTGAAGCGAGAGGGCCGAGCATGATGGCGACGATTCTGATCGCAGAGGACGAACCGGCGATTGCCGAAACCGTACTGTACGCGCTACGCGCCGACGGTTACGCCGCTGAGCATTGCCTGTTGGGTGGCGATGTCGTGCCGCGCGTGCGTGCGGGAGGTGTGGATCTGGTGGTGCTGGATGTCGGCTTACCAGATATGACCGGCTTCGACGTCTGTCGCGCGCTGCGTGGTTTCAGCGATGTGCCGGTGATCTTTTTGACCGCGCGCGGCAGCGAGATCGACCGCGTGCTTGGGCTTGAATTAGGGGCCGACGATTACATCGTCAAACCCTTCTCGCCGCGCGAGCTAGTGGCGCGCGTTCGCGCACGATTACGCCGACATGCGCCGGCCGAGATGCGAGCGAATGACACCGCTTCGGCGATGACCGATGCGCGATGGCAGACGCTCGGCGCCTTCGAGATCGACCGCGAAGGGAAGCGTTTGCGTTTTCGCGGGTGCTTGCTCGATCTGACGCGTTACGAGTACGGCGTGGTCGAAGTGTTGATCGCACGCCCCGGCGCGGTACTGTCGCGGGCGCAGTTGATGGATAAAGTCTGGGCCGATGCGCTGGACAGCAGCGATCGTACGGTCGACACGCATATCAAGACATTGCGCGCGAAACTTCGCGCGATCGACGGCGACAGCGATCCGATCCACACCCATCGTGGTCTCGGCTATTCGCTCGATATCGGCGTGAGCGGTTGAGTGGGCGCTTGAGCACACCCTTATGAAAATCGGTCTGCGCATTTTGCTGGGTTATTTTTTGATCGTCGCGATCGCCGCGTTGCTGCTCGGGCAAGTGTTTTTGCAGGAAGTCAAACCCGGTGTGCGTCAGGCGATGGAAGACACGCTGGTCGACACCGCGAATATGCTGGCCGAGATCGCGCGCGACGATTTCGTCGACGGCACGATCGCTAATGGCGATTTCGCGCGGCATGTGCGCGCGCTTGGCGGCCGCGATCTCGGCGCCGAAATTTGGGGTTTCCGCAAACGCAACGTCAGTACGCGCATCTATGTCACGGATGCGCGCGGCATCGTCGTCTTCGATTCCGCCGGGCGCGATGTCGGCAAGGATTATTCGCGCTGGAACGATGTTCTTCTCACCTTGCGCGGGCGCTACGGCGCGCGTTCGACTCGCTCCGACCCGAACGATGAAGCCAGTTCGGTGATGCACGTCGCCGCACCGATCATCGATCGCGATGCGCAGGGCAAGCCTAAGATCATCGGCGTACTGACCGTCGCCAAGCCCAATCAAACCATCGCGCCATTCATCGCGCGCAGCCAACGCAAGATATTGAACTGGGGTTTCGTTCTGCTCGGTTCGGCGTTAGTGGTCGGTTTGCTGGCGGCGTGGTGGCTATCGCGCCAACTCGGTGCGCTTCAGCGCTATGCGCACGCTGTGACCGCGGGTGACCGCGTCGCGCCACCGGATGCGGCAGGCGAGTTCGGCGACCTCGGTCGCGCGCTCGAAACCATGCGCGAGAAACTCGAAGGCAAACAGTACGTCGAACAGTACGTCCATGCGCTGACCCACGAGTTGAAGAGTCCGCTCGCAGCGATTCGCGGTAGCGCCGAGTTGCTCGAAGCGGACGCGATCGGCGGCCCCGCGCATGTCGGGGCACCCGATGCGAGCGAAAGCGCCCCGCCCGAAATGCCTGCTGCCGATCGCGCCCGATTCGTCGCGACCATTCGCGCTCAGAGCGAGCGCATGGCCGAGATGATCGACAAGCTGTTGGCGTTGGCGGCAGTGGAGCATCGTCAACGAATCGAACAGCCACAGACCATCGATCCTGCCGCGTTGGTGCAGGATGCGGCGACGCAGGCCGCGGCGAAATTCGCGCAAAAACAACTGCACTTGCGGGTCGAAGACGAAGGCGCAGGCGCGACGATCGCGGGCGATGCGTTCTTGTTGCGGCAATCGCTGCTCAATTTGTTCGAGAACGCCGCCGATTTCGCGCCGACGGGTAGCGAGATCGAGGTGCGCATCGTGCGTGCGCAGTCGATGCTGCGGATCGACGTATCGGATCGCGGGCCGGGCGTGCCGGACTATGCGCTGACGCGGGTCTTCGAGCGCTTCTACTCGCTGCCACGCCCGCAGGGCGGCAGTCGCAGCAGCGGCTTGGGGCTGTGTTTCGTGGGCGAAGCGGCAGAATTGCACGGCGGTCGGGCGGAATTGAGCAATCGCGAGGGCGGCGGCGCAGTGGCGTCGATATTGCTGCCGCTCGCGTAGAGGACGCGTCTGCCGATAGCCCGCTTCACATTCGCTTCACCCGGGCGACATCGCCGCCCCGTACGCCGCACCGACACTGTCGCCGTCCCAATCGAGGAAGACGGCGATGAAACTGATTTTGAAAGTACTGATGGTGTTCGGCCTGACGATCGCGATCCTGGTGCCGCTGATGATGATCCGCGGCACGATTCAAGAGCGACAGCGATACCATCAGCAAGCGGTGAACGCTATCGCACAACGTTCGGCCGGCGCGCAATCGATCGCCGGCCCTGTGTTGATCGTGCCTTACGTCGATTTGGTCGATGTGGAGGAGAAGAACGAACGCGGCGAAGTGATTCGTATCGTGAAACAAGAACAATCTGGACGTTGGGCCTTTTTTCCGCAGTCGATGGATGTCCGCGGCAAGCTCACGCCCAAGAGCAAATTCCTCGGTTTGCACGAGGTTCGCACCTACGAACTCGATGGCAGTATCGTCGCGAATCTGAGCGCCACGATTCCAGTCGACGACACGCCCGCTTCGCCGCGCACGATCGGGCAGCCCCATTTGAATTACGGCATCGCCGATGTGCGCGGATTGCAAGGCGTACCGCAATTGAAGATCGGCGGACGCGAGTTGAAACTCGAACGCGGGCTCGGTGGACAAGCGGGGAATGGTCTGCATATCTTGCTGGACGTGCCGCAGCCTGGCGCCAAGATCGTGCTCGATACCCAATTCAAGTTCGCGCTACAGGGAACCGAAGCGCTCGCGGTGATGCCGCTAGCGCAGAATAACCGCATCGAATTGACGTCGTCTTGGCCGCATCCGCAGTTCAATGGCTCTTTCCCGGCGCGTCAGCAATCGATCGGCGCGAGCGGTTTCAGCGGCTTGTGGGAAGTCTCTTCGCTCGCCAGCAATGCGCAGGCGCAATACCTCGCTGGAAAGATACTACCGGATGTGTCTGCGATCGGTCTGTCGTCGAGCTACAGAGAAGGCGGCGGTAGCGGTAGCGAAATCGATGCGGTGAGCGTTTCCCTGGTCGATCCAGTCGACATCTACACCCAAGCCGACCGCGCCAGCAAATACGGCATCTTGTTCGTAGTGTTGACCTTCGTCGGCTTTTTCATGTTCGAGCTGATCAAACAACTGCGCATCCATCCGATCCAATACGGTCTGGTTGGTTTAGCGCTCGCGATCTTCTTCTTGTTGCTGATCGCATTGTCGGAACACATCGACTTCGGGCTTTCGTACCTGATCGCGAGCGCGGCTTGTATCGGGCTGCTCGGTTTCTACGTGAGCCATGTGTTGAGGTCGTGGCTACGCGGTCTCGGCTTCGCGGCGATGATCGCGACGCTCTACGCTGCGCTCTACGGTCTGTTGATTTCCGAGGACAATGCGATGGTCATGGGCGCTGGACTGTTGTTCGTGATTTTGGCCGCGATCATGATCGTGACGCGCAAAGTGGATTGGTACGCACTCGGCGCGAACATGACGCCCCCACCGATGCCACGGGCACCGCAGCCGCCCGTTATGCCATCGCCGCCGCCTGCATCCATGGCTGCACAACCGGGTTGATCGCTTAAGACGATGGTTCGAGACGATGCCGCAGGGAGACCTGCGGCGTCGTCGTGTCATGAACAGCCACGACACCTAGCCGGCTGCCGGATGCGGCAGTGACCGATGCATCAGCGTACCCCAGCAGAAGACCCGTCGAAACGGCGCTAGAATCGAAGTCGGTTCTACGTTCAATCGAGTCTCCGATGACCTCAACCACGATCGATGTCCGACGGGTGTCCGGCCGCGACCTGCGTCCCTATCTCGATGAAGTGGCGAGTCTACGGATCAGCGTTTTCCGAGAATGGCCTTATCTCTACGACGGCGACATGGCGTACGAACGCGAGTATCTCGCCGCCTATGCCGAATCCAACGACAGTGTCTTCGTTTTGGCCCAGGACGCCGGCCGCATCGTCGGCGCGTCCACTGGCTTGCCGCTTTCGGACGATCAAGCGGCATTCCAACGGCCCTTCATCGCGCGCGGCGACGATCCCGCACGCATCTTTTATTTCGGTGAATCCGTTCTGCTTCCGGCGTATCGCGGCCGCGGCATCGGTCATGCGTTCTTCGATCATCGCGAGACCCATGCGAGAGCGTTAGGGCGTTTCGATCTCGCGGCTTTCTGCGCCGTGGACCGCGATCCAGACGATTCGCGGCGTCCGCAGGATCATCGCGGCAACGAAGCGTTGTGGGCCAAGCGCGGCTACACGCGCCGGATTGGAACGACGATGCAACTGCCGTGGAACGAAATCGGCCGCGGCGAAGTGATGCATGCGCTGACATTTTGGACGCGCGATTTGCGCGAGATCGACGCAGTATGAAGGCCGACCGAATGAGGATCGTATTATGAAAATCGCCGTCGCCAGAACGCCGATAGGCGCACCGCCGCATTTCGACGATTTCGCCGAAAAGTATCGTCGATACCTGACTGTCGCTGCCGACGACGGCGCGCATGTCGCGGTCTTGCCCGAGTATCTTTCGCTCGAACTCGGCGCTGCGTTCGCCTCGGAGATCGGCGGCGATCTGCATGCGACGTTGGCGGCGCTGCAGCCTCTGCGCGACGCTTGGCTCGATCTGTTCGCAGGCATCGCTCGCGAAAAGGGTTTATGGGTCGTGCCGGGTACGTTTCTGCTCGATATCGGCGACAGTCGCTATCGCAACCGCGCCGATCTGTTCGCGCCCGATGGACGTTACGGGTGGCAGGACAAGTTACAGCTCACCGGGTTCGAGAAGAAAACCGACGTGATCGACGCCGGCGATGCGCTGAAAGTGTTCGATCTCGATGGTTTACGCGTCGGCATCGCGATTTGTTACGACATCGAATTTCCGCTGCCGGTACGCGCGCAATGCGAAGCCGGAGCGCGCGTGCTGCTCGTGCCGAGTTGCACCGACACTGCGGCGGGCGCGACCCGTGTACGCGTGGGCTGTCTAGCGCGGGCGCTTGAGAATCGTTGTTTCGTCGCGCAAGCGGTCACGGCGGGCGAGGCGCCGTGGAGCCCCGCGCTCGACACCAACACCGGCGAGGCGACGATCTACGCACCGATGGACGTAGGGTTCCCGGCCGATGGCGTGCTCGCGTCGTCCACAGGCATCGGCGAAGAGGATGCGATCTGGACCTATGCCGATATCGATCCAGCGCGTTTGGACGAGAGCCGCAACGAAGCGCAGGTCGCGAACGATCGCGACTGGCGCGGACAACTCGCGCCTGGGCTGCTGCATGCGAAAGTGGATGCTTGGCGATGATGTGGCCGAGTTCGTTCGAAACGCGGCCGCCTTCTGCGGTGAGCCGATTCCACGATCTTGCCCGGGTACTGGCAGGTAGAGCGGAGCGAAGCTCCGCTTGCCCGATCATCGCGCGCTACGATGTTCAGACCGCTGCGACGATAACGTTCTTCACCCAACACGACCCGAGCACCAGCATGCTGCCGATTCCGGTTGCCGCGAGCACATCGCTTGGGTAGTGAAGCCCCAGCACCACACGCGATACGGCGATGCTCGCGGCGAATGGGAGCAGGATCCAAGCGAGCGCAGGGTAGTAAACGAGCGCGACGCCGGTGAACGCCACCGCATGCAAGGTATGGCCGGACGGGAAGCTGAACTCGTCCAACGGCGCGACCCATGCGCGGATGCGCACATCCGAGGCGCAGGGGCGCGGGCGTCGCGTCCAGCGCTTGAGTGTTTTATACAAGATGACGGCGACTAGTCCGATCGTCGCTAAGTGCACGGTCGCGTGCAATCCCGCGGACCCCTGCAGCGCGAGCGGCGCGAAAATCAGCGCGTACCAAAGTGGGCCATCGCCCAGTTTGCTGACGATCGAAAAATAACGGAGCACGATGGTACGCGCGCAAAGCGCATTGGCGCGCAAACACCAATCGGCGTCATTCGCGCGCAGTCTGCGCTGCAGGGTGATGCCGTTCATGCGAACCTCTGGTGTGGCTAAGGGTGGTGAGAATCCATTCAAATTCAGAAGAGACTTGTTGTGGTTTGAGCATCGATACCGAATCGCGTGCGGCGATTCGCATCATGCGACGAAGCGCCATGTCGCAGGCGATACTACGTGCGGCTTCGATGAACGCGCGCGATTCCGCTTCGACGTCGCCTGTGTCGACAATGGCCGCGCCGTTCCTGCCGTCTCGCAGCCATTCGCGAGCGGCGCCGTAATCGAACGCGATGGTCGGTACGCCGCTCGCGAGCGCTTCCAAAGTGACGTTGCCGTAGGTTTCCGATTTGCTGGGAAACAAGAACAGATCCGCACTCGCGAAATGACGGCCGAGCGCATCGCCGCGCTGGGTGCCGCAGAACACGAAATCCGGATGTTCGCGCTCGATTCGCGCGCGCTCGGGTCCATCGCCGACCCAGACGAAACGCGTCGGCGAACAATTCGCCTGCAGCTCGCGATAGGTGCGTATCGCTAGATCGAGGTTCTTTTCCGCAGCGATCCGGCCGAGATGGATCACCGCGATGTCGTCGTCTCCCAAGCCCCATCGCGCACGCAATTCGCGGTCGCGACGTTTTGGATGAAACAACTCGGTATCGACCGCACGCGCCAGACGAAGGACGTTGCGAAAGCCATTTCGATCGAGAAACGCTCGAAGCTCTTCCGTCGGCACGAGGGTGGCATCGGCAAGGTTATGAAAGTGCCGCATCCAGCGTAGCGCAGGACCTTTCAGAAACGGAAGGCCGTAGTCGCGCATGTAGGTGTCGAATCGCGTGTGGAATCCGCTCGAGCTTGCGATGCCGAGCTTCCGCGCCGCGCGCAGCGCTGTCCAGCCTAATGGGCCTTCCGTGGCCACATAAATCGCATCCGGGCGCTGTAATTTCCATAATCTCGTCAGTTGGCGAATCGCAGGAAGGCCAACGCGCAGGCCGGGATAACGCGGCAGCGACATGCTCGGAACCAGTGTTTCGTGATTCAAAGCGATTTGATCGTTTCTTTGCCGCGGTCGAATCAGATCGACGGTATGGCCTTGAGCACGCAGGCCTTCTTCCAAGCTGCGCACCGTGAGGGCGACGCCGTTGATTTCCGGTGGATACGTCTCGGTGACGATAGCGCAACGCATAGCGGTCTCCGGTTTCGCGAAGACTGAAGGTCGACGGTGAATGCGCTATGACGAATGAGTGACGCTTCGATGACGCGGCTTCTGTAATCGGATCGGATGCGCATCGTCTATGCGCTGAGCGCGTCAATGCAGTCGCTCTGTTCGACAATGCATCGAACTCGTTACTGGCTGAAAGCGATGCGTCCGCGACTTTCGGCTAGACGATAGATCGCTGCGGTAGCAGCGAATTCGCAGCGCATCGGCGATGGGAGTGCGGCCGTGATTACTAGATATGAAGCGGTTCAATGACCAAATCGACCCCAAGCCCCGCAATGCCTTCCGGTTCGTGTTCAAGATCGGTACGCAATAAGGGGCGGGCATCGAGCCAACGCTCCGGAAGCGAGAGTTTCATCGTATTGCCGAAAACGTTCAGATCGAGCCGTGGCAACGATTCGGCTTCATGCGAGCGATGAAGCAGAACGGCGACTCTGAGCAACGCCGCTGTACGCTTCGCCCCGGCGAGCAAGCGGTCGGGCAGGGCATCGAGCGATTTGTTCGAGACGTTACGGCGATGATTGCGCACCAAGGCAGCGAGGAAGAGTTGCTCTTGCCGAGTGAACCCGGAGATATCCGAATGTTCGATCACGTATGCGCCATGCACGTGATACTGGCTGTGCGCGATCGCGAGCCCCAATTCGTGCAGACGCGCGGCCCAGATCAACATCAAACGCTCGTCGCTGCCGAGATTCCAACGCTCGCTCGCTTGATCGAACAGACGCAAGGCGGTGGCTTCCACGCGCGTCGCCTGTACGCGGTCGATGCCGTATCGCGACATCAGCGCGTCGACCGAGGCTTCGCGCGGATCTTGGCCGCGCCCGCGGCCGAGCATGTCGTAGAGCACGCCTTCGCGCATCGCGGCCTTGCTCACCATCATGCGCTTGAGACCAAGAGTCTCGAATGCGGCTTCCAAGACCAGAATGCCGCCAGCGATGATCGGCCGTCGATCGTCCGGCAGGCCGGGCAAGTCGATCAGATCGATACGATCGGCATTCAATAAGCGGTCGCGCACGATAGGTAAGGCTTCGTCGGTCACTGCACCTTTGGTGAGTTTCATCGCCGCGCAAATATCGCCGATGGCTTTGTTGGTGCCGGACGAGCCGATGGCTTCTTGCCAGCCGAGCGTGCGGTACAGCCCCGCGAATTGCTGGAATTCCGCTTCGACTTCGCTGAGCGCTTCTTTCCAGCGCTTTTTCGATAATTTTCCGTTTGGGAAAAAACGCCGCGTACTGGCGACGCAACCGACCTGCAGGCTTTCGCGTTCGATGGTGTCGAAGCCCGAGCCGATGATGAATTCGGTGGAGCCGCCGCCGATATCGATCACCAGGCGACGCTGCATCGGTTTAGGCGGTTGCGCGTGCGCGACGCCTTGATAGATCAGACGCGCTTCTTCGCGGCCGGACACGACTTCGATCGCATGCCCCAATGAGTTTTCGGCGGCGGCGAGGAACATGCGCGGATCGCGCAGCGCACGTACCGTATTGGTGGCGATCGCGCGCACGCGATGCGATGGCAAATCGCGGATGCGCTGACCGAAACGCGATAAGCAATCCAATGCGCGTTGACGCGCGGCGTCGCTGATGCCGCCTTGCGCATCCAGACCTTCGGCCAAGCGTACGGTTTCGCGTAGGCGGTCGATGATCCGCAGTTGCCCGAGCACCATCTGCGCGACGACCATATGGAAACTATTGGAGCCCAGATCGATCGCAGCGATCGACTCGCCTTCCAGCAAGGGCGTCGAAGTGTTAGGCATTAGCTTCTAGCGATCCGTAACGATCTGATGGCGAGAGGGGGCGACCGGCAGGCGCAGACTACCAGAACGACCGGGCGGAGCCTACCGTACGGTGCCGATAACCGGCAGAGATCCGTGCTAGCTGCAGATTTTCGCGAGCAGCGTCGATTGCGCCGAATGCGGCATCGCATCGTCGCTGGGGAGGATGCGTGCGTATCGTCCATCCGACTGCAGCTCCCATGCATTGAGATTGTCGGCGAGATAGTTGTCCAACACTTCATCCTTGACGCGCGCGGCGAGCGTGGGGTCGAGGATCGGAAAACCGGTTTCGACGCGGCGCAAAAGATTCCGCTCTAACCAATCTGCGCTCGAACAAAACAACTCCGGCTCGCCGTCGTTCGCGAACCACCATGCGCGACTGTGTTCGAGGAAGCGGCCGATGATCGAACGCACGCGGATGTTCTCGGAAATGCCGGGGATTCCAGGGCGCAATGTGCAAGCGCCGCGCACGATCAAGTCGATTTTGACGCCGGCTTGCGATGCGGCGTACAGCGCGCGGATCACTTGCGGCTCGTTGAGCGCATTCATTTTCGCGATGATACGCGCAGGCTTGCCTTGACTCGCGTGCTCGGCTTCGCGGTTAATCCGCTGCATGACGCCAGGATGCAAGGTGAACGGCGATTGCAGCAGGCGTTTCAGGGTGATCGCATGCGCGTGCCCGGATAGTTGTTGGAAGATCAAATGGACATCTTCGCCGATATCCGGATTGGCGGTGATGAGGCCGCAATCGGTGTAGGTGCGTGCGGTGCCGGCGTGGTAATTGCCGGTGCTCAAGTGCGCGTAACGGCGCAACTTACGGCCTTCGCGACGGACGATCAGCAACATCTTGGCGTGCGTCTTGTAGCCGACGACACCGTACACCACTTGCACACCGGCTTCTTGCAAGCGATCCGCGAAACGCAGATTGGCTTCTTCGTCGAAACGCGCGCGCAGTTCGATCACCACCGTCACGTCCTTGCCGTTGCGCGCGGCTTGGATCAAATGCTCCACGATGGGCGAATCCTTGCCGGCGCGGTAAAGCGTTTGCTTGATCGCGAGTACGTGCGGGTCTTCGGCGGCCTGTCTGATGAGTTCCAACACGGGCGTGAAAGCATCGAAGGGATGATGCAACAGAATGTCGCCCGCGGCGACGGTATCGAAGATCGATTCGATGTCGGTGAGTTGTCGCGGCAGATAAGGCGGAAATTTAAGCTCCGGGCGAGGCACCATGTCGTAGATCTGCGCGGCGCGATTGAGATTGACCGGCCCTTTGATCCGATACACCGCATTCTCCGGCAATTCGAAGTTCTGCAGCAGCGTGTGGACGATCGGCTTCGGGCAATCGGAGGCGATCTCCAAGCGCATCGCGCGCAGATAACCGCGCCCAGCCAGTTCGTCGCGGAGCGCAAGCGCGAGGTTCTCGACTTCTTCCTCGTCGACAATCAACTCCGAATTGCGCGTGACCCGAAACTGATACGCGCCTTTGACTTCCATGCCCGGAAATAATTCTTCGACGAAAGCGGACAGCACGGCGGAGAGGAAGACGAAATCGTGTTCTCCGCCGGAGGCTTTTTGCGGCAACTGGATGATGCGAGACAACGATCGCGGCGCGCGCACGATAGCTAGGTGCCCGGTGCGCCCGAATGCGTCTTTGCCTTTGAGCACGACGACGATATTCAGCGATTTGTTGAGAATCTTCGGAAACGGATGCGAGGGGTCCAAACCCAGCGGCGACAACACCGGCATGACCTCTTCGCGAAAATACGCGCGCAACCAGCGCGTTTGCCGTGCATTCCAGTGCTGCCGATGCAAAACGCGCACCCCAGCATCGCTCAGTGCCGGCCGCAGTACGTCGTTCCAACACTCGTACTGGGCTTCGACCAATTCGGCGGCGCGTTCGTGGATATGCTTGAGCAATAACGGATGCGGGATGCCGTCCGCAGCGGGCGGTACGCCGAACTCCTGCGCCTGGCGCACGGTCGCGGCGCGGATTTCGAAGAACTCGTCGAGATTCGTGCAAGAAATGCATAAATAGCGCAGCCGTTCCAGCAGCGGTACCGACGCATCCTGCGCCTGTGCGAGTACGCGAAAATTGAAATCGAGTTGCGAGAGTTCGCGATTGAGATACAAACTGGGGTCGCGCAGGGCGTCGTAGCCTTGCGGGCTTTCGGTTTTCTGGCGTTGACGAGCGGTGGTGCGGTGTTTAACGGTCATTCGTAAGGATCCCAGGCTGCGATCGCGTTCCGACGGCAGCGAATAAAACATCTTCATGGTTCGGCGATGCCGCAGCCGATGCATCGTCGAATTCACGACTGCGCAGGCGATCTCGTCCAAAGTGGCAAGCGAAACGGCTGCCGCGCCCGACTTCGCTATCGATCTCAAGCCGCGCCTGATGCAGGTTCAGCACATGCTTGACGATGGATAGACCCAGGCCGGTACCGCCGCTCTCGCGCGAGCGGCTCGTCGATACGCGATAAAAACGTTCGGTGATCCGCGGCAAGTGCGCAGCGGGAATGCCGTAACCGGTGTCCTCGACCGACAGCACGACGCCGTCGTCTCGGTCGCGCGCGAATCGGATCGCGATCGTGCCGCCGACCGGTGTATAGCGCGTCGCATTGCTGACCAAGTTCGAGAACGCGCTGTGCAATTCTTTCGTCGAGCCCCAAAGATCGATGCCTGCGGTGTCTTCGACGGTGATCGTATGCCGTTGCTTACTGAGCGCTTCGGCTTCGCGCTTGAGCGTCGCCAGCATCGGCACCATCGCGACATGTTCGTCGGGCAAGGCTTCTTGCGCTTCCAGTCGCGAAAGCGTGAGCAGATCTTCGACGAGTTGGGTCATGCGGTGCGATTGCCGTTGCATCTCGGTCAGCATCGGCGCCCATTCGGGTTGCTCCGCGGGGTCGAGCATGTCCAGATAACCATGCACGACGGTCAATGGCGTGCGCAGTTCGTGCGAGACGTTGGCGACGAAATCGCGGCGCATCTGTTCGAGCCGCATCAATTTGCTGACATCGCGCGCGACCAGAAGCCAGACGTCGTCCGAATACGGAATCAGGCGCAGACTCAGGCGCAGTTCGGGCCGCACCGGAGAGGCGACATCGAGCAGCGGCTCCGCATAACGTCCGCTGCTGAGCCAATGCGCGATGGGCAACGGCTGCAGGCGCTCGCCGAGCGCCGCGCCTTGATCGCGCGGGTAATGCAGGCCCAGCAAGGTTCCGGCCGCCTCGTTGAACCATTGGATGCGCTGGCTGTTGCGATCGACCAACACCACGCCATCGGGCAGTGCGGCGGCGACCGCTCGGTAGGCGCGCAGCATCTCGACCAGACGCCGATTGCGCCCACGGGTTTCGTCTTGACTGCGGTGCAGCAGACGGTCGAGTTCGTTCCAGATCCCGCTGCCGCTCGGTGGGGCTGCCCGCTGGCGTGCGGCCAGACGCGAGAGCAGTTGCTGCAATTTCCAGTAATGCCAGACCAGCACGGCCAGTGCGGCGATGCCGAGGGCTGGCCAGAGATGCCCGAGGGCGAATCCCAATGCCAGCGCGAGCCCGAACGCCAGCGTGAGCTGGACGAGGGTCCTGCGCCAAGCATTGCGGACGTCGTTCGACATAGGGGGAGTCTATGCAATTGCGACGTCGAAAACCGCGTCGCCTAGGCGCTGGGCACCGGTCAGAGCGTGGCGGAGAACCGATAACCGGCTCCGCGCACGGTCTGCACCATCGATTCCAATTTTACCGGCTCCAGCGATTTGCGCAGGCGGCGGATGTGCACGTCGACCGTCCGTTCTTCCACATAGACATTCCCGCCCCAAACATAGTCCAGCACTTGCGCCCGGGTATAAACGCGGTCGGCGTGGGTCATGAAGAAGTGCAGCAGTCGATATTCGGTCGGCCCGATGTGGATCTGTTGGTCGCCGGCGAACACTCGATGCGAGGCGCCATCGATCCTCAGATCGCCGACTTGAACGCTGCCGTCTTCGTCGTCCTCGCGCGAGCGACGCAGCACGGCGCGGATGCGGGCCAATAATTCGCGTGCGGAGAAGGGCTTGACCACATAGTCGTCGACCCCGGCTTCCAAGCCGCCGACGCGGTCGTTCTCTTCGCCGCGGGCGGTCAGCATGATGATCGGGATCTCGCGGGTCAGCGTGTCGCGACGCCAACGCCGGGCGAGTTCCAAGCCGCTGGTGCCGGGCAGCATCCAGTCCAACAGGATCAAATCGGGCACGCGTTCGGCGATCGCCGCCTGCGCTTCCATCGCATCGCCGGCATGGATCGAGGCGTAATCGCCCTTGCGCAGGGCGAAAGCGACCATTTCGCGGATCGCGGGCTCGTCGTCGACGATGAGGATCTGTTTTTGCATGGCTCGGGAACTCGGCCGGAGACAGTCTCCGTCACGCCCAGAGTAGACGACATTTTTATGACCGAACGATGACGGGCGACGGGCAGCGTTCGGTACTGCGCCTGGAGGCGCTCTCTTGCGCGTTGCGCGCGGTACATGCGTGAACGCCGAGTGGCGGCGACACGGGCGTATTAGCATGCGGCGCTCGGGAAACGCTGATTAAGTCAGCGCCGCCCTGGGCGATTCAACGCCGTTGCAGTTCGTCGTCGCGCACGCCCTGGCGGCGAAGTTCCAGGACCGTCGGGGTGATCGCTGCGATCCGCGCTTCGATCCGAGCCCGTGCGTAGTAATCGATGCCGTCGCGTTTGAGCAGGGTATTGAGTTGCACCAGCGCCCGTTCCGGGCGGCCGTTGAGGTATTCGGCTTCCGCATACGCCTCGCCGGCACGAACGTTGTCGCCCGCCACTTCGCTGGCGCGGGCGAAGGTCTTCTGAAACACCGGGTCGGCCTTGGCGCGATTGAGCAACGGGCGAAGCACGGTTTGCGCGCGCAGTCCCGCGGCGCGGGTCTCGCGTTCCGCCAGCAATTGAGCGAAACCCAAGGCGGTCGGGCGATGATCGGGCATACGTTGCAGTTGCGCTTCCAGACGCGCGTCGGCGGCTTCTGTCTTGCCGGATCGAGCCTCGGCTTCGGCCATCGCCAGCACCAACCAGGGATCGCCCGGATGACGCGACAGCAAGGGTTCTAGCTCCTTGATCGCAGCGCCGTAGAGGCCGTGCTGTATGCGTGCGACGGCGAGCCCATAGCGCTGCGCGTCGTTCAATGGGCCGCGATTGCGTTCGCGTTCGTATTCGCGGATCGCCGCTTCGGGTGTGTTGGCGCTGATCACCCGAATGCGTTCGCGCGCCCAGCCGAATTCGAGGCCATCGCGCACCTGTGTCGCATCGCCGACGCGCAGATGCGAGGGGATCAACGGGTTGTCGCTGGTCGGGTCGCGCCCGGTGTCGAACGGCGAGGTCTCGCGTTTCACGCTATCGACGCGCTGCTTCACATCGCTGATGCGCAGCGTGGTGACCGGGTGCGAGCGCAGATAGTCGGGAGTGCGTTCGCGTTCGCCGCCTTGATTCACGCGCGATATCGTTTGCATGCGCGTGAACATACTGACCATCTCTTCCGGGTCGTAACCGCTGCGAGCGAGGGTACGGATGCCCACTCGATCGGCCTCGGCCTCGTTGTCGCGGGTGTAATCGATCTGTCGCTGCGCGGCCAACGCCTGCGCCGAAGCCAACACCGCCATGCTGGCGTCGTCGGAGGAATTGCCGCTTGAGGATTGCGCGATCGCGATCGCACCGAGCATGGCCAAGAGGATCGGCACACTGTCCTTTTGCGCGCGTTCGACGCTGCGCAGCACGTGCGACTGCGTGACGTGCGAAACCTCGTGCGCGAGCACGCTCGCCACTTCGCCCTCGCTTTCCGCCGCCAATACGAGGCCGGCGTTGGTGCCGATGTAACCGCCCAGCGTTGCGAAGGCGTTGAACTGGCGGTCTTTCAGCATGAAAAAAGTGAAGGGCTGGTCGGGCTTGTCGCTCGATGCGCCGAGTCGACTCCCGACCGTCTGTAGCCAGCCATCGATCAGCGGGTCGTCGATCGTGTAGTCGTAATAACGCAGTTGGCTGAGCATCATGCTGCCGTACTCGGCCTGCTTGGTGGGTCCGAGCAATTCGCCTGCCGAGGAGCCGATATCCGGTAGCCGGTTCTCTTGCGCAGGCGCGGAGAGTGCGGCGATCGTCAGGGCAAGAGTGGCGGCGAGGGCCGACGTGCGAACCGACGGGCGAATCGACAAGCGGATCATGGGCAGTCCGAGAAATAGAAGAGATCGCCGCCAAGGCGGGCATTGGGCGAAGTGTGACGATTCTCGCCCGAGCCGGGGGTGAATGCCCGTACATCGTCTGTCGTCGGACCGCGTGGCCGGCCTCGAGTTCCGATACGTACCGAAACGGTGCGCGCCGCCGTGGACCACAGCATTGCAAGTGAGGGCTGGAAATGCCCTCCGCCCAACCCCATCATCGCTGGCTACCGAATCATCAGACGCTGCGGCGTCGGGAGCCTGCTTTGAACGATCATGTCGCCGATGGCGTACCGGCCCAGGCGCAGCCGGGCCAGGTCCACCCGATCACGATGTACACCACCTTGATCTGCCCGTATTGCGTGGCCGCCAAGAATTTCCTCAAGGCCAAAGGACTCCACTGGGTCGAGGTCCGTATCGATACCGATTCGGTCGAGCGCGAGCGCATGATCGCCCGCGCCAAGCGCACGAGCGTTCCGCAGATCTTCGTCGGCGACGTTCACGTCGGCGGTTTCGACGACATGATGGCGATGCATCGCGCCGGCAAATTCGAACCGCTGGTCGCCGGAGAGGCCCTATGAGCGACGCCAGCAGCGAGGCCGACCGGAGCGAGAACGACCGCGTCGCGGAATTCACCGCATTCCGCAAGCGCATGAACGAGCGGATTCTGGCCGAACCCAACCAGGTCGTGCGACGTTTTTTCGCGCTCGACACTCAAACCTATCAAGCCGGCGCCTTGGACGTGAAGACTAAGGAATTGCTCGGTTTGGTCGCATCGTTGGTGCTGCGCTGCGACGATTGCATCAGCTACCACGTCGCCCAATGCAAAGAGGCCGGCGTGAGCCGCGATGAGATGTTCGAGACCTTTTCGGTCGGATTGGTGGTCGGCGGCTCGATCGTGATCCCCCATTTGCGCCGCGCAGTCGATTTTCTCGACCGTCTGGAGCAGGGCGAGCAGGCGGCTGCTCCGACACACGATCACGGCTGAGGTCGCAGCCATGGCCGTTTTCGGTCAAGCGGCGGGGTCGTTTGGTCGATGCCTGAACGGGCATTCGGACAAGCAAGGGTGGCTTACGGCATAATTCGCGCGCTGCGAACGATGGAATTGCTGATGAATTCCGTCGGATACGCATTCCCGACCGCATCGACTTTCTTCGGCCCGACGCCTGCGTCGGGTCGATCCGGACACGACTCATGACCCAAACGATCACCGTCATCCGCGGCGATGGCATCGGCCCCGAAATCATGGAAGCCGCGCTCTACGTCCTCGACACGATGAAGACCGGCCTGAGCTACGAAGAAGCCGATGCCGGCCTCGTCGCCCTGGAAAAACACGGCGAACTGTTGCCGCAGGCCACGCTGGACTCGATCCGCCGCAACCGCATCGCGCTCAAAAGTCCGCTGACCACTCCAGTGGGCGAGGGCTTCAGCTCGATCAACGTCGAGCTGCGCAAACGTTTCGATCTTTACGCCAACGTGCGCCCAGCCAAATCCTTCCCGAACACCAAATCGCGGTTCCCCAGTGGGATCGATCTGGTCACCGTTCGCGAGAACACCGAAGGCGCTTACATCGGCGAAGGCCAGCAGGTCTCGGCCGATGGCGAAACTGCGGTGTTGACCCAGAAAGTCACCCGTCGCGGCTCCGAGCGCATCGTGCGTTACGCATTCGATTTGGCCCGCGCCACCGGCCGCAAAAAAGTCACCGTGGTCCATAAGGCGAACATCCTGAAATCGACCTCGGGCTTGTTCCTCAAAGTCGCACGCGAAGTGGCGGCGCTGTACCCGGAGATCCAGTGCAACGAACTGATCGTCGATAACTGCTGCATGCAACTGGTGATGAAGCCAGAGCAGTTCGACATCATCGTCACCACGAATTTGTTCGGCGACATCATTTCCGACCTCTGCGCCGGCCTCGTCGGCGGCTTAGGGCTCGCGCCCGGCGCGAACATCGGCACCGAAGCGGCGATTTTCGAGGCCGTACACGGTTCGGCGCCGGACATCGCCGGTAAAGGCATCGCCAACCCCTGCGCGCTTCTGCTCGCGGTTGGCCAACTGCTCGATCATGTCGGTCAGCCGCAGAATGCTACGCGCCTGCGCGAAGCGATCGTCGCCACGCTCGAAGCGAAAGATTCGCTCACTCCGGACTTGGGCGGCGAGGGCAATACCATGTCCTTCGCGAAGGCGATCGCAAGCCGGTTGTGATCCTGAGCGGCGGCGCGCGCAGTCCGCACTGTTGCGCGTCGACCGAACCTGATCCGAGGGCCGATGCGCGAGGTCTAAGTCACCAGTAGCATCCCGAAACTTCGGGTCGAATCAATCCGTACGGTCGAGCATCGACCGAGCAGCCGCGATCTCGCGCGGCCTCGACTTCAGTCTTCGGTAAGACGCTCACCCTCACTTTCGTTAGGTGTTAGCGGCAGCGATAACGTTCAGACTTCCGAGCAGGGGGCAATCGCGCACGCATGCCACCCGAACCTGTCGCCGGATAATTGCTACCCTGACGGCGTCACACCAGTTTTCGGTGACTCGGACATGTTGACGCTCAACGCTATCGAGAATTCGCAGCCCAAGGTCGACCTGCTGACGCAGATGATCGAGGATATTTCCGGCGAGCTGGCGCTGAATCCGCTGCTGGAGCGCATCGTCGAACGTGCATGCTGCCTCATCGGTGCGGACGACGGTTTGATCGGACTTTACGACGCGGATCGCGATGTCATGCGAACGGCCGCGACCTATCACATTCCCTCCGAATCGATTGCGGTCGGCAGCGAATGCCGTCGCGGCTACGGCTTGATGGGATTAGTGCTGGAGCGCGATGCGCCGGTGCATTGCCGTTACGGCGATCTCCCGTTTCCGATCACCGATCCGACATCGAAAAACGATGTGATCGGGATGCCGATCCGCGGCGATGGCCGGATCATCGGCGTCATCAGTATCTGCGCAAAATCGCCGCGCAAAATGGGTAAGGACGCGGAGTATCGCCTTGAGCTGTTCGCTCGTCATGCCGCTGTCGCGATCGGCAACGCCCGTCGTTATAGCGACGAACAGCGACGAGCGGCGCGTTTCGCGTTGATCTCGCGCATCGCCGCCATCATCGCTTCTGCCCCGGAGCTCGATGCTTTGCTGCAACGGACGGCCGATGCCATCCACGAATTGCTTCACTACGAAAATGTGGATATCCCGTTGATCGAGGCCGGAGATCCGAACACCTTGGTGATCCGCATCCGCGGCGGCGATTTCAAACGGCGCATCCGCGGTATCGATCGCTTACCGATCAGCCAGGGCATCATGGGTCAGGTCGCATCCGAGAGGCAGTCGCAGCTGGTCAACGATGTGACTGGGCATCCGCGTTATGTCGCGCCACCGGGCTTGCCGGAATCTCGCGCAGAACTCGCGGTTCCGATCATCCACGGCGACGAGCTGCTGGGCGTGCTGAACGTGGAAGGCGGCCATGTCTTCGACGATCTCGATCGGACGAGTCTCGAGATCGTCGCCGAGCATCTTGGTCTAGCCATCGTGAACTCACGGCTGGTCGAATACGGTAAGCAGTTGGCGGTGTTGCAAGAACGGCAAAAGTTGGCGCGCGACCTGCACGATAACGTCACTCAAATCTTATCGTCGATGAGCCTGATCACGCAGTCCATTTCCGAGGCTTGGCGCAGCGATGCGGCCGAGGGCGAGCGCCGCGTGGCGCGTCTTGGCGAGCTGGCGCGGCTCGCCTTCGGCGAATTGCAGGCGATGCAGCGCGAGTTGATGCCAAGGCGCGCCGACGACCGTTGTTTGCGCTTGGCATCGTTGCGATTGCCAGAGCGAATGCATCGATTGCTCTATGCCATGGTGCCGCCTGAAGTCAGGTTGGAGTTGAAGACCGGCGGATATCCGGCGCAGAGCGAGGCCAGCGAGGAAGCGATGTTGCGCGTGTGTCAGGAAGCGGTATCCAACGCGATCAGACACGCCGCGCCGACGCGAATCAATGTGTCCATCTCCGCGACCGCGAGCGATTTGCGGCTGACCGTGTCCGACGACGGTCGAGGTTTCGACGAGACTTTCACGCGTGGCATGGGGCTATCGAATATGCATCATCGTCTGACGGAGCTCGGCGGGCGGTTGCGGATCCTGCGACGCAAACCCCATGGTGCCTTGATCGTCGCTCTTCTTCCCCGATCCGATCGGAGTGCCGGATGAGTCGCCTTATCAAAATTCTTCTTGTCGACGATCATGCGGTGGTGCGTGAAGGCCTACGCGCACTGCTCGAACAGCAGTCCGATATCGAAATCGTCGCGGAGGCGGACAGCGGCGCGCATGCTTTGCAGTTGCTCGTGACGCTGCCCGATACGCGGCTTCCCGATGTGATCGTGCTCGATATGAAAATGCCCGGAATGTCCGCCGTCGATGTGATCTTGGAAGCCAAGCAAAAACTTCCTGCGGTGCAGATTTTGGTTTTCACCAGTTACGCCGAGGATTCGCAGGTGCGCGATACCTTAGCCGCTGGCGCGACCGGTTATTTGCTTAAGGACACGATGCGCGACGATTTGCTGCGCGCGATACGCGAAGTCGCGGCGGGACGCGCCTGGCTGCACCCGCAAGCGCAGCGGCAGATGCTCGACTGGGTTCGTAGGCCGCCGTCCGCGATCGATTCCCTCACGACCCGCGAACGTTCGATTCTCGAATTGCTGGGCGAAGGGCTGAGCAATAAGCACATCGCGCGGCGTTTGAACCTCACCGAAGGCACGGTGAAGGGGTATGTCAGTCAAGTGCTCGACAAACTCGGCGTTGCTGACCGCACCCAGGCGGCGCTATTGGCGCATCGTGAAGGCTTGAGTAAGGCCGATCGCGCTTCGACGCGTGGCGAATAAACCGAAGATACGGGGCCGCGCGATAGCCTCACGCTGGCACGACTCGTCGTCGATCATGGATGAACGGCTCGCGACAAAACCTCTGCCCGACGGCCAGGGGGCTGACCGTCGGGAGAGGGCGGGGAGTGCCGCATAGTCGTCGGCCGTGCTCTCGTGGGGCTAGGGCAATCATCGACCGACGCGATCAGTGTCTCTAGGCGCTACGGCTTACGATAGCCTCTAAAGTCCGAACTCCGCCCTGTCGGTAGTGAGTGATGTATGCCTATCGCGCAGCGAGGCCGTTTAGAAAACGAAAAGGGCGCCGAAGCGCCCCTCTCGTTACGATCGCAGCCGCACAGCGAACGCGCGGTCGCACTGAGATATCGACTTAGTCGCGCGATTGCAGCTTCGACAGCAGGCGCAACAGTTCCAGATAGAGCCACACCAGCGTGACCATTAGCCCGAACGCGCCGTACCACTCCATGTACTTCGGCGCGCCAGCTTCGACACCGTTTTCGATGAAATCGAAATCCAGTACCAGATTCAGGGAGGCGATCACCACCACGAACAAGCTGAATCCGATGCCGATCAGGCCGGACTCGTGAATGAACGGGATCTTGATGCCGAAGAAGCCGAGGGCGATGGTGGCGAGATAAATCAGCATGATCCCGCCGGTGGCGGCGGCGACGCCGAGCTTGAAGTTCTCGGTGGCTTTGATCAGGCCGGAGCGATAAGCGAAGAGCAGGGCGAACATGATGCCGAAGGTCAGCATCACCGCCTGCAGTACGATCCCCTGAAACTGGGCGTTGTACATGGCCGAGATCGTGCCGAGGAAGAAGCCTTCCACGAGCGCGTACATCGGCGCGGTGACCGGCGACCATTCTTTCTTGAAAGTGGTGATCAGCGCGAGGACGAGGCCACCGATGCCGCCACCGATCAGATAGATCATCGCGCCCGGGGCGGGTTCGCCTGTGTCCGTGAAGGTTTTGGACCATGCGAATGCTGCAGTCAGTACGGTCAACAGCAGGAGGAAACCGGTTTTGTTGACGGTGCCGTTTAAGGTCATCGACTGGCCATCGCGGGTGACGACGGAGCCGGTGCCGATGTCGAGGAAGGTGCTGTCCTTCAGCACGGGATTACCGCTGCGCATTGACGATCTCCAAGCAGGTGGACGTGAGTGCCGATAGCATACCTGTTCCCTGCGCCGATTCGAGCGGTCGGCGGCGTCGAATGCGATTGCCACTGGCGGGCACGGCATGACGGACGAGATTGCGTTGACAGGCGGTGCCGCGATTACCACAATAGCGGGCTAGCTCGGTGCCAGGTACTCGCTTGGTGGGCGGGCAACCGCTTCAACGGCGGGGTATAGCGCAGTCTGGTAGCGCGCCTGCTTTGGGAGCAGGATGTCGGGGGTTCGAATCCCTCTACCCCGACCAACCCCGGCTTCGCGTCGGCATGGGTTCGTTCCGTCCGCACGGCTATCATGCGCACATGCGCCCGTAGCTCAACCGGATAGAGCACCGGCCTTCTAAGCCGGCGGTTGCAGGTTCGAGTCCTGCCGGGCGCGCCAATGCGGTTTGCGATAATAAGTTTCGATGCAAGTAAATGCGGTACAAGCCCGATGGGATGTTCGGGCATTGCTAGCCTTGGAGGCGTTGCCGCATCGTTTCGATCAGGTTCTGTGGTGGATGTAGCTCAGTTGGTTAGAGCACCGGATTGTGATTCCGGGGGTCGCGGGTTCAAATCCCGTCTTCCACCCCACTCGCTTTTGTTAGAATCGTTTTTTCGGGCCGTTAGCTCAGTTGGTAGAGCAGTTGACTCTTAATCAATAGGTCGAAGGTTCGAATCCTTCACGGCCCACCACCTCCAAAACGCTCGGCGAAAGCCGGGCGTTTTTTATTGCGCTCTTATCGTGTCCAAGCGGGCTCGTTTGGGCGACAGGACCGATTTTTTTTGCGCCGTGGTCGCCCACAGCCTAAAATGCGCAGCAAGCGAGAGTGGCGAAATTGGTAGACGCAACAGATTTAGGTTCTGTCGCCGCAAGGTGTGGGGGTTCGAGTCCCCCCTCTCGCAATTTCTGTGGGCCAGATGGTGTCGCCGGCCCTCCGTAGCTAGCGTCGTTCCCAGCCCAGGCATGTTCTGCCGTACGGGCCGTTCAGGCTGGCGCGGATCATCCGTGAATCATCGAAACTAGCGGCCGGCGCTAGAATCGGCGAAACTATTCCGTTCTGCTGGGATGGTCGGCTACACGCGGTCCATCGAGTCGTCGGTTCACAGACCGGCCAGGTTCATGGATCGGCTCCATGGACTGCCAGCCACCCACACAATCCACCATGTTCGCGAGCCGCAGACGAGAGCGCGGCCGCAGGAGTCGTCGCCAATGCAAGTTTCAGTCGAATCCCTTGGAAACCTCGAGCGCCGCGTCACTTTGCGCGTGCCGACCGAACGCGTCGAGAGCCAGATCGGCGGCCGTCTGCGCGAAATCGCGCGTACTGCGCGGATCAAGGGTTTCCGCCCCGGCAAAGTGCCGGCCAAGGTGATCGAGCAGCGTTATGGCCAACAGGTGCGCGGCGAGGTGCTGGACGAACTGTTGAGCCAAGGCTTCGACCAGGCCGTGCGCGAGAACGAACTGCGCATCGCCGGCCAGCCGCGAATCGAACCGTCCAACGACGGCGGCGCCGACGAATTGGCCTATATCGCGACATTCGAAGTCATGCCGGACTTCGGCGCGATCGACATCGCCACCCTGCAGGTACGCCGGCACACCGCCGAAGTGACCGAAGCCGATATCGATCGCATGATCGAAAACCTGCGCCTGCAGCGTCGCAGCTGGACCATCGTCAACCGCCCGGCGCAGAACGGCGATGCGGTCGATGTCGAAACCTGGTCGGTCGTCGACGGCGAGCGTATGCCTCCCGAAGGTAGCGAGCGCGGCGTCACATTGATCGGTTCCGGCGCGATGTTCCCGGAGATCGAGAACGGCTTCATCGGCATGAGCGCCGGCGAAGAAAAGACTCTGACCGTCGATTTCCCGGCCGATTGGCGCGTACCGCAGTTGGCCGGCAAGTCCTCCGTCGTCAGCGTCAAGATCGAAGCGATTTCCGAGTCGGTGATGCCGGAGGTCGATGTCGATTTCATCAAGAGTTTCGGCGTGAAGTCGGGCGATATGGCGCAGTTCCGTATCGAAATCCGCAACAACCTCGAGCGCGAGCTCAAGGGCGCGCTGATGAACCGCCTGCGTCGCGAAGTGGGCGAACAACTGACCACGGTCTATGCTCACGTCGAAATGCCGCCGCGCTTGGTCGATGGCGAGGCCCGCGCGATGTTGGCGCAGACCGTCGAACAGGCCCGTCGTCAAGGCCGTCAGGTCGAACCGCCGGCACGAAGCCTACCTCGACTTCATCGAGCCCGCTCGCAAGCGTGTTCTCGTTGCGCTGCTGGTGGGCGAAATCGCTCGCCGCAACGGCATCTGCGCTCGATTCGCGTCGTCTGAACGAAACGCTGCGGCTGATCGCTTCGACTTACGAAGAACCGCAGCAGGTCATTGATTTGTACCGTAACGACCGCAATCTGATGTCCAGTCTGCAAAACCGCGTGATGGAAGAGCAGGTGATCGATTGGATCGCCGAGCGCGCCCAGCATACCGAGCAGAGCCTTTCGTTCCAGGAAGCGATCACGCCGCAGTGAGGCATGGTCGCAGGGCCCGCGCAGCGGGCTTCGGAACTCCCCAACGCCCGACTGGATGCCCCTATGAGCTATGACACCAAAGCCTTGAACCTGGTACCGATGGTGGTCGAACAGACCAGCCGCGGCGAGCGGGCTTACGACATCTATTCGCGTCTGCTCAAGGAGCGCGTGATTTTCCTCGTCGGCGGTATCGACGACTACATGGCGAACGTGATCGTCGCGCAGTTGTTGTTCCTCGAGGCCGAAAACCCCGAGAAGGACATCAGCTTGTACATCAACTCGCCGGGCGGCATCGTCACAGTCGGGCATGGCGATCTACGACACCATGCAGTTCATCAAGCCGGACGTGAGCACCATCTGCGTCGGTCAGGCGGCGAGCATGGGCGCGTTGCTGTTGACGGCCGGTGCGAAGGGCAAACGCTACGCGCTGCCTAACTCGCGCGTGATGATCCACCAGCCGCTTGGCGGCTTCCAGGGGCAGGCGACGGATATCGATATCCACGCTCGTGAGATTCTGGCCATGCGCCAGCGCCTGAACGAGATCTTGGCCCACCATACCGGCCAGTCGATCGACACCATCGCCCGCGACACCGAGCGCGATAACTTCAAGAGCGCCGAAGCCTCCCGCGACTACGGTCTGGTCGACCATGTGCTGGAGCGCCGCCCTGAAGACTCGATTCAGTCGGCCTAACGGCCTTTGTTAACCCCTTGATTCGCATAGAAATTCATTTCCGGGACGCAAGCCGCTTGCGACCTGGGGCGCGGATGCTATGCTCCCGATATCCACGTAACGTAGAAACGACAGCAGCATGAGCGAAGACCGGCAAGGCCGCAGCAGCGACAGCAACAAGATCCTTTACTGCTCGTTCTGCGGGAAAAGCCAGCATGAGGTGCGCAAGCTGATTGCGGGCCCGAGCGTGTTCATCTGCGACGAATGCGTCGAGCTGTGCAACGACATCATTCGCGAGGAGCTCGAAGAGAAGGCGCAAGCCACGCGCAGTCATCTGCCCAAGCCGCGCGAGATCCTCGAAGTGCTCGATCAGTACGTGATCGGCCAGTCGCGCGCGAAGAAGACGCTCGCCGTGGCGGTCTACAACCACTACAAGCGGATCGAGAGCCGTCAGAAGAACGACGAAATCGAGTTGGCGAAATCGAATATCCTGCTGATCGGTCCGACCGGTTCGGGCAAGACCTTGCTCGCGGAAACGCTGGCGCGCTTGCTCAACGTGCCGTTCACGATCGCCGACGCTACCACGCTGACCGAAGCGGGTTATGTCGGCGAGGACGTGGAAAATATCATCCAGAAGCTGCTGCAGAAGTGCGACTACGACGTCGAGAAGGCGCAGCAGGGCATCGTCTATATCGACGAAATCGACAAGATTTCGCGCAAGAGCGAGAACCCGTCGATCACCCGCGACGTGTCCGGCGAAGGCGTGCAGCAGGCGCTGCTCAAGCTGATCGAAGGCACCGTCGCCAGCGTGCCGCCGCAGGGCGGCCGCAAGCATCCGCAGCAGGAATTCCTGCAGGTCGATACCCGCAACATCCTGTTCATCGTCGGCGGCGCGTTCGCAGGCCTGGACAAGATCATCCAGCAGCGCAGCACCGAAGCCGGCGGCATCGGTTTCGGCGCCAAGATCAAGAGCAGCGAGCGCAAGGCCGACATCGGCAAGGTGTTGTTCGAAGTCGAGCCGGAAGATCTGATCAAGTTCGGCCTGATTCCGGAATTCGTCGGCCGCCTGCCGGTGGTCGCGACCCTGGAAGAGCTGGACGAGACCGGCGCTGATCAAGATCCTGACCGAGCCGAAGAACGCGATCAGCAAGCAGTTCAAGAAGCTGTTCGAGATGGAAGGCGTCGAGCTGGAATTCCGCCCGGATGCGCTGGCGGCGATCGCCCGCAAGGCGCTCAAGCGCAAGACCGGCGCGCGCGGCCTGCGCACCATCGTCGAATCGGTGCTGCTCGACACGATGTACGACCTGCCGTCGCTGGAGAACGTCAGCAAGGTGGTCGTCGACGAATCGGTGATCGAGCACAAGTCCGAGCCGTACCTGATCTATCAGAACGCCGCCGAGCAAAGTCGCCTCCGGCGATTGATGGCCGGTTCGGGCGAATCGACGGCGGCGCTGCGCGGCAGGGCCGCCGTCTTCGTTTCGGCGTCGCCGCATCTCGATGTGTCCGCTTGCATCCGTGGCAACGAGGCCCCATAACGGCGCGAAGATGCCCATCCGGCGACCGCAGACTTCATCGGAGACGACATGACCACCGCCAGCGACACCTTCGAATTGCCGGTGCTTGCCGCTGCGCGACGTGGTGGTGTTCCCGCACATGGTGATCCCATTGTTCGTCGGCCGCGAGAAATCGATCAAGGCGCTCGATCACGCGATGGACGGCGACAAGCGAATCCTGCTGGTCGCGCAGAAATCCCCCGAGACCGACGACCCCGACGCTGGCGATCTGTACGAAATCGGCACGCTCGCGCAGGTGCTGCAATTGCTCAAACTGCCCGATGGCACCATCAAGGTGCTGGTCGAGGGCGTGTCGCGCGTGCGCGTGAAGCAGGTGCGCGAGCAGGACGGCGCGTTGGTCGGGCAAGCGCAGATCGTCGAAGCGGCGCAAGAGCGCGACGAGCGCGAAGTCGAGGCCATCGTTCGTTCGCTGATGGGTTTGTTCGAGCAGTACATCAAGACCAATCGCAAATTGCCGCCGGAGTTGATGCAGACGCTTGTCCGGTATCGATGAACCGAACCGGCTCGCCGACACCATCGCCGCGCACTTGAGCGTGCGCTTTGCCGGAGAAGCAGCGGTTGCTGGAAGCGGTCGATGTCGGCGAACGTCTCGAACTGCTGGTCGGTTTCGTCGACGGCGAGATCGATGTGCAGCAGATGGAAAAGCGCATCCGCGGCCGCGTGAAGTCGCAGATGGAGAAGAGCCAGCGCGAGTACTACCTCAACGAGCAGATGAAGGCGATCCAGAAGGAACTGGGCGAGCTCGACGATGCGCCGAACGACATCGACGAACTGGCGCGCAAGATCGCCGAAGCCGGCATGCCCAAGCCGGTGGAAACCAAGGCCAAGTCCGAGCTCAACAAACTCAAGCAGATGTCGCCGATGTCGGCGGAAGCGGCGGTCGTGCGCAATTATCTCGACTGGTTGATCGGCGTGCCGTGGAAGAAGCGCACCAAGATCCGCAAGGATCTGAAGACTCGCGCAGGACACGCTCGATGCCGATCACTACGGTCTGGAAAAGGTCAAAGAACGCATCCTCGAGTATCTCGCGGTGCAGACCCGCGTGAAACAGATGAAGGGCGCGATCCTGTGCCTGGTCGGCCCGCCTGGCGTGGGCAAGACTTCGCTCGGTCAGAGCATCGCCAAGGCGACCAATCGCAAGTTCGTGCGCATGTCGCTCGGCGGCGTGCGCGATGAGGCCGAGATCCGTGGGCATCGCCGCACCTACGTCGGTTCGATGCCGGGCCGTATCGTGCAGAATCTCAACAAGGTCGGCAGCAAGAATCCGCTGTTCGTGCTGGACGAAATCGACAAGATGTCGATGGACTTCCGCGGCGATCCGTCGGCGGCACTGTTGGAAGTGCTCGACCCCGAGCAGAACAACGCCTTCAACGACCATTATCTCGAGGTCGATTTCGATCTGTCGGAAGTGATGTTCGTCGCGACGTCGAATTCGCTGAACATCCCCGGACCGCTGCTCGATCGCATGGAAGTGATCCGTATCCCCGGCTACACCGAGGAAGAGAAGCTCAATATCGCCGACTCGCTATCTCATCCCGAAGCAGTTGAAAGCGAACGGTTTGAAGGATGGCGAGCTGAAGATTGCCGAAGATGCGATCCGCGACATCGTGCGTTACTACACGCGCGAATCCGGCGTGCGCAATCTCGAACGCGAGATCTCCAAGATATGCCGCAAGGTGGTGAAGGAAATCGCGCTCGCTGGGCCGCAGCCGATCGCGAAGGTTGCGAAAACCGCGAAGCCGGACAAAGACGCGAAACCAGTCAAAGCCGCGAAAGCGGCGAAAGTGCAGAACGGCTTGAAATCGGTCGCGGTCGATTCGAAGAACCTCGATAAATATCTCGGTGTGCGACGCTTCGACTTCGGGCGCGCGGAAGAAGACAACGAGATCGGCATGGTGACCGGTCTGGCGTGGACCGAAGTCGGTGGCGATCTGCTGCAGATCGAATCCACGCTCATGCCGGGCAAGGGACAATTGATCCTGACCGGGCAGCTCGGCGACGTGATGAAGGAATCGGCATCCGCTGCGTTGTCGGTCGTGCGCGCGCGCGCGGAACGGCTCGGTATCGATGTCGATTTTCTGCAGAAGCTCGACGTGCATTTGCATGTGCCCGATGGCGCGACGCCGAAGGATGGCCCGAGCGCGGGCACCGCGATGACCACGGCGTTGGTGTCGGCATTGACCAAAGTGCCGGTGCGTTCGGATGTGGCGATGACCGGCGAAATCACATTGCGCGGCAAAGTCACGGCGATCGGCGGTTTGAAGGAGAAACTGCTGGCGGCATTGCGCGGCGGCATCCGCACGGTGCTGATTCCGGAAGAGAACCGCAAGGATCTTGCTGATCTTCCGAAGACCGTTACCGATCAGATGAAGATCGTACCGGTGCGCTGGATCGACGAAGTTCTCGACTTGGCGTTGGAACGTCCACTCGCGCCTGTAGGCGTTGTGTCGACTCAGGAGGATTCGGCGGCGAAGGCCGATGCGGTAACCGAAAATGCCCTGGAAAAACCGATCGGCGATGGCGTTCACGATACGGAGAAATCTGGCACTCCGAATACGCGGCGAGATGTCAAGCACTGATTCGAGCGAATATCGTTCTCCTCGCTCGACGCTCGAATCGTTAGCGGACCAGATGATCGCTGTATGCGCGGCATGGTCTGGGTCTTTGTGAATCTTTCGTTTCTCACTCATTTTCTGCTGTTTTTCACGTGTTTTCCTTGCGTCGTCACGGAGGCGCTGGTATAACGGTGCCCCATTGACGCTGGCGCATTCACTAGTGTCTTCGATGCAAACGGTCGCATGCGCGACGAGCGCATCTATCGCGAAGCGGTCGTCCGATCGCAAGCCTTCATTTCCATCCCTGTCCGGAGTTCACAATGAATAAGACTGAGTTGATCGACGCGATCGCCGAAAATGCTGCGATGTCCAAAACCGATGCAGGCCGCGCGCTCGACGCTACGATTGCGGCGATCACCAAAGCCCTGAAAAGCGGCGATACCGTCAGCGTTATCGGTTTCGGCAGCTTCGTCGTACGTAGCCGCGCCGCGCGCGTGGGCCGCAACCCGAAGACCCGCGAAGAGATTCAGATTCCGGCTTCCAATAATCCGACCTTCAAGGCTGGCAAAGCGCTGAAGGATGCCGTAAACTAATCGTCTCATCCCGCAGGGGTGCTTAGCTCAGCGGTAGAGCGTCTCCTTTACACGGAGAGGGTCGGGGGTTCGAACCCCTCAGCACCCACCAGGGAGGCACCGTCCTATCGGGGGAATGTCGGTACATTCATTACGGCCTAGTGCCTAGTACCCATATTCCGTTGAGCAATCAGTTTCAGTGCGGAGTGGTAGTTCAGTCGGTTAGAATGCTGGCCTGTCACGCCGGAGGTCGCGGGTTCGAGTCCCGTCCACTCCGCCAATCTATTGGGCAGTCTCCACTGTCAGCCCGCGAGGGCAAACGAAAAAGCACCGAAAGGTGCTTTTTCGTTATGGCGGATCGAGTCAGACGCTATTCCGAGCGCAAGCGGTCGTCAGTATTTCCCGCTTTCGACTCGTTGTGAGCCGGGGCGAGCATCGAAAATATGGCGATTCGCTTTGCCCGAGAGACGCTCGAAGCGGCTGGTCCTGGTTGACTGAGGCCGCTTGCCCGCTGGTCTGGAAGCGTTCGAGGCGCTTCAGACGCCATAAGGGAGCAAAAAATGCCGGGATTCGCTCTTGAGCGCTATTGGGGCATGTCGGAAAGGCCCGCTCCGGCTACACTAAGCGGCTCATCACCCGGCTCCTACCGTCAATGCTACAAGCACTCCGCGATAAATCCTCAGGCTGGATCGCCACCGTCGTTCTCGGGTTGTTGATCATCCCGTTCGCCTTCTTCGGCATGGAGCAGTACCTGTTCCAGCGCAACATCACGTATGCGGCCAAGATCGAAGCGCCGCCGACGTGGTGGCCCTCGGCACCGGATTGGTGGCCCGTGCGCAAGCTGCTTTGGAGCGCGGAAGAAATCGATGCAAGCGAGTTCCGAAGCAGTTTCGAGCAGGCGCGCCAGCAACAGCGCCAAGCCGAAGGCGAGGCCTTCGATTCGCGTCGTTTCGAGACGATGGAGAAAAAACGCGAAATCTTGGAGGCATTGATCGATCAGCGCGTTCTGCGCATGGCGACCGAGCGCTCAGGCTTCGGCATCGGTAACGAGCAAGTCAAAGACTACATCGCCACGATCCCGGCCTTTCAAGTCGACGGTAAATTCAATTTGCAGCGCTATCAGTTGCAATTGGCATCGATGAACCCGTCGCGCACGCCGAAGCAGCTCGAAGAGGAAATTCGTCAAAGCCTGCAGCAGGGTTTGATCGCTAGCCGCTTGCAGGATTCCGCGTTCTTGACCAGTGCAGAGAGTCAGCGGTTGCTGACGCTGCTCACCGAAAAGCGCGACGTGTCCTTCATCACCTTGCCGGCGCCCGCGCCGGATACCGCGCCGGTGCCCGCCGCGGAGATCGCCAAGTGGTACAAAGAGCATCAGGAAGACTTCCGCGCGCCGGAAATGGTGACGCTGGAGTACATCGAGATCGACGGCAGCAGCTTGCCCGTTCCGAATGTCGCCGATAACAACGCGCTGCAAAGTCGCTTCGAGCAGGAAAAAGCGCGTTTTACCGAACCCGAGCAACGCCTGACCTCGCATATTTTGGTCAGCGCGAAGGCCGATGCCGATGCGGCGACGCTGAAAGCGGCGGAAGCCAAGGCGCAATCCTTGTTCAATCAAGCCAAGGGCGGCGCCGATTTCGCAGCGCTCGCCCGCGCGAATTCCGAAGATAGCTCGAAGGATACCGGCGGCGATTTAGGCTGGATCGCGAAGAACGGCCAGATGGTCAAACCCTTCGAGGATGCGGTGTTCGCCGCGGCTGGCGTCGGCGTCGTCGGACCGGTCAAGAGCGAATTCGGCTATCACATCATCCAAGTGCGCGAGATCAAAAGCGGTAAAGCGATGACGTTCGAGGAAGCGCGTCCCGAATTGGAGCGTTTGGAACTCGAAAGCGGTCGCGAACGCGCATACAACGACATGGCCAACAAGATCGTCGATCAAGTGCTCAAGAGCCCGACGTCGCTGGCGCCGGCGGCGAAAGCCGCGAACCTGACGGTGCAGCGCATCGGTCCGTTCGCGCGTGCGCAGGCGACCGGTATCGCGGCGAATCCGGCGGTGTTGCGCGTCGCGTTCTCGGAGTCGGCGAAGCAAAACAAGATGGTCAGCGACACGATCGAAACCGGTCCGAACCGCAGCGTGTTGATTCGCGTTGTCGATCATCAGCCCGAAGCGGTGCAGCCGTTGGTGAAGGTCGGCCCTCAGGTGGTGGCGGCGGTGCGTGCGGACCGTGCGCAAAAAGCGGCCGAAGCCGATGCCGAAGCGGTGCTGGCGCGTTTGCGTAAAGGCGAAACGCTGGCGCAGATCGCCGAGAGCCGTAAGCTGCACGGTCGCCAATGTGCCTTCGGTGCCGCGTGGCGCGCCGATGCCGACGCCCGAAGCGTCCGAAGCCTACTTCGAAGTTCCGCCACCGAAGGGCGACAAACCGTCGGTCGGTAAAGTCGAAATGGGCACGGCGCAGTTCATCATTTTCGCGATCACGAAAGTGTCGACCGGTAATGCGAGCGAAGTGACGGACGAAGAACGCAAAGGCTTCGTGCAGCAGTTGACGCCGCGGATCGGCGAATTGGACGCAAAGGCGCTGATCGAAGCACAACGTAAGAAATTCAAGATCGAGGTCGCGCAAGAGCGCCTATGATCGACCGTGGCGGATCGGTTTTTCTAACGATCTGCAAATATCGATAACGATAAAGCCCGGCAATGCCGGGCTTTATCGTTTCGGGCGCATCGCGATTTTTTCGAAAATGACGCCTCGTCGTGATCGAGCGATTGCAGCGAAAATCGCGGGCCGATGTCGACATCGCGCCTCGTACCGCCGGAATCACTCGCTATCGAGGCCCGTCATGCCGAGGATGTTGTAACCGGCATCGACGTATGTCACTTCGCCGGTCACGCCAGCGGCGAGGTCGGACGATAGGAAAGCAGCGACATTGCCGACGTCTTCGATCGTGACCGTGCGGCGCAGCGGGGCGTTGTGCTCGACGTGACCGAGAATCTTGCGGAACCCGGCGATGCCGGCAGCGGCGAGCGTTTTGATCGGGCCGGCCGAAATCGCGTTGACCCGCGTGCCTTCCGGCCCGAGGTTATAGGCGAGATAGCGCATCGTCGCTTCGAGGCTGGCTTTCGCTGCGCCCATCACGTTGTAGCCGGCGAGCGCGCGTTCGGCACCGAGATAGGTGAGGGTGAGGATCGAGCCGTTGCGCCCGGCCATCATCGGGCGCGCAGCCTTCGACATCGCTGCCAGCGAATACGAGGAGATATCGTGCGCGATCGCGAAGTTCTCGCGGGTCAGGCCATCGAGGAATTGCCCGGCGATGGCTTCGCGCGGGGCGAAGGCGATCGCGTGAATCAGGATATCGAAACCGTCCCAATGCTTGCGGAGCTCGGCGAAACAGGTTTCGATCTGCGCGTCGTCGGCGACATCGAGCGGGATCACGATGTCGGAGCCGTATTCTTTCGCGGCGCTCTCGACGCGCGATTTGAGTTTCTCGTTCTGATACGTGAAGGCCAGTTCGGCGCCTTCGCGATGCATGGCCTCGGCGATGCCGGTGGCGATCGAACGTTCGCTGGCGATGCCGGTGATGAGGGCGCGTTTGCCTTGAAGGAATCCCATGCTGATCTCGTGTGTTCGAACAAGCGGCTAGTGTGCCATGCAGGCCACGCCTTGGGCTGCCGTATGGTGGTGATGCCGGGAATCGGGAATCGGGAATCGAAAAAAGCGATGTCATCCCGAGCGGATTAGCCTTTAGCCCCGCGAAGGCGGGGGGAGGGACCTGCTTTTGGTCTAACGCTTCCGCCCTCAAGCACGAAACCCGTCCTTCCAACGCCGCAGCGCTGCGAAGGTCTCGACTCGGTCGCTCGGTGCATGGCCCAGGTGAGCGGCCGCGGACGCGCGCACGGGCGCGCTGTCGCAACGCAGAAATGGATTGGTCGCGCGTTCTTGCGCGATCGTGGATGGGAGCGTCGGTCTACCGGCGGCACGCTGGGCTCGGACTTCGATGATGCGGGCTTGCAGCGCAAGGTTCTCGGCATCGACGACGCTCGCGAATGCGGCGTTCGAGAGCGTGTATTCGTGCGTGCAGCAGACGAGCGTGTCGTCAGGCATCGCGGCGAGCCGATCCAACGATGCCAGCATCTGTTCGGGCGTGCCTTCGAACAAACGCCCGCAGCCGAGGCTGAACAGGGTATCTCCGCAGAACAGCAGCGGCAGGTCGCCGATTCTCCCGGCATAGGCGATGTGGCTGCGGGTGTGCCCGGGAATCGCGATGATCTCGAAGCTCCAACCCAGCGACGGAAGCGCGATGCGTTCGCCTGCAGCGGTGCCGACGCGATGGGTCGCTAACGGAATGCGCGGATCGTCGGGTGCGAAGACCGGCAGATGCGGCCAGCGCTGCAATACATCGGCGACGCCGCCGATGTGATCGGGGTGATGATGCGTGATCAGGATCGCTTCGGGCTGCAGACCGGCCTCGGCGGCAGCGAACACCGGCCCGGCATCGCCGGGGTCGACGATCAGCGCGCGGCCGGTGTGGTCCGCGAGCGTCCAGATGTAGTTATCGTCGAATGCGGGCAGTGGATCCAGGCGCATGGTGTCGGTCGGCTCGCGAGGGTGGAGAGATGACGGCCCCAGCTTACAATGCCGCCATGCCCGGGCTGTCTTTCCAACGGATTCACGATCTCGACGCCGCCGCGCAATGGTTCCTGCGGCCGGCCGGGCGCGCGATCCTCGACAGCGAACGGCCACTGATCGCCGAGGCGTTGCGCACCGCCCATGCGGGTTTGCCGTGGCTCTGGATCGGGCCCGAGGGCTCATCGATGTCCGAGGCGCCGGTCGAAGGCCGTGGCTTGCGCCTGACGCTTTCGGACGAAGGTTGGCGCGGACCGATCCGTTGTCGTCTGCCGTTGCCGATCGCCACCGAATCGCTCGGCGCCGTGGTGCTGCAGCATGTGGCTTCGCTGCGGAATGCCGCTAGCGGCGCGCTCTTGGCCGAATGCGCCAGAACGCTCGTGCCGGGTGGGCGCTTGCACGTGCTCGCGCTCAATCCGCTCTCGCCGTATCGCATCCGCTGGCAGGGCCGCGGCTTGCGCGCTGCCGACGCCGCGCATCTGCGTCAAGTGCTGCGCGATGTCGGCCTCAATCCAGAACCTTATGCCCAGGGCGTGGGGCCGCAGTGGTCGATGCGCTTGTCCGAACTGCCGCAAGCCGGCTCAGGACTGCGTGCGGCTTATGTGCAACGCGCCGATAAGCGCACGATTCCGATGACGCCGATTCGGCAACGCAAAGTACGTTCCATTACCGATGCGATGCCTGCGGCGATGCGCGCGCCGCTCGAACCGATCGACACGCTGCGCAAGGCGGCCGACGATGAGAACATGCTTGCGAAAGCTTGCCGATGAATGCACGCCGATGAAAGAGAACCGATGAAAGAAATTCAGATACACACCGATGGCGCGTGCCTCGGTAATCCCGGTCCAGGGGGGTGGGCCGCGCTGCTTCGTTACGGCGAACGCGAGCGCGAAATCTCCGGCGGCGAGGCCCAGACGACCAACAACCGCATGGAATTGATGGCGGCGATCGCGGCGTTGGAGACGCTCACCGAAGGCTGCGCCGTGATCTTAATCACCGATTCGCAATACGTGCGTCAAGGCATCACCGAGTGGATGGCGAACTGGCTGCGACGTCAGTGGAAAACCTCCGGCGGCGATGCGGTGAAGAATCGCGATCTCTGGGAGCGCTTGCATCATGCGACGCAACGGCATCGCATCGAGTGGCGCTGGGTCAAAGGGCATTCCGGCGATCCCGATAACGATCGAGTCGACGCGCTAGCGCGCACCGAAGCGATCAAGTTCAAAGAACTCGCGGGCATCGCGTGAGCGCGCACATGAGAAAGAAGGTCGTATGAGACAGATCGTTCTCGATACCGAAACCACTGGTTTGGAGTGGAAGAAAGGCAATCGTGTCGTCGAAATCGGCTGCGTCGAATTGATCGAACGTCGCCCGACCGGGCGGACATATCAGCAATACTTGCACCCGGAACGCGAATTCGAGCCCGGCGCACAGGAAATCACCGGCTTGACTCTCGAATTCTTGGCCGATAAGCCTAAATTCGCGCAGGTCGTCGACGAATTCCTCGCCTTCATCGATGGCGCCGAACTCATCATCCACAATGCGGCGTTCGACGTTGGCTTCCTCGATTCGGAACTGTCGCGGTTGTCCGGTTACGGCACGCTCCGCGAACGCTGTACCGTTCAAGATTCGCTGGAAATGGCGCGTCAACGTTTCCCAGGTCAGCGCAATTCGCTCGATGCGTTGTGCAAACGCTTAGGCGTCGATAACGCGCATCGCCATCTCCATGGTGCGTTACTCGACGCGCAACTGCTGATGGAAGTCTATCTCGCGTTAACTGCAGGGCAGGGCGAAATCGGGTTCGCCGCCTCGACTAGCGGCGAAGAACAACGTCGAAACGATGCCAGCGCCTTGTTGCCGGTCGCCGACGCCGCTGTGCGTCCACGCGTGCAGCCGAACGATGAGGATATCGCCGCGCACGCGTTGCGTCTGGAAGCGATCCGTAAGAAGTCAAAATCCGGGCAATGCGTGTGGGATGCGCTTTAGTCGTCGCGCATCGGCCGCAACGTTATGGGTGCGGCCTCGATATGCCGTATAGCGCTGCGAAGTAATCGCCGATCGCGCGCGGACCATCAAGGAAGCGCCGCCCGGTGCGTGCAGTCTCGATACGAACCTCCGGTGGCACTTCACGGCTGTCGGCGAGCACCAGAACCGGGCAGCCCGGGTGTGGATCTCCTAGCATCGCTGCGACTTCAGCGCGCGGGCGCGGGTAGTCGACTTCGTAGATGTCGATACGGTCGCGCAACTCCGGGTGATAGTCGAGCAGCCCCTGGATTTCGGCGCAGGCGGGGCAGTAGTAGAGGCCTTCGCCCGCGGAGGCGTCCGAGAAATCCGGGCGTAACAGGAACAGAATATCTTTCATCGGATGTCTTTCGTCGCCGTGATGTCGGCGCTACTTGGAGGGCGGTCGCGGCATTTTAAGCTTAGCGACCCCAACGACGCGACCTCGCTGCCCTCGTCGGTTGTGCGGCGATCGGATCAGTCATGGGCCGAATCAAGTCGAATTCGGCCGAATTTGGCCGATCCCGCGTTGTCGGGGTTTCGCACTTGCTGTGCCTGGACGGGTTTGGCACCCTGGCGCGATGGACGAAGCGAGGCGACACCGATGAACACGCGTCATTTTTCGATGCTGCGGGATTTTCACCTCGCCGACTGGCTCACGCTCGCGAATGCGATGTGCGGCACCGGCGCGATTTTCCTGGCGATGCGCTCGTTGCAGGAAAACGATCTGCGCTGGCTGCTCTGGGGCCTTGCGCTCACGCCGCTGGCCTTCGTCTTCGATGCCCTCGACGGTCGCGTCGCACGTTGGCGGCAATCGTCCTCGACGCTCGGTCGCGAATTGGATTCGCTGGCGGACGTGATTTCTTTCGGTGTCGCGCCCGCAGCGCTCGGCTATGCCGCGGGCTTCCAGGGCGGCTGGGATTGGCTGGTGTTGAGTTATTTCGTCTGCTGCGGCGTCGGACGCCTCGCGCGCTACAACGTGACCGCCGAGCAGTTGTCCGATGGCGGACCGAAAGTGACGCATTTCGAAGGAACACCGATCCCGACCAGCCTCGGCCTAGTGCTCGTGCTGGTGATGGCCATCGATCAGGGCCGCGTCGGCGATGATCTCTGGTTCGGTACGTACGAACTTCTCTTTTGGGAGCTGCATCCCCTGGTCTTGATGTACGCCGTGTCGGGCTCGTTGATGATCAGCAAGACCTTGCGCATCCCGAAGTGGTGAGCGCTCGGTCGCACGGCCATCGTCGGTGGCATCCGCGCTTGTTATGATCGACCGATACGACTTGGAGGGCGGCATGCGAACTTCGGATCATGCGGGTTTCGGTATCCCGGGCATCGATGCCGGTGAGGCGATCGAACAAGCGCAACGCTACTGGCAGGCCTGGGGCGACGCCCTGCGCTCGGCCGCGAGCGGTGGCGCGCCCGCATCGCAAGATGTTTGGCAGAGCGCACTCGAGCGCTGGACGCAATTCGCAGGCACGGCCATGGGGGCATCCGCACAGCGCGACCCGATCGATCGCTTCGCAAACCAAGCGCAGCAATGGTTCGGCACGATGCAGGATGTCGCATCGCAGTTCGTCGGCCGTAACGCGAGCGCGGGGGATGTGGTCGATGCGTGGCGTCGTGCGATGGGCGGAAATGCCGAAAATCCATTCGCTGCGATGTTCTCGCAGATGTCGGGGCGCGGCCAATCGGGCTTCGATCAGTGGTACGAGCAGGTCGCGCCGTTCATGCAGCAAGTGTTTTCCGGCGGCGCCGGCGCCGATGCCTCGCAGTTCGCATCGCGCATGTTCGGCGGCGGCCGCGACGAAGCGCGTCGATGGCTGCAGATGCCGAGCTTCGGTCTCGCTCGCGAACATCAAGAGCGCTGGCAGGCTTTGGCGCAGGCGCAGCTCGATCTGCAAGAGGCGAACGACGGCTATAACGCGCTGATGGCACGGGCCGGCCGCGATGCGTTCGAGCGTTTCGAGCGCAAACTCGCCGAACGCGCCGAGCCGGGGCGCCAATTGCAATCGGCGCGCGCGCTGTTCGATCTGTGGATCGACGCCGCGGAAGAGGCCTATGCCGAGATCGCGCTATCGTCCGAATTCCGCACGCACTATGCGGCCTTGGTGAATGCGCAGATGCGCGTACGCGCCGGTGTGCAGCGGGAAGTGGAAACGATCGGTGGTCTGTTCGGTATGCCGACGCGCACCGAAGTCGATGGCGCGCATCGCAAGATCGCCGAACTCGAGCGTGAGCTGCGTCGATTGCGCAAGTCGATCGACGGCGCTTCGACCGCCGCACGCACGCCGCTGCAGTCCGCGGCGAGAACGGCCACCGAGAAGCTAGCCGCGACGGTGGCGGCGATCGCGAAGAAAGCGACGGCATCGGCGAAACCGGTCGCGAAGGTGGACGACGCGCAAGCGTACGTTAAAGCCGCGAAGACCAGGTCGACGGGCGCCAAGAAAAGGGCATCGAAAAAAGCGGTGTCGAAGAAGTCGGTTTCGAAAAAAGAAGCGTCGAAAAAAACGGCGCTGAAAAAAGAAACATCGAAAAAATCGGCATCGAAAAAAACAGCATCTCGGACTGCGACCTCTAAGCTTTCGGCCAATGCGAAGAAGCCATCGCGCTCGCCGGCGCATTCGGCGGTCAAACGCGGCGCACGCCCGAGCATCGCGATGGCGATCCCGTTAGCGCCGCAACCGATGGCCGCGACGAAGCGACCGGCCTCCACGAACAGGAAGCGTTGATATGTACGACAGCCCGTTCGATTTGAATCCGCAGGCCTTGGCCGAAGAAGCCGCCAAAGTGCAGCGGAAACTCGGCGCAGGTCTCGCTACGCTGCGCGAGATGGACGATGTGCATTACGGCGTCACGCGCAAACAAGAAGTCTGGCGCGACGGAAAGATCGTGCTGTATCGCTTCATCGGCGATACGCCGCCGACTGCGAGAATTCCGTTGTTGATCTGCTACGCCCTCGTCAATCGCCCGTACATGGTCGATCTGCAGGACGACCGCTCGCTGGTGAAAAATCTGCTCGCGCGCGGAGAAGACGTGTATCTGATCGATTGGGGCTATACCGATCGCTCCGACCGCTTTCTGACCCTCGAAGACTATATCGAACGCTTCATCGACGGCGCGGTGGATCATCTCCGCAACGTCCACGGTCTGCCTGCGATCAATTTGCTCGGCATCTGTCAGGGTGGCGCGTTCGCGCTGAGCTACGCCGCACTGCATCCGGAGAAGGTCAAGAATCTGATCGCGATGGTCACGCCGGTCGATTTCCATACCGACGACAACATGCTGGCGAATTGGACGCGCGGTCTGGATATCGATCTGTTCGTCGATACGCTCGGCAATGTGCCGGCCGATCTGATGAATCTGTGCTACCTCACGCTCAAGCCTTGGCGCTTGTTCGTACAGAAGTACGTCGGCATGGTGGACATCCTCGACGATAAGAAAGCGATGGAAGATTTCCTGCGCATGGAAAAATGGATTTTCGATTCGCCCGATCAAGCCGGCGAAGCCTTCCGTCAATTCATCAAACAGTATTACCAGGGCAATGGCTTCGTGAACGGCGGCATCGTCATCGGCGGCCGCGAGGTCGATCTGGGTTTCGTCGATATGCCGGTGCTGAATATTTTCGCCGAGCAGGATCATTTGGTGCCGCCATCGGCGTCGAAGCCGATGAAGGGCCTGATCGGCAGCGACGATTATTCCGAACTATCGTTCCGCGGAGGCCATATCGGCATCTACGTGTCCGGTCGCGCGCAGAAGGAAGTGCCGTCGGCGATCCATGATTGGCTAGCGAAGCGGGCGAAGTGACGTCTATCTCTTCGCATAGCGTTGAAGCATTCGTATGGTTATCGATCGTAGGAGAGGCTCCGGCCACGATGGCGTTGCGGCACCGCGATGGATATGAGATGAGTCGCGGCTAACATTGTGCCTACAAAACCTATTTCGACCACTTCCGAGACTGCGCACGTGAATTCACCCTCTTCAGCCCCAGAGCCCAGACCCTTTGCGCGTTCGCGTACCGATCGTGTGCTTGCCGGTGTCATCGGCGGCCTCGCGCAGCGTCTGGGCTGGAACGCCACATTGCTGCGCATCGTGTTCGTATTGGTCTCGGCGCTGTCGGCGGCGTTCCCCGGGATTCTCGTTTACTGCATTCTCTGGTTGTTGATGCCGGAGGAGGGCGCGGCGTGATGCCAGTGTTGCGAAAGATTTTTTTCGCTTTGGGCGCGATATGGGCGCTGCCTTACAGCCTCGCCGGGTTGATCGTCGGCTTGGTCGCGATGCCGTTCGGCGCACGCCCACGTTTCGAACGCGGCGACTTCGCGCTGATCTTCCACCGTTTTCCTTGGGGTCCGGGTGGGGCGATGACGCTCGGTAACGTCATTATCAATACCAATACGCATTTGAACAGTCTTTGCACGACGTATGCGCATCGCGCCGGTTGGTGCATCGAACCGAAAACGCGCATCGGCGATCACGAACGCGCGCATGTGCTGCAATACATGGCGTTCGGGCCGCTATTTCTGCCGCTGTATTTTCTTCATGGCGGCGTCAGCGCACGTAATCGTTTCGAGCGTGCGGCGGATCGGTACGCATTGACGGGCAAAGATTGGTGGCCTTGGCTTAATGTCAATTCGCGGCCGGCGGTCGCGAAAAAAATCAGCGATAGCGACGACGAGAAAACGACCGACTCTACGACGGCTCAGTAATCCGGGCGCAACCGCACGCTTCGCATTTCTTTACGGATGCTGCGCCAGAACAGCGTCGGTGCGAACCAGGTGTAGACGCAGAAACCGAGCCAAGCGATGTTGAGATACGACGATTGCGTTACGAGCCCGTTTTGCTTCATCGCGATCTCGGCGATGCGATACAGCAAATAGGCGCCGATCAGCAGTACGATCGCGCGGCGACTGCTGCCGGCGCCGACGAAACTTTGGAAGCGCCACCACAGACCGAGCAGCCAACTCTGGCGGGCTTTCACTGCTGCGAACAGCGTGAGTGCGCCGCCGTCGCTGGGGTCTTGCTGCAGCGCCCAGAGCGCATGCGCGCGCGCTTCTTCGATACGACCGGCGGCGAGGTCGCAGTGACCGAGTAATGTCAGCGCATCGACGTGTTCGGGATCGATTTCGAGCGCTGCGAGCGCCTGCGCGCGCGCGATGTCGCGTTCGCCGCGATCGAAGGCGAGTTGGCCGGATTGCGCCCATACGCTCGGATCGTCCGGGTCGAGTGCGCGCGCATGCTCGATTTCGCTTTGCGCCAGCACGGGTTTACCCCAGAGTCGGTAGAGCGATGCGGCGAGCGCGTACGCATGCACGCTTTCCGGGGCTAAGGCTTTCGCGGCATTGAGATGGTCTTCCGCGCGCGCGAATTTGCGCGCCGCGATCGATGCCGAAGCCATCGCTAGATGCGCGAACGGATTCTCCGATTCGAGCGCCAACGCGTGCGCGGCTTCCAATTCCGCGGCATACAGTCGCTTTTTGCCGACAAGACAGAAAGCGAGCATGGCATGCGCATCGCCGTTTTCCGGGTCTTCGCCGAGCGCGCGCGTGAGTACATCGAGCGCTTGATCGTAATGACCGGCGTTCATCAAGCTCAGCGCATGACGAAGCCACTGAGCGATGCGCAGTTCGTCGTTCATCGCAGCGCCGCCATCAGTATCGAAGGTAAGGGCAGATCGGCGAGCGCTGGGCGCAGGATCACCATCGCGAGGATCGCCACGACCGCGCCGTTGCGAAGAATGCCGCCGTAGTGTTGGACCAATTCCGCGCAGCGCGATTGGCTGATGTACAACGCGTAGCCGACACTGAGTTTCAGTACAGCGAGCGAAAGCGCGGCGTAGGCGAGCCCTTCGTCTGAGAGCAGCGCCTGCTGGCGGCACCAACTGAGTGCGGCGACGAGCGCGATGCAGCCGATCAGGCTGGCAGCGATGTACAGTGCTTCTTTCATCGCAGTGGGGCTGCCTAGCGCACGACTATTGACTGCGAACCATAGAAGTCCGATGCCATTGCCGGCGAGCATCAACGCGAGTAGCGGCCACAACGGATCGACCGCGAGATGCGACATGCCGGTCGGGCGCGGTTCGTCGGGAATGCGGTAGCGAAGTGTGGTCATGCTGCGGGTCGTGTGATGAGCGAATGCTCGACGCATTGCTTATGGGCGGTCTTCAACGCTGACGATCCAAAAACTTCAATACCTCATCGTACTGCCCGCCCTGATTGGCATAACGCGCGTGATTGCGTGCGCTGGTCAGCCATTCCAATGTCGTCGGTTTGACCTGTTGCAGCGCTTCGCGCAAATGCGTCATTCCGATCGCACTTTCCTTGCCCGATGCGATGGATTCCTCGATCGCCTCGTCCGCCGCGGTATCGACGACATTGCGCAGATCTGCGCCTGAAAATCCTGAGGTGCGCTTCACGATCTCGGAGGTGTCGATACCGCTGGCGAGCGGACGCCCGTCGAGCAGCAAGTCGAGAATGACTTGACGCGCGCTAGCATCGGGCGGCGGTACGAACAGCACGCGGTCGAAGCGACCGGGGCGACGGAACGCAGGATCGACCGCCCACGGCACATTGGTCGCGCCCAACACCAAGACTTGATGATTGTTCTGCGCGAAGCCGTCGAGCTCGGTGAGGAACTGACTCACTACTTTCGCCGATGTCGCTTCGCGGCTGTGTTGGCGTTTGCCGCCGATCGCTTCGATCTCGTCGAAGAAGATCACCGCGGGCGCATTGCGCCGCGCTTGCTCGAAAATTTCGTGCAACTTGCGTTCGGATTCGCCGATGTACATATCCAATACATCGGTGATCGAGACGTTATAGAACTTCGCGCCGCATTCGCCCGCGGTGGCGCGCGCCAGTAGCGTTTTGCCGCAGCCCGGAGGCCCGTACATCAGGATGCCGCCGCCGGATTGGCGTTTGAAACGCTGGAACAGCGAGGGTTTGAGGAAAGGCGTGATGATGCGGCGACGGATCTCGCGCTTCACATCGTCCAGCCCGCCCGCATCGGAAAAACTCATCCGTGTCGCCGATGGCTCGACGTAGCGCACGATGTCGTAGTCGGCGGTGTCGTCGTTGGCGATGCTGGTCTGCGCACGATTGCGGGCATCGGCGAACGAGACGATTTTGCCGCTCAGCATCGACGCGAAGGCAGGGTCTTCCAGTGCGGGATTGGCCGCGACCGCAGCGCGATAGGCGTCTGCGGCTTCGGTGCGGCGACCTTGCTCGAACCACAGTCGCGCATTCGCCATCGTCGCTTCGGCTGAATCCGGCGGCGCGATCAGCAACAAGGCTTCGTGCTTGCCGCTATCGGCCAGCAATTTAATTGCGCGTTCGCGCTTGGCGTCGTCGTCGAGCAGGCCGCGACCGCAGAGGTCGATCGCGGTCAGCAAGGCCTCGGCATCGCCCGCGTCGAGGCAATGATCGAGCACGAGTGCGCGCAGCGGCGGGTTGTCGGGCGTGGCGCGGAGGGCGGCGAGTAGGCCCGCGAGCGCCGCGCTGTGGTGATCGTGACTCATCCGTCCAGCGTACCGATCAGCGCCAAATCGAAATCTGTTCCGCCGCTGGGCGAAGCATCGCGTTGCCGGCTTTGCAGTCGAACGTCGTCGCGAACCCCGGCACGTGCGTCAACGGTCCGTTCGTGCGCCATGCGCCGGGTGCGTGCGCGGCGAATGCGGCGTGTTCTCTCGCGGCGTCCGAAGATAATTGCTGCCGCCAGATGAGCGCCCAGCTGCGGAAGAAGGCCTGACGTTCCGCGGCGGTCGTTTGCGCGTCGGCTTTCTGCAGTGCGTCCCAGGCCAATTCCACGCCGGCTAAATCCGCGACGTTCTGTTCGCGCGTACGTGCGCCGTCGATCTTCAGCGTCGCGTGACCGGGATAGGCGAAGCCCGAGTATTGCGTCGCAAGCGGGGCGATGCGCGCGTCCCATGCGCTGGCGGTCGCGGGCGACCACCAATCGCGCAGGGTGCTCGACGCATCGACCATGCGGCCTTTGCCGGCGACGGCATGGCTCAACTGCTGCCCGACCATCGCGCCGTAACTGCCGTACTGCGAGGCTGCGGATTGACTCATATCGAAGACCGGCGCCTGCAATACCGCGGCGGTGACGAACAGCCGGTTATGCGCGAGGTCGTAGCTCACCACCGGGAATTGCGGCAACGCGTCCCAACGGCGATCGGCGTTGTTGCGACCGATCTTGCGCATTTCTTCGCGCTGCTGCCAGGCCGAGGCGTTGAGGACATTACTGCCGAAACTGCCGCGATTCATCGGCCGCGAACTGAAGTCGAGATCGATGCGCGGCTTACCGATCGCGAAGGCGAGTTTCTCTAATTTCGCTTTGGCTTCGGCTTTCGCGGCCGCGTCCATCCAAGTCGTGCGATCGACCGCGACGAGAGCGGCATCGCGAATCTCACGCGCGATCGCTTCGGCGCGTTCGCGAGTTTTCGCCGGTGCGTACTTCTCGACGTATTCGTGCGCCAGCATCGAACCGGCGGAGGTATTGATCGTATCGAGTACCTGCTGCCAGCGTTCCGGTTGAGTCTCTTGGCCGCGCAGCAAGCGGCCACGGAACGCATGATCGGCATCGCGCCAGGGCTTGCTCAGATGCGGTGCCATCGCATTGCCGACGTGAAAGCGCAGATAGGTCTTCCATTGATCCGGCTTCAGCGTGCCGACGAGCTTGTCGACCGCAGCGAACAAGGCGGGGTCGGCGATCGATACTTGCGCGGCATTCACGTTTTGCGCTTTGAGGAAGGCATCGAGCCGCAGATTGCGATACTTCTTTGCGAAGTCTTTGGTCGCGATCGGGGCGTACTGCGCGTTCGCACCGCTGGCGGCGGCCTGCGATTTCGCGGCGCGCGCGATGCGGCTTTCCAGATCGATCACCAGCTGAGCTTCGGCGCTGGCTTTCGCTTGCGGCGTACCGGTCAACACCAGAATTTTCTGCACATAGCCATTGTATTCGCCCATCAGGGCGCGGGCGTCGTTATCGGTGCGGGTGTAGAAGCTCGGCGTGGGCAAACCCATGCCGCCTTGGGTGAAATAACCGAAGTACGCGTCGAGATTCTTCAGGTCGAGGTCGGCATCGAAATCGAAGGCGACCGGAATGCCGGCCTGATGCAACGCCGCGATCGTTGGGGCGATGTCTTTGTTCGTCTTGATCGCAGCGATGCGCGACAGCAAACCTGCGATCGGCGCGGCGCCATCGCGCTCCACTGCGGCTTCATCCAAGCCGCTAGCCCAGAAATCGCCGAGCGACTTCTGCACTGCGCCCTGCGGCGAGGCGGCAGCGGCATTGAGCAGGGCGCGCTGCTGCTCACGCGCGAGCACGGCCAAATCACCCAGCGCGCTCGTGCTGCCCGAAGCCGGCACGGGATGCGCCTTGAGCCATTCCGCATTCGCGAACGCATAAAAATCGCTGCAAGCGGTAGCGACGGCCGCTTTCGGCGGCGCTGGCGTAGCGGGCTTGCGTTTCTTTTTGGCGGCATCGGCGGCCAGCGGCGTCGCGATCGCAAGGATCAGACTGCAGGCGAGGGCGGTGAGGCGCAGGTTCGTCATCGCGGCATCGGCTCCATTGGGAAGCCGGCAGTGTAGCAAGCCGGTCTGGCCGGGCTGTGATCGTTGTCCGGTCCGTGGTGGGGAAGCTCTTCTACTCCCCCGCAGCGGGGGCGAAGAGGTGCGCTTGCGAGGCACTGCCTCGCGCACCGATGAGCGCCCGAGCGCTATGCGCGAGGGCCGGACGAAGAGGTGCGCTTGCGAGGCACTGCCTCGCGCACCGATGAGCGCCCGAGCGCTATGCGCGAGGGCCGGACGAAGAGGTGCGCTTGCGAGGCACTGCCTCGCGCACCGATGAGCGCCCGAGCGCTATGCGCGAGGGCCGGACGAAGGTGGCGCACAGCCCCCGGATGAGAGGCCAACGTTGCCGCAATGCGTCCCGAAGTCGGACATTTCTGACACGCCGCCAAGCGAATCGCCGATACCGGCGGCGATGACGAATGTCGAGGATGGACATCACTCCACATTCGTCCGTCCGATGCTTACGCCTATCACCGCAGTCTTCTTTCTTGTCGGCATCGTGTGTTGCCTCGGGTTGCCCGCGCCGCCGCCGTGGTGGTGCGCATACGGTTGTTTCGCTGGCGCATTTTGGCTGCGCGATACGGGCCCGCGGCGCTGGATCGGCATCGCTTTGCTCGGGTTCGCTTGGGCCGGAGTCTCGGCGCTTGCCGCATTGGATCTGCGATTGCCGGTAAAGATGGAACATCGCGAATTCGCCTTGCGCGGCACGATCATGGAACTGCCGACGCATGAAGCGCGACGAACGCGATTCTTGTTCGAAGTCGACGACGACAAGTCGCAACCGCAGGCGCTGCGTGGGCGGCGCTTACGTTTAGCGTGGTACGACGATTTCGGTGCGCCGACAGCGCAAGCGGATGCGCCACGCCTGCACCTCGCCGCTGGCGCGCGTTGGGCTTTGGTCGCGAAACTGCGCGCGCCGCGCGGGCTGCGTAATCCTGGCGGCGTCGACAGCGAGCGTTTCGCTTTGATCGAACGGATCGCCGCCACCGGTTATGTGCGCGATGCGCCGCGTGCGCGCAGGCTCGCTGCGCCGCAAGGCATCGAAGCGTGGCGGTCGCGGATGTCCGCGCGCATCGGTGCGGCGGTGCCCGACGAGTCCTTGCGTTTCGTACGCGCGCTCGCGCTAGGCGATACCCGCGGTTTACAGGACGAGGACTGGTCGATTCTGCGCACCGCGGGCTTGACGCATTTGATCGCGATTTCGGGCTTCCACGTCGGTTTGGTCGCAGGTGTATTCGCGCTGTTGGCGCGAGTGTTGTGGTGGTGCGCGCCTGCGCTGGGTCGGCGTTGGCCGCGTCCACAGGCGGTGGCAATGGCGGCGATGTTCGGTGCGCTGCTGTACGCAGCAGCGACTGGGTTCGCGGTGCCGACGCTGCGCACCGCGGCGATGATCGCGGTCGTGGCGTTCGCACGGGTCGCGCGGCGCGGCTGGCGCGCGGTCGATGCGTTAGCGGTATCGGTCGTGGGTTTGGCGGCGCTCGATCCGCTGTCGTTGTTGTCGGCCGGGTTTTGGTTGAGCTTCGCGGGCGTCGCATGGTTGCTGTGGTGCATGCCGATGGCCACGCACCGGCCTTTGCGCGATTTCCTATCGGCGCAGCGCGTGGCGACGGTCGGTTTGCTGCCGTTGTCGGTGGCGATGTTCGGCCAAGCCTCGTTGATCGGCCCGATCGTGAATCTGATAGCGATTCCATGGTGGAGCTTGGTCGTGGTGCCGTTGGCCTTGATCGGCGTGCTCTGCGAGATATTGTTCCAAAGCGGCTTGCTGCCAGGCGGCGGTGCCTGGGCGTGGCGTGCTGCGGCGTTCGCTTTCGAGCCGAGCTGGGCGCTGTTCGCACGTCTCGCCGCCGAGCCCGCAGCGCTGTGGTGGTTGCCGGAACCGGCATGGTTCGCGCTACCGTTGGCGCTATTCGCTGCATTCTGGGGCCTGATGCCGAAGGGCGTTCCGGGTCGCCGTCTTGCGTTGCTGCTCTGGCTGCCGTTGCTGTGGCCGGATCGCGGCCGGCCGGCGACGGGCGAGGCGGAGATCGTGATGATCGATGTCGGCCAAGGTTTATCGGTCTTGGTCCGCACCTCGCGACACTATCTGCTGTACGACATGGGGCCAGCGGTCGAAGCGGGTTTCGATGCCGGCGAACGCGCGGTGACGCCGACGCTGCGAGCGCTCGGTGCGCACGCGCTCGATGTCGCGGTACTGAGTCATGGCGATAACGATCACGCCGGTGGTTTCGAAGCCGTCGCGACCGAGTTCCGCATCGCGCGAACGTACGCGCCTGCCGATAGCGCGCTGCAGGCAAGGGTTTGCGAGGCGGGGATGCAGTGGCAATGGGATGGCGTCCGTTTTCGTTTCCTGCATCCGCCGCCGCATTTTCCCTATCTGCGTAACGAATCGAGCTGTGTGCTGCGGATCGAAACCGCGCATGGGGCGGCGTTACTGACCGGGGATATCGGTCACGTCATCGAGCGCGATTTGCTGCGCCGCGAGCCAGCAGCCGTGCGCGCCGAGGTGCTAACCGTGGCGCATCACGGCAGCGGGAGTTCGTCCGATTCAGGTTTCGTCGCTGCGACCGGCGCGCGGGTGGCCTTGGTCTCGGCGGGCTACGGCAATCGCTTCCGTCATCCTAGGCCGGAGATCGTGGAGCGCTGGCAGCGCGCAGGTGCGCATGCCCCGGTCACCGCCGACACCGGGGCATTACGTGTGCGTCTCGAACCGGGCGGGCCGGTGGTGGTGACCGAACGCGATCGTCACCCGCGACTGTGGGATGCGGTGCGGCGTTGGCGGCGGCTGAACGAGGCATCGCAGTGAGGCTGGACCGAAACTCTGCCGCCTGACGGTGGCGCCGTCGATCTTGCCGCGCGGGGCTGGAGCGAACGATTTAAGACATCCGTTCGGGGCAGCAGGGACACCAATTGGGGACATCCCGGCCAAGCCGGTTATCCTATCGGCTTCTGAAGATACGGCCCCGAGCCGGAGGACGCGACGTGCTGGAACTGGTCAAGGCGGGCGGCTGGCCGATGATTCCACTGCTGCTGCTCACCATCGTGGCGCTGGCGATCATCCTCGAACGTTTTTGGAGCCTGCGACGCAAGACCGTTCTGCCACCCGGCCTGGGCGGCGAAGTCCGGGCCTGGGCCGCGCGCGGCAATCTCGACCCGGTGCATATCGAATCGCTCCGCCGCACCTCGCCGCTGGGTGCGTTGCTCGCCGCAGCGCTCGATGTCCGTCATCGCCCGCGCGATCAAGTGCGCGAGCGCATCGAAGATGTCGGCCGTCATCTGGTGCATCGCATGGAGCGCTTCCTCAATACGCTCGGTACCATCGCCTCCGCCGGCCCACTGCTCGGGCTCTTCGGCACCGTGGTCGGTATGATCGATATCTTCTTGGTGATCGACCAGCAGGGTTTGGGCGATGTCAACGAATTGGCCGGCGGTATCGGTAAGGCCTTGGTCTGCACCGCGACCGGCATGATCGTGGCGGTGCCGGCGCTGATGTTCCATCGTCATTTTCGCGGACTGATCGCCGGCTATATCGTCGATATGGAACACGAGGCGATTCAATTGATCGACACCCTCGACGCCCAGCAGGGGCAGCGCCCCGCGACGGCGCCGGTCGCCTCGGGCAGCCGCGGTATCGTGCCGCCGGTGGATGCGGGCTGATCGGGCCAACGACATGCGTATTCGCGACTTCCGTGCCGACGACGAACCCGAGATCAATCTGATTCCGATGATCGACGTCGTGCTGTGCCTGATCATTTTCTTCGTCGTCACCACCACCTTCGACGCGCGCTCGGTATTGAAGCTGCAACTACCGCAGGCCAAAGGCGAACCGAACCAAGCGGCATCGAACGCACTGAGTATTCTCGTCAATGCCGACGGACGTTATTTCGTGCAAGACCGCGAAGCCCTGCGCACCGATATCGAATCCTTGAAACGCACCATCGCCGACATCGCAGGCGAGGGCATGAATCACGAAAGCCGTAAGCGTCCGGTCTTGTTGCGCGCCGATGCGCGTACGCCGCATCAGGCCGTGGTGACGGCGCTGGATGCCTTGGGGCAATTGGGTTTCCGCCACATCAGTATCGCCACGGCGGCCGACCAAGCGGCGCCTGCGCAAGCGGCTTCCACGCAAGCCGCACCTGCGGCACGCACGCCATGAGCGAGACGCCCGCGACCGCGCCTGCAGTGAGTGCTCCTGTAGAGAATGCGCCTGCAGAAAATCCGTCGCCCAGCGGTAAGACACCCGAACCCCGTAAATCGCCCGAACTCGGCAAATCGCCGATTTGGCCGATCTATCGGCGGCTCATCGGATTGTCCAAACCCTATCGCGGCCTGCTCGCGATCGCGATGGTCGGTTTGTTGGTCGAAGCCGCTGCCGCTGCCGCCTTCAGCATGATCATGAAGCCGGTGGTGGACGGCACCTTCGTCACGCCCAGATGCAACGATGGTGTTGTGGTTGCCGCTGGCGATCGTCGGTATTTTCGTCGTGCGCGGTCTGGCTGGTTACATGACCGATGTGTTCATGGCGCGTTCGGCGCGCAGCATCGCGCGCGATATGCGCGTGCGTGTGCTCGATAAGTATTTACGATTGCCGGGTCTGCATTTCGATGCCGAACCGGTGGCGGCGATGCATATGCGTCTGGGTTCTGACAGCGACCAGGTGTCGCAAGCGGCGATCGATGCGGCGAAAGTCATGCTGCAGCAATCGCTGCAGGTGATCGCGATGCTCGGCGTGATGCTGTGGACGAGCTGGCGCGTGACCATCGCGATCCTGTTGGTTGCGCCGGTAATGGCGTGGATGATGGACAAGGTCGGCAAGCGCTATCGTCGCTTCGGTCATCGCATCCAGGAGAGCGGTGGGCGAATGCTCGCTGCTGCGGATCAAGCGCTACTGAATCAGCAGGAAGTGAAGGTCTACGGCGCGCAGCCGACCGAAGCGGCGCGTTATCGCGTGCTCGCCGACGATAATCTGCGGCTGGCGATGAAAGTCGAAGCGACGCGTAGCATCACCTCTGCGGTGATCCAGTTGATGGGTTCGATCGCGCTGGCCTTGCTGCTGTTTTTCGCGGGGCGCGAAGCGATCCAAGGGCGTTTGACCGCCGGCGATTTCGTACGGCTGATGGTGTCGATGCTTGCGATCATTCCTGCGCTGAAACAACTCACCAACGTCCAGAACATGCTGCAGAAAGGCATCGCCTCGGCCGAACGCATTTTCTTGGTGCTCGATGCCGAAGAAGAGCGCGACACCGGCACGCGGACGCTCGACCGCGCGCGCGGAGAGATCGAATTCCGCAATGTCGGCGCGCGATATCCTGGTCAGAATCAGCAGGCGCTGAGCGAGATTTCCTTCGTCGCGCGGCCGGGCACGGTGACGGCGATCGTCGGCCGCTCCGGTAGCGGTAAATCCACGCTGATCAAGCTGATTCCGCGTTTTTACGAACCCGAATCCGGCGAGCTTCTGCTCGACGGCCATCCGCTCACCGACTACCGTCTGAGCGATCTGCGTCGACAAGTCGCATTGGTCGGTCAGCAAGTGATGCTATTCGACGGTAGCGTCGCGCAGAACATCGCCTATGGCGAACTCGCGCAGCACGACGAGGCACAGATCGATGCCGCGCTGGATGCCGCGAACGCCAACGAATTCGTGCGCCAACTGCCTGACGGCGCGCAAACCGGTATCGGCAGTCGCGGCGGACGATTATCCGGCGGCCAGCGGCAACGTTTAGCGATCGCGCGCGCGATCTTGAAGGACGCGCCGATTCTGATCCTCGACGAGGCTACCGCCGCGCTCGACGCCGAATCCGAACGTTTGGTGCAGGATGCGCTCGACAAATTGATGCCCGACCGCACGACCTTGGTGATCGCGCACCGGCTTTCGACCATCGAACACGCCGATCAAGTATTGGTGCTCGATCACGGCCGTTTGGTGGAACAGGGCCGCCATGCCGAATTGCTCGCGCGCGGCGGTTTGTATGCGCATTTGCATCGTATGCAGTTCCGCGAATCCAGCGAGCCCGGGGCAGCATGAGGGCGCCGATGCGTCGCGTCGCCGCACGAACCGCCATGCACACACTCTTTATGCACGTAGGCTTCGTGCAGGTGATGCGGTGAGCGCTGCGCGACGGCCGCCGCGTTATTGGTTCGATGGCAGCGCACCGCCGCTGCATGCGCACGCGCTCGCGTCTTTGTACGCTGCCGTGGTCGCTACGCGCGCAGCGTTGTATCGGCGCGGTTGGTTGCATCGCGGTCATCCCGGCGTGCCGGTGGTGGTGGTCGGTAATCTCATCGCCGGCGGCAGCGGCAAAACGCCACTCACGATCGCGATCGTCGAGCGTTTGCGCGCCGAAGGTTGGACGCCTGGCGTCGCGAGCCGCGGTTACGGCCGCCGCGATGCCGCGACGCCGCGCTGGGTGCAGCACGATACCGATCCAGCCGAGGGCGGCGACGAGCCGGTCTTGATCGCACGTCGCACCGGCGCGCGCGTGCGCGTCGATCGCGACCGTCTCGCCGCTGCGCGTGCTCTGGTCGAGGAGGGCTGCGACATCGTGGTCTGCGACGATGGCTTGCAACACTACCGTTTGATCCGCGATATCGAGATCGAAGTGATCGATGGCCGGCGTCGCTACGGCAATGCGCGGATGCTGCCGGCCGGTCCATTACGCGAACCGCAGGCGCGTGCTGAACGCTGCGATTTTCGTGTCGTTAATCTCGGCACGGCTGCGGCCATAACGCCACTCGCCCCGGCTGACAGTACAACCACCGAAGCCGGTTTCGGCGAATGGTCGATGCGATTGGCGGTGGCCGACGCGCAGGCACTGCGCGGCGCGCGGACGCTTCCGATGTCGTCGTTCGCAGGGCTACGCGTGCATGCGGTCGCCGGTATCGGCGATCCCGAGCGCTTCTTCGAGACGCTACGCAGCGCCGGTATCGCCGTCGTCCCGCACGGCTTCCCCGATCATCATCGCTATATCGCGGAGGATTTGCGTTTCGGCAGCGATCTGCCGGTATTGATGACGGAAAAAGACGCGGTAAAGTGCGCCGGCTTCGCCGAAGACGGGCAGTACAGTGTTGCGATCCGCGCGGATTTGCCGGAAGCGTTTTGGGTGGCGTTGTTGGATCGGATCAAAGCGGCGCGCGCCGAGTATCCAGCGGCTCAGCAGACGCGAACCCATACGCATGCATAAGGCGATGCTATGAAGTTGGCGTTGCTTTAGAATTTTCACGACATCGTTGAGCACTACGACATGACCGATTCGCTCGATTTCGTCGTCGCGATTCCCGCCCGCTACGCGGCCTCGCGACTGCCCGGTAAACCGTTGCGCGCACTCGGCGGCGAGCCGCTGGTGTTGCATGTCGCGCGTCGCGCGCTTGCGGCCGGTGCGGGCGAGGTGTGGGTGGCGACCGACGACGACCGCATCGCAAACGCGCTCGAAGCCAGCGGCGTGCGCATCGCGATGACCTCGCCCGAGCACGCCTCAGGCACCGATCGATTAGCCGAATGCGCGCGCATCGCCGGTTGGGCCGACGATCGTGTCATCGTAAATCTTCAGGGCGACGAGCCGTTCGCGCCCGCAGCGGGCATTCGCGCCGTCGCTCAGACCCTTGTCGTTTCCGGCGCACCGATGAGCACGCTGGCCGCGGTCATCGACGACACGCGCACCTTGTTCGATCCGAACGCGGTGAAATTGGTCCGTGCGACGAGCGGGGATGCCCTGTATTTCAGTCGCGCGCCGATTCCTTGGCACCGCGATGCCTTCGCGAGCCGCCCCGATATTCATGGTTCGAGCACCCCCATTTCGAGCATCCCCGCTTCGAGCATGCCGGCTGGCGGTCCATGGCTGCGGCATATCGGCATTTACGGCTACCGCGCGGGGTTTCTGCGCCATTTCGCTGCGTTGCCGCCGTCGGCGCTGGAAGTCGTCGAATCGCTGGAACAACTGCGGGCGCTCGAAGCCGGGCATCGCATCGCAGTGGCGCTGACGCCCGAAGCCTTCCCGCCGGGCATCGACACCCCAGACGATCTCGAACGCGCCGAGCGCACGCTTGCTGCACTGCGGGCAGGTGGAAAAGCATCGTGAAGCTGCTGATGGTGTGCCTGGGCAATATCTGCCGATCGCCCCTGGCCGAGGGCGCGCTGCGCGCGCGGCTGGCCCAGGCGCGTTTGGATTGGGTGCGGGTGGATTCCGCCGGCACCGGCGGCTGGCACGCGGGCGAGCCCCCGGATCGGCGCAGTATCGCGATCGCCGCCGAGATGGGTGTGGATATCCGCGATCAGCGCGCCCGCAAGCTACGCGCAGGCGATTTCGAGGACTTCGACTGGATACTTTGCGCCGACCGTAGCGTCCTGCGCGATGTGCGCACGGCCATACCGAACCGTGCTGCGCCCGTCGGTGCGACTGCAGGGACCGCCTTATTGCTCGAATGGGCGGGGCTGGAGCGGGCGGAGCAGGGCGTCGGTGCGGACATCCCCGACCCGTACACCGGAACCGAGGACGATTTTCGCCATGTGTGGCGCTTGGTCGACGCGGCAGCGGAACTCATCGTTCGTCGCATCGCGGAATCGACGGCCTCACGCCCGGCACCTATGCTTTCGCGATAATCCACGGCCCGTGAACGACGATCCGCAGACGATCCGCAGTTGACGGTCCGCTTACGACTGGTAATGCTGGCGAACGATATGGACACCTTTCCCGCGCCCGAATTCCCGAACAGCCTGCAATGGCTGAACCTCGCCGAGCCATTGCGGATGTCGCAACTGCGCGGACGGATCACCGCGCTCGTCTTCGTCAATGCCGGCTCCGCTTGGTGTCAACAACGGCTGAGCGATCTGGCGATCCTGCGTCGGCGCCACCCCGAACAACTGCAGGTCGTCGCGATCCATGTGCCGCGATTCGACCACGAGCGCGATCCGCGTCGTGTGCTTAAACGCATGCATCGGCAAGCGCACGACTTTCCCATCGCGCACGATGCCGATTGGGTGGTGTGGCAGCATTACGGTATCGAAGCCTGGCCCACCGTGGTCTTGATCGACGAACAGGGACGCGTTCGCCACAAGATCATCGGCGATGCCCCTGTGCGCGATCTCGATGCCCAGATCGCCAAGCTGCGCAGCGAGGCGGTGCCGCAGTCGATGAACCTCGAACCGATCGAACTGCGCCGCAACCGCGAACCGGACCTGCCGCTGTGCTTCCCGATCGGGCTCGCCATCGGTCCTCAACATCTTTATGTCGTCGATAGCGGTCACCATCGCGTCCTCGAATGCGAGTTCAATGGTCGTATCCGTCGCCAGTTCGGTAGTGGCGGCCCAGGCTTCATCGACGGCCCGATGGAGTTATCGGCGTTTCAACAGCCGATGGGCATCGCTCTGCAGCGCGACACGCTGTACGTGGCCGATGCCGGCAATCACGCGATCCGACGGATCAAGCTCGGCACCGGCGATGTCGATACGCTCTGCGGCGCCGGGCGCCCTGGCCAGCCCACGCCGGGCGTCGTCAACGACCCGCGTGCGGTCGCTTTGGATCAGCCGCGTTCGGTCGCGGTCTCGGCCAGCAATACGCTCTGCATCAGCACTGCCGGCGATAGCCGCATCTGGAGTTACGACCTCTCCGACCGCTCGCTGAAGTTACTGGCCGGTTCCGGGGCTCTGGACTTGGTCGACGGCGAGGGCGAGTCCGCGGCCTTCGTCGCGCCCAGTTCGCTCGCGATCATCCAGCAGATCCTCTACGTCTGCGACGAATCCGCCTCTGCCGTGCGCAGCGTGCATTTGCGCTCGCGGCAGGTCACGACGCTGTTGGGGCAAGACCCCTGGCGATTCGGCAATGTCGACGGTTCGCGCAGCGATGCGCTGTTGCAACAGCCGCAGGCGTTAGCGCTGGACGGCACCACGCCGGTGCTGTGGATCGCCGATAGCGGCAACGACTGTTTGCGGACTTTGCGCATGGGCGGCGGCGAATTGACCACGGTGAAACTGCCGCAAGCGCTGCACGCGCCAGCGGGACTCGCGGTCGCCAATGGCGTGGTCTGGATCGCCGATACCGATGCGCATGCCGTGCTGCGTTACGACACGGCCGACGGCAGCCTGCGGCAAATTCCGATCGGCGAATGAGCGACGAAACGGGCGGGTCTGTCGTGGCAGAGGCTTCCGATGACGCGCCATTCGACGGCCGCGCCTACGCGCGCGACCTGACCGCCGCGCCTGGCGTGTACCGCATGTATGCCGCTGACGACAGCCTGCTGTACGTCGGTAAAGCCGCGTCGCTCAAGAAACGCGTCGCCAGTTACTTCACCAAAGCCCTGCCGACGCGGACCACCGCGATGGTCGCGCAGATCGCGCGCATGGACGTCACCGTCACGCGTACGCCGAGCGAAGCGCTGCTGCTCGAAAACCAGCTGATCAAGTCGCTGAAGCCGCGCTACAACGTGCTGCTGCGCGACGACAAGAGCTATCCGAATGTCTTGCTGACCCGCGAAACTTGGCCGCGGATCGCCTTCCATCGCGGGCCGCGCTCGATGCCAGGACGCTATTTCGGCCCGTATCCGAGCGTGCTCGCGGTGCGCGAGACGCTGAATCTGATGCACAAGATGTTCCGCCTGCGCAATTGCGAGGACAGCGTGTTCCGCAACCGCTCGCGGCCCTGCCTGCAGCACCAGATCGGCCGCTGCAGCGCGCCCTGCGTCGGGCTGGTGTCGGCGCGGGACTACGCCGAAAGCGTGCGTCGCGCCGCGCTGTTTCTCGACGGGCGCAGCGACGAGCTCAGCGCCGAACTGACTCGGTCGATGGAAGAGGCCAGCGCCGCCTTGGCGTTCGAGCGCGCCGCTGCGCTGCGCGATCAGATCGCGGCGATCCGCAAGCTGCAGGCGCGCCAATACGTGGACGGGCAGGCGGTCGATCTCGATGTGCTCGCTTGCGCGATGCAAGGCACGCATGCCTGCATCGTGCTGCTGATGTTCCGCGACGGCCGCAATCTCGGCACCCGCAGCTTTCTGCCCAAGACCAATGGCGTCGACAACGCCGAAGAAGTGCTCGGCGCGTTCGTCTCGCAGTACTACGGCGAGCAGCCGCCGCCGCGCGAAATCGTGCTCGATCGCGATATTCCCGATCGCGAATGGATCGAAGAGGCGTTCACGGTCGCCGCCGGCCGCAAGGTGCAGATCAAGACCAATGTGCGCGGCGAACGCGCCGGCTACCTCGATCTGGTGCGTCGCAACGCCGAACTGACGCTCGCCAGCGAACTCGGCAGCCAAGCCGCGCAGCGCGCGCGTCTCGAATCGCTGCGCGAAATGCTGGGGCTGGACGAGCCGCCGCAGCGGGTCGAGTGCTTCGATATCAGCCACACCATGGGCGAGGCGACGGTCGCCTCGTGCGTGGTGTTCGATGCCGACGGCCCGGTGCGCGCTCAGTATCGGCGCTACAACATCGAAGGCATCGCGCCCGGCGACGACTACGCCGCGATGCACCAGGCGCTCTCTCGGCGTTTCCGTAAAGCCGCCGAAGGCGATCTGGATGCGGTGCTGCCCGATGTGCTGTTGATCGATGGTGGCGCGGGGCAGGTGGCGCAGGCCCAGGCGGCGCTGGCCGAACTCGGCGTCGCGGGCCAATACATCGTTGGTGTCGCCAAGGGCGAAGCCCGTCGCCCAGGCGATGAGACCCTGTTGCTGCCCGACGGCCGCGAATTGCAGGCCCGGCGCCGCGTCGCCGGGCCTGCAATTGATCCAGCAGGTACGCGACGAAGCGCATCGGTTCGCGATCACCGGCCATCGTGGCCGTCGTCAGAAAGCGCGCGCAGTGAGCCGTCTCGAGGACATTCCCGGCATCGGCCCGCGCCGACGCGCTAATCTGTTGCGGCATTTCGGCGGCTTGAGCGGCCTGAAGGCGGCGGGTATCGAGGAAATCGCCCGGGTCGAGGGCGTCAACGCTGCGCTCGCCGAGCGCATCTACCTCACGCTCCATGGCCTGCAGGGCGATCCGAAGGACGAATGAAAGGACCGTTGATGAAGTTGACCATTCCCACCCTGCTGACCCTCGGACGGATCGTGATGATCCCGGTTCTGGTGTTGGTGTTCTATTTGCCCTACGGGTGGACCAACTTCGCCTCCGCTGCGATTTTCGCGCTGGCGGGCATCACCGACTGGCTCGACGGCTGGATCGCGCGACGCTACCAGCAGCATTCGGCGTTCGGCGCCTTTCTCGACCCGGTCGCCGACAAATTGATGGTCGCCGTCGCGCTGTTTCTGATCGTGCAAGGCCATCCCACGCCGTGGATGGCGCTCTGGGCCGCGGTGATCGTCGGCCGCGAGATCGCGGTCTCCGCATTGCGCGAATGGATGGCCGAGATCGGCCAGCGCGCGACGGTGAAGGTCGCGATGCTCGGCAAGATCAAGACCATCGTGCAGATGTTGGCCTGGTATGCCTGCTGTATTCGGTGGTGCCAGGGCGCAAGCCGGCACCGTGGCCGGGTGATCCGATCTTCCATATCGGCGACTGGATGTTGGCCGCCGCAGCGCTGCTGACGCTGTGGTCGGCATTCATTATTTGAGTCGCCGCATGGCCTGCTTTGATGGCGGAAGAGAAGAAAGGGAGTTGACAGCACCGCCGGGCAACGGTAAAATTTCGTTTCCACCGCGGGAATAGCTCAGTTGGTAGAGCACGACCTTGCCAAGGTCGGGGTCGCGAGTTCGAGTCTCGTTTCCCGCTCCAGATTCAAGCAAACCCCGGCTTGCCGGGGTTTGTCGTTTTTCGAGTCACTTGATCGAGTTTCATCGCGTCAAAAGTCACCGGCCTGGTGGCAGAGTGGTCATGCAGCGGCCTGCAAAGCCGTGTACGCCGGTTCGATTCCGACCCAGGCCTCCAGCGTTATCCGAAGCCGCGCTTGCGCGGCTTTTTCTTGCGATGTACCGGTGCAACGCAACCGCGTATTGTTTTGGCGCGAAAGCGTGCATGTTGCCTCACGCTTGAGGCACCATAGACGGCATCGCGAAGCACACCTGCCCGGGTGGCGAAATGGTAGACGCAGGGGACTTAAAATCCCCCGGCCGCAAGGCTGTGCGGGTTCGAGTCCCGCCCCGGGCACCACGCCACGTAGAGATCAGTAAATGGTGATGATGATCGAATCGTCACGTGTGGGATCCGCAACGTGTAGTGTTTTGTGTGTCAGGCGGTTGGGTGGATGATTCATTTTCGCCACGCGCGGCGGCGCGTTCGACAGTGAAGTTATTCGAACATATCGTGGCGCGGTTCGAGTCCCGCCCCGGGCACCACAGCAATACGGTTTCTGTTGTTTAGAATTCGCCACGCGTGGCGGCGCGTTCGATAGCAACGTTGTTCAAGCGCATCGCAGTGCGCCCGTCGTTCACGGAGAGCCGATGTCGCGTTATGCCGTTTACATCGCCAGCCTGCTATTGACGCTGTTGTGCGTGCTGGCCGCATCGTATTGGAGCCATGCGTGGCTCTGGCTCTTCGCGATTTTCGCCGCCTTCGCGGTGCTCGGTACCGTCGATCTGCTGCAGACCCGCAGCACGCTTGCGGCGCAACTATCCGATCCTCGCGCATTTCCGCTACGGTCTGGAATCGATCGGGCCCGGAGATGCGGCAGTACTTCATCGAATCCGACACCGCCGAGACGCCGTACTCGCGGCAGCAGCGCGCCTTGGTCTATCAGCGCGCGAAAGGCGGTGAACGACACGCGGCCGTTCGGTACGCAGGTCGATGTCTACGGCGACGAATACGAATGGATCAACCATTCGGTGATGCCGAGCGAAATTCCATCGCCCGATTTTCGCATTCGCATCGGCGCGCAGTCGGCGCAGCCTTACGATGCCAGCGTGTTCAATATCTCGGCGATGAGCTTCGGCGCGCTGTCGGCGAACGCGATTCGCGCGCTGAACGACGGCGCTAAGCGCGGCGGGTTCTATCACGATACCGGCGAAGGTTCGATTTCGCCGTATCACCGCGAACTCGGCGGCGATCTGGTGTGGGAAATCGGCTCCGGCTATTTCGGCTGCCGCAACGACAACGGCAGCTTCAGCGACGAACGCTTCGTCGAGAACGCGCGCGATCCGCAGGTGAAGATGATCGAGTTGAAGCTCTCGCAGGGCGCGAAGCCCGGTCATGGCGGCGTGTTGCCTGCGGCGAAGGTCAGCGCGGAAATCGCCGCGACGCGCGGCGTGCCGCAAGGCGAGGACTGCGTGTCGCCGGCGCGACATTCGGCGTTTTCCACCCCGATCGGATCTGCTGCGAATTCGTCGCGAAGCTGCGTGACTTGTCCGGCGGTAAACCGACCGGGTTCAAGCTTGCGATCGGCCATCCCTGGGAGTGGTTCGCGATCGCCAAGGCGATGCGCGAAACCGGGATCGTGCCGGATTTCATCGTCGTCGACGGCGCCGAGGGTGGCACCGGCGCGGCGCCGGCAGAATTCATCGATCACGTCGGCGTGCCGATGCACGAAGCGTTGATGCTGGTGCACAACACGCTGATCGGCTTGGATTTGCGCGACCGCGTGAGGATCGGCGCGGCCGGGCGCATCGTCAGCGCGTTCGATATCGCACGCACGCTGGCGATGGGTGCCGACTGGTGCAACGCCGCGCGCGGGTTCATGTTCGCGCTGGGCTGCATCCAAGCGCATAGCTGCCATACCAGCCGTTGTCCGACCGGCATCGCGACACAGGATCCGTCGCGCTGGCAGAGGCTCGATGTGCCGGACAAAGCGACGCGCGTGCATCAATTCCACTACAACACGCTGAAAGCATTGCGCGAATTGCTGTGCGCGGCGGGCTTGGAGCATCCATCGCAACTCGGCCCGGAGCACATCTTGCGTCGCGTTTCGCAGAGCGAAGTGCGTTCGCTGGCGGCGCTGTATCCGTTTTCTCGAACCGGGCGAGTTGCTCGACGGGACTTCGGAGCATGCGGTGTTTCGCGATTACTGGGCTCTCGCCCGCCCGGACAGTTTCGTCGCGCCGGATCGTATCAATGCGATGCGCGCGACCAAAACGTATTGATCTGCCCCATGCGGATGTGGGATCGCCGATTTGAAGTACGCGCAAAGACCGATTCATGCCGCTCAATGAAGAACCATTCCGAAGGTTCGTAGCGATCTCTCGATTGAAATATTCTCGATGAATACCGAAAATTCTATGTCATCGCCCAGGCGCGTCGATTCCAAGCCGATCCGACGATTCCTCGGCTGGCTGATACGGATGTTCTTGTTGGTCGCGATTGCTGTCGCCGGGTGGGTCGCGGCGGTCATCCAACCGTTCGTGCAGCCTGTCGTCACGCAGGCGCCGCCAGCGGATGCCGCACGCCTGCAAGCGCATGTGAAGTATCTTTCGGAGGATCTGTTTCCAAGAAGCGGCGATCGCATCGGCAATACCGAAGGGGCGGTTCGTTACATCCACGATGCATTCGTCGCGACTGGTGCTCAGGTCTCGATGCAGGATGTCATGGTCGATGGCATCGCTTACAAGAACGTCATCGCTCGATTCGGCCCGGCCGATGGCGCTCTGATCGTGGTCGGTGCGCATTACGATTCGCATGGCGATGAGATCGCGGCCGCGATGCGTGCCGATGGGTTCACGGCGGACACCCACACCCCGGGTGCCGACGATAATGCCAGCGGAGTGGCCGGTTTGATCGAATTGGCCGGCATGCTGGGACGCCAGTCGCCGTCGCAGCCGGTCGAATTGGTGGCGTATGCGCTGGAGGAACCACCATATTTCCGCACGCAAGACATGGGCAGCGTCTGGCATGCGCGAGCGCTGGCCGCAGCGAAGCGCGAGGTGAAATTAGTGTTGTCGCTGGAAATGATCGGGTATTTCAGCGATGCGCTCGGTAGCCAGCGCTTTCCGGCACCGATGATGCAGCATCTCTATTCGGATCGCGGCGATTTCATCGCGTTGGTGGGCAAGTTCGGCGACTTCGGCAAGATGCGTCGGGCGAAGGCGCTGATGTCGGGCGCATCGTCGTTACCGGTGCATTCGATCAACGCGCCTGCTTTGCTGCCGGGTATCGATTTTTCCGATCACCGCAGCTATTGGCCGCATGATTATCCTGCGATCATGGTGACCGACACCGCTTTTTTCCGTAATCCGAATTATCACCAGGCCGGCGATCGTTACGACACGCTCGACTATGCGCGGATGGCCTTGGTGGTGCAATCGGTGTTCGCTCTTGTGCAGAAGTACTGACTTCTTGAATTGATCAGGCCGCGTACGGTTCGATTTGAAGCCGGCTTGGCAAGCTGTCGAAGGCAGCCTGCTAAGAATTGAGCTGGGTTGGAATGCAACGCACTGATTTTGCCGATGGCGAGCCGAACGACGCCTCTTCTCACGCTTGCGGGGAGACGATAAAGTATTCCTGAACGTGACGGTCGCTAACGGCGATCGCCAGGCCGAGATATCGCTGTCGCCAGGAGAAACAAAGAGTATCGAAGTGCTATGGCCGAAGCGGGCGCCCGGCCATACGTCACGCTGAGAGGATCCGTGGAGGGCGATCTTGGTCACCCTTCGCATACGTCACGCCGACGTCATCGGATCATTTACGTTGACTTTCGATCCAACGATCGATCTTCATCTCCAATACGTCCAGCGGCACCGAGCCGTCTTTCAGCACTTCGTCGTGGAAGCCTTTGATGTCGAATTTCGGACCTAGCGCTTTTTCGGCGCGGGCGCGAAGCTCGGTGATCTTCAATTGCCCGATTTTGTAAGCCAAGGCTTGCCCAGGAATGGCCATGTAACGTTCGGCTTCGGAGACCGCGTCGGTTTCGCTGACGGCCGAGTTCTTTCGCATGTATTCGATGACTTGTTCGCGCGTCCACTGTTTGCTGTGGAAACCGGTGTCCACGACTAGGCGGATCGCGCGCCATAATTCGTTCTGCAGCATGCCGAAATACATGTACGGGTCGGTCAGAACGCCGAGTTCTTTGCCGATGGTTTCCGAATACAGCCCCCAACCTTCGATATAGGCAGTTTCGCCGCCGAAACGCCTGAATTTCGGCAAGCCCTTCAGCTCCTGCTGCAGCGCGATCTGGAAATGATGGCCGGGTTTAGCTTCGTGCAAGAACAGATCTTCGCTGTCCCACGTTTTGCGGCTGGGCAAGTCGTAGGTGTTGACGTAGAACACGCCTGGACGCGAACCGTCTTCGCTGGGCTGGCTGTACTCGCCGCCCGCCGAGGATGCCGCACGGAACGCTTCGGTCGGGCGGATCTCGAAGCCGGCTTTCGGCTTGAGGTTGAACATACGATTCAACCCCGGTTCGAGTTTTTTCTCGATCCCGCGATAGTGGGTTAACAAGGCTTCCTCACTCGCGAACTCGAATTTCTTGTCGGTGTTCACGTGTTCGAAGAAGTCCTGCAACGTGCCCTTGAAACCGACTTGCTGCATCACCTTACGCATCTCGCCATGGATGCGCTCGACTTCGTCCAAGCCGATCCGATGGATCTGCGCGGGCGTCAAACGTACCGAGGTGCTGGCATACGCGTTGAAGGTGTACCAGGCTTCGCCATCGGGCAGACCGGACATACCGGCGCTATCCCGACACGCCGGCAGATAGTCTTTGGCGATGAAATCGCGCAGGCGCTTATAAGACGGCATGATCTCTTTCTCGATCATCGCCTTGTATTCGGCGGTGATGCGGGCTTTGTCGTCCGCGCTGAAATCGGCCGGGAGGTTTTTGATCGGCCCCCAGAACAAGGTCTTATCGGCTTGGTCGGAAATCAGCGCATCCAACTGCGGCAGCACTTTCTGCATCAGCACCTTCGGTTGCACCACGCCGGTGCGCATGCCTTCGCGCATATTGACGATGGCCTGGTCGAAGATCTCCGGCAGTTTCGCGGCGCGCTTGCGCCAATTCTCGTAATCCTTGAGCGTCTTGAACGGCTGCGCGCTGCTGCCTGAGCCGAGTTGCGCGGCGAAGCCGGCGATATTACCGAACTGATTGATCGGCATCAGATGGCCCGGAAAGCGCTCGCCTTCCAGCGAATCTTTAGAGTTCTTGACGAAGATGTCGTAGCTGAGCCGTGCCTGGCCATCCAGACCGTTCGGGCCGATCGCTTCGATTTTCTTGAGCCAGCGTTCGGTGAATTCGTGGCTATCGCGGCGCGATTGTTCGGTCAGGAAGTTGGGGAGTTGATCGTTGTACCGAGGGTCGCCCTGAAAAGTCGCTTGAATCGGGTTGAGCCGAAGCGTCTCTTCCCAGTACTCCTCGTAGAGGCGCTCGAGTTTTTCGGCTTTCGCGGTATCGATTGCGGACGGGCCGGCCGCAGTGCCGGCGGCGGCGACGCTATCCACGCCATTTGCGGCAACGGGCGCGACGTTACCGGCGATAGCAAGGGTGATCGCGAAAGCGAGCAGGGTAGTACGAACGGCCATACAGGGCTCCAGCAGCGACGAAGTGAATATCGACAGCTTCGCGCCGATCATGGGGCGGGGCATGAGCCAAAGGTCATCCGCACAGATCGGGAATACCTGCCATTCGCCACCGAATGTCGAATTCGATTCCACCCAACCGTCGAACGTTCGCGGACGCGATCGGGCTCTTGCGCAACAGTGCGTTGCGCGAATGCGAGTGAGTTAAGCGGCTGGGCGACATTTCAGCATTGTAATTAGGTGGTGGAGGTTGTTATGGTGAAGCATACCGATGAGTACAATAATCGATAAGGCCAGTGGCCATATCGCGATGGAGACATGCATGAGCGTCGCACGAAATTTCCGCCATCTTTTTTTTCCGTTACTCGCAACAGCGATCCTGACGACGGTATTGTCGGCCTGCGGTGGCGGTAAGGATGAGGGCGCGGGCGGCTTCGGGCCGCCGCCGCCCGAAGTGAACGTCGCGCAGGTCGTACAGAAGAAGGTGCGGCTCTGGGACGAATTCACAGGGCGAGTCGCCGCCTCCGAAACCGTCGAAATCCGTCCGCGCGTGAGCGGTTATCTGCGCGACATCGCATTCCGCGAAGGCGGGATCGTGCGTAAAGGCCAACGACTGTTCGTGATCGATACGCGGCCGTTCGAGGCGAATATTGCGCGTGCCCGCGCCGAGCTCGCACGGGCGCGCAGCGCGGAGGACGTCGCGCGCAGCGAGCGTGCCCGCGCCGACCGATTGATCGCGGCCAAAGCCATTTCGCGCGAGGAATACGAACAGCGCGTCGGCGGCGATCGCGGCGCGCAGGCGAGCGTGCAAGTGGCCGAAGCCGCGCTCAGAACCGCGCAATTGGATATGGATTACGCGCTGATCGAAAGCCCGATCGACGGACGCATCGGCGCATCGATGCTGCGTGAGGGCAACTTGGTCGAAGCCGGCGCCTTACTGACCACGGTGGTGGCGCTCGATCCGATGTTCGTATATTTCGATAGCGACGAACGGACGTATCTGAAGTACGGCGGTAGTGCCAGCGGCGATGGACCCTCCGCTTCGGGCGAAACGCGCAATACGGTGCTCGTCGGCGTCGGCGACGAAGCGGGCTACCCGCATCGCGGCACGTTGGATTTCATCGATAACCAAATCGATCCCGCGACCGGTACGATCCGCGCCCGTGCCGTGGTCGGCAACGCCGACGGAAAACTCACCGCAGGCTTGTTCGCGCGCGTGCGTCTGATCGGCAATCAAGAGCAGAACGTGTTGTTGATCCACGATGCGGCCGTGTTGACCGATCAAGATCGCAAGTACGTCTATGCGATCGGTGCGGACAATAAGGCGATGCGTAAGGACGTGAAATTGGGTGGCGAAACCGACGGTCTGCGGATCGTCAACGAAGGTTTGGCCGCGAGCGATCGCGTGGTGATCAATGGCGTGCGCAAAATCTTCTTCCCGGGGATGCCGGTGAAACCGTTGTCGGTGCCGATGGACAAACCCGACACGCCGCCGCCCGCACCGCAAGGCGCGGTCGCGCCTGCGGCCGGCGGCTGAGGAGCGGCCCATGGCGCATGCCGATCTCTCCCGCGTATTCGTCGACCGGCCGATTTTGGCTGCGGTCCTCTCGATCGTCATCTTCATCGCTGGTTTGATCGCGATCCCAAACCTGCCGATCACCGAGTACCCGGAAGTCGCGCCGCCGACCGTTCAAGTCGTCGCGCTGTATCCAGGCGCGAATCCGAAGATCATCGCCGACACCGTCGCCGCGCCGCTCGAAGAAGCGATCAACGGCGTCGAGAACATGATCTACATGAAGTCGGCGGCGGCCTCCGACGGGCAGATGTCGCTGACCGTGACCTTCAAACTCGGTACCGACATCGATACTGCGGCCGTGCAAGTGCAGAATCGAGTATCGCAGGCGTTGCCGCGACTGCCCGAAACCGTACGCGCGCTGGGCGTGACCACCGCGAAGTCTTCGCCCAATATCACGATGGTGGTTCATATCACCTCGCCGAGCGATCGCTACGACGGCCTATATCTGTCGAACTTCGCGACGTTGAATATTCGCGACGATCTTGCCCGCCTCAACGGCGTCGGTAGCGCGCAAGTGTTCGGCGCCGGCAGTTATGCGATGCGCGTCTGGCTCGATCCGGAGCAAGCGGCGCAACGCGGTTTGACCGCGCAAGAGATCCTCGGCGCGATTCGCGAACAAAACGTACAAGTCTCGGCCGGTGCGATCGGCGCATCCCCTCAGCCGAAAGGCAAGGCCGTTCAATTCTTGGTCAACGCGCGCGGTCGTTTGGAATCCCCGGAGGAATTCGGCGCGATCGTGCTCAAGACCGGACGCGATGGTGCAGTCGTACGGCTTCGCGACGTAGCGCGCGTCGAGCTGGGTTCGAATACTTATGCGCTGAACTCCTTGCTCAATAACAAGGAAGCGGCGGCGGTGGTGATCTTCGAGGCGCCAGGGGCGAATTCGATCGCGCTTTCGGATGCCGTGCGCGCGCGCATGGCGGAATTGGAGAAGACGTTTCCCGAAGGCGTGGAATGGGACGTGGTCTACGACCCGACCGTCTTCGTGCGCGCGTCGATCGATTCGGTCGTAACGACCTTACTCGAAGCGGTGCTGCTGGTCGTCATCGTGGTCGTGGTGTTTTTGCAGACATGGCGCGCGTCGATCATTCCTTTGATCGCGGTGCCGGTCTCGATCGTCGGTACGTTCGCGGTGCTGTTGCTATTGGGCTATTCGATCAATGTACTGACCTTGTTCGGCCTCGTGCTCGCGATCGGTATCGTCGTCGACGATTCCATCGTGGTGGTCGAGAACGTCGAACGACATATCGAAGAAGGCCTGAGCCCGCTCGATGCCGCTCATAAAGCGATGAGCGAAGTCAGCGGGCCGATCGTCGCGATTTCGTTGGTATTGGCCGCAGTGTTCATCCCGATCGCCTTCATCGATGGCGTGACCGGTCAGTTCTATCGACAGTTCGCGGTGACGATCGCGGTTTCTGTGCTGATCTCGGCGTTCAATTCGCTGACGCTCAGCCCGGCGATGGCGGCGGTGTTGCTCAAGCCGCGCGGTGCGCCGAAAGATGCGCTCGCGCGTTTCATCGATCGAATTTTCGGTCGCTTCTTCGGCTGGTTCAACGCGAAGTTCAAGCGTCGTTCCGATGCGTACTCCGGCCGCATCGGAGGCACCATCGCGCGCGCGCCGAGGTTATTGGCGGTCTATGCGGTGTTGGTGGTGGCGACCGTGTTCGGTTTCACCTTGGTGCCGGGTGGCTTCATTCCGACGCAAGACAAGCAGTATTTGTTCGCGGGCGTGCAACTGCCCGAAGGCGCGACGCTGGAACGTACAGAAGCGGCGATGACCAAGATGGGCGAGATGGCGTTGGCGACGCCTGGCGTCGCGAATGTGGTGCAGTTCCCGGGCTTGAACGCGATTCATTTCGTCAGCACGCCCAACGTCGGTGTGATGTTCATCGGTTTGGATGCGCCTGGCGATCTGCCGAAGCCGGCGGTCGCGATCGCTAGCGAATTGACGATGAAGTTCAGCGGTATTCAAGACGGTTTGGCGTTCGCGTTCATGCCGCCGCCGGTCTTCGGATACGGCAATGCCGCCGGCGTCGAGGCCTACGTGCAAGACCGTCAGCGTGCGGGTTACGGCGAACTCAGCGCGCAAGCGCAGGCGATGACCGGCGCGATCGGTCAAGTCGAAGGCTTCGGTCCCGGTTCGGCGTTCTCGTCGTTCCAAGCGAATGTGCCGCAACTCGATGCCATCGTCGATCGCGATAAGGTGAAGTCCAGCGGACTGGCGTTGACCGACGTCTACGACACGCTGCAAGTCTATTTGGGCTCGGCCTACGTCAACGATTTCAATCTCTTCGGCCGTACGTACCCGGTTTATGCGCAAGCCGACGCGCAGTTTCGCGACGAGGCGGGCGATGTCTCGCGCCTGCGGGTACGCAACGCCGACGGCGAGATGCTGCCCTTATCGACGGTGGTGCGTTTGGAGCCGACCTTCGGCCCCGACCCGGTCGTCCGTTACAACGGTTTTCCCGCCGCCGATGTGCAAGCGGCGCCGATGAGCACCGACATCAGCGGTGCCGAAGCGGTGCGCATCGCCACAGACACCGCCGCGAACGTATTGCCGCGCGGCATGACGCTTGAATTCACAGGTTTGACGTACCAGCAAGTGAATCAAGGCGTCGCGCAGTATTTGGTGTTCCCGCTGTGCGTGCTGTTGGTGTATTTGGTGCTTGCTGCGTTGTACGAGAGCTGGAGTTTGCCGCTAGCGGTGATCCTGATCGTACCGATGTGCATGCTGTCATCGATCGCGGGAATTTGGCTCTTGAACATGGCCAATGGTCTGTGGTTTCTCGCGCAAATGAAGCTCGGTTGGATCGATCCGATGACCGCCGCGCCGCCGACGATCATCGATATGAACGTATTCACCCAGATCGGCCTGATCGTGTTGATGGGGCTCGCCTGCAAGAACGCGATCTTGATCGTCGAATTCGCGCGCGACCTGGAACGGCAAGGGCTAAGCATCGTCGATGCGGCGATCGAAGCCTGCAGGCTTCGATTGCGTCCGATCCTGATGACCAGCTTCGCCTTCATCGCCGGCGTATTGCCGTTGGTGTTCGCGAGCGGCGCCGGCGCGGAAGTGCGGCATGTGATGGGCGTGACCGTATTCTTCGGCATGCTCGGCGTGACGTTCTTCGGTTTGTTCTTCACTCCGGTGTTCTACGTCGTGATCCGCACGCTCGTCGAACGTAGACGCCATGCCGATGTCGATGTCGCACCGAAGGAGGTGCCGCATGGCTGATCGTCTTTTCATGCGTCCGCTCCTCGCCGCTGCGATCGGTTGCGCGCTTTCGGGTTGCATGCTCGGCCCCGATTACGTGCGCCCCGATTCGCCGCTGCCGCCGGAGTACGCCAACGCATCGGATGCGCTGCCGCAAACGACGACCGATACGTCGGCTTCGTCGGTCGACACCGCTGCGCTCGCGCGTTTCTGGGAACGTTTCGACGATCCCGTGCTGACAGCGCTTGATCGAAGAAGCGCTCGAAGCCAATCACGACCTCCGCATCGCGCAAGCGCGGCTGGATGAAGCTCGCGCCTCGCGACGTTCGGCATACCTCGACTTGTTTCCGACCGTTACCGCGAGCGGCTCGCGTCAGCGCAGCTCGCTCGCAGCGCCTGAAGTGCCGGGCGCACCGCCGGATGCGCGCAGCAGCGATTACTACGAAGCGGGTTTCGATGCGACGTGGGAGGTCAGTTTGTTCGGCCGCAGCCTTCGCGGCATCGCTTCGCAGACTGCGTTCGCCGATGCCGCGCAGGCGCAAGTCTGGGGTACACAAGTCGCGATCACCGCGGAAATCGCGCGCCAGTATTTCGAGCTTCGCGGCTTGCAGCAACGTTTGGATGTCGCGCGTCGCAACGCCGATGCGCAGCGGCAATCGTTGGCGATCACGCGTGCGCGCGTCGACAACGGCATCGGCAACGATTTGGATCGTGCTCGCGCCGAAGCGCAGTACGAATCGACTTTAGCGCAGATTCCGCAGCTCGAAACCGCGGCGGCGCGCGCGATCTATCGCATCGGCGTGTTGACGGGGCAGCCTCCGGCGACGCATGAGGCGCGTTTGAGCGCGCCCTATGAAGCGCCGCCGTTGCCGGATGTCCAACCGGTGGGTCGCCCTGAGGATCTGTTGCGTCGCCGTCCCGATATCGTCGCCGCTGAGCGTACGCTCGCGGCGCGCACGAATTTGATCGGCTACCGCATGACCGATCTGTTTCCGCGCATCACCTTCAATGGCCGGATCGGATACGCCGCAGAACAACTCGGCGATCTCGGCCGCAGCGGAACGCGCAGTTGGCGTTTCGGCCCGAGCATCTCGTGGGCGGCGTTCGATATTCCGCGCGTGCTGCAAGAGGTGAATGCCGAGAAAGCGCGCACCGAAGGCGCACTCGCCGAATACCAGCAGAGCGTTCTGGAAGCGCTGGAAGACGCCGAAGGTTCGCTTAATGCGTACGGACGTAATGCCGCAGAGCGCGACCATCGCGAGCGCGCGGCGAAGGCCAGCGCGGATGCGGTGAGACTCGCACGCATGCGTTACGACGCCGGTATTTCCGATTTCGAAACGGTACTCGACACCGAACGTGCCTTACTGCAGAACGAAGACCTGATGACGCAATCGCGGGTGCAAGCGGCGACGTCGTTGATCGCGGTGTACAAAGCGCTTGGCGGCGGTTGGGTCGGCGACGAGACGAAGGCCGCGAGCGTTGAAGCACCAGAGTAGAACAACACCAACCCGAAATCGCGAATGGTAGAGCGGAGCGCAGCTCCGCTTTGCTGTGACCAAACGCTTTAAGCGGAGCTGCGCTCCGCTCTACCGACGAATGAAATCCACGATTATTCCTTTCGCGCTGGCGGCGAAAACGGAATCGTATCCGGTGCCACCGCGCCGCCGCTGATGATGAAGCGCATCGCTTGGTCGACGGTCCAATCGGTAGGGGTGATTTTCTCGACCGGTACGATTTCCAAGTAGCCGGACGTGGGATTGGGCGTGGTCGGTACGTAGACCGCGGCCAATTCGCGGCCCGTGCCGGTTTCATGCATTACGCGGGTGACGAAACCCAGGGTTTTCATTTCCGTGTGCGGGAAATCGATCAACACCACGCGTTGAGTACCGTCGGGTTTTTTCTGCAGAATATCGAGCAATTGCCGCGAGCTGTTGTAGATGGTGTTGGCCAGCGGGATGCGATTGATCAACGACTCGAACCAACCGAGCATGCGTTGACCGAGCACACGGCGGGCGAACCAACCGACGCTGAGGATCGCGAGCACGGTCGCGAACAGCGCGATTGCGGTCAGTACCCAATCTTGCGACAGCCAGCCGAGACTGCGCGGTGCGGTCGCGGCGATGTTGTGCAGCAGTGGGTCGATCAACGGTCGGCTAAGGTTCGATAACAACACGAACACGAATTTGACCACTATCCAGGTCAGCCAGATCGGTAGCAGGGTGAGCAAACCGGTCAGGAACAGTCGTTGCATGCGATGGCCTAAGGGAAGTGATATGGACATGCCTCGATTGTAGATGGGTTAGGCGCGCGGATGCGCATCCCTGCCTTTTCATCGTTCTGTCGATCGTTTGCACTTACGGCGCGTGCGATGCCTCCCGCACCGGCCATCCATCGGCGATGCTAGCGAGCAGTTCGGTCCAATTCACGTCGCCGCTATCGCGGCCCATGCGCACGATGACCAGCGCTTTGTCTGGTGATACATAGATACGCTGCCCGAAATGCCCGTTGGCGTAGAAGTCGTCGCGCACGCGGCCTGGACGCGACGCGCCCCACCATAATTTACGATGGAAGCCTTCGACGAAACGGTTCGGCTGGCCCGCCGCCGGTGTAGTGATCGATTGTTTCACCCAGTCCGCCGGCACGATTTGACGGCCGTTCGCGCGTCCTTCATCGAGATAGAGTTGACCGAAACGCGCGAAATCGATCGCACGCGCGACAAGACCGCTCTCGGTCTTTTCGATCCCGTTGTTGGCGCGGTCCAGTGTCCATTTCGCGGGATAGCGTGCGCCCATCGGTTGCCATATGCGCCGCTGCAGATAATTCGAGAGCGTGGCATCCGGTGTTTCGCGACGCAAAGCCTGTTCTAGAGCGACACCGAGCAGCAGCGGGCTGATGTCTTCGGCGCCGAAGCGTGTGCCCGGCGTACCGACAACCTCTGCCGTGCGGACATAACCGCGGACGTCGGTGGTGTAGTACATCCGCGGCTGATGCTTCCATGGCGCGAAGCCGCGCTCGTAAGCGATACCGCTCACATTGTCGAGCAGATGCTCCATGCGCATCGCAGCGAGCGAGGGATTGCCGACCCCGGTCAGATGCGCATCTATGCGATCACTCATGGCGATCGTTCCCTCGGATTGCGCGATGCCGAACATCGCGGACAACACCGACTTCGAGATCGAAAAGCATTTGAACATCGAATCGCGGCGATAGCCGCTGTAGTAGCGCTCATCGATCAGATGTCCGTTGGCGATGACCAGGAAGGCAGTTGTGCCGTTTTTTTCCAGCAGCGTATCGAGTTGCTGCCGATCCTCGATACGGCGGCCGGCATGCGTGACCGGTATGGCGCGAATCCAGTCGGGGTCGAGCGCTTGTACGAACTCGAGCGGCTGCTCGGAGGCGGCGATCGTGCGCGTAGGCATCTGCCGGTAGTCCTCGACATCCGGCGTACGCATTGTTGCGATGCGGCCGAGATAGGTGCTGTTACAACCAGACAGCGCCACTGCCGCTATCCATGCGAGCGCTGTGCAACCTGAGTAGATCGACGAGCGGCTCGATTTGTGGCGGGGCGATGACATTGGCGTGCTCCTATCTTGACGGCGTCAGAATGTGCGAGGCGAGCATTGCACAAGGCGCTTGACGGTGTCAAGATAGGGCATGGTTGAGTCCTCCAATCCCTATCATCGCGAGAATTTGGAATCGATTCTGATCGCCAAAGCGGCTGAGATCGTGGCTGAGCGCGGCGTCGAGGCTTTGTCGCTTCGCGAGCTCGGTAGGCTCGCGAATGTCTCGCGTTCGGCGCCGTATCACTATTTCTCCGACAAATCGGCGCTGCTTTACCGCGTCGGCGAAGAGGGTTTCAGAGCCTTATCGGCGAATATCGCGCAGGCATTCGCCGACACAGAAGATTCGCTCGCGCAACTGCGTCTGGGGCTGATCGGCTATGTACGTTTCGCGGAAGAGCAACCTCATTTTTTTCGGCTGATGTTCGCCGATGTATTGCGCCGCGATCTGCTCACAGAAACAGCGAGCGACGACGCGCTTATCGCTTTTTCCAGTCCTGCCGCAGCCGAGGCATTCGGCTTGTTATACAAGGGCATTCTGCGCTTGCAGGAGCAGCGGACATTGCGCGCGGGCGATCCATTGCTGATGCTCAACGTGCTGTGGGCTTTCGCACATGGTGTGGCAGTGCTTTCTCTCGGCGGGCATCTGAAGCTCAAAGACTCCGCTGATGTGCTCGGTACCGGGCTTGATACGTTGATTCGTGCGTATGGAGCGGTAAGCGAGCGCGCATGAGCCGCCGAAGCGCTATGGTATGCGCGTCGAAATGAAACGATCCTGTTTATCTCAAACGCGCAGCGAATCGAGGAAATCGCGCACGGCAGGGCCGAAGCGCGCGATATCGACGAGGAAGGCGTCGTGGCCTTGCGGCGACGGCAACGGCAGAAAGCGCGAATCGTAGCCGCCTGCGAGCAGGCCGTCGGCGATTTCCTGCTGTTGCTGCAGCGGAAACAGGATGTCGGTGTACACGCCGATCGACAGTGCGCGATCCACATGCAGTTTCGATAACCCGACTTCGCAGGTGCCGGGGCCGAGTTCGTTCGAGCAGGCTTCGCCGAGATCGAACCAATCCATCGAGCGGCTGAGATAGAGATAGCAATTCGGGTCGAAACGTCGCACGAAGCGACGCGCGTGGCCTTCGAGATAATTTTCGACTTCGAATTCCAAGCCGAACGGATCGTCGCCGATGCGGCGATCGGCATCTAGGCGTACGCGGCCGAAGCGGCCATCCCATTCCAAGCGCGGAGCGATAGGTGATCACACCGAGTTTGCGCGCCATGCGCATGCCGGCTTCGGGATACGTCGTCTCGTCGTAGTTGCCGGTATTCCAGTTGCGGATCGAGACGGATCGCTTCGCGTTGCAGCGAGCGGATCGCGATCGAGAACGGCAGCGCGCGCGCGGCGCCGGAGATATTGATGTGCGCGCGCGCGATGTCGGGGTGACGTTGCAGCAGCGCCAGCGCGACCATGCCGCCCATCGAATTGCCGATCACGCAGGCCAGCCGTTCGACGCCCAAGCGTATGCACGACGAACGCCGCGGCATCGGCGCCGTCTTCGACCGACAGTTCGGGAAAACTCAGTCGGTACGGGCGGCCGGTCGCAGGGTCCGAACGAGGCTGGGCCGGTCGACCCTTTGCAACTGCCGAGCGAATTGGCGCAGATCACGAACCAGCGGTCGGTGTCGATGGCTTTGCCCGGGCCGAGCATCGCTTCCCACCAACCCGGCTCGGGATTGTCCGCATGGCTCGCGGCATGGGCGTCGGGCGATAGCCCAGTGAGAATGAGGATCGCGTTGTCGGCGTTCGGCGATAGCCGGCCCCAGGTTTCGTAGGCCATGCGCGCGCCGTGCAGCGCGCCGCCGCGTTTCATCGCGAATGGCGAGGGCAGATCGATGTAGCGCGAAGCGGGCGGAATGAATTCGGTCATCCGTGGTGTGTCATCGGCAGTGAGCGGCCGGCGGAAGCTTACGCGATAAGCCGCGGTTTTCGCGACGGCGGCGCGATTTAAGGCGCATCTTGCGGGGCCATAAAATGCAAGTCGGCTCGGGTCGGGCGATGATCCGATCCGATCTCTGGGCCGCGCAGGGTCTGGCCGCGGCGCCAGTGCGAACTGGCCAAAATGTGATCGATCGGGATGCCAAGCATGCGCATCGACGGATGCGACCACGTGGCGCCGAGTCCGGTCGCACGACGAAGCCCCGATTGCGCGGCGGACGCAAGCGCCGTCGACCATGGCGTGGCGTTGAGATCGCCTGCGACGACGAGTGGCATTCGATTCGCCGACGCGGCGAGGCGACGCAAGAGTCGGTCGCGTTCGTCGTGCCAATGGATCGCTAATGGCGGCACCGGATGCGCAGCGACGATGCGCACCGCCTGACCGCCGATGTCGATGCGCACGCTGAGCGCAGGGATATCGTCGACGCTGCGCTGCACATCGATGTCGCTCAGCGGCATGCGCGACATCAGACCGATACCGAATGGCGAGTCCTCCGGTACGAAGGCGCGATGCGGATAGAGATCGCCGACCGCATCGATCAGCGCGTCGGCGTAAGCGGGCGAGAGTTCGTTGAGGATCACCACATCGGCCGGCTGTGCGCGCAGCCAGGCGACCAGTCGCGCAGGATCGCGATTGCTCACATGAACGTTGGCGACAGCGACGCTCAGTGCTGGTTTGCCTTCATCGGCTTCAGGCAATGCTGCGCTCGCGGTCCACAGCGGCAGCAACATCAGCGGCGAGAGCAATAGCCAGCGTTTCGCGCGAAAGGCAGCGATCAGACATAGCGCGAGCCATGCCGTCGCATAGAGGATTTGCCAATGCGCGGCGAGATCGAGCATCCAACCGAGGGCGCCGGGCGAAGCCGGTAACAGACGCGTGAACAGCGGCAGCAGTAAGCCGATACCGGCGAACGGCAATAGCCACGGTGCGAAGTTGATGAGACGTCGCGATATCGATGCGGATCGCGAATTGGATATTGAGCCCGACTGCGAATGCGACGTCATGTCCAGCGCTCGATCGCGGCGATCGATGCGATCGTATCGGCGATCATGGCGCGCCGAGAGTGAGCGCGACGGGTTCTTTCGCCGGTAAACGCAGTCGCACGGGTTTGGATTCGAGATCGCCGTCTTGGCGGATCGCATTGCCGCTTTCGGACAAGCGCGCGATCAATTCGACTTCTTTCAACGATGACAGTTTCGCCGTCGGCATCGGACTGTCGCCATCGTCGAGCACGATGCTCAGCGGTAGTGCACTGATCGGATGCTTTTCGACCGCGACTGGCATCGGTGGGCCATCGGGCGCACGTGCGATGACGAACACGGTCGTATCGCCGCGCAAGCGTACGCGTGCAGCGAAATCGGGATCGAGCGCGACCGTGACGCGGATGCCTGCGCTGTCTCTGTCTGCAAGATCGTTCGCTACGGTGGGTGCCGGCAGCGGCGGCAAGTCTGCTTCTTTGCGCGCGGCATCCACTTCCTGGCGCAGTGTCACCGCGTTCGCGGCGTCGAGTTGGGTCAGCAGTGGCTCCCACATCGCAGCGGCGTCTTTGGCTTTACCTTGCTGACGTAAAGCGAGGCCCATGAAAAAACGTGCGCGCTGATGCTGCGGGTCGCTTTTGAGCGCACGTTCGAGATACTCGACTGCGCGCGCGTCGAAGCGACGCTCGCCGCTCGCGCGCATACGCGCTTCGGCGGCTGCGGCCAGTTCGGACGGCAGCGCAGGCGCTTCGGGCGTGGCCATCGCTAACGCACGCTCCCAGGCATCGCGCGACTCGTTCATCATCTCGAGCTTGGCATACGCATTCGCCAGCAGCGTCAGGCCTTCGCGATCGGGCGCATCGGCCATCTTCCGTTCCAACATCGTCACCGCATCGGTCATGGTCTGTGGCGTGCGTAGGTTGTCGGCATCGAGCGCTTGCGGCGTGCCGATGAGCCGATACACCGCGGCCGAGCCGACGAGGAAACACGCGGCGATGGTGGTCGCGACGATCGGTTTCTCGCGCCAGATCGGACGCAGTACGAGCGCGAAGACAGCGGCTGCCAGCGCTACGGACAAAGCGGCGAAGAGCATGATCGAAGGCGTCATCACCACTCCTGCGCGTCGTCTTCGGGAACGGTCGCGACGTCTCGTTTCGTGGACGCACCCTTGCGGCTCAGGCGGATCGCGACGATCCCGCCCGCTAATACGAACGCTAGCGGGCCGAACCAGAGCAGCCATGTCGAACCGGATATCCGTGGGCGATACAGCACGAACTCGCCGTAGCGTGCGACCAGGAAATCGCGAATGTCGTCGTCGCTACGGCCTTCACGCATCAGCTTCAACACTTCGCGACGAAGATCCTTCGCGATCTGCGCGTCGGAATCGGCCAGCGATTGGTTTTGGCACATCACGCAGCGCAATTCGGCGACGAGGGTATGGAAACGCTGCTCTTCCGCAGAACTTACGAACGCCAGCGGCGCGCGATCGCCTACGGCCTGCGCCACGACATGCGACGGCCACAGCAACGATACGAAAACGAGGGTCAGCGCGCACGCCATGCCCGCGGCACGCTTGCGCATGGCGATGATGACGAAGCGCGATAGTCGTATCGAAGGCACCGATGCCGCGAACGGGTTCATCCGCCTGTCTCCAAACGGGCCAGAGCCGGCAGCAATTCTTCATCGAGGAACGTTTCGGTCGAAATGCCGAGATGGCGCCAGCGCACCACGCCGTTGGCGTCGATCAAAATCAGTTGCGGCGTGCTGGTCAGAGGAATCGTGCCGGGCGTTTGCTGCGTCGCTTGAACGAGCGAAAATTCATAAGGGTCGCCGTAGCGCTCCAGCCAGCGCAGCGCGAGCTCGGGTTCGTCGTCCACGTTGTAACCGATGAGACGCACGCGATTGCGAGCGGCGAACGCACGGATCGCAGGATGTTCTTCGCGGCAGCCTTTGCACCAACTGGCCCAGCCGTGCAGCAGATAGGGTTTACCGAGTAAGTCGTGCTTGCTGCTGTTGCGCGGCGTCGATTTGCCGGGTTGCTGCAAAACCGGCATCGCGAATTCCGGCATCGTGGTGCCGATACTTTCTTTTTCGCGCGCTTCGTTTTCGGCGTTGCGTTGCGCGACTCGGATCGAGTACATCGCCATCAAGATGATGGCGATCAGCGCACCGCCAAGGCCGAGCGCGATCAATGCGTTCTTGCGTGCGGGATTCATGACGATATGTCCTCCGCTTCTTTCGAGACGAGCGACAAAGGCTCTCGCTGCGTCGCATTCATTCGCCGCGCTCCAGGGTGTCGAGTATCGGCAGCAATTCGTCGCGAACGATCGCATCGCTCATCGCGCCGACGTGTTTCCAGCGGATCATGCCCTTCGCATCGATGAGAAAGGTCTCCGGTGCGCCGTAGATGCCGAAGTCGATCGCGGTGTCGCCTTCGAAATCGCGCAAGACTAGCCAATAAGGGTTATTGAAACGCTCAAGCCAGCGCAGTGCGTCTTCGCGTTCGTCTTTCCAGTTGTAACCGATCACGCGTACGCGTTTGGTTTCGGCGAAGCGGGTGATGACCGGATGCTCGGTTTGGCACTCCACGCACCAACTGCCCCAGACATTAAGCAGATACGGTGCGCCACGCAGTTCTTTCGAAGACACGACGCGTTCGGGTTCATGCAAGACCGGAAGCACGAACTCCGGCGCCGGTTTACCGATCAGCGGCGAGGGCAGGGCATCGCGATTCGCGTCGCGACTGAGCCACAAGCCCGCGGCGAGCAGCGCGGCGATCGCGAAGAAAACGGCGAGCGGGAGCCAGCGTTTGGTCGCCATCAGTCGTGTGCCCCTTCGCTATGCGCCGGCACCAATCCACCGATGCGAGGCGATGCGTCGTTGCCGATGTCTGGTTCGGACTTCGGGTCTCGATGCGCCGCGAGCCCTGCGTCGTCATTGGAGGGTTCGGTCCGACGTACGCGGAGCGTACGGAAGCGTCGATCCGTCGCGACGACCAAACCGCCGATCGCCATCAATAGCGCGCCGGCCCAGATCCAGCGGATGAAGGGTTTGATCTGTACGCGCACCGCCCATGCGTCTTTGCCTAGCGGTTCGCCGAGGGCGACGAAGATGTCGCGAGCGATACCCGGATGGATGCGCGGCTTCGGTCATCACTTGACCGCCGCTGGCGTACTCGCGTTTTTCCGGGTGCAAGGTGACGACGGGACGATCGTCGCGGAAGACTTCCACCGTGCCGCGACTGGCCATGTAGTTCGGGCCTTGGACTCGCGTCACGCCATCGAAACGGAAACTGTCGCGGCCGAGGGTGAGCGTTTGCCCGGGCTTCATCGCGATTTCGCGCTGTTGCAACTGCGCTTCGACGAGCAATGCGCCGATCAGAAACACCGCGACGCCGGTATGCGCGAAAATCATCCCGAGCATTTCCGGTGTGAAACGACGGCCTTCACTGCGCAGACGCTGCCAGACGAAGCGCGCGGTGCCGAGGCCGACCCACACGGCGCCGGCGACGCCAGCGGCGGTTTTCCACGCACCCTGCGGCGCTTGAAAGAAAGCGATGGCCGCAGCGATCAACGCCAACACGGCCCAAGGCAGCAGCATTTTGAGCGGCTTCGACGGCGTTTCGCGCTGCCAGCGCGTGATCGGGCCGAACGGTAGCAGCAAGATCAACGGCGTCATCAGTACGATGAACATCAGCGAGAAATACGGCGGGCCGACCGAGATCTTTCCCAAGTCCAGCGCATCGGCGAGAAGCGGGTACAACGTACCGAACAACACCATCGCGCATGCGGCGGTGAGCAGAACGTTGTTGAGCATCAACAACGTTTCGCGCGATGCGGTCGCGAAGGGTTTGACGTCTGCGTGAGCGCCATTGTCTTCGTCGGGCGCTCGCAGCGCGTACAACAACAACGAGCCGCCGACCACGGTCCCGAGGAAGGCGAGAATGTATAGACCACGGCTGGGATCGGACGCGAAGGTGTGAACGCTGGTGATCGCGCCCGAGCGCACGAGGAACGTGCCGAGCAAGGAGAGCGAGAACGCCGCGATGGCGAGCAATAGGGTCCAACTGCGGAAGCTGCCGCGCTTTTCGGTGACTGCTTGCGAATGCAGCAAGGCCGCGCCGACCAGCCACGGCATAAAACTCGCGTTTTCGACCGGATCCCAGAACCACCACCCGCCCCAACCGAGTTCGTAATACGCCCACCAGCTGCCGAGCGCGATGCCGAGCGTGAGGAACGCCCAGGCGATATTCGTCCACGGCCGCGTCCAGCGCAGCCAATCGCGCCAATGCCCTTCGCCAGCCGAAAAACTTGCCTTGCCGCCATCGAGCATCGCCGCGATCGCGAACGCGAACGGCACCGACAATCCGACGTAGCCCATGTAGAGCATCGGCGGATGGATGATCATGCCGGGGTCTTGCAGCAGCGGATTGAGATCGCGGCCTTCGACTGCGGCCGGCAGTAAGCGCTCGAAGGGATTGCTCGCGAACAGCAGCAGACCGAGAAATCCGAGCGAGACGAAGCCCATCGTCGCGAGCACGCGTGCGATCACGCGCAACGGCAGCGCGCGGGAGAACATCGCGACCGCAGCGCTCCATACCGCGAGAATCAACGACCACAACAGCAGCGAACCTTCGTGCGCGCCCCATACGGCGGTGTAGCGATAGATCATCGGCAACAGCGAATTGGAATGCTCGGCGACATAACGCAGCGAGAAATCTTGAATGACGAAAGCGTAGGTGAGGATCGCGAAGGCGAGCCCGACCAGGACGAACTGTAGCCATGCGGCCGGGCGCGCGACCGACATCCAACTGTCGATACCGCGATGCGCGCCGAGCATCGGCATCACGGTCTGCAGCAGCGAGACCGCGAAGGCGAGAATCAGCGCGATTTGGCCGAGTTCGGGAAGGATATGCAGAGGCATGTGCGGGTCGATATCAGTCGGCGACGCGCGGTGCGGATGCGGGCTTGCCTGACGCTGGCTTACCGTCGATCGACGCGTTCGCATCGACGGGAACGCCATGTTTCTTGTGCGCGAGCCCCATTTTGTCCGCCACTTCTTTCGGTACGTAGGTTTCGTCGTGCTTGGCGAGCACCTGTTCGGCGACGAACACGCCGTCGCGCATCTTGCCGGTGGCGACCACAGCCTGTTTCTCGCGGAATAGATCGGGCAGGATGCCGGTATAACTTACCGGCAGTTCGGCGTCGCCATCGGTCACCTTGAAGCGCGCTTCCATCGAGCCCTCGGCGCGCTGAAACGAACCGGCCGCGACCATGCCGCCGAGACGGAAACGCGTTTCGCCATCAGTGGCCTGCGGCCCGGCTTTACCGCTCAGAATTTCGTTCGGCGTGTAGAGATAGGCGACGTTGCGCTGCAGGGCCATCGTCACCAACGTCGTCGCGACCGCGACCGCGACGAGTAAGGCCAACACGAGGAGCATGCGTCGTTTGCGTACGGGATGCATGCGAGCGATTTTGGCATCGGGCGTGCGGGTTTCGGGACTGCTCATCGTTCCAACTCCGTCGGTACCGGCTGGGCCGAGCGCGCGGCTTCGCGTTTCGCGCGCTTGCGCACATCGCGCAAGACTCGGCCGATCTTGATGCGCGGGGCGATGAAATCCCACAGCAATACGATCGCGAACACGGCATAGGCGCCGATTACATATTCTTGATAGTTCATCGTGCGACCTCCGTGTCGCGGTCGTTGCGCATCGCATTGGCGCGTTCCAGCACCCACGCTTTCGCGGCTTCGCGCTGCAGATTGTCGGCGCGGGCGCGGGCCAACAGCGAGCCGACGAACCAGAACTTGGTGGCGACGACCATCGCGATCAATGCCGGAAGCATGCTGGCGTCCATACTGGATTCGCCGAAGACGCGGATCGTTTGCCCTTGATGCAGCGAATTCCACCACACCACCGAGTAGCGGATCACCGGCAGCAAACCCGTGCCGACGATCGCCAATAAGCCGGCGGCGCGCGCGGCGGCGCGGCGGTCGTCGATGGCTTGATACAGACCGATCACGCCCAAGTACAGAAACAGCAGGATGAGTTCGGTGGTCAGGCGCGGGTCCCATTCCCACCACGTGCCCCACATCGGCTTGCCCCAGATCGAGCCGGTCGCGAGGGTGATGATGGTGAAGGCCGCGCCGACCGGCGCGCAGGCCATCGCCAGAATTTCGCAGAGTTTGATGCGCCAGATCAGCGTGATCGCCGAGTAGAACGCCATCAGCCCGAAGATGAACATGCTCATCCACGCAGCGGGGACATGGATGTAGAGAATGCGGAAGCTGTCGCCTTGCTGATAATCGGCCGGTGCGACGAACAACGCTTGCCACACGCCATAGGACATGATCGCCAGCGCCGCCGCATAACACCACGGTGCCCAACGCGCCGCGAAGCGGTCGAAGGTCGGTGGCGAGCCGAGCTGGTGGAACCAACGGACGATCGTGTTCATGCGAGGGCGTTCATGCGGAGATGTGTGCGAGGGCGAGAAACGCGGTTGAGAGAGCGGTGAACGGGATACGGTACTTACGCGGTGCGGCAGACATCGGTGCGGCAATCATCGGCGATACGGCGCGATAGCATGAACGATTCGTCGTACGACCGATCTGATCCGGCTCAAGCGTAGAGACCGCAGAGCCGCAAGCAGAATCGGTCCCGAGAAGGTCAATGCGTCGCGATCCGAATCGCCGCGGCCGCGATCAAGGGCGCCAATACCACGGCGACCGCGAGACCCGCGCCCAACAACAACCACGCGCCGGTCGGATCGAAGCCTTGTGCGCTTGCCGCCACGCTGCCGGCGCCGAACACCAGCACGGGCACGTAGAGCGGCAACGCGAGCAAGGCGACCAGGATACCGGAGCGGCGCATCCCGACCGTGAGCGCGGCCACAACGGCACCGATCAAGCTGAGCAAAGGCGTACCGAGCGCGAGCCCGATCAACAGCGCAGGCAATTGCGCCCTCGGTAAATGCAGCAACTCGGCCAGTACCGGCGTTGCGATCAACAACGGGAGCGCGGTGGTGGCCCAATGCATGAAGGTGCGCACGGCGACCAGCCAGGACAGCGGCACTGGCGCCAGCATCCATTGTTCGAGCGAACCGTCCTCGGCATCGCTACGAAACAGCGTATCCAAGGCCAACAACCCCGCCAGCAGGGCCGCGACCCACAGAACGCCTGCGGCGACACGCGCCTGCAGTTCGGGTTCGTTGCCTAGCGCGAGTGCGAACAGCACCACGACGATGAGCGCGAACAGCGCGGGCTGCAAAGCATCGCCGCGACGACGCCAAAGCAGTCGCAGATCCCGCATCAGCAGCGCGCGTGCAGCGGACGCGAGGCTCGGCACCGTGCCCGCGCCGCGATTCGGCCGAACGGTGGTGGAGGGCGAGGTCATGCGCACGCTCCGACCGACGTCCCGACTAGAGCGCCGACGCGGTGCAGTACGAGTTCTCGGGTACGTACCGGCGGCGCGGCGTACGCGCCATGGGTCGTCACCAAAGCCGCACCGCCCTCGCGCAAATGCGCTTGGACCATCCGGTTCACCAATTCGATGCCCTCGAGATCGAGATTCGCGTAGGGCTCGTCCATCAGCCACAGCGGAGCCGGCGACAGCCACATCCGGGCGAGCGACAGACGTTTCTTTTGGCCGGCCGAAAGCTGGCGGGCCAGATGATCCTCGTAGCCGCCTAGACCGACGATCGTCATCGCCGTCGCCGGTATTTGGCCGCGGCGACGTCCATGAAGGCCGCACAGGAAATCGAGGTTCTCCATCGCGGTCAGGTCCGACTTCAATGCCGGCAGATGACCGAGATAGGCGATGGCGCGTGCGCGGCTCGGGGTATCGGTGAGCCGGCCGTCGATCGCGATCTGGCCCTCATCTGCGCGTAGCAGCCCGGCCAAGACGCGGAGCAAGGTGGTCTTGCCGACACCGTTATCGCCGCGCACCAGCAGCGCTTCGCCGGCATCGACGGCGAAATCCAACGGGCCGAACACCGGTTCGTCGTTGCGCGCGAAACGTAAGCCGTGGGCACTGAGTAACGGCGGCGCGTGATGGGTCGAGTCGGTCATAGGATTCGAGAGTAGCGGCTGCGATGCGCGGCGATGGTGGCGAGTCCGGCGCCACTGCGATCGAAGGCGGCTATTTTAGCCAGTCGATGTCGGTGTCGCCGGAGAAACCTGCTGGACGTGGGGAATCCACACGCATCCGGACTGGTGAGCCGGGTGTCCAGTACAACGTGGCCAATTGCCCGTAACGGCGGGACAGCGTGTCGAAGGCGGTTGCCGACAAATCGGCCACCAGCCAGCTCGGCTCGCGCCAGCTACGGTTGGATGCGGACGAGAACGCAGCCCTGAACGCGACGCCAGCTTCCATCAATTCTCGATGCAGGTTGTGATCGGCATTGCGATTCGCCGCTTCCGAACGCGGGATCGAATAGGGGTCCCATGCCGAAATCAGGCCGACCGAGCGCGCTTCCGGAAGTTGCGCCCAGACATCCGGTGCGGGCTCGCCGATGCGGAGATTGAGCCAATGGCCGTCGCGCTCCCAGCGGTACTCGGCGATCAGATACGCACGAACGAGTTCGGCGATCCGCGCTTCGCCGATGAGCGGTGGTTGAGAGGTCTGCATGGTTTAACCGAAGCGCCACGGCCCGTAAACTGGCGGAATCTTGCGTGTCGCCACGCGCGGGCCTGTTCGGATTGTCGCACATCCGCCAGCATGCCCACCCGTGCGGCTTATCCGCGCCGCGCCCATCTCCGCAGACCCTCGAACCTGAATTGGAATCTCGATGCCGCAGACCAAGTTGCCCAAGGTGGGTACCACGATCTTCACCGTCATGTCGCAACTCGCCGTCGAACACGGCGCGATCAATCTCGGCCAGGGGTTTCCGGACTTTCCGGTGCCGCAGCGGCTCGTCGACGAACTCGACAAGGCGATGCGCGCCGGGCACAACCAGTATTCGATGATGACCGGTATTCCGGCGTTGCGTCGCGCCATCGCCGATAAGACCGAACGCGTCTACGGCTACCGCCCGAACGCCGATACCGAGATCACCGTTACCAGCGGCGCGACCGAGGCGATCTTCAACGCGATCCACGCGGTGGTGCGCGAAGGCGAAGAGGTGATCGTGCTCGATCCCTGCTACGACTGTTACGAGCCGGCGATCGATCTCGCCGGCGCGCGCGCGGTGCATATCCCGCTCGATCCGCGAACGTTCGCGCCGGATTGGCAGCGCGTGCGCGAGGCGATCGGCCCGAAGACGCGGATGCTGATGATCAACAGCCCGCACAATCCTTCCGGTGCGATGCTGGGCGAGGACGACATGCGCGCGGTCGCGGACCTGCTGCGCGACACCGGTATCTGGCTGTTGTCGGATGAGGTCTACGAACACATCGTGTTCGATGGTGCGCGTCACGAATCGGCGCTGCGTTATCCCGAACTGCGCGAACGCGCCTTCGTCATTTCTAGTTTCGGCAAGACCTACCACTGCACCGGTTGGAAGGTCGGTTATTGCATCGCGCCGCCGGCATTGACCGCCGAATTCCGTAAAGTGCATCAGTACAACGTGTTCTGCACTTTTCATCCGGCGCAACATGCCTTCGCGGCGATGATCGACGCCGAGCCCGAGCACTATGAAGAACTCGGGGCGTTCTATCAGGCCAAGCGCGATCGGTTCCGTGCGCAATTGCTCGACACCAAGCTGGTGCCGCTTCCGGTGCCGGGCGGTTATTTTCAGTTGGTCGATTATTCGGCCGTCAGCGATCTGGGCGACGTCGATTTCTGCCGTTGGCTGACGATCGAGAAGGGCGTTACCGCGATTCCGCTGTCGCCTTTTTACGAAACGCCGCCGGCCGGGCAGCGTATCGCGCGGTTGTGTTTCGCGAAGAACGAAGCCACGTTGGATGCGGCGATCGAGCGTTTGGTGCGATTGTGATTCTTCCGGTAGAGCGGAGCGCAGCTCCGCTCCGCTTGCTGTCTTCAGCGGAGCTGCGCTCCGCGCTACCTAAGTTCTGTAACGATTTTTTCGGACGGTGCTGATGAACGATCTTCGTATCACCTTGGTTCAAGGCGACACGCGTTGGCACGACCCCGACGCGAACCGCGCTTACTACGGCGATTGGACCGCCGGACTGCGCGGTAAGACCGATCTGGTGTTGCTGCCGGAAACCTTCACCAGCGGTTTCTCCAACGAAGCCATCGCCAGCGCCGAAACCATGAACGGCCCGACCGTCGCCTGGATCCGCGAACAAGCGCGTGCCCTCGACGCCGCGGTCTGCGGTAGCGTGCAAGTACGCGATGGCGGAGGCGACGAGGCGCCGCAGGTCTTCAATCGTCTGTTGTTCGCCACGCCCGATGGCGAATTGCGTACCTACGATAAACGTCATCTCTTCCGTTTCGGCAACGAGCACAAACGCTACGCAGCGGGGCGCGAGCGGCTTACGGTCGAATGGCGCGGTTGGCGGATCTGTCCGCTGGTGTGTTACGACCTGCGATTCCCTGTCTTTTCGCGCAATCGCTACGATGTGGAGCGCGAACGAGCGCCCGATTACGACCTCTTGCTGTACGTCGCCAATTGGCCGTCGGCGCGTGCGTATCCGTGGAAAACATTGCTGCGCGCTCGCGCGATCGAGAACCTTTGCTACGTCGCTGGACTCAACCGCGTCGGCACCGACGGCAATGGGCTGCATTATTCCGGCGACAGCGCGGTGATCGATTTCTTGGGACACCCGATCAGCGAGTGCGGCGATGAAGAAGTCGTCGTCACTACGACGCTGCAGGCCGAGCAATTGGCTGCGCATCGCGAACGCTTTCCGGCGATGCTCGATGGGGACGATTTCTCGCTCGATGTTAAATAAAGCGCCGCTCATACCGACTTTGTTGTCTCATCCTTGAATAATTTAATGGAGTAGAAACTCATGACAATAGAAATTGCGAATGGCATAAATGAATTGGTTAATGAGTCGAAGCCCTCCATTTTGAAGACGCTTCCTCTCGATTTTGATCCGGAGTTTTATCGATATGTCTGCTCGGAATGCGGGGATATGAGCGACGAGCAGCTGCGGCAGCACTACGCGGAGACCGGGGCTAAGAAAGGCTTAGCCGGTTCTCGCATATCTACGCGGAAGAGCTTTTTAGATATATTTCCGCAAGAGCTCTCTGTATTGGAGATCGGCCCATTCAATAGCCCTGCTCTTCGTGGCAAGAATATTAAGTATTTCGATGTCGTGCCAACGGAACAATTGAGAGAAAAAGCGTTGGGTCATGGGCTCGATCCATCGTTATGCCCGGAAATAGATTTTGTCTCACCGAACGGTGATTTGTCGGTGGTGGACGAATTTTTTTCGGCCGTATTTAGCAGTCATACGATCGAGCATCAACCGGACCTAATTCGCCATCTTCTTGGTGTATCTGCTTTATTAACGCCAGGAGGACGTTATTACTTGATCGTGCCTGATAAGCGTTTCTGTTTCGATCATTTCAAGCCTGAAAGCAGTATCGCCAAGGTTTTAGCTGCGCACTTGGCCGCAGCTACGAACAATACCCAGGAAGCGATGATCGATTATTACGTGACGATGACCCATAACGATGCGCGTAGACATTGGAGCGGGGACCACGGAGATCCTGCTTACGAATCTAATTTAGATGTAGTGCGTCATGCCCTGGCATATTGCACAATGATTGGAGATGCGTATCGAGACACGCACGCATGGCAATTCACGCCACCTTCGTTCAGAAAAATTATGGAGATATTATTCGCGCTCGATTTGATCGATCTCGAGCTTGAGCGTGTCTACCCCACTGTTCGGAACGATATTGAATTTTTTGCGGTGCTGAAAAAAACGACCAAAACGTTGGCCCCGATCAAGAAATCACTCCCGCCTGATTTCGATAGCGCTCTTTATCTTGAGGCAAACCCCGATGTTGCTGCGGCCGGCGCTGATCCGGAGATGCACTACATGGTGTTCGGCGCCTTAGAGGGAAGAGCGTTACGGCCATCGTCCGATACGTCAGTCGGCACCGCACCTTAAGCCATATAGTAGATTCGTGCGAGGACCGACCGAAGTGGCAGGTGTTGCTCTTAGCGCAACGCTGAACGAGCCCATCCTTATCTCGTTCAGCGGTCGCGAGTTCGGTACAGACCAGAATTCGCACACGCCGGATCAATCGCGTGCGTGATCGATAATTCGACGCTCCGCACGTCGCACTTTGGTCCGGCTATGCCCTTCAACCTACAGTTATCGCAGGCAGCTCCTTCGTGTACTGCGGTAACGCTGACTTAATCGACTTTGCATTAGGCCGATGCAAATTCGGCCTCTCTGAAAATATGGAAAGAACTCTTCGTGCAGCGTCCATGAGGCGATGTCTTAATCATGTTCTTGCTCCGAAATACACCCGCTCCGCCGCCCAGCGCATCGGCGCGGTGCCGAGCATCAAGTCGAACGGCCAATCCATTTGCAGATGATCGAAGGCCATACGCAGCGCACGTTTGACGCGGTAACGCGGTGCTGCGCGCTCGGCGATCAATGTGGGCAACGGTCCGCCGTCGCGCAGATGTCGTGCGATCGCTTCGCCGACGGTCCAACCGTGTTGCCACGCCGAATGGATGCCACCGGCGGTCACGGGCGAGACGATGCCCGCGGCATCGCCGGTGAGAATCACGCCTGGGCCGGATAACGGTCGTACAGGCCCACCGCAAGGAATCAGGCCGGCCCGAATCGCACTTGGCGCGGCGTTGGCTGGAATACCGATGCAGTCGTCCGACTTTGTGCCGCAGCGCTTCGATATCCGGCGCGCCTTTACGCGTTGCATCGTGCCGGAAGGCGAGCCCGAACTGCACGCCGGTCGGATTCTGCGTCGCCCAACCGATGTAGCCGGGCGCGAGTTCGCGGCTGATGAAACAGTGCAGGGCGTCGGGTTCGCTGAGTTCTAAACCCTCGAATTCGTGCTCCACACCGTAAAGAAAATCGCCGACGCGGCCTAATCCGACGCGTTGCGCGACGCGAGATTTCGCGCCGTCTGCGCCGACCAGCCAAGGCGCACGACCGACGCCCGCGATTCGCCAGCGATCGTTCTCATAATCGGCATCGGTAAACGGTTGCATCAACCGCAGATCCACGCCCTGCGCCTGCATTTCATCGGCCAACCAACGCATCAGGTTCGGCGTATCGGTGGTCAAGAAGTAGTAATCGGGCACCGCCAACGCCAGATTGCGCAGATTCGGTGCGTACAGCCGCACGCGTTCGATGCGCTTGACCAGTGCGGCGGGCGCGCGATTGAGCCAGGTGCGCTCGGCGGCTTCTTTGACGATGATGCCGGTGGTGTGCAGCTTCATGCCCGGGATCGCGTTTGCGCTCCAGCACGCAGACGCGTAGCCCGTATTGCGCGGCGGCGATGGCGCAAGCGGCACCGGCGAAACTGGCGCCGACGATAACGAGGTCGAATTCGCGTTCGAGTTGCGCGGCCATGACGGCTCCGTGTGTGGACGGAGCCAGTGTCGTGATGTTGTGCGGGTGGAGTGTGTGGGCTGTGTGAAGTAAGGGCTCACACACAAAGGTTGCTTAGGGGCGATCAGTCGCTAGGAAAGCCACCACCGCGCGGGCCGCGATTGCCGGCACCGGGGCCACGTCCACCGGGGCGCGGACCGTTCGGCGCGGGCCACCGGGACCGCGTGCACCGGGGCCGGGCCCACGATTACCGGGCGCAGGGCCGCCGAACTTCGGGCCGCCTGGTTTCGCGCTACCAGGTTTCGGGCCGCCGAACTTTGGACCACCGAATTTCGGGCCGCCCGGGCCTTGCGGCCGCGGGCCGCGGGGGCCGCGCGGAGGCTGATCGCCGAACGGGCTGTAGCCACTGCCATTGGCGTGATCGGACGGGAAATTGGGTGCGCTGGCCGGATGGCCGTAGGGCCTCGCCGGCCGTGCAGGTTTTGCGCCCTGCGGGCCAGCGCCCGGGCCGCCGGGACGCGGGCCGCGGTTGTGACGCGGTGGACCTTGTTCACCGAATCCAGGCTGCGCGTCGCCGCGATAACCACCCTGGCCGGCACCCGGCCCAGGCTGGCCTGGATGTGTACGGCGTTTGTAAGGCTGCCCTTGACCGGCATAACCGCCGCCTTGTTCGCCGCCGGGCTGCGCGCCGCCACCGTAGCTGCGCGGTTGGCCGTAGCCGCTCTGGCCGCCGGGTTTCTTGGCGTAGGGCTTCTTCGGGCCGCTCGTGTCGACATTGCGATGACCGGTCGGGCCGGTATCGACGCCTTCGGGCACGTACCAGCAGCGGAACGCCGCTGGATTGCCTTCCGGCAGCGGCTTCGGGCCTTTGATCGTGCGTTGCTTGAACGGCTTGTTCTGCGATTGGCGTGCGGCGGATTCGCCGCTGACCGTAAGATCGCCGCGCTTCTTTTTGTTGCCGAAACGGCCGCGGTCTTCGCGCACATTGTCGAAGCGACGCAGTTCGCGGCCTTCATCGGCGGTGTTGTGGCCGTTGACGTACGCCTGGCTGCGCCCTTCGCGACCGACATGCACCGTCGATTTCGCGGCTTTGCGCTGGCCGATGACCGGCTGCAGCGTCAATGCCGGCGGCGGACCTTCTTCCAAATTGAGCGTCTTGCGCAGGGCATCGACCTGGGCGGCCTGCAGCTCTTGGCTCTGGCCGCGCAGCAGTTGCTGCGGCAGCGACACATCGCCGTAACGCACGCGCTTCAATCGACTGACCTGACAGCCTTGCGATTCCCACAGCCGGCGCACTTCGCGGTTGCGGCCTTCGCTGAGACTGACTTGGAACCATTCGTTGGAATCGGTGCCGCCGATGCGTTCGATCTTGTCGAACTTGGCCGGGCCGTCTTCCAATGCGACGCCGCGGCGCAGACGGTCGACGAGTTTGTCGGACACGGTGTCTTCGCCTTCGGGTGCGCGCACGCGGCAGACGTATTCGCGTTCGATCTCGAACGACGGATGCATCATCGCGTTGGCCAGTTCGCCGTCGGTGGTGAGCAGCAGTAAGCCTGTGGTGTTGATATCGAGCCGACCGATCGCGATCCAGCGCGCGCCTTTGAGCACCGGCAGCGCTTCGAAGATGGTCGGACGGCCTTCGGGGTCTTCGCGCGTCGTGACTTCGCCTTCGGGCTTGTTGTAGATCAGTACGCGCGCCGGTTCGGTCAACGCGCTGGCGACGAACGTCTTGCCGTCGATCTCGATGCGGTCGCCGCCTTTGACGCTCATGCCGACCTGCGCGATTTCGCCGTTGACCTTGATCATGCCGTCGGCGATGCGCTGTTCGAGCGCGCGCCGCGAGCCTAGGCCGGCTTGCGCCAGCACTTTGTGCAAGCGCTCTTCGAGTTTCTGAGCGTTTACGGCGGCGTCTTTCTCGCGTTTGAGCGAGAGCGTGCGGGGGGGTTGTACTTTCTTCATGTCAGGCTCCGGTGCTGTCGTCGTCGGCGACGAGGGCGTTCTTCGAATCATCGTCAGTGGGGGCGGACGTCGCGGCATCATCGCCGTGGTCGTCGTCGGGAATGTGGTGGTCGGCGTCGGTCTCGTCCGATGCTTCGCGAACCGAAGCGTCTTCGTCGTTCGCGGCATCGGCCAAGCGGCTGTCGTCATCGTCCATCGATACGCCGGCATGGATCGGCGCCTGCGCTTCGGCGATCTGCATCGCTTCGGCGAGCGCCACCGCCTTGCTGCCGTCGGGGTCCATACCTTCGGAGCCGACGAACGACAATTGCGGGTCGAGTTCGCCGAAATCCTTCAATTCCGACAGCGGCGGCAGTTGGTCGAGACTCTTGAGGCCGAAGTAGTCGAGGAAGATTTTGGTGGTGCCGAGCAGTTCCGGGCGGCCGGGGACATCGCGATGGCCGACGATGCGGATCCACTCGCGTTCTTCCAGCGCTTTGATGATGTTGCTGCTGACCGCCACGCCGCGAACCTGTTCGATCTCGCCGCGGGTGATCGGTTGGCGGTAAGCGATGATCGCCAGCGTTTCCAGCGTCGCTCGGGTGTATTTGACCTGGCGTTCGGTCCACAGCCGGGCGATCCAGGCGTGGACATCGGCTTGCACTTGGAAGCGATAGCCCGAGGCGGTTTCGGCCAATTCGATGCCGCGCTCGGCACAGGCGTTGCGCAGGTCGGTGAGGGCTTGCTCGATGCTGCCGTCCGGCGCGGGCTGGTCCAGCGTGAACAACTCGCGCAGTTGCGCGATGGTCAGCGGGTGATTCGCCGCGAGCAGGGCGGCTTCGACGATACGGGTAATGAAATGTTGATCCATGGATCGGCTTGTCTTGGTGGCTTCGTTGGCTGCGGTAGACGCCGCGGCGGTGTGGCCGGAATGGCCGTTGGCATGCAGAAGATCGCGGGTGGACTCTCGATCCGACTCGTGCGCGGTCGCGCTCACGATGCGTCCATATCGTCGGCGCCGGCCGTGTGCGGTGCGGTGCGGTCGCTCGGCACCGTTTCTTCGATGTCCTCGTCGAATTCGCTATGCAGCGGCAGCGGGCCGGTGTCGTTGTCGCCCTCGCGGGCGGCTAGCGACTTCAGATAGATCGGCGCCAGCGGCGCTTCTTGCACGATATCGAGCAGACGTTCCTTCGCCAGTTCGAGGATCGACAGAAAGGTCACCACCACGCCGAGCTTGCCTTCGCGCGGCTCGAACAGGCTCTCGAAGCGGTGAAAACTACCGTCGGAGAGCCGATCCAGCACATCGGTCATGCGCTGGCGAACGCTCAAAGCGTCGCGCTTGATCGCATGACCGGTGAACAGCTCCGCACGTTTGAGCACGTCGTGCAGCGCCAACAACATTTCTTTCAACTGCACCGGCGGCGGCAGCTTGACCTCGGCGCGGTCCGGCAGGTGGGCCGCGACCGACGATGTGTCGCGATCCATGCGCGGCAGAGTGTCCAGATCCTCGGCCGCTTGTTTGAAGCGTTCGTAGTCTTGCAGGCGCCGGACCAAGTCGGCGCGCGGGTCGTGCTCGAGGCCTTCGTCGCTCGGCGGGCGCGGCAACAGCATCCGCGATTTGATCTCGGCCAGAATCGCGGCCATCACCAGATATTCGGCCGCCAGCTCGAAACGCATCTCGTGCATCACGCCGATGTACTCGACGTACTGCTTGGTGATCGAGGCGACCGGAATATCGAGGATGTCCAGGTTCTGCCGGCGGATCAGGTACAGCAGCAAATCCAGCGGGCCCTCGAAGGCTTCGAGGATGACTTCGAGCGCGTCCGGAGGAATGTACAGATCCTGCGGGATCTGCAAGACCGGCTGCCCCAACACGATCGCCAGCGGCATCTCCTGCTGCTGCGGCGCCAGAGGCAACGATGCGGGTGGCGGCGAAAGCACGGGCGTTACGGCCGGATCATCGGTCGCGAGGGGCGCGTCGGGCGCGGTTTCGATGCTCATTAAGACGACATAAGTGACAACGGCGGAGGCGGCGAGGGTGGTGCGATCTTTGAATGCGTAAGACCGTTCCGGTGCGTCGGCGACCCCGGCCTTCTGAAGCAAAGGGCCGAATGGTCGATCGTCTGCGGCGAGCCGCAGGCCGGAGGTTTCGCGCGTCGAACAACTCGCCACTGCGACCGGCATCCGCATAAGACACGACCCACGACATGCGGGATCAAGATGCGAACGGGGCGAACTAGCAGTGATCAACTAGCGGCTGAGGCTATCGGCGACAGGCCGCAAACGACGAGCGGTTGAACGACGGCCGACGAATCGCTGCCGGCGGAGGTCAGTTCTGAATATCTAAAGTCCTGGATATCGGTGCTGGATGAGAGCCGGGTGGGGGCGGCGAATCGCCGCAGCCGGCCGATGAACAGTCCGATGAGGCGCAAGAGTACGGCTTAGGGCGCGCGCTGTCCAGCTGCGAGCCGGGCACGGGGGACGCGTCGCCTTCGACTTTGCGCCTGTGCCGATGTTCGCGCAGCGGTTTCGGTCGGTTGGGTTGTTATCCTTCACGCTTCGATCCATTCGCGAACGCGCCGGAGATTTCCTGCATGTGGTACGCCATCGAGGGCTACGACGCCCCCAACAGCTTGGAACACCGCTTGCGATCGCGATCGGCTCACTTGGCCCGGCTGACCGCACTGCGCGACGCCGGCCGTCTCTTGTTAGCGGGCCCATGTCCGGCAATCGATGCGGAAGACCCGGGCCCAGCGGGGTTCAGCGGGAGCATCGTCATCGCCGAGTTCGAGTCGCTCGCCGCTGCGCGCATGTGGGCCGATGCCGATCCTTATGTCGATGCCGGCGTCTACGCGCGGGTCGATGTTCGGCCGTTCAAGGCGGTGTTGCCGTGAGCGGGCCCGCGCAGACCTATGTACTGCCCGTCGGCCCGCTGCCACGCGAGGACCGCATCGAGACCATTCGGGCGGCGCTTGAGGCGGCATTCGCGCCAGAAGCCTTGGAGGTCGTCGACGACAGCCATCGCCATATCAGACACGCAGGCGCCGCGAGCGGGCAGGGTCATTTCACTGTGCGGATCGTCAGCGCTGCGTTCGGCGGCATGACACCAGTGGCCCGTCACCGCGCCGTGTACGCAGCGCTCGGCGGCCTGATGCAGACCGATATTCACGCGCTGTCGATTCAAGCGAACGCACCCGTAGCGTGACCCAGCGGCACCGTACGCTTGTTATCGGCACGCTTTTTAGAACGCCCTTGGCCACAGATTTTCGGCGGATATGTTCAGGTCTATGGGCGAATTCAAATTCGACGCGCTTGAGTTCGTCGTGCCGAAACGCAACGCATAGGATTCGCAGATCGCGTCCGCATCGTTCTTGATGATCCGGAGAGCATGCTGCGACGCAGCATTATTTAACGGCCGTCGGTATTGCCGTCAACTATTGTTTTTCTCTTTTAAATCAAATATTTACATCGTTCGAGCGCCTATCGAAAAGCGAATGAAACGATCGCTTTACATCATTTCTTGAAAACGGTTACATTGGCCCCGCCGCGAACCTGCGGCGCTCCCAATGGCGAATCCGGTTCATGGCAGCGAGCGTGACGATCCGAGATGTAGCGCGTGCGGCGAAGGTGTCCGTCGCGACCGTCTCGCGTGCGCTCAACGGACACGACAACGTGACCGATGCGGTGCGGCAACGCGTGCTCACCGTCGCCAGCGAACTGCGTTATAGCCCGCATCACGCCGCGCGAAGCTTGAGCAGCAGGCGCACGCACACCATCGGCGTGGTGTTGCCGGATCTGCATGGCGAATTCTTCTCCGAACTGATGCGCGGCATCGATCAAGTCGCGCGCGAATGCGGTTTGCATTTACTGGTGTCGAGCTATCACGGCCATCCCGAAGAGCAGGCCTCCGCGCTGCGCGCGATGCGCGGGCGCGTCGACGGCCTGTTGGTGATGTCGCCGCATGCCGGCGACCTGGATTTCCTCGGCGAGAACCTTGCTGCGATGCCCGCGGTGCTGATCAATTCGCAGCCGACGGATTCGGAACAGATCGCCTTCGGTATCGATAACTACATCGGTGCACGCACGATGGTCGAGCACCTGCTCGCCGTCGGTCACCGCCGGATCGCCTTCATCGCCGGTCCGCCGAATAACTTCGATGCCTTCGAGCGCCTGCGCGGTTATCGCGACGCACTGGCGGCATTCGATGCGTCGATCGCAGCTTGGGAACTCCCCGGCGATTTCAGCGAAGCGTCCGGACACCACGCAGGGCAGATGCTGTTGGATGCGAACGAGCGACCGGACGCGGTATTCGCCGCGAACGACATGATGGCGCTCGGCTGTCTGTTCGCGCTCAATCAAGCCGGAGTACGCGTACCGGACGACATCGCGCTCGCGGGATTCGACGATATTCCGCTCGCGCGTTACGTGATGCCGTCGTTGACCACCATGCGGGTGAATATCGCCGAATTGGGCGCGCATGCGTTGCGTCTGCTGCTCGAATTGCAAGACGGTACGGATGTGCGCGAGCGCTTAGCGCCGCAAGTTCCCGAGTTGATCGTCAGACGATCCAGTGCAACGGAAACGCAATCGCCCGACGCGCAACACACAGAACGCCGACGAACGCGAACCGAACGCGAACAGCGCGCCGGAGAGCACGCATCGAAAGGTCGCACATGAGTCGAAGCGCATACCTCTTTTTTTGAGCCGAAATGTAACCGGTTACACGTTCCTAATATCGAAGTTCAAACGCCCTCGGGAGGGGTGAAATCATGAAACAGTCACGTCGACATAAGCCGCACCGCCTGGAGCGCAAGCTCTTATGCTGCGCGCTCGCTAGTTGTTTGTTCTTGAGCGTTCCGGTCGTGTTCGCGCAATCCACCGGCGCGACGTTACGCGGCCAAGCATCGGCCGACGCCAAAGTCACCGCCACCAATGTCGCAACGGGTTTCAGCCGTAGCGTTGCGGTCGGCGAAGGCGGCAGTTACACACTCATCGGTTTGCCGCCGGGAACATATCGCATCAGCGTCGAGTCGGGCGGCCAGACTACGACGCGTGATGTGACGCTCCGCGTGGGCGAGACGGTGAATTTCGATGCCGATAGCACAGCAGAGTTCCGCATCGGGCGAAGAACTGGAAACGATCTTCGTCACGGCACCTGTGTTGAAAGAAGCGAGAACCTCCGAAGTCGCTACCTATGTTTCGCAACGTCAAATGGAGGCATTGCCACAGTCTTCGCGCAATTTCTTGGCATTCGCCGATACCGTGCCCGGCATGATCTTCGAATCCGGTTCCGACAGTTCGACGCGATTGCGCAGCGGCGCCCAGAGTTCCAATGGCATCAACGTTTTCATCGACGGCGTCGGCCAGAAAAACTACGTGCTCAAGGGCGGCGTGAGCGGGCAGGACTCGTCTAGCGGAAACCCATTCCCGCAGTTGGCAATCGGCGAATACAAGGTGATCTCGTCGAATTACAAAGCCGAGTACGACCAGATCAGCAGTGCAGCGATCACGGCGGTGACGCGCTCAGGCACCAATGAGTTCGAAGGCCAGTTCTTTTGGGATTACACGACGAACAAGATGCGTTCGGCGACATTCCGCGAGGAACGGGATGGCAGAAAGGTGCCGTCCAGCGAAGAACAGTACGGCGCCTCGTTACGGCGGCCCGATCGTGAAAGACAAGTTGTTCTTCTTACGTGACGTACGAAGCGAAGGAAATCGATCGACCTCGTGATATTCGGATCGGCGACGGTGCCTTCGATACAGATCGGCTCACGTCCGGAATTGACGTCGCTATCTCGGCGCCAGCGGTGCTCCTTTCGAGCAGGACATGTACTTCGGCAAAATCGACGTGGCAGGCCAGCGACGATCATCTGGTCGAATTCTCAGCGAAACGTCGCGACGAGGAAGAACTGACCAATATCGGCAATGGTCCGAACACGCAGTCCTACGGCAGTAGCAAGACCAATGACAGCACGCGCATCGATTTACGATGGCAATGGAGCGGCGCAGAACTGGTTGAACGATGCGCATATCACTTCGGAAGACGACGCTTGGAGTCCGCGACCGATCACGATCGGCCCTGGGTTCCAGATCGTCAGTACGCCGTACGGGCAACACATTCGGCAACGACATCCTCAATATCGGCGGCGGCCAAGATTTTCAGGACAAAGGCCAGAAAGGACTTTCGTTTCAGGACGATTTCACCTTCACGGGATTCGATCGTCACACGATGAAGGCGGGCTTCAAGTTCAAGTCCGTCGAAATCAACGCATTCGAGCAGCAGCCGTTACAATCCGCAGTACCGAGTGGACTATTTCGAAAACGTCGATGCTGCGGCAGAAGCTTCACTGGCGTCGTTCGTACCGTTTCGTGTCGAGTTCGGCGCGCTGTTGCCAGGCTCGCCGGATCGCGACATCACGTCGAGGAATAAGCAGTACGGGATCTACTTCCAGGACGATTGGGAGGTAACCGATAAGTTGACGCTGAATCTCGGACTTGCGCTACGACTACGAACGTAGCCCCGAGCTTCGAGGATTACGTGACTCGCCCGGACCTGGTGACCGCGCTACGTGGCTGGTCGAATATCCATGCGACCTAACGTCGACTACGACATCGAGGACTACATCAGTACCGGCAGTAATCGCAACGGCGTTCAAAGGCGCATGGCAGCCGCGGCTCGGTTTCTCGTACGATCTCTTCGCCGACGAACGCCATGTGATCTTCGGCGGCGCAGGGCGTTCCTACGATCGCAATCTTGTTCGATTATATCGCGCTCGAACAATCCAAGAGCACGCTTTCCGCGCTACGCATTCGAATTTCAATACGCCGGATCATCCATGCACCGTCGGCGGAATCGTTGCTTCAATTGGGACCCGAGCTTCCTGAATCCGAGCTACGCTTAGCGGCGCTGGTCGCGGCGAATCCGAATTTCGGCGCGGAAGTCAACTTGATCAACAACGACATCAAGACGCCGTATTCCGACCAGTTCAGTATCGGTATGCGCAATGCGTTCACGCTGCTGGGCATATCGATTGGAACTCAGTCGGTCACGTTCGCTCACATCCGCAGCCACGATGGCATCAGTTTCTCGCTCGGCAATCGCTATCCGGATGGCGAGCTTTCGCAACCCTGCGAATCCAGGCGCGACCTGGGGCGGGCAGCCTTGGGGCTCAGCCGATTCCTGGCTTCGGCACGCTGATTCTCGCCGACAATGGCATCGAAACACGGCTGAATCGCTGTTGCTCTCGCTCGGAGAAACCCTTTACCAAGCGCGTCTCCTTGGGGCGTCACGTTGGCTTATACCTATAGCGATGCCGAAGAGAATCGCAGCAATGCCGCCGATAGCGACGAGCACTACTTGTTCGACTACCCGAACCAGGAAGGCCATCCGTTCACGCGTTCGCTCGGTATCTCCAAGCATCGGATGGTGGGGACCGGTATCGTCGATATGCTGGTGGCATTACCGTTCTCCGGCAAACTGACGCTTGGCCAGCCCTACGCCGAAAGAAGCGGTCAATTGTCCACGATGTTCCGAGCTTCGACAATTGCTTTTTCGACCCATGCACACCCCGGACGATACCATCGGTTTCAAGCAGTTCGATCTAGCCGTCCGCAGAAGATTGGGATACCGGTGGCGGCATCAAGTTCTACGTCCGTGGCGATCTGTTCAACGTGATTCAATTGGAGGAATTTCACCGATTACGACACATGGCGCGGAGGGCCAACGGACGACGAATGCGAACTTCGGGCGCCGCAGCGGCACGGGTACTGTACTGGCCGCCTCGGATGTTCAAGACTGTCGCTCGGCTTCAGTTGGTGATGGCTCGACCAGCGATAGGCTGTCGCCCGGATATCGGGCAGCCGTTGCATGCTCCATAGGCGATGCGTTTGTCTCGCGTTGCAGAACACGATGCTCGCGATCATTTGCCTTTCGCTTTGCCGTCGGGGTGGGCGGCGTGTCTCTCTCGCCTCGCTCGCGAGCTGTCGTGCAGTCCCCGATACGGCAGCCGGTGAGCCCCCAGCGGCGTTTCCTTCTCCCGGCGACGGCGATACGTCAGGTCGCAGGCCCGGCGCTCGACGACATCGAGCGCCGGACGTTCGACTTTTTCTGGGAAACGACCGATGCGACGACCGGGCTCGCGCCCGATCGCCATCCGTCGCGGCCGTTTTCCAGCATCGCAGCGATCGGTTTTGCGTTGACCGCGTATCCGATCGGTGCAGAGCGCGGTTGGGTTTCGCGCGATCAAGCGGCGAAGCGTACGTTGGCTACGCTGCGTTTCCTGCGCGATGCGCCGATGGGTCCAGAAGCGACAGGACGTTCCGGATATCGCGGCTTTTACTATCACTTTCTCGATATGCGCAGCGGCCATCGCTTCGGTGCATGGGTGGAATTGTCGAGCGTGGACACCAGCTTGATGATGATGGGCGTGTTGTTCGCGCAGAGTTACTTCGAACGCGACGATTTACGAGAGCGCGAGATTCGCGAAATCGCGGACACGCTGTACCGACGGATCGAATGGGATTGGATGCAGCCGCGGCCGCCGCTCATATCGATGGGTTGGAACCCGGAGACGGGGCGTTTCATCGATCACGATTGGAAGGGCTATAACGAAGCGATGCTGGTCTACGTTTTAGCGCTCGGTTCGCCGACGCACCCGGTCGAACCCGCGGCATGGACGGAATGGACGCGTAGCTACGATCGCAGTTGGGGCGAGTTTCAAGGGCAGACGTATTTGAGCTTCGCGCCGCATTTCGGCCATCAGTACAGTCATGCATGGATCGATTTTCGCGGTATCCGCGATGCGTATATGCGCGAGCGCGGATTCGATTATTTCGAGAACAGCCGGCGCGCGACCTTGGCGCAACACGCGTACGCGGTGGCCAATCCGATGGCTTGGAAAGGCTACAGCAGCGAAATATGGGGCTTGACCGCGAGCGATGGCCCGCAGAATACGCGACAGCCGTATCGCGGCGAACAACGCGAATTCCGCGCCTACAGCGCGCGCGGTGCGGGGCGAGCGGACGGTTTCGACGATGGCACGATCGCGCCCACTGCCGCGTTGTCGTCCTTGCCGTTCGCGCCCGATGTGGTCGTACCGGCAGCCGAAGCGATGCGTACGCGCTACGGCGACGATCTGTATGGGCGCTATGGATTTTTCGATGCCTTCAATCCGAGCTTCGAATACGACGTGCCGTTGGTCACCGGTAAAGTCGTGCCCGGTAAAGGCTGGTTCGCGAGCGATTATCTCGGTATCGATCAAGGCCCGATCTTGGCGATGATCGCTAACCATCGCGATGGCTTCGTCTGGAACGTGATGAAGCGCAATCCGCATATCCGCCGTGGCCTCGAACGCGCCGGTTTCCAGGGTGGGTGGCTGGACGACACGCGTACGAGCGAAACGCGTTAAGGTCGCGCATGCCTCGTTTTCTCATCGCCTTATGTCTGCTGCTCGTTCTGACGGGCTGTCGCCCTGCGGACGAGCGCACCACCATTCGTTTTTGGGCGATGGGGCGAGAGGCGGAAGTCGTCGGCGAGTTGATTCCCCAATTCGAACGCGAGCATCCGCATCTGCGCGTGGAATTACAGCAAGTGCCGTGGACGGCAGCGCATGAAAAACTGCTGACGGCCTATGCGGCGGATGCTTTGCCGGACATCTGCCAGCTCGGCAATACGTGGGTGCCCGAGTTCGCCGAACTGCATGCTCTGGAACCGCTGCAGTCTTACGTCGATGCATCGCGCGTGGTCGAGCCGACGGATTATTTCTACGGCATCTGGGAGACCAACATCGTCGACAAGCGTTTGTATGGCATCCCTTGGTACGTCGACACGCGGCTGCTGTTCTATCGCAAAGATCTGCTGGCCGCGGCGGGCTATGCGGTGCCGCCGAGAACGTGGCAGGAATGGCAGGCGGCGATGGTGGCGATCAAACGCCAACGCGGGAAAGATCGTTACGCCGTACTGTTGCCTTTGAACGAGTTCGAGCAATTGTTATCGCTCGCGCTGCAACAAGAAGCGCCGTTGGTGAAAAACGGCCGTAGCAATTTCGATAGCCCCGATTTCAGACGCGCCTTGGATTTCTACGTCGGCATGTTCGAAGCGGGTCTCGCGCCGCCGATGTCGGAGACGCAGATTTCAAACGTCTGGGACGAATTCTTCAACGGCCTGTTCGTGTTCTACGTGTCGGGCCCGTGGAATATCCGCGAGTTCCGCAAGCGCGTGCCGAAAGGATTGGAAGACGCATGGGGTACGGCGCCTTTGCCCGGTCCGAACGGTCCAGGTGCGGGTATCGCCGGCGGCACCAGTCTGGTGTTGTTCCGCAATTCGCCGCGCAAACGCGAGGCTTGGACGTTCATCGAATATCTTTCGCGGCCGGAAATTCAACAAAAACTCCATGCCGAGATCGGCGACCTGCCGCCGCGACGCAGTGCGTGGGACGCGCCGTCCCTGCGTGAGGATCCCTACGCGGGCGCGTTTCGCGATCAACTCGAACGCGTAAAACCGACGCCGAAAATTCTGGAGTGGGAGCGAATCGTGCAAGAGATGCGGCTCGCCAGCGAGCGCGTGGTGCGCGGTGGCCAGTCGAAGGATGTCGCGGTGCGCGAGCTCGATGCGCATGTGAATGCGTTGCTCGAAAAACGACGCTGGGTCGAAGCGCGAAAAGCGGGACGAACATCCTCGGACGCGCCTACAGAAACGAATGCGGGGGCGGCGCGATGAAGCCTTCGCTCGCGGGCTGGGTGTTCGTCGCGCCCGCGTTGATCGTGCTTGGCGTTTTTTTCGGACTCCCGGTGTTCTCGGCGCTGTTGCTCAGTCTCAGCGATTTCGATCTCTATGCCCTGGCCGATTGGGATAATTTGCGCTTCGTCGGTCTCGACAACTACATCGATCTGCTGCAAACACCGCTTTTTTGGAAATCGTTGGGTAATACGTTTTATTTCGTGCTCGTCGGTGTGCCCTTGTCGATCGGCGTCTCGCTGGCGGCGGCGGTATTGCTCAATGCGCCCGTCACGCGCTTCCGCGCATTCTTCCGTACGGCGCTGTTCGCACCGGTGGTGACGACATTGGTGGCGGTGGCGGTGATCTGGCGTTATCTGTTCCACACCAGTTACGGTTTGGTGAACTGGGCGCTCGGTCATATCGGTATCGCGCCGGTCGACTGGCTCGGCGACCCGAACTGGGCGATGCCGACGATCATCTTGCTCGCGGTGTGGAAGAACTTCGGCTACAACATGGTGATCTTCCTCGCCGGTCTGCAGGCGATCCCGCAAGATCTCTACGAAGCCGCACGTATCGACGGCGCGTCGCGTCGCCGTCAGTTCTGGCATATCACGTTGCCGATGCTCGGCCCGGTGCTGATGGTCGTCGGCGTCATCACCGTCGCCGGCTATTTTCAATTGTTCGCCGAACCTTATGTGATGACGCGCGGCGATCCGCTGCAAAGTACGGTCAGCGTGCTGTATTTCATGTTCGAAGAGGGCTTCCGTTGGTGGAATCTCGGCCGCGCATCGGCGGTGGCGTTTTTGCTGTTCCTGATCATCTTCGCGGTGACCAGCGTGATGATGCGATTCGGACGGAGGAAGGGGCTCGTATGAGCGCTTTGCCTGCTCGCATCGTCGGCGATTCGCGTGCGCATCGTCTGTTGGTACATACCGCGCTGATCGCATTGACGCTGTTGAGTCTCGCACCGTTGCTGTGGATGTTGTCGGTCTCGTTCATGCCGGCCGGCAGCGCGAGTCGATTCCCGCCGCCGATGCTGCCGTCGACGCCTACGCTCGATAACTACCGTGCGTTGTTCGAACGCATCGGCATGGGCGGCTACTTTCTGAACAGCGTCATCGTTTCGGTCGCGATCACCTTCGCGTCGCTGTTGATCAACGCGATGGCCGGCTATGCCTTCGCCAAACTGCGTTTCGCCGGACGCGAGCGCATCTTCAAGCTGCTGCTCGCGGCGCTGGTGATTCCATCGCAGGTCGCGATGCTGCCGCTGTTCCTGATGCTCAAGCAGATGGGGCTGATCAACAGTTATGCAGGCGTGGTGGTGCCGGGGTTGGCGTCGGTGTTCGGCATCTTCCTCGTACGCCAATACGCGCGATCGATTCCCGACGAACTGATCGAAGCCGCGCGCATCGACGGCGCGGGCGAATGGAAGATTTTCTTCGCGATCGTCTTGCCGATGCTCAAGCCGGTGCTGGTGACGCTGGCGATCTTCACCTTCATGGGCAGTTGGAACGATTTCATGTGGCCGCTGATCGTGCTGACCGACCAATCGAACTACACGCTGCCGGTCGCGCTCGCATCGCTGTCGCGCGAGCATATTCAAGACGTGGAAATGATGATGGCCGGCGCGGTGTTGACCGTGTTGCCGGTGCTGGCGCTGTTCCTCGCGCTGCAGCGCTATTACATCCAAGGCCTAATGCTCGGGAGCGTGAAGGGGTGAGGGCGCGCGCTTGCGAGGCATTGCCTCGCGCGCGCCCGAACGCCCGGCCAAGGATGGCCGGGCAGGGCGTACCGAAGCCCATACAGCCGCGCCATGGAGGGCATCGATACGCTTGCGCGCCACTGGCGCGCGCGGCCGCGAACGCCCGGCCACGGGTGAGAGCATGGCGTTTGCGAGGCACTGCCTCGCGCCATGGTCGAACGCACCGTGCGCTGCGCGAGGCCGGGATGGCCGGGCATGGCGTTCCGGAGCCCGTACAACCGCGCCACGGATGGCGTCGCATCGCCTGCGCGCCACAGGCGCGCGTGGCCGCGAACGCCCGGCCATGGGTGAGAGTATGGCGTTGCGAGGCACTGCCTCGCGCCATGATCGAACGCACCGCGCGCTGCGCGGGGCCGGGATGGTCGGGCAGGGCGTCCCAGAGCCCGTACAGCCGCGCCACGGATGGCATCGCATCGCTTGCGCGCCTGTCTTTTTTTCTTTTTTGCGCTCTATTTTGAGTAAGCCACGATGAAACCCATCGCGCATTTCCTGTCGTCCTTATTATTGCTCACCGTCGCATCGGTGCATGCGGAAAACCGTACCGATATCCTCGACACCTTCGATGACACGACACCCTGGCGCGTCATTGCATCGACTCAGGTCAGCGGGACGATCCGCGCCGATGCTGGTGCGCTATGCCTCGACTACAATTTCAATGGCGTCTCCGGTTATGTCGGCATGCAGCGCGATGTCGCGATCGACTATCCGGAAAACTACCGCTTCGATTTCAAACTGCGCGGCGACTCGCCTGCGAACGATCTGCAATTCAAGCTCATCGATGCCAGCGGCGATAACGTGTGGTGGGTCAACCGCCCGAAGTACGTGTTTCCGCGCGAGTGGGCGCCGGTGCGTTACAAGCGCCGGCATATCGGTAAGGCTTGGGGGCCAGGCGCCGATCCGCAGTTGCGCGCCAGTGCGAAATTGGAATTCACGCTCAACAACAGCGCGGGCGGACAGGGCAGCGTGTGTTTCGACGATCTGCACTTCGCGACGTTGCAGATGGATGCGGCCGAACCTCGCATCGTTTCGGCGAGCGCGACCACGGCGGAGCGCGATGCCGCGCTCGCATTCGACGGCGACGCATCGACGCATTGGCGTGCTGGGCGCGACGCGCAGCGATTAACGCTCGATCTGGGGCGAGCCACCGAATTCGGCGGTCTGCGTTTGGACTGGGTCGAAGCGGCTCATCCGCATCGTTATTCGGTACTGATCTCGGACGATGGCCGCGATTGGAGAACGCTGCGTACCGTCGTCGAAAGCGATGGCGGTCGCGATTGGATCGGCCTGCCCGAATCGGAAGCGCGCTATGTAGCGATCGAGACGAATGCTGCTGACGCAGGGGCCGCATCGAAGCGTCGCGTCGCGCTCGCCGAAGTGCGCGTCGAGCCCTTGGCGTTCGCGGCGACCCAGAACGATTTCGTTGCAGCTGTGGCGAAAGATCGTCCGCGCGGCGAATTTCCGCGCGGTTTCAGCGGCGAACAAGCGTACTGGACGATTCTCGGTGTCGATGGTGGACTCGAGCAGGGTTTGATCGGCGAAGACGGTGCCGTGGAAGTCGCGAAGGGCGGTTTCAGTATCGAGCCGTTCGTGCGCGTCGACGACACCTTGCTGACGTGGGCCGATGTCGCGATATCGCAGTCGCTGCAGGATGGCTATTTGCCGATTCCAAGCGTCGACTGGACGCATCCAGACGCACAACTGCGCACGACCGCCTTCGTCGACAGCGATTTTTCCGAGAAACGTACCCAAATCATCGTGCGCTACTCGTTGCGCAACCCAGGCATCCAAGCGCGGGATTACACGCTCGCGCTCGCTGTGCAGCCGTTTCAGGTCAATCCGCCGAGTCAGTTTCTCAATACAACCGGTGGCGTGAGCCGCATCGCGTCGCTGGCGTTCGGCGATGATGGTGTCGTGCAAGTCAATGGGCGCCCGCGGGTGTATCCAAAAAGCGCACCGGATGCTGCGTTCGCCACGCACTTCGATGCGGGAATGGCAGCCTCGCATCTGGCGACGAAAGCGCTGCCGTCGGCGACTTCCGTGGATGATGCCGACCGGACTCGCATCTGGGGCACTGCTGTATCGCTGGCGCCTCGCGCCGGGCGAATCGCGGGACGTATCGATCGTTGTTCCGATGTCCGGCGCGCCGTTCTGTGAGGGACGTAGCTGCACGCCCGAACAACGACAGACCATCGTCGCCGACCGCTGGCGCGCCAAACTCGACGGTGTGCGATTCGTCGTGCCCGAGGAGGGTCAGCCGCTCGTCGACACGCTGCGCACTTCGCTAGCGCATCAGTTGATCTCGCGCATCGGTCCGCGCTTGCAGCCGGGCACGCGCTCGTATGCGCGCAGTTGGATCCGCGACGGCGCGATGATCGCCGAAGGCCTGCTGCGTATGGGTCGTCAGGACGCGGTGCGCGATTATCTGCGATGGTATGCGCCGTATCAGTTCGACAACGGCAAAGTGCCGTGTTGCGTCGACGATCGCGGTAGCGATCCGGTGCCCGAAAACGATAGCCATGGCGAATTGATCTTCGCGATCGCCGACGATGTGCGTCATACCGGCGACGATGCGTTTCTCCGTCGGATGTGGCCGCACGTGAGCGGCGCATTCGATTACATGGAAACCTTGCGCGCCAGCGAGCGCACCGCTGCCAATCGCGCGCTCGATCCCGCGTTCTACGGGATGATGCCGGCATCGATCAGTCACGAAGGCTATTCGGCCAAGCCGATGCATTCGTACTGGGATAATTTCTGGGCGTTGCGCGGCTACAAGGATGCGGTATGGATCGCCGAGCGATTGGGCGAGCGCGAGGCGGCGGTTCGTATGGCGGCGGCGCGCGATGAATTCCGCGCCGACCTCGACGCCTCGCTGCGCGCGGCGACCGCGCGTCACGGTATCGACTATCTGCCCGGTGCGGCGGAACTCGGCGATTTCGATCCGACTTCGACCACCATCGCATTGGCGCCGGGCGGCGAGCAGCATCGGCTTGCCGCAGGATTTATTGCATAACACCTTCGAGCGCTATTGGCGCGAGTTCGTGCAGCGCCGCGACGGTCAGCGCGAATGGAAGGACTACACGCCCTACGAATGGCGCAACGTCGGCGCGTTCGTGCGTTTGGGCTGGCGCGATCGCGCGTGGGATGCGGTGCGCTTTTTCTTCGACGATCGCGCACCGCGGGGATGGAACCAGTGGGGCGAAGTGGTGTCGCGCACGCCGCGTAAGCCCTTCTTTCTCGGCGATTTGCCGCATGCCTGGGTCGCATCGGATTTCATGCGTTCGGCCCTGGATATGTTCGCTTACCATCGCGAACGCGACGAGCGGATGGTGATCGCCGCGGGCATTCCCGCGCGCTGGTTGACGGACGAGGGCGTCGCGATCGACGGCTTGCGTACGCCGCAGGGCGTGTTCGGTTATCGACTCAAGCGCACGCAAGATCGACTGACGCTCGACTTCGCCGATGCGACGCGTCTGCCCGCAGGTGGTGCGGCCTTGCCCTGGCCCTTGATCGATGCGCAACCGGGTGCGACGACGATCGACGGCGCGCCTGCGACATGGCGCGACGGCGAGTTGCATATCCCGATGGGCGCACGACGCATCGAAGCGCGTCTGCGCTGAGGAACCTCTGTTCGATTCAGAGGTTCTTCAGCGCGAACACAAGCTTTGCCTGGGTTCGCGACGTCCGAATCACGCCAGAGCCTGCCCCGAACTCGATCCGATGATGGCGTGATTCAGACCTTTGCTGAATAAAAAACTCCGACGACCGGGGATCCAGCGTCGTCGGAGGCACCGACCCTATAGAGGGGGAGGGGGTGCGTTAAAGCGTCGATCGTACCGACGGATGAGGTGCCGACACAGAGATCGGTATGGCATACGTCAGTACGGGGAAGGCTCGTCCAGCTTACGACCGTGGCTGGCGATCACTTCGGAATACCAGCGCGCGCTGTCTTTCGGCGTGCGTTCCTGGGTGCCGTAGTTCACGTGCACGATGCCGAAGCGCTTCGAAAAGCCCAGCGACCATTCCAGATTATCGAGCAGCGACCAGACCATGTAGCCGCGAATATCGACGCCGGCGTCGATCGCATCGTGGATCGCGCGCAGATGCTTGTGCAGGTAGTTGATCCGCAGCGGGTCGCAGACGTGACCGTTCTCGGCCACCGGCGGGTCGAAGAAGGCGGCGCCGTTTTCGGTGATGTAAACCGGCAGATCGCCGTAGGTCTGCTTGAACCACAACAGCAAGTCGGTGAGACCTTGCGGAAAGACTTCCCAACCGGTTTCGCTGTAAGTCGCGAGCGGCTGGCGCACGGCGCCGGCCTTCAGCGGATAGCTGTCGTTGGCTTGGGTGACGCTGCGCGTGTAGTAGTTGATGCCGACGAAATCCAGCGGCTGCGCGATCAGCTCGAAATCTTTGGGATCGAAGTCCGGCCACGCGTCGCCGAAAATCTCTTTCAGCTCGGGCGGATAACGGCCGAGCAGGGCGGGATGCAGGTACTGCTCGTTCATGTAAGCGTGCGCGCGCCGCGTGGCGGCGGCATCGGCGACGCTCTCGCTAGCGGGATACTTCGGTTCGATGTTCACGACGAGGCCGATCTCGTGCCGACCTTCGGCGCGATAGGCCTGCACCGCGGCACCATGCGCGCGCATCAGATTGTGCGAGGCGATCGGCGCTTCGTATTTGCTGCGATGGCCCGGGGCCAACGCGCCATGCAGATAACCGCCATCGGTGATGACCCAGGGCTCGTTGAGCGTGACCCATTTCTTCACCCGGCCATCGAGCGCGCGATACAACACGCGGCCGTATTCGGCGAACCAATCGGCGCTGTCGCGATTGAGCCAGCCGCCTTTGTCGTCGAGCGCGGCCGGCATGTCCCAGTGGTACAGCGTCAACAGCGGTTCGATGCCGTTTTCCAGCAGGCCATCGACCAGCTTGGAATAGAAATCCAGACCGGCCTGATTCACCCGTCCGGTGCCCTCGGGCAGGATGCGCGACCACGACACGCTGAAGCGATAGGCCTGCAGGCCCAGATCGCGCATCAGCTTCACGTCGTCTTTCCAGCGCCGGTAGTGGTCGCAGGCCACATCGCCGGTGTCGCCGTTGACGGTCATACCGGGCGTGTGAGCGAAGCGGGTCCAGATACTCGGCCCGGCGCCATCGGCGAGGGGCGAGCCTTCGATCTGGTGGGCGGCGGTCGCGGCTCCCCAGAGAAAGCCCTTCGGAAACTGGTAGCGCGAGATGGCGTTCTGAGGCATGTCGGGGTTTCTCGTACCGGTTTTCGGTGGCATCATGTAAACGGTTACATGAAGACTATATCAGGCTTCGCGTTTCGCAAAGTCCCATCGTTCTCCGGTCGCATGCGACGAAGGCGAACGGCGTCCCGACCCGCAACCGAGGATCCAACATGGCGACTGTGACGCTCGACCGACTCCGCAAGGTCTACCCGGACGGACACGTCGCTGTGGCGGGCCGCGAGCTTCGAGGTCGCCGACGGCGAACTGCTGGTGTTGGTCGGGCCATCGGGTTGCGGCAAGTCCACGTTGTTGCGGATGATCGCGGGACTGGAATCGATCAGCGACGGCGAACTGCGCATCGACGGACGTGTGGTCAACGAGGTCGCGCCGAAGGATCGCGATATCGCGATGGTCTTCCAGAGTTATGCGCTGTATCCGCATATGACCGTCGCCGAGAATCTCGCCTTCGGCCTGACAGCTGCGCGGGCATGCCAAGGCAGATATCGCGCAGCGCATCGAGTCCGCAGCGGACATGCTGGAATTGCGCGCTTTGCTGCAACGTCGCCCCGCGGCGCTGTCGGGCGGCCAACGCCAGCGCGTGGCTTTGGGACGGGCCTTGGTGCGGCAGCCGAAGGTGTTCTTGCTCGACGAGCCGCTGTCCAATCTCGACGCCAAGTTGCGCGCCTCGATGCGGACCGAGATCGCGCGCATCCATCGCAGTCTCGCGGCGACCATGGTCTACGTCACCCACGATCAGGTCGAAGCGATGACGCTCGGTCAGCGCATCGTGGTGATGCGCGACGGCGAGATCCAGCAGATCGATACGCCGATGGCGCTGTACCGCGCACCCGCCAACGTCTTCGTCGCCACTTTCCTCGGTAGCCCGGCGATGAATCTGTTCCGTGGCCGTTTGATCGAGGAAGACGGCCATCCGGGGCTGGCCATGTCCGAAGGCTTGGTGCTCCCGCTCGCGGGGCAGGGCTTGGACACCGATTGGCTCGGTCGCGAGGTCGATGTCGGCCTGCGCCCCGAACACCTCCTCGCTGCGCCACCGGCGAGTCCTTCGACTTCGGTGCCCAGTTCGATGTGATGGAGCCGGTGGGCAGCGAGGCCTATGCCTATTTGCGCTTCGGCTCGAATACGCTGATCGCCCGCTTCGCTCCCGATGACTTGCCGTCGCCCGGTGCCATCGTCCCGTTGCGCATCGCGCCCGGTACGGCTCATGTCTTCGATGCCACCACCGGCTTGAGGCTTACCGCCGCCTCCTGAGTTTCCACGGCCGATACCTTCTATATACTGCGTGGGCGATGCGGCAGTAGTGCCGTGTTGTCGCCAGCAAAATCAATCGCTTGGCGCCTTTTCTTCAACCTTAACCTGTCTGCGCCAGCGCCGTTCTCTCAGGCTGGGCGGGCGGAGCCTCCGATCAGCGCATGCGTCTTTCCACCATCAAGCTCTCCGGCTTCAAATCCTTCGTCGACCCGACCACGTTGCATCTGCCGACCAACATGACCGGTGTGGTCGGTCCCAATGGTTGCGGCAAGTCGAACATCATCGATGCGATTCGCTGGGTCATGGGCGAAAGCGCGGCCAGCCGTCTGCGTGGCGATTCGCTGACCGACGTGATCTTCTCCGGTAGCTCGGCACGCAAACCGGTGTCGCAGGCGACGGTCGAATTGATCTTCGATAACGCCGACCACACCATCACCGGCGAATACGCGGCTTTCAACGAAATTTCGGTCAAGCGCCAAGTCAGCCGCGACGGCCAGAGCAACTATTACCTCAACGGCACCAAGTGCCGCCGCCGCGACATCACCGACCTGTTCCTCGGCACCGGCCTCGGCCCGCGCAGCTACTCGATCATCGAGCAGGGCATGATCTCGCAGGTCATCGACGCGAAACCCGAAGAATTGCGCGTCTATCTCGAAGAAGCCGCCGGCATCTCGAAATATAAAGAACGCCGCAAAGAAACCGAGACCCGCATCCGCCACACCCGCGAAAATCTCGATCGTTTGAACGATCTGCGCGAAGAAGTCGGTAAACAACTGCAGCACCTGGCGCGTCAAGCGAAGCAAGCCGAACAGTACCAAGCGATCCAAGCCGATCGCCGGATCAAAGACGCCGAGTGGAAGGCGCTGGAATATCGTTTGCTCGATACCCAACTGCAAGCCTTGCGCGAGGGTCTGTCGCAGGAAGAAACCCGGCTGCAGCAGATCATCGCCGAGCAACGCGAAGCCGAACGCGAGATCGAACTGAGCCGTACCCGTCGCGAAGCCGCGGCCGAAGCCTTGAACAAAGCGCAGGCCGCGGGCTACGAAGTCGGCGGCACATTGGCGCGCATCGAACAACAGATCGCCCATCAGCGCGAAATGGCGCAGCGCTTGCAGCGCGCCCGCGAGGAAGCCCAGCAGGCGTTGTCCGAGATCGGTCTGCATATCGAAAGCGACCAAACGCGGCTCGATACCTTACGCGCCGAGATCGCCGATGCCGATCCGCGTCTAGACGCTTTGAAGACGGCCGATGCCGACCGGCAGCACGCGTTGCACGATGCCGAAGTCAAACTCGCCGATTGGCAGCAGCGCTGGGATGCGCATAGCCGCGAGCAGAACGAAGCGACGCGCGCCGGCGATGTCGAGCGCACGAAGGTCGATTATCTCGACCGTCAATCGCTCGATGCCGATCGTCGTCGCGAGCAACTGAGCCACGAACGCAGCGCCCTCGACGTACAGGCGTTGGCCGAAGCGTTCGCAGGCCTGCAGCTGCAACACGACGAAAAGAAATTCGCCCTCGACGGCATGAACGCCGAGCTCGACACGCGCAAGACCGCGGTGCTCGGTTTGCAGGACCAAGTCCGCAATGCGCAGGCCGAATTGGCCGACGTGCGCAAACAAGCGCAGGCCGCGCGCGGGCGATTGTCTTCGCTGGAAACTTTGCAGCACGCCGCGCTGGGGCAGGAACAAGGCGCAGCGGTCGCGTGGTTGAAACAACGCGGCCTGGATTCCGCCGCACGCGTCGGCGAAGTGCTGAACGTCGAAGCCGGTTGGGAAAACGCGGTCGAAGGCGCACTCGGTCAATTGATCGAAGCGGTGTTGGTCGAATCGCCGGAAACCTTGGTCGATGCGCTCGGCGAACTCGGTGAAGGCCGACTGGCGCTGGTGTCGACCGAAGCATCGAGCGCTGCGTTCGCGGCGACATCGCTCGCGGCGAAAGTGCAAGGGCCCACTGGCGATTCGCCGCATGCTGTCCAAACTGCATGTCGCCGAGACGATGGCCGATGCGCGTTCGCTGCTGGCATCGCTCGACGACGGCGAATCGATCATCACCCGCAACGGCGAGCGCCTCGGCGCCGGCTGGGTGCGCGTGGTGCGCTCCGGCGCCGCCAAGCAGGGCGCGCTGCTGCGCGAGCGCGATATTCAATCGCTGCGGGTCGAGATCGAAACTCTACAGCAGCGCGAGGCCGAGCTCGATCGCAGCATCGCGGGTCTGCGCGACCAATTGCTCGCGGCGGAACAACAGCGCGAAGACGTCGCAGCGCAGCCTGTATCTGTCGCATCGCAATGTTTCCGAGCTCGCGGGTCAATTGCAGAGTCAGCAGGGTCGGCTCGATACGGCGAAGACGCGGATCGAGAAGATCGATGCCGATATCGGCCAATTGATCGAAACCATCGATAGCAGCGGGCAACAAGCCCGCGAGGCGCGTTCGCGGTTGGAGGAAGCGATTTCGCGGATGGGCGAGCTGGAGAACGTGCGTTTGACGCTCGAAGCCGAACGCCGCAGTTTGGCCGAAGCGCGCGATCTCGCGCGTCAAGCCGCGCGCGAATCTCGCGACGCCGCGCATGCGCTCGAATTGAATCTCGAGTCGCAACGCGCGCAAGTCGTGGCGCTGGCGCAGGCGCTCGATCGCATGGGCGGTCAACGCGGCCAACTCGATAGCCGGCTTAATGAGCTGGCCTCGCAACTTTCCGAAGGCGATGCGCCTGTGGTCGCGCTCGATCGCGAACGCCAAACCGCATTGGAACAACGCGTGCTCGCCGAAAAGAACCTCAGCGCTGCACGTGCGGCGCTCGAAGGTATCGATAACGAATTGCGCGCCTTCGAGCAGACCCGGCATCAGCGCGACGAACAGTCGTTGACGCAACGCGAAGCGATTTCGCAGCGCAAACTCGACCAGCAGGCTTTGGCGCTTAAAGCCGATCAGTTGTCCGAAGCGGTGATCGCCGGCGGTTTCGTTCTGGACGATGTGATCGCGACGTTGCCGGCCGACGCCGATCCGGCCGCGTGGGAAAAGACCGTCACCGATTTCGATCACAAATTGCGCCGCTTGGAGCCGGTGAATCTGGCCGCGATCCAAGAACATGCCGAAGCCGCGCAACGCAAAGAGTATCTCGACGCGCAGGACGCCGACCTGACCACCGCACTGGAAACGCTGGAAGACGCGATCCGCAAGATCGATCGCGAAACGCGCGGTCGCTTCAAGGACACCTTCGACCGCGTCAACAGCCGGCGTGCAAGAACTCTATCCGCGTCTGTTCGGCGGCGGCCATGCCTACCTCGAACTCACCGGCGAAGATTTGCTCGACACCGGCGTCGCGATCATGGCGCGCCCGCCGGGCAAGCGCGTGTCGAATATCTCGCTATTGTCCGGCGGCGAGAAAGCGATGACCGCGGTCGCGTTGGTGTTCGCGATTTTTCGACTGAATCCGGCCCCGTTCTGCTTGCTGGACGAAGTGGACGCGCCGCTGGACGAAGCCAACGTCGGTCGCTTCACTGCGATGGTCAGCGAGATGAGCGAACACGTGCAATTTCTCTTCGTCACCCATAACAAGGCGACGATGGAAGCTGCGCAACAACTCAGTGGCGTGACCATGCGCGAGCCTGGCGTCAGCCGTTTGGTGTCCGTGGATCTCGCCGAAGCTGCGCGCCTGGCTGGCGCCGCTTAAGGCCGGGAATCGGGAATGGAGAATCGGAAATCGTCGAAGCGGACATCGGTTTCGTTGTCGACTTTCCCATTCTCGATTCTCGATTCCAAATTCCCGTTTTGAGGAGATAACGCATGTCCGACATTTGGTTACTGCGCATCGGAATCGTGATCGCCGGCGTGCTGCTGATGGTGGCGATCTACGTCTTCGGCCGCCCGCGCAAACCGGGGCAGGGTCGTAAAGTTCGCGAAGACGCGTCCGCACGCGCCGAGCCCCGGTTGAATTCGAGCCATACCGATCCTGGCTTCTCTGCGGCTCCCGGCATCGACGAAACCTCCGTCGAGCAAAACGGCCTCGGGTTCGAGGACATCGGTGCGCCGTTACCGTCCGGCCCGGAAGTCGGCAAGCGCGATCGTGAAGAGTTCGACAAAATCATCACCCTGTACGTCGCCGCACGCGCGGGCCAGCAACTGCATGGTTCTGACATTATCGTGGCGGCCGAAAAAGCCGGGCTCAGCTACGGCTACATGAATATTTTTCACCGTCTTGCCGATGGCAATGCGCTCAGCGGGCCGATTTTCAGCGTCGCGAACATCAAGAAGCCCGGCAGTTTCGAGATGGCCGAAATCCAATCGATGGAAACGCCCGCGATCGCGTTTTTCCTGACGTTGCCGGCGCCGATTCCGGCACTCGATGCCTGGGAAAAAATGTTGCCTACGGCACAGCGCATGGCCGAATTGCTCGATGGTGTGGTCTTGGACGAATCGCGAAATGCGCTCGGCCGTCAGCGCATCGCGCACATCCGCGACGATTTGCGCGCCTACGATCGCCAGCACGAAGCGCCGCCGATTTCCAAGAACACCCGGTGGTAACGTAGCGACCGTAGCCCGGGTAAGGCAAGCGCACCCGGGGCCTTCATTCCGCAGATACGAACCGGATGCGGCCTTGGCCATGAGAATGACCACTGCGTCATGCGTTATGGCGTGCCGTCCGACTCACCGTTCGGCTCGGAATTCGTATTGGCGCTGCGCGAGCTCAGGAAGAAACATTACCGAGGACAGATCGGGCCGCCTGCGCTTCCTGGGCAGACATACGGCACTACCGCGATCTGGATGAAGAGCGACCGGGATTCGTTCGATGTTGGTTACCAGTACAAAGAAAAAGACGGCATTCGCACCGTCGTCGTTTGGACCAACGAGTAAGAGCTGCTATGAAACCGAGGCAGTGTTTGCGAATGGCTTGAACTTAACGCGTATCATGATGCTGCTTACGCGCCGGTCCGGCGCAAATCCACATCGGCGGTTCACCGCTATGACATCCACCTTGCGATAGTTGGCGCGCCGGAATGACCAATCCCGCTGCCCGCATCGCCGAACTGCGTCGACAGATCGAAGACGCCAACTACCGCTACTACGTGCTCGACGACCCCTCGATTCCGGATATCGAATACGACCGACTGCTGCGCGAGTTGGAAGCGCTGGAAATGGCGCATCCAGACTTGGCCGATAGCGCGTCGCCGACTCAGCGCGTCGGCATCAAACCGTCGGCGCGATTCGAAGAAGTCGTCCACACGGTACCGATGCTGTCGCTAGCGAATGCCTTCGCCGACGAGGAAGTGCAGGATTTCGTCGATCGCATCGAAAAGGAAACCGGCGACGGCACGCCGGTGTTCTCGGTCGAGCCGAAGCTCGACGGACTTGCGATCAGCCTGCGTTACGAACGCGGCGTGTTCGTGCGCGGTGCGACCCGCGGCGATGGCACGACGGGCGAGGACGTCACCGCGAATTTGCGCACGATCCAGTGCATTCCGCTTCGCCTGCGTGGCGATACGGCACCTGCGGTGCTGGATGTGCGCGGCGAAGTGTTCATGCCGAAAGATGCGTTCGCTCGATACAACGCATCGGCATTAGCGAACGGCGAGAAGACGCTCGCCAATCCGCGCAACGGCGCCGCCGGGTCTTTACGCCAACTCGACCCGCGGATCACCGCGAAGCGTCCTTTGAGTTTTTACGCCTACGCGCTCGGTGAAGCCGATGGCATGCCGGCAGAGATCAAAACCCATAGCCAAATGCTAGCGTGGCTGAAAACGCTGGGTTTGCCGGTTTGCCCAGAAGCGCGTACTGCGCGCGGCGTCGATGGTGTGCTGACGTTCTATCGCGATCTCGGCGCACGGCGCGATGCGCTGCCGTACGACATCGATGGCTCGGTCTATAAACTCGATCGCTACGATCAGCAGCGCGCGATGGGCTTCGTCTCGCGCGCGCCGCGCTGGGCGATCGCGCACAAGTACCCGGCGCAGGAAGAAGCGACGGTGGTCGAAGCGATCGATGTGCAGGTCGGCCGCACCGGCGCGTTGACGCCGGTCGCGCGGCTTGAAGCCGGTGCAGGTCGCGGGCGTGGTCGTCACCAATGCCACGCTTGCACAATGCCGATCAAGTCGCACGTCTCGATGTGCGCGTCGGCGATGCGTGATCGTGCGTCGCGCCGGCGATGTGATTCCGGAAGTCGTGCGTGTGATCGATGAGCGTCGTCCGCGCGATGCGGCTGGCGAACCGCTCCATCCGCCGTATGCCTTACCGACCGTATGCCCGGTCTGCGGTTCGGCGGTGGAGCGCGAAGAGGGCGAAGTCGTCGCGCGCTGCACCGGCGGTTTGTTCTGTCCGGCACAGCGTAAACAAGCGCTGATCCATTTCGCATCGCGTCGGGCGATGGATATCGAAGGACTCGGCGACCGTTTCGTCGATGCGCTGGTCGAGTTCGGCTACGTCAAGACGGTGGCCGATCTCTACGCACTGACGCTCGACGATTTCCTCGAAATGAAGCGCCGCGCCGACGAGCGCGATGGGACCACGCCGGAGACGGTGAAAGCCGGTAAGGTCGCTAGCAAGTGGGCCGAGAATCTGCTCGCGGCGATCGACGCCAGCCGCGATACCGCGCTCGAGCGTGTGCTGTTCGCGCTCGGCATCCGCGATGTGGGCGAGAGCACGGCGAAGACGCTGGCCCGTTACTTCGGCGCGCTCGACCCGTTGATGGCCGCCGACGAAGCCGCATTGCAACACATCCCGGATATCGGCCCGATCGTCGCTGCGCGCATCGCGCACTTCTTCGCCGAGCCGCATAACCGCGAGGTGATCGCGGCACTGCGAGCGAACGGGGTGCATTGGCCAGAAGGCGCACCGCAACGTTCGAGCGAAGGCCCACTCGCCGGAAAGACCGTCGTGCTCACCGGTGGTCTGGATTCGATGTCGCGCGACGAAGCCGGTGCGAAGCTCGAAGCCCTCGGCGCGAAGGTCTCGGGCAGCGTGTCGAAAAAAACCGAGTATCGTCGTCGCCGGTGAAGCTGCGGGTAGCAAGCTCGCCAAAGCGCAAGAACTCGGCCTCGAAATATGGGACGAAGCGAAGTTATTGGCGTTCTTGAACGAGCAGGGCGCGTGATTCGCGATACCGTAACGGTGGTTTCGATCGCGACGTTATTCGTGGTTTCCCTGTGTCGCCAATGAGCGCCGAACGGCCGATCGTTCCGCTCGACGCACTCCGCTTGCGTGCGCGACTGTACGCGATGATTCGCGCGTTCTTCGCCGAACGCGAGGTGCTCGAAGTCGAGACGCCGATTCTGTCGGTAGCGGGCAATACCGATCCGAATATCCATTCGTTCTCGCTCGAATTCTCAGGCCGCACCGACGGCGCGCCGCGCACGCGTTGGTTGCGCACTTCGCCGGAATTTCCGCTGAAACGCTTGCTCGCGGCTGGCGTCGGCGATTGCTACGAACTGGGCCGCGTCTTCCGCGATGGCGAAGCCGGCGGCGGGCACAATCCCGAATTCACGATGCTGGAATGGTATCGCGTCGGCTGGGATCATCGGCGTCTCATCGAAGAAACCATCGTGCTGGTGCAGATGGCGTTTGCGCTCGTCGGCCGCGAATTGCGCGTGGTGCGCACGAGCTATCGCGATCTCTATCGCGAGCGACTTGGGTTAGACCCTTTCATGGCCGACGACGAAGCGTTGCGCATCGCTTTGGGCGATGTGCGGATCGATCCCGATGGGCTGAGTCGCGACGATTGGTTGGATCTGTTGATGACGCATCGCTTGCAGCCGCAGTTCGCCGACGACGAGATGCATGTCGTCGTCGATTACCCTGCGACGCAATGCGCGCTCGCGCGGATACGTCCCGGTATCGCTGGCGAACCGTCGGTGGCCGAACGCTTCGAGCTTTACCTCGGTGCGCTCGAAGTCGCGAATGGTTATCACGAACTGGCCGATCCGTGCGAGCAACGCGCCCGTTTTCTTCGCGATCACGAGGTCCGTCGTGCGCGCGGAGCTGCGCTACCGCCGCTGGACGAGGCCCTCTTGGCTGCGCTGGAGCAGGGGTTTCCGGCTTGCGCAGGTGTCGCGCTCGGTGTGGAGCGCTTGCTGATGGCGATGATCGGAACCTCCCGTATCGCCGATGTGCTCGCCTTCGATTTCGCGCGCGCCTGAGCGGTGGCCGCCTTCGTTCGACAGTGCAAGCGTTTGAATCGCTAGGAGAAATCGCCTTCGCGATAGATCTGAGCGCAGGTTGACGCTGCGGCGGAGGGGTGCGCCGCAGCGGTCGTTATTACGACCGGATCCACGACGGTATCGTTACATGCGAGCTGAATGCCTTGAAGCTAGCCGCCGATCGGCGTAAAAAATTTGTCGGCCGTTCATAGCGGCTGCTTACGATGCCCCCCAACAGCATCACCCACCCAACCGGAGGCTTCAGCCATGCGTCTCGCTCTTTTCCTGATCGGCACCGCAGTCGCATCAGCTTCGCTTAGCCCGACCACGCATGCGCAAAGCGGCTACTACGGCAGCGGTAGTTATGGCGACGACACCATCCGCTGCGAATCGCGCGATGGCCGCATCGAGCGCTGCGATACCGGCGGCGCAACCGTCGATCTTGTTCGGCAATTGTCGTCGACGCCCTGCACGCGTGGTCGCACATGGGGCACCGATAGTTATGGCGTCTGGGTCAGCGGCGGCTGCCGCGCCGAATTCCGAATCGACCGTTACGGCAACGGTTACGGAAACGGGTACGGAAGCGGTTATGGGAACGAGTATGGCAATGGCGTCATCCGTTGCGAATCCCGCGATGCGCGTACCACTCGCTGCGATACCGGTGGGCGTTATGCCACATTGGTTCGCCAGCTCTCGTCGTCGCCCTGTCAGGAAGGTCGCACTTGGGGGACGGATTCGCGCGGGGTCTGGGTCAGCGGCGGTTGCCGCGCCGAATTCAGCATTGATGATCGCAGCGATAATGGTTACGGCGGCGGTTACAACGCCGGCAACGGCGTAATCCGCTGCGAGTCGCGAGATAACCGCAGTACCACTTGTGCGGTGCCCAATGGCCGTCGCAGCAGCGTCCGTCTGATTCGCCAGATGTCGTCGACGCCTTGTATCGAAGGCGATACCTGGGGCCGCAGCACGGCCGGCATTTGGGTGACGCGCGGTTGCCGCGGCGAATTCGTCGCGACTCGCGCCACCAATGCGTGGACTCGTCCGCCTGGCGTTCCTGGCAATGTCGATAACAACGCGGGGCAGACGCTTCGCTGCGAATCCAACGATCAGCGCACCGTCCGCTGCAATACGACGATCTATCGTCGCGCCGAACTCGTGCGTCAGTTGTCGGATTCTGCGTGTACAGAAGGCGGAAGCTGGGGGTGGGATCGCAGCGGCGTGTGGGTCAGTCGTGGTTGCCGCGCGGAGTTCCGCATTTGGTGACGGGCCGCGATTCGAGCCTGATACGGTGAGAGATCGTTGTCTAAGCTCTGAACCGACATCGTTTTGATTCATGCAAAGGCCGCAGTCATGCGGCCTTTGCGCGTTGATGAGTGCGGTTTTTTCAGCGCAAGACGCGTCCTGCCCGATCGCCGGGCGTCTTGTCGCTGCTGCAAGCGCTACGGACCACGTGGCTGTGCGCGAACCCGAGAGGCTCTAAACTACGCCGATGAATAACAATATCGACTATGCCCGCTACGACCGCATTCGCCCGATCCGCTGGACTGGGGATACGCTCGAACTCCTCGACCAGCGCAAGCTGCCTTTTCACGTCGAGTACGCGACGTGCCGCGATAGCGATGCCGTCGCGGCGGCGATCCACGCGCTGACTGTACGCGGCGCGCCGGCGATCGGGATCGCCGCGGCTTGGGGCGTCGTGCTAGCGGCGCGCGATTGCGCTGCGGTGGATGCCGCAGCCGCATCCATTGCGCTCGAACCGGTATTGCAGCGGCTCAATGCCGCACGGCCGACCGCGGTGAATCTCGCCTGGGCGCTACAACGCATGCGCCGTGCGCTCGCGAATGTCGCTGCGGGCGACGACTGGCGCGCTGTGCTGACGCGCGAGGCGCAGGCGATCGCCGACGAAGATCTCGCTGCGAACCGGCGTATGGGCGCCCTGGGCGCGCAGCTCATCGCAACAGGCAGCGGCGTCTTGACGCATTGCAATACCGGCTCGCTCGCGACCGCCGGCTTCGGTACCGCGCTCGGCGTCATACGCGCGGGCGTTGCCCAGGGCCGTATCGAACGCGTGTTCGCGGGCGAAACCCGGCCTTGGCTGCAGGGTGCGCGACTCACCGTGTGGGAGCTGCAGCAGGACGGCATCGATGCCACGCTGATCGCCGATGCCGCGGCATCGCATCTGATGAAGACCGGCCAGGTGCAGTGGGTCGTCGTCGGCGCCGATCGCATCTGCGCCAATGGCGATGTCGCCAACAAGATCGGCACCTATCAACTCGCGATCGCCGCACGTTATCACGGCGTCAAGATTCGATGGTGGTCGCACCGTCTTCGACCGTCGACATGGCGACCGCATGCCGGCGAGTTCGATCGAGATCGAAGAACGCGACCCCGCGGAGTTGTTCGGCATCGGCGGCGTGCGCACGGTGGCCGAAGGCGTCCGCGCCTGGAATCCGGTGTTCGACGTGACGCCAGCGGCATTGATCGATGCGATCGTGACCGAGCATGGCGTCATCGAACACCCCGACCGCGCGTCGATGCAGGCGATGTTCAGGGCGGCTCGAACGTGCCGTAGTGCGGCGCTAGGCATACGCCTCTCGTCGGCGTCTTGATGCAGATGTTCTCGCAGCGCCATGCTTTGCATTCATGGTCAAGGCTCGTGCGCGCGTCATGGAAGGCCGTTCGATCGTGATATGTCGGGAGGCTCGATTCGGTGTTCCTCCGCGCGTTCCCGCAATCATCCAGGGCCGCTTGTCCGATAGCGCAAGTCCCTGTTTCCGCATGAAATTCGCCCTAGGCCGGGCAGGCTCTCGGGGGCGTTCATGCTACGATTTACCGTTCGCGCGAAACCCCTGCGCGAGCCCGAACGAAGCCTCGACGAGCCCTCTGAATCTGCGGGCTTCGTCCTGTTTCTCGTTCGGCTTGGTCCCGCGTCGCCGTGCTCTGAACGGCACGCGTCGTCGCTGTCGCCACTCCCTGCAAAAGAAGTCGTAATGGCAGAACTCGCGAAGGAAATCATCCCCGTCAATCTCGAAGACGAGATGCGCCGCAGCTATCTCGATTACGCCATGAGCGTGATCGTGGGCCGCGCGCTTCCGGATGTGAGAGACGGCCTGAAGCCGGTGCATCGCCGCGTGCTGTTCGCGATGAACGAACTGGGCGCGCACAGCAACAAGCCTTACTACAAGTCGGCGCGTATCGTCGGTGACGTGATCGGTAAGTACCATCCGCACGGCGACCAGTCGGTGTACGACACCTTGGTGCGCATGGCACAGCCGTTCTCGCTGCGCTACCTGCTGGTGGACGGGCAGGGCAACTTCGGTTCGGTCGACGGCGACAACGCCGCGGCGATGCGTTACACCGAAGCGCGCATGGCCAAGCTCACCCACGAGCTGATGGCCGATATCGACAAGGACACGGTCGACTTCCAGCCGAACTACGACGAAAAGGAACTGGAACCGACGGTGATGCCGACGCGGTTCCCGAACCTGCTGGTGAACGGCTCGGCCGGCATCGCGGTCGGCATGGCGACGAATATCCCGCCGCACAATCTGTCGGAAGTGATCAACGCCACCATCGCGTTGATCGACGAGCCGGAGATCGAGATCGACGGCCTGATGCAGCACATCCCGGGCCCCGATTTCCCCACCGCCGGCATCATCAACGGCGTCGGCGGCATCCATCTGGCGTATCGCACCGGTCGCGGTCGCGTGCGGATGCGCGCGCGGGCCGAAGTCGAAGTGGCCGACAACGGCCGCGAATCGATCATCGTCACCGAGATTCCGTATCAGGTGAACAAGGCGCGGCTGATCGAGAAGATCGCCGAGCTGGTGAAGGAAAAGAAGCTCGAAGGCATCAGCGAACTGCGCGACGAGTCCGACAAGGACGGCATGCGCATCTTCATCGAGGTCAAACGCGGCGAGTCCGCCGAAGTCGTGCTCAACAATCTCTACGCGCAGACGCCAGATGGAATCGGTGTTCGGCATCAATATGGTGGCGCTGGTCGATGGCCGCCCGCAGTTGCTCAATCTCAAGCAGATTCTCGAAGCCTTCGTACGCCATCGCCGCGAAGTCGTCACCCGCCGCACCATCTTCGAACTGCGCAAGGCGCGCGCCCGCGCGCATATCCTCGAAGGTTTGACGGTCGCGCTCGCCAACATCGACGAGATGATCGAGCTGATCAAGACCTCGGCGAATCCGAACGAAGCGCGCGAGCGCATGCTGGCCAAGACCTGGGACGCCGGGTTTGGTCGCGACCTTGCTCGCCGCTGCCGGTAGCGATGCCTCCAAGCCGGAAGATTTGCCGCCGGGCGTCGGTCTGATCGACGGGATGTACCAGTTGACCGAAGTGCAGGCCAAGGAAATCCTGGAAATGCGCCTGCACCGCCTTACCGGGCTGGAGCAGGACAAGCTGACCGACGAATACAAGGAGCTGCTGGAGGTCATTCGCGGACTGATCGAAATTCTCGAGAATTCCGATCGTCTGCGCGAGGTGATCCGCGACGAATTGTTGGAGATCAAAGAAGAATACGGCGACGAACGCCGCAGCGAGATCCGCGCCAGCGAGGAAGATCTCGATATCCTCGATCTGATCGCGCCGGAAGACGTGGTCGTGACGCTCTCGCATGCGGGTTACGCCAAGCGCCAGCCGGTCACGGCCTATCGTGCGCAGAAGCGCGGCGGTCGTGGGCGCAATGCGGCAGCGACGAAGGACGAGGATTTCATCGATCAACTGTGGTTGGTCAACACCCACGACACACTGCTGACTTTCACCAGCAGTGGCCGCGTGTTCTGGCTGCCTGTGCATCAGTTGCCCGATGCCGGCCCGAATGCGCGCGGTCGGCCGATCATCAACTGGCTGGCGTTGGAAGAAGGCGAGAAGGTGCAGGCGGTGGTGCCGGTCCATCAGTACGACGAGCAGCATTTCGTGTTCTTCGCCACGCGCAACGGCACGGTGAAGAAGACGCCGCTCACCGAATTCGCGTACCGCTTGGCTCGCGGCAAGATCGCGATCAATCTCGACGAAGGCGATGCCTTGATCGGTGCGGCGCTTGACCGACGGTGAACGCGACATCCTGTTGTTCGCCTCGAACGGCCGTGTGGCGCGGTTCTCGGAAGCGCACGTGCGGCCGATGGGGCGCACGGCGACCGGCGTCCGCGGTATGCGTTTGGCCGATGGCGAAGCGGTGGTCAGCCTGATCGTCGCCGAACCTGCGGGCGAAGTGCCGGAAGACGAAATTGCGGCGGACGTGCTGGAGGGGGCGGTCGACACCTCGGCGGATATCGCATCCGTGGAAGCGCCTGAGCCCGAAAGCGATGCCGATGTCGTGATCACGGCCCAGGACGATGGCGAACCCATACATCCTCACCGCGACCGAGAACGGTTACGGCAAGCGCACGCCGCTCTCCGAGCATCCGCGCAAGGGCCGCGGCACGCAGGGTGTCATCGGTATCCAGACCACCGCGCGCAACGGCAAGCTCGTCGGTGCGGTGTTGCTGCGCAGCGCCGACGAAGTGTTGCTGATTTCCGATGGCGGCACCTTAGTGCGCACGCGTGCGGCTGAGATCTCCCAAGTCGGTCGTAATACTCAAGGCGTCACCCTGATGCGCTTGGGCGACGGCGAGAGCCTGCAGGCTTTGGAGCGTCTGGATGCGTCGTTGGAAGAGGACGAAACCGCTGAGCCCATCGTGTCTGAAACGCAGGAAGGCAAGATGCCGCCACCGAGCGATACGCCTGCGCCCATGGCCGATCCATCGGTGTGATGTCTTTCAAGGCCGCACAACCGCTGATCCAAACGCCGCCTTCGGGCGGCGTTTGCGTTTCTGGCGTCACGTCATCGGCTGGGGAGCCTGGCCATGGATTATCGAAGCACTAAGAGCATCGATACGGAATATCCGTTGCCGGCCGGACATCGTTTCCGGCAACGGACTGTTATAAAAAATGAGTTAAATAAATGTAAAAAAAATGTTCAGAGAAGTGATGAATTGCTCTAAATCTTCTCTATACTCCGCCACAACATCCAGGAGGCTCATATGTGTCGCACGTCGCGAGTTGCGGTGGTAGATGAAGGTCGCGGTTCGGTACGGAAATGGTGGATGGGAGCGGGTCTGGGCAGCGTTGACGCTGTCGGTGGCTGATCCTTCCCGGTTGCGGCAATCGAGAAACCGGGCAGTTGCCCGAGGTCAGCGGCGAGCCGATCAAGGCCAAGCGCGACGAGGTCAAGGGCTTCGCGCGTGGCCGGGCCTATCCCGACCAGGATGGCGAAACCCTGGCGATCGCTCTGGAATTCACCCGGCCGCTGGTCGGCACTCAGGATTTCGACAAACTGATCACCTTCGCCACGTCGGTCAGCGCACAAGAGCAGCTGGAAACTGGACGATAGCGGCAAGATCCTGCGCTTCCCGTTCGTCACGCGCGAACACCGAATACACCCTCAAGATTTCCGGCAACCTCGCCGCCGCCGACGGCAGCGTGCTCGGCCACGATGTCGAACAGAAGGTCTACACCGGCGCACTCGAACCGGCCGTCGGTTTCGCCTCGCAGGGCAGCGTGCTGCCGGCGCGCGAGAGCCGCGGCTTGCCGGTGGTCTCGATCAACGTGCCCGAAGTCGACGTCGAATTCCTGCGCGTGCGCGAGAAATCGTTGCCGCAGTTCTTCGCCGAATACCAGCGCGGCGGTCGCCGCAGCGGTTGGGAACTGGACAACGACTACGGCGACAACACGCCGATCTCGAAACTGGCCGAACCGGTCTACACCAATCGCTTCGCGCTCGGCGGCAAGCCAACGAGCGCGTGGTGACCTACCTGCCGATCCAGGACATCGAAGAAGTGCAGGAACCCGGTCTGTACTTCGCGGTGATGAAGCGCACCGGGCATGTTCCGCGACCAGTTCGACACCACGTTCTTCACGGTCAGCGACATCGGCCTGCATGTTCGTGCGTACAAGGACAAGTTGTTCGTCCATACCGCATCGCTGCAGGACGGCAGCGGCATCAGCGGCGTCGAACTGCGGATTCTCGATGCCAAAGGCGAAGACGCGCTGAAAGGTCAGACCGATCGCAACGGCAACGCGATGCTGGCCTACAAACTCGACGCCGCAGCACGTGTTGGTTGCGCGTCGTGGCACCGATGTCTCGATGCTGCCGTTCAACCAGCCGGCGTTGGATCTGTCCGAATTCGCGGTCAGCGGCCGCGAACCCGCGTGGTTCGATGTGTTCGCATGGTCCGGCCGCGATCTGTATCGCCCGGGCGAAACCGTGCGCATCTCCGCGTTGTTGCGCGACAACGACGGCAAGCCGGTGCCGATGAAAGGCAAGAAAGCGCAGCCGTTGTTCGTGCGCTTGAACCAACCTAACGGTAAAGCCTTCGTCGAAAGCCGCATCGAAGCCGGTGCGCAGGGTTACTACAGTTTCGAGAAACTTATTCCCGTCGAAGCGCCGACCGGCTTATGGCAAGTGGAATTCCGCACCGATCCGGCCAGCACCGAAGCGGTGCAGGGCATGAATCTGCGGATCGAGGAGTTCCTGCCCGAGCGCATGAAGCTCGATCTCGCCGTCGCCGACCCCGTGCTCAAACCCGGGCAGCCGCTTCAAGTTGCAGGCGACCGGTGCGTATCTCTATGGCGCACCTGCGGCCGGTAATCGTTTCACCGCGAAGACTGACGGTTGCGGTCGAGCAGAATCCGCTCGATTCGCTGCCGGGTTATTTCTTCGGCGACCCGACGGTGGTGCTGCCGAAGGAAGCCAACGATGTCGTCGATGCCACGCTGGATGCACAAGGCAAGCTGACGCAGGACATCGCACTACCGGACGAAGCCAAACCGGTCACGCCGATCGCAGCGGTCGTCTCCGGCAGCCTGTTCGAAACCGGCGGACGCAGCGTCAATCGCACGATCAAGCACGTGCTGTGGCCGGCCGATGCACTGGTCGGCGTGCGCCCGTTGTTCGACGACAAGGATGGCGCCGATAGCGACAGCAATGCGCGACTTCGAATTGCTGCGCGTGGGCGCCGATGGCAAGCCGCGTCCCGCGAAGGGCCTGAAGGTCACCTTGGTGCGCGAACATCGTGATTACCACTGGAATTACGACAACGACGAAGGTTGGGATTACGACTTCACCCGTCGTTTCGAGACTGTCGAAACCCGTACGATCGATGCCGGCGCGACCGCGGCGCGTTCGAATTTCCGGTGCGAGTGGGGCGAGTATCGCGTCGATGTGCTCGACCCGGCGACCGGCTTGACGATGCGTTATCCGTTCAATGCCGGTTGGAGTTGGAACGACGAGAACCGCGGCCTGGACGCGCGCCCCGACAAGGTCAAGCTCGCGCTGGACAAAACCTCGTACAAGACCGGCGATACGATGAAGGTCACGGTCACGCCACCGCATCCGGGCAAAGGCCTGTTGATGGTCGAAGGCGACCGCATGATCTACGTGCAGGAGATCGATGCGAAGCCGGGCAGCACCTTCGAAATTCCGGTGACGAAGGATTGGGAGCGTCACGACCTCTACGTCACCGCACTGGTGTTCCGTGGCGGTAGCGCGAGCAGATAAAATTACGCCTGCGCGCGCGGTCGGCGTAGCGCATGTGCCGATGGATCGTACCGCGCGTCGTGTCGATGTCGGTTTGGTCGGTGCCCAAACAGATGCGCCCCGAACAGACCCTGCAGGCGACGGTCGCGGTGCCGCAGTTGGCCGGCCAAGAAGCCTTCGTCACGGTGTCGGCGGTCGATGTCGGCATTCTCAACATCACCCGTTTCGCGGTGCCGGATGCCAATAAGCATTTCTTCGCCCAGCGCCGTCTCGGCGTGGATGCGTACGACGTGTACGGCCGCGTGATCGAGAGTTTCGAAGGCGATGTCGCGCAGCATTCGTTTCGGCGGCGACATGGCGTTGCAACCGCTGGCGCAAGCGCGTCGTCCGACCTCGAAAGTGCAGACGGTCGATCTGTTCTCCGGTCCGGTCAAACTCGATGCGAAGGGCAATGCGCTGATTCCGCTGAAAGTGCCCGATTTCAACGGCACGCTACGCGTCTCGGCGCTGGCGTATTCGGCCGAACGTTATGGCAACAAGGATGCGGAAGTGGTGGTGCGTGCGCCGATCGTCGCCGAAGCCAGCTATCCGCGCGTGCTCGCGCCCGGCGATCGCAGCGTCGTCACGCTGGACCTGACCAATTTCACCGGCAAACCCGGCGATTTCGACGTGAAACTCGAAGGCATCGGCCCGCTGTCGATCGGCGATGGCGGCCGCAAAGTGAAGCTCGATGCTGGCGGCAAGACGACGCTGACCTTCCCGCTCAGCGCGAACGAAGGCTATACCACCGCGCAGGTCCGCGTCCGCGTGAACGGCAACGGCTTCAAGGTCGATCGCAAGTTCGATGTGCCAGTGCGTCCGGCATGGCCGGGCGTGGTGCGGGTGAAGACGCAGGTGCTCAACGATGCCTCAGCGATTACGCTCGATACCGCGTTCGCGGAAGGTTTGATGGCGTCCTCGGTCACGGCGCAGATGACGGTCAGCGCCTTGCCGCCGATCCCGTTCGCCAGCGCCGTGCAAGGCATGCTCGACTATCCCTACGGCTGCGCCGAACAGACCACCAGTAAGGGGTATGCCGCCTTGGTGATGGATGCCGAGACCGCGAAGATGCTGGATGCCAAAGGTCTCGATCCCGCCAAGCGCCGCGCGCGTATGGAAGGCGCATTCGGTCGTCTCGTGTCGATGCAGACCAGTAACGGCCATTTCTCGATGTGGGGCGACGATGGTTACGTCAATCCTGGCCTGACGCCGTACATCGTGGAATTCCTGCTCGATGCGCGCGAGGCCGGCTTCCAAGTGCCCGATGCGATGCTGCAAAAAGCATTGCAGCGTTTGAACGAGGATTTGCTTTCCGGCGGCAACGAGTTCTACGGTTACGAACAACGCGAGCACCTGAAATTCGCTTACCAAGTGCATGCGGGCTATGCGTTGGCGCGCGTGAATCGCGCACCGCTGGGAACGCTGCGTGGTCTTTACGACAACGAACGCAAGAAAGCGCTGACCGGTCTGCCGATGGTGCATTTGGGTCTCGCGCTATCACTGCAAGGCGACAAGACCCGCGGCAACAAAGCGATCGCGGCAGGGTTCGCGTTCAAGAACGAGCGTCGCGGTTATCTCGGCGATTACAGCAGCCCGCTGCGCGATAACGCGTTGATGATCGCGCTCACGCACGAACGCGGTTTGTCCAAAGCCGACTACGACGCTAGCGTGCTCGCGCTGAGCAAAGAATTGGAACTGCGTCGTAATGAGCGCTGGTTCTGGCTCAGCACGCAAGAACAGGTCGCCCTGGCGCGCTTGGGTAAAGCGTTACTCGCCGATCAGAAGAAGTTGCTCTCGGGTACGTGGCGCATGGGCGATACCGTGCTTCCGGCGGAAGAACGCCGTATGCACGGCAAGCGCGCGGATTACGCCATGCTCGCCAAGGGCTTCCGCTTCGAGCCGCAGGGCACGCCGCCGCTGTACGCGAGCTTGGAAATCGCAGGCGTCCCGCGCACGGCACCGCCTGCGGATAAATCCGTGATCGGCATCGAGCGCACGTGGTACACGACCGACGGTAAACCATGGACACCGAAGCCCATCGCAGAAGGCGAGGCGCTGATCGTCGCGGTGAAGATCACCGCCGATCAGAGCATGCCCGATGCGTTGCTGACCGATTTGTTGCCGGCGGGTCTTGAGATCGAGAACTTCAATCTCAGCGACTCCAAACAATGGGCCGATGTGGTGGTGGACGGGATCGATATCACCGACCGCAGCAGCGCCGCGACCGTGATGCACGAGGAGTATCGCGACGACCGCTTCGTCGCCGCAGTGAAACTCGAGCGCGGGCCAAACCGCGCGCGTGTTCTACCTCGTGCGCGCGGTGACGCCCGGCACTTACACCGTGCCGCCGTCGCTGGTCGAAGACATGTATCGCCCGCAATTGCGCGGCGTGGGCAAGTCGACGCCTGCGACGATTACGGTGGTGCAGCCGAAGTAAAGGCCGACGATCGAGCGGGTATCGATCAAGAAATGACGTCGTCCCGGCGCAAGCCGGGATCCAGTTTCTGTCGTTAGCCCGAAGAAAGGCAGCGCCCTGGTTTATACCGGGGCGAAGAGGACCGTCTTTCGACCTCATCCCTTGAAGCCGACTCGAATCAACAAACAACCGTCGATTTGGACGCTACCGACATGTCCTTCAAAAGCGCCCTACGTGCGCTGCGATTCAAACATTGGCTCGCTTGGCTGCGTTGGGGCACGGTCGCGCTGCTTTCTTCTCTGCTGCTGCTCGATTTGATCTTCCCACCGCCCCTGCCGAAACAGCGCGACACCAGCGCGTTGGTGACGGCGCGCGACGGCACGCCGCTTCGCGCCTTCGCCGATGCCGAAGGCGTCTGGCGGTATCCGGCCACGCCGGAAACGGTGTCGCCGTTGTACCTCGATGCGCTGCTGAATTACGAAGACCGTTGGTTTTGGCGGCACCCGGGCATCAACCCAGTGTCGCTGCTGCGTGCGGGCGGACAGATGCTTGCGAGTCGGCGCGTCGTTTCAGGCGGCTCGACGCTGACGATGCAGGTCGCACGCATTCTCGATGCGCATAACGGGCGTAGCACGCGCACGCCATGGGGCAAGTTGCGACAGATCTTGCGCGCATTGCAACTCGAAGCGCATTTGAGCAAACGCGAGATATTGATTCTGTATCTTGAGCGCGCGCCGTTCGGCGGTACGATCGAAGGTGTGGAAGCGGCGAGCTGGGCCTATCTGGGCAAATCATCGAAGCGGTTATCGCAAGCCGAAGCGGCTTTGCTGGCGGTATTGCCGCAATCGCCGAGCCGGCTACGGCCGGATCGACACTCCGAAGCGGCACGCGTCGCGCGCGATAAAGTCTTGGCGCGTATGGCCACGCTCGGTGTGTGGAGCGCAGAGGATATCGACGATGCGCGGATCGAACCCGTCGTATCGCGACAACTGCAGCCGCCGTTGTCGGCCGCCTTGCTCGCGCAACGTTTGCACTCCGCGCAGCCGAAAGCATCGCGGATCGTCTCGACCATCGACGCCAACCTGCAGCGCAGCCTCGAAGAACGCGTCTCGACGTATTTCTCGAACCTGCCCGAACGCACGTCTGCGGCGTTGCTGGTGGTCGACAACGAAACGATGGAGGCGCGCGCCTATGTCGGCTCGCAAACCTTCGCCGATAAACAGCGACATGGTCATGTCGATATGGTGCGCGCATGGCGTTCGCCGGGATCGACGCTCAAACCGTTTCTCTACGGCATCGCGATCGATGAAGGTTTGATCCACTCCGAAAGCCTGTTGATCGATGCGCCGCAGACCTTCGGCGATTACCGCCCGGGGAATTTCGGCGAATCCTTCAACGGTCCGATCGGCGCCGCGCAGGCGCTTCGCTTATCGCTCAACGTGCCGGCAGTGGATCTGTTGGATCGCGTGGGCTCCGAGCGATTCGCCGCGCGCATCGATCACGCGGGTATCGCTTTGAAATTCCCGGCGGGCGGTAAACCGAATTTAGCGTTGATTCTCGGCGGCACCGGCGCGCGATTGGAGGACTTGGTCGGTGCGCATGCGGCTTTCAACCGCAACGGCATCGCAGGACGCGTGCGCTACACCGTGCAAGATCCGCATGTCGATCGTCGCGTGCTCTCGCCAGGTGCGGCATGGATCGTGCGCGAAATTCTCGAAACGAATCCACGGCCTGGCGAGATCGAGCAATACGATCTCGGCAATCGTCCGCGCGTCGCGTGGAAAACCGGCACGAGTTACGGTTTTCGCGACGCGTGGGCGCTCGGCGGTACGCGGCGTTACACCGTCGGCGTGTGGGTCGGGCGTCCCGACGGCACGCCGTTGCCGGGCCAGTATGGCGCGCTCACGGCGCTACCGTTGTTGTTCGAGGTCGTCGACACCTTACCCAGCGCGCGACGCGACGCACTGCCGGTGCCGCCGCCGCACGATGTCGCGGAAGTCGAGATCTGTTGGCCGCTCGGGATCGCCGCGGATGCGCAGCCGCCAGAACTGTGTCAGCGCCGCAAAAAAGCCTGGGTGCTCGACGGTGTGGTACCGACGACGTTCGCGCAGCGCGGCGTTCGCTTATGGGAAGCGGGGCGCGAACGTTTCGATGTCGATATCAAGAGTGGCCGACGCGTGTCCGCGGCGTGCTCGTTACCGCACCAGACGCGCAGCGTAGAAATCGCGCGCTGGCCGGCGCTGGCGTCGCCATGGTTGTCGGCGCAGACGCGGCGCGCATCGCGCTTGCCGTCGCTCGCCGACGATTGCATGGCCGATGGCCGCGATGCGATCGAAGATCTGCGAATCGATGGCCTTAACGATGGCGCGACGCTCGCGCGCGCGCCCGGTAGCGAGCACGCGGTGCGTCTTTCGTTGAGTGCGCTCGGCACCGATCATCGCGTGCGTTGGTTGCTCGATGGGCGTTGGATCGGCGAGACCGAAGGCAGCGCAGCGTTGGTACGCGATTTCGGCGACCCGGGCGAGCATGCGCTGACCGCACTCGCCGATAGTGGTGCGTGGGCGAGTATCGAGTTTCGGGTGTTGGAATGAATTTCGTTGCGCCCCGAAATTTCAGTCTTAGCTTACGCTCTGAGGTAGAAGATCAACAGCTTTCGCGCTGAAGCGCGACCTACTTTTCTTTGCTCGTGCAAAGAAAAGTAGGCAAAAGAAAGCACTTTTCCCCGACAGAGCAAACATAAAGCTTTATCGTTGAGGTAATTTTTCGATTCGCCGTCCCTGGCGAATCGAAAAACGGCGGGCGTCCTTCCCGCCGCCCGTTGGGTTTGGATACATCGCAGATGATCGAGTCGATGACGCGCATGGTCGATCTGGTAGCAACAAGACGATGCTTAATTTGAAAATCAATTATGCGTAAACGGATTTATGTCAATCGAACGACGACAGAAAACTGCCGCCGTGAGAATTTCATGTAGTAATCACGCCAACTGCGAAAGCACGTGCTCGGCCGAGGAGACTTTGAATTCACCCGGGGCTTCGACGAACAATTGCTTGACTACGCCGTCTTCGGCGTACAGCGCGAAGCGCTTGCTACGTAGCCCCATACCATAAGCACTGGCGTCCATTTCCAAGCCGAGCGCGCGAGAGAAATCGGCATTGCCGTCGGCGATGATTTCCAGACCTTCCGGCACGTGCTGATCGGCCGCCCAGGCTTTCATCACGAAGGGGTCGTTCACCGACATGCAGGCGACGCTCACGCCTTTCGCGCGGAATTCATCGAAATGTTGCACGAAGCCGGGCAGATGTTTTTCGGAGCAAGTGGGGGTGAATGCGCCGGGTACTGCGAACAAGACGAGTTTGCGGCCTTCGAACAGGGCAGGCGTTTCGATGTTCTCGAAACTGTCGCGAATACGTTTGACGTTCACTTCGGGAATACGGTCGCCGATTTGGATGCTCATGCAGGGTCTCCTTGTGGGATCGGCAGTTTAACAGGGCCGCTATTCCTTGGCGTTCTCGCTCGCTCGGTGAGCGAAATCCGCTCGGGCTGGCGGCTGAACGGAAGGCCGACGAATGGCGTCGGTCGCCTCTTGAAACACCGGGCCGCGAGCCTATCTATGCGCTATGACGGCGTGGTGCCGTCGCCAGAGGAGACATCGAAATGACACTTATCCGTTATCCGCAGGCATGGCCGGCGCAGGCGCGTTTGCAAGACGATCTGAAGCAGATGTTCGACCGTTTGCTTCAGACGGGCGCCGATTCGCCGGACGAATCCGCTGTCGTCACCAGTCAGTGGGTGCCGCGCGTGGATATTAAAGAAGAAGCCGGTCGCTTCGTGATTTATGCCGATCTTCCGGGCGTGGATCCGCAACAGGTCGAAGTGCTGATGGACAAAGGTTTGCTCACGATCAAAGGCGAGCGCAAAAGCGAAACTGCAGAGAGCGCCGAGCGTTTCTCGCGCATCGAACGACGTTACGGCAGCTTCTATCGCCGCTTCGCCTTGCCCGATACCGCAGACGCCGACGGGATCACCGCGCATGGCGATCACGGCGTGCTCGAGATCGTGATTCCTAAAAAGCCCGAATCGACGCCTCGACGCATCCAGGTCGGTGCGAACGTCGGCGATACGAAGCAGTAACGTACGGAATCGAGTCGGTATGCGATCGGTGGAACGGTCGGTTCGTTGCGATGTCGATGCCACGATGTTCGCGTAACGACGGCGTATGAAGAGCGAACGATCGAAGTACGGATGACGCAAGGCCGCCGTGTCGTCGCGGCCGTGCGTCGAGGTGTTGCCCCTTGCCTGCGCGATGCGCGTTACGATGCGCGCATCGCGCGGCATGCTATGTAGGATACTCCGACCGATAAAAACAACCACGCCGAACCACCCGCGCTTCCAGGGCGATCGACTCATGCGATTCAAGGACTACTATCAAATCCTGGGTATCGAACCCAGTGCGGGCGAGGCGGAGATCAAAACCGCCTATCGGCGACTCGCGCGTAAATATCATCCGGACGTGAGCAAAGAGCCCGGCGCTGAAGAGACGTTCAAATCCGTCAACGAAGCATACGAAGCGTTGCGCGACCCGGAGAAACGTAAGGCTTACGATCAACTCCGCGCGCGCGGTTATCGTCCAGGCGACGAAGTGCAGCCGCCGCCTGGAGGTTTCGGCGGAGGCCCCGGTGGTTTCGATTTCGAGGAAGTGTTCGCGGGCGGTGGCAACGGTGGCTTCAGCGATTTCTTTCAAGAGTTCTTCGGTCATCGTCGCGGCGCTGGCCCGCAAGTCCGGCCGCGCGGCGATGGTGCGACCCGCGCCAAGCTCGCGGTGCCCATGGAGGCGGTGTATCGCGGCGATCCGTTGCGAGTATCGGTCGCCGGGAAGTCGCTAGACATTCGGATTCCCAAAGGCATCAAACCGGGCCAGACCATCCGGCTCGGTGGTCAGGGTTCGGGAGGCGGCGATTTGCTGCTCGAAATCGAATATGCCGCGCATCCGCAATTCGAGGTGGACGACCGCAACATCATCTATGTGTTGGCGGTCGCGCCTTGGGAGGCGGCCCTTGGGGCGACGCTCAGCGTGCCGACGCTGGGTGGGCCGGTCGAGCTGAAGATCCCGCCGGATTCGGAAGCGGGCCGCAAACTGCGGTTACGCGGACGCGGCCTGCCGGCGACGGGAAACATGCCCGCGGGCGATCAGATCGTGGAACTGGAGGTGTTGGCGCCGAAAGCCAACACCGACGACGAGCGCGAGGCGTACCGACGCATGCGCGAAGCCTTCGGCGACGATTGGCGACGCGCTTGAGGCCGTAGCGTCGGCGCGCGGGCAGTGCGTTCGCGGCGAAAGACCGCAACGCACGAGATCGGGAGAGAAGCGCTTCGATCGACCGACTATGCGCGACCCATCATGCGTTCGCGATGCGATTTCTGGCGAGTCCTCGTGAGCGCTGGCTGCGCCCGTGGACCTAACCGATGCCTGCGACGTACTTGTTGATCGCGTCCGACAGCTCGATTTCGCTGAAAGGCTTGGTCAGATAAGCGCGTGCGCCTTGACGCATGCCCCAAACGCGGTCGGTCTCCTGATCCTTGGTCGTGACCAAAACGATCGGAATATGTTTGGTGGTCGGTTCGCGAGAAATCGTACGCGTGGCCTGGAAGCCGTTGAGATTCGGCATCACCACGTCCATCAAGATCAGGTCGGGAATTTCGCGCTTAGCGACTTCGACGCCGCTGGCGCCGTCTTCGGCGGTGAAGACTTCGTGACCGAGTTTTTCGACGATGCGACGGATACCCATAAGTTGGGACGGTGAGTCGTCGACGATCAGAATGCGTGCCATGCGGATACCCGTGGAGGAATGCGCTCAGTGTAGTGGCCCGGGCGACGGCCCGGAAGCGGGGTAGAACTCGGTTGTGACTCGACGCACATTACGGCGAAGCGGGTAAGGACGCTAGCGGGTCGTCGAAAAACCGACACCCGGTCGTTTTTTCAAGTCGCAGGCCCGTCATGTGCCTGGATTAGCTCCACACGAATCAATCGCTTACGCGCTGATTCTATCGACGAACCCATCCCCGGCGGCCTAATGCGTTGTTTTCTAACAGTGTGGCCAACATCCTGTTTGCGTAAGTGCCCAGAATCTATCTCAAAATAGAAATTGCTGAGTCAGGTCTTTCCCTCGTCATTCCGGCGCAAGCCGGAAGTGCTTCTCAACAGCCAAAGGCTGGTCATCCAGCTTTTCTCGATCATTCCAAGCGCTGGATCCCGGCTTGCGCCGGGATGACGATAGGACAATGTTCGAATCATGATTTTGAGATAAGTTCTACTCGAAATCTCCAATCGCCGCCGATGGACCCGTTAGCGGCTGTCCGGGAGACACGCACAGCGGGCGGAGGTTCTTGCTGTCGCGACATTGGAAGCTCAGTCAGGCTTTTAGAGCAGGTTCCTCTTTGGGCGTCTCCATCGTTCGGGATGACCCGCCATTATCGAAAGCGGAGATTGTGGTCTGCACATTGCGATAGGCGCCGCTGGCGGCTCATTCCGATCCGATTCGAACCAAGGTCCGCCCCCGCGAGCCGCCAGCGAGCATCGCGGCGAAGACCTGTGGCAAATCGGTGAAGCCGACCTCCCGGGTGCAAATGGTGTCCAAATGCGCCGGTTTCCAACGGCCGGACAAGCGATGCCAGACTTCTTCGCGAAGATCGCGGGCGGTGCCCGCCGAGGCGACGCCCAAAAGCGAGACGCCGCGGATGATGAAAGGCATGACCGTGGTCGCGAGGTCCGCCGTGGCGGCGAGCCCCGCCGTTGCGACATTACCGTACGGCCTGGTTTGCGCGAGCAGGCTGGCCAGCATCGGTCCACCGACATTGTCCAGACCGCCGCCGAAGCGAGCGGCTTCCATCGGGCGAGTCGTCGATAGGGCATCGCGGCCAAGCACTTCAGTTGCGCCGATACGCTTGAGGTAATCGGCTTGCTCGGCCTTGCCGCTGACCGCATGCACCTCGTAGCCGGCGCGCGCGAAGATATCGATCGCGAGCGAACCCACGCCGCCGGTCGCGCCCGTGACCGCCAGAGGCCCCAGATCGGGCGATTGCCGGTTGTCCTCCATCCGCAGCAGGGCGAGCGCAGCGGTGAAGCCCGCGGTGCCGAGAATCATGCTTTCGCGCAGACTCAGGCCGACGGGCAGCGGGATCGCCCATTGCGCTTCGACCCGCGCGTATTCGCTATAGCCGCCGTCGCGCGTCTCGCTCAGCCCGCAGCCGGTGACGAGCACCGCATCGCCTTCTTTGAACGCCGGATCGCGCGACGACACCACATGCCCGGCGACATCGATGCCGCCGACCAGCGGAAAACTGCGCAGGATCTTGCCCTGGCCGGTGCCGGCGAGCGCGTCCTTGTAATTCACCGAGGAATACGCGGTTTTGATCACGATCTCACCGGGGGCGAGATCGTCGATCGAGACCGTTTCGATGCCGCTGCGATAGCCGGTACTGTCGTTGTGGATCCGGAAGGCGTTGAAGCGTGTAGTGAATGTCACGTCGGTGATGTCCTGGGACGGCTTGAAAATGGTAGCAGCATGCTTGCATGATCACCCGGTGCGCGCCCGTCTGGGCGAGTTATTCGCGCCATTCTGCTCGCGGGGGAGTCCATGGAAAGACTGAGCGACAAAGTATCCGATTGGCCTGTGGTGATCACTATCCACGGTATCCGCACGACCGGTGATTGGCAGCGTGAACTGACTGATGTGCTGACTCAGCACGGCTTTCGGCATGTGCCACTTGGCTTTGGCTTCTTCAAAGCCGTTTCGTTGTTGATGCCTTGGAGCCGTGCGCGCAAGGTCGAATGGTTCCGTCGTGTCTACAGCGACATGTTCGCCACCACACAGCGCCTGCCATCAGTGGTCGCCCATAGCTTCGGTAGCTACATCGTCACCAAGGCGATGTTGAAGTACGACGACATCCGCTTCGACAAGATGATCCTCTGCGGTTCCATCGTCAGTCGGAAATATCCATGGAGCAAAGTGCTGACGCAGCGAGGCCAAGCCAAAGCGGTGCTTAACGAGGCCGGTGGTCGGGACATATGGGCCGGCGTTGTCGAATGGCTAGTGTCGGACGCTGGGTCTTCGGGCGTATCAGGCTTCGAGGACACGGCGGACGGACGATTGACGCAGCTGATCCACGAGCGCTACGAGCATAGCGATTATTTTTATCGGCAGAACTTTGAGAATCGTTGGGTGCCATTCCTGAGTGGGTATGCTGTTCAAAAAGTCACTCCTATTGGCCGTAGTTCTATCAATTGGAAATTCAGGCTTACGCTCGCGTGGCGATGGCGATTGTGGTGGCTATCGCTGTTGTCTTCTTCGATCATGCTTCGCCAAATGAAAAAAAAGAAAACGAAAAGAGCGATGCGGTGTCAATGGATGACGATCCTCGCGAAGAATATGTAGAAATTCCAAGTTTGCCAGTGATTCTTGATCCTTTGGATCTGGAACCTATTCCTGTCGATCAATTACCGCCGGTGCCGCCGCTAGGGGAGGTTACTTCGACAGATAGCGATCAGAATAGGGTGAATTCCCATTCAATTTCAAGAAACGAACTGATTTCTTATCTCAGCGGAATCTGGGTGAACAAAAGCACCATTAGAGAGAGATCTCGTCAGGTGGATAGTGGGCGATGCGTAGAAGAAACATCACTAACTACCGAGTTTCGCTTCAATGACTCGGCGAGCACGGGTGGAAAACTTTCCGGGAGATGGGAGAAGTCCAAAAGATTCACCACGTCTATATTCAGCGTGGAAGGCGCACCAGCGATAGACTTGGAATACAAACAATGCATGGATGCGAAAACAATGGGCTTCGAGGTTTTCGGAGAAATTACGGTTGCCACAGATGGTCCTATCGACTGGGGGCGTATGAATATCAGTACGGATGTGCGCGGATGCAGTGCAGGTATCGATGGAGCGGCCTGTTCAGAACGGTTCTCGAACGAGAGGCCTTCGGGATATATCCAGCGGATCAATGCGTCCAAGTTCAGGATCGAAGATCAGATATTCGAAAAATGGTGATAAATGTAGAAGGTAGAGGAGTTACTCCGGACACCCGCCGAAATTCGGAATCGGAATCACGCGTTCGACGATCTCGAACCCTTCGACCGGGCGCGTTTCTTCGACGCAGTGATAGAAATCCATCGCGATTTGCGTGATCGGGCCGCTCGCGCAATGCACCGTGTAAAGGTCGAGAATCTTGCCGTAGGGGCCGAGGCCGATCGAACCGGCGCGCTCGAATTCGGGGGCGCGTCCGTTTCCGCAGCGCAGCCGGGCGAGATAGTCGCGTTGACCGTGGGTGCCTTTCGTGCGGACCGGATTCTCGCGGCCACCTAAGGGCCCGCTCAGTTTCGCATCGGGAATGGTGCGATGCGCCGCCATCATCGATTCGAGATCGATTCCATCATCTGGCGTTTGCTGCGACGAGCTCGGCGCCGTCGCGCATCCGACGAGAAGACAGGCCGAGAGCGCGAGAAGGAGAGGACTCCTCAAATAGGCGAAGGATCGAGACATGGCATGGTCCGTGCGGTTGTCGTGGCAGGACTATAGCGTGGAGGACGGTCGGCGCGCATGCGCAGCAAGACGCGTCGAACGAATGGCTGCAGGCTTGCGTTTGCAAGCGCCAAGGCATCGAGCGGGCCGCGAATGCGATGGCCTTAGCGCAAGTCTCGACGTCGTTTCTCGTCCAGCCATTTGTCCGCTTGCGCCGGCACATAGTCGTGCAACCAGGCGAACAGGGCATCCAGATCTTCGCCGTGCCAGAGGTCGAGGCGTTGGTCGGCGTGCAGGAAACGTTCTTCGACCATGCGATCGAGCATCCCCATCAATGGCGTGTAGAAGCCGTCGATATCGAGGAATGCGCAAGGTTTTTGTCCGAGTCCGAGTTGCCGCCAAGTCAGCATCTCGAACATTTCGTCGAGCGTGCCGAAGCCGCCGGGCAGAGCGACGAAGGCGTCGGAGAGATCGAACATACGCGCTTTGCGCTCGTGCATATTCGCGACGACGTCCAGCCGGGTGACGCCTTTGTGCGCGACTTCCCATTGCACCAATTGCTCAGGAATCACGCCGATCACATCGCCGCCGCCGGCGAGCACAGCATCGGCGACGATGCCCATCAGGCCGACGTTACCGCCGCCGTAGACCAGTTGCAGACCGTCCTGTGCGATGCGCGCGCCGAGCGCCTTCGCGCGTTCGGCGTAAATGGGTTTGTTGCCGGCGTTGGAGCCGCAATAGACGCAGATCGATTTCATCGAGTGTCGTTGTGGGTGGCGTGTGGTCAGTGTTCGGAACGCAGCAGCATCATGCCAGAGATACGCTTTATTTTTTCGCGCTTTCGCTTCGGAGTGATCGCCATCATCGCACGCCAAAACCATGCCCCTTTCATGGTGCGTTTCAAGCGGATCGATTCGTCCCAATGCGAGCGGAATTCGCTTTCTTTCCAGCCGAAAGGCGAGAAAAAATCGGTGCCTTCCCTGGGGCCGAACACGAATGGCGCATTGCCCGCGCGCAACTTTGGCGACCATGTCCGTTCGAGGCGCTTAAGCAGCGTCGGCGAGGCCAAATCGCTCAGCCACCAGCGCGCTTTCGCGATGTCGTGCAGATCGCGCGCGAGCGCCGCCACGTCGTCGGCTTGCAGATAGATCAGCAGGCCTTCGGTGATGACCAACACCGGCGCTTCGGTGGCAGCGCGCGCGAGCACGTCGCGGCGTACGTCGGCGTCGCGCAGATCGGCGGCGACGAATTCGAGACGGCAGCGCGGCGTTTCCGATGCCATTTGTTCGCGAAAGAATTCGACCATCTCGGGCATATCGACATGGATCCAACGCAGATCCGCGGGCAGATCCATGCGATACGGGCGCGCATCGAGGCCGGCGGCGAGATTGAGCACGGTCCTGGCGCCTTCGCGCACGCAGCGCTGCACGATTTCGTCCATGACAGCGGTGCGGACCACCAACGGCCAGCTCATCGCCGCGCCGTCGGGCAATTCTCGAATGATGGCCTCGCCGCGTTCGCCGCCGAGCCGACGCGCGTAGGGGTCGCGAAAAATCGCATCCGGGCGTTCGCTTTCCATCGCGCGATAGATCGCGACCCACAGTGCGGTGTCGGATACGTTGCGTATGGAATTGGTTTCGCTCATCAAGACCTTTGTTTATCGCTAGGTATTTGTTGCTGTTACTCAGCCGAACGTTACTTGAAACGAATCCTTGTCTTTGGTGAAGTTTGGCTTTTTTAGGAAGCTGCCATAAGTGAAAACTCCATCCGTCAAGTATGCGACCTCTATTTCTCGATAGCGACCGCCCATTCCAATCTCAACCACCATGTTGTCCCGAGTCAATATTTCTGTCGCAAGCTCTTGATCAAAAATCCAATTGTCCTCAATTAGCAGCGCGTTCTGTTCGGATGCTTTTGTTCTATAAGGAGTAGGTGCTTCTTCTATGCCAAATTTCATAACAAAAGGCTTGTCGAGATCGCTAAATGCTTTGTCGAGCGCCATTAGCGTTCGATACTGATTTATGACGATTGTGTAACCTTCGCTGTCTGAGTGTGCGTAGCGAAGTTTGTATCCCTTAGCTAAAAAATTCAGAAAATCTTCTGTCTCTGAGTCGATGAAGCCTGGATTGGTGTTCTTGAATGTGGCAACAAGAGCCGGGCATAGGTGTTGCTGCTTTGAAACAGTGTGGCCCTTGCTAAGCAAGGCTGCTTTCATCACTTTTTCAATGCATTGAGCGGCAATCGGAATAGCTGTTAGCAGAAGCCCTTGTTTAAGAAGAAGTCTTGCTGCTAGATAGTCCTCGCACGCGAGCCGCAAAAAGCCAGTGATTGCTTTTTGCGACTTCGTATCCATTGCTATCAGTTCGCTTTGTGGATCGCGCGCTTATGCACGGCCATCGCGGCATCGTGTACGGCTTCGGACATGCTCGGATGCGCGTGACAGATGCGGGCGAGGTCGTCGGCCGAGCCGCTGAACTCCATGGTCAGCACGCCTTCGTGCACCAGCTCCGAAACATTGGCGCCGACTAAATGCATACCCAGCACACGGTCGGTTTCGGCGTGCGCGAGCACTTTGACGAAGCCCGCCGGCTCGCCCATCGCGACCGCGCGACCGACCGCCGCGAACGGGAAGCTGCCGGCTTTGTACGGCACGCCTTCGGCTTTCAATTGTTCTTCGGTCTTGCCGACCCAAGCGATTTCCGGCTCGGTGTAGATCACCCACGGAATCGTGTCGAAGTTGACGTGACCGGGCAGACCGGCGATCAATTCGGCGACCGCGATGCCTTCCTCGAAACCCTTGTGCGCCAACATCGGGCCGCGTACGCAGTCGCCGACCGCCCACACGCCATCGACACCGGTGTGGCAATGCTCGTCCACCACGACGCGGCCGCGCTCATCCAACTTCACTGCGCAATCAGCGGCCAGCAGGCCTTTGCTCGCGGCTTTGCGGCCCACGGCGACCAGCAACTTGTCGAACACGAGGTTCTGTTCGCCGGATGCATCGGCGTACGTGACGTGCACTTCGGAAGATTTGCCTTTCTTCTTGACCTCGGCCTTGCTGACCTTCGCGCCGAGTTTGATATCGAGGCCTTGCTTCTTGAATTCCTTCGCGGCGACCTTGGCCGCTTCGCCGTCGGCGGCAGCGAGGAAGTCCGGCAGCGCTTCGAGGATCGTCACCTGCGAACCGAGCCGGTTCCACACGCTGCCGAGCTCCAAGCCGATCACGCCGGCGCCGATCACGCCCAGACGCTTCGGTACTTCGGTGAAATCCAAGCCGCCGACGTTGTCGACGATGGCGTCGCCGTCGAATTTCGCGAACGGCAGTTCGATCGAATCCGAGCCGGCGGCGAGAATCACGTTCGGCGCGGTCAATTCGACTTCGCTGCCGTCGTGTTGCTTCACCTTGACCACGTTGCCCGCGTGCAGAACGCCGAAACCGTAGAACGCGGTGATTTTGTTCGCTTTGAACAATTGCGCGATGCCGCCGGTGAACTGCTTCACGATCTTGTCTTTGCGGCCGACCATCGCGCCGACGTCCATCTTGGCGTCTTTGAACGAGATACCGTGGTCGCCGAAGATGTGGCTCATATTCCAAAACTGACGCGAAGAATCGAGCAGCGCCTTCGACGGAATACAACCGACGCGTAGACAAGTACCGCCGAGCGCGGGTTTGCCGTCTTTGCCGAGCGCGGCGTCGATGCACGCGGTTTTCATACCGAGTTGGGCGGCGCGGATCGCGGCGTGATAACCGGCCGGGCCTGCGCCGATAACGATGACGTCGTAGTGTTCGCTCATTTCATTCGCTCACGGGAATAGGGAATCGCGAATCGGAAAACCGGGAGTCGATAGCGATCGGGCGCTTTCGGCGATCCCCGATTCTCCATTCCCGATTCCCGGCCATTACATGCCCAGTAGCATGCGGTGCGGATTTTCCAACTGGTTCTTGATGTCGACCAAGAACAGCACCGCGTCTTTACCATCGATGATGCGGTGATCGTAGCTCAGCGCGATGTACATCATCGGCGCGGCGACCACGACGCCATTCTCGACGATCGCACGTTCTTTGATCGCATGCATGCCGAGGATCGCCGACTGCGGTGGATTGACGATCGGCGTGCTCATCAGCGAGCCGAAGGTGCCGCCGTTGGTGATGGTGAAGGTACCGCCTTGCAGGTCTTCGAGTTTCAAGCCGCCTTCGCGCGCGGCTTTGGCATAACCGGCGATCGCGTTTTCGATATCGGCGAAGCCCATGCGCTCGACATTGCGCAGCACCGGCGTGACCAAACCCTTGTCGGTGGCGACCGCGATGCTGATGTCGGCGTAGCCGTGATAGATCACGTCGTTGCCGTCGACCGAAGCATTGACGATCGGGTGACGCTGCAGCGCATTCGCGGCGGCCTTGGCGAAGAAGCTCATGAAGCCGAGCTTGATGCCGTTGGTTTTCTCGAACTGTTCGCCGAGCTCCTTGCGCATCGCCATGACCTTGCCGAGGTTCACTTCGTTGAACGAGGTGAGCATGGCGATGGAGTTCTTCGACTGCATCAAACGTTCGGCGATGCGCGTGCGCATGCGCGTCATCGGTACGCGTTCTTCGGGACGCGCACCGCCGCCCACGCCGGCGGTCTTGCCGCTGGCGTAGTTGACGATGTCTTCCTTCGTTACCGCGCCGCGACGACCGGTGCCTTGCACATCGGCCGGATTCACGCCTGCGGTGGTCGCGGCGAAACGCGCGCCGGGGGGTAACTCGCCGCCGACTGGCGACGGTGTGGTGCTGGCTGGTGCGGCCGCATTGATCTTCGCAGCGTCCGCTTTGGGCTGCACTTGTTGTGCGCCGGCGGCCGGCTGTGCCGGTGCGGGAACCGTTGCGACAGCGCCGGCTTCGATGATCGCGATGACTTGCTGGCTGTTGACGGTCGCGCCTTCGGCGAACTTGAGTTCTTTGATCACTCCATCGACGGTCGAAGGCACTTCCAGAACGACCTTGTCGGTCTCGAGATCGACGATGTTCTCGTCGCGCTTGACGGCATCGCCGACTTTTTTATGCCAAGTCGCGATGACGGCATCGGAGACGGATTCGGGAAGAACGGGAACCTTGATTTCGGTGGCCATGGGTGGCGTCCTGATGGTTGTGATGATGTCGTTCCGAGTGGTACAGGAATCTGTCGATTCGGCCTTAAGCCTGAAAAACAGATCCCTCGCTACGCTCGGGATGACAAAGTTGCGAATACGGTAATGACGATATCGTGAGTGGCGGCAACGAAAACGGTGCGGTCATTCCGCGACGTGATCGCCGTTGAGCGGATTGACCAACGCATCGGCGATCAGCGCTTGCTGCTCGACGACGTGGTCGTTGAAATGACCTGCGGCGGGCGAGGGCGAGCGCGTGCGACCGGCGTAGTGCAGGCTTTGCTTGTCCTGCAGGCAGGCGCGCAGATGATGCTGGATCTGGTACCACGCGCCCTGGTTCATCGGCTCTTCCTGGCACCACACGACCTGGCTGGCTTTCGCGTAACGCTTGAGTTCGGCCGAGAGCTGCGCGCGCGGGAACGGATAGAGCTGCTCCACCCGGATCAATGCGACGTTCTTCAGCTCGCGCTTATGCGCATCCTCCAACAAGTCGTAGTACACCTTGCCGCCGCAGACCACGACGCGCTCGACCTTCTTCGCGTCGGCCGTGGCATCGGGGATGAGGTGTTGGAACTCGCCGTTCGCCAATTCGTCCAGCGTCGACACCGCCATCTTGTGGCGCAACAGTGACTTCGGCGTCATCACCACCAGCGGTTTGCGCGTTTTCATGCGCATTTGGCGGCGGATCATGTGGAAGGTCTGCGCCGGCGTGGTCGGCGTGCAGACGATCATGTTTTCCAACGCGCACAACTGCAGGAAACGTTCGAGGCGCGCCGAGCTGTGCTCGGGGCCTTGGCCTTCGTAACCATGCGGGAGGAACAGCGCCAGACCGCACAGACGGCCCCATTTCGCTTCGCCCGACGAAAGGAACTGATCGATCACGACCTGCGCACCGTTGGCGAAATCGCCGAACTGCGCTTCCCAGATGTCGAGCGTCAAGGGGTCGGCGGTCGAATAACCGTATTCGAAGGCCATCACCGCTTCTTCGCTGAGCAGCGAGTCGATGATCGTGGCGTGTTCTGGATTTTTGACTAAGCGATGCAGCGGCACGTGATCGACATCGGTCTTCTGATCGTGCAGCACCGCATGACGATGGAAGAAGGTGCCGCGGCCGCAGTCTTGGCCGACCAGACGCAGTTTGTAGCCTTCGTCGAGCAAGGTCGCGTACGCCAAATTCTCGGCGAAACCCCAGTCGCCCGGCAGTTCGCCCGCGCGCATTTTGTTGCGGTCTTCGTAGATCTTGGCGACGCGCGGATGCAGCGTCGCATCGGCGGGCACGTCGTTGATGATTTTCGCGAGCGCATCGAGTTTTTCGCGCCCGACCGATGTGGAGACCGGGTCGCTCAGTTTGCCGGCGAGTAACGGGCGCCAGTCGATCGCGAATTCGTCGGGTTCGACTTTCGCCAATTCGGTCGCGACTTCGCCGGCGTCGAGCTTGTCGCGATAACGATCGATCACGGCCTGCGCGTCTTCCGATTTCAGGATTCCGCTCGCGACGAGCTTGTCGGCATACAACTCGCGGGTCGTTTTGCGCTTACGAATCACTTGATACATCAACGGCTGCGTCGCCGCCGGTTCGTCGGCTTCGTTGTGGCCGTGACGGCGATAGCAGACGAGATCGATCACCACGTCTTTATTGAAGGTCTGACGGAAATCCAAGCGCGAGTTCGGCGCAGAACGCGACCGCTTCCGGGTCGTCGCCGTTCACGTGCAGCACCGGCGCGCCGACCATCTTGGCGACATCGGTGCAGTACAACGTCGAGCGCGCATCGTCGGGTTCGCTGGTGGTGAAACCGACTTGATTGTTGATGACGATGTGCACCGTGCCGCCGACGCGGAAACCGCGCGCCTGCGACATTTGGAACAATTCCATCACCACGCCCTGGCCGGCGAATGCGGCGTCGCCGTGCATCAAGATCGGCAACACTTTGCGGCGGTCTTTGTCGCCGCGGCGCAACTGACGCGAACGCACGCTACCGGCGACCACGGGGTCGACGATTTCCAAATGCGATGGGTTGAAAGCGAGGGCCAAATGCACCGGGCCGCCGGGCGTCGCGATATCGGCGCTGAAACCCATGTGATATTTCACATCGCCGGCGTGCGCGAGTTCGTCGTGATCGAACTTGCCCTCGAATTCGTCGAACAGTTTGCGCGGCGACTTGCCGAGCGTATTGACCAGCACGTTCAAGCGGCCGCGGTGGGCCATGCCGAGCACCACATCTTTGACGCCATCGCCGCCGGCGCGACGGATCATCACGTCCAGCAGCGGAATCAAAGAATCGCCGCCTTCCAGCGAGAAGCGCTTCTGACCGACGTACTTGGTGTGCAGATACCGTTCCAAGCCTTCGGCTGCGGTGAGGCGTTCGAGAATGCGGCGTTTGTCTTCGTCGCTGCGGCCGAAACGGCCGCCCGCGGTTTCCAGACGTTCGTACATCCAGCGACGCTGGTCGGCGTCGGTGATGTGCATGAACTCCGCGCCGATCGGTGCCGGTGTAGGCCGCTTTGAGCAGAGCGAGCAGGTCGCGCAGTTTCATCCGCGACTGACCGGCGACGCCGCCGGTGCTGAATTCGTCGTTGAGATCGCTCTCGGTCAGCTTGTGGAAGGGCAGGCCCAGGTCGGGCGCGTCCGGCTTGCTCATCATCCCCAGCGGATCGAGATCGGCGCCGAGATGGCCGCGCGCGCGGTAAGCGGTGATGAGGCGGCCCACCGAGCGCTCGCGTTCGTCGCCGGTGCCGGGCGCCGCGAGTGCGCCGCGCGCGGCCAAACGGCCGGCTTCGGCGATGGAGGCCATGACGGCGGAGTGCGGCACATCGCCCGTGCCTTCGCGCCCTTTGATGCCGTCGAAGTACGTCTTCCACTTCGGATCGACGCTATCGGGCGCGACCAAGTACTGTTCGTAGAGATCTTCGATATACGCGGCGTTAGCGCCGAGTTGCGAAGACTGGGCGAATTGCTTCAGGAGGCTGTCCACTCGGGTGTCGCACTCGAAGGTCGTGTAGTGCTCGGCCAGGAGCACGGGATTGCCGGCTAAGCGCTTGATCCGCCGAGATTTCCAAACCGCGGGCGGCGGACGAGCGAAAGGATCCGAATTATAGCCGCAGGCTTCGCCGCAGCGCATCATCGGACCTGCCTCGGATTCGGGATGGCCTGAGAAACACGTTCCGGTGACGTTACGCGGTTCGTCAATCCGAGTTGGTTCGCGTAGGGCGGGTCTTGCACCCGCCAATTCCTTAAAACGACGACTTTCCTTCGCTTTGTCCTGCGCGCCATCGAGGATGAGATGATCTTTCGATCGGCGGGTGCAAGACCCGCCCTACGATCAAGAGGGTTGTCGCTCTTAAATCCCCAGTGCGCGGTATTCCGAACAGACCCGGGCGCGCTCCCAGGCGGGCTGGAAGGCGTCGCGCAATTGTCGCGCGCGCGCGCTGGCGTCCAGTGCGGTCTCGCCATCGAAGCGATGGCCTAGTGGACGGAAGTAGTAGCCGCCGCTGTCGTTGACGATGAACGCGGACGGGTAGTCGCGATCGATCGGGTCGGCGACTTCGCGGAAGGTGAAGACGCTCGGCAAGCGCTGCGCGAGGGCGATGAGCGGTGCGCCGCTGCGCTGCGGGCTGGTGGCGTCTTGTACCAGGATGCCGATCGTGGTGCGTTGTCGGCGCGTCGCGAGCCGGCGGAAGGCCTCGAGGACATTCGGGTCGTCGAAGAGGCCGGGATCGAGATTCCGGCTGTAGATCCACAGCTCGCGTCGCGTCGCGTCGATCAAAGGCGCGGCGATCGATACCGCGGCTTCGCGAGTGTCCACTGGGGTCGGCCCACGCAGCACGCGCCGCATGCTTTGATGCTCGATCCCGGCTTCCATGAAACGCTTACCGTAAGGCACGAAGCCGTATTTCGCGTAAAAACCCACAGCCGAAACCTGGGCATGAAGCCGCACTTCCGGCAACCGGTGCAGCAGCGCCTCGTCGATCAGTGCCTGCAGCAGCGCATCGCCGACGCCGCGGCCGCGCCATTCGCGGAGCACCGCCATCCGTCCGATCTTGTGCTCCGGCGTCAGCCGGCCGGTGCCGATCGGGTGACCGGCATGGTCGCGAGCCAAGACATGCACGCAGAGCGGATCGAGTTCGTCCCATTCCAGTTCGATCGGAACCTGCTGTTCTTGCACGAATACCGGCTCGCGTACGGCGCGTAGTGCGTCGACCCCGAGCGCATAGTCGATACGGGCGACCGAGAATTCGGTTTTTTTCGTCGAAGATGGACTCATGGCGCCTCGTCGGAGTCGTCGCGAAGATTGAGTCGGTAATGGCCTTGTTCGATCCAATCGTGCACCAGATCGCGCGCTTCGGGCGAAAGCGCCGCATAGGCATCGAGATCCAGCGTGTCCGCGCCCGCGAGCACGCGAGCATCGTCGATGGGTAGGCGGTGAATTTGACCCGCGAGGTACAGTGCGGCCTGACCCGGTGCCGATTTCGCGTTTTTGGTTGGTTTCGCCGTCGTTTTTCGAGTCGAAGCCGCTTTCGATTCTGATTCGTCACAGCGACGCCATGCGGTCCGGGTCCACGGATGCCGTTCGAGCACCGCGCCTTGCTGCAGATCCCATTCGATTTCGATCCGCGAACGCGGCGGGTCGGGAATCAGCGTATCGCCGACGCTGCGATACAGCGTCATGAAGCGGCCGAACCAATCGCCTAACCGCTCCGGATCGTTCATGCGCAAGGCGTTCAGCGCAGCGACGGCACGGGTCATCGCGGCGGCGTCGATTTCGTTCGGATCGTGCGGTGGGCGCAGATCGTCGTCGCGATAGCGAAGATCGTCGTCGGCATCGGCGGCGAGCGTGTCGACGAAATCGCCCAATAACTCGGCGGCGCTCGGCGCGCGCATGCCGACCGAGAAGGTCAAACACGCGTCTTCGGCGACGCCGTGATGCGGCACGCCCGGCGGCAGGTACAGCATGTCGCCCGGCCCGAGCACCCAGTCGTGGGTCGGGTGGAATTCGCGCAATAGTTTCAGTTCGACATCGTCGCGAAACGCGGTGGAAGGATTGTCGGAGGCGTCGATCTGCCAATGGCGATGGCCTTGCGCTTGCAGCAGGAAAACATCGTACTGATCGACATGAGCGCCGACCGAGCCACCCGGCGCAGCGAACGAAATCATGATGTCGTCGAGCCGCCAGCGCGGCAGAAAATCGAAATGACCGAGCAGGGCGCGTACGTCCGGGTCCCACTTGTCCACGTCTTGCACCAACAGCGTCCAGTCGCGATCGGGCATGCCGGGGAATGCTTCCTCGGCGAACGGCCCGGTACGCAGGGTCCATGCATCGTTCGCGCGGTCGTGATTCGACGATGCGCGCCAGCACGCCTTCCTCGCACGCCAGGCCGGCCAAATCTTCGGGCTGTACCGGCGTTTCGAACCGCGGGAACGCATTGCGGATCAGCAACGGCCGTTTCTGCCAGTAATCGCGCAAAAAAACTTCAGCGCGCATGCCGAGCGGCGATTGCGCGGCGGCGTCGATTTCGATCGCATATTTCGCAGTCATAGGGTCTTTCCTTGTTCTTTTGCAATGCGCTGTTCGAGTTTTTCGCGCGCATGTTCGGCGTAATCGAGATAGGCGCCGGCTCCCGCCAAGGGTGCGCTCGGATTCGGCACAAGGCACGACCATGGCGCGCCGGCGCTTGGATGCGGCGTGATCATCGCATCGCAGGAAAGACAGCGGCCGCGCATCATCGCTTCAAATCTCCTTCGCTAGGCGTGCGGCCAAACCCGTGTAGTGACCTGGCGTCATGTCGAGTAAACGACGCTTCGCGTCGTCGGGCAGATCGAGTCCAGCGATGAATGCGCGCATCGCGTTCGCATCGATGCCATGGCCGCGAGTCAGCGCTTTGAGTTGCTCATAGGGGCTGGGCAAACCGTAGCGACGCATCACCGTCTGTACCGCTTCGGCCAGCACTTCCCACGACGCGTCGAGATCGGCCGCGAGTCGTTCGGGGTTCGCGCTGAGCTTGTTCAAACCGCGCAGTAAGGCGTCGTAGCCGATCAAGGTATGGCCGAACGCGGTGCCGAGCGCACGCAGCACGGTCGAGTCGGTGAGATCGCGCTGCCAACGGCTGATGGGCAACTTCGCGGCGAAATGCTCGAACAGCGCGTTGGCGATACCGAAATTGCCTTCGGCATTCTCGAAATCGATCGGGTTCACTTTGTGCGGCATGGTCGAGCTGCCGACTTCGCCGTCTTTCACCGCTTGTTTGAAATAGCCGAGCGAAATATAGCCCCAGAGATCGCGGCATAGGTCGATGCAGATGGTGTCGATCCGCTTTTGCGCATCGCACAGTTCGGCGATGCCGTCGTGCGGTTCGATCTGCGTGGTGTAGGCCTGCCAGTCCAAGCCGAGCGATTGCACGAAGCGCTTGGAGAAGGCGTGCCAATCGATTTCGGGATAGGTGGCGACATGGGCGTTGTAGTTGCCGACGGCGCCGTTGATCTTGCCCGGCATGTGCGCGCCGGCCAGCAGTTCGCCTTGACGTTGCAGGCGGGCGACGACATTGGCGAGTTCCTTGCCGACCGTGGTCGGCGATGCGGTCTGCCCGTGGGTGCGCGAGAGCATCGGCAGCTCGGCGTACGCGTGCGCCATCGTGCGTAAAGTCTGGATCAACGTATCCAGTGTCGGCAGCATGACGCGCTGCCTTGCTTCGCTGAGCATCAGCGCATAGCTGAGGTTGTTGATGTCTTCGCTGGTGCAGGCGAAATGCACGTACTCCAGCGCTGGCGCCAGCTCGCGATCGTCTTTGAGCCGTTCTTTGATGAAGTACTCGACCGCCTTCACGTCATGATTGGTGATGCGCTCGATCGCCTTGACGCGGGCAGCGTCGGCGACCGAGAGATCGTCGGCGAGGGCGCGCAGTCGCGCGATGGCGCCATCGGAGAACGCCGGCAGTTCGACCACATCCGGTTCCGCCGCGAGCGCCAGCAGCCACTCCACCTCGACCTTGACCCGCGCCTTGATCAGACCGTATTCGGAAAAGATCGGGCGCAGCGCATCGACTTTCCCGGCGTAACGGCCGTCGAGCGGGGAGAGCGCGAGTAACTGGGATTCGGACATGGCGGTCAACGGCACGGAAGGGCGTAAGCCGGCAATTCTAAACGCCGCGGCGTATCCTCGGGCCGAACATCGGTATTTGGAGACCCACGATGGCCAAACGCGACGTGAAGACGGTGGCATTCCGGATCGAACGCGACAGCATGGGTGCACTGCAGGTGCCTGCCGATGCCCTTTGGGGTGCGCAGACGCAGCGCGCCGTGCTCAATTTTCCGATCTCCGGCCGGCCGATGCCGCGTGGCTTCCTGCGCGCGCTCGGGCTGATCAAAGCGGCCGCTGCCGAGGTCAACGCCGAATTGGGTCTGTTGCCCAAAGGACGCGCGGCCGCGATTCGCAAGGCCGCGCTGGCGGTGGCCGCGGGCACGCACGACGCGCAGTTCCCGGTCGATATTTTCCAAACCGGTTCGGGGACATCCAGCAATATGAACGCGAACGAAGTGATCGCGGCGCTGGCATCGGGTGAAGGTCGCCGTGTCCATCCGAACGACGACGTGAATTTGGGACAAAGCTCGAACGACGTGATTCCGACCGCGATCCGGGTCGGCGCGCAACTCGCAGTGATCGAAGATTTGCTGCCGTCGCTGCGGCATCTGCGCGCGACGATCGATCGCCGCGCACGAGGACTGCGCCGCAAGGTGAAGACCGGGCGCACGCATTTGATGGATGCGATGCCGCTGACCTTCGCGCAGGAGTTCGGCGCTTGGTCCGCGCAATTGCGCTCTGCGGAGGCGCGCATCGGCGATAGTCTGAAACGATTGCGGCGGCTGCCGATCGGAGGAACCGCGATCGGCACCGGCATCAACGCCGACCCGCGCTTCGGTACGCGGATGGCGAGAGCGCTGAGCCGCAGCACCGGCACGACCTTCGTCGCTGCGCGCGATCGCTTCGAGGGTATCGCCGCGCAGGACGATGCGGTCGAACTCTCGGGTCAGCTCAATGCGCTTGCGGTCGCGCTGATGAAAATCGCGAACGATCTGCGCTGGATGAATTCCGGCCCGCTCGCGGGTTTGGGCGAGATCGAGCTTCTGGCGCTGCAACCGGGCAGTTCGATCATGCCGGGTAAGGTCAATCCGGTGATTCCCGAGGCCATGTGCATGGTCTGCGCTCAGGTCATGGGCCATCACACCGCGATCACGATCGCCGGACAGAGCGGCAATTTTCAGCTCAATACGATGCTGCCGTTGATCGCATCGAATCTGCACGAGGGCATCGGCTTACTCGCGAACGCGATGCGCGCCCTCGCGGACCGTGCGATCGATGGTCTGCTCGTGCGCGAGGATCGCGTCCTTGAGGCGTTGGGACGTAATCCCATCCTCGTCACCGCGTTGAATCCAGTGATCGGCTACGAGCGCGCTGCGGCGATCGCCAAGCGCGCCTATAAAGAACAGCGGCCGGTGTTCGATATCGCCTTGGAAGACAGTGGCTTGGATGCCGTGGCGTTGAAACGATTGCTCGATCCCGCGACGTTGACGCGTGGCGGGATCGTCGGTGGTGGTGGCATGGCCGGCTAGATACTCGGAGTCGCATCATTCTCACAACCATCTATGAGATTTACTGCTTTCCGCATAGCCGTGCTGCGATGTGGTTTCCTTCTCTCCGCTTTGCGGGGAGAAGGTGGCGCGTAGCGCCGGATGAGGGGCAGGGGCTAATGCAATAACAAAGTCATTTGTTGTCTGAAGAGGCCGCGCTCGCAGTTTCAGCCTCTTCGGCGGCATTTTTACCGTCGCTTGGGCCGGTATCGATATCAACCTTCACATCTACTTTCTGATTAAAAGCGCTTTCGATCGCCTTTCCGATCGCCTCGCCGCCATTCTTATCGTTGCCATCGACACGGCATTCCTCGACATCCGCTTGGGTCATATTCGCGAACGGTTTGAACGCCGGCAGCGAAGCGGCGAGCTTGTTTTGCGCTTCGAGCAGACTGGGCAAGAGTTCGCAGAGCTTGGCCGCAGACGCTTCGATGCCTTTGGCTTCTGCTTCTATTTTCTTCTCGACTTGCTCGGAGTCGCCGGAAAATATACTGCCGATCGCTTCGCCGATCGCCTTGCCGGCCAGATCCGCGCCTTGTACACCGACATCCATACCGGCTTCGGCGACCGCATGCGTTCGTTTACGGTAATCGAGCAGCAAGGCGCGTTGCTGGCCATCGATCGCGATCGCCTTGCCGTCGATCAGCAGATCGCCTTTCGGCGTGATTTCTGCTTTGGATTTCCCATCGTTCGACGACAAACCGACATGCTCGGTCGCCAACTCGCGACGCGCTTCATCGATCGCCTTGCCGGCGGCTTTGCCGATCGCGGTTTTCGGTTCGGTGCCGGAGCTGGACGTCGCGGTCGCAGGATCGCTATCGCCGCAAGCGGTGAGGAGCGCAGTGAACACAAGAATGTGCGCGATACGTACGGACATGTTCATGAGGATTCTCCGGGAAAATGCATGAGCGACTCGAATCAGTACCGACTACTCGCCGGCGCTGTCGTTCTTCGGCGTCGTGGCATCGATGTTAGGTTGATTGGCCTTGTGCGACTTTTCGCTGAGCGCCGCCATAAAGCCGGCGACCGCACCGGCGGTTGCGCTAGCGGTGATCGGATTGCCGATGGTGACGCCCACGGTTTTGCCGATCGTCTCACCGGTTTTTCTCGAATCGGCGACATCGCCTCGGCAACTGGCGACATCGGCTTGGTCGAAATGCGCATAGGGGCGAAATTCAGGCAAAACAGCCACGAGCGCGTCCTGCTCTTTCAGCAACAGGGGTAAGGTATCGCAGATGCGCTTGCCCGCGGCCTTCAAGTCCGCACCATCGGACTTCGACGTATCATCGGGCTGGGTCGGTTCGTCTTCGAACACATCGCCGACCAGCTCGCTCAGTTTTTCGGCGATGAAGTCCTGACTCCGATCGCCGATTTCGACGCCGGATTGAACGACGATGAGCAGCTGCTGGCGATAGGCGACCAGCTGCGCCCGTTGTGTGTCGTCGATCGCGACCGCTGCGCCCAAGACGATGAAATCGCCATTGGCTGCGATCGTGGAGTATGGAATCACTTTCTCACTGAACAGCCGCAGTGGCTGCGTCGCGATTTGTTCGAGCTTCTTTTGCAGCTCGTTTTCGCTGGGTTCCGCCTGAGCACTCTGTGCGGTGCCCTTCGGTGCAGGTACGGGTTGATCGGCCGCTTTTTGGTTGCAGGCAGACAGCGTCGCGGCGATCAAGAGCGCGGCGGGAAGGGCAAGTCGTGGGGTCATAGTCGCGAGTTCTAAAAAAGTGAAGAAAGAGGTGGGCAGCGTCGATATCGTTAGCGCGTAGGATCAATCGTCCTTTGGGATTCGGACCGGCCCGCCGATTTCGCGGTGGTTCACCGAGCCGCTACCGACGTGTTCGACGGTCAGGCCGCCGCCGACGCGATGCGCGGTCACATCGCCGGAGCCGACGCGTGCGACGAGCACATTGCCAGTCACATCGATCACTTCGGCGTCGCCCGAGCCGATCGAATCGATGCGGACATCGCCTTTCGCACCGACGATCCGAAGATCGCCCGAGCCGATATCGCCGACGTGCGCATTCGCGGTTACGTTCTTCGCGCTCAAGTCGCCAGAACCCACCGACACCACATGCAGAGCGCCGACACCGTCGGCGATGATTTCGCCCGAGCCGACATCGGCGAAGAATGCGCCGCGAATCGCTCGTGCGTAGAGTTCGCCAGAGCCGACATCACCGGCGAGCGTTGCGACGTTCTCGATACGAGCTTCGCCGGAACCGAGCGCGACGCGCACATCGAGCGCGCTCGGGATCGTCGCGTTCAAGGTCAAGTTGCTGTAGTCGTCGCCCGACCAAGAGCCTTTGCGCAGCAGGGTATTGCGGCCCGCGCGCACGATGAGTTTTTCGCCTTCGCGTGTTTGGGTGACGCTCAGCTCGGCGAGGCGCTTCGCATCCGAAGCGCAGGCTTTGCCGCGAACAGAGCCCGAACGCGTGTCGCCGCCTTTCAGATCCAAACGATGCGGGCCGATGTCGAAGACGACCGTTTTCGCGCCGGTCAAATTCAGTTCGAGATCTTTGTTCGCGGAGAGTTTGCAGCGATCGTCCGCGAATGCGGACAGCGGAAGAATGAGTAAAGCAGCGGCGAGGAGAGCGTAGCGCATGGCAGTTCCTGTTTTCGTTTGTAACGAGGGCGTCGGTGATGGTCGTTCACTGCAGTACGGTAGAACTCGCATTGCTCTTGATGTCGTAGCCGTTCACAGCTTGTACTTCGGGCGATGCGAACTGGCGGTAGGCCAGTTCATGCTTCGCAGATACTTTCGTACGTTCGGCAGGCCGCGCGGTAGTGCCGCAAGACCCGCTTCGATCTTCACCGTCTTGCCATTCATGGCGGAACAGCTTGGACCTCGGAAACTGCAAATCCATCCATGGCTTGGCGTTCGCGAACTCAGTCGATGCCGATAGGACGCCTACACCACGTTGACTCACTTATTGTTGCCTTCCATGGCGATGGCATGCTGGCTTCGAATAACCCGGCCCGGCCATCCGTGGCCGAGCGTTCGGCAGGCCGCGCGGCAGTGCCGCAAAACCCGCTTCGATTCTCGCCATCTTGCCATCCATGGCGGAACAGCTTGGACCTCGGAAACTCCGGCTAATCCATCCATGGCTTGGCGTTCGCGAACTCAGTCGATGCCGATAGGGCATCGACTGAGCGAGTTCGCTCACCCCTCATCTCGCCAGCGACGGAGGCGGATTGCGCCGTAGATCATCGCAGCGCCGAGTGCGACACCGACCCAGAGATCGACGGTAGCCAATGCGCTCCAACTGCTGCTGAAATCGACCATCTGCTTGAGATCTTCGGGACCGTTGATTTCGACGGTATGCGAGGCGTTGACGTCCTCATTGAGATACCAAGTACCCGGAATGATGCTGAGCAGGCCGCGGAAACCGAGGATGTACCACACGATATCGTGACGAATTTCGATGCCGGGTAAGGTATCCATCCAACTGATGACGCAGGCGATCAGGATCGGTAGCAGTACCGCCCATACGAAGGGCTTGGTGCGCGCCCATGCGGAGCAGAGCATCAGCCAGCCGACGGTCGGCAGTGCCCACAGCGTGTAGATCGGCAATGCCATCAGCACGTTGGCCAGTATCCGGAAGGGATGCGCTTCGGTGAAGCCTGCGCTCGCGCCAGGAATACCGCCGATCATCATGCTGACATTGGAGATGATCCACATGCACAGCCCGATCGCTAAGCCGATCGCAGCACTCAGCGCTGGCGCTAAGACCAATGCCCACGCCGCTTTGGACAATACCGTCTGCGTGTCGGAGACAGGCAACGATTTCCAGAACAACACACTGCGATCTTTGCGTTCGTCGTAAAGCGATCCGAGTGCGTAGAAGAACACTACGAACACCATGACCAAAAAGGCGAGGGCGATACCGCTCATGAAGTTCATATCGCCCATGAAGCCGATCACGCTTTCGACTGCGCGCTTGTCGTCGAAGTCGTTCTTGCCACTGAATTCGATCATGTCCCAAGGCGAGTGGCCGCTGTTGATCGCCTTGCGCATCGCGATCACGCCGGTGATGGACGCGAGCAAACCGAAGACGAGCGAAATGATGCCGGCGATGATCGGCGCCCAAAAAAAGCCGCCGCGGTTTTCCCAGAATTCGCGCCGCAACAGCAAGCGAAAACTATGCGTCGCAGGTTTTGCCTTGATAGCGACAGGCGTTTGCGCAATGGCGTTCATGCGTAGGTCCCCTTCATGGTGGCGACGAATAAGTCGGCTAAGCCCGGTATCCGGGTCTCGCCTAGCGCTTCGAGCTGATCCAGCGAAACGCCGTCGAACAGCATCACGGTTTTTCCGAACGGTAGCGCGCGTTCGTCGATCGGCTTGAGGCTACGCGCCTGTTCGATGCGATCGGCGTTGACCAACAGCTCGACGAAGCGCTCGCCCAGGCTTTCCATCGATGCGTCCAGGACGATCTTGCCGTTCTGGATGAACATCACGTCGGTGAGGATGTGTTCGATCTCTTCGACCTGATGAGTCGTGACGATGATCGTCTTCTGTTCGTCGAAATAATCTTCCAACAGGCGCTGGTAGAACTGCTTGCGATACAGGATGTCGAGACCGAGCGTCGGCTCGTCCAGCACCAGCAACTTGGCGTCGATCGCCATGACCAGGGCCAGGTGCAGTTGCACGATCATGCCCTTGGACATTTCGCGGACGCGCATACCGGGTTTCAATTGGGTGCCGGCGATGAAACGTTCGCACTTTTCGCGGTCGAAGCGCGGATGCACGCCAGCGACGAATTCGATCGCTTCGCGAACGCGAATCCACCGCGGCAGCACCGCGACATCGGCGATGAAGCACACATCGTTCATCAAGTCGTTGCGCTCGGTGCGCGGATCGCGGCCCAGCACTTTGAGATCGCCTTCGAACGGGATCAAACCGAGGATCGCCTTCAGCGCGGTGGTCTTGCCGGCGCCATTGGGACCGATCAAGCCGATGATCTTGCCCGGGCCGATCTCGAAATCGGTGTCGTCGAGCGCGAGCTTATTTTTGTAGCCTTTACGCAGCCCGCGGGCGCTGACGACGGGGTGATTGGAGATGATCGCGTTCATGCTTGGCCCTCGGTGCGTACCGGCTGCAGCAATTCCTGCATGCTCAGACCTAGGCGTTGGATGCGTTCCATCACCAGCGGCCACTCTTCTCTGAGGAAGCGTTCGCGTTCGGTGGACAGGAGTTTCTTCGCGGCTTCTTCGGTGACGTACATACCCAGTCCTCTACGTTTTTCGACCAACGCTTCGTCCGCTAGCTCCTGGTAGGCGCGGGAGACGGTGATCGGGTTCAATTGATATTCCGCTGCGACCTGACGCACTGAAGGCAGGGCGTCGCCCGGTTTGAGCACACCATCGAGCATCATCGCGATGACACGATCCTTCAGCTGGCGGTAGATCGGAGCGCCGTCGCTCCATTGGATGGCGGTCATGATCAGCTCCCGTTACCGCGGCGCAATACATGCGCGAACGAAAAGAAAGGTAGGGCCATTTCGTCCCGAGCTCGGCGTCGGCGCTGATGGGGTTTGGTCGGGGCGGGCTCTACGGCGCTCGACTGTTGCGTCGATACGGTCGCGGCCTCGATCTCGCTGACTTCGATCGGCGGGGCGTTGGTAACGCCCGATGTGGTATCCAAGTGAGTAGCGGGAATCCCAATGGCGAAACCGACGGCGAGGACCCCGACGGTCACGGCGAATGCTCGGATTGAATGGATCAGCTTGCGGGACATGGTCAACTCCTGTGTTTGTTGACTGGTGTTGTATTCAACTATAACACCTAAACACGTCTGGTCAAGTCCTGTCGAAACCTTTTCCACCCAACTAAAGTCATACTTGCCGCTCTGGCCCGGGAGGCGAATTATGCGGCGTTATTTCTATAACATATTGTTTTTATTTGCTTTAACTGCAATTTCTTTTGTATGCGCTGCCGCTGACGGTGGCTTGTTGCATCACAGTTATCGACCGTTGGCCGGGAAAACCTCGGTCAATTTGGCCAAGGCCTACGCTGGGCAGGTGCTTTTAGTGGTCAACACCGCGAGTAAGTGCGGTTACACCCCGCAATTCGAGGCCCTAGAAGCCCTCCATGCGCGCTTAAAGCCCCGTGGCTTCGCTGTGCTGGGGTTTCCGTCCGGCGATTTTAAAGAACAGGAATATGCCGACGAGAAGCAGATTCAAGCGTTCTGCAAGCTCACGTATGGCGTGAAATTCCCGATGTTTCAGAAGGTGCATGTCGTCGGCGACCAAGCGACGCCGCTGTATCGCGGGCTGGCGGCTGCGACGGGCGAGGCGCCGAAGTGGAACTTCCATAAGTATGTTGTCGGTCGCGATGGGCGGGTCGTCGCCAGCTTCGGTAGTGCGGTCAAGCCTGACGCGCCAGAAGTCGTCGCGGCGATCGAGCGAGCGCTTGCGCAGCCGGCACCGAAACGCTGACAAGCCGCAGTGACCGTGTCGTGGTGATTGCTCCCCGCCGTCAGGCTCGCGACAATAGGCGGCTGTCGGCCCGTTCGGCCCGGTCCCCCTCGCTGCTGGATGTAATCGCTTGGAGTCTTCGATGAGTGTTCGTTTTCGCGGCTTGTCCGCATGGATCGCCGCTACCCTGGTCGCGCCGTTGGCTGTTTCGCTGTCGATGGCCGTCGTCGCTCAAGACAAGCCCGCTGCGATGAGCGAGCGCGATCAGGTGAGTTACATGATCGGCGCCGATGTCGGTCGTTCGATCGCGTCGGTCGGTCCGGACTTGGATGCCGCTGCGTTCGAACGTGCGATGAAGAACGCGTTTTCCGGCGGAAAGCCTTTGCTCACCGATGAAGAATCGCAAACGGTCGGTCGGGCCTTGATGCAGCGGATCGGCGAGCGCAGCGGTAAGACATTGCCGGGTGCCGCGCCAGGGACGAAAGCGCCGCCTGTGGACAAGAGCAAAGTGGGTTTCTTGGTAGGCACCGATGTCGGCCGTTCGCTCGCGCCGATCCAAGAAGAATTGAATCTCACCGTCTTTTTGCAAGCCATGAAGACTTTGATCGCTGGCGGCAAGTCGCAGTTGACGGATCCGGAGATGGATCAGATTCGCGAAAGCTTCTCCAAACGGATGGAAGCGAAAGAGAAAGCGCGAATCGCCGATGCGATCCGCAAGAACGCCGCCGAAGGCGCCGCGTTCCTCGCCAAAAACAAACAAACCAAAGGCGTGATTTCGACCGCATCGGGCTTGCAGTACATGGTGCTGCGCCAAGGCACGGGCAAACGCCCGCGTTCGACCGAACGCGTGCGCGTGAATTATCGCGGCACGTTGCTCGACGGTAGCGAATTCGATAGTTCGTACAGTCGCGGCCAGCCGGCGGAATTCGCGTTGGATCAAGTCATCGCCGGTTGGACCGAAGGCGTGGCGTTGATGCCCGTCGGCGCCAAGTATCGCTTCTGGATTCCGAGCGCGATCGGCTACGGCGAGCGCGGCAGCCCGCCGACCATCGGGCCGAACGCCACGCTGGTGTTCGATGTCGAATTGCTCGATATCCTCGGCGCACCGTAATTCCTGTTGCGCACAGTCTCTGTACGCTCCACCACTTTCCTTTCCCTGCCGGCAACGCGCCCGCAACCACTCAGGAGTTCCAACTAGATGACTTCGTCGACGAAATCCCCGCTGGCCGTTGCCTTGGCCCTCTCCGTGCTGACGCTCGCCGTGGCGTGTAAGCCGATCGACAAGGACGCCAAGGCCGGCGATGCGAAGAGCGAGTCCACCGATAAATCCGCCGGCGCGGCCAAGATCGAAGGTCTGCCGACCGAAAAACAGCAGATCAGCTATGTGATCGGCATGGATATCGGCAAGAACATCAAACCGATCAAAGACGAAGTCGATCTGGCCACGATCAACAAGGCGATCGACGATGTGCTGGCCGACCGTAAATTGCTCGTCAACGATGAGCAGATGGGCACGGTGATGCAGGCCTTCGCGACCAAGATGCAGGCCAAGCAGAAAGCCGAAATGGAAGCCAAAGCGAAGACCAATTTGGATGAAGGCACCAAGTTCTTTGCCGAGAACGGCAAGAAGCCGGGCGTTTTGACCACGGCGTCGGGCTTGCAATATCAAGTCGTGACCATGGGCAAAGGCGCTAAGCCGACGCCGGCCGATAACGTCCGCGTGCACTACACCGGCACGCTGCTCGACGGCACCAAGTTCGACAGTTCGCTCGACCGCAACGAACCGGCGCAGTTCGCCGTCGGCGCCGTCGTCCCGGGTTGGACCGAAGCCCTGCAACTGATGCCGGTCGGCAGCAAGTTCAAACTCTGGATCCCGGGCAAGTTGGGGTATGGCGAAGCGGGCGTGCCCGGTGCGCCGATCGGCCCGAATCAAACCTTGGTCTTCGATGTCGAGCTGCTGGAAATCGTCAAACAGTAATCGCATACGACCAGCACCGCGCTTCCGAAACGATAAGCGCGGTGCGGTACCGATAGGCCGCCGGTCGATACGATCGGCGGCTTATAGCCCTATGGATTGAGCCGCGCGCATTCGATGCGCCGGTACGTGATAGTCGAGGTTCTTATGCGCGTCACCATTTTCGGCACCGGCTACGTAGGCTTAGTTACCGGCACCTGTCTCGCCGATGTCGGCCATGAAGTGGTGTGCGTCGATATCGACGTCGCCAAGATCGAGGGCTTGCGCAACGGCGTGCTGCCGATTTACGAGCCCGGCTTGGAGCCGATGGTGAAGGCGAACTACGCCGAAGGACGTCTGCAATTCAGCACCGACGCGCCGAGCGCGATCGCGCACGGCGACGTCATTTTCATCGCCGTCGGTACGCCGCCGGACGAAGACGGCAGCGCCGATTTGCAATACGTATTGGCGGTAGCGAAGACCATCGGCGAGCATTTGCAGCGTTATGCCGTGGTCGTGGATAAATCGACCGTACCGGTCGGTACCGCCGACAAAGTGCGTGCGACGATCGCGCAGGCGATGGCCGCGCGCGGCGCGGATGTCGGCTTCGACGTCGTGTCGAATCCAGAATTCCTGAAAGAAGGCGCGGCGGTCGAAGACTGCATGCGGCCCGATCGCATCGTCATCGGTTCCGATAGCGCGACGGCGGTCGAAAAACTCAAGCGTCTGTACGCGCCGTTCAATCGTAATCACGAACGCATCGTGATCATGGACGTGCGCTCGGCCGAGCTGACCAAGTACGCAGCGAACGCGATGCTGGCGACCAAGATCAGCTTCATGAACGAGATGGCGAACATCGCCGAACGCGTTGGTGCGGATATCGAGATGGTGCGCCAAGGCATCGGTTCGGACCCGCGTATCGGCTGGCATTTCATCTATCCCGGTGCTGGTTACGGCGGCTCTTGTTTTCCGAAGGATGTGCAAGCCCTGGCGCGTACCGCGCAGCAAGTCGGCTATCGCGCCGAGCTGTTGGACTCGGTCGAAGCGGTGAACGCACGGCAGAAAGCGCATTTGTACGAACTGATCGCCGGCCATTACGGCAGCGTCGAAGCGCTGCGCGGCAAGACCTTCGCTGTGTGGGGCTTGGCGTTCAAGCCCAATACCGACGACATGCGCGAAGCATCGAGCCGCACGTTGTTGAAACTATTGTGGGATGCGGGTGCGACGGTACGCGCATTCGATCCTGAAGCGAGTCACGAAGCGCAGCGCATCTTCGGCGAACGTGCGGATTTCGTTCTGTGCGAACACGCCCCCGATGCGCTGCAAGGCGCCGATGCCTTGGTCGTAGTGACGGAGTGGAAACAATTCCGCAGCCCTGATTTCGCCAAACTGCGCATAGAACTGAAAGACGCTGCGGTGTTCGACGGTCGTAATCTGTACGACCCGATCGAAGCGGAAGCTGCGGGTCTAGCTTATTACGGTATCGGTCGCGGCCGATCCGTGAAGCTTCTGAATCAAGTTAAGCCTTGAATCATGTCGATGATTCACACGGGCGCGACAAACGACTCCATAGCAATGCCTCACGACGATGCTGCGCGCGAAGCGCTCGAACATCGGGTCATGGAACTGGAAACCCGCTTAGCGTTTCAAGAACACGCCCAGACCGAGCTCAGCGACGCTCTCGCCGAGCTGCGCGCCGAAGCCGCACGCAGTGCGGATTTGCTGCGTCGTGTTCTGGAAGATCTCAAACTGCAGCGGGGCGATCTGATGGCCGATCCGGCCGAAGAACCGCCACCCCCGCATTACTGATACCGCCGCCATGAGCGATTCGCTACGCGATCAACTGTTGGGCCTGGGCTTCAAACCCGCGCCGAAACCCGAAAGAACCGATCGGCCGCCTGCTGTCGGCAGGCCGCCGCATGGCCATGCATTGAAAGACGATGCGCGCATAAGCGGTGCGCGCAAAGGCGCTGGGCCGGTCAAATCCGGTCGCCCGCCGCATAAGCCGGACGATCGCAAACCGCAGGGACAGAACACGACCAGCCCGCCTCGCAACGCGCATGCGCACGCACGTAAGCGACCGCAGACCCAAGAAGAAATCGATCTTGCGAAGGCTTATGCGATCCGCGCTCAGCGTGAGAAAGAAGAGCGCATCGAAGCCGAGCGTTTGAAGCAGGAAGAAGCGCGCAAGCGCCGCGAAGCCAAAGCGAAACTCGCCGACTTGGTGAAAGACAAAGCGCTCAACGACCCGAGTGCCGAGATCGCTCGGCATTTCCCTTACGGCGGCAAGATCAAGCGCATTTACGTCAATGAGGTGCAGCTCAAACAGCTCAATGCTGGCGAACTGGGCGTAATCCAACTCGATGGCCGCTATCTATTGGTCACGGCCGCGTTGTTGGACGAAGCCGAAGCGGTATTCGCGCAGGCGCTCGCACTGCGTGTCGATCCCAACGCCACGCCCGAACAAGACCCGTACGCCGACCCGAAGTATCAAGTGCCCGACGATCTCGTGTGGTGAGCTTCGCTAGATTTACGGTAGAGCGGAGCACAGCTCCGCTAGCTCTGCACGAATGACGACTACGGCAATAGCTCATCCACCGGGGTATTCAGTAGATCCACGGTCGCCTGCGTGAATCGACGCAAACTGGAAATGCCTGGGTCGCGAATCAATCGATGACTGCGATGCGGCAGAGGCGATTCGTCGATGTCGTGCGGGGCGATGTTCTTGCATTCCACGCCTGGATGGAAATGAATGTCGGCGGCGGCGTAGCAATGCTGGACCATCGCCGAACAGAACACCGCACCGTCTTTGCCTAGAAGATTCTTACGACGGCGCAGACGACTGCTGTGCATCGCCAGTACGGTGCCGGCCAGTTCGCTCAGGGAGTACTCCGACTGGCCCGCGAGCAAATCCAAGGCCGCGGTTTGCACCTTCAAGGTTTGCGCTGGGTCGAGACCGAAGTCGATGATCGCGATGTTCGGGAATGCTTGGGCATCGAAATAGCGCTCGATACGGTTTTCCTGTACGCCGAGGCGCACATGCTTGTAGCGAAGATCGAGGTCCGATTCGATGACCCACCAGTAACCATCCGCACGCTTTTCGCCGATCAAGAACGCATGCGACCATAGACTGCGATGTCCGTGATCGGTCAATGGCGCTTGCGCCTTGCGGATCAATTTGCTGATGCCGTCGCCGCCTGCGCACAGGCCGATTCGGCCAGGTGCGGCATGCTTGAGGATGAATTCGGCGTTGCTGCGCGGAAGGTCTTCTGTTTCGCTCATAGGGCTCTCGATGGCTAGGGCGAAGCGGGTGCGACGTCATCGCTTCGTTCGTCGATACTCGTGGCATCGACGTCGCTTTCGCCGCGCATACGATCGATGGCTGTGCGGATTCGCTCGGCGGTGGCATCGGGCGCTTCCATCGGGAACAAGTGGCTGCCTTCGACCCAATACAAACGATCGCCGACTAATGCGCGTGTGGCGCGTAAACCGATGTAGCGCACTTCGCGCGATTGTCGCCCGCCGATGAAAGCGATCGGCGTGCGCATCCGCGCGCCGATGTTGGCGATACGCGCGGTCGGCAGCGAACGATAGATACGCAATTCGATGTCGCGATCGAACAACAGTTCGCGCGCGCCGCGACCGGTCGGCACCGTGCCGTAGTTCGCGTAGTCGCGCAACACGTCGGGGTGCCAGCGCGCGAACGAACGCTTTGCGGCGTAATGCGCGTGCGCGGCATCGGTATCGGGCCACTCGCGGCAGCGCACGCGGGTCTGTCGGATCGGCATCATCCAACGATCCATCCCGGTGACGCGTCCGATGCGAACCGCTGCCGCACTGAGCCCTGCGATCACCGGCGAATCCAGCAACACCACGCCTCGCACGTGCGACTGCAGACGTTCGGCGGCGAGCACGCTGAGATAACCGCCCAGCGAATGCCCGGCCAGCCAGATGCGCCCGCCCGCATGCGGCATGGCTTGCACGAATTCCACCAACTCATCGACCAGATACGGCCAGCCGACGGTCGGCGGGCGCGCAGGATCGTGTCCGAAACGCATCACGCCGCTGCAGTCGAATTCCGACTGCAACGCGGAAAATAGTCGCCGATAGACCGGCAACGGAAAACCATTGGCGTGAGAGAAGATCAGCGTGTCGATCATGCGCGCGATGCTTCAGCGGATGATGTTTTCTTCTCCCCGTATACAGCACGGGGAGAGGGACGTGCTCTCGGCATGCTGTGCGACATGGTGTCTCCCAAAGAACTCGGCGTGAATTGTGGGCGGCGGAAGCGCTAGGTCACGAAAAACTTGTTCATCGCTGTTGAAGAACGACGCGAGCGACAACGTTGGCAGCAAGAACGACGGACGAAAACCACATGCGCATCGAAACGCTCCAGAATGCGGCGGCATGCGCCGCTTCACTCGGGATCGTAATCCAAATTGGAGGCCAACCAACGCTCGGTTTGGGCCAACGACACGCCTTTGCGACGGGCGTAGTCCTCGACCTGTTCTTTCGACACGCGGCCGACCACGAAATACTGGCTGCGCGGATGGCTGAAGTAGTAACCCGACACCGCTGCCGCCGGTAGCATCGCGAAACTCTCGGTCAGCGACATGTCGGTGTTAGCGGTGGCGTTCAGCAGGCGAAAGAGCGTCGCTTTCTCGCTGTGCTCGGGACAGGCGGGGTAGCCCGGAGCCGGGCGGATGCCGCGGTAGCGTTCGGCGATCAACGCGTCGTTGTCGAGCGTTTCGTCGTCGGCATAGCCCCAGAATTCTTTGCGCACGCGTTGGTGCAGACATTCGGCGAACGCTTCGGCCAGACGGTCGGCGAGGGCTTTGAGCAGGATCGCGCTGTAGTCGTCGTGATCGGCCTCGAAGCGCGCGACGTGCGGCCCGATACCGAGGCCCGCGGTCACGGCGAATCCGCCGATCCAATCCCGCACGCCGCTGTCTTTGGGCGCGATGAAATCGGCGAGGCAGAAATCGGGGCGGTCGATCGGTTTGTCGACTTGTTGGCGAAGGAAGTGGAAGGTCTCCGTCTTACCGTCGATCTCGACCGATACATCATCGCCCACGCTATTGGCCGGCCATAGACCGAACACGCCTTTTGCGGTCAGCCATTTTTCGCTCACGATGCGTTTGAGCATCGCCTGAGCATCGCGGAACAATTCGCGCGCCTGCGTACCGACCACGGCGTCGTTCAATATTTCCGGGTATTTGCCGGCCAGTTCCCAGGTGTTGAAGAACGGCGTCCAATCGATGCGCTCGATCAGTTCGGTCAAGGGATAATCGTCGAAAACAGTGATACCTGGCGTCCGCGGTATCGGCGGCGTGTATCCGGCCCAATCGCCATCGAACTTCTGTCCGCGGGCTTTATCGAGCGACACCAAGCGTTTTGCATCGCCGCGATGCTTATGCCGCTCGCGAATCTCGGCGTAATCGCTGTCGTTAGCGGCGACGAAGGCCTCGCGCAGATCCTTGGAAATCAGCGATTGCGCGACGCCGACCGCGCGCGAGGCGTCTTTGACCCACACCGTCGGCGACTTGTAATGCGGGTCGATCTTGAGCGCGGTGTGCGCGCGCGATGTCGTAGCGCCGCCGATCATCAACGGCATCGTCAACCCCTGGCGTTGCATCTCGCGCGCGACATGGCTCATTTCCTCCAACGACGGAGTGATCAGCCCGGATAGGCCGATCAAATCGGCGTTCTCTTCGCGGGCGCGATCCAAAATGATCTGTGCCGGCACCATGACGCCAAGGTCGATCACTTCGAAATTATTGCAAGCCAAGACCACGCCGACGATGTTCTTGCCGATATCGTGGACATCGCCTTTCACCGTCGCCATGACGATCTTGCCGTTGTTCTTGCCGGCATCGCCGGTACGCAGCTTTTCCGCTTCGATATAAGGCAGCAGATGGGCCACCGCTTTCTTCATCACTCGCGCCGATTTCACCACCTGCGGCAGGAACATCTTGCCGGCGCCGAAAAGATCGCCGACCACATTCATGCCGCTCATCAGCGGGCCTTCGATGACATCGAGGGGACGCGTGGATCGCACGCGCGCTTCTTCGGTGTCGATCTCGATGTATTGGTCGATGCCATGAACGAGGGCATGCGATAAACGATCGTTTACCGGTTTGTCGCGCCAGCGCAGGTCTTCGACGCGTTTTTCGCCCTTTTTGCCTTTGAACCGATCGGCGATTTCGAGCAGTCGTTCGGTGGCATCGTCGCGGCGATTGAGCACCACGTCTTCGACGCGCTCGCGAAGATCGGCTTCGAGATCGTCGTACAGCGGCAATGCGCCGGCATTGACGATGCCCATGTCCATACCGGCCTTGATGGCGTGGTAGAGAAAGACGACATGGATCGCTTGGCGTACCGGCTCGTTGCCGCGGAACGAGAACGACACGTTCGACACGCCACCGGAAATATGGCTGAGCGGGAAACGCTTTTTGAGTTCGCGCGCGGCTTCGATGAAGGCAACAGCGTAGTCGTTGTGTTCTTCGATGCCGGTCGCGACCGCGAAGACATTCGGATCGAAGATGATGTCCTCAGGCGGGAATCCGATCTCATCGGTCAACAGTGCATAGGCGCGCGAGCAAATATCGACTTTGCGCGCAACAGTATCGGCCTGGCCTTGTTCGTCGAAGGCCATCACCACGACGGCAGCACCGTAACGCCGCACCAGCCGCGCTTGGCGGAGGAACTCGGCTTCGCCTTCCTTCATCGAAATCGAATTGACGATGCCTTTGCCCTGCAGGCACTTCAGACCGGCTTCGATCACGCTGAATTTCGAGCTGTCCACCATCACTGGGATGCGGGCGATGTCCGGTTCTGCGGCGATCAGGTGCAAGAACTCCACCATCGCCTTCTCGGAATCGAGCATGCCCTCGTCCATATTGACGTCGAGTACCTGTGCACCGTTATCCACCTGCTGGCGCGCGACCACGACCGCTTCGTCGTAGCGGCCTTCGAGAATGAGTTTCTTGAACTGAGCCGAGCCGGTGACATTGGTGCGTTCGCCGACGTTGACGAAATTCGTCTCCGGCGTGATGACCAGCGGTTCGAGGCCGCTCAGTTGGGTGTATCGAGGCACCGCCTGCGTCGGATTCATGCGGCTTCCGTTCCAAGAACGCGTTCGATCAGAGCAGGCCCGACCGCAGCCGGCAACGAACGCGGCGGCAAGCCCGCGACCGCATCGCCGATCGCACGGATATGCGCCGGTGTGGTACCGCAGCAGCCGCCGACGAGATTGAGCAAGCCGGCCTCCGCGAATTCGCGCAGCATCTGTGCCATATCTTCAGGCGTTTCGTCGTAGCCACCGAAGGCGTTCGGCAAGCCGGCATTGGGATGGGTACTGACGAACGTGTCGGCGACTTGCGCGAGGATATCGACATGCGGCCGTAGATCCTTCGCGCCGAGCGCGCAGTTCAAGCCGATCGACAATGGGCGCGCATGGCGTAGCGAGTACCAGAACGCTTCTGCGGTCTGGCCCGAAAGCGTGCGGCCGGAGGCGTCGGTGATCGTGCCGGAGATCATCACCGGCAGTCGTGCGCCGCGGGCGTCGAACACTTCTTCGATCGCGAACAGCGCCGCTTTCGCATTGAGCGTGTCGAAAATGGTTTCGACCATCAACACATCGGCGCCGCCATCGATCAGGCCTTCCGCGGCTTCGCGATAAGCCACACGCAATTCGTCGAAGCTGATCGCACGGAAACCTGGCCGATTCACGTCCGGGCTGATCGATGCCGTGCGGCTGGTCGGGCCGAGTACGCCGATGACGAAGCGCGGTTTGCTCGGATCTTTCGCTTCTTCATCATCGCAAGCGATGCGCGCGAGGCGCGCACCGGTTTCGTTCAATTCGCGCGCTAAATGCTCCAGGCCGTAATCGGCGAGCGAGATCGTGGTCGAATTGAAGGTGTTGGTTTCGATCAAATCGGCGCCGGCTTGCAGATAGCCGCGGTGGATCTCGACGATGATGTCCGGGCGGGTGAGGCTCAATAGATCGTTGTTGCCCTTTTGGTCGTGGTGGGTATGCCCGCAACCGCAACCTGCGGTGTGGGCGTGATCGGCGACGGCGATGGTGTCGAAGCCTGCCGCGAATCGTTCGCCGCGGTAATCGGTTTCCTGCAAATCGTAGCGCTGGATCATCGTCCCCATCGCACCGTCGATGATGAGAATCCGCTGCGCGAGCGCGGCTTCGAGCGCAGCGACCCGTGCGGGGCGCAGCCAGGGCAATTCGGATGTACTCATGACTGCCGCGCTCATGCTTTGGTACCGATCAGCGACACCACTTCGAAATGCGGCGGACGCTTCTCGCGGGTGACGATGTCGCTGGTTTGGATGTCGAGCCCGGCTTTTTCGGCGAATTTGCGCAGTTCTTTATCGCTGAAGCCGAGATTGACGTGGCCGTAGGTCTCGACCGCGCCGCGATGTTCGTGCCGAACCAGACTGCTCAGCAGCAATCGGCCGCCCGGGCGCAGCACGCGCGCGGCCTCGGCCACGGCAACCGCAGGTTTAGCGGCGTAGGTCAGCGCATGCATCAGCACCACCAGATCGAAACGCCCATCCTCGAACGGTAACGCGTGCATATCGCCTTCCTGGACTTGCACTTGCTCGAAGCGGCGAAGGCGCTCGCTCGCGGCGGCGACGACGCGGGCGCTCACGTCTAAGCAGATGTATTCCTGGGCATGTGGGGCCAGCAGTTCGGCCAGTACGCCGTCGCCGGAGGCGATGTCGAGCACTCGGCCAGGCGCCAACAGCGGTAGTGCGGAACGGGCCAGCGCTTCCCAGGTGCGGCCGGGGGAGTAGTGCCGCTCCATGTCGCCGGCCACGCTATCGGCCCAATTGGCATCCGCGGCGCGTGCGGCCAACACCAAGGGGATGCGTTCTTCGTCTTGACGCAGCAGCGGGTCGTCGCTGCCCGCACGGAGCGCACGCCACAGGGCGCGCTGGGCCGGGTCGAGGTTGTCCTCATCGAAGCGGTAGTAAGCCGAGACCCCGGAGCGGCGGTCGCGAACCAGTCCTGCTTCCTTCAAACGGGCCAGATGCGTCGAGACCCGCGGTTGCGCCAGACGCGTGATCGAGGACAGCTCGGCCACGGTCAATTCTTCGTGTTCGAGCAAGGCAAGCAAGCGTACGCGGGTCGCGTCGGCCAGCACTTTCAGTCGGGACGACCAAGCTTCGAGGTCCATGGGCGGCAAAATATCTTCTTATCGCGATGTAGCGATGGATTGTCGGTCGGCACGGCATCGCGGTCAAGCGTCGACCTGTCGACTGTTGCCGTGGACTAGGGTTGGAACCGCCCCGCCGTTACAATCGTGTTTTCGATTTCATAGCCCGAGGACGCGCCCGTGGATTTCCGCTTCACCGAAGAGCAATTGATGATTCAGGACGTGGCCCGTCGCATCGCGCAGGAAAAAATCGCGCCCAGCGCCGAACATTTCGACAGAACCGGCGAATTCCCGCTCGAGAACATGCGCACGCTGGGCGAGAACGGGATGATGGGGATCGAGGTACCGGCCGAATACGGCGGCTCGGGCATGGATCCGATCAGTTACGTTTTGGCGATGATCGAAGTGGCGGCGGCCGACGCCGCGCATTCGACCATCATGTCGGTCAACAATTCGCTGTTCTGCAACGGCATCCTGAAATTCGGTACCGAGGCGCAGAAGCAACTCTATGTGCGCGCGATCGCCGAAGGCCGCGAAATCGGCGCGTTCGCGTTGACCGAGCCGCAATCGGGCTCCGATGCCACCGCGATGCGCTGCAAAGCGACCAAACAAGCCGATGGCAGTTTCCTCATCAACGGCAAGAAGAGCTGGATCACGTCCGGCCCGGTCGCCAAATACATCGTGCTATTCGCGATGACCGATCCCGACAAAGGTGCGCGCGGCATCACGGCGTTCATGATCGATACCGCGCGCGAAGGTTTTCATCGCGGTAAGACCGAGCCGAAACTCGGCATTCGCGCCTCGGCGACATGCGAAATCGAATTCAACGATTACTCCGTCGCCGCCGACGAAGTGCTGGGTGCCGAAGGCGAGGGCTTCAAAATCGCGATGAGCGTGCTCGATGCCGGCCGCATCGGTATCGCCTCGCAGGCCATCGGCATCGCCCGCGCCGCCTACGAGGCCACGCTCACCTACGTCAAGGATCGTAAAGCCTTCGGCGCGCCGATCGGCACGTTCCAGATGACGCAGGCCAAGATCGCCGACATGAAGTGCAAGCTCGATGCGGCGATGCTGTTGACCTTGCGCGCGGCGTGGCAGAAGGGCGAATTCGACAAGGGCGGCGCACGTTTCGGCAACGAGGCGGCCATCGCCAAACTCACCGCTTCCGAAGCGGCGATGTGGATCACCCATCAAGCGGTGCAGATCCATGGCGGCATGGGCTACTCCAAAGAAATGCCGTTAGAGCGTTACTTCCGCGACGCGAAGATCACCGAAATCTACGAAGGCACCAGCGAAATTCAACGCCTGGTGATCGCCCGCAACGAAACCGGTCTGCGCTGATCGCGCCGCTCGGACAGGATCCGCACATGACCAAGAAAGCCGCCGTATCGCGTTCTCGAACAGCACGCTCTCGCACAGCAGGTGCCTCCGATCGCAGCGAGACGCGAGTCCTCGATCCGATCTTCGGCGCGATCCGCAAGCTCGCCGATAAATCCACGCAGGAACATGCGAGCGCGTTCGCGAGCGCGTTCTACGCGCGCATGACCGAGGACGAACTGCCGATGCACGGCCCAGAAGGCTGGGCGGCGTTGGCGCACGATTTTCTCGACTTCGCGCGTACTCGTAAGCCCGGCGTACCGAGCGTGAGACTGTTCAATCCGACCTTGGCCAAACACGGTTGGGAATCGCCGCATACGGTCTTGCAGATCGTCAACGACGATATGCCGTTCTTGGTGGATTCGGTGACGATGGCGCTCGCGGAACTCAGTATCGGCGTGCATGTGCTCGGCCATCCGGTGGTGAAGATCGAACGCGACAAAGGCGGCAAACTCAAATCCGTGGGCGAGGGCGTCAGCGAATCGCTGATGCATGTGGAAATCGACCGCCAGTCCGCGACCGGTAGCGCGACGATCGAGCGCGCGGTCCATCGAGTGCTCGCCGATGTCGCGTCCAGCGTCGCCGATTGGCGGCGGATGCGCGACAAGATGCTCGAGATCACCGAAGACATCGGCAAGCGCCGATTGCCGGTGAGCGATGTCGGTCGTAAAGAAGCGCAAGCGTTCCTGCATTGGGTGGCGGCGGATCATTTCACGTTCCTCGGCTATCGCGAGTATCGGGTGAAGAAGCAAGGCGGCGAAGACTTGTTGGTCGCCGATGCCGAAAGCGGTCTGGGCTTGCTCCGCGGGCGCGAAGCCGGCAAACCACGAAAACTCACCACGCTCGCCGCGCATTACATGCCACAGTCCGGCGCGGTCGACGCCTTGATTCTGACCAAGACCAATGCACGCGCCTCCGTGCATCGCCCGGGTTATATGGATTACATCGGCGTGCTCAGCTTCGACGCCGATGGCCGCGCGATCGCCGAGCAACGCTTCATCGGTCTTTACACCTCCAGCGCGTACAACCGCCGTCCTTGGGAAATCCCGTTGGTGCGCGAGCGTCACGAATACGTGATGAAAACATCGGGTTTGCAGCCCAACGGGCATAGCGGGAAGGCCTTGCGGCATATTCTCGAAACCTTGCCGCGCGACGAATTGTTCCAATCCAACGAGCAAGAGCTATATCGCCTCGCGAGCGGTATCCTCAGTTTGCAGGAACGCGTGCGCAGTCGTTTGTTCGTGCGTCACGACCGCTATGGTCGCTTCTATTCGATCCTCGCTTATATCCCGCGCGATCGCTACAACACCGAAATCCGCTTGCGCATCGAAGCGATGCTCAAGCAGGCATTGCGCGCCGATCGTGTCGATTCCACCATTCAGCTCGGCGATTCGCCACTGGCGCAGTTGCATATGCTGGTGCGTCCGCGCAAGGACGAGCCGGTGGATGTCGATGCCGCCGATCTCGATGCGCGCCTCTCGGCGATCGTGCGCAACTGGCAGGACGATTTGCGCGAGCAATTGGTCGCGCGCCACGGCGAGGAGCGCGGTCTCGCGCTCGCCTCCGGTTATGGCCGCGCGCTGCCGGCGGGTTACATCGAAAAAGCCTCCGCGTCGATCGCGGCCGACGATGTCGAACAACTCGCGACGCTGAGCGAGTCCGACGACCTTCGCCTGCGTCTATGCCGTGGGCAGGAAGGCGGGCTGCGCTTCAAGTTCTATCGTCTGCACGACGATATTCCGTTGTCGGATGCGTTGCCGATGATGGAGAACATGGGGTTGCGCGTGATCTCGGAGCATCCTTATCGTTTCGAGATCGAAGGCAAGGTCGCGTTCATCCAAGATTTCGAGGTCGAAGTCGCGCGCGGCGATTTCGATGTCGAAGATATCGACGCATTATTCGAAGATGCGTTCGAGCAGATTTGGCGCGGAAACGCCGAAAACGACGGCTTCAACCGTTTGATTCTCGCCGCCAATTTGTCGTGGCGCCAAGTCGCGATGTTGCGCGCCTACTGCAAGTATTTGCTGCAGATCGGCGTACCGTTCTCGCAAACGTACGTCGAAGGCACGTTCGCGCGTTATCCGATCCTGGCACGTCTGCTGATCGAACTGTTCGAGGCGCGGTTCGACCCGGCGACCGGCAGCGAGAGCAAGGCCGACATCAAAAGCGGCATGGAGCGTTTCCGTCACCAACTCTCGGGTTTGGCCGGTGGCGATGCCACCGTGTTGGCGGCAGTGGAGCCGGTCGTCGCCGCGCGCAGCGGAAAACGCGATGCGCAGCTCGCCGCGACGCGGCAGGCGATCACCGCGTTGCTCGACCGCGTATCGAGTCTCGATGAAGATCGCATCTTGCGCAGCTTCGTCGGTGTGATCGAAGCGACTTTGCGTACCAATTACTACATCCGTTACGACCGTGGTCGCTACAAAGACGGGTTACGCGCCGATGGCGGCCCGGCCGATTACCTCAGTTTCAAATTCGATTCCTCGAAGGTGCTGGACCTGCCGAAACCGCGGCCTTATCGCGAAATTTTCGTCTGCGGCCCGCGCGTCGAAGGCGTGCATTTGCGCTTCGGCCCGGTGGCGCGCGGCGGCTTGCGCTGGTCGGATCGCCGCGAAGACTTCCGCACCGAAGTGTTGGGTTTGGTGAAAGCGCAGATGGTGAAGAACACCGTGATCGTGCCGGTCGGCTCGAAAGGCGGTTTCTTTTGCAAGCAGCTGCCCGACGCATCGGTCGATCGCGATGCCTGGTTCAACGAAGGCGTCGCTTGCTACAAGCGTTTCATCAACGGCTTGCTCGATATCACCGATAACATCACCAGCGACGGACGTATCGTGCCGCCGGACGATGTAGTGCGCCACGATGGCGACGACCCGTATCTCGTCGTCGCTGCCGATAAGGGCACCGCGACCTTCTCCGATATCGCCAACGGTATCGCACGCGCGCATGGTTTTTGGCTCGACGATGCATTCGCCTCGGGCGGCTCGGTCGGTTACGACCACAAGGGCATGGGCATCACCGCGCGCGGCGGCTGGGAATCGGTCAAGCGCCATTTCCGCGCGATGGGGCGCGACTGCCAAAGCGAAGACTTCACCTCCGTCGGCATCGGCGATATGTCGGGCGACGTGTTCGGTAATGGCATGCTGTTGTCGAAGCATACTCGGTTGTTCGCGGCGTTCGATCACCGGCATATCTTTCTCGACCCGAATCCGAGCGCTGCGATTTCGTTCAAGGAACGCGAACGCATGTTCAAGCTGCCGCGCTCGAGCTGGGACGATTACGACAAGAAGCTCATCAGCAAAGGCGGCGGCATCTATCCGCGTTCGGCGAAAGCGATCCCGTTGTCGCCGGAAATCAAAGTCGCTCTTGCCATCGACGGCGAAGCGGCGACGATGAGCCCGATGGAGCTGATGAATGCGATTCTGAAGGCGCCGGTCGATTTGCTGTGGAACGGCGGTATCGGCACCTATGTCAAAGCGGCCAGCGAGACCCACGCCGATGTCGGCGATCGCGCCAACAACGGCTTACGCGTGAACGGCGGCGAGCTGCGCTGCAAGATGGTGGGCGAGGGCGGCAATCTCGGCCTGACCCAATTGGGACGTATCGAAGCCGCATTGAACGGCGTGTTGCTGAATACCGACTTCATCGATAACTCCGCAGGCGTCGATACCTCGGATCACGAGGTCAATATCAAAATCTTGCTCAACGGCGAAGTGCAGAAGAAAAAACTGACGATGCCCGAGCGCAATACCTTGCTGGCGGCGATGACCGATGAGGTCGCGCAATTGGTGCTTAACGACAATTATCGCCAGAACCAAGCGATCAGTTTGATGCAACGCATGAGTCTGTCGCGTCTTGGTTCAAAGCAGCATTTCATCAGAACCCTCGAATCGCAGGGCCTGCTCGATCGGCAGATCGAGTTCCTGCCCAGCGATAGCGAGATCGCCGAACGCAAAGCGCGGCGTCTGGGTTTGACTCGTCCCGAATTGTCGGTGTTGCTGTCGTACTCGAAGATCGTACTGTTCCAGCAGTTGCTCGACTCCGATGTGCCGGAAGATCCGTATCTGTCGAAAGAGCTGGTGCGTTATTTCCCGCAGCCGCTGCAGAAGAAGTACGAAAAATCGATGCAGCAACATCGTTTGAAGCGCGAAATTATCGCCACCGCCGTGACCAACTCGATGGTCAACCGCATGGGCGCGACCTTCACTTTGCGCATGACCGAGGACACCGGCCGCAGTCAGGGCGAAGTCGCGAAGGCGTTCACGATCACCCGCGAAACGCTGGATGCGCGCGATATGTGGGCGCAGATCGATGCGCTCGACGGTAAAGTGCCCGAATCGGTGCAGGTCGATGCGTTGCAGACGATTTGGTCGTTGCAGCGTTCGATGGCGCGTTGGTTGTTGTCGCGCCCGGGCGCGATTCCCGGTATCACCGCCGCGGTCGGTCGCTATCACGATGGCTTCCGCGAAATTCGCGCCGGTTCCGGAATTTTGCCGGATTCGATGCGCCCCGCGTTCAACGCGAGTTTCGAGGATTGGAAAACCAAAGGCTTGCCCGAGGCGATGGCCAAACAGCTCGCAGCGCTGCCGTATCTGGAATGGTGCTGCGACATCATCGAAGTGGCGCTCGCGCGCAAGCTCAAGCCGGTGGATGTGGCCAAGGTTCACTTCCGTCTCGGCGAAGCGCTGAAACTGCCGTGGCTGTATCAGCAGATCGACGCCTTGGCGGTGGATGGTCGTTGGCATGCGGTCGCCCGCGGATCGCTGCGCGACGAGTTGGCCACGCAGCAGCGTCTGCTCACTTCGCAGGTGCTCGATGCGCCTGGCGCGAACGCCGATGCCAAGGTCAAGCATTGGATCGGTCGCGACGATGCATCGTTGCGCTTCACCTTGAATATGCTGGCCGAGGTGGCTGCGCAGAAGTCGTTGGATTACCCGACGGCCTCGGTCGCGGTGCGCCGATTGTCGATGTTGTCTGAGTAGGGCTTTACTTGATGGGGTAGGCGACGATCATGCGACGACCGGCCGCGTATGCGGCCGGTCGATGTCGCAATCGTGACGGATGCCTCGACCGATCAGAAACCGCGCGCAAGCACGATCAATCGGTCGTAAGCACCGTTGAAGATGTTTTGGTCGCCAGGGAAGATGCCGGCGTCGGCGTACTGCCAGATCGTGTAGTAGGTCCACGCGTAGGGCAGGGTGCCGACCGTGCTGGAGTAACGAGCCACCCACAGCGGACTGGTGGCGGTGAAGTTGCCGGCCGTGCCCACGCACTGCGTCCACCAACTGGTGCTGGTGTAGATCACCGGGTAGCGGCCGGTACGAGTGCGGTAGCGGCTACTGAAAGACGAGATCCACGCGGCCATTTGGCTTTTGGTCAAACCATAGCAAGCGGCACCGTAGGGGTTGTATTCCACATCCAGTGCGCCCGGTAGCGTCTTCGCATCCGCGGACCAGCCGCCGCCATGATTCACGAAGTAATCGGCCTGTACTGCGCCGGTGGTGGTGTCGGGTCGCGCGAAGTGATACGAGCCGCGGATCATGCCGACGGCATAGGAACCGTTGTACTGCTGCGCGAAATACGGATTGGTGTAGTAGGTGCCTTCGGTCGCCTTGACGTACGCGAATCGAGCGCCGTTGGCGTAAGCGCCGGACCAATTGACGTTGCCCTGCCAGCCGCTCACATCCATGCCTTTGACCGTCGCAGCGACAGCGGAGATGGAGAAGTTCGGTAGCGCGCCGCGCGAAACGCCTTCGCGCAAACGAATCTGCGAGCCCATCGGATGGTCGTTGGCGACGATATAAGCGGCGAGCGCGGACGGAATCTCCGTGTTGAGCTTATCCAGCCACATGGGCTCCAGGCCCGGGACAGGCGTTTCTGTCGAGGGTGGGGCGCCGTGCGCGGCGGCGTTTCGTGGGTCAGGCGGGTCTGCGGCCTGCGCAGAAGCGAGGAATGCAGCGAAGAGCGGTGCGATCAGGGCGATGCGGAACGGGGTGTACGACGACATGACTTCCTCCGTGAAAACCAGGCCCAGACGCGCGGGGGCGCGCCGGCAGGGCGAATAGAATCGTATTGACGCTTCTTTCCCGCGCGCCTATCGCATGGCATCGTTGCCTGTAACGCCGGGAACGCAGAAGATAGTCGGATCACGCCGTACGATGCGTGACACGAATCACGCACCCAACGCTAGCGACGAGGCCCCCGCATGTCGATGTCTCCGAAAATCGCTTTTCTCGCGAGCCCGACCGAGGACGCGCAAGCGGCGCTGAAAACGATGACGGCGCAGCATGGGCAGTGCCGACCCGATGAGGCCGATGTGATTTGCGCGCTAGGCGGCGACGGTTTCATGTTGCAGACCTTGCATCGCCACGGCGCGCTCGGTCGCTCGGTCTACGGTATGAAGCTCGGCACGGTCGGGTTCTTGATGAATCAATACGCCGAGCATGGCTTGATCGAACACCTCGCCGCCGCCGAGCCGGCGAAACTGCGGCCGCTGGAAATGCAGGCGCAGACGGAGTCGGGCGCCACCGTGACCTCGCTGGCCTACAACGAAGTATCGGTGCTGCGTCAAACGCGCCAAGCGGCGCATATCGCGATCGAACTCAGCGGCCAGACGCGGCTCGACGAACTGATTTGCGATGGCGTGATGGTGGCGACGCCCGCGGGCAGCACGGCGTACAACTATTCCGCCGGCGGCCCGATCCTGCCGCTGGGCAGCGGTGTGATCGCGCTCACGCCGATCGCACCGTTCCGCCCGCGGCGTTGGCGCGGGGCCTTGCTCAAGGCCGATACCGAAGTGTGCTTCCGTGTGCTCGATCCCTACAAACGTCCGGTCAGCGCGACCGCCGATTCGCACGAAGTCCGCGATGTCGTCGAAGTCGCGATTCGAGAATCGCGCGACCGTATCGTCACGCTGTTGTTCGATCCCGAGCACAATCTCGAAGAGCGGATTCTCAGCGAGCAGTTCGTGACTTGATGTGCTTATCGGAAATGCCGATTTTTCACGATTGATGGTCACGATATAATCCGCCGATGACCGATATCCTGCTGTCCACGCTCAATGCGCGCTATTCGCACGCCTCGCTCGGCCTGCGCTATCTGCGCGCGAATCTGGGCGAGCTGCGCGACCGCTCGGAGATCGCGGAATTCGTGATCGGACAGAAGACCGAGGAGATCGTCGAAAAGATTCTCGCCCGTCGCCCGCGCATCCTCGGGCTGGGCGTTTATATCTGGAATGTCGAGGAAAGCACGCGGGTGGTCGCGCAACTCAAAGCGGTCGCGCCCGAGATCGTCATCGTGCTGGGCGGCCCGGAAGTGAGTTACGAGGTGAGCGAGCAGCGAATTTGCGCGCTCGCCGATTACGTCATCACCGGTTGGGGCGATGTCACCTTCGCATGGCTCGTCGAGACAATTGCTGCGCGGCGAAGCGCCGCCAGGGCGGATCATTCCCGGCGTGCAGGCCGAGCTGAAGGATTTGGTGCTGCCGTATGCCGAATACACCGATGAGGATGTGCGGCAACGGCATCTGTACGTCGAAGCATCGCGCGGCTGCCCGTTCAAGTGCGAGTTCTGTCTGTCGTCGTTGGACAAGACCGCATGGCCGTTCGAGCTTGAGCGTTTTATCCAAGAATTGGAAACGCTGTACGCGCGCGGCGTGCGTCAGTTCAAATTCGTCGATCGCACGTTCAATCTCAAGGTCGACACGTCGCTTGCGATCCTCGATTTCTTCTTGCAGCAAGATCGACGCCGCACCGGACGATCCACCGTTCGTGCATTTCGAGCTGATTCCGGATCATTTGCCGGACCGGCTCAAGGACGCGATCGCGCGGTTTCCGCAAGGCACGTTGCAATTCGAGATCGGTATTCAGACCTTCGATCCCGAGGTCCAGACCCGCATCTCGCGCCGGCAGAACGACGAGAAAGCGGCCGCGAATCTACGCTGGCTGCGCGAGCACTCGAAGGCGCATCTGCATGTGGATTTGATCGCCGGCCTGCCCGGAGAAAGCGTGGACAGTTTCGCGCGAGGCTTCGATCGACTGGTGGCCCTGGCGCCGCACGAAATTCAGTTCGGTATCCTCAAGCGCCTGCGCGGCGCGCCGATCGCACGGCATACGCAGGCGCACGATCTGCGTTTCAATCCCGATCCGCCGTACAACATCCTCAGCACCGACATCATCGACTTCGCGACGATGCAACGGCTCTCGCGCTTCTCCCGGTATTGGGACATGGTCGCGAATTCCGGGCGCTTGCCGCGCACCTTGCCGCTGCTGCTCGGCGATGCCCCGTTCCGGCGTTTTCTGGCTTTCAGCGATTGGTTGTACGCCCGCACCGGGCAGACGCACGCCATCGCGCACGAGCGGCTGGTGCATGCGCTGCAGGCGTTTCTCGTCGCCGATGGCGGCGTCGAGGCCGAGATCGCGAACCGCGCACTGATCGACGACTTCCGCAGTCAGGGTGGCCGCTCGCGTCTGGCGTTCGAAGATCAGGAGCCCGTGCGCCCGGTGCCGGTGCCGCGCAAGAAAAGCGCCACGCCGCCGCGACAGACGCGGCATTTGGCGGGTTGAATCAGTGATGTTTATCTGGTCTACGATCGCATCGCTACTTGTTGCTCGATATCGAGTTCAACTGAGAGGGTCGGTTTTCCGAGCTGGTAGTTCATGATGTAAATTACTAAAGCTTTACTAGTTCGATTCAGTCGTCCGCGCCGTAATCCGGCCCGTCATCAATGGCTTTCACCAAACGCAGTGCCCATGCCCTGGTTTCTTCTCTCGTCATGGTGACGGCGTCCATGGTGATGCCTCTGAGATCAAAGAATTCCACGCGTGCTACCCGGAAGGTCTGATCCAGGAAAAAGCTATTATCGGTTAGATTCTTGATGCCAAATCTGACCCTTTCCCCTCGCTGGCCATAGCCATTGCTGATTTGCCCAGCGACTAACGAAAGGCCACTTTCGATAAGCGTCGATGGCGCTATGAAGCGTCCGACGATACCTTTATTGTTAAGCTGAATGGACTGCGCGGGTTCTATAACGACGTAATCGTCTTTTTTCAATTCGTAGATGGGCGAATTGCCGTCCCTCTCGAAGACGTGGACGGGACGCAAATTGCCTTCACTATCGTGTTTTAGAATGCGGCCAGCTTGTAACGTGTAATGTGTACTTTTGAGGTTTTGGTCGTCGAATGGCTCGATTCGGATATCTTGCGAAGCGATCAGTGTTCTGAGTTGCCGGTTTGTGACGAGATTTCCGAACATGGCTTCGATCCCCTATGTTATTTTTTATGGTCGATTACGTTATTGGTTATGGCCTCTATCCTCGATTCAATCGTTTTTTTTCTCTCATTGAGTTTGATTATTTTCTGTGAATTCTCGGTAGACTTTTCTGCGCTCGAGTGATTCTCGTGTAATTGCTTGAGTGTCGTTTCAAGCGCGGCTGAAAGTGTCTGTAATTCAAATGTCTTGATCGAATAATCGGCTTGTTTTTTCTATCGTTTCGACTGTTTCTGCTTGTAGTGCCATCGACGCTGTCATCTGTTGCTTGGCATGAAGTATTTCGGCTTTCTGCGCATCAATCGACTGCTTTTGAAGCAGCAATGTATAGATGATTCCACAAAAAGCGAGACCAGAAAATAATGCGTTGGCGACCCCAAACATGTCACCAAAAGTTCCTCGATCCACGCGGGCATACAAGAATGCCGGCACTATTAACATTACCGTGATCACGAAAACAAAGCCGACGGCTGCGGTGAAAATGCTCGCGAGTCATCTTGAGTGCCCCCTTTGGCGTAAGTGTTCCTTCCCCGTACCTGAGGATAGGAAGTCATGAATGAGGCGCTCGGAACAAGCTGTAATTTCTTACAGGGCAGTTTCGCGCGGTATTTGGGCTGTTCTCGGTTTATGAGACTGGAGGGTGTTATCTCTATGAGAATGGAACCAGTCGAACATAGCTACGGCCAACCGCTCGTCATCGCTATTTCTTCCAGGGCGCTGTTTGATCTGGAAGATAGCCATGCGCTATTTGAACGAGAGGGAGTGACGGCATACGCGTCTTATCAAGTGAGCAATGAGGAGATGCTGCTCTCTCCGGGAGTTGGATTTTCGCTGGTACGCAAGTTGCTGGCGTTGAACGAAGCACTCGAGGCATCGCGCGGTTGAGGTGATTTTGCTTTCGCGCAATTCTGCCGACACAGGCTTACGAATGTTCAATTCGATCCAGCACTATGGTCTCGCGATCACCCGCGCGACCTTCACCTCAGGCGCGCCGACCTGGCCTTACGTCAAACCCTTCGGCGCTCATTTGTTTTTATCGGCGGACGCCGAATCAGTGCAGCGTGCGCTGCACATGGCGTGGCTGCTGCGCATCTGTTACCGCCTTTGTTTCCGCCAGCGCAAACGTGGTGGACATCGACGCCGATCGCCCATCTTCACCGGGAAGCGACGGTCGATGTCGAGCCAGATACGCATCGCGTTCGACGGCGACGCGGTGCTGTTCGACGACGAAGGCGAACGCGTCACGACGCGAAGGCGGTCTTGAAGCCTTCGCGCGTCACGAACGCGAGCACGCGCACGAACCGCTGTCGGGCGGGCCGTTTCGCGGGTTTCTGGATGCATTGCATCGTTTGCAAGCGGCGTACCCGACCGATGACACGGCGCCGATCCGCACCGCATTGGTAACGGCGCGTTCGGCCCCCGCGCACGAACGCGTGATCCGCACGCTACGCGAATGGGGGATTCGTTTGGACGAAGCGCTGTTCCTTGGCGGTCGGCCGAAAGGCCCGTTTTTGCAGGCGTTCGGTGCGGACATTTTTTTCGACGACTCGATGCACAACATCGAATCGGCGCGCGAGCATGTAGCGGCCGGACATGTGCCGCATGGGGTCGCGAATCGCAGTGTCGACGATGCGTAATCGTGGCGTTTCAGGCGCTCAAACCGGCTGAACCCTCGGCAGCACGAAACTGACGCGCGTACCTTCGCCGACACGGCTGGCGGCACGGATCGCGCTGCCGTGGAGGTCGAGGATCCGGTTCGCGATCAACAAGCCCAAACCTCCACCACGGCGTGCGGCCATTTGCCGAATGGGCGAACCACGCACCAACAGGCCTGGCATTTGTTCTTCGGAGATGCCCAATCCGGTGTCTGCGATCAGGATTTCGACTTCGCCAGCATGCGAGCGTGCTTCCAGCCTCACTTCGCCGTGTTCGGGGGTATGGCGAATCGCATTGTCGATCAGATTGGTGACGACGCGTTCGATCATACCGATATCGCCTTCGACGAATAAGGATTCGTTATCCACACGGGTGTCGAGCCGCACATGTTTCTGTGCGGCAGTGAGCGCGAATTTCTGCGCGATATCCTGCACCAGTTCGGAGATCGAGAATCGCTCGGTTTGCGGCTGGGTCTCTTCGCATTCCAGCTTCGCGAGTTCGAACAATTGTTGGGCGAGACGCGAGACTTTCACGCTCTGACGTACCGCGATTTCGAGATAGCGTTTGCGCTCGTCGCGATCGAGCGTGTCTTCCACCCGCAACAAGGCTTCGAGATAGCCCTGCATCGAGGTCAGCGGCGTACGTAGATCGTGCGAGACGTTGGCGACCAGTTCGCGACGTAATTCGTCTTGGCGAGTGAGTTCGCACATTTGCGCATCTAATCGCAGCCGCATCGCGGTGAAAGCGCGAGCGAGACGGTCGATTTCGTCGCCGCTGCGGTCGTGCATCTCGAAATTGCTGCGATCGTCGTTAGCATAGGCATCGACCTCGCGAATCGCGCCCCGTAAGCGACGCGTAATGCTTAGGTATGCGGCCGCGCCCGCGATCGCTGCCGCCAGCAGCGTCAGGCCGATCAGCCACACTCCGCTGCGTCGCAGATAGTCTCGCCATGCGTCCGCAACCATGCCGCGATACATCTCGTTGAGCAGCACGATATAGACATAACCTCGCGTGACGTCAGCACTGGAGACCGGCGCGGCGCTGAAAATCTCGCTCTGCCCGTTCTGCCTCGGGTTATCGCCGCGGATGGGCGCGGGCTCGCCCGCAAGCAGTCGTCGGATCGGTGCCAGCGAGACACGGTCTTGCGCGAGCGGCACGCCGTTTTCGCTGAACTGCACGATACGTCCGTCGGCGTCGAGCAAATACACTTCGATGTTCGGATTCACCGCCATCAGATGTGCGAACAGCCTTGGATCGGCGGCCAAGCGATCGCTACGGATCATCTCGGGCTGTTTGGCGATATGCCCGGCCAGACCGAGACTCATTTCTTGCAGTATCCGGTGTTGATGACGTTTCGCTTCGTAGTAGCCGCTCCAACCGAGCACGGCGCCCAACCCCAGCACGCAAAATGCGAACATCAAAGCGATTCGGGCGTAGAAAGACTGCGGCATCATATGGGGTTCCCGATCGCGTCTTGTGTCGATGTCGTGAAGCGATAGCCCACACCCCAGACAGTGAGGACGTATTGCGGATTCGCCGGGTCGCGTTCGATCTTGGCGCGAAGGCGATTGATGTGGGTATTGACGGTGTGCTCGTAACCGTCGTGAGTGTGGCCCCAGATTTCATCGAGCAGTTCGCTACGTCGGAATACGCGACCGGCATGGCGCGCGAACAAAGCGAGCAATTCGAATTCTTTGGATGTAAGCGCGATCTCGCGATCGGCCAACCGCACTTCGCGGGAGATCGGATCGATATGCAAATCGCCATGGCGGATCGTGCCCGCGCGCAGATCGGCCAGGCGCGCCGCCGCCGACATCCTGCGCAACACAGCATGGATGCGTGCGATCAGCTCGTTCATCGAGAAGGGTTTGGTGAGGTAATCGTCCGCGCCCAATTCCAAACCGACCACGCGTTGGGTTTCGCTGGATTTCGCGCTCAGGATGATGATCGGCAGGTAATCGGCGCTTTCGCGTACTTTCCGGCACACGTGCAAGCCGTCGATGCCGGGCAGCATCAGGTCCAATATCAGCAGATCAGGGCGCTCGCGTTGTAGCCGCGCGAGCCCGGCTTCGCCGCTGCTTTCCACCGCGATTTCGAACCCTTCTGCCCGTAGATTCAAATCCAGCATGCCGGCGATATCCGGGTCGTCTTCGATGACCAGTACGTGCGTTTTGGGCCGACGCGATGTGTTCAGATGATGGGGTGGCGATGGGCATAGAGGCGAAGGCGATAGAGACCATGACGGTAGAGGGCTGGAGCGCGAGATTCGGTGCGCACCTTATCGCGACAGGGTGTGGGCAAGGTGCCCTATTCAGTCAAGTCAAGTTTTCGTGATGAATGGTGGAGGAATTCGTGAGCACCGAGCGTGCATGGTGCATCGCCCGCCGACGATGGCGGCATCCCCCGACACCATTAGGAGATTTCTATGAGCCAGCATGATCGCAGCGATGCGCAGCCTTACCGTTTCGATCGTCGTACCAGATCCGTGCGTGCGACGCTGTATATCGCGCTCGCTGCTGTGGCGATCGCGACGCCCTTGTTCGTCAACGCCAACAACGGCTGGACCGATGGTGCAGTCTACGCGCTCACGAACGCTACAAGCGGTAATGAAGTGGTCGTCTACAACCGCGGTAACGATGGCAGCCTCAGTGGCCGGCGCAGTTTTCCCACCGGCGGCAACGGCAGTGGAGGCGGTCTGGGCAATCAAGGCGCGATCGCGTTCAGCGATTCCGGCCAATGGTTACTTACGGTAAATCCCGGCAGCGACAGCGTCAGCGTGTTCTATAGCATCGGCAACTTTCTATTCCGAACCGATGTCGAGTCTTCGCTCGGTGTACGCCCTGTTAGCGTCGCGATCGAAGATGATCTCGTCTATGTGCTCAATGCCGGCAGCGACAGTGTGCAGGGCTTCCGCCTGAGCATTTACGGCCGCCTTATTCCGATTCCCGGCTCGCGTCGCCCGCTCAGCGGCATCGGTACGGCACCGGCGCAGGTCGAATTCAATCGCGATGGCGATCTGTTAGCTGTAACAGAGAAGGCGACGAATAAGATTCTTACTTTCGGCGTCGATGGCGACGGCAAACTCGGACCAGCCACGACGACAGATTCGCCGTCGCCGACGCCGTTCGGTTTCGCTTTCGGTCGACAGGACACCTTGCTGGTGTCGGAAGCCGTGGGTGGTACCGCTGGGGCCAGCACCTTGTCGTCGTATCGCCTGGCCGGCAACGGGGCGGCCGCGACCGTAAGCGCGGCGATCCCCAGTGGGCAAAGCGCGGCGTGTTGGGTCGTAGCCACACGCGACGGTCGTTTCGCTTATGTCAGTAATACCGCGAGCGGTAACCTTTCGGCGTATCAGATCTCATCCGGAGGTGCGGCGACGCTCAGCGCTGCGATCGCGGCTGATGTCGGCGCAGGCAGCGGTACCACCGATTTAGCTTTGGACCGCAATAGCCGGTTCCTGTATTCGCTCAATCCAGGCAACGGCACGATCAGCGCATTCCGTGTGCAAAGCGACGGAGCGTTGCAGTTGATCGAGCATCAGCCATCTGGCCTCGCAAGGTTCGCGACTGGTTTGGTCGCGCGTTGAGTCGAATCGATACGTTGCGGCGCACGGATCGTATGCTGGAAAAACAGAAGGGGCCTTGCGGCCCCTTCTGTACGACGAGCAGCGTTGCTGCTTTGGAAAAGGGTGCATTGGCCCTTTATTTCATCAGCGCGCACGTCCCGCCGATTCGCGCGATTCCAGCGGCGCCATCCGCGACTGGTCGTGCAGTTCGAGCTGACGCACTTCGAACGGCGCGCCGTAGCCGGCCGGCACGTGCGAGCGGTCGAACTGCAGCACCAGCATGCCGCTGCCGCGCTTGAACCAGTTGGCGCTGTGCGCCTGCGACACCGGGCGCATGCTGCCGTCCGGCGCTTTGGCGAACAACGTGCCGCGGGCTTCGTAACGGCCCGGCGAACCGCTCTGGATCGGCAACGCCATCCGCATGGTCTTGGCGTTGAACGCGAAGTTGCCGTTGAAACGCGCGGTCGGTGCGGCGACGGCGAAGGCGGTGCGGGTATCGCGTTGCACGCCATCGGCTTCGGCGAACACCTGCAATTCCCATAGCCCCTGCGCATGACCGACATTGCTCGGCAATTTCACATCGGCGGCGAGGCCCGCACCAGCCGTGCGCATCGGCACCGGCCAGGAACGGCCGTCGGGCGCGACGAGCAAAGCTTCGGCTTGGGCTTTCGCGCTGCGATTGCCTTGGGCGTAGTCGACGCTCAGACGCAGCGTGTCGCCGGCGAGCGCATGTTCGCGATCGGTAGCGGCGCGCAGCACGCGGTCGCTGCCGGGCTCGAAGACGTGGACGAGATACTGACCACTGGCCTTCGGCGCGCGCAGCGTGTAACTACCGGCGCCCGCGGTGTCGGCCATTTTCGCGACCAAGGTGCCGGTGTTGACGTCCATGCCGGCGGCTTTGAGTTGCTCGGCGTTGGCGATGCTCTTCATGCGTACCGCGCGGCCATCGCCGCCGAGTACTTCGAGCTGATCGCCGCGCAGGCCGCGAGCGTCGGAGATCGGACTGACTCGGATCAAACTACCGGGCGCGGACATTTTCACTTGCACACCGCGATCCAGTGCCGCGCCGTCGACGGTTTCCCAATACTCGCGACTTTCGGCGACGAAGGCTTTGGGAGAGACGACTTCGGTGTACGGATCGAGTTTCCAAGCGAAACTGACGGGCGCACGTTCGATAGCGGCATTGGGCGCGGGGAGCGAAACCAGACGCTTCGGTGCCTGATCCTGACGGCCGAGCGGCTTAAGCGGCTGTGCAGCGCCTGCGGAGAACGACACCAGCGCGATAGCGATCGATAAAGAAAGAGAAATACGCATGGTGGCCCTCATTGGCTCATATCGGTGCGGAGGATGGTGTTCAGACCGAAGCAGGCGCGACGGCTCTGATTATGCGAGAGCGGTTCTGCGCCGGCCATCCGGGCCGTGTCGTAGAACCACACCGAACCAGCGGCGTTTTGGCTACTGCAGTTCAAGAAACCATCGGAGCAACTGTTCAGCCAGTTCTGCGTGGTCTCCAGTCCGACGTTTTCGGTATAACCGCCGCAATAGCTATCGCCATCGAACGGCGAGGAATCGACATCGGTACCGACCACGCTGCGGAAGGTCTTCGGCAATGCCGGGCGGCCGCTGGTGCCGTACAGATAATTCGCGTTGTAGTAGGCCATCCAGCTGGTCTGTTGCATGCGCACAGCATCGTTCTTATAGCCGAGTAGCCAGCCGAGTGCGGACTCGAACACGTTACCGGCGATGACCGCATCGGCCAAAGGCGTGCCGGCCGAGGACGGCGCCAGCGCGTTCACGCGCACCACTTTGCTGATGATGTTCGGATAGCGGCTGTCCCACGTCGGGTTCGACATGATCCAACGCATGACGTTACCGCCGTTGGAATGGGTGATCACGATCAAACGCGTGATGCCCTTGGCGTTGATGAAGTTGGTCAACTGGCCGGCTAAACAGCCCGATGCGCGGCTGTCCCACATGTACTGGGTGAAGTCGCAGTTGATGACGACGTAGTTGGCCGGATTGGCGAGGCCGCCGCGCACGGAATCGACCATGGCGGGCTGCCAGTAGTCGTTGTAGGCATTGGTCTGGGAGCCGGTGCCGTGGACGAAAGCCACGCCGGTATTCGCGAACGCACAGGGCGCGGTCGCAGCGAGTAACAAGCCGCAAAGCAGTTTGCGCACGATTGGTGTCCTCTTCGATGGGTCCAAAATTCGATAACGCGCCGAATCATTCGGCGCGGGTCCATTACTGTCTGCCGATCTTCAACGACGGCGGGTGTGCCGCATCGCAAGCGCGGGAGTGCCCGCCATGGGTTCGCGCGCGTCAGCGATGGCTGGACGCGTGCGATCGAAGCATTCGTCATGCTGGACTTCGATGATTCCCTCGTCGCGGCCCTTCGTTAAAAGGGCCTCGAAACTTTCGATGCTTGGCCTGTTCCCCAATGGATCGGCATCGCCGAGGAGCATACGGAGCCGTATGCGGTATTGTCATGCCGCAATGCGGCAAATAGGCGGGCTGAGGCGCGAAACCGCAGTCGGCGCGCACGGAATCGGACTTTAGAACTCCAAGTCGAGCGCCGCGCACAAATAATCGGCGAACGGGCCGAGCTGCTGCAAATCGCGGGCGAGGGTCGCGACGAGGCGCGGGCCGGTCATCGTGGCGTCGTCGAGGCTGCGGAAAGCGACATGATTCTTGCGACGCAGATCGTCGAGATGGACGAAATCGGCCGGGTAGCCGCGCGGAGGGCGCACGAGCATCTCGGTGTCGTCGAGGTCGTAACGCTTGCGGAACGCGGCACCATGGGCGGCCGCGGCCCAACCGCCCGGGTTATCGACGATGAATTGGCGCACGCGCCGCAGCGTTTCGGGCTCGGGGTGCCATAGCCCGACACCGACGAAGCATTGACCCGGTTGCAAATGCAGATAGAACGACGGCGCTTCGATTTCGCGACTGCGTTCGTGAAAGAAACGCGCGCCTTGCCAAGTTTTGTAGGGCGTCTTATCGCCGGAAAACCGCGTATCGCGATGGATGCGGAACAACGAGCCGCCGACCGTTTTCGGGTCGGCGCGATAATGCTCGCTCACTTCGCGCAGCGCCGGCTGCAGATCGGCGATCAGGGCGAGGAACGGCCCGCGCACATACTGCTCGTAGTCCTGCTTATGCGCATGAAACCACTCGCGTTCGTTGTGGCGCGCAAGGCCGCGCAGGAATTTGAAACTACGGTCGGAAAAGTACGTGCTCATACAAGATCGGACTCCACGTTCAAGGCCCAAGCATCCAGCGCGTCGAGCAAGCGCTGCGCCCGGCCATCATCGGCATGCGCGGCGCGCAATTCGAGAATTTCGGTGCGATAACGCTCGAACGTATACTCGGACAAGCCGCGATCCTCGCACAAGCGCTGGCGACGGTAGGCGCGCCAACGGTCGGCTTCGTCTGGGGTCAGGCTGTCCGGCCAATTACGCGCACGATAGCGGAACAGCAGTTCTTGCAAGCGCGGATCCTGAAACGCGAAATCGCGTTCCCGCAGCGCTTGCGGCGAGGCGCTGCGCACATCGGGAAAGCGCTTGCGATCGGCGTCCGGCAAGAAACCGTCGTACAACGCGCCATCGGCGTCGATCGCCGGTTGCATCGATCGGCCGGCGTAGACGCGGCGGATTTTCTCGGCCAATGCCGGTCCAGCGGCGCGCAATTGCTCGACACGTGCGATCACTTGCTGCGGATCGATCTGCAGGCGGTCGAGTTCGTCCTCGCGCAAATGCGCCCATTCGACCAGGATCGGCGATCGGTTGAGATGCACTTCCTTCAACGGAATGCGCGCGACGCCGGGCGGCAGATCGGCGATCGGCGTGTACAGCCGGTCGAGGATGTCTTCGACGTCGAGCGTCAGTAACGCATCGGGCGGTTCGCTCAAATCGTAGACGATCACGCGGTTATCGATGTGCGGATGCCGCGTCAACGGCGCGACCGCAGCGGCGCATAAACGACTCGCGGGGAAACGCTGCGAGATATGCAACACTGGCGTCATCGCCACGGTATCGAGCAAGCGCGCAGCGAAGCGTTTGTCGCGCAGGCGCAGGGCGTACTCCCACAGTTTCGGCTGCGCCTGTTTCAGTTTCCGCGCGATGCCGATCAAAGCGCGCACGTCCGACAACGCCTCGTGCGCATCGCCGATGCGCACGCCGTTCGCTTGGGCCAAGTGCTCCAGCTTGAACGATGGCGCGCCGTCCTCGCGAACCGGCCATTCCAAACCTTCCGGACGCAGCGCGCGCGCCATCCGCATCACATCCAGCAGATCCCAGCGCGAATTCCCGCCGCGCCACTCGCGCTCGTAGGGGTCGTAGAAATTACGGAATAGGCCGAAACGCACGAACTCGTCGTCGAAGCGCAGCGAGTTGTAGCCGAGCGCACAGGTTTCCGGCTGCGACATCGCCTCGAAGATGCGTGCGAACGCTTCGGACTCGTTTACGCCTTCGCGTTGCGCGCGTTGCGGCTCGATCCCGGTGATCAGCGTCGCGATCGGTGAGGGCAGCAGATCGTCGGCCGGCTGCACGAGGAAATCGTGCGGCTCTTCGATCTGATTGAGTTCGGCGTCGGTGCGGATCGCGGCGAATTGCGCGATCCGGCTGCGGCGCGGATCGGTGCCGAAGGTTTCGAGGTCGTAGAACAGAAAAGAGGCCGACATTCAGCCCTCGATCGGCAAAGGCGCGAGGCGCGCGTGAACTTCGCGATCCAGCCACGCCCAATCGATCCCTTCGAGATCGCGTCGGCCTGCGGTCGCTTCCACCAACAGTTCACGCTGCAGGCGCCCACGTTCGTAAGCCACCGCATAGGGGAGGCGACGGAACGTGACCATGGCGTACCGCGGCACGAAGCGTTCCGGATGACGTTGCGCAAGCGCGCGTTCGAGTTCGCGCTGCAACAGGAAATCCTCGTCGTCCACGCGGTCGCTCATTTCGCGATAATTCTCCAACGCCATGCGTTGGATCGCAGCGGCGTTCGGTCGGCGTTCTTCGGCGAAACTCGCGAAGGCCGTCGCGGTGTCTGGATCGCGATCGAGATGGTCGGCCAAAGCGACGCAATCCTCGAAGGCGCAGTTCATGCCTTGGCCGTGGAACGGCACCATCGCGTGCGCGGCATCGCCGATCAAGACTGCACGGCCGTCGAGATGCCAGCGATCGAGATACAGCGTCGCCAGCATCCCCGCAGGATTGCGCTCGAAGTCCTGCTTCAAATCCGGTATCAGCGGCAGGGCATCGGCGAAATCGCGTTCGAACAGCGCTTGCGCGGCATCGCCGTCGACGACGTTCGCGAAACTGGTCGGCCCTTCGTTCGGTAGGAACAACGTGACCGTGAACGTGCGCTCGTCGTTGGGAAGCGCGATGCACATGTAATCGCCGCGCGGCCAGATGTGCAGCGCGTTGGGTTCGATCCGGAACTCGCCATCGGAGCCGGGCGGAATTTCCAATTCTTTGTAACTGTGCGGCATCACTTCGATGCGTTCGCCCAAGTCGTGTATGGCTTGCATCGCGGCGCGTAGGCTGGAGCCGGCGCCGTCGCAACCGATCAGCGCATGGAAACGATGCACGATGTCTTCGCCTTCGCCGACGAAATGCGCGACCCGCGCTTCGAAATCGACGATGTTCGAGTCGTCGGTCGAAGTGCAGGGCCGCGCCTGCGGCTTCCGCCGCGTTCAACAGCAGGATGTTCAGATCGCCGCGACTGATCGACCAGATCACCTCGCTATCGTCTTTTCCGTAGCGCAGCAACTGTTGATGGCCATCGGCGAAATGCACCATGCGGCCACGCATCATCACCGCTTGCTTCAATACGTCATCGTCGACACCCGCGGCGCGCAATGCATTGAGGCCGCGTTCGGCAAGCGCGAGATTGATCGAACGCCCACCGGCATAGCCATGCACGCGCGGGTCGCCGCGGCGCTCGAATAACTCCACGCGCCAGCCGCGCTGCGCGAGCAAGGTCGCGAGCAACGGTCCTGCGAGACCCGCGCCGACGATCGTCAGCGATGGTCTCGAATCGTTCACGGGCTTCGTTTCGGCCGTCGTGGTCATGCGCGCCATTCCTCGACACCGCGCACGAAGCGCAAGACATCGGCGTGGGTGTTGTAGAGCGGCGCAGGCGAGATGCGGATCACATCCGGCTCGCGCCAATCGCCCAGGATGCCGCGCGCGGCGAGGAACTCGAACAGCGCACGGCCGGCCTCGCGTCCACGTAATCCTCGACCTTGCAGTACGCGCAACGACAATTGACAGCCGCGTTGTGTGGGATCGGATGGCGTCACGATCTGCAATGTTTCCGCCAAGCGTTCGCGGATCAGCGTATCGAGATAACCGGTGAGTCTTTCTGATTTCTCGCGCAGGGCGTTCATGCCGGCCTGCGCGAATAGATCCAGCGATGCGCGCAGCGGCGCGAGACCGAGCACCGGAGGATTGCTGAGCTGCCAACCGTCCGCGCCGGGCGTGGGCGCGAATTCCGGACCCATCTTGAAACGAGTGGTTTGATCGTGGCCCCACCAACCTGCGAAACGCGGACGTTCCGTACGCGCATGGCGTTCGTGGACGAAGCAACCAGCGACGGCGCCAGGCCCTGAATTCATATACTTGTAATGGCACCACACGGCAAAATCCGCGCCGCTGTCGTGCAACTGCAGCGGTAGGTTGCCCGCGGCGTGCGCAAGATCGAAGCCGACGATCGCGCCTGCCGCATGGCCGAGCCGTGCGATCTCTTTCAGATCGAATGCCTGCCCGGTTCGATACTGCACGCCGGGCCACAGGATCATCGCGACGCGACTGCCGTGCGTGGCGATCGCACGTTCGATCGCCGCCATCGAAAACGTACCGTCTTCGTTATCAGGTTCGATTTCGATCAAGCACAGATGCGGAGGAAGGCCACGATACTTCAGTTGCGATTCGACGGCATATCGGTCGGAAGGAAACGCGCCGGCTTCGATCAAGATCGCGGTGCGCTCGATCGTCGGTTTATAGAAACTCACCATCATCAGATGCAGATTCGCGGTCAGCGAATTCATCGCCACGACTTCCGATGCATGAGCGCCGACGACTGCGGCTAAGCCATCGCGGACGAGGGCGTGATAGGGCATCCATGGTGCGGGTTCGAGGAAATGCCCCTCCACCGCATCGCGGGCCCATTTATCCATGACCTCGTCGACGTAGGCGCGCGCGCCCTTCGGCTGTAAGCCGAGGGAATTGCCGCAGAAATAGGCCATATCGCGACCGTCGTGCTGCGGGATATGAAACTGTGAACGGAAACTACCCAGCGGATCGCTGGCGTCCTGCCGCTGCGCCCAATCGTCGTTCATCTGTGTGTCATTCATGCGCTCCCCCATAGGGTGCGCCTGTGGCGCACCGTTGTTTCATCGCGCGGAACAGTTGCGGTGCGCCACAGGCGCACCCTATGGGGGTGATCGGCATGTCGGGCATCACGCGAACCTCTTCATCGGCAATCCCAACCATTCGAGCGCGGTGCCGTGATACAACTGTGCCCGCTCCGATTCGCTGAGCGACAACGCTGCGATACCAGCGCCCGGCTCCTGCTCGCCGAGCGGAAACGGATAGTCGGTGCCGAGCATGATGCGTTCGGTGCCGCAGGTATCGATCAGATATTGCAGCGCGCGCGGATCGGCGACCCACGAGTCGAAATACAATCTCGACAGATAATCGCGCGGATTGCGGAAGTTATCGGTGGCGACCAGATCCGGCCGCATATTGAAGCCGTGTTCGATCCGGCCGATCGTGTACGGGAAACTGCCGCCGCCATGGGCGAGACACACTTTCAGTTTCGGTAGACGCTCCAACACGCCACCGAAAATCAAACAACACGCGGCGCGCGATTGCTCGGCCGGCATACCCACCAACCAAGGCAGCCAGTATTTCGGCATCGACTCGCTGCCCATCATGTCCCAGGGGTGCACTAAAATCGCCGCGCCGAGTTCGCTCGCCGCTTGGAAAAAATCGAACAACTCCGGCGCATCCAGATTCCAGTCGTTGATGTGCGAACCGATCTGCACGCCCTGTAAGCCGAGCTGATCGATACAACGCTCAAGTTCCTGGATCGCCAATCGCGGCGATTGCAGCGGCACCGTGCCGATGCCGGCGTAATGACGCGGCTGATCGCGCACCGCTTCGGCCATATGATCGTTAAGCGCTTGATGCAGATCGTGCGCATGCTGCGGTTTCGCCCAATAACTGAACATCACCGGCACGGTGCTGAGCACCTGCACCTGCACGCCGAACTCCGCGAATTCGTCGATGCGAATCTTCGGATCCCAAGTCTTAGGCCAAATCTCGCGGAAAAATTTGCCGTCTTTATAGATGCGCGAGCGTCCGTCGTCGCCGTGATGGATCACCGGGAAGCGGATGTCGCCGTACTTGGCCGCTAAATCGGGCCAATCGCGCGGCAGATAATGAGCGTGAGTATCGATTTTCAGCATCGTGCGATATCTGCGTGAGCGTGGGCCATCGGCGGCGAGATGTTCTCGCTGCGGCCGGAAGCGGGATTATCTCGCATCCCGCACCGTACCGGCTGGCGTGTCGAAACGATGCACCGCGCCGGCCTTCATCACGAAGAGGGGCTTGCGCAGACGTGTGAGTTCGGCCGCAGGATCGCCCGACACGGCGATCAGATCGGCGTCATAGCCTGGGCGAACGCGGCCTAACGACGTGGACATGCCGAGGGCGTCGGCGTTGTTGACGGTCGCTGCCGCCAGAGCCGCAGAGGCCGGAACGCCGCTCGCGACATAGAGTTCGAGTTCGCGCACGGTGGCATCGGGATCGAAGCTCGGCCCAGCGTCGGTGCCGAGCGCGAGCGGGATGCCGGCTCGCCACGCGCGCCCTGGGTTCGCGACCGCAGCATCCGCCCAGGCTTTCAATTCGCTAGCGTCGTTGCCGTCCGTGCCGCCAGCGAACATCGCTAACTGCGAGCGCACGAATTCGGCGACGAATGCGGTCGGCACCAGATACGCATTCTGCGCGCGAAAGCGTTTTGCGGATGCGGAATCGACATGCGTGCCGTGTTCGATCGTCTTCGCGCCCGCATCCAGCGCCAATGCGATCGCCGCCCGGCTATGCGCATGCGCGGCGACCGGGCGATTCGCTTGTTTCGCGGCGGCCGCTGCGGCGAGCGCTTCGTCCGCGAACATGATCGGCGCGGCGTCTTCGCGCCCGCCGACTTCGCGTCCCGAACCCGAAACGGTGAGTTTGATCCAGTCCGATCCTTGTTCGATGTTCTCGCGCACGGCACGGCGGCAACTCGCGGCATCGTCGCAGACGGCAGGAACATAGGGGAGTTCGGTCGGGGCGGCGCGTTTCGCGCCGTGGCCGCCGGTGCGGGAAATGACGCGTCCAGCGGCAAAAATACGCGGCCCCGGGAGTTCGCCGTTCGCGATCGCATCGCGCACGGCGAATACGGTGCCGCCGTTGTCGCCGACGTCTCGCACCGTGGTCACGCCGGCATCCAACAATCGCGCGGCATATGCAGCGACGGAGAGCGCGGTCTGCGCCGCTGATCCGCTTGCGCGGGGATCGGCGTGCATCGAAATACCCAGATGCATATGCAGATCGATCAAGCCCGGCATCAGGAACGCATCGGATAGATCGATCGGCCGACTATCGCGGCCGTAATCGGTGGCGGGCTTATATCCGGCATCGACGGCGACGATGCGATCGCCGCGAATCACGACCGTGCTTGGTCCCAGCGGTGCTTGACCGGGGTCGGCGAGTACCGCGCCAGCATGGATCACGACGGTCGGCGAGGGCGGCGGGTCCGTATTGTCGGGCTGTTGCGCTTGTACTGTGCGCAGGCCGCCAGAGATGGCCGCGCAACAGACGAGGATGGCGGCTGGAATCCAAAGACCGAAACGAGGCATACGCGGCTCCGGAGTGTTGCGATGATGAGTTTCGATTCGCCGTCGTCGGCGCGACCGATGACGAAGTGGCGGCTCAGCTCTGAGGATCGTACTTGGCGGGCGCTGGATTGAAATGTCCGCAGGACGTGCATGTGCGATGCGCGCGCGAACGATAGAAGCGCTCGAACACCGCTGGAAAATCGGTTTCGATATTCGCTAGCGGAAAAAACTCTTCGTACAGTTTGGTGTTGCAGCGTTCGCAATACCACAATAAACCATCGAGTTCGTGCGGCAGACGCTTGCGCTCGATCACCAGGCCGACGCCGCCGGCCATACGCTGCGGCGAATGCGGCACGCGCGGCGGCAGATAAAAGATCTCGCCGGCTTTGAGCGGAATATCGCGAGGCGCCCCATCTTCTTGGATGCGCAACACCATCTCGCCTTCCAATTGGTAGAACCACTCCGGGCCTTCGTCCCAGTGGTAATCGGTGCGCTGATTCGGGCCACCGACCACCATCACGATGAAATCGCCGTCGTAAATACATTTATTGCCGACCGGCGGCTTCAATAGATGACGGTGCTCGTCGATCCAGGCATGCAGATTGAGTGGTTGAGGCAGCATCGGGTTATTCCTTGAATACGGCGACGCATTTCAATTCGATCGCGATCGGCGTCGGCAATGCGGCGATGCCGAGCGTCGTGCGGCAAGGCGCGCTGGCCGAATCGGGAAAATACTCGGCCCAAATCGCGTTGTACGTCTTGAAATCACGCGCCATGTCGGTGAGGTAGACGGTCACATCGACCAAGTTCTCCCAACGCGCACCGCTGGCGTCGAGCACCGCGCGCACATTGGCGAACACCGCATGCGTTTGTGCGGCGATATCGTAAGCCGTCAGCGAACCGTGCGCGTCGTAGACGTTGCCGGGGATGCCGTTGTCGGCAGGGTCGCGCGGGCCGATGCCTGAGAGGAACAGCAGATCGCCGACACGACGCGCATGCGGATAACGGCCGACGGCTTTGGGCGCGGTTGCGGCGTGAATGCTATCGCTCATGCCGTCGCCCCTGGCGCATGCAAGCGATTCAACGCATGCGCGTAGGTCTCGGAGAGTTCGTCGCCTGCCGCGATGCTCATGCCGAGGTCGCGCATGCGGCCATCGTGCAGGCCGTAGATCCAGCCATGCACACTGAGCGGCTGTTCGCGCGCCCAGGCGTCGCGAACGACCGTGGTTTGACAGACGTTGATCACTTGCTCGATCACGTTCAATTCGCACAGGCGCGCGTGACGCAGGGCTTCGAGTTCGACCGATTCCAGCAGCGCTGCGTGTTTTTGAGCGACATCGCCGACGTGGCGCAGCCAGTTATCGGCGAGGCCGACGCGCGTACCGGTCAAGCTCGCATGCACGCCGCTGCAGCCGTAGTGGCCGACGATCAGAATATGCTCGACCTTCAGCAAATCGATAGCGAATTGGATCACCGACAAACAGTTGAGATCGGTATGCACCACGACGTTAGCGATATTGCGATGGACGAAGACTTCGCCGGGCGCCAAGCCCATGATCTGATTCGCCGGTACGCGCGAATCGGAACAGCCAATCCATAGATATTTCGGTGCTTGCTGACGCGATAAGCGCTTGAAAAATTCGGGGTCCTCTCGTCGGACGCGATCGGACCATTCTTCGTTGTTGCGCAGCAGGTCTTCGAGCGATCGACTCACTGCGGTGCCCCCGACGTCTTGCATGCGTTCGCAATGGATTCGATCATAGTGCGGTTCTTGCCTCGTTGAAGCGTGTTCAAAGTGCGATTCCGATGTTTTTCGATTCGGTGAAAAAACGCATCGCATCCAGCCCGCCCTCGCGGCCTAGACCCGATTGGCCGACGCCGCCGAACGGTGTGCGCAGATCGCGCATCAACCACGTGTTGATCCAGACCATACCGACGTTCAACTGTGCGGCGATGCGGTGGGCGCGATCCAGCCGCGTCGTCCACAACGAAGCCGAAAGGCCGTAATCGGATGCGTTCGCGAGCGCCAAGGCTTCGGCATCGTCGTCGAAGGCTTGCAACGTCACGACCGGGCCGAAGATTTCCTCGCGGTTGGTCGCGCAATCCGGCCCAAGGCCTTCGATGACGGTGGGTGCGACGAACCAGCCGGGGCGTTCCAAGGCGTGTCCGCCGCAGAGGATGCGGCCGCCTTCGGTGCGAGCGCGATCCAATGCGGCGATGACTTTGTCGAAATGCGCTTGCGAGACCAGTGGGCCCATGTGCGCATCGCTGTCGAACGGATCGCCGACGCGCAGAGCGACTGCGCGTTGGACGAATGCGTCGCGGAATTCGGCGTAAATCCCGCGTTCGACCAGGATGCGCGAGCCGCATAGACAAATCTGGCCGCTGTTTTGGAACGCGGACCGTACGATCGTATCGAGATGCGTGCGCCAATCGCTGTCGGCGAAGACGAGGGTGGGGTTCTTGCCGCCGAGTTCCAGCGAGACTTTCTTCAATTGCGGCGCGAGTTGGGCGGCGATGCGTTTGCCGACCGCGGTGCTGCCTGTGAACGATACGGCACGTACCGTCGGATGCGCGACCAGCGCTTCGCCGACATCGGTACCCAGGCCATGCACGATGTTCAGCACGCCGGGCGGAAAGTCGATTTCGCGGGCCAGCTCCCCGAGCAGACTCGCCGTCGCTGGCGTCACTTCGGACGGTTTCGCGACGACCGTATTGCCGGCCGCCAACGCGGGGGCGATTTTCCAGGTCAGCAGATACAGCGGCAAATTCCAGGGCGAGATCGTCGCGACCACCCCTAGCGGGGTGCGCAGGGTGTAATTCAGGCCCGCTTGACCATGGTGGGATTCGCTCGCGAACTGAGTGGCGGCATGCGCGAAAAACCGAAGATTCGCGATCGCACGCGGAATTTCAGCATCGCGCGCGAGCCGTAGCGGCTTGCCGCCATCGCGGGCTTCGGCGTGCGCGAAATCGTCGAGCCGTGCCTCTAACGCATCGGCGAGCCGCTCCAGCCAACGCGCGCGCTCGGTCGCAGGCAGGTTGGACCATGCGGGAAATGCCGCCGCTGCCGCCGCGACCGCGGCGTCGACATCCTGGGCGCTGCCGGCCGCGACCTCCGCATAGACGCGGCCCGAAGCCGGGTCGAAGACATCGAGCCAGCGCTCGGTCTGCCCCGCGCGCGATTCGCCGCCGATGAAGTGGTGAAAGCGTTGCATGCGCCAAGCTTAACGATTACTGCCCGCCGATGCCCAGTTCCGCGAGCGCCTCGGTGCCGTCGGGCATTGCTCGGGCGCTTGGCGCATGGCGATGCCGCAATCAGGGTGGCGTGGGCGGAATCGACTGCGGTTCGTGGTACTCGAAGCCGAGATGGCGCTCGCTAATTCGCGCGATTCGTGCAGAAACGGCGGTCGCTTGGCCGCTGCCTTGGAAGAAGATCAAGCGCGCGACTTTGCCCTCCAGCAGCACGCAACCTTTCGGCCGGAACGCACCGCAGCCGCCTTCGGATAGATCGAGGACATCCGCGACCCAGGCCAGATCCTCGTACAAAATCATCACCTGCATCGCATAGGGCAAGCGCAGGCCGAAACGTCGTTCTCTGGCGGCGAAGTCTTCCATGGTGAGCGGTCGGCCCCTGTGGTCTCGAGTCCTGAAGTATGCCAGTCGTGTCGCCCGCTCGTAGCTTCGAGGGCGTGCGGACGGTGGTGTCGGGCCGATCGGTGGGTCTGGTGGCTCGTATCGAAGGCGAACTTTCGCCGTGCCTGCGGTGAAAGTTCGTATGAGCGCCGGGCCTAGACGGGCAACGGCTGCTGTTCGCGGTATTCGAAGCCGACGAAGCGCTCACTGACCCATGCGACATGAGCGGCGACGCTGAAGACGTGGCGCAAATCGATCAGCAGATACAACTGCACCGGGTCGCCGACCTGGAGCGACCAATCCTCTGGGAGGCTGGTGCAACACCCGACAGCGGAGACGTTTTCCATCTGCGCGACGAATCCGTCGGTGCCGTGCGCGATCATCACCACGCATTCGAACTCGACGCGGGGGGCCCGGCGGCGTTCATCATCTTTGAGCGGCGCGTGCATAGGGACGTGCTGTTCTTGTCGGGGGAAACCTAGCTTACAGCGAATTCATTCGTCCACCATCGATCGCGAGGCTGACGCCGTTGATATACGCCGCCGCCGGGCTACAAAGGAAAGCGATGACCGCCGCCACTTCCGACGCCTGGGCGAATCGTGCGGCGGGGACCGTATTCAGCATCGCCCGGCTCACGGCCTCCTCGGTTTGGCCGCTCGCGAGCGCTCGATCCGAGACGATTTGTCGCAGTCTGGCGGTTTGGGTATAGCCCGGCAGTGCGTTATTGACGGTAATACCGTCGACGGCCAACTCGCGGGACAGGGTTTTGGCCCAACTGGCCACGGCGCCGCGTACGGTGTTGGACACGCCCAGATTCGCGATGGGTTCGCGGACCGAGGTCGAGATCACATTCACGATACGGCCCCAGCCGGCCGCGCGCATTCCGGGCAGTACGGCTTGCACCAGCGCGTGATTGGCGAGCAAGTGCTGAGCGAAAGCGGATTCGAACTCGTCCGCAGAAGCGCGATGCGCTGGCCCTGCCGGAGGGCCGCCGGTGTTGTTGATGAGGATGTGTACAGGCCGCTCCGAGACCAGCGCGTCGATTTCGCCACGGAGTGCAGGCGTATCGCGCATATCGACCGATCGCCAATCGTGCTTTTGACCGCGAGGGACAGGCAATGCAGCCGCAACCTCGCGTAGCACCTCGGCACGGCGCGCGAGCACAGTGACATCGGCGCCGAGTGCGGCCAGTTCCTGCGCCGTGGCGAGACCGATGCCTTCGGAGCTACCGCAAACGAGGGCGTGTTTTCCCGCGAGATTCAGATCCATATCGAACGTTACCGAGTCAAAAGTGTGTGCGTCGATCGCTTGACTTGATGCATCGCCTTACTTGCTGCCGGGCCCGATGGCGTGTTGAAGCCACCAGAGCACTGCCAGATGCAGGGGATAATAAGCGTAGAACGCGAGGCGCAAGCGCGGTAGACGAAGTTTGATGCGAGGCGCCAGAAACAAAATCGGCAACGCCAGCAGCGACCAGTACACGTTGTTGAACAGATTCAAGGTCGCGCAGAACAGTATGCCGAAGATCGCGGCGGTCCAACTGGGGCGCTTGCTGTAATACCAAACCGCGATACCGAAGCCGATGCCGAACCATAAATACTCGGCGAGGAGGCCCATCACCGCGAAGATCACCACCATCAATGTTTTGGCGCCGATGTCGTCGAGTTCGATCAGCCAGACGCAGGCGACGATGGCCGCGAATAGGAACATGATGTTCAACGGCCATAGCGAATCGTCGTATGTGGAACCGATCGCGACGAAAGTCGGCGTCGAGATCAGCCCGAACAGCACTAAACGGCGGAAGGTCCGTTGAAAAAGCCCTTTTTCGAACGCGCCAGGCCGTGCGAGGTTGTAGGCCAGTACCGCGGTGAAGATCGGCATCGCTAAGCGACCGAGATAAAACATCCACGGCTGACTGAACCCGAGCAGATACTTGTTAATGTGGTCGATGGTCATCAGCACCACCGCCAGCCACTTCAGCAACTCGAGCGTCCCATCGGGCAATACCAGAGGCGGCAGTGTCGGCAGCCTCGATGCGCGGGGTAGGGCGTTGGCGGATGCAGGCATTCGGGTTCTATCGATGTTCGCGATGACGAACTCTATCCCGATCCTGCATCGAAGCGGTACCGGGCACGATGGGTTATGCGGTCGAATCGCTTGAGCCGCTCGGCTCGCGATCGTTCATCCATGCCGCCAACCGCGCTGCGCCCGGATCGCCGCCGCGCTCGAAGGCGTGTCGCACGGCATCGCGATTAGCGCCCGGATGGTTCTGACTGAGCTTGAATTTCAGATCGATGCGTGTCGGCTCGAATGCGAAGCCGACGATGCCTCGCAACTGCGAACGATGATCCTCGCGCGCCGACTCGAATCGCCAGTCGCTGCCGATGGCCGTTTCGTAGTGCTGGCTCATGCGATCGACCAGATCGGCGAGCGCGGTTTCGTCGTCGAACACTCGTGGTACGGCGCGAAGATGCGCGACAGCGTAGTTCCACGTCGGTACACGCGCTGCTTCTTCTTTATCGGGGTACCAGCCGGGCGAGACATAAGCGCTCGGCCCGTGAACGATCATCAGCATCTCGCCATCATGCCGCCATTGCGGATTCGCGCGCGACCAGTGGCTCTCGATGCGGACGCGCTCGCCCTCGCGGCGATACAGCACAGGGAGATGGCTGACGAAAGTACCGCTAGCCGCATCCGTGCTGATCAGCGTGACGAACGGATGCGACGCGATCAGTTCGTCGAGGCGTTGCAGATCGGTCTGTGCGAAATGCGACGGGAGATACAAGACGACTCCTGCCTCAAGCCCGAGCGCCGAGCGTTCGCACCATTTGCGCGCGAAGCCCTTCGTCGTCGTCGGCTTCGGGCGGCGCGAATTCCGACAACGAGAAACCGCGTTCCAGCGCGTCTTCTTCGTCTAAACCGTCGTAGGCGACGAACTCGGCATCCATCAGCGCGGCGCGCGCGGTGTCTTCGCTGTCGTAGCCCAGCGTGTTGCCGTCGCTGTCGAACACATCGGCGGTGCCGGCATCGCGCACGCGCAGACGCGCCCACACGATCGTTCGACCGAGGCTGGCGAGCCACCATTGCGTACGGGCGATTCCGAATTCGATCGCAGGCGCGCTCATGTTCGTACTCATGGATAGGCCACCGACCACAACCAGAGGATACCTGCCGCCGCGAGGCCGATAAGAATCGTACTGAGCGATACCCGCGCCGGCGTGGCCAACCCGCTGAGATTACGATCGCTGGCCTCGCGATAGCCACCATTGAGCAACCACCAAAGCGCCGCAGGATTGGCGAACGCACCTTTGCCCAGACGCGCATGCATGGCCGGGTGGCGCTCGCGCAGATGCACCAAGGTCAGCGGCCAGAAGATCACCAGCGCGCAAAAACCGGCGATGGCGAGGGCGAAGAAGACGAGAGCGAAAAAAAGAGTCATTCAATAGATGTCGTATGTTAAGAGTTACTAAATTGAAATTCTTTGAAAAATAAACTTCCCAAGTTCCCAAATAATTGTTGCGAGTATTGATGCAATAACACCTGCTGCAAATCCTGCAATTTTATCTCGTCTGCTATTTATACCAAGAGCATCTTTGAGCGCTCTTTGCTTTTCGTTCAAAATTAATTCTGTGTCTGATAAGTTTTCTCTTGCTGTATCTAACTCATTTTTCTTTTGCGTCACTTCTTGCAGCAATAGCTCAAGCTTTGATTTCTCATTTACTGCATGCTCTCTGAGCGTTTCAATTGCTTCGATGGCATCTGAAAGATTCTCTTGCGCGGTGTTTATCTTGGCGACTGTGTCCGATATAGGGCTATTAATGATCCGCTCTTTGCGTTTGGCATTGTATAAAGCTTCTCCAAATCGATACAGTGCATCAAGCGCTGTATCTATAGATCGAATATACGAAACAATCATATCTCCGATGATCATTTTGGCTCTCCAAACACCCTTTCTTGACGCATGATGTAATTGGCTGCTGGTGGCAAGCCTCAGAACTCCGCCGACCCCGGTGCGCGCGGGAACGGAATCGCATCGCGGATATTGCTCAGGCCGCAGACGTAGACCACCAGACGCTCGAAGCCTAGGCCGAAGCCGGCGTGCGGCACCGTGCCGTAGCGACGGAAATCGCGATACCACTGGTAATGCGCGGGGTCCAGGCCGAACTGCGCGATACGCGCGTCAAGCACGTCCAGGCGTTCTTCGCGCTGCGAGCCGCCGATGATCTCGCCGATGCCCGGCGCCAACACGTCCATCGCCGCGACGGTCTTGCCGTCGTCGTTGAGACGCATATAAAACGATTTGATGTGTTCGGGATAGTTCATCACCACGACCGGGCGGCCGACGTGGGTTTCGGTGAGCCAACGTTCGTGCTCGGTCTGCAGGTCTAGGCCCCATTCCACCGGGAACTCGAACTTCTGCTTCGCGTTCTGCAGCAATCGCACCGCTTCGGTGTAGTCGATGCGCTCGAACGGCGCGTTCACGAACGCTTCCATTCGCGTGATCGCATCCTTCTGCACGCGTTCAGCGATGAAGGCCATGTCGTCGCCGCGCTCGCTCAGAACTGCACGGAACAGATACTTCAGGAAGGCTTCTGCGAGATTCGCGTCGTCGTTCAGATCGGCGAACGCAATTTCGGGTTCGATCATCCAGAACTCGGCGAGATGCCGCGTAGTGTTGCTGTTCTCGGCGCGGAAGGTCGGGCCGAAGGTGTAGACCTTGCTCAGCGCGAGGCAATAACCCTCGACGTTGAGTTGGCCGGACACCGTGAGGAAGGCTTCTTTACCGAAGAAATCCTTGGAGAAATCGATGTTGCCGTCGGCGGTCTTCGGCAGATTCAACATGTCCAGCGTGGAAATGCGGAACATCTGGCCGGCGCCTTCGGCGTCGGAGGTCGAAATGATCGGCGTGTTGACCCAGTAGAAGCCGTTCTCGTGAAAAAAGCGGTGGATCGCCTGCGCGAGACAGTGGCGGATGCGAGTAACGGCGCCGAACAGATTCGTGCGCGGACGCAAATGCGCGACTTCGCGCAGGAACTCCGGCGACATCTGCTTGGGCTGGATCGGATAGGTCAGCGGGTCGTCCACCCAGCCCACCACTTCGACGCCGGTCGCTTGGATTTCGTAACTTTGACCCTTGCCCTGCGACGCGACCAAGGTGCCGGTGGCGACCACCGCACAGCCGGCGGACAGGTGCTTCACCTCGGATTCGTAATTCGACAGTGTATCCGGCGCGACGATCTGGATCGGCGCGAAGCACGAACCATCGCTGACGTGTACGAAACTCAGCGCCGACGAGTCGCGCCGGGTCCGCACCCAGCCGCGTACGGTGACTTCGCTGCCGATGGCCGCTGCTTCTCCGGCCAATGCCCCGGCCAGTGCCTGTTTGACGCTCATCAACGCCATATCTTGTATTCCTGCGGTGTCGTACCGATAAAGTGAGACGGATGCCGCGCGACCATCGACGCTACAGCTCCAAGCCCTGAAGTTTAACTGAGTCCGTCCCGATCCCGGCTTTCCGCCATCCGTCCATGGTTATCCCGTCCATGGTCATCCCGTCCGCGATCATCATCGAGCCCGTACAATCGCCGCCATGAGTATTTCCATCGCCCCTGCCGCCCGCGAGCGCATCAAGTCCTATCTGACCGATAGCCCGAGCGCCTTAGGCCTCCGTTTCGGCGTCAAGCGCACCGGCTGCTCCGGCTGGAGCTATGTCGTCGATCTGGCCCGCGATGCCCGCGAGGGCGATGCCATCACCGAGTCGGACGGCATTCGGGTCTTCGTCGATGCCGACAGCTTGCCGCTGGTGGACGGGACCGAGATCGACTTCCTCAAGCAGGGGCTCAACGAGCAATTCGTCTTCCGCAACCCCAACGTCAAGGCCGAGTGCGGCTGCGGTGAAAGCTTCACGACCGACGCCGACCGCGCGGCCTGAGCCGTTCGCTTCCTCGATCGAGACGATGGCGGCGCGCTACCGCGCTAGACTCCGCGGAACCCTGCGCTGGAGTCGGCCATGTTCTCTCTACTCGCGTTCCATAGGCTAAGCCGCTCATTGGCTTTGGCGGCATGCCTGTCGCTGCCGATCGCGTCGATGCCCGCTTTCGCGCAAGCGGCGAGCGTCGCGAAGGCGGATGAGGCCGCACGCCTGCATGCCTTCTTCGATGAAGAATGGGAACGCGGCCTGCGCGAAAGCCCGGAATCGGCCTCGTTCCAAGGCGACCCCCGCTATAACGACCGCTGGACCGATTTGAGTTTCGAGGCCATCGCCCGGCGCGAAACCGCCGATCGCGAGGCGCTGGCGCGGCTGAAAGCCTTCGATCGCAACCAACTCGGCCCGGCCGATCAATTGAATTACGACACGTTCCTGTGGCTGCAGGAAAAAACCGTCGCGCGCCAGCGATTTCGCGAATATCTGCGCCCGATCAGCCATCAGGGCGGCGTACAAACCGCCGACGGCATGATCGAGGGCCTACGCTTCGAGACGGTTCGCGATTACCGCGATTGGCTGGCACGGATGGCGGCATTGTCGACGTCGATCGATCAGACCATCGAGCTGATGCGCGAAGGCCTGCGTCAGGGCAATCTCCCGCCGCGCGTCTTGATGCAGCGCGTGCCCGGGCAAATCGCGGCGCAGGTCGTCGACGACCCGACCACCAGTGCGTTTTACGCGCCATTCCGAAAATTTCCCGAGCGAATTCCAGCGGCCGAACGCGAAGCGTTGAGCGCAGAAGCGCAACGTGTCATCGCCGAGCGCGTGGTGCCGGCGTACCGACGTTTGCAGCGCTATTTCAACGATGCGTATTTGCCGAAGACCCGCAGCGAGATCGCCGCCGCTCAATTACCCGATGGCAAGGCTTATTACGATTTTCTCGCTGCCCACTACACCACGACCACGTTGACCGCCGACGAGATCCATGCGATCGGCTTGAAAGAAGTCGCGCGCATCCGCGGCGAGATGGAGACGCTGAAAACAAGCGTCGGCTTTCAAGGCAGCCTGAGCGAATTCTTCAGCCATTTGCGCAGCGACCCGAAGTTCTTCCACAAAACGCCAACGGATCTGCTGCAGGCCTATCGCGCGATCTCCAAACGCATCGACCCGGAACTGGTGAAGGTCTTTCGCGTCATCCCACGTCAGCCCTATGGCGTTCGGTCGATTCCCGACAATATCGCGCCGGACACCACCACGGCCTACTACCAACAAGGCGCGAACGACGGCAGCCGCGCAGGGTTTTACTACGTCAATCTCTACAAGCCCGAGAGCCGGCCGATGTGGGAAATGATGCCCTTATCGCTGCACGAGGCCGTACCCGGCCATCACTTCCAATTCGCCCGCGGCTTGGAATTGCCCGACGCGCCGATGTTTCGCCGCACTGCGTATTTCGTGGCCTACAGCGAAGGCTGGGGCCTGTATGCCGAGCAGCTCGGTTACGACATGGGTCTCTACGACGATCCCTACGACCGGATGGGCCAACTCGCCTACGAAATGTGGCGTGCCGTGCGCTTGGTGGTCGATACCGGCATGCATGCGAAAGGTTGGAGCCGCGAACGCGCGATCGCCTACTTCAAGGACAATGCGCCGAAGACCGATCAAGACATCGTCAACGAGATCGACCGCTATATCGGCACCCCCGGCCAAGCCTTGGCTTACAAAATCGGCCAGTTGAAGATTTCCGAGCTGCGGGCGAGGGCGGCGACACGCTTGGGCCCGAAATTCGATCTCCGCGATTTCAACGATGCCGTGCTCGAAACCGGCTCGGTGCCCTTGGCGGCGCTGGAGCGGCATATCGATGGCTGGATCGAAGGCCGGGAATCGGGAATCGGGAATGGGGAATCGGAAAAGCAAAGACAATCAAAATAAACTTTTAATTCAATTACTTAATTTGAGTAATTAAAGTAATACTCGGCTTCGCGAAGGCGGCTAAGCGCACAGCGGGCGAGACGCAGAGCGGTTCACGATTCTCGATCCCCCATCCCCGGCTTTGGCGCATTCATTTGCGTCTAAGCCATTGAACCTGCCATACTTTCTGGCTCCCGTCGCGGCACGCCGCTCGCGGGAGACCTTGCCCTACCGCCGCTGTTAGGTCCGATCCGGACTTGCGGGGGGCTCTCGATTCGGCAATTCCGCCGGTCGATATCCACAAGGACACCACCATGCGTCACTATGAAATCGTGTTCCTGGTCCACCCGGACCAGAGCGAGCAGGTGCCGGCCATGATCGAGCGTTACAAGACGCTCATCGAAGGCGGCAACGGCAAGATCCATCGTCTCGAAGACTGGGGCCGTCGTCAGCTCGCGTATCCCATCCAGAACCTGGTCAAAGCCCACTACGTGATGATGAACATCGAGACCGGTCTCGAGATTCTGAACGAGTTGGTCGACACCTTCCGCTTCAACGACGCGGTGCTCCGTCATCTCGTGGTCAAGCGCGACGGCCCGGAAACCGAACAGTCCCTGATCATGAAGAACAAGGACGATAAGGACAAAGCCGAGAAGAGCGATCGTCGCCGCCGCGACGAAGATGAAATCGCGATCGGCACTGCCGATATCGATGACGCCGCCGAAATCGAAGTCTGAGGAGTCCGACCATGTCCAAGTTCTTCCGCCGCCGTAAGTTCTGCAAATTCACCGCCGAAGGCGTGAAAGAGATCGATTACAAGGATCTCAACACCCTGCGCCAGAACCTCACCGAGAACGGCAAAATCGTTCCGAGCCGCATCACCGGTACCAAGTCGCGCTACCAGCGCCAGTTGGCGATCGCGGTGAAGCGCGCCCGTTTCCTCGCGTTGATCCCGTACACGGACAACCACAACGTCTGATCCTGTCGTCCCGAGTCCGGGCTTAGCCCGGGCGAGGGGCCTGCTCTTGATGTTTGCTTCAGTCAGAAACAGCAGGTTCCTCGCATACGCTCGGAATGGCATCGTCGAACTGTCATTCGGACAGCCACCAGTTGCGGGCGCTCTATCTCCACATGCGCACCCGCTAACGAATACGGAGTACCACCATGGAACTGATTCTTCTGCAGAAAGTCGTGAACCTGGGCAGCCTTGGCGACAAGGTCAATGTGAAGCCGGGTTACGGCCGTAATTTCCTCGTGCCGCAGGGCAAGGCCGTGCCGGCCACCGCCGCGAACGTCGCGACCTTCGAAGCGAAGCGTGCCGAATACGAAGCCAAGGCCAAGGCCATGAGCGACGGCGCCGAAGCCCGCCGCGCCGCGCTGGAAGGCGTGAGCGTGACGATCCAGGCCAACGCATCGACCGAAGGCAAGCTCTACGGCTCGGTCGGCCCGCGCGATATCGCCGAAGCCCTGACCGCCGCCGGCCACAAGGTCGGTAAGGCCGAAGTGGTGATGGGCGAAGGCCCGTTGCGCCACATCGGCGAGCACCAAGTTGTCGTGCATCTGCACGCCGATGTCGAAGTGCCGGTCAAAGTCATCGTGGAACCCGAAGCCTGATTTCTGGCTGAGGCGTGTGTCGCGAACGGGCGCCGTAGGGCGCCCGTTTCGTTTTTATGTCCGGCACAGCCTGTCGTCGCAGCGCGTGAGACGGCGGCGGGCAAAGATATGCACAGGTTTTCCACACGACTTGTTGCAACGCTGACAGGTGTCGTAGGCGCATACGATGTCGGCATCACCCGTGCACCGTCTCCAAGAGCAACCCCGTCTAATGGCTTTCCGTCCCAATGTGTATGGCGAACGTCGCCAAGATCCGCGCAACGATCATCGCGTCGAGCAACTGCGCGTGCCGCCGCAATCGGTCGAAGCCGAGCAGGCGGTCATCGGCGGGCTGATGCTGGCGCCCGATGCGTTCGACCGCATCGCCGATCGTTTGAACGAACAGGATTTCTATCGTCGCGATCACCAGCTGATCTATCGCGCGATCCGCGAACTGGCGGAAAAAAGCCGCCCTTACGATGCGGTGACGCTGGGCGAATGGTTCGAGTCGCAGGGCCTGTCCGAAATGGTCGCGGGCGGCGCGTATTTGATCGAATTGGCGAGCACCACGCCATCGGCTGCGAACATCACCGCCTACGCCGAAATCGTCCGCGACAAGGCGATCTTGCGGCAGTTGATCGATGCCGGCACCAGTATCGTCAACGACAGCTTCCAGCCCGATGGCCGCGATAGCGACGAAATTCTGGCCCAGGCCGAAAAGGAAGTCTTCGCGATCTCGGAAGCCCGTTCGCAGGGCCGCACCGATTTCACCGCGATCAACAAAGCGATGGCCGAGGCCTTCGACGTGCTGCAGACGCGCTTCCAGAACGGCGGCAGCATCACCGGCATGTCCACCGGCTATACCGAATTCGACGAAATGACCGCAGGTCTGCAGCCTACGGATTTGATCATTCTCGCCGCGCGCCCAGCGATGGGTAAGACCACACTCGCGTTGAATATCGCCGAATACGGCGCGATGAAGACGCGCAAGCCGGTCGCCGTGTTCTCGATGGAAATGTCCTCGTCGCAGTTGGCGTTGCGCTTGATCTCTTCGGTCGGCCGCATCAATGCGACGCGTTTGCGTACCGGGCAGTTGGAAGACGAGGATTGGAGCCGGGTCAGCAGCGCGATCCGTTTGCTCAAAGAAACCAAGATCTTCATCGACGACACGCCGAGCCTCTCGCCCGAGTCGTTGCGCGCGAAGGCGCGCAGGCTCAAGCGCGAGCACGGCCTCGGCCTGATCGTGATCGACTATCTGCAACTGATGGCGGTACCCGGCAACAGCGAAAATCGCGCGACCGAGATTTCGGAGATTTCGCGCTCGCTCAAAGGCTTGGCGAAAGAATTGAACGTACCGGTGATCGCGCTGTCGCAGCTCAACCGCTCGCTGGAAACGCGTACCGACAAACGCCCAGTGATGGCCGATTTGCGCGAGTCCGGCGCGATCGAGCAGGACGCCGACATGATCGTCTTCATCTACCGCGACGATTACTACAACAAAGAGAATTCACCGGATAAAGGCTTGGCCGAAATCATCATCGGCAAACAGCGTAACGGCCCGACCGGCTCGTTCAAACTCAAGTTCTTCGGCGAATACACACGCTTCGACAATCTGGCCTACGACTCGGTGGGGAGTTTCGAGTAGCGCGAACCGCCCGGCGGCGATGCCCATGGATTGACCGTGCCGCGGACCCGGAGCAGACTTCAGACGCCCCGAATCCGGGGTGGGAGTCGAAACGACAGTCACAATGACATTTACGGCATCTCGCATGCCGAGCCAAGGGGGCAGCATGGACGTGTTCGAAAACATCGGCCGCAATTACGCGTATTACCCGAATACCGCGATCGCTTTGTGCGCGATCTCTTACGACGATATGTCGGCGATCCCGACCGAGGTCGCGAACCAGACCGGCTTGCAGGTGGTGTGGGGGCCTGCGGAACTCGATCATTGGGATGGCATTTCGTATAGCCGCGCCTTCGTTGCGGGCGACGCCGCCACCGGCGAGTATTTCGTCGTTATCCGCGGCACTAATTTCGAGAGCCTGAGCAGTTGGTTGCTGCAGGATTTCGATCTCGACAAAACTCAGCCGTTTGGTGCGCTGCCGGGAGCACCGCCGAAGGTGCCTGCCGACGCTTTGATCTCGCAAGGCACGTTCAACGGCATGTCCGACTTGATTCGTTTGCACGACCCGACCACACGTACATCGATGGTCGAGTTTCTCGCCGCGCTAAAGCCTCGCTATCTCTACGTCACCGGCCATAGCTTGGGCGGTACGCTCACGCCGACGCTGTTCGCGTATTTGAACGCGATGCTGTACGGCGGCGGGCCGATCCACAATATGGCCTTATGGTCGTTCGCGGGACTGACCGCAGGCGGAACCGGTTTCAACGCGTATTTCAATTCGATTCTGCCGAATAATCAGGGCTTCCTATGGCGCATTCAGAACAGTCTGGATATCGCGCCGCTGTGTTGGTGGTCGTTCGGTGGCATCCAGCAGATCTACGTACCGCATGGCTTGCATTGGGATTCCGTCGAGAAAGATGCGATCGCTGATTTGTTCAGCGACGCAGCGAAGGCCGGCATCGGCTACGCCCACCCGCAACCAGGGCTTGTGCTGCCGGGGGCATTCGACACGGGCTTTCCGGATCGCGACGTGTGGGGCGGCCAAGCGCTGCATCAGCATCACCCGGCGACCTATCAGGGTCTGGTCTCTGCGTTCTATCCCAAATAAGCAGCGCCGAGGGTATCGAAGCGTGACCTAGCGATGGGTCGGGAAAGCATGAAAACCGCATAATTTCGGCCATGGATTCCCAAACCGCCCTGCTGTTCGCGTCGCTCATGTCATTGCTCAATGGCGGCGTGTTGGGCTTGATGCACCGCAATTTGATACACGAAGCACAACCCAGCGCTGCCGACTGGCGCATCGGCACCTTGCTGTTCGCCGGTGCCGGCATTCTGATGGCCTTGCGCGATCAGTTTTCGCCAGGCTTCATCTTGCCGATCGCCTATGGTTTGGGGTTCGTCGGGGCGACGCTGTACTGGCGCGCGAATCGCAGTTTCTGCGGCATGACGAGCCGTCTGTGGATGTTCGTGCCGGCGATTCTTGGCATCACCGCTATTTACGTTTTCTCGGCCGTGCGACCGGAGCCGGGCATTCGGATCGCGATCGCATCCGCTGTGTTCAGCGGGCTGATGCTCGTCGCCGGTCGTGCCTTACACGTCAGTCAACGAATCGACGTGGTACTGAGTCGGCGAGTGTTGATCGGCGTCCTCTATGGTGTCGGCGCCATGATGACGTTACGCGCTGTGTATTTCGCGATGACCGTGACGAATCCGGCATTGTCGAGCTATATCGGTCTGGCCGATGCGGTGACATCGGTATTGATTCCGACGTTACCGGTGGTCGGTACCACCGCATTTTTGTTGATGTGTCTGGAGCGTAGCCGTCACGCATTGCAGCACGTCGCCGACACCGACGATCTGACCGGGTTGCGTAATCGCCGTTCCATCACGCGTGCCGGCGAAGCGCGTTTCGCGTCCGCGCGACAGAACGGGCGCGGGTTCGCGATCGCGGTGATCGATGTCGACTATTTCAAGCAGATCAACGACCGCTATGGCCATGCGTCCGGCGATGCCGCGCTGTGCCATATCGCCGAAGTACTGAAGTCCGCTTGCGTCGTGCCGCATCTGCTCGGGCGGCAGGGCGGGGAGGAGTTCGTCGCCTTGCTCGAAACCGATGATGAGGCGGCCGCGGTGGACCTGGCGGATACGCTGCGACGGGCAGTCGACGCGGCGCCGTTCAAGATCGACGGCAACGTGCTTTCGATCAGTGCGTCCATCGGCGTGAGCGCGATCGTCGAGCACGATCGCGACTATGACGATGTTCTGCGCCGTGCCGACTCGGCGCTGTACGCCGCTAAAGCGCGTGGCCGTAACCGGGTGGAAATAGGCCGCCCCTGACGTGGGCGATGGTTTCCCCGAATCGCTTCGCCCGAACCGCCAGCGTTACCGATAAAATGCCGCATGACCGAGCCGTCCTCTTCCTCCATCGATCTGGACGCACTGCGGCATCGTCACGCCGAGGCGAGCGACCGGCCCAGTCGCATCCACGTCGATCTCGACGCCTTGACCCACAATCTGCAGGCATTGCACGCACGCGCCGGTGCACCGGTGATGGGCATCGTCAAAGCCAACGCCTACGGCCACGGTTTGTTGCCCGTGGCCCTGCATTTGCAGGCGCAGGGCATCGCGCAATTGGGCGTGGCTTTCGTCGAGGAGGGCATCGCATTGCGCCAAGCCGGGGTGACGATCCCTATCTTGGTGATGGGCGGCATCTTCGGGCCGCAGGCGGCGCAGTTCATCGCCCACGATCTGGAAATCACGGTGTCGTCGCTGGGCAAACTGCGGCAGGTCGAGGCCGCGGCCGAAACGCTCGGGCGCAAGGCGGTCGTCCATCTGAAAATCGACACGGGCATGGAGCGCATCGGCGTACACAGCTATAACGCCGGGCCGTTCATCGAAGCGGCGGTCGCATCGCGCTGGTGCACGGTGAAAGGCGTGTACTCGCATCTGGCTTGTGCCGACGACCCGGCATCGCCGATGACCGCGCAGCAGCTCGAACGGTTCCTCGAGGCGTGCGCGCATTTCGATCGTATCGGCGCGCCGATGCCGCTTCGGCATTTGGCGAATTCCGGCGGCGTATTGCATTTCCCCGAAACCGCACTGGACATGGTCCGCCCGGGCATCGCGCTGTACGGCGTACTGCCCGATCCCGAGTCGCAACGCACGGTCGATCTGCGGCCCGTGTTGTCGCTGGTGTCGCAGGTGGTGTATTTCAAAGTCGTCCAAGCGGGCCATTCGGTCAGTTACGGTGCGACCTGGGCGCCAACGCGCGACACGCGTGTGGTGACGATTCCGATCGGCTATGGCGACGGTTATCCACGCTCGCTGTCGTCGCGCGGCGAGGTACTGATCCGTGGCGCGCGCTATCCCATCGTCGGCCGCGTCTGCATGGATCAGTTCATGGTGGATCTAGGCCCCGACGGTACCGCATACAACGAAGATCCCGTGGTGTTGATCGGCCGCCAAGGCGATGCCGAAATCGCGTGCGAGGCTGTGGCCCAGGCCGCAGGTACGATTCCATACGAGATTCTGGTCGGCTTGAACGATCGCATCCCTCGCGAATATTTCGGCGGCGCCGCCGCGGCGACTTAAGCGCGCGACAGGTGTGCCGCTCATGCCATCGAAGCCGATCATGCATCGCTCGCGACAATGCCGCTGTCGGGATAAGCTGGGAGCTGTACACACGTAAGGGTGGTGACATGGATGCGACCCCGAATATCCGTTTGAAAGCCGGTTCGATGATCCGCAAGATGAACGATATCGACGTCCACGCGAGGATAGGCTGATGCCTAACGCACTCGTCTGGTTTCGAAACGATCTGCGCTTGGCCGATCACCCAGCGTTGCAGGCGGCGCTCGACGCCGGCTATGCGCCGATTCCGATTTACATCCATGCGCCTGAAGAAGAGGACGGTTGGGCGCCTGGAGGCGCTGCGTGCGCATGGCGCCATCGTTCGTTGCAAGCGCTCGATACCGATTTACGTCGTCGCGGGACAAGGTTGCGTTATTTTCATGGCCCGAGCCTGCAAACGCTGCAGACGCTCGCGGCCGCCTGCGATGCCGAGGCGGTGTTTTGGAATCGTCGCTACGAGCCGGCGATCGAGAAGCGCGACACGACGATCAAAGCCAGGCTACGCGCCCAGGGGCTGCGTGCCGAAAGCTACAACGGCGGCTTATTGATCGAACCCTGGCAGCTAGCGACGAAGCAAGGCGGCCCGTACAAGGTATTCACGCCGTTCTGGAAAGCCGCGTCCATCGCGTTGCGTTTGCCGTTGCTGCGGGAAGCGCCGATTTCGCTACCGAAAGTGGACGATGGCCCGCACGGCGTCGAGCTCGAATCCTTTCGACTGCAGCCGACACCGCGCTGGGACGAAGGGTTCTGGTCGCATTGGCAGCCGGGCGAAGCGGGCGCCCACATGGCGCTGCAAACGTTCACCGAGGGTGCGCTGTACGCCTATCGCAACGACCGCGATCGCCCGGATCGTACCGGCACTTCGCAAATGTCACCGCATCTGCATCATGGCGAAATCGCGCCTTGGCGCGTCGTCGCGACACTGCAGTCGCAGCGCACCGCGGCGGGTGCGGCTGCGACCGCAGAAATCGATGGTTATATCCGTCAACTCGGTTGGCGCGAGTTCGGCTATCACCTGCTGCATCATTTTCCGTTCACGCCGGAACAAAACCTCAACCCGCGCTTCGCGGATTTTCCGTGGGCTCGCGTGCAGCCGACGATGCGGGACGCGTGGTGCCAGGGCCGCACCGGCGTGCCGATCGTCGATGCCGGCATGCGCCAACTTTGGCACACCGGCTGGATGCACAACCGTGTGCGCATGGTCGTCGGAAGTTATTTGTGTAAGCACCTCCGCTACCACTGGCGCGAGGGCGCACGCTGGTTTTGGGACACTCTCGTCGACGCCGACTTGGCCAACAACACGCTCGGCTGGCAATGGATCGGCGGCACCGGCGCCGATGCCGCGCCGTACTTCCGCATCTTCAATCCGGTGACGCAAGCGGAAAAGTTCGACCCCGACGGCAGCTATATCGCCCGATGGGTGCCCGAGCTGACGAATTTGCCCAAAGCGCTTCGCTTCGCGCCATGGACCGATCCGCTCACGCTTGCGCGTCATGCGCCGAACTACCCGCGCGCGCCGATCGTCGATCTCGCACGCGGCCGCGCTGCAGCGCTGGATGCTTACCGGCGCATCGGCGGCGAAATCGAGGAGGGCAACGAAGGTTGATGCGCCGTGGCCCATCGGCCGGTAGGACGCAGCGTTCGGCTTGCGTTGACCGTGACCGCCGCAGCGTGATTCACTGCTGGCGAGAGGAGGGGCTATGACCGAAGAACAGACGCTGCGTAAACGAGCCAGACGCGAATCCATGTCGAAGGTGGATACCGCCTGGTTGCGGATGGAACGTCCGACCAATCCGATGATGATCACCGGCGTGCTGATGTTCTCCGAGCCGGTGGACCTCAAGCGTCTGAAGAAAATCGTCGAGAAGCGCTTTTTGGCGTACACCCGGTTTCGGATGAAGCCGGTGGAAACGCCGTCGGGCATGGCGTGGCAGGACGATAACGATTTCGATCTCGACTGGCATGTGCGACTTTCTGCGCTGCCGGGACGCGCCGATCAAAAATCCCTCGAACGTTTCGCCAGTTCGCTCGCGTCCAGTCCTTTGGATAAAACCAAGCCGCTGTGGCAGTTCCACCTCGTCGAAAAATACGAGGGCGGTTCGGCCCTCGTCTCGCGCATCCACCACAGCTATGCCGATGGCATCGCCCTCGTACAAGTCTTGTTGTCGCTGACCGATACCTCGGCGCATCCCGAAAAAGGCGAGCCGCTGACCAAGGCTTGGCTCAAGCAAGACGGCGCAAAAGTCGCGCATCGCGTGGGTGCGGTCGAGCGCTACGCCAAGCTCGGCAGCAAGATGTTCGAAAAGGGCATGGACATGTACCGCGACCCCACACTCGCCGGAGTGATCGCGAAAGAGGGCGGCGAGATCGCTCGCGAATTGCTGCACGCACTGGCATTACCGGACGACCCGCCGTCGGTGTTGCGCGGTAAGCTCGGGGTCAGTAAGCGCGTGGCTTGGGCGCCGTCGTTGGATCTGGAAGAGGTCAAAGCGGTCGGCCGCGCCTGCGGTTGCACCGTGAACGATGTGCTGATGGCGACCGCAGCGGGCGCATTGCGCGAGTACATGCTCGAGCGCGGCGAGAACGTCGATGGCCTCTTCTTGCGCGCGACCGTGCCGGTGAATCTGCGCCCGCTGGAGCACGCCAAGAAGCTCGGCAACCATTTCGGCCTCGTCTTCCTCGATTTGCCGGTCGGTTTGGATAACCCCGTGCATCGGTTGGAACATGTCGCCGAGTGCATGAATCAGTTGAAGTCATCGCGCCAAGCCATTGTCGCATATGGGCTTTTAGCGGCACTCGGTATGGCGCCAGCGCCGGTGCAAGAAATGGCGTTGGAGTTGTTCAGCCGTAAAGCCACGACCGTGGCGACGAATGTGCCCGGCCCACAACAGCAGTTGTATCTGGCGGGCAGCCCCATCCGCGAAATGATGTTCTGGGTGCCGCAGACCGGCTCGATCGGCGTCGGTTTGTCGATCCTCAGCTACAACGGCAAGGTCCACTTCGGCATGATCGTGGACGCTAAGCTCATTCCCGACCCGCGCGCGATCACTCGTCGCTTCTCCGATGAATTCGACAAGCTGGTCTATCTCGCACTGATGAGCGGCTGGGAGCGGCCGTTGGATTCGGTCGATGCCGAGGCGTTGATGCGCTGACGCATTCGCGCGAGCGAGTGCGCATCTGCGATTCTTTGGACCGTGCATTGCGCACGACGCCATTGCGTTTCGCACAGACAGCTCGCTGTCAGCCTGGCGCGCCTATCGTGGCCCCGCAGAAGCCGGCCTCCCCCCGCTGGCGCACGTGGAGTCATTCATGCACAAGCTACGGTTCTCATTACCTCTCGCTATCGCGGTGTCTACTGGTTTGTTTGTTTCCGGCTGTGCGACCTACACCGGACAAACCGATGCTCCCGATGATCCCAACCGCACCCAGCGCGGCGCCCTGATCGGCGCAGCCATCGGCGCAGTCGCCGGTCTACTCAGTGGCGACGATGCGACCGAGCGCCGACAACGCGCGATGGCCGGCGCCGGCGTCGGCGCCGTCGCCGGTGGTGCGGTCGGCGTGTATCAAGACCGTCAGGAAGCCGAGCTACGCCGTCGCACCGCCGGTACCGGCATCGAAGTCAGCCGCGATGGCGATGTGATCAAACTCAATCTGCCCGACGGCGTTACCTTCGATTTCAACAGCGCCGCACTGAAGCCGCAGTTCCAACCTGCGCTCGACCAAGTCGCGACGACGATGGCCGAGTACAACCAGACCATCGTCGAAGTCAGCGGGCATACCGATAACGTCGGTAGCGACGAATACAACCAACGGCTGTCCGAACAACGCGCCGGTTCGGTCTCGAATTACCTGATGGGGAAAGGCTTACTCCGCGAACGTTTCGAAGTGGTGGGCATGGGCGAACGCAACCCCGTCGCCGATAACGCCAGCGATAGCGGTCGCACGCGCAACCGCCGTGTCGAAATCCGCGTCGTACCGCTCACGCAACAAGGCGGTTGATGTGCCGCGAGTCGAGTAGCAAGTACTCGACTCGCACAATATTCCTAGAACCTATCTCAAAATCGAATCGACGAGATCGGATAGTCACTTCGTCATTCCGGCGAAAGCCGGAATCCAGTTTTCCCCGAGTATTTTCAAAGCTGGATCCCGGCTTTCGCCGGGATGACGACAGGAAAATGTTCGAATCTTGATTTTGAGATAGGTTCTGCATACGCGAAAGGCCGGCGAATATCGCCGGCCTTTCGCTATTCTGGGCCGCGATGAGATCGCGATGCCATCGTCACGCCGTGGAACCGAAGGCTCGAAGCATCACCACGGCCAAAAGCGGATCAAGAACCACGCCGGTAAGCCGAGGTAAAACACCAGACGGCCGATGAATTCGAGCGCTCTGCGCGCATCGATCGCTCGCGTCGGTTTGAATGCGAGCGCTAACATCGTGCCGACTTCGATCAATACGCGAAGAACCGCAGCGAAACACACCAGGCCGATCGCCCACGTGGCCAACCAGATCAGCAGCGCGACGAGATATGCCTTCAAGCCGTAGGTGTAGTACTCGCCGAACGTGCCGCCGAAGGCGATGTGTTGATGCAGCCGGAATGCAGGCAATGCCGGTACGAGCGGGAACAGAACGAATTTCGTCAGCGGATGGTCGAGGCGGCCGCGGACGATCGCCGCGCGCGTACGTGCGTAGTCGATGGCGCGGCCGGCGAGGGTATCGCCGAGCTTCGGCTGCGCACCCGCGCGCACCAAAGCGGCGACGAACGCCGCGGGGTCGTTCGTAGCGATGCCGTGCGACCAGCGCTGCCCCGAGGCGAGCGTCAACCGCACGCCCGTACTCGGCAACGGGAGCGCCCATGGCGTTACCGCAACGATATCGCTCGCTCGAATCTCGATCCTGCGCTCGCTTTGTTCGAGGACGAGCGTGTCGCCTTCGACGCTGAGCGTTGCGGCGAAGGCGCGCTGGATCGCCCATGCAGCGGCGGCAGGCGCGAGCACCAAGCCCACGAACATCCAAATTTGCGAAAGACGATTCGCCTGCATCTCGCCCGGCATCAGCATCGTCAAGCCGACCCACACCAAGCCGCCGCATGCGAACAGAACTAGCAGACTCGCGGCGATGCGCCATATGGGTGCGAGCATCACGGCATCGGCGCGATAGTGCGTATCGATGTCTTTGGCCGCAGAAGGGGCTGCGATGCGCGCCTTTCGTCGATAAAAAGTGCGCAACGCTGCGGCAATGGCCATCAGCAGCAGAATCGCGATGCCGACGCGTCCGACCCAATCGCCCCAGGCCCGCATCAGCGTCGGCGGCGGCGTTCCGACCGGAACCTCGCCGACCAACAGGAATCGTTTCCGATCCGGGCTATACGCCAACAGACTGCCGTTCGCATCGATCGCGGCACTGATGCCGCTTTGGGTCACGCGCAACAGCGGCATACGCGTTTCGATGCTGCGGAATGTCGCGACGGCTAAGTGCAGCGTCCCACCCGGTTGCTTGAACCAGGAATCGTTGGACATGCTCAGGATCACCTGCGCGCCTAGCCTCGCGCCGCCGATCGCCACATCGGGCCGGGTCTCGTCCAAGCAAACCAGCGGCACCACTTGAATCTCACGGCCATCGGCGAGGCGTAGCGGGAACACGCGTGCGCCGTCGCCCGGCTTCCAAGTGCCGGCGAAGGGCAAGAAACGCCGCAGCGTCGGGCCATCGAGCCACGGCGGCACGTATTCGGTGAACAGAAAAGGATTGGTCTTGCGATAGAAACCCAGTGTGCCCGCGTCGGGTTCGACGAAGACCGCTGCGTTGTATTCGCCTTTTTCGTCGATATCGTACGTGCCGAAGACGAATGGCACGCCGGACTTCTTGATGAAATCCTTGATTTCTTGGTCCAGTTCGGCCGTGCCTTCGGTTTTGGGATGGTCGAACGTGGCCGGATAGACCGTTTCCGACCACATTACGGCATCGACGCGATGATATTCGATCGCTTCCTTCGACATCTCGAAGTGCGTATCGAGGATGAGTCGAACGACGGCGTAAACGCCATATTTCTTGCGCAAACCTTCGTAATCGTAGATGTTCGATTGCACCATGCCGACGCGCAGCGGTGGGCCGTTGTCGATGGGCGCCGTGCCGAGCATGGCCAGCCGAACGGCGCCGTAGCCCAACATCGCGATGATCGTCGCCGCCGCGAACGCCAATGGTTTGATCGAAGCGCGAATGCCATCGCGACGACGCACGATCGCAGCGACGACGGCTTCGTTGATGAGAATCAAAATGAACGTGATGCCCGCGGCGCCACCGAGATCAGCGAACTGTCGCAAATAGATCGATGGATGCATGCCGTAGCCGATCGTATCGCCCAGCACTTTCGGTACCAGCCATTCGGTCGCGACGTAGGCCGAGGCGCCTGCGACGGCGCGCAAGATCGTACCGTGATGGCGGCCTGCGAGATGACGGGCGATAACGAATGCGACGACCTGCGGCTGGAAGAGCGGGGCGAGGGCGAGCAATATCATCAAACCAGCGTCCTCGCTGGCGCTAGCGAATGGCCCGATGGAATGGCCGAACCACATGAAGACGGCGAGCGTAAGCGCGACGCTCATCACGATGCCGTTGCCTAGGGTGCCGGCGATCGTGCGAGTGGCATTGAGCGAGAGTAACCACGGTACGAATGCGATGAAGCCGATGAGGTAATTGTGGCCGCCACGCACGAATAGGCCCAACAATGCCGCACTGAGGACGGGGCCGACGATCATGCGCCAGCCCGGGTGAGAGAAAAAAGTCGTATTCAAACTGTCGTAGTCCCTGTTGCCGTCGCTCAAGTCTATAACGGACGCGGAATCGAGATCCGCCGAATCGGCAGGCCCGGTGGCGCCAGCTCAGGCGGAACCACACGATCGGGCGGAATGGCGATCGGTCGCCCTGCGGCATCGAAGAACTCGAAGTCCGGCGAGAACATCAGGATGGCTTCGATCGGCTGGCCATCGTCGGTCGCCTGCGAGTGGCGAACGTAGCCTTCGGGCAAGGGGAAGTCTTCCGGTACGGCCAATCCCACCAACGGCGGGCTGGTGCCGGGCGGCGAAAACGCACCGAGGCCCGAGTGGATGCCCGCTTCGTTCAAACGTGCGATGACGTCTTTCATTGTCGGTACCGGTTCGCCGGGCACGTAAAATTCGGAGAGATCTCGGCTCAACTCGCGCTCCAGACCTACGGGCGCTTGCGGTTCGCGCGCACGCGCGGACACGCGTATCGTTTCGGAGGCGGCGAGATGCGTCGCGTCTGTGCGCCCCGTATCGGCGACGCTGGATTCGCTTACGTCTTCATTCGTCTTCGACGAATCGCGATACAACGACACCAGATAACCGAGGCTACCGATCGCTAGAACAAGCGCGAGCGTTATGTACATCAAAGCATGACGAAGCGCTCGACCAACTTTGGGGCCGTCGCGTTTGGCGATGCGCACCTCGCCGCCGCTGGAGGCGGACGACGAGGTGCCGATCTGATCGCGATCGTCCATCGATGCTAACGAACGATTACGGCGTCGCCGGATTGTGGGTCGACAACGACCAGCCCATACGCTCGTGGCCGTAGTTGTACCAAATCGGGCTATAGCCGGTGGGGAACGAGGTATAACGCGCCGCGCCGGTGCCGGTGGTGCCGCCGAAGAAGCCGGCCGAGACGGTACCGCCGGTGTAGGTCGGATGCACGTCGTCGGACTGGATGTAATCGAAGCTGCTCGTCGAGGACACGAAATGCGTGTTGGCATCGCGTAAGGTCGGGCGCAGCGTGCTGGTGATGCGGGTCATGTAGCTCGCTTCGGTTTCGCCGGCCACGAATTTCAGGGCCTCGGAATCGATTTGGCCGTCGCCGTTGGAGTCGTAATCGGCGCCCATGTACTCGGCGAAATTATCGACGCACTTGAAACCCTTCTGACGGGCGTATTCGCACATCCAATAATTCATCTGAGCGATGGCGGGCAGAAACTTATCGCGCATGTTGACGCGAGCGCCGGTGGTCGCGTCGGTACAGGAGCTCTGCACGTTATCGGCGTTGTAACCGGGGTAATAAAGATTGGCGATGACCTTCAGCTTGACGCCCGCGTAGGCATTGGCGTTGATGTAATTCATCGCCGATGAGACGTAGGTCTTGCAGTTGTTCACTGCGGTATTCAGCACATTGTAATTGCAGGTGCCGGTCTGGCCTTTGAAGCTGGTGCGCGCTTGCAAACCATCGTTGCCGCACATTTCGAACGTCACCACGCGCGTCGAAGTGGCTTGCATGTACGAGCGCTCGGCGACGATCTTGTTGTTGTAAACGTCCGAAGCCACTGCGCCGGATTTCGCGCGACGGATGCTTTCGATATCGGCATTCCATTTCGCCGCGAGATATTCGGCATCCACTGTCGGCGCCGAATACTTCGCGGCGTTGAAGACCGAGCCGTTGTAACCGGCATAAATCGAATCGCCGTAAGCGACGATACGGTACTTGGTGGTGGTCGCGGGGCGGTCGATGGTCCAAGAGACATTTTGGTTCAGCGTGCTGGCCATGGCAGGCGCGCCGATGACAAGCAGTGCAAGCATTGGTAACAGCGTACGAACGTTCTTACCGAATCGATGAGTCATGACCTGCTTCCTTGTGTGTGAGAAATGCGAAGAGAAGCCGGGGGGCTTCTGCGGCGTTTGCGTTTGACTTAATCGGCACTCGGCCAGTGTCTTGGCTGCCCCATGCCTGACCGTACGCTAGCGTTTCGTTGCGCGACGGTCAATCAATCCGAATGGAATCGCATCGCTGCATCGGCGCAATCACGACTGCACCGCGCGATATCGATCAAGTTTGTGCGATGCACCATAATTCTGGCGGTAAACAACGCTGATAGGTTGTTCGACATTTGCATCGCATTGCGCTGAAACATTCGACACTGTCGAGGCGATGCTATGGACAGATCAGACTTTCGCAGACATGGTCTGAGCGATCGTGTTTCCTGTCCCCCGCACAGCAGTGAGAAGGTGGCGCGCAGCGCCGGATGAAGGGCCAACGCAGCGAGAGTGTTTCCTTCTCCCTGCACAGCGGGGGCGAAGAGGTGCACGAGGCAGTGCCTCGTGAACCGATCAGCGCCCGAGCGCGATGCGCGAGAGCCGGGATAAAGTTTCCTTCTCCCTGCGCAGCGGGGAGAAGGTGGCGCGCAGCGCCGGATGAGGGGCGAAGGTCGCCGCCATGCATCACGCGAAGAGCGCCCCTCTCCCGGCCTTCGGCCACCCTCTCCCCGTGCCTCGCACGGGGAGAGGGAACCGCTTTGCATTTGTTGCGTGATACGAAATGCAGGCTTTCCTTATTCCCGCACAGCGGGGCGAAGAGATGCGTTTGCAAGGTATCGCCTCGCGCACCGATGAGCGCCCGAGCGCTGGCGCGAGGGCCGGACGAAGGTGGCGCACAGCGCCGGATGAGGGGCTAACGCAACGATAGTGTTTCCTTCTCCCCGCAAGCGGGGGCGAAGAGGTGCGCTTGCGAGGCATCGCCTCGCGCGCCGATGAGCGCCCGAGCGCTGTGCGCGAGGGCCGGACGAAGGTGGCGCGAAGCGCCGGATGAGGGGCAAAGCCGTCGCGACATCACGAAAGGTCCGCCTGGTCACCCACTCCTCATGCGATGTAATGGTAGAGGGAGTCGCGGATCTCTGGCGATGAGGGCGAGAGTCCTATCTCAGCAAGCGATGCATCAATAAGTCATGCATTCATAGCTGTTGCATCACGCTCTATATCGCGCACAGCATTGCGACTCGCATCAAGCCTGCATCAATCGCCCATCATCGCCAACGCGACCGCCTGCGCCACTTCGATGCCGTCGATCGCCGCGGAATAAATACCGCCGGCATAGCTGGCGCCTTCGCCAGCGGGATACAGGCCGCGCGTATTGATGCTTTGATAATCGGCACCGCGCGTAATGCGGATCGGCGATGACGTGCGGGTTTCTACGCCAGTAAGTACTGCGTCGTGCATCGCGAAGCCTTTGAGTTGTTTGTCGAGCGCAGGAATCGCTTCGCGCATCGCGGCGATAGCGTAGTCGGGTAGGGCAGTGGACAAATCGCCGAGGCGCACGCCGGGTTTGTACGACGGCAGCACGTCGCCGAAGTCTTTCGATGGGCGGCCACGCAAGAAGTCGCCGACGAGTTGTCCCGGTGCCCAGTAATCGCCGCCGCCGAGTTCGAACGCATGGCGTTCCAGCGTACGTTGAAATGTGAGACCCGCGAGCGGGCCTCCAGGATAATCGCTGGGACTGATGCCGACGACGAGGCCGGCGTTGGCGTTGCGCTCGTTGCGCGAATACTGGCTCATGCCGTTGGTGACGACTTGTCCCGTTTCCGACGTGGCCGCGACCACGGTACCGCCTGGGCACATGCAGAAACTGTAAACACCGCGGCCGTTCTTCGCGTGATGCACGAGTCGGTAATCCGCCGCGCCCAACAGCGGATGCCCCGCGAACGACCCGAAACGCGCCTCGTCGATCAGCGACTGCGGGTGTTCGATACGAAAGCCGATCGAAAAAGGCTTCGCTTCGATGTATACGCCGCGCCGATGCAACATATCGAAGGTGTCGCGTGCGCTATGCCCGATCGCCAGCACCACGTGTTCGCAGGGCAGGTCTTCGCCGTCTTTCAGCACTAAACCACGTATGCGGCCATCGACGATGCGCACGTCGTCGACACGTGCGCCGAAGCGGATTTCGCCGCCCAGCGCTTCGATCTCCGCGCGCATTTTTTCGATCATGCTGACTAAGCGGAACGTGCCGATATGCGGCTTGCTGACGTACAGAATTTCGTCCGGCGCGCCCGCTTGCACGAATTCTTCTAACACTTTGCGGCCGTAGTAATGCGGGTCTTTGATCTGGCTCCATAGTTTGCCGTCGGAGAACGTACCCGCGCCGCCTTCGCCGAATTGCACGTTGGATTCGGGGTCGAGCACCGAACCGCGCCACAGGCCCCAGGTATCGCGTGTACGCTCGCGCACCGCTTTGCCGCGTTCCAGTACGATCGGCCGAAACCCCATTTGCGCCAGAATCAGCGCCGCGAATAAGCCGCATGGCCCGAAGCCGATCACCACCGGTCGCGTCTTCAATGCGCTAGGTGCCTGCGTCACGAAGCGATAGCGCATATCCGGGCTGGGCGCGACGTGCGTGAGGCCGCGTGCGCCGATCTGCGCATCCATAGCATCGCGCAGCTCCACATCCACGGTGTAGATCAGCATGATCGCGCTGCGTTTGCGCGCATCGTAACTGCGTTTGTGGACGGTGAAGCCGATGATGTCGCGATCCGCGACGCCCAGTCGCCGCACGACCGCTGCCCGTAGCGCGTCCTCGGGATGATCCAGCGGCAGTTTCAGTTCGGTCAGGCGCAGCATGCGGAGGTTTCGGGCGTGTCAGACCGGCAATTGTGCCATGGGCACCGCACAGTGCTTATCGCTTCGCGCACCGATGAGCGTCCGAGCGCTGTACGCGAGGGCCGGTCGCATGCGTTCCTTCTCCCTGCACAGCGGGGAGAAGATGGCGCGAAGCGCCGGATGAGGGGCGAACGCAAGCCCTGATGCATCCGTGGCGCCTACAATGACCGCCCGCATGACGCACCGGACCCTGCACGATGACGGCCAGCCAGACCGCCGCCACAGCGACCACAGCCTCCACCGCCGATGTCGACGTCATCGTCATCGGCGGCGGCGCGGCGGGCCTGATGTGCGCCATCGTTGCGGGCCAGCGCGGACGCCGCGTGCGCGTCATCGAGCATGCCAACCGCTGCGGCAAAAAAATACTGATGTCCGGCGGCGGTCGTTGCAATTTCACGAATACCGGCACCACCGCCGCGAATTTCATCTCCGGCAACCCGCATTTCTGCAAATCGGCGCTGGCGCGCTACACGCCGCAGCATTTCATCGCGATGGTGGAACGACACGGCATCGCCTATCACGAGAAAGAACTCGGGCAGTTATTCTGCGACGAGTCGTCGAAACTCATCGTCAAGATGCTGCTAGACGAATGCGCCGAGGCCGGGGTACGCATCGATACCCAATGCGGCGTCGAATCTGTGGAGAAGACCGACGACGGCTTTCGCGTGCGTACCACCCAGGGCGAACTACGCGCAACATCATTAGTCGTGGCCACCGGTGGTTTGTCGATCCCCAGCATGGGCGCGTCCGGCTTCGGTTACGAACTCGCGCGTCAGTTCGGACATACGGTATTAGCCACGCGTGCGGGCTTGGTGCCGCTTACGCTCACCGGCAAACATCAAGAACGCTTCGCCGATCTCAGCGGCGTCGCGCTGCCCGTCACTGCGCAGTGCAACGGTGAAGAATTCAGCAACTTCATGCTCATCACCCATCGCGGCGTCAGCGGCCCGTCGATTCTGCAGATCTCGTCGTATTGGAACGTCGGCGATGCCCTGCATCTCGACCTACTGCCGCAAGGCGATGCGTTCGCCCTGTTGAAAGACCTGCAGGCCAAACGTCCCGCCGCCGAACTGCGCACCGTGCTGGGCGAACTGTTTCCGAAGCGCTTCGCGGAGCGACTGTGCGAGGTCTGGTTCGAGAGCCGCCCGATGCGTCAATTCAACGATCCGCAACTGCGCGCGATCGCGAAGCAATTGCAGCAGTTCCCGCTGATCGCCAGCGGCACCGAAGGTTATCGCACCGCCGAAGTCACCCTCGGCGGCGTGGATACCGATGAGCTGTCATCCAGCACGATGCAATCCAAACGCGTGCCCGGCCTTTATTTCATCGGCGAAGTGATGGACGTCACCGGCTGGCTTGGCGGCTACAACTTCCAATGGGCCTGGGCCTCGGGTCACGCAGCAGGCTTAGTGGTGTAGAGCGTATGCGTCATGCGCTAAGCGAAGAACTTATAGCCCCTTCTGCGCGATCGCTGCCGTCCGCCGAGTCAGCCCCAGCAATGCGATCGCGCAGAACGCCGCGCCCGCATAAAACGTGAACGATGCGCCGAGACGATCCCACAACAAACCGGCTACGACGCTCGCGATCAACATCGCGATACCGCTGAGCAAATTGAAGAATCCGAACGCGGTGCCGCGCAGATCGGCCTCCGCGGTATCGGCCACCATCGCCGACAATAAGCCTTGCGTCATGCCCATGTGAACGCCCCAGAGCGCGACGCCCGCGAGCACCGTCATCCAGTGATCGCCGCTCGCCAGTACGAGATCGGCAGCGATCAACACCACCAGCCCCCATGCCAACAACGTCTTGTGGCGCATGCGGTCGGATAGTTTGCCGAACGGATAGGCCGAGCCCGCATACACCAGATTCATCGCGACCATCACCAGTGGCACTAACGCCACCGGTATGCCGCTTTGCGCGGCGCGCAGCACTAGAAACGCTTCGCTGAATCGTGCGAGCGTGAACACCACGCCGATCCCGACGACCCACCAATACGATGCGCTGAGGCGTTTGAGATTTTCGCGGCGTATCGGATTGGTTCTCTTTGCGCTTGGCGCACGCTCGGGCTCGCGAACGCCGAAGACCAAAAGCGCGACCGCCAACAGTCCAGGAACGATGGCGACCCAAAACACCGCACGAAAATCGTTGGCCCATAACAGCATCAAGCCCACGGCAAGCAATGGACCGAGGAACGCGCCGACGCTGTCGAGCGCTTGTCTCAAACCGAACGCCGCGCCACGGATATCCGCGGGCACGATGTCGGCCAACAACGCGTCGCGCGGCGCGCCACGCACGCCTTTGCCGACACGGTCGATAAAGCGCGCGGCAAGTACAACACCAATGGAAGGCGCCAGTGCGAACAACGGCTTGCTCAACGCGCCCAAGGCGTAACCGAACACCGCTAGCGCTTTGCGCTTGCCTAGGTAATCGCTGAGTGCGCCTGAGAAAATTTTGACCGTGAGTGCGGTGGACTCGGCGACGCCTTCGATCAAGCCCACCGTCAACGCGCTGGCGCCCAGCGTACCCACCATGAATAAGGGCAGCAGGCTATGGACCATCTCGGATGAGATATCCATCAACATGCTGACGAAGCCGAGTGCCCAAACGCCGGGCGGGATCTTACTGAATGAACGGGTTTTGAGGCGATCCATATCAGCGAACGATGCGATCATTCATCCTGCGGCTCCGCAGAAAGCGTTTGAATCGCATCGGGCTTGCGCGCAAAAGGAATACTCGCGTTCCGCTCCTGATCGCCGTTTTCGGCGTTTGCCGATCGCAACCAATGGGCGATGGAATTGGCGTAGTAGTGCAGCAGCGCGCCGGAATCGGGGCTTGGATAATAGTAATCTTTCTCTTCGATCAAAATGCCGCGTCGCTGCAGCAATTGCAGGCTTTGCAGCAAGGTCGAGTTGCGCGGTTTCTGTTCGTCGCGCATCGCCGCACCGTTGCGGATCAATTCGTCGATCACCTGGTCGACTTCCACGATCAAATCGATCGATCGCAACTTGGCCTGCGGGTTGCGCACGAAGACGGTCGCGATCAGCGGTACCGGCAGGATCGGGATGACATAGCGGATCGCGTTCATCAATTCGTCGGCCAGCGACGACACGTGCTGGAAACGCTGCTCCTTCGATACGCCTTTGAATTGGATGTCGTTGGCGGCGGCGAATTCCTTGGCGGACAACGGAATGCCGAAGTTCACGCTCGCGTAGCCGTTGCGACGGAACCGCTCGTCGCTGCCGGCGAAGAGATTGAATCGAAGAAACCGCATGACGTTCTTGAGATGGAACCAAACACCTTTGCGTTTGCTGTGCGGGTCGGTCCAGGCCAGCATGTTCATGTCTTCGAGCACATGATCGTAATTGATGCCGATCGGGATGAACACGATGTCGCGGTCGGTCTGCGGATCGAACGAACGCAGCATGTAATCGAGGAAGCCGAGTTTCGGCTTACCGAAATTGCCGTCGCGGCTCAAGCCGCCTTCCAGATACACCGCTTGGCAGACGCCCTCGTGCGTGGACATGTGGATGTAACGTTCGAGCACTTTGCGGTAAAGCGGGTCGTTGGAGGCGCGGCGTACGAAATAACCGCCGAGACTTTTGACCACCAAATCCAGCGGCAGCACCCGCGCCCATTCGCCCACGGCGTACGACAGCGTCACTTGATTGGCCGCCAGATACGTGACCAGCAGATAATCCATATTGCTGCGGTGGTTCATCACGAACACCACGGTGGACTGCGGGTCGATTTGATTGAGCTTGGGAATATCCGCCGCGCCGACCTTCACCCGATAGATGAAACGCGAAATCTGCCGCGCCAGCCAATAGCCGAGGCGGTAGTACATGTAGGCATTGAACGAAGGCACGATTTCACGCGCGTACACCCGCACTTTCTTCTGCAGCACGTATCGGGGCGCATCGGTCTCCGCCGCGTATTTCTCGATTTCTGCGATCACCTGCGTGTCGTAACTCAAGCGGTCGATCAACACCTGCCGCTTGGTGCGTTGGAACGGCCTGATCTGGATACGCAGACTGCTGTTGATCCGCTCGATGGTCCGGTTCAAACGTCGCCGAAAAAACCAACGGACGCTCGGCAAGAAAATACTGATCAGCACGGCATACCCGCTGGCGACCAGCAAGATCAGCAACAACCAAACGGGAATCTGGACAGCATCGGTCATATCGGCCCTCAACGGGGTCGCGGCGTTGCCTAGATAGTGGCGGCTCGGCGGGAAATCTGGAAGCGTTATTCGTTGCGCAGCCCAGATCGCCTCTGGGGATCGTCGTTCTCTGGTGGGTTCGGCAAGGCGAATCGCCGCATGCTGCGGTGCGGCATGGCAGGAGATGTAGCCCGGTGTGCTCGACTCTTCCCGCAAAGTCGCCAAGATCAATCAGCAGATTGCGATGGAGCAGGGCGTCAAACCGCCGAGTCAAACGTAGGAGGTGCAGGGACAGGAGGAGTCGGTGTCGAGGGGAGGGCGGTAAAATTGGGTCAGGTTTGGACGCTGCCAGAAACAGTGCGAATTTCGAGAAGATAGGCGAAGCTGACGCTGTTGTTGATCGCTGCTGTCAACGAAGATGCATCCCCGTAGGCCATATCCGCGCGAAGCGCGAACCCGGGGATTGTCTGCCGTATATCCTGGGTACGCTTCGCTTACCCGAGTCTGTTGCTGCTTTAGAGACCTTCCATGCATTGGATATTGCAAACTAATTTGTTCCAAGAAGCCGAGTGGACGCGTTTGGTGGCGACGCTTGAACAGTTCGACCTGCCTTATAGCGTTCACAAGGTTGTTCCGTTCGTAGGCGAATTGGAACCCGTTCCTGTCTTGCAAGCAGCAAAGGCAGTGTGCTTCGGCTCGTATTCCATGCGCCACTCGGCCAAGGCGCACGGCTGGGATCCAGGTGTCTACGATTTGTTCGATCAGGATTTCCACATGCAAAAAGCGGCATGGGGCGATCGCATGCTCAACGCCGATTCTCGCGTGATGGAATTTCAGGACGTTCGGCTGGACTCGCCGACGTTCCTACGCCCCATCGACGACTCGAAGTATTTCGCTGGACGCGTGTTTGATCCAGACGAATTCGAGGATTGGCGCCAGCGCGTGTGCAATCTGGATGAGGACTACGGCACCAGCCTTTCCCTCACCACTCAGGTTCAGTTATGCATGCCGAAAACCATCCATGCCGAATACCGGTTCTGGATCGTGGGCGGAAAAATCGCCACCAAGTCGCTTTACAAATTAGGGCATCGTGTCGTTTACGCCTCAGACGTCGACGAACGACTGGATCATTTTGTCATGCAGGCCGTGGCGGATTGGCAGCCGCACCGCGCGTTCGTTATCGACGTGTGCGATACCCCTGAAGGCCCGCGCATCGTGGAAATCAACACCCTCAACTCAGCGGGCTTTTATGCAGGCGATGTGCAGCGGCTGGTGGCGGCTCTGGAGGATATGGAAAGCTGACCTTCGACAGGATGGCGAGTCGCCCCTAAAAATTGCACAACCACGTCTGTCCATCGGACTGGGTGATTCGATGTGCGCCAATACCCGCCCCAACGTCGCCGCGGTTGCGATGGGACGGGTTTGGCTGTTATCGGTCGGGAGAGAACGTTGGTAATTGAACCTGAGCCCATTGTTGTTCATTCAGCATCGGAAGGCCCCTGATTTTTGAGATCGGCAAACTTGGCCGCCATCGTCGGGTTGCCCCGTGTCAGCTTCTTAATCGTTACGTCCTGTGCCTTGTCATTCGCAAGCCGAAGGTTCCGATCAGTCCCCTGCAGAGCCTCCTTCGTCTTCTGTAGATGGTCGATCGACTTGTCGATCTCATCGATCGCCGTTTTGAAGCGCCTAGAAGCGAGGTCGTAGTTATTCGCAAATGCGACCTTAAACGTCTCAAGCTCGGTTTCGAAGTTCGTGATGTCGATGTTCTGCGCTTTGACGAGCGCCAGCTCTGACTTATATTTGAGTGAATTAATTGCCGCATTTCGCAGAAGCGTAATGATTGGCAGAAAGAACTGCGGTCGGACGATATACATCTTCTGGTAGCGGTGGAACACGTCAACGATCCCGGTATTGTAGAGTTCATTGTCGGGCTCAAGCATGGAAACTAGCACCGCATACTCGCACCCCTTCTCCGTACGATCCTTGTCGAGTTCTTTAAGGAAGTCCTCGTTCTTGTTCTTCGTCGAGGTGCTATCGCTCTCGTTCTTCATTTCGAACATGATCGAGACGATCTCAGTGCCGGACTCCTCTGAGTCACGAAAGATGTAGTCGCCTTTGCTACCAGTGCGTGCGTCGTTGTCTTTCTCAAAATAGGCCCTCGGAAACGCCATCGCTCGAATGCGGTTGAACTCGGTCTCGCAGTGCTGCTCGAGGGTTTCGCCAATCATCTTGGTCGACAAGCGAGCCTTCATTTCCCGGAGTCGCTCGATCTCGTCATCGCGATCCTTGATCCGCGTCTCGTACCTGTCCTTGAGCGATTTTTCGGCAAGCTGCTTTTCAAGCTCCGCTCGCTCGAGGCCGCTCTTCAATTCGTCGCGCTCCTTCTCGACCGTACTGACTGCTTCGGTTATTGCCAGCTTCTGCTCAATTTCGATGACCTCGAGCTTGGTCTTAAGGCTATGAATCTCCACGTCCTTCGTAGCGGTGGCCTTCTGCAGTTCATTCTCGAGCCTCGCTTCGGCTAGCTTGGAAGCGGCTTGCTTATCCTGCTTCGACTGCTCAAGTTCGTTCGCGAGCACGTCACGCTCCTTTTCCACGGCGCTTAGGGCCTCGGCTACAGCAAGCTTTCGCGCGACCTCGCCGGCATTGAGCTTGGCCTGCAGTTCCTTGATCTCGGCGTCTTTGGCTGCGGCAGCCTTCTGCAATTCGCTGGCAGCCTTAGTTTGAGCGAGTTCGACGGCGTTCCACTTGTCCCGGTCGGCCAACTCAAGCCGCTCGTGCAACTGCTGCTCGAACTCGCTGTCGCGAACCTGCTTAACTATGTTCGCGTACCCGGCCTCGTCGATCTTGAATGCTTTCTCGCAATGTGGACAAATTATTTCATGCATGACTATTTACCTTCCGCCTTGGCCAATATCTGCTTAAGCATTTCTGGCACCGTTCCCTCAGCCTTGAGTGTCGCAGTTCGGTACACGAGTTGATTCTTCGCAAGACTAATGCCTGCTGCAGCCGCGACGTCGTCACAGGCCGCGATCCATTCTGGCCAGTTTGCCGCCAGGAATGCTTCAAGATCATCCTCAAAGATCGCCACGTCGTCAGCAACGATGGCAGATGGAAAATCTTCTTCAGTTCGGCCTAAGTACCTCAACGCCGCACGATTCCCCGCTACATGGGTCTGCCGATCTCCATCGATTTTGTCTTGGGCTCTCCCCTTGGCCTTAGCACGCGCTTCAAAGCCACGGTCCGCATCGAAGAGCGCATAGACCGGAATACCCATCGACGTCAGGATAGCGTGTGCAAGTAGAATCGATGTCTTGCCTCCTACGGGGACGATGCAGACACCAGCGGCCTCAAGTGAACCGAGAGATTTCTTATCGCCAATGCCGTAGAACACTGACGAATCTGTCGTTCCTTCCACTAGGAAAGCGCGATGCGCAAAAAGCGCCACAGCAAGCTGATTCGACACTATGCCATCGAGCTGGCGATCAACTGTATCGGCGCTCAGCACCCCCTTGAGCTTGTCCTTCACGTCAGGAACCGTGGCGAGGTGGACAGTTACTACAGGAGTCTTGTCAGATGACCTCATCAGCCGCCTGACTTGGTCGAAATGTCGCGTCTCAAGGAAATAGGGGCTATGTGTCGCATAGGTCACTTGGATGCGCTTACCGGCGTCCTCGGCGAGCGACCGGAGCACTTTCGCGAATGTCTGCGCCTGGATCGGATGCTGAAAGAGTTCCGGCTCCTCGATCGCCATGCAGATGACACCCTCTGCTGAAGCAGCTCCCGATTGCGCCAGGAGCTGGAGGGCCGAGATCAAAAGCGTGCGCTGAAAGCCATGCCCCTGTCGCTCCACTTCCGTCTCGGTTGTGCCATCCAGCACTGCCACATCGAACGTCGTGCGGGGCGCCTTGAGTTCCACCTCGACAGGCGTAACCATGATAGTCCGACCGGAAGAGTAGGACGCGACCACCTCGTTGAGCTGCTTCATCATTACCTCGAGCTGCGCCTTGAACTTCTCTTCATAGACTTCCTGCTGTTTCGCTCGCGAATCCTCGACGATCTTCGCGATCTCCTCATCAGCAGCGGCACGATCCACTGACCGCTCAAGGATTCGACCGATGATGCTCGACTTCCCGTCAATCGACTCCTCGCGTGCACGAAGGTCAGCAGTGACCAAAACGAAGTCGAAAAGGCCACTCATCTTGCCGCCGCTGTTGAAGCCGAAAAAGTTGGTCTGCAGGGACTCCGGCGCTTCGACGAGCTGGTCAGTATGACCAGCTTCCCAGGTCTGCATAGCTTGGTTGGCGGCATCGACACTGCTCCAGGACGGGAGACCAAGCGACGAATCCGAGGTCCGCAGAGCGTTGTAAGCAGCTTTCTTGTCGGCAGCCGATCCGTTACCTCGGATGACGTTGAACGGCGCATAGCTCTTCGAGTTCGCAGATAGGCCTTCATTCCCATCTGCGCCGCGACGCTTCCACGCGGTGAAGGTCGCCGCCCCAGCCGGAGCGTACTTACCAAGCTCACTCCGATCCTTTTCGGTGAGGTCAGCGAATGTGATCTGAACCTCGATGTCTTCGTCAGTCGCTCCGAAGGAATAGTCCTTCTCCGTCAGCGAACCAGGCTTGCCGTTGAAGAACCAGTCGAGCGCACGAAGCACAGTTGACTTCCCGGAGCCGTTCGGCCCGATGAAGGTCGTGACAGAATCGAATGGGATCGTCACGTCTTTCAACGTGCGGAAGTTCTTAATGCGAACAGATTGGATCTTCATTGCAGCTTTCAGCTCCCTGCCTTTCGCCAAAGATAGAGTTGCGAACACCAAGAACGGCACCAAGAATCAACAACAGGGCCAGGTTCACTTTTCGATGTCCGTTTGGGATCGAAAGCCGACACCAATTCTAGACAGATTCAAAACCAAAACGCCATAAAACATAACGCTCCGATCAAAGCCCCCGAAACGTACTGCACTAAGGTACGAACGTAGGAAAAACTGGGGCCAGAGTAGACTTTCCAGTCAAGTCAAAGTAAGGCCACACTGTCCTTATTTCTTCACGCATGCCCGATCATATGTACTTACCTGTTTTAACGCCAACGTTGAACACATCAGCGAAACGGTGGGGTTCGCTTCGCTCACCACTACCCTACGAAACTCTTGTCTGCGTGTGGATGCAGGTGTCTGCCCTTCGTAGGGTGCGCACCTGCGAACGTAGAACGGCACTACACACCACCGCCACTGTAAGAACAGACAGCTTGCGATACCAAAATGATGCGTTGTGCGCCTGCGACAGGCTGCGATGGGCCGATGCCGCATCGATGTTCACGCTCTCTATCAAACCCACGATGCCGTGCATCGTTGCAACCCCCTGTCGCTGCGATGCCCGCATTCTGCACCGGCGAGCATCGCTGTGTCAGCGACGCGCCGCGCCGCTCGTCGGATGATGCCAACAACGTCGAATCGGTCGAAATGCGTGCCCCCATCTTGACGCCCGCCCGAAACAGCGCGACAGTCGCCGGGTCTCGACAGGGGGACGCCTTGTACACTCATCGGAGGAGTTGTCATGAGCCGTAGCAGCAAGCAGGACGAGCGCATCGTTTACGCGAAGATTCATCCGTCGATCGGTATCGCCCGGGTCGGCAATTCGAAAAAAGCAGATGGTTTTTATATCGGCCCGCAGGTGGCCGAGCCCGCGCCGAAGCCGCCGGGTGCGTATCGCGATAGCACGGGTGCGTTGAAACGCGAGGTCGCCGAATTCCGTATCTACGGTTACGACGGCGAAGGGCGCGTGGTGCGCGAGTTGCAGATGGGCGAGGGCACCGAGATCGAATGGACCGTCGAGTTGGCGAACCATAAAGCCGCTTGGTACAACTTCGAACTGGCGTTGGATATTCCCGAAGCTGCGACGGCACCGGCGTCGACGCGACGCAATGCGACGGTGAAAGGGCCGGACCGCAAGAAGTTATCGATCATGCCCGGCGCGCGCAGCGTGAACCGGCCCAATGCCGAAGGCAAAAAGTATCGTTTCGACGACGGCAAGTTCATGAATATCGCGGTGCCTCTGGGCGAATTGCGCACCGATGCGAACGGTCGTTTGCATGTGTTCGGTGGGCTCGGCAAGTCCGCATCGATCGACAAGAAACCGCCGACCACGTTCGCGAACAACGACGGTTGGTACGACGACACCAGCGACGGCCCGGTGACGGCGCGCGTCAAACTGGGCGGCCGCGAATTGAAGGTCGCGCCGGCGTGGGTGGTCGTGGCGCCGCCGAATTACGGGCCGCAGCAGAAGTCGGTGCGAACGATGTACGCGCTGATGACCGACCTCGCGATTCAATCCGGCCAATTGCCTGCGCCGACGAAGCCATCCTTCCAGCACGATCTGTTGCCGATCTTCACGGCGATGTGCGACCTGCAGTGGATGAACGCGGGCTTCGCTGCGGGTTTCGGTTACGGCATGCCGCAGCATTTTCTCGCGCCGGATTATCTGCGCAAACTGTCGATGCCGGGCGACACGTACGCCGAGCTACGGCGTTCGGTGGCGAATGCGTTCCGCAACCCGGAGGATGGCGACGTCTCGATGAAGCCGTGGCCGTGGATTTACGGCGATGCGATGGATGTACCGATGCCGCCGATCGAACGTGCGATGACCGCGCTCACGCCGACCCAACTTGCGATGTTAAGCCGTTGGGCGAACGGCGATTTCGTCGCGGATTACGACCCCAAGGCGATGCCGCCGCGTTCGATCGATGAGGTGCCGTTGAACGAACAACCGGCGATGCTCGATCGCGCCGCATTGGAATTCTGCCTCGCCGATGCCTTCCACCCCGGCTGCGAAATGACCTGGCCGGTGCGTCACGCGACGATGTACAGCGAACCGTATCGTTGGCGCCATCGCAGCAAGGACGAGCCGGAACCCAGTTACGGCAGCACGCTGACGCCTGCGGAAGCGCTGTCGTACAACGGGCCGTTGTTCTCGCAGTTCGCCGGTTCGATCACGCGCTGGATGGCGATTCCGTGGCAGACCGACACCGCGAGTTGCCGCTCGGGTTACGACCCGCAGTACGACCCGTATCTGCCGACGTTCTGGCCGGCGCGCGTGCCCAATCAAGTGTTGAGCGAAGAAAATTACCGCAAGGTGATGAACAAAAAGCTCTCGCGCGAAACGCGTTTAGCGGCGTTCAACGACCGCGCCGATTGGGACCGCACGCTCGGTGCGGGTTACGAACATCAGTTGGTCACGATGGTCGAACATTTCGACAAACAGGGCATCGTCGAAGTGCGGCCCGGCATCGCGGACGATCCTGACTTCCCGCCAGTGATGCAAGTCGAAGACCGCGGTGGCAAGGACATGACCGAGACCGAGCGCCGCGCGACCGATAGCCGCATGCGCAAGGTTGCGATGTTGGGGACGCCGAAGTCAGTCTAGTGTTGTAAACGTCATGGTTACGTTTTGGCCCACGACGTATGTCGCCAACTACTCTGGTCTGGTGCTATGGGCGATGAGGTATTGCACATTAGCCCAACGACGTTCCCTCTCCCCGCCTGCGGGGGGTGGCCGGAGGCCGGGTGAGGGGCGCTCTGTTCGCGCGATGCATTGCGGCGGCGTTCGCCCCTCATCCGTCGCTGCGCGCCACCTTCGTCCGGCCCTCGCGCATCGCGCTCGGGCGCTCATCGGCGCGCGAGGCGATGCCTCGCAAGCGCACCTCTTCGCCCCCGCACAGCGGGGAGAAGGAAAAGGCACAGACTCCCTCGCTGTATGGGAGAAGGAATACTTCACGACGTTCCCTCTCCCCGCCTGCGGGGAGAGGGTGGCCGAAGGTCGGGTGAGGGGCGCTCTTTGCGCGATGCAGTGCGGCGGCGTTCGCCCCTCATCCGTCGCTGCGCGCCACCTTCTCCCCGCGCAGCGGGGAGAAGGAATACTTCACGATCGCAGCTCTTCGCCCCCGCACAGCGGGGAGAAGGAAAAGGCACAGACTCCCTCGCTGTACGGGGAGAAGAAATACTTGATCGATATGACCGCATGCACATGAAGGCATACCCATGACGGCATGGGACGCGATGATCGTCGGTGCCGGGCCTGCGGGTTCGGCGCTGGCGTGTCGATTGCGGCCGCATGGCCGCGTGTTGTTGTTGGATCGCGATGCCGGGCGCGTATCTGATTTGCCGCGCATCGGCGAATCGCTGCCGGGTGCGGCGCGCGTCTTGTTGCAACGGATCGGCGTGTTCGATCGCTTTCTCGCCGACGCGCATGCCGAACGCGGCGCGTCGGTCTCGCAATGGGCATCGCAATCGGACGACGACGAACCGGTGTGGTTCGATCATCTGCGCGATCCGAACGGTCCGGGGTGGCATCTGGACCGCACGCGCTTCGATGCGCGTCTTCGTGATGCGGCGGTCGAGGCTGGGGCGGAACTCATTGCGGATTGCGGGCGGCTACGCGTGACACGCGCCATGGATGAATGGCGCATCGATCTTGAAGAATGCGGACAGACGCACCGCGCGCCGGTCGTGATCGACGCCAGTGGGCGTAGCGCGATCGTCGCGCGCCAACTCGGCTTAGCGCGTCGCGTCGAAGACACCCTAGTTTGTTTGTATGTCTATCTGCAGACGGATGCCGACGACGAGGATCACTGCACGCGCCTTTGCGCCGATCGCAATGGTTGGTGGTACAGCGTGCGCGTGCCCTCGGGCCAACGCGTGCTCGCGTTCCATCTCGATACCGACGACCCGGAACTCAAAACACTGCGCGACCCCGGACGATTGCTCGCGAAAGCGCGCCAGCAGCCATTGCTTGCCGATGCGCTATCGACATCGTCATCGGCAGAGAGCTCGAACGAGGATCTCCGTGTGCATGCGCGACCAGCCGGCAGCGATGTACTCGATTTCGACGCGATGTGCGATCTCGCGCCCGGCTTCTTCGCCATCGGCGATGCGGCGATCGCCTTCGATCCGATCGCGTCGCAAGGCATTTTTCATGCGCTGGCATCGGCCGAGAGCGCCGCGCGTGCGATCGAAGCGCAATTCGCCGGCACGCCCACATCGCGGGAATCGTACTGCACGGAAATGCAGGCGGTGCATGCGCGCTATCGCGAACACTTTTCTGCGACGTATGCCGATGTCGTGCGTTATCGGCAGGAGAGGTTTTGGGCGCGACGGAGCGAAGCGATGCGGTGAGCGGATATCGATCTGCGCAACCGCATTGCGAATCTGTGCCCGGACTGCGCTACATAAAGAAAAAACCCGAGGCTTTTGCCTCGGGTTTCGTCATTTGGT
>CAWAMC010000002.1:0-190749 GCA_963783035.1 uncultured Gammaproteobacteria bacterium
CGACGAAGGGCGCCATCGGCGCCCTTCGTGTTGATGCATTCGCGATGTTCGGTGCGATACGCGAATCGCGAACCGCTTACTTCAACTTCGCTGCCTTACGCAGGTCGTCGGCTTTGTCGGTCTTTTCCCACGAGAACGCGGTGGCGGTGTGCTTCTTGCCGGTGCCGTCGGTGTACGAGACTTCTTTCGGCTTGCGGCCGAAGTGGCCGTACGCGGCGGTGTCTTGGTAGATCGGGTGGATCAGGTCGAGCATCTTCACGATGCCGTACGGACGCAGGTCGAAATGTTTGCGAATCAATTTTTCGATCTGCTCGTCGCTGATCTTGCCGGTGCCGAAGGTCGTCACCGAGATGCTGGTGGGTTCGGCGACGCCGATCGCGTAGCTGACCTGCACTTCGCAACGATCGGCCAAGCCCGCGGCGACGATGTTCTTCGCGACGTAACGCGCGGCGTAGGCGGCCGAGCGGTCGACCTTCGACGGATCCTTGCCCGAGAACGCGCCGCCGCCGTGACGGGCCATGCCGCCGTAGCTATCGACGATGATCTTGCGGCCGGTCAGGCCGCAGTCGCCCACGGGGCCGCCGATCACGAAGATACCGGTCGGGTTGATATGCACTTTGTTCTTCGGCAGCGCGGCTAACCACTTCTTCGGCAGCACCGGCTTGAGGATGTGTTCGTACACGCCTTCGACGATGTCTTTCTGCTTGATGCCCGGGTCGTGTTGGGTCGACAACACCACGGCGTCGAGGCCGAGGACATTATTGCCGTCGTAGCGCAACGTGACCTGCGATTTGGCGTCCGGGCGCAGCCACTTCAGCTTGCCGTTCTTGCGCACCTTGGCTTGTTGCTCGACCAAGCGGTGCGAGTAGTAGATCGGCGCCGGCATGAACTCGGGCGCTTCGTTGCAGGCGTAGCCGAACATCAGGCCTTGGTCGCCCGCGCCTTGTTCTTCCGGCTTTTTCGCTTTCTTGCTGGTGCCGTCCACGCCCGCGGCGATGTCCGGCGACTGCTTGCCCAGCATATTGATGATGGCGCAGGTGTGGCCGTCGAAGCCGACGTTGGAGTTGTCGTAACCGATGTCGTTGATGACCTTGCGCGCCAGCGACTCGATGTCGACCCAGGCGGTGGTGGTCACTTCGCCGGCGACGATCGCCGCACCGGTCTTCACGAGGGTTTCGCAGGCGACGCGCGCGCGCTTGTCCTGGGCCAGGATGGCGTCGAGCACGGCGTCGGAAATCTGGTCCGCGATCTTGTCCGGATGGCCTTCGGACACCGACTCGGAAGTGAAGAGGTAGCTGGACATCGGCAGTGCTTCCTTTGGGTTGAGGAATTCATCCCTTGATCGGGATGAAAAGATGGGTGCGCATGATACACAGCGGAGGCGACGTTTGCATGACCGCTCGGCGTTGGCGTGCGGACGGCTGAAGTGTCATCCAAATGCCGCGGAAACGCCACGCCGCTGTCGTCGTAAGCCCGCAGGCTGCCGGCCAACGCGGGCCGCAGGTGCCCGAACAGGGGCCAAAATTGCGATGCGTGCACTCGAAGACCAATTACAACGTCGTTATCCGCACTGGTTCCATGGGCGTCGCGCGCGATTGATGCGACGGGTGGTCGGTGCGATCGGGCAGTGGTCGCGGCTGCCGGAGATCGAGTCGTTGCTGAACGAACGCGGTCACTTACGCGGGTTCGACTTTCTGCGTGCGGCGCTGATGCAGATGCAGGTCGAGTATCGCGTCGAGCCGAGCGCCATGGCCGAGATTCCGGCCACCGGCCGTCTGATGATCGTCGCGAATCATCCGTCCGGCGCATTGGATGCGTTGGCGCTATTGGACATCGTGGGCCAGGTGCGTCGCGACGTGAGGATCGTCGCGAACGACATGCTGACGACGATCGAGCCGTTGGCAGCGTTGATGCTGCCGATCCGCATTCTGGGCGGGCGGCCCAGTTCGGACAGTTTGCGTGCGATCGAGCGCGCACTGGAGGCGGAGCAGTGCGTGATTGTCTTCCCATCCGGCGAAGTATCGCGGCTAAGGCTGACAGGCGTGCGCGACGGCCGTTGGCAGAGCGGCTTCGTGCGCTTCGCACGCAAGACCGACACGCCGGTGCTGCCGGTGCGTATCCAGGCGCGCAATTCCGCGCTGTTCTACGGCGCTTCCGCGCTGTACAAACCGGCGGCCACCGCACTGCTGGCGCGCGAGATGTTCGCGCGCAGTCGTCGACCGTTGCAGGTGCACTTCGGCAAGGCGTTCAGACTCGATGCGCAAACCGCTACCGACGATGTCCTGCGCGATGTGCGGACGAGGGTGTATGCGCTGGGCCGTGGTCGCAAACTCGCAGCCGGTCAAGCGCCGGTTCTTACGACGCATCCTGCGCCGATCGCACTGGCGATCGGCCACGCCGACGTGATCGTCGGCATCGCACAAACCGAATTGCTCGGCAAGACTGGCGACGGCAAGGAGATTCGACTCGCACGCTTGGATGCGGACGCGCCGTTGCTGCTCGAAATCGGTCGTTTGCGCGAGCTGACATTTCGCGAGGTCGGCGAGGGCACCGGCCGCAGTCGCGACCTGGACGATTACGATCCGCATTACGAGCACATTTTGGTGTGGGATGCTGCGGCCACTCGGATCGCGGGCGCGTATCGCGTCGCGCGCGGGGCGCATGCGCTGGCGCGCCAAGGCTTGGCGGGGCTCTACACCGCTTCGCTGTTCCGCTATGCCGATGCGGCGATACCGCGCATCGCCGAGGGTATGGAACTCGGACGCAGTTTCGTGGTGCCCGAGTATTGGGGCAGTCGCAGCTTGGACTATTTGTGGCAAGGCATCGGCGCGTATCTGCGCCGTTACCCGCAGGTGCGTTATCTGTTCGGTGCGGTGTCGATTAGCGCGGCGTTGCCGCTGCCCGCGCGCGAGCAATTGGTCGCCTACTACGCGCGCTACTACGGCTGCGACGATCGCGTGGCGGCCTCGCTGCGGCCGTTCCGTTATTTCGCCGCCCCGCCGAGTTTCGGCGAACTCGATGCCGACACCGCGTTCGATGTGCTCAAAGCGAATCTCGCCGCGCACGGCGCGACGGTGCCGGTGCTGTACAAGCAATACACCGAGTTGTGCGAGCCCGGTGGCGCGCGATTTCTCGCCTTCGGTGTGGACCCAGCGTTCAGCGACAGCATCGACGGCTTGATCGAAGTCGATTTACAGCGCGTGTTGCCGAAGAAGCGGCAGCGCTATCTGCAACCGCGCGGTGCGGAAGCCTGATGGTGTCGACCGATCCCGCCGTTGGCCTTGGGAAGCGGCGGCGGGCGGTCTTTCTTTCCGATCTGCATCTGGGTTCGTCGTATTGCCACGCCGCGGAATTGGCGCGGTTCCTCGCCGAATTGGATTGCGAGCGTTTGTATTTGGTCGGCGATATCGTCGATCTGTGGTGGATGGCCTCGCGACGCGCGCGCTGGGGCGCGGACGAGCGGCGCGTGGTGGAGATGCTGCACGGCCTGCGACGCAAGCGCACGGACATCGTGTACATACCCGGCAATCACGACCGACCGATCCGACGGATCTGCGGTTTGGTCTTACCCGCCATGCGCGTGCGTCGTCGCGCGATCCATCGCACGATCGATGGCCGGCGTCTGCTGGTCGTCCACGGCGACGAATTCGACGCCGTCACTCAGTTCGGCAACCTGCAGGAAAAATTCGGCGACTGGTTGTACGAACGGATACTTATCGGCAATCGCGCGCTCAATACGATGCGGCATCGCGTAGGTCTGCGTTATTGGTCGCTCGCGGAGTTCCTTAAGCGCCGAAGCGGCGCGGCCGAGCGTTATATCGAGCGTTACGTTCAAGCGGGCGTAGACGAGGCGCGGCGCCGCGGCTTGGACGGGATCGTTTGCGGCCATATCCATCGCGCCGCGCTGTGCATGCGCGACGGCATCATTTACGCCAACGACGGCGACTGGGTGGAGAACCTCACCGCCTTCGTCGAAGAAGCGGACGGGACATTGCGATTGTTGTCGCATCGCGGTGATATCTTGGCGGAAATACCGCCGCGCGCAGACCGCGCGATCGATGCCCTGGCACCGATGCGGCCGCCGGGGCGGCGCGCGGCCTGAAGTCTTGCATCGCGACGTGCGCAACGAAGCAGCGCTTGCAGCAAAAGAGCCTGCATCGGCACTTGACGCACACGGACCATCGGATGAGTATGGGCAGAGCCATAGGGGACAGGGGGATCTTCGCTATTTCGCAGTGCAGCATGCCGTCACCGGCATCTGCGCATGAGTGCTGTCGATCGTAGTTCAACGAGCGCACTGCGTAATTGAAGATGCGAGTACAGGGGGCGCGCGCGTCGAATTTCGGTGCGTCGTCGAAGGAGAGGTATTAGGACGCGTATGGAACGTAGCGGTGGCAGGGATTGGCCGAAGTCGGCATCGACCGTGAGCGATGGGCATTCCGTGCGCATCCGTATCGTGCGCTTGCATCGCGCGTATTTCCGCATCGTGGTCGCCGCCTGCGCGCTGGCGGTTACGACGGCGTATGCGCAAGCCGGGGCTCATCCTATCGATGCCGATGCCGCCGACACTCTCGACCGCATCCACATCACCGCCAGCGCGCTGCCGACCACGCCCGCGGCGGCGAGCCAGCATGTGACCGTGTTGCGCCGCGAGGATTTGGATGCGATGCGCGGCGTGAGCGTCGGCGACATCCTCGCCCGACAAGCCGGTGTCGTGGTCGATCGCAGCGCGCGCAGTGGTGGCTTCGCATCGCTGTATTTGCGCGGCGCCGATCCCAGCCACGTCGTGGTGTTGGTCGATCATGTGCGACAAAACGATCCGCTGTCCTCGCGCGGAAGCGCGGTCGATCTCAATACGTTGAGCAGCGACGATATCGAACGCATCGAAATCGTTCGCGGCAACGCCAGCGTGGTCAACAGCGACGCGATGGCCGGGTTGATTCATATCTTTACGCGACGTGCTGGTGCTTCCGGCGGCGCCGCGGGCGCGGGCGTCGGTGGCGATGGCTTGCGTGCGGTGCATGCCGGTTGGTCCGGCGGTGGCTGGCGCATCGGCGCGACGCAGCGCGAAGACGGCGACGATGCCGGTGGTTTCAATCGCACGCGCACGGCGAATGCCGGTTGGGAGCGCGATATCGGCGAAACCGTCGGTCTGCGGGCATCGCTGCGCTTCGGCGAGAGCGAAAATCGCGGTTTCGCCGACGACAGCGGCGGTGCGCGCTATGCCGTCATCCGAGATCTCGATGTGCGCCGCAGCGACAGCCATCAGTTATCGCTACGCGGAGAGTTCCGTCCTGCAGCCGGTGCGTTCGAGGCGCAGTTCGCCAGCTTTGCGCGCGATGGCGACGACGCTACGCCGGGCGTTGCGCCGGGGTTGCGCGACCCGTTCGGGCTGCCTGCGCTGACGTCGCGCACCGAATACCGTCGCGATGAGCTGCAAGCGCTATGGCGGATGCCGTTAGGCGAATCGTGGTTGCTGGGCATCGGCTTGCAGCATCAGCGCGAACGCGGGCGTTTCGATAGCGTCATCGATTTCGGCTTCTTCGCGCTGCCCGCGAATTTCGAGCTACGCCGTCGCAGCGACAGCGCCTTCGCCGAACTGCGCTGGCAGCGTGGCGATTGGACCGTGCAAGGCGGCCTGCGTCATGAGCGCACGCGCGAAGACGGCGACAATGCGCGCAGCGGCGATAGCGCGACGCATCCGATGCTATCGCTGCAGCGCACGCTGAGCGATGGCAATGGGCAGTGGGGTTTATCGCTCGCGCGTTCGTCGAAGATGCCGAGTTTCTACGCGCTGGGCCATCCGTTGGTCGGCAATGCCGCGCTGAAGCCCGAGCGCGCCCAGCATCGCGAGATTTACTACGCGACGGCGGCGGATTCGACGTGGCCGCTGCGGCTCACGCTGTTCAGCGCGCGCTACGAAGACTTGGTCGATTTCGATTCCGGCCCGCCGCCTCAGTTGGTCAATCGCGCGCGGATCGAAGCCGATGGCATGGAGTGGCGCGTCGGCCGGCGGTTCGCGAACGATTGGCGGCTGCAGCTCGAAGGCGCGTGGATGCGCGTGCGCGATCCGATCGGCGACACTACGCTACGGCATCGCCCGCGCATGCAGTGGGCCGCGACCGGGCAGTGGCCGCTCGGCGGTCGCCGCGATCTCACCGCGACCTTGCGCCATCTCGGGCGGCGATTCGATTCCTCGATTCCGACCGGCGACCGCTGGCTCGCGTCGATGACGGTGCTGGATCTGTCGCTGCGACAACCGCTGGGGCCGGTCGATCTGACGTTCGCGCTCGATAACGCGCTCGATCACGATGCGCAAGAAGTCATCGGCAGCGAACTCGGCGGGCGGCGGTTGCGGCTCGCGCTGCAATGGCGGATGCCGTGAGCCGGTCGCGTCCTGTCTCTCTGCGAGTGGACGCGTCGTGGCTGCGTTTGACCGCATTCGCCTGTGCGTTGTTGGTCTGCGTGCTGTTGCCGTTCGCGCTGTGGGGCGATGCGATGGATCGCGCGGCGCCGCAGTGGTTGCGCGCCGACGATGGCCGTTTCGCGATCGCGGTGCTCGGCATCGCGCTGTTGGTACTGGATGTGGTGCTGCCGATTCCCAGCAGCGTGGTGGCGATGGCGCTGTGCTGGACGCTCGGTCCGGTGTGGGGCGGGGTGGCGGTGGCGGTGGGCATGTTCGCCGCGTTCGCGACCGGCTATGGCTTGGGGCGCTTGCTGCCGGAAGCGCGACTGCGTGCATGGATTGGCCCGACGTTGTGGGATCGCGTGCAGACGCACGCACGACAGCATGCGCTGTGGTGGATCGTGCTTGCGCGGCCACTGCCGCTGTTGTCCGAGATGAGTGCGTTGCTCGCGGGCGTGTGGCGTTTGCCGGTGTTGCCCGCGTTCGCGCGTGCGGCCGCAGCATCGTGCGTGGTGGGCGCACTGTACGCCGCCAGCGCGTGGCTAGGCCGCAGCGAACCGCATCCTGGCGCGACCGCCCTCGCAGTGCTCGCGCTACCGGCATCGACGTGGCAGATGCATCGCGTCGTCGTGCGGCGGCTGCTCTCGAATACACCGATGGACACCGCTCTTCGCAACGACCAGGAGACGTTATGAACGCACGACATTGCTTTTCGTCGATCGCAACGCTCGCGCGATGCGCGGGCATGGTATTGATACTCGCGTTCAGCGGCGGCGTCTTCGCCGCGAGCGGCGCGCAGCAAACGCCAGCGGAGCGTCATATCTATTACACCGGCGGCGTGCATAACGATCTGGGCTGTAAGCCGCCGGAGCGCTGTATCCATAAGCGAAAAGCCGGCGAGCCGACCGACCCGCTGTATCCGAAATGGTGGGTCAGCACGTGGACGATGTACCGCGTTTTCGCGAACTACGACAAATTTCCGCCACCGTACGCCTCGCCGCCGGCAGGGCTGACGCCTGCGGATTATCAGGTGTCTTACGGCGCGAGTTATTACGATTCCGCCTACGTGCCCAAAGACCGCGACGGCGAAGGCGCGATGATGGAGTACTACGACAAGTACTGCCTGCCGATCTTCCCGTCGGCGAATAATTTCAGTTGCGCCTTCGTCTCGCTCGGCAACAAAGCCTATTTCCTGCGCTATGCCGACCGCCCGAAAGGCACGCCGCAGTGCTGCAAGTTCTCGCCGAAAAATCATCCGCCGCGTCGCGATTTCATCAAGCATTTGCCCTACGATGCGGCCCGCAGCGCGCATTTGGGCGGCGCGATCCAAGCCTACGCGCGCGAGGTCGGGCCGCAGAAAATCCTGTTCGGTTATGCCTTCTGGCGCGAGGCGACATCGGATGATCCAGTCGATCCTGCGGCCGTGGCATACCGTCACCCGCAATCGTTCTTCTTTTCCGGGTATCCGGTCGATCCGCCGAACGCGCCGATCGTGAGTCAGAACTACACCAGCTTCCGCGAACAGCGGCCCGACCCGCGACATACCTGGGATCAAGTCGCGCAGATGTGTCCGGCCGAGCCGGAGTGGTGTTGTTTGTTCGCGGGCGATTGCCCGAAAAAAACCAAGGCCGATGAGTTGCTGCAAACGCCCGCAGGCAGCAGTTGGTCGGACATGAATCCAGACGTTCGTCGTTAACGCGTTCTAACGCCCTTGGCGGGCGATCACGAAACAGGAGGTTTCCGATGAGTTATCTCGACGCGCCACGCTTGCATTTCGCCGGCTGGTTTCAGGCCGATGTCTCCACCATCAATAACGATGTGCGCACGTTCCAGAACGCCTCGTTCGTGCCGGAGTACCAGCAACTCAACCAGAACGGCAGTTGGAACCCGGAAGGCACCGGCGTATTTCGTTTTCTCGATTGCGTGGTGACCGGCGGCATGCTCGATGGGCTCGCGATCAGCGACGCCAGTCAGGATCCGGTCGTCGGCATGCTGGTCGAAAACGCCGATCGCCGCGCGCCGGGCAAGTTGGTGGATTTGGATCCGCAGCAGCAGATGGTCTCGGAAATTTGGGGCATGCAGGTGCGTTTGCTCGACCCCACGCGTCGCGAAGTGCTCTCCGGCGAATACGTGCCGGGCCCGTTCTGCAACCTGTGGAAACGCCAGCAAACCGGCGTGCCGCGCGATCAACAGCTCGCGGCCAATTATCAATCGGTACTGGATGCGACCGACTGGGCCGAGCATCTCGATTCCTCGCTGCTGCGTGCGATGCGCGACGCCAGCGACGACGGTCGCTTGTCGATCTGTTTCAACGTCTACGGCTATGGCCGCGATTCGACGATTCCGCGCTACACCATGGGTCATGTGGCGGGCACCATCGGTCCGTATCGACGCGGCGAGCCCAAGCACTTCGCGTTCGGTCGACAGATGATCGCCGACACCACCGCGTCGCTGATGGCGCCCGCCGGCGGTGTGTACAACGCGCAGGGCCGTTTCAATCACGGCGAGCGTTTGCTGACGCTCGATCTGGGCAACAGTTTTCCGATCGAAGACGCCAATAGCGGCTTGATGGATATCGGCCAAGTGCTGGTGGGCGTGTTGCGCGGCAATCCGCAGGCGGCGTTGAGCACGGTGGATGCGTCGCAGATGGAGATCATCGGCGAAGTGCCCTATCGCGACCCGAATTGGTTTACGCAGACCGCGGGCGTGCAGACGTTCGATCTGCGCGGTTTGCCCGACGCGACGGCGCTGCTGCCCGAGCATCCGCTCGCGCTGTTGACGCCGGTGGCATCGTCCACCGCGTACAAAGTGCTGCTGCAAGAATCGATCGACGGCTTGTATTTGCGTGCCGACCAATTCGGGATTTTTTCAAGTTTTTAACTTGCAGCAATTTCTCTGTTTTTTACAATGTTTCAGCTTGCGTCAGCAAGCTTCTTCTTCTCTTCTGTTTGAAAAAGCTTTTCTGCTTCTCTTCTCGCGCGCGCTTTTAAATTATCTCTTTTCTTTAAATTTTTAAGTTCTAATCTTTAACAAACTCTGTACCGTTGGAGCACAAGGTTTCAAGAGTTATTGTACTTTTTTGTCGAGTTATTATACTTTTTTGTCGGGTTATTATACTTTTTTGTCGAGTCTATTGAACTTTTTTGTGGGTTTACTTATACTTTTGTGATTTTATAAAGTATATTATGGTCAGAGATAAAGCCTTTACGTTTTACAAGAAGTATATTTGTAGGGATAAAAAAATTATAGTAGGAGCGATTCTATGGCAGGCAGACGGAACAAAAAGGAAGTTATGATTAGTAGTGCCGACAGCATTAAAAAGAGCAATCAGTTGTCTACGGCAAAGCTGAATCAAGGGCTGACACTGAATCAAATGCAACTGCTGTCCTATGCCATTTATGCAACCCAACAGGACGGCTCCACAACTTTTATCAAGGCTGATTTTGAGAAGAAGTTTGGTCTAGGTGAGTATCGAACTGAACATGCAAAAGTGGACGCACAGCGTATTTTAAGCATTCAAGCAGGCTTTGAAGATTTAGAGAACGATACGTTTGAATACTGGAATGTTTTCAGAAAAATGAAGTACGACAAAGGAACGTTCACATTCCTCTGGGATCCAGAAATCACACCGCACATCTTGGACTTAAAAGACAAGTATGTCTTGACTGATTTAACGATTACTGCGAACTTCAAAAGTGGCTTTAGTTGGACGTTATATGATTACTTGAGGGGATTATACGGTTGTTGGTACGTCTCCCTGACGAAAGAAGCCCTCATGAAGTTGTTTGGTGTAGAGGACAAAAAAAGCTATCAAAGCAACACTGGTAAGCTTAAACAAGCCGTGCTTGATGTCGCCATTTCTGAAATTAATGAGTTTACCGAGCTTGATGTAAAATACGAGGAGATCAAACAAGGGCGCTCCATTGTGGGCTTCAAACTGTTATGGAGTACTGGCAAGGGGGTTCATAAGGCTTCCCAGAAGCAGATGGATATTCTGCGGAGCATTGTTGACGCTGTATTTGGAGACGCCTTGATGTATGCAGGAATCAACGACAAGACAAACCGAGAACGCGCCATGCAGATTGTGCGAGACTTTCAGCATATGAAGTCCCATTTCCTTAGACCAGAAGTCGGCTTGACCGCTGATAAATCGAGTGAGCTTGCCCGAAAAGCGAGCGAGGATCTGGATGCACTGAACTACCTTCTGGACGCCGAGGGCATGGAAAGACTTGAGGCCAGTGTCCCGCTCTTCAACTGGCTAGAGGATTAACAAATTAAAGTGTGACACTTTTGGAGGTGAAAGGAAGCCATGACTTACGAGGAAAAAGCAAAAATTATCTTGGAAAAGATGGACAAGTTCATTCAGGTTGACTGAAATTTCGAAAAGTATTATTTGCAGGGAATTATTGACGGTTTAAAGGAAATTGATCATAATAGTGAGGAAGGAACACCCTAGCCACAAGTAGGGAACGATAAAGTGAAAGGAACCCCACTCACCGCAGTGGGGTTCCTTTTCTATTTCGGTTGGTTGTTCAATATGCCGTTGAACATCCCCAAGAGTTCGGGGTAGGCTTCCCGGAAGTACTTCTCCGCCAAGTACGGCATGACCGTGACGAAGTTGGCGGAGAAGTACTTCCTGCTGAACCAATCGCTCCCCGATACTTCCGCCGAGGTGTAGAAGCGGAACGAATACAAGAAGTACCGCAACGAGGTAAGGCGGATTGGTATCAATATCAGCCAGATTGCCCGAGCCTTAAATCAACTTGTCTACCGTCTGAACGAATTCAAGAAGCCGAAACGGAGTAGCTTATTCAGTTTGGGAGTGGACTTTGACCGCAAGGACTCTCCCACCACCGAGGAACTGAAGGAGCAGCTGGACCAGATTCAACAAGAAATGGACGGGACCCGAGAGGAGCTGACCGCAAAAGAGGGTGAACAGGACAACAAGTGCGTCCTCAAGGGCGGTTACAACTGCGAGATTGACCGCATACGGCAGGAAACCGAGGAAACGAGGGAACTGTTCAACAAGCAGGGCGGTGGGCAGGCTAAGCATTATGTCTTGAGCTTCGCCGAGGACGAACTGGGGCAGACCCCGGAGGATTACCAGAAATGCTTGGAGATGGGCTACCTCTTTGCGGAAAGGGCGTTCCCCGAGCAGGAAGTCGGCATTTTCGTGCATGGGAACACCGAGAATGTCCATTGTCATATCCTTGTTCATAGCGTGAGTATCGAAGATGGACGCAAGCTACAGCTCAAAAAGGGCGCTCTGGGCGATTTAAAACAATCGGCTGATGAAAAAAATATGCGAGGAATACGGAATCGGGCTTAGAACGCAAAAATCGGCCGAATACGAGCATGTGAGTGTCGTGTCTGCTCACGACAAGGAGAAATCATGGACAGAGCGAATCAAACAGAGGGTAGATACGGTTCTGGAATCCGCCACCAGTTACGCTGACTTCGAAAAGCAACTGGAGGAAAGAGGCATTTCCTGCGAGCAGAAGCAGTTCACGGATCGGAAAACAGGCAAGACCCAAGACTATCTCCTGTTCAGCTACTGGGACGAGGAGAAGGGCAAGGAGCGGAAAATCAAGAACACCACCCTGGGTAGTCGCTTCCGCAACGAGCGGTTGCAGTCCTGCTTCGCACAGAACCTCCGCCAACAGGTCTTGAGGCAACCTGCTATTGCGCCAGAACCCATAAAAGGGTCGAGAGCGCCTGTTTCCGCTCCGATTCAAGTAAACACCCCCGACAAGAAGCAGGAAGCCCTGAACGAGCAGAAACAGGCGATTTTTAACGATACGAGGGAGAAACTGCGGGAAGCTGCTTCGCAGGAGGAAGTGGAACGGATTAAGCGAGAAGAGGAACTTAAGCAGGAGCTGGTGGATCGGGAGAAGGAAATCCAGGCAAAGCAGGAAGTCGACCACAAACGGCGCATGGCTCTGCTTCGGAGAGGGTTGGAACGCTGATATTGTTGTAGCTAATCAAATTTAATAATAAAAATTCTCCTGCACTCAACAGGAGAATTTTTAAATATACAAACGCTTTAAAGTCTGTTACTGTCTTTCCGCCCAAGCGGATTCGCTATATAAAGATGAAGGGTATATGTAATACAAGAATACTCTGTTTCCACCATTAAGAGGATAGCCGTAAACAGCATTTTGAACAACTTTATAAGTTCTTTCCGATTTGAGCTTAAAATAATTTACTGTGTTAGGAACAGTTACGAATTTTCCGGAAGAAGAACTGTTCCCTAAAGATATTCCCACACTAATTGGAGTGCTAGGGACTGAGAAAGAAACAGAGACAGATACCGTTGGCCCTCCACCATTACTCCAATAGAAGCCACCACCTGTTGGAAAACGAGTTCCGTAACTAGGTTGATTACCTGCATAACCAGAAGCAGTCGCATACTTAGTAGCTATGGGCACAAAATCATAGCTAGAGTATTCAGGAACTTCTCTAGTCATAGATTTCTTTGCCATGATAGCTTGGATACTTTCTTGCAAAGATCTTTCCTGTTCTTGTTCTGGTACAACATACGAATACCTACTCGAATCTATTTCACTAGCATGAGCCTTTTCCATACGAGCGCCTATCACAGTAAAAGCGAAGAAACTTAAGAGAAAAGCACCAATAACATTCCATGTCTTCTTCATAAATTTACCTCCTTTTTTAAATCTAACTATATAATATTCTTTATTCCTTGAAATGTAAACGTTTACTTTTTAAGAATATTATTTTAAAATAATAAAAGAAATACTCATGTAAATAGAGGTGAAACTGATGAGAAGAAAAATAATTATGGGAGGAATAATCGTCTTTATTGCGTTAATAGTCTGTTTTTTCAGAGAGTATATCACCGTAAAACCCCCTCTTAAATTAATAGGAACTTATCAATCAGAAACAGATCCTCCCAATATAATCATGTTATCTTTCTTTCAAAACGGTACATTCGAAGAATACTATAATGCAAGTTTGGTAGATTCAGGGACTTATCTTAAAGAAGTAGACATTGTATATACGTTACATAGCGATAAAAAAGACGAGTACATAGTCCTCCAAGATGATGACTCTTTTTACTACTATTATGAGGGACCGAAAGGGTTGGATATTTACTTGTTAAAAAACTTAGGGAAGGTACCTACAAGGATCCTCACTGAATTTTACTATTCAAACTAAACTATTTTCTCAAAAAAGATGTAATTGCTTGCTATCAAATGGATAGATTGCAAAAAATAAAATTGGTAGTTATCTTAGCCTGCTCGATAGTCATCGGTTATCTGTTCGGCGGATTCGGTGCTTGTATCTGCTTCTTTTTTCTTGGCGATAAAGTCAGCGAGGTCTGTTTCGGTAACTTGGTAGCCTGTTTTTCTGGATTCTTGTACAGCTGGCAGGTCCCCTTGACGGATCCAGCGCAAGACCACTTGCCTAGAACTCGTCAGGCCTTCTTTTTCAAGAATGTTGAGCACTTCAGAGACGTTTAACATATGGCTCCCCTTCCTTTTATCTTTACTTTACTATATCATACAGTAAAGTAAAGATAAAAGAAGATACAGGGCTCCTGAAGTCATTAACTTGTTGTTTCTCCTGATGGTTATTTAGCATGTTGCCCAAATAGTTCTAGTAATTCTGAATAGGCTTTTAGGAAAATATTCTGATTATCTTGATTTACGTCCAATGATTTATGCCAACCGCCCTTCGGCCAAATTGCAAACATGGATTATTGCGAGATTGACCACGTAGGCAAGAAACAGAAGAATTGAGAAATCAAATCGGTTTAATAAAAAGGGTAGTCGGCAAGCAAAACATTACGTGTTAAACTTGCAAAGGATGAACTATGGCAGACGTTAAGGATTGCAATAGTTCGCTGAAAAAGAGTTTTGAAGAAGGTTATGAGATTTTCATGCCTGAGAACACAATAACAGAATATTTAATATAAAATAATTAAAATTAAAAAAAAAAGCTCTCAGACATTTAAAAGAGTCGTCCGTGAATTTATACCACGATCACAGAATCGGCTTTAAAACGCAAAAATTCGGCTGAATACAAGTATATGAATGTCATATTCACATATGAAAAGGGAAGGCGCGGAAAATTGAAGACACTATCCTTAGCAGTTGTTTCCGCAATGATCAGTTGTAAATGGCATTCATTCGAAATCTTTATTAACAAGACTTGAAACCAAAGACCGTTTCTCCAGTGCCTGTGAGAAAGTCGAAAATGGTTGCTTCTGACCGAATTTAAGTAACAACAATGAATTTCTTAAACGCTCAAAAACAGTCTATTTTCGACGATTCTGATACCTATTTCGATTACCTCAGTGCAGCAAAAATGAATATTGAACAAGTTGAAGCATTTGGACATGAAGATTCAATTGTTGAATACTATTAAGTGTGCACAGAGGTTTTTACATGTTTCAGAGTATATGAAATTACTTCTGGTTAGTTTTTTATATATGTGCTATAATAAAAGTGCGAAATGTGAAGATTTGAGATGAATAAAAATACCACCTCTACAGGAATAGAGGTGGTCTTTTTTTGCGCCGTTGCGACTAGAGCGTGTGGGTTAGTGAACAACTTGCTAATGTGATCTTTCTCGTCAAAACGAGAAACTAGCTAATGACTAGCACAACAATAATTGGGGCGACAATAATGTGAAGATTTGTTTAAGCATGAATAGTACAACTTTCAGGGCAAGTTGCATTATAAATATAACATACTTGCTTTAAAATAATATAGACTCGTTCAAAGAATTATTATATGCACTGTTGATTTTGTTTTACCTTCATTTTGGTATATATGTTTGCACTGCAGAACGAAGTGAGCATTTTTAAAAAAAAAATATTATAATAAAATTAATAAAAATATTTTTATAAAAAAATGAATTATTTTTATATTTATATTAATTAAAATTTTATTTTTAAATTTTAAATTATTTTTAAATATTTTTTTTGGCTTTATGAAAGATTAGAAGACTCTATTAGTTAAATTTATATTTTATATTTTTTCTTTTAAAATTTTAAACAAAAAAAAAAACAGTAATAAATGTTAATTTAAGATGAGGAAAAGAGATGCTTAAGAGAGGAAAAGAGATGCTTAAGAGAGGAAAAGAGATGCTTAAGAGAATAGATTAAAAAATTGTTTTTAGTGTATAATCAGAATATATAGGAATTGCTTTAAAACATATTTTTTAAGTTAATGAAAAGAGGTTATTGTATATAATAAATAATTTATTATTAAAATAAATGATTATATGATTTTGTTAATTTAATTAATAATTATTGATAAATATAATTATATATAAAATAATTATATAAAATTTAAAATATAAATATAAAATAAAAATATTTAAATTTATATAAATTATTTATTAATTTTAATATAAATATAAATTAATTAATATAATTAATAAATAAATTTAATAATGAATATAATTAAATTATTAAAAAAATAAAAAAAATTTATTAAAAAATATTATGAATAAATAAATATTATATATTAAAATTAAAAAATAAAATTAAAAATTATATTTATATAAAAAATAAAATAATTTTTTGTAAAATATATAATAATAAAAAATAATATATTTTTATAATATAATTATAATATTAATTATATTAGTAAAAAAATATTAATATATAGTTTAAAAAAAATAAATTTTTTTATATAGATTTATTTTTTTTATAAATATAATAATATTTTATTATATTTTGATTAATTTTTAATAAATATTTAATATAATTTTTTTTTTAAAAATTTTATTATTTTTTTTTATTTTTTTTTATTTATTAAAATAATGAAATAAATAAGATATATTAATTTAAAAATAAAAATTTATATTAATTTAGAATATAATATAGTAGTAAATTTTATATTTTTTATAAAAATAAATATAAATTTTAAAAAATTTTAAATATATGTATGTATAAAAATAAGATATTAAAGGTAGAATAATAATTTTTTAAGTATATATAATTATAGTAAAAGGTGTTTCGCATGGATCCGAACGAAACCGACACGTTCGAACTGTATGCCAGCCGCTTCGGCCGTCCGCTGGCCGATGCCGGCATCGCGCTCACGCCGACGCAGGGCCTGATGGGCGGCTCCGGCGGTGGCGCGACGATGTCGCCACCGACGCGGCCGAATGCGGCGATTCCCGACATCGCCACGCCCGCCGATGCGTTCGCCTTCGAGAGTCGCGCATGCACCGACGACAACGGTTATGTCGCCGTTGCGCTGCGCACGAGCGCGAACGGCCCGGGCACACCGCGCGGTTATATAGCCGGACAGTTGTACGGTGTGGCGTATCGTTTGGATCGCCAACCGCCGGGTTATTTATCCAATCCGCTCAACTACGTCAGCGTGTTGGCGTTCAGCGGCAAGACCGTGCCCGATGCGCCGACGTGGTACGACGACATCCAGCCGGTGTTCGCGCAGTACGGCAACTTGTATCCGATCATGAGTCGCTACGTGGTCGATCTGAACGACTACGCCTCGGTGTGTACGCGCGTAAAAGCGCTGCATCTGGCGTTTTCGCTGCCGATCCACGATGCGAACCACATGCCGGTGACGCGCGATCTCGGCCGCGGCGATCGCGAGACGATTCTCAAATGGTTATCGACGCCCGACGCCGATGGCTTACCGCTTTTGGGCCGGCCCGCGGTGCCGCCGTCGCTCGCCGAGCTCGATGCGCATAGCGGCTCGCCGCCCGAGTCCGCTCCCGTCGACACGGGGCCACCCGACGCCGGCCAGCCCGATCTGGGACTGTTGCCCGAGCAAGGCGCCGGTAAAACCGCATTCCTCATGCAGTTCGAACGTCGTCGTCGCGGCGATGCGCCATCGGGAGATGCGCCATGATCCGCTTGCAAGCGTCCATTCTCGAAGGTATCCGTCAGGCCGACACGCCGGCCAAGCTGCATCGCTATCTGCAGAGCGCGATCGAGCTTGAGCACAGCACGATTCCGCCGTATCTCACCGCGATGTTCTCGCTGCGCCCAGGCCGCAACCGCCGCATCGGCGAGATGATCCGCAGCATCGTGATCGAAGAGATGCTGCATATGAGCATCGCCGCGAACATCTTGATTGCGATCGGCGGCAAGCCGCAGATCAACACGCCCACGTTCGTACCGAAGTATCCCGGGCCGCTACCGATGCAGATCGGCGATGGCTTGGTGGTGGGCATCGAAGCGTTCTCGATGCCGCTGACGAAGAACGTGTTCATGGCGATCGAGCAGCCGGAGAACGAGATTCCGGTGCGCTTGCAGAAGATGGCCGGCGAAGCCGAACCCGAATACGCCACCATCGGCCAGTTTTACGATGCGATCCAAGCGCAGATTCGCGCGTTGGGAAACGGCATCTTCGTCGCGCCGACCGCGCCGCCGCAGGTGATCGCGCCGCACTGGTTTTCGGCCAGCAAGCTGTATCCGATCGTCGATGTCGAGTCCGCTTGCGCCGCGATCGAGCTGATCAAAATCGAAGGCGAGGGCACATCCACCACGCCGTTCCAGTCGCCGAACGATCCGGCGCATTTCTATAAATTCGGTTCGATCGTCGCCGGTCGCGAATTGATCGCCACGCCCGCCGGCTACGCGTACGGCGGCGACGCGATTGCCTTCGACCCCGATGGCGTATGGCCGCTACGTCCGAACTGCAAAATCGCCGACTTCAAACCCGGCACCCAGGCGCGCGCGCGGATCGAACAGTTCGCGTTCAATTACTCGTCGCTGCTGAACTCGCTGCATCTGGCGTTCAACGGTGCGCCTGAGCGACTGGATGCCGCGATCGGCGTGATGTACGACCTGCGCGTGCTGTCGGCGGCGATGATGCAAACCGTGGCCGATCCGAAGACCGGGCAGACCGTCGGACCGAGTTTCGAATTCGTGCATACCCAAGGTGGTATGGGATGAGCGCCTTGCCGATACCGCAGAACCAGCACCCTTCGGTGATGTTCGAGATCATCGCCAAGGACCAAACGAAAGCGAAAGCGTTCTACAGCGCCGTGTTCGGTTGGACGTACGAGACCGGCGCCAGCGGCTTCGCTTATGTGCACTTTCCGCTGCACGCGCAGCCGTTGCTCGGTGGCATCGGGCAAGCGCAGAAGGATGTACCGGGGTTCGCACCGGGCTGTAATTTTTATCTGCTGGTGGACGACCTCGACGCCACCATCGACAAGGCCGTGCATGCCGGAGGAGCGCGTTTCGTCGAACCCACGCCAGTGGACGGCTATCGCTTCGCGATGATCCGCGACCCTGAGGGCAATGCCATCGGCTTGATCGAGCCGTTCATCGATTGAGTTCGTAGCAATGAATTCGCGCCGGTGAATGCGCATCGGAGGATGTGGGTCGATAGATGTGGACCAGTGAATTCGTACCCGTGAATTCGTTTTTCTCCGTTGCCGCGCGGTTCGCGGTATGAGCGTCAACGCCGCGCGCTAGGAGCGCTTCCATGAGCTATCTCAACGCAGTACGACTGCATTTCGCCGGACAGTTTCAGGCCAATATCTCGACGGTCAACAACGACCCCGGGCATTTCGACAACGCGAGTTTCGAGCCCAGTTACCAGCAATTGCAGGGGGTCAACATGTTTCCCCCGAACGGCTGGTTCAATCCGCAGGGCGATGCGACTTGGCGTTTGCTCGGCTGCCGCGTCACGTCGGCCTGGGTGCCGGGCGCGCAAGTCGGTGCGGGCGATCCGATCCTCACCTGCCTCATCGCCGATGCCGACGCGCGCCCACCGGCGAAACTGGTCGATCTCGATTCCGAGCAGCAAATGGTGTCGGAGATTTGGGGCCTGGAAGTGCGCATCGCCGACGTGAACGGCAATACGCTGCTGCGCGGCCAATTTGAACCCGCGGCTTTCATCGACATCTGGAACCGTGCGGCTAATGGCGGTGGCGGCGACATGACGATGGGTGCGATGTACCAGTCCGTGCTGACGGATCTCGAATGGGGCGACGTGTCGGGCTCGGCCTTCCTCGTCGCGCTGCAGAACGCATCGGCTGCCAGCGGCACGCTGTCGATCAAGTTCAACGTCGACGGCATCAACATGGATTACACCTCGTCCGATTTCATGTGCGGGCGGATCGTCGGCAGTATCGGTCCCGCGTTTCCGGGAGAACCGAATCACTTCGTCGCCGGCCGCCAGTTCATGGCCGTCACCACGCCGCAGAATCCGCTATCGCCGCAGAACGGCATCAACTTCTGCGTCGCGGTGGTCGATCCGGTGGCGCCCCTGATTTATCTCGATCTCGGCAATGCGTTGCAGACGACGACGCCCGGTGGGCCGATCGTCGATTTGGGCGATCTGCAGTTGTCGGTGTACGACCCGATCGCGACGCCGGTGAGTCCCGCCGGAACCACGATCGTTCTCGCTACGATCGCTTCCAGCGGCAGCGGCGGCTACGCATCCGATGCGGATTGGTATACGACGACCGCGGGTGTCGTCGTGCTGTCCTTCGACCCGACCTACCTGCCGCTGGTGCAGTCCTCGCCGCTGGTTCTAGGCAGCGGCCCAAGTGCGACCATCACCGAGTGGACGAGCGGCACCTTCGTGCGTGCGGACACCTTCGTGTGGCGCGTCAGCCCCAGCGACGGCACCTTGCAGCTTCCGGTATTCGCCACCTGTTTCGGGCAACCGCTCGGCAACACCGTCATCGACTTCAGCGCCGATGCCTCGCAATTGCAGCCGAGTAACGGCATCGACCCTAACGACGTACCGCAAGTGGCGACGCCCTTGACCGCGATCGGCTTCCAGAATGCGGCCACCGTGTTGTCGGCGACCACCGGCACCGATGGTTGGGCCACGCTCACGTTGACCTTGGGCGATCCGCAGACGCCGCGCTGGTTCAATAGCGGCGCCGACTACGGCATCGATGGTCAGGTCTACGGCGTACGCCCGTCGTTCTCAAGCGCGATAAATCCGCAGTACACCGGCCCGATCAATCAGTGGAATTTCATCAGCATCCTGCTGTGGAGCGGCTTCAGTCCGAAAGTGCCGAACGCGCCGACCTGGTACGACGATCTGCAGCCGATCTTTCAGCAATACGCCAATTTGTATCCGGTGATGAACCGCTTCTTGAATCTCGCCGATTACGCGTCGGTGATCGCCAATCAGCGTCTGCTGCTGCTCGCCTTCGGTCTTGATGCGAGCAATCCCAACGTGATGCCGGTCACCCGCGACCTGTCGCCGGCGAAACGCCAGGCGATCTTGCAATGGTTGCAACAAAACCCGCCACCGCTCGGTACGCCGCCTCCCGCGATCGAGACGACGATGAAGACCAAGCCCGCGTCGCAGCCTTCCGCTAACGCCGTCGTCATGCCGAAGGGCGGCAAAACCGCCGCGCTCGCCCGCCGTGTTGTGGTGCAGAAACGTAAAGGAGATACGCCATGATCCGTCTGCAACGATCGCTGATCGAAGGTTTGAAAACGCCGACCGCCGCCTCCGTCGGCGACGTGCTGCAAAGCGCGATCGAACTCGAGCATTCCACCATCCCGTTGTATTTGTACGCGTTGTATTCGCTCGATCCCGCGCGCAACGCCGCGATCGTGGAGATCATCCAGTCCGTGGTGGTCGAAGAGATGCTGCACATGACACTGGCGGCGAACGTGCTGAACGCGATCGGCGGCCAGCCCATCATCGATAGCCCCGATTTCATTCCGAACTATCCCGGGCCGCTACCGGGTGGCGTCGAAAGCGCACTGACCGTGCACTTGGCGCCGTTCTCCTCGGACCAGTTGCTCACGTTTCTGCAGATCGAGCAGCCCGAGAACGTCATCGATATTCCGATCGTCAATCCATTGCTGGGGCCGATTGGTCCGCCGGACGGCGACGATGGCATCACCATCGGCGAGTTCTATCAGGAGATCTTGACGGCGCTCGCGCAGTTGCCGCCGGATGCGTTTCACAGCCCGGCACGCAACCAGATCGACCCCGATCTGATGCCCGAGGCGGTGGTGGTGACCGATCTTGCGAGCGCGCAGCAGGCGATCAACACCATCATCGAACAGGGCGAAGGCAGCGCAAGCTCGCCGGAAGAAATGGTCGGCGGCCAATACGCGCACTATTACCGATTCCTGCAGATTTTCGCAGGCGGCACGCTGTTGCCCGCGCCAGGCCAGACGCCGCCGTGGCAGTTCGGCGCGCCGCCGGTGCTGTTCGATGTCAAGGGCACATATCCGTTGCCGACCGATCCCAAGGCCGCGAGCTATCCCGCGGGGTCGGCGCAGGCGTACGCCAACGACACCTTCAACTACACCTACACCGCGCTGTTGAAAGCGCTCCATGCCTTGTTCAACGGCGCAAACACGCCGGATCAGATGAACGTCGCGATCGGCGTGATGATGTCGCTGAAAGGGCAGGCGAAAGCGATGATGGCGGGTATTCCGAATCCATCGGGCGCCTATACGGGCCCGAGCTTCGAATATCAGCCGGTGAATCCGGGTGGTTAACGGCTGGAGATAGAGTTTTCTTTATTAAGTGGTGAAGTTTATGCGCCGTCTCGATCAGGAAAAAACGACGAGCCCGATAGTGGGTTTGGCACTCTCTCTTGGAGTAAAGATCAAAGCTTTCGCGCTGACGCGCGACCTACTTTTCTTTTTTCGCGAAAAGAAAAGTAGGCAAAAGAAAGCGCTTTCCCCGACAAATCAAACCGGACTCTTCATGGTTAACGGGATTTTTCGATTCGCCGTCCGTGGCGAATCGAAAAACGACGGGCATCCTGCCCGCCGCCCGATGGGTCTGGAAACAGTGCGATGGTTTATCGCTATGAAGGTCAACATCCATTAACACATAGGTCAAAAAATATTCTAGTCGCAGCATCCGCGTCGTTCGTCCCAGAACAACGCATCACAACAACGTGCGCCGCAGCGATTCGCCGTGACGCATTTCACGACCGAGGAGAATTCCATGTCCACGACGCGCACCGTCGGTTTCGTGCTTTACCCGGGTTGCACCCTGCTGGATTTCGCAGGCGCGACCCAAATCTTCGCCTACACCGCAGGCTTCGAGGTGGTGTGGATCGCTGCGAATCTCGACCCAGTACCGACCACCGAGAGCGTCTCGGTGATGCCCAGCGCTACGTTCGAGAACCATCCGCCGCTATCGATCGTGTTCGTGCCCGGCGGAGGCAGCGAGGGCGTCGGTGCGGCGATGCAGGATCCGACGCTGCAGGCTTGGCTGAAGACGGTCGTCGCGACCGCCGATTGGGCGGGCTCGGTCTGCACCGGCGCGTTCGTCATGGCCGCGGCGGGTGCGTTCGACGACTGCAACGTCACGACGTACTGGAGTGCGCGCCCGGTGCTGGCGATGTTTCCGACGCTGAAGGTGTTGCCCGGATATCCGCGGTGGGCGATCGATGCGGAGAAGCAACGTTTCAGCGGCGGCGGCATCTCATCGTCGATCGATTTAGCGTTGAAACTGGTGGAGACGATTTCCGGTGTGGAGGCGGCCAATACCAGTCAATTGTTCGTGCAGTACGCGCCATCGCCGCCGGTGCATTCGGGCGATCCCACCGAAGCCTCGCCCGAGCTGGTGATTAGCGTCACTCAGTCGCAGGCAGACTTCACCGCAGGATTGATCGCGGCGACGAAGAAAGTGTTAGATACCAGATGAACGCGGTGGTAGCACGACCCCTTCTTTGACGCAGCAAGGTAGAGAGGAGCGCAGCTCCGCTGGTGCATCGTCTGTCGTTTGCAGCGGAGCTGCGCTCCGCTCTACCGGACTGTGGGCCGATCCGGCATCGACGATGTGAAGGCTTTGGGATGCCGATGCCCGAGTCAATACACCGTCGCACGCGCCTGCACGAAGGAATAGAAAAACACTGCGTTGGGGTCGTTCTGGACTTGACGCATTTCGCGACGCATGTTGTCGACGACGTCTTCGGTGACGGCGCCCGCGGCGATCAATTGATCCGCGGCCGACAGCAGCAGCTCTTCCCAGAACGCGATCATCGTCTTGCGTCGCGACGGTTCGCGGTTGTCGAAATGGAAGGTCTTGATCTCGGTCGCGACGTCGCGAAAACCGCCGGCCAACAACAGATTGCCGAGTTTCGCGCCCGACGAACGGATCGCCGCCGTGCTCGATTTGGAAATCATTGAACGCCATCCAATATTTCCACACGTTCGGCGAATACGGGTCGAGCAAGAACGAGGCGTTCATCACTTCGGTGATGTAGACCGCTGAGCCGGGCGAGAGCACGCGCCGCACTTCGGCCAGCACGCGCGCAGGCGAAGGCACGTGTTCCAGCACCCAACACAGGAACGCGGCATCGAAACAGCGCGCTTCGAACGGCAGATCGGTGGCGTCGGCATGCAGCAGCGCATAGCGGCCTGCGAGCCATGGCATGTCGCCGAGATTGCGTTCTGCGGCATCGAGTTGCGCTTGGTTGAAGTCGACGCAGGTCGCATGCAGATCGGGAAAACGCCGCAACAAGATTTCGGTTTGCGCACCCACACCGCTGCCGACTTCCAGCAACCGCGTCGCGCCGGTGTAGTCGATGTTGCGGAAGATCGTGCTCTCCGCGATGCGCGCTTGTTTGACCAAGCGCGCTTGTTCGGTGCTGGAGAAGCCGTGGAGGTAGGTGGGTTCGTTGAGATCGCTCATGCACTCGACTCCTTAATGGCGAAGCGACATCACGCCGCTGCCGGAATTTGCAGTGCGACGCCCGCGATCAATGCATCGAAATAATCGCGGGTCAGCCGCAGTTGCGCGTCCGCGCTTTCAGCGCGATTGACCACAGCTTTGAATGCGGCGCGTTGTTCGTCGGTATGCTCCGGCCGATCCTTCGCATACCAACCCAAATGTTTGCGCGCGATGCGCACGCCCTGCGGTTCGCCGTAGAACGCATGCAGATGTTCGAGATGACCGAGCAAGACGTCGCGAATCTCGGTCAGCGACGGCGGCGGCAACGTTTCGCCAGTGGCGAGGAAGTGCGCGACTTCGCGGAAAATCCACGGCCGACCTTGCGCGGCGCGGCCGATCATCACCGCATCGCAGCCGGTCGCATCGAGTACAGCTTTCGCTTTCTGCGGCGAATCGACGTCGCCGTTGGCGATCACCGGAATCTTCAGCACCGCTTTGATCGCTGCGATGGTGTCGTATTCGGCGACGCCGGTGTACTGCTGGTCGCGCGTACGCCCGTGAATCGTAAGCGCGGCGATGCCGCAGTCTTCGGCGATGCGCGCGATCGCGGGCGCGTTGCGCGCGTCAGCGGCCCAGCCGGTGCGAATCTTGAGCGTCACCGGTACATCGACCGCGTTCACCATCGCGGTCAGAATGCGCGCGACCAAGGTTTCGTCGCGCATCAGCGCCGAGCCGGCCCAGGTGTTGCAGACTTTTTTCGCGGGGCAGCCCATGTTGATGTCGATGATCTGCGCGCCGTGATCGACGTTGTAACGCGCGGCGTCGGCCATCGTCTCCGGCACCGTGCCGGCGATCTGCACGCTGATCGGTGCGGGTTCGCCGTCGTGATCCATGCGATGCAGCGATTTGCGGGTGTTCCAGAATTTCGGGTCGGAAATGGTCATCTCCGACACCGCCAAACCCGCGCCTAAGCGTTTGCACAACTGGCGGAAGGGTTTGTCGGTGACGCCGGCCATCGGGGCCAGGATCACGCGCGGGTCGATGGTGTGCGGGCCGATCTGCATGCGCGCATTGTAAGTGCCCGTTCAACTTCTCGCATGCGGTGTCATCCCGAACGCCCGTGCATCGGGCGGAGGGACCTGCTGCTGAAGAAGAAAACGCCAAAAAGCAGGTCCCTCCTCGGGCTTCGCCCTCGTTCGGGATGACACTTGGCGAATTCATCGGCAGCGACTAGACATTTTTGAACACGCTTTAAGACACGTCTAAAAATAAGGGGCGCAAAAAAAACGCCCGGCCGGGGCCGGGCGTTCGGTCGTCGCTACGGCGTGGTCACTTGGCGACGAGGTGCTTGACCGGGGCGTCGGGCGCGTTGGTCATCACCGACTTGATGCCGTTGTCGCGCGATGAGGCGCTCTTGTACATCTCGCTTTTACCGATCGATTCGCCGTTACTGGCCTTCAGCGAAAAATACGGGCTGCCGTCTTTCGCGACTTTCTTCTCGAAGTTGGCTTCGGACTTGGCGTGCTTGCGCACCGACTCGATGCCGTTCTCGCAGCCCTGCAGCGAGCTATAACCTTCGCTGGTCAGAATGACTTGGCTGTTGCCGGCTTTCAGGTTGAATTGGTATTCGCCGTTCTTCCGCGTGCTGATCTCGAACTTACCCGCCATGACGCCCTCCTTCAGGTTGGATGTGGGCGCAACTTAGCAAATCGTGGCGGCGTTGTGGTGTCGCCGGGCGGCTTAAGCCGGGAAACGCGCTTCGAGGTCGTCTTGTCGCGGCATCGACAGCGCCGCGCCATGGCGTTCGGTCGAGAGCGCGGCATAGCGGCTGGCGTAGCGGACATGCGCCGAGAACGCCGCCTCCGGGCGCAACGCCAGCGCCGCCGCCAAGGCACCGTTGAAGGCATCGCCCGCGCCGGTGGTGTCCACCGTGTTCACCGATTCGGCCGGGACGCGGTACCAGGCGGTGTCGTCGCCGCGCAATTGATGGTCCGCGTGCGAGACGAAACTGCCGGAGACACCGAGGGTCACGACGACCGTACCGCCGGGCAGCAGTTCGCGGCAGAAGGCGTGCAGTTTCGGCGATTCCAACTGCGCGATCGCATCCGGTTCGAGCCGTTCGCCGATGCGGCGGAACAACGCAGCGCATTCGGTTTCGTTCGGCGTCATCACATCGGCCAGCGCCAGCAACTCGTTCGGAATTTGCGCGTTCACCGGTGCGGGATTGAGGATGGTGACGCGACCGGCGTCGCGACCGTGACGCAAGGCCGCGATCGCCGCGTCGACCGGTGTTTCGAGTTGGGCCAACACGACCGCCGCATTCGCGATCAATGCGCTTTGGCTATCGAGGAACTCGGCCGAGAGATCGGCATTGGCGCCGGCACCGACGACGATGCTGTTGCGGCCCTGGGCATCGACGAAGATGCCGGCGCTGCCGGTGGGAGCGATGCCGACTTCATCGCGCAAGTCGATGGCTTCGGCGGTCGCGAGCGCGCGCGCATGATGGCCGCCTAAGTCGTTGCCGAGGGCGCAGACGAAGGCGGTACGCGCGCCGCTGCGGACGGCGGCGATGGCCTGATTGAAGCCTTTGCCGCCTGGGCCGCTGGCGTATTCGCCGCTGAGCGTCGCGCCTGCGGCAGGCAGCGTTTCGCTGCGCCAGACGTGATCGACGTTGAACGAACCGACCACGACGACGTGCGTGTGCGTCGTTTTTTGAGAATTGGAGCGTGTCATCAAGAAGTCCTCGCCGCCGCGCCTCGGATTGCGCCGAGGGGGGCGACTATGGCGAATGTCGCGATGAGCGGACGAGACATCGCCCACTCATCGTGAATGGCGCAGACGGAACGGTCGGCGCAGGTGGTTTGCGCAACGGGTCAGCGTAAGTGGATCAGCACGCCCGCGATCGTCGCCGTCATCAACGTGGCGATCGAGCCGCCGAGCACCGCGCGCAGACCGAAGCGCGCCAAGTCGCTGCGCCGTTCCGGTGCGATGCCGCCGATGCCGCCGATCTGAATCGCGATCGAGGCGAAATTGGCGAAACCGCACAATGCGTAGGTGAGGATCAGGCGCGAGTTTTCGCTGATCTGGCCGGGGCCATCGCCCACCGCCGTCTGCGCCAATTGCAGATACGCGATGAATTCGTTGAGCACCACCTTCTGACCGATGAGGCCGCCGGCGATCACCGCGTCGTTCCACTCGATGCCGATCACCCATGCGATCGGCGCCAGCACGTAGCCGAGGATGAGACCGAGATTCAGGCGCACCTTATGCTGCGCGGCATCGGCCACACCGTCGTTGAGCATCATGTTGAGGCTCTGATAGTTGCTGGTGTGCCAGTCGCCGACCCAGCCGATGACGGCGTTGAGCATCGCGATCAAGGCGACGAAGGCCAACAACATCGCGGCGATGTTGATCGCCAGCTTCATGCCATCGGACGCGCCCGCGGCGGCGGCATCGATGATGTTCTTGCTTTCTTTTTCCACATGCACCGTGACCGTGCCGCCGGTCAGCGGCGTGCCGGTTTCCGGGATCAGAATCTTGGCGATCAGCAGCGTGGCCGGTGCGGCCATGATCGAAGCGGCTAAGAAGTGCTTGGCGTAGATCTGCTGTTGCACCGCATCGGTTCCGGCCAACATGCCGATGTACACCGCCATCACGCCGCCGGCGATGTGGGCCATGCCGCCGATCATCATCGTCAGCAGTTCGGAATCCGTCATTTTATTGATGTACGGACGCACCGTGAGCGGCGCTTCGGTCTGGCCGATGAAGACGCTGGCGCAAACGCTGGTGGTTTCCGCGCCGGAGACCTTCATCACCTTGGTGATCGCCATCGCCATGATCTTGACGATCCACTGCATCACGCCCAAGTGGTACAGCACCGCCATGAACGATGCGAAGAAGATCACCGTCGGCAACGCATGGAAGATGAAGATGAATCCGTACTTGTCCTGGTCGGCGAAGCCGCCGAGGATCATCTTCGCGCCTTCGGTGGTGAAGCCGATCAATTGAATGAACAAGCCGCCAGCGGCCTCGAAGCCTTCGCCGATCAGCGGCAATCCCAATAGCGCCGCGCTCAAGCCGAGCACCGCGGCGGCACGCAGCATCGGCGCACGCTTCGCGGAGAAGCGCGACCATTGCGCCAGCACCAACAGCGCGAATGCGGTGAGCAAACCGTATTTGACGAAGCCGCGCCAATACACGGCGTTGGCGCCGAGCAAGTCTTCGACGTAGGGCACGAGCTTCGGCCCGAGCAGTACGAGGGTCGCGAAGGCGATCTGCAAGCCGACGCCGGTAGCGACCAGCTTCCAGTCCACCGCTTTTTTGTTATTGGAAAACACCCAGGCGAGGCCGATCAGCATCGCTAAACCGAACAGGCCGAAGCCGATCCTCATCACAACATCCATCGTGCGCTCCCCAGGCCTTCAGCCGAACCTGGGCAGGGTAGGGCAGGGGCTGGGAATCGGCAATGGGGACCGACCGGTTCAAAGCGGCACGATCTAGAGCAGCATCGGCGCGGATCCCTTGCGGCGCCTCAGGTATCGCGCGCCACGACGCGGTTTCGCCCCTCGAGCTTGGCGGCCTGCAGGCGGCGGTCGGCGCTGCGCAGCAGCGAGGACACATCGCTGCCATCGGCGGGATAGGACGCGAGCCCGCCGCTGAAGCTGATCGGCATCGGGTCGGCGCTGCGCTCGGGTAGGAACGGGCGTTCGACCATCAAGTGGCGCAACCGGTCCAGACGCTCCCAGGCGTTGCCGATCGGACAACGCAGCAGCAGTACGAACTCTTGCCCGCCGATGCGCGCCAAGCGCTCGCGCGGGCCGAGCATTTCGCGCATCGATCCGGCGATATGGCGGATCGCACGGTCGCCGACTAAGTGCCCGGCCATCGCGTTGATGCGCTTGAAGTCGTCGAGGTCGAGCAGCGCCAGGGTCAAGGACTCGCCGTCCTCGCGCACCGCTTCGAGGATGCGCGGCATGCGCTGCAGCAACCAGGCGCGATTCGGCAAGCCGGTCAGGCCGTCGGTGCCGGAGGACTCGATCAGCCGCTGCATGCGATACACGATCGTCGCCGTCAACAGCGTCATCAGCAGCATCAGCAACAGGCGCTCGACTTGAGTGCCGAGATCGGCGGTGCCGTACTGCACCGAGATCAGTTCGTGCGGCTGTCCTGCCAGCGCGAAGAGCGTCACCACCAACACGCTGTACTGCAGGATCGCCATCCCGCCGGCATAGAGCGTCAATCGACCGTTGTTGCGCAGCGCGGTCATGCCGATCCCGAACAGATAGAAACACCACACCACCATGCTATTGAGCGGCGCGACGGGGTCGCTCGCAAACAAGGCCGCCAGCACCACGGTGGTGGTGGTGACGTCGTAGGTGGTCGTGGCGTAAGGCAGCCAATCGTGACGGCGGCGATGATGCGCCAGCGCGAGCCAAATCTGCGCGCAGATGTTGATGAACACCGATGCGCCCAAGCCGATCATCACTTCGGTGACGTTACCGCCGCTGAGGCCCGCAGCGAGCGGCAACAGCAGGGTCAATGCCGACAGCAGCGCACGTATGCGCGCGACCAGCAGTTCGCCGCCGGCGCCGAGGTCGAGCATGACTTCGTCCGGCCGCGATAACAGCGTCCGTAACAATTCCCGCCACCAACCTCCCGTTGCGTCCATAGGCGTTCGCGCGCGTTTCCGACCCGATGACGTCACAGCATAGCCGGTCGGATGGCGATGCGAATCGTGGGCCGCCGTTCGAAGACGCGCTACCGGCTGACCTTGATCTGCGTCGCGGCCGGCACAGGCATAGTCGCGGCCGTCGGCAAGCCGCGCACCGCGACCCAGATCGCCAGACCGAGGAACAGCAGCGTGGCCGCGATGCGTGCTGCCTTCAACGGCAACTTCTGCGCGAAGCGATGGCCGAGCGCGACCACCGGCACGTTCGCCAACAGCATCCCCAGCGTCGTCCCCGCGACCACCGGCCACAGCGAAGGCGATTTCGCTGCCAGCACCACGGTCGCGATCTGCGTCTTATCGCCCATCTCCGCCAAGAAGAAGGCGATCGTGGTCGCCACGAAGGCCGCCCATGCCGTATGGCCTTCGCGTCGCGTCGCGTCCTCATCGTCGAGGCGATCGGGGATCAGCGTCCACACCGCGATCGCGGCGAAGCTGGCGACGACGATCCAGCGCAGCGTGTCCGGATGTAGCCATTGCGCGACGAGCGTGCCGAGCCAACCGGCGAGCGCGTGATTGAGCAAGGTCGCGACCAAGATGCCCGCGACGATCGCCCAGGGCCGGCGAAAGCGCGCAGCAAGCAATAAGGCGAGCAATTGCGTCTTGTCGCCGATCTCCGCGATGGCGACGGTGACGGTCGAAATCAAAAAATGTTCCATAGACGCTCGATGTGCGGACGCGAAGACAACGGTTGCAGTGTTCGACGGGACGACAAACGCTGCCTATGGAGTTCTCCGCGATGCCGCGATGCCCCGATGGGCATCGCGCACGCGCAGCCGCGCACGCGTCATCGCCTGTGGGCCATGTCGACGCGGGCTCCGGCGCAAGGCCGGCGGGCGGGCAACAGGAGAAAGGACGCGCATGATAAACCTTGTCGCAAGACGCGAGTACACTTGTCCCTTCCTGCTTCCGACACTTCCCCCGAACTGTCTATGCAATATCGTCGATTGGGGTCCACCGGGCTCCAGCTCTCTGTTCTGTCTTTCGGTGCTTGGCTGACCTTCGGTCAGCAGATCGGGCGCAGCGCTGCGCGCGAGCTGATCGCTGCGGCCTGGGACCACGGCATCAATTTCTTCGATAACGCCGAGGTCTACGCCCACGGCGACGCCGAGCGCACGATGGGCGATGTGATCGCCGATCTGCGGCTGCCGCGCGATGGCTTTGCGATTTCGAGCAAAGTCATGTTCGGCGCCGTCGATCAGCCGCGGCCGCTGCAGCGCGGCTTGTCGCGCAAGCACGTGCGCGATGCCTGCGATGCCGCGCTCAAGCGATTGCGGGTCGATTACCTCGATCTGTATTTCTGTCACCGCCCCGATCCGGATACGCCGATCGAAGAAACGGTGTGGGCGATGGACGGCCTCATCCGCCAAGGAAAGGTGTTGTATTGGGGCACGTCGGAATGGTCGGCCGCGCAGATCCGCGAAGCGGCCAAGATCGCGCGTCAACATGGTTTGCATGCGCCGTCGATGGAGCAACCGCAGTACAACCTCTTGCATCGCGAGCGCGTGGAATTGGAATACGCGCCGTTGTATGCGGAGCTCGGGCTCGGTACCACGATCTGGTCGCCGCTCGCCTCCGGGTTGCTCACCGGCAAGTACAGCGATGGCGTCGATGCCGATACGCGGCTCGGCAAAGACGACGGCTGGCTGCGCGGCATGGTGTTGGGCGACCCGCAAAGCCGTCGTGTCGATCGCGCGCGTAAATTCGCGGCCATCGCTCAAGAACTCGAAGTATCGCCGGCGGCCTTGGCGATCGCCTGGTGCCTGCGCAACCCGCACGTCTCCACGGTGATCCTCGGCGCCAGCCGTGTCGATCAACTGCACGAGAACATCGATGCGCTCGATTTGGCGCATCGCTTCGACAACAGCGTTTGGGCGCGCTTGGAAGCGGCGACGGCTTGATCGCAGGCGTCGATGCTTACAGCCTAGAAACGAAGCGCCCCGCATTCCGCGGGGCGTCGATCGAAGGATTCTCGATTCGCCTAGGTTTTGCTGAGGCCATGCGCAGGCGATTAGCGCCGAACGCGCGAACCGGTCTTAGGTTGAGGCAGCGGCGGCGGCCGGTTGTTGTCCGGGTCGGCGTACTGCTCCGGTATCGCGGGGATCACCGCTAAGGCTTCCGGCAGTTTGATGCGCGTGCGCGTGCTGCGCCGATCGCGGATCAATTCGAATTCGACCTCGCTTTCGGCCGGCTTGCTGCGCAGCGCATCCATGACCGCGCGCGGCGTCGCGACGATCACGCCATCGATCTTGCTGATGACATCGCCGGTCAGCAGTTCCGGTAACAAAGGACTGCTGCTGAGCACCAAGACGCCCTCGGTCGCGCCGAAATAGCGTCCCAATTGCGGATCGATCGCCGCCAGATTGAAACCATTCCAACGGAACGCTTCGGATAACCGAAGAGGCGAACAATCGCGGCCGTCGCCGCAATCCGGGTCGATCAATAAGCTGCGCGTGGGGCTGACGCCCGCGACCAGAATCGCATTGCCCTGACCATCGACCGGCAATGTCTCGATCTGCGTTTTGTCGCCCAACAATTCCAAGCTCAAGCCGTCGGCTTCGATATCGACGCGGCCTTGAGCGTCCCGACGCACCACCACATTCGTGTCCGGGCGCAGGATGCGGCCGTCGTTGGCGAGAATCATCACGCGCTGATCGAGCTTCGGCTTGAGGTCGACCGACGAACTCAGCTCTGCGCGTTCGTAACGCAGGCGCACGGTGTCTTTGCTCTTGAAGCCCAACAGTATTTGGCGCGCGTCTTCGACCCGCGACTCGGCGCTTTTGCCGTCGATCTCGCTGCCGTTGATGGCGAGCAAGCGATCGCCGGCCCGGATGCCTGCGCGCGCGGCAGGGCCTTCGGGCGTGACGCCAGCGATCCGCACGCCGCGCGTTTCGTCCGGCGCCAGCACGATGCCGATCACCGGGCGGTGACCATAGCGGCGCAGCACGACCTCGCAGCCGCCGCGTTCGGGGTTCTTCACGCAGTACTTGTTCCAGCCGCGGACGTACTTGGGGTCTTCCCAATGGCTTCCGCGTTCGAGCATGTCCTGCAGCGTCATGAATGTCTGTCGCGGCCCCTCGCTCTTGGCGGCGCTCTGAGAGTCGCTTTTAGCGGCGGGATCGACAGTAGGTTCATCGGCGGATGCGGCCGCGCTCGTGGCGAACAACGCCAGCGCGAGCAGCGTGCGTACCGTGCGGGCTGGCCATGACGGGGACAATGTCTGGAGTTGGGGAGCCATCGGGCGCCTCATCGAAGTTGGACAACGAAACAAGGTGGGCATGGAAACATCGGACATGAGTTCTTTCGGCTATACGGTATGCGAATCGATATTCGGTCGCTGCATCGATCGGAGGATGTGCGCGCCCGATCAGCGTGCTTTGTCCTCGCGAATATCGACCGCTGGGTCGCGCTGCAGTTCGGTTGCGGTTTGCGCGTCCGGCGATGCGCGCTTGAGCCGGCGCAGCACCGTATCGCAGCCGCCGCGCGTGGGGTCCTTCGTGCAGTAATCGGCCCACGTGCGGACGTAATGCGCATCCCGACCCTGCAGGCGGGTGTTGAGTTCGCCTTTCAGCGACTCGGCGCTACGACGCGCGTGGTCGGTATCGACGGCGCTATCGACTGCGGCCGCGTCGTTCGTGCAGGCCAGCGCGGCGCAGGCGAAGGAGAGTGCGACGAAAAAGCTGAGGCGGGATGTCATGACGGATCTCGTGCGATGTGATGGGAGGGCGTTCGATATCGCGATCAATAGACTTCGACCCACTGGCCTTCTAAGCCTTGGCCTTTGGCGGACAGCGCGCGTTGTTCGCTTTCGAGCGCGACCGCTTGCCGCAGAGTGCCGACGCGGGCTTGCCACAACGCGTATTGCTCGTGCGTGCTGAGGCCCGGCAGCGCCAGCCGCGCATCGATCTTCGCCAGCCGCGTGTGGATCTGGCTCGATAACGCCGCCGCGGGCCCGGTCTCGACGCGCGAGTTGTCCGCGTAAGCGAGCAACGTTTCCAACTGCGCCGATGCGGTGTAAAGCATTTCCATTTCGCGATGGGTCGCGTCGGCATCGACTTCGCCGACCAGTACCGCGTTCGCGGGCAGCCGATCGGGTTCGATCGATGCGATCTCGACCGTATCGAGGGCTGCCGATTCGGTCGAAGGCGAGTTCGATGGTGTTTCCGATGGCATCGGTAGTGGTGCCGTCGGTGCGGGTACGAGAGGCGTTGCCGAGACGAGCTGCGGCGCAGTGTCGAGTGCGATGCGGGTGATGTCGAAAGGCCGCTGTGCCGCATCGGGCGCGACCGTCGATGCAGCGGCATGTGTGGTCGGCACGCTACGTTCGAATGAGGTCTCGGCAGGTGGCGCTACGAGCGCACGCTCATCGCGCGTTGCGGCCGTGACTGCGGCCGTTGAAGTCGTTGTCGGCGCTGAGGCGGCGATGGGCGTCGTATTCGCGTCCTCGCGGGTGTTCGACCGCCACAACAGCGGCAGCAAGGCCAGCGCAGATAGCGAGGCCGCCAACGCCAGCCAACTGCGCGTGGACAAAGTACGACGCTTAGATGCCGGCCGTGTCGCGGATGCGATGGCGGGCTTCGGCAGATCGACGATATTCGCGGATGCGTCCGCGGGCGCGTTCGTCGCGGTTTCGGGAGAGGCGCCTAGGCGCGCCTCAATCTGCGTCCATACCGACAACGGCGGCGTTTCCAAGGGCAGGTTCGCGAACGCATCGCTCCACTCGCGGGGACGGCGACGGCGCGCATCGAAGGGATGAGAGGCGTCAGCCATGGGCGACCTCGACGACAACAGGCAAGGAGAGATCCTCGGGTTCGAGTAATGCGCGCAGGCGACGACCGCCGCGCGCGAGCTGCGATTTGGAAAAACTAGGCGTACGGTGCATCAACTCTGCGATTTCCTCATGGGTATAGCCTTCGGCGTGATACAGCCAAAGGACCGCGCGTGTGGTCGGCGGCAGCGCGTCGAGCGCGCGCTGTAGGCGCGCGGCATCGGCCGCGGCGGCCGGGGGCGGCGTGATGTCGTCGACCGGTTCCGGACCGTCGGCGATATCGAGCCAATCGCCGCTTCGCCGGTGACGGCGCAACGCCATCAACGCTTCGTTGATGGCGATCTGACGCAGCCAACCCCAGAACGGACTGCGATCGTCGCCAGGATTGCCGGCGGAACCTCTGCCGGCGCTATGCCCGCGAAAATCGCCGATACGGTCCAGCACTTTCAGCATCGTGTCCTGCAGGATCTCGGCCGCCTGCTCGCGGTCGCCGCACATGCGCAGCGCCAGAGTGAACACCGGGCGCTCGAACCAGCGGTAAACCTGCTCGAACGCCGCGCGATCCCCCTGCCGCAAGCGCGCAAGCAGCGCATCCGGCACGTCGATCGCGAAACTGGAGGTCGGTTGGCCCATTAACGTTATAAGGATGCCGGGGTGTGCCAAAGGGTCGCAGGGGGCATGGCGGCCCGCGCTCCGCAGCCTATACTGCACCCAATTCACAGAGGGAGAAACGTCGATGGGTCCGTTTTTGGCGATCATCATCTTGTTCGCAGGGGTAGTCCTCTTCTTCAAAGCAGTCCGCATGGTCCCGCAGGGCTACGAATGGACGGTCGAGCGTTTCGGTAAGTACACCCGGACCCTCAGCCCGGGCCTGCATTTCCTGATCCCGATCTTTTACGGCGTCGGCCGCAAGATCAATATGATGGAACAGGTGATGGACGTGCCGAGCCAGGACGTCATCACCAAAGACAATGCCGTGGTCAAGGTGGACGGCGTGGTCTATTTCCAGGTGCTCGACGCCGCCAAGGCCGCGTACGAAGTCGCTCAGCTCGAGGTGGCCATCCTCAACTTGGTGATGACCAACATCCGTACCGCGATCGGTTCGATGGACCTGGACGAGTCGTTGTCCAAGCGCGACGAGATCAACGCGAAAGTGTTGCTCGCGGTCGATCAGGCCACGCATCCCTGGGGCTTGAAGGTCAACCGTATCGAACTGAAGGACATCCAGCCGCCGCGCGATCTGATCGCCTCGATGCAACAGCAGAAGATGGCCGAACAGAACAAGCGCGCCGCGGTGCTGGAAGCCGAAGGCGTGCGTCAGTCGGCGATCCTGCGCGCTGAGGGCGAGAAGCAAGCCGCGGTGCTGGAAGCCGAAGGCAAGCGCGAAGCGTCTTTCCGCGAAGCCGAAGCGCGCGAGCGTTTGGCCGAAGCCGAAGCGAAAGCGACGCAAATGGTGTCGAACGCGATCGCCAACGGCAACGTCAACGCCATCAACTACTTCATCGCGCAGAAATACATCGAGGCGTTCAAGGCCTTGGCCGAAGCGCCGAACCAGAAGTTCATCATGTTGCCGATGGAATCCGCCGGCATTCTCGGTTCGCTCGCCGGCATCACCGAGTTGGCGAAAGAAGCGCTGACCCATCAGCAATCGGCGAACAAATCGGCGGCGACACCGCGTAGCGGAGGCTAACGATGCGCGGCGAGGTGTTCTTTTGGGCGGCGGTCGCACTGTTGCTCGTCGCCGCCGAAGTGATGGCGCCCGGCGCGTTCATGCTGTGGCTCGCCTTCGCGGCCGCGGCGATGTTCGTCTTGGCTTGGTTGATCCCGGACATGCCGATCGTGCTGCAAGCGGTGCTGTTCGTGGTACTGGGGTTCAGTTCGATTCTGGCCTATCGCAAATGGCTGCAGACGCGACAGGAACCGGAGAACGATCAGCCCGCGCTCAACCGCCGCGCTGCCCAACTCGTCGGCCGTATCGTGCCGTTGGAGCGCGCGATCGAACGCGGAACTGGCCGGGTACAGATCGCCGATGCGTATTGGGAAGTCAGCGGCCCGGATTTGCCGACCGGTGCGAGCGTGCGCATCGTCGGCGCGGACGGGATGACCTTGCGGGTCGAAGCGGTCGATTGACCGGTCGCTCTGATTCTTGAGTCTCGCGACGACGCGGTGTCGATGAGGCGTGCGTTCGGCCTCATCGGCGCCTCATAACAGCGCGCATCATATCGGCGTGCTCTACGTCAGCCTGCCCCGCACCAGCTTGCTTCACACCAGTTATTTCGACGGAGATCGACCATGGGCTCGAACGAATTCCGGATCTATCGCATGCCAGTCCACGCCCTGCGCACCACGCTGACGGTCGCGATCCTCGCGACAGCGATCGGTTGCAGCGAGCGTGCCGTCGAAGACGCCAAACCGCTTGCGACCACGCCTGCGCCCGTCGATCAAACCGCTCAAGTCGATGCGCCGTCGCCAATGGCCGAAAGCGTCGACAAGGCGGCCGGTGCGGCCGCGCTGATCGGCCTCACGATGCCGCCGTATCCGAAAGGTCTGACCGAAGTACAGGGCGTGTGCGTCCCCGGCGGCGAGGCGCCCGAGCGCGTCTGCGATTTCGGCCTCGCCGTACTCGGCCGCGAGTTCGCCGAGCGCTCACCCGCGAACGTCTATCTCGTCGCTTCGCGTAATGCCGACCCCGAAGCGCAGCAGCCGCAATGGACGATCACCGATGCGCTCGATACGCCGGCCGAGAGCGCAGGCCGCGAACTCCAACTCGGCGGTTGTCGCCTGGATGGCGAACTGCGTAGCGATGTCGTTGCGCTCGTTCGTCATTCCGACAACGAATATTCCTCCGACATCACCTGGGTGAGGCGTTTGGATACCGCGACCGGCAAGTTCGCCGAGATCGAACTCAAGCGCGTGGACTGCATCAATTCCGGCTACGGCATCTGACTGCGGCCGATGGCGTTGCCTGCGACGCGCACACTGCATCGCGCTCTGGGATAATGCCGGCCTTCCCGCAGACGGCTCCGACGATGACGCAGACGACCATCCTCAATGAGGCCCACCGCGCGCTCGGCGCGAAAATGGTCGATTTCGGCGGCTGGGACATGCCGCTCAACTACGGCTCGCAGATCGACGAACACCATCAGGTGCGCCGCGACGCCGGCATGTTCGACGTCTCGCATATGACCGTGGTCGATCTGCGCGGCGCGCGCGTCCGCCCCTTCCTGCGACGCTTGCTCGCCAATTCCGTCGACAAACTGCACAAACCCGGCAAGGCGCTCTACACCTGCATGCTCAATGCGCAGGGCGGCGTGATCGACGATCTGATCGTCTACTTTCTCGCCGAAGATTTTTTCCGTCTCGTCGTCAATGCCGAGCACCCGCGACAAAGACTTGGCGTGGATCGGCGAACAGGCCGCCGCCTTCGATGTCGATGTGCGCGAACGGCGCGAGTTGGCGATGATCGCCGTGCAGGGGCCGAACGCGCGCGAGAAGGCGATCGGCTTGTTGTCCGCCGATACCGCGCCCGCTGCGCGCAAGCTCGGTAAATTCGCAGCGACCGAAGCGGTGATGCGCGACGGCACGCCGCTGTTCGTCGCCCGCACCGGCTACACCGGCGAAGACGGATTCGAAATCATCGTTGCCGACGATCGCGCGGTCGCGCTGTGGCGTGCGTTGCTCGATGCTGGCGTGAAGCCCGCGGGACTCGGTGCCCGCGACACGCTGCGTTTGGAAGCGGGCATGAATCTGTACGGTCAAGATATGGACGAGACGGTCACGCCCTACGAGGCCGCGCTCGCTTGGACGGTGGCGCTCGATGCCGACGCCGATGGGACGCCACGCGATTTCATCGGTCGCGCTGTGCTCGAAGCGCAACTCGCCGCGGGCGTGCCGCGTCAGATGATCGGCCTGGTGATGGACGACAAAGGCGTGCTGCGTCACGGACAGCGGGTGATCTGCGACGGCGGCGAAGGCGAGATCCTCTCCGGCACCTTCTCGCCGACGCTCGGTCAAGCGATCGCGCTCGCGCGCGTTCCCGCAGGCGATCCTGGCGCGGTGCGCGTCGATATTCGCGGCAAAGAGATTTCCGTGCGCGCGGTCAAGTTTCCGTTCGTGCGCGACGGCGCCAGCCTCGTTCCCGCGAAATAACGCGGCAGCGGTATCGCCGCCTCATTTCGGCGTCGCGCGCCGCGTATGAAAAACCGCGGCGCACGTTCTAAACTACGCGCACCCATCCACCGAACCCCATACAAGCGGAGCCCGACATGAGCGAGATCCCCGGCGACCTGAAGTTCATGAAATCCCACGAATGGGCGCGCATCGAGGGCGACGGCAAGATCACCGTCGGCATTTCCGATCATGCCCAAGGCCTGCTCGGCGACCTCGTCTACATCGAACTGCCGAACATCGGCGACCACGTCGAAGCCGGCAATGCTTGCGCCGTCATCGAGTCGGTGAAAGCCGCCTCCGACGTCTACGCGCCGATCAGCGGCACGATCACCGCCGTGAACACACCGTTGGCCGATAAGCCGGAAACCATCAACGAGGATGCCTATGGTGAGGGCTGGTTGTTCGTGATCGAAGCCGAAGAGCCCGACCAGCTCAACGAGTTGTTGAGCCCCGACGATTACGCCGAGCTACTCGAAGACGACGAACACTGAGCAGGACCGATCGCTCCATCGCGGCGCCTCGTCGAGGCCTCGCGCATCGGCGATCCAAGGATTTTCCGCGAACCGCACGGCGCCCCAAAAACGGGCGCCGTGTTTTTTTGTGCGTCGCATCGAAGCTTGTCGACGCCGACCCGCGACAGAAACGCCGGCGCGATCGGGTATGCCGCATTGAATCGGTTCAAGCGGAAATCGCCGCCGGCATCGCGCGCAAAACGATGCGCGCGGCGCGCAGCGGACATGCCGATGACGTCGCCGAGAAGTCGTCGCGACGCATCGGAGATGGCGATCGAAGGACGTTCTCGATACGTCGATGAGCGTGTCGAGAGCGCCGAAACAGCCGCCGAAGTTCGCGCAAATTTGTGGAATCGGACGGGTGCGATGCCGAAATCGGACCGCATCGGATGAATTCGTATCGCGTCGATTCATCCCGCTCGCATCGCCTACCGACGGTCCGCATCGCGACCGACGCGCGATCTTCATCGTCGTCCTTCGCTACAAATGAAACTACTAAAAAAAAGCGTTTTTCTTTTTTCGGCGCGGCGTACGCGCCGGTCCGCGGCGTTCGTACGCGACGTCCTCGCGCTACGTTCGCGAGCGTCGATCCGCGTCCGCCGCGCGCGCGTCGCGGGATTTTTTTTCGCGCAGGGTGTTGACAGTAGAAAAAAGCGTGATTAGGTTTCGCCCCAAGCGCAGCCTTAACAGAAGCGAGTGAGTCGGATCAAGACGGAAACGCGAAGCACAAACCGAATGTCCGCCCGGGCGTCGAACCCGGTGGGAATAGGCTTCGTCTCCTCTGCGAAAACCGCAATCGCGCAAACGTCGAACGTCGACACTGACGATCACGGCTGCCGTCACTCCTTAAGATTGCGCCACCGGAATAACGCACCCGCGGCTCTCGCGGCCCGGGGCAGAACGATATGCGGCGCCCGCTTCGGCGGACACCGAAGAATTGACCGAAGCCATGGCGTGCCCCTGGCGGAGGGTGTAATCGGATGCGGTCGTGATGCCATCACGGTCGCGGACGAGATCGATGCGATTGTGGCCTTCGGCCAGGATCGCGATGAGATCCGTTCCGGCTTGCCTTTGTGCGCCGGCGGTGGGTTCCGGGTCCGACTCCCGAAATCCTGTTGATGACTGGGCTGTAATCAAAAAAACGTAAGTCCACTGACGAGGAGAGCCATCCCATGGCTACAAAGAAAGGTACTAAGAAAGCTGCAAAGAAACCGGCTAAGAAAGCCGCCAAGAAAACGGCGAAGAAGGCCGTCCGCAAGACTGCTAAGAAAGCTGCCAAGAAGGTCGCCAAGAAGCGCGTCGCTAAGAAAGCAGTGAAGAAAGCTGCCAAGAAGACCGCGAAGAAGGCTGCCAAGAAAACCGCGAAGAAGGCCGCCAAGAAGACCGTGAAAAAGGCTGCCAAGAAAGCGGCGAAGAAAGGCGCTAAGAAAGTCGCCAAGAAAGCGGCTAAGAAGCCCGCCAAGAAAGCCGCCAAGAAAGCCGCAAAAAAAAAGGCTAAGAAAGCTGTAAGGCGTAAGAAGGCTGCGCCGGCTGCTGTTCCGGCCGCACCCACGCCGATGATGTAATCAAAAAACTAATCGTTTGTACCCCGATTAGCTGTACCAAACTCCTTCTCCGCACGCCCAGGCGGAGAAGGAGTTTTTTTATGCGCGCGACGCTACGGGCTGCAGGTGCTGAGGGGTACGCTTAGAGCCGCTCTCGGTGCCCTGGAGGCGATCATCGTGATCTTGAAGAAAACACTCGGCGCATTGATCTACTTCGCAGTCTTGTTCGTCCTGATCGGGCTGGCCCTGCCCAAGGCGAGCCATGTCGAGCGCGAGATCGCGATCGACCGCTCGCCGGCGACCGTCTTCGCGATGCTCAATTCCTATCGTCGTTTCAATCTGTGGTCGCCCTGGTTCGCGCGCGACCCGAGCGCGACGTATGCCTTCGAGGGGCCGGCCTCAGGCGTCGGTGCGAGCATGCGTTGGGTCAGCCAACCATCCGATGTCGGCAGCGGGCGACAGACCATCGTCGAAAGCGTGCCCACGTCGCGGATCGTGACCAAATTACAATTCGATGGGCAGGCCGACGCCTACGCCACGTTTTTGTTGACTCCGCAGGGGCGCGGAACGCGCGTGGTGTGGACCTTCGACATCAAGCACGGAATGAATCCTTTCGCGCGCTGGTTTGGCTTGCTGTTCGAGCCGATGATCGGATCGGACTACGAGCAAGGGCTCGCCAAACTCAAGACGGCAATGGAATCAGACGGCCGTTAAGGCCATGCGGCAGCGCGAAATGCGAACGCAAGCAACGCTGAAGGCCGGCGTTGTCGCAGCGCGGGGGGAATGATGCTATTCCGGTTGCGCGTTCGAGACCGAGGCTTCGACACCGCTCTGCGCGCGCTCGCGGCCATCGTCGGCGGTGCCGATATTCGGCAACGGCGACACCGGTTTACCGGCATAGACGTTTTCGGCGCCCAATTCGGGCTCGATATCGAGCCAACGCTGCGGCGTGACGCCGATGGCGCGATCCATAATCGTCGGCAGCAGTCCAGAGGGCGCCGAGCTGTTGCTGTTCCATAAGATCACGACACCCACATCGCGTTCTGGCAACAGCCCGATCGCACCGCGATAGCCCTGTACGGCGCCGCCATGGAACACCAAACGATGGCCGACGTAATCGTAGACGCGCCAGCCTAACGCATAGCCAGCAGCGTTGAGGCGATGACGACGCCAAGCCGAACCGCCCATCTCGGACGGCGTGTCGATCAAGGGCGCATGCAGCGTCGCAAGCATCGAACTGGGCAAGACATCGCCGCGGTAACCGCCCTGCGCGAGCAACCATTTCGCCATATCGCTGATGCTGGCATTGACGCCAGCGGCAGGAGCCACGCGGTAATACGTAGGCTTCGGATACACCGAGCTCCAGCGCGCGTTGCCGCCGATATGCGGTTTCGCCCAACGTCTGCTCGCGGCGATGCCTTCCAGCCCATAGCTCGCGTCGAACATGCCCAGCGGGCGGAATATGCGACGTGCGACGGTTTGTTCGTAGCTGTGGCCGGACACCGACTCGACGACGTTACCGATCAAACTGTAGGCGATGTTCTGATAGGCGTAACACTCGCTGGGCGCGCATTTCATCGGCGCGTAGGCGAGTTTCTGCATCAGCATCGGATATTCGGCATTGGCTTCCAGGTCGCGATCGTAGGTGTTGTGGCCGATACCGACGCGATGGCTCAGCACATCGGCGACGGTCAACTGCAGCGCAGCGTTGGGGTCGGCGAATTGCAAAGTAGGAATGTAATCCAGCGGTTTGCTGTCCCAACGCATTTTGCCGTCGGCGACCATTTGCGCAGCGACGGTGGACGCGAAGGATTTGGATAAGGAGGCGAGCCGGAACACGGTGTGCAGATCGACCGCTTCGGGGTTGTTCACATCGGTCACGCCATAGCCGCGCGCGCTGACGATCTGGCCGCCTTGCACGATCGCCATCGCCAGGCCGGGTGCTTTGCCGCTATCGACCAAGCCCTGCGCGAGCGCTTCGAACTCTCGAACATCGAAACCCGACGCGACCGGCATCACACGCAGATTCGTGCCTGGGTACACGCGGCGCATCGATGCGCGCGGCGAATACACCGCAGCGAGCCCGTCCTGGGTGACGTTCGTCGCGTCGTTGTTGTCCCAACGCAGCGGCGTCTGCGCCGACAGTCCAACGGTGAATGGCAGTAGCATGCAGACGGCACCGGTCTTCAACGCGAGCGCGAACGCACGTGGGCTGCGCGGTTTGCGATTGTCCTGCTTCATCGCTTTGCCTTTCATCGGAGAGCCCCCCTGCGTATGCTTCGCCTGCCGGGCGATCATAACGCCTGTACCGCCGTTTGCATGAACAAGAGGAACTTCGATGACTATTTTATTGATCTTGCTCGCAATTTTGGTCGTGGTCGCGATCTGGGGGGTGGGCATTTTCAACGGCCTGGTCACCTCGCGGAACGGCTATAAGAATGCGTTCGCGCAGATCGACGTCCAGTTGCAACGACGTTTCGACCTGATTCCCAATCTGGTCGAAACCGCCAAGGGCTACCTCAAGCACGAGCGCGAAACCCTGGATGCGGTGATTTCGGCACGGTCGGCGGCGCAATCGGGCTTAGCCGCCGCGAAAGCCAATCCGGGCGACCCCGAGGCGATGGCGGCATTGGCCGCTGCGCAAGGTCAACTGAATGTCGGGCTGGGCCGCTTACTCGCGGTCGCCGAAGCCTACCCGGACCTCAAAGCCAATCAGAACATGATGCAGCTCACCGAAGAGCTGACCAGCACCGAGAACAAAGTCGCGTTCGCGCGGCAGGCGTTCAACGATGCGGTGATGAGCTTCAACAACAAGCGCGAGGTCTTTCCCTCAAGCTTGATCGCCGGCATGTTCAATTTCCCGGCGGCGACCCAACTCGCGATTCCGGCCGACCAGCCCGAAATGCGCGAGGCACCGAAGGTGCAGTTCTGACGAAGTCGGGAATCGGGAATGGGGATTCGAGAATCGATTCGCGAAAAGGCGGCGTCTAGCCGCCATCGTCGGCATCGCCTTGCCCGCCATCGCTGTGCGGGCAAGGTGATCGGTATCCGGTCTGCGCCATTCCGTTTCCTGATGTCCGATGCTCCATTCCTAGCGCGCCCATGAACTTTTTCGAACGCCAAGACGCCGCCCGCAAAACCTCCTCGCGGCTGATTCTCTTGTTCGCGCTCGCCGTGCTCGGCATCGTCGCTGCGGTCGATTTAGCGGTGCTCATCGCGCTCGCGGGGCGCGAACTCGGCGGCGGCAGGATCGTCGCGACCCTGATCTTCAGCAGCATCGTGACGCTGGCGATCATCGGGCTCGGTTCGATGTATCGCATCGCTAGCTTGCGCGGCGGCGGCGAGACGATCGCCCTGCAACTGGGCGGCACGCCGGTACCGGAGCAGACGCGCGATCCGCAACTGCGGCGTTTGCGTAACGTCGTCGAAGAGATCGCGATCGCGTCCGGCGTCCCCGTGCCTAAGCTCTACGTGCTGGAACACGAAGCGAGCATCAATGCCTTCGCCGCCGGTTATGCGGCATCGGATGCGGTAATCGCAGTCACCCGCGGCGCGCTCGAACGTTTGAATCGCGACGAATTGCAGGGCGTGATCGCGCACGAATTCAGCCATGTGCTCAACGGCGATATGCGCCTGAATATCCGGCTGATCGGTTTGTTGTTCGGCATCCTGATGCTGGCGCTGATCGGTCGCAAAATTCTCGAGCACGGCCGCTTCGGTGGACGCGACAGCAAAGGCTTGGCTGGCGTGATGGTCGCCGCCTTGGTGGCAATGGCGATCGGTTACATCGGTCTGTTCTTCGGCCGCATCATCAAGGCCGGCGTCAGTCGTTCGCGCGAAACGCTCGCCGACGCTTCCGCCGTGCAGTTCACGCGCCAAACCGCCGGTCTGGCTGGGGCGTTGAAGAAGATCGCGGGTTTGAACGAAGGCGCGAAGCTCGAGCATCGGGGCGATGCCGAAGAAGTCAGTCATATGTTATTCGGCGACGGCGTTGGCTTGAGCGGCGTGTTCGCCACGCATCCACCGCTGATGGAGCGCATCCAAGCGCTGGAGCCGAGTTTCCGACCCGATCATCTGTTGACGTTGCACCAGCGCTGGTCGGCGGTCGCGCCCAATGGTCTCGAAGAAGACGTGCAGCGCGGTTTCGTCGAAGGCGCGCCGCCGCGCGCCAATGCCGCGGTTCCACCGCCATTGCCGGCCGCAGCGACCCAATTCGCGGTGACGCCGCCGATGGTCGTGGCACAGGTCGCGCATCCGGCCGCCGACGACTATCGCCGCGCCGATGCCATCGTCGGTGCGATTCCCGAACGTCTGCGCGCGCTCGCGCAACAGCGCGAAGATGTGGTGCCGCTGATTCTCGGCCTGCTACTGGACGACGATGAGCGCGTGTCGCGACTGCAACACATGGAGATCGTTGCGCGCCTCGGGCGTCAGGTCGCCGATCTCGCCGTCGAATTCCGCCGCGAGCATTTGCTCGCCCTACACCCGATGCTGCGCCTGCCGCTGGCGGCGATCGCGTTCCCGGTGCTGCGTCTACGCCCGCGCCAGGACATCGGCGTCGTGCTCGATACCGTACACGCCGTGGTCAATACCGACGGCCATATTTCGGCGTTCGAATATTGCCTAGGTTGTTTGTTGCACACGCAATTGCGCGAATCGCTCGACCCCGGCCGTCATCGCGAATTCGGTCGTCGTCGCCTCACCGATACGCGCCCGCAGATCGCGACCTTGCTCGCGTTGATCGCGCAAGCGGGGCACGAGACCGAAGACGATGCGAAGCGCGCGTATCTGGTCGGTCTGCAGCGCGTACTGCCGCACGGTCATATCGATTACGCGCCGCCGGCCGACGGCATGCGCGCACTCGATGCGGTGTGGCCGTTGCTGGATGCGCTGGAACCTGCGGCGAAACAAGAGCTGATCGAAGCGATCACCGCCGCCGTCAGCCACGACGGGCGCATCAGCGTCGCCGAATCCGAACTGCTGCGCACCGTCTGCGCCGTGCTGCATTGCCCGCTACCGCCGATGTTGGAGCGGGGTTGAGCCCTGTAGGGCGGAACCGTCGAAGGCGATTCCGCCATATGGCCGATGATCTTCGACAGATTGGCGGAAACCGCTTCGCGGGTTCCGCCCTACAAATGCGCCTTACGGTCTTTCGATGCGACGAAACAAACCGCATCGATCGATCGTGTGATTCGAAGTGTGGCGGTGAGCGCAGTGAACCACGCCATGCGAGCATTCGAATTACGGCAATGTCTAGATCGCCGATTTCGTTTTCGTGCGGCTCACGAGAATGACGTTTCGATGGTGAATCAACATCGTGAAGTTTTGTAGCCCGGGTAGAGCGCAGCGAAACCCGGGATCTTCTCGGTGTCTAGCGTCTCGCGAAAACCCCGGGTTTCGCTGCGCTCTACCCGGGCTACGTCGCTGTTGGCGCACACCGTCTCCGCGCGCTAGTCTAGATGCGCAGGGGATGCTTCATCGACAGGAGTCCATATGAATACTCGTATCAACACTCCCGGCTTCAAGAAGACAGTAATTCTCGCGACCGCAGCGGCCGCCTTCCTCGCCGGCATCTCGGCTGCCACCGCCGAGACCTTGGCCTGCCGCAAGTGCCGCGAAGCCTACAATGCTTGCCTCGCCAGCGGCACCGACCCCCAGACCTGCTACGACAACGATGAGGCCTGTCGTGTGCGCAATCGTTGTTGGGTCAATTAATCGAACGTGCGATTTTTCGCTTGCGGCATCGCTTCGGCGATGCCGCTTTGCAATCGGCGGACGTCTTTCTATCCCGATGTTCTATCGCGCTGCCAAAACGCTTTGATCCGCTCGATCGCGCATGCGAAAACGACAGTGAGCATTCAAGTTGCGGCAACGCTAGATCGCCGACTTCGTTTTCGTGCGGCTCACGAGAATGATGATGCGATCATGAATCAACATCATGCAGAGTAGATACTGTTATCCAGATCAAGCTCCGTGAAGTGCTGGATTGAAGGGCTGGCCTGATTTGATAACGCCGAAGGCGACCTGAGCCAACTTTCGCATCATGGCGCCGATGATGAGTTTGGGCGGTTTTCCATTCGCTTGAAGCCGTTGGCGGAAGGCTTTCCCCCAAGTCGTTTTGTAAATGGCAACCATCGCCGGCATGTACAGCGCTCGTCGCAGGAAAGCATGCCCTATTTTGGACAATCGCGGCTTGGCCCTGACGCTGGTGCCGGATTCGTGATGCCGAGGATTGAGCCCGGCAAAAGCGGCGAACTGACGCGCGCTATCGAAGCGCTGCCGGCACAGATCGAAGGCAAGCAGGATAGCGATGGTGCGGTCGCCCAAGCCGGGAATGGAATCGAGCAGCTCGCGTTTACCACGCAAATCAGGATCGTCATCAAGGGTCTGGGTAATGGCCTGTTCGATGCGTTTGATTTCTTCGCCCAACCAGTCCAGATGCGTATGCAGACTGTCGCGAATCGATTCGCGGGCGACTTGGATTCGGTTCTTTTCCTGAGTCTGCATGTCCACCAGCGATTGATGCCGCAACACCAACGCCCGTAATTGACGCGCGCTGGCCGACGGCGCTGTCCACCCAGCGGGCTGCTTTTCTCGACAGAAGTTCGCCAGAACACGAGCATCAACCGCATCGGTTTTGTTGCGCAGCCCCAGTGAGTGGCCATGCGCTTTGGACAACGCCGGATTGATCACCGAGACCACATGTCCCATATCGGCCAGATATTCGGCGGCAGCTTCCCAGTACACGCCGGTCGCTTCCATGCACACGTGCACCGGCACTTCGGCATATCGAGCTAACCACGCGGAGAGCTCTGCAAACCCCGTCGCGGTGTTCGCAAAGACCTTGTTGCGATATTTGTCATTCAGAGCCAAGGCGCAGTCCAGCTTAGCTTTGGAGACATCAATGCCCAGATACAATTTGGTTGTCATCATCATAGCTTGCGCAATCCACCTTGTGAATGCAGGCTGCCGACTAGGTCGGGCCGAAGATACTGTTCGATCTCTCGCAAGTTGAAGCTGAATTCCCGGTGCGCTATCGATGTTGCGGCCTCGAAAGCAAAGCCCGGGTACGGCATCCGAGAATCCATTTACCCAAGAGCGACTTGGGCAAATTCATAATACAAGCCCGGGTAGAGCGCAGCGAAACCCGGGGGTTTTCGCGAAACTCTAGAAACCGAGAAAAGCCCCGGGTTTCGCTGCGCTCTACCCGGGCTACGTTGCTAAAAGTTGAAAATTCGAGATTTCGTCCAGCGGATGTGGTGTTCGCCGCGGGTGCCACCACTCTAAGTATTGTTTGCTTCGGTACATGCTCGATTGAGTGCTTGGCCGCAGTCAATGACTGTGTTTTTGACCTCCAAAACGCCTTGAAGTATCTCTGTACACCAGTATGCCGGGTAGACTTTTCCCTTGTATTCGAAAGAACCAAACTGTATGCCGGCCGCATCGGTATCAAAGGAAACAGAGTACATATGTTTCACTAGTTTGCGATGCTTTGTTGTGTTGATAAATCCGACAACGTAGTTGTACCAGTCCGAAGATAACAGCTTGCCAAGATTGTCTTTCAGCTCGGATTGCGGGAGCGCTTCATGTGCCTTGGTAATGTCGCAGAGGTGGGCTGGAATACTAGATCCGAGGAGAAGATCGTTAACAAGGTGAGAGAAGATGTCAAAAATGCTACGTGCAGCATGGATGCAGCCAATGACATTGGCTTCATTCACGAGCTTTGCGTATGCATATTCGTCTTGACGTTCAGAAGTGCCCAACACCAGCGCTATGTTATTAGTGCCAGAAGGGTCGCTTTCATCAACGATGCCCTTTAGTGAGTCTCTTGCCGTGAATAAGTGATATCGGAATATCTGAATGGCGTGATCGATTGAGTTAAGAACTTCAAGCAGTGCTGGAGCGCCACTTCCACGGATGTGTGATCTAAGTTCGTCAAGTTCCCAGGACTCTCTCATTTATGCCTAACTCGCGATATACCGTTGCAACTGATCCAACTCGACCTGCTGATCCTCGATCACCGCCTTCACCAAATCGCCGATCGACACGATGCCGATCACGGCGCCGTTATCGATCACCGGCAAATGCCGGATGCGGCGTTCGGTCATCAACTGCATGCAGTGATCGGTGGTGTCGTGCGGGGTCGCGGTGAACACGGCGGTGCTCATGATGTCGCGCACCGGGGTGTCGGCCGAGGTGCGGCCTTGCAGCACGACTTTGCGGGCGTAATCGCGTTCGGAAAGAATGCCGACCAATCGTGGGCCGTCCATCACCAGCACGGCGCCGATGCCGTGTTCGGCCATGACGCGTAAGGCGTCGAGGACAGGCGCGTCAGGTCGTATGGAATGGGTCGATGGGGACTTCGCTTCGAGCAACTGACGTACCGTGCGCATGACGCGATCCTCCGTCGGAAACGATGTCCTCGGAGGATACTCCCGGCTTGCGGGCTTCGGCCAGCCGGTTTTCCGGCAGGTAGCGCTCGACCAGATACAACGGGCGCTGTTTGGATTCTTCGTACAACCGGCCCAGGTATTCGCCGATCACGCCCAGCGCCATGAGCTGCACGCCGCCCAGCAACAGGATCACGGTCATCATCGTCGGCCAACCGGCGACCGGGTCGCCCCAAAGCATCGCTTTGATCACGATCCAAGCGGCGTAGACGAAGGCGAGCACGGCGGTGGCGACGCCCAGATACGTGGCCAAGCGCAGCGGCGCGGTGGAGAAACTGGTGATGCCTTCCAGCGCGAAGTTCCACAGCTTCCAGAGATTGAATTTGCTGTGGCCGGCCACGCGCGCTTGGCGGTGGTAGGGAATGGCGACTTGCTGGAAGCCGACCCAGCCGAACAAGCCTTTCATGAAGCGGTGGCGTTCGCGCAATTGCCGCAGTGCGTCGAGCGCGCGCGGCGAGAGCAAACGGAAATCGCCGGTGTCGGAGGGGATCGGCGTTTTCGACAGCCGCTGCATCACGCGATAGAACGTATGCGCGCTGGCGCGCTTGAACCAGGATTCGCCGTCGCGCGCGGTGCGGGTGCCGTGGATGTCGTCGAAGCCTTCGCGCCATTTCGCCACGAACAGCGGGATCAGTTCCGGCGGGTCTTGGCCGTCGGCATCGAGGATGAGCGCTGCGCCGTGTTCGACATGATCCAGGCCGGCGGTCAGCGCGGCCTCTTTGCCGAAGTTGCGGCTCAGGCGCAACAGCGAGACGCGGCGGTCGGCGGCGGCGATCGCGGTCAAAGCCGCCCACGTGCCGTCGCGGCTGCCGTCGTCGATGTAGAGCACCCGGCCGTCGAGCCCGGCCTCGTTCTCCAAACCCTCCAGCACCGTCGCGATCCGCGGATGCAGGACGGGCAGGGCATCGGCTTCGTTGTAGGCGGCGACGACCACGGTCAGGCGGTCGTGCGGGGAGGGCGTTCGGGTCATGTATACATACTAATGTGTCGCGGCCAGGCCGGCGGGGCGGCCGGTCGACGCTGGCTGCGTCCCAAAGCGGCCTTCGTCGCGGCCACGAGTCGCGACGCGGTCATAAACAGGCTCTCAGAGTTCCTTGAGATACGCCGGGCCGCCGAGGTAGCGCATCTGCCGCTCGATCGCCCGGCTGCGGCGCTGCACGTAGGGGCCGGGCTTGGTCACACTGTATTTCCGCGGGTTAGGCAGCACCGCAGCGAGCCGCGCGCTTTCGCTCACCGTGAGTTTCGAGGCGTCTTTGCGGAAAAACGTCCGCGCGGCGGCCTGGGCGCCGTAGACGCCATCGCCGTATTCGATGACGTTGATATAGACCTCGAGAATGCGCTCCTTCGACCACAGCGCCTCGATCAACACCGTGTACCAAGCCTCCAGGCCTTTGCGGATCCAACTGCGGCCTTTCCAGAGAAATAGATTCTTCGCCAATTGTTGGCTGATCGTACTGGCCCCGCGCACTTTTCGCCCTTTGGCGTTGTTGATCCGCGCCTTCTCGATCGCTTTGAAATCGAAGCCGTCGTGCTCGGGGAATTGCTGGTCCTCGGCGGCGACCAAGGCTAGCGGCAAGTTCGGCGAAATCTTATCGGCATCCCGCCAGTCGTAGGCGATGCGGAAATCGCGCTCGCCCTCGGCCCAGGCTTCGAGCTGACGGGCGATCATGAAGGCGCTGACTGGCGGGTCCACGAAACGCAGGATCGCGACCTGCAGAATACTGGCGACGACCGCCAACACCGGCGCCCAGAGCATCCAACGCAGCCATCGCCGGCGACGTGGGCGGGCCGGCGGTGCGCCTTGCGATAGACCGGTGTCGTTCGGATCGATGTCGGCGGATGTTGAATCCGTCACCGATTGCCCCATCTTTCGGCTTCTCAAAATCTCATCCCCTGCGCGTTCGGCGACATTATGCGCGAAGGGGCCGACTCCCGCCCCGGAACTCCGATGACCGAAGCCTCTCCCGCCCCCATCGGCGGCCACGACCGCCTCACTCGATGCCTGCTCGAACACGCCGGCATTCGCGGCGTGCATGTGTCCCTCGATGAAACCTGGCAGCAAATCCAGCGCCGCGACGATTACCCGCCCGCAGTGGCCGACTTGCTTGGGCAAGCGGCGCGCCGCCGCCGCATTGTTCGCCGGCCACTTGAAGGTCGAAGGCCGCCTCTCGGTACACCTGCGCGGAGAAGGCGCGGTACGCACGCTGTTCGCCGAATGCACGCATGCCGGCACGCTGCGCGGCATCGCGACCTTAGCCGAAGGCGCCGAATCCTTGACCCGCGATCTGCATTCGCTCGGTTCCGACGCGCTATTGGCGATTACGGTCGAAAACCCCGGCGTACGTGGACAAGAGCCCTCGCGTTACCAAGGTCTCGTCGCGCTCGATAGCGATTCGTTATCGCATGCCTTCGAGGCTTACTTCGGCCAGTCCGAACAGCTCCCGACCCGATTGCTGTTAGCGTGCGACGGTGCCCGCTGCTCGGGCTTGCTGGTGCAAAAATTGCCGGGCGACGAGGGCGATATCGATGGCTGGAACCGCATCAGCGCCTTGTTCGATACCTTAGGCGAAGCCGAATTGTTAGCGACGTCGGCGGAAGTACTCTTGTTCCGTCTCTTTCATGAAGAAGGCGTGCGCTTGCTCGGCGACCGTCCGCTGCGTTTCGCCTGTTCGTGCTCGCGCGAGCGGGTGGACGCGATGCTCGTGTCCTTGGGCGAGGAAGAGGCCATCGCCGCCGCTACGGAAAATGCCAGTACCGCCGAGATCCGTTGCGCGTTTTGCGGCGAAGCCTATCGCTACGATCTGACCGAAATCGCGGCCCTCTTCGTCCCGGCCGCAGCGCGCGTCGACGCCCCCAACCGATTGCAATGAAGCGGCCGAATGGACCCTCGACCGCCCAGTCGCAGTGCCAGAGATCGACACCGGTCACGCTTCGGACTGGTCGTTCGGGAGGGTTTGGGATTGTTAAGGACTCATAAATCTGCTAATTTGGCCGCCCAAGGGATTCGAGGAACTTGGCCGTATTCAGGCGGTCAGACGCACACCATGCGCAAGCACCTTCGTCCACTGTCGATCGCTTTGCTGCTCGCCCTCGGCGCTGCAGCGGGCGCACATGCACAGTCGAAACCCGCTGCCGGTGAGCGTGTCGAACTTCCCGTTTGGAACCGTTACAGCGGCGAAGTCGAAGCCGTGCTGGTGCTCGAACCGGCCGCAACTCGCCCAATCGCGCACGCGTGCTCGCTTCGGTATGCGGCACCTCGATCACACCTTCGGCCTGACGGCCGGCGACTCGCTCGGCATGATCTGCGACCGTAAGCCTGGTCTCAGCCGCGGCCTCGATAATTTGATCGACAATTGCGTCTTGGCCTCCGTGCCGTCCGATCCAGCTCGTCGTAATGCGGCCGCGGCGATGTTCGGCCGTAACGGTACGAAAGTCGGCATCGGTGCCGCCCAGACCCGCACTACTTTGTCGCAGTGGTTGGCGCCTGGCGCCGGCAACGGCAAAGTCGATATCAACGAAATCACGGTCTTCAGCCAGAAAGATCTGCCGCGCCAGGGTTACGTCTCGATCGCCGGCACTGTCGCGAAGGCGCGTCTGCAGACGCCAACCGAAATTCCCGGGTTCAGCGACCGCTGGACCAGCCGGCAGTTGAAGGTCGGCGGCGGCATCGGTCCGTTCGGCGTGAATATCATCGGCGAGGTCGTGGACACGCCCGGCTCCGATAAATGGGAAGGCCTCAGCCTCGGTTTGAGCTGGCGGACCCCCTGGAGCGGCCAGCTCACGGTCGGTGCCGACAATCTGGTCACGCGGGGCAAGAACCCATTCACGCCCAGCGCCAGCGGCAGCGAGGAAGAGGGCGCAGTTCCCTACGTCCGCTACGAGCAAGATCTCTGATCGACGGCTCGCCCAGGCATTTTGTGGCCTGGAGCACCCTTTTTTGCCGGTTGTCAGGCCGGACATTAACGACACTTTAATTTTTCTCCGAGTGGGGCTACTATCGGCCCCGGCCTGTCCTGTATTGGCGTCTTTCTTGACGCCGAGGGGCGGCTTCCCATGGGAAAACCCAAGACTCACTTGGAGAGAGAGATGACTTTGAAGACCAACACGCTCCGCGACGCGATCACCTTTGCGCTCGCCGCGGGCTCCACCGCCCTCGTGGGCACGGGCGCAGCTTATGCCCAAGACAGCGGCACCGACGAGCAAGAGCTCGATCGCGTTCAAGTAATCGGTTCGCGCATTCCGCGCGCTGCCGAAACCGAAGGCACCGCTCCGGTGCTCGTGCTCGACCGCACTGCGATTGAACAAACCGGTCTGACCTCGGTCGGCGACGTGCTGTTCAACATCACCGCCAGCGATGGCGGCGCGCTGCGTAACATCACCACCAGCACCAACGGCAGCGACGGCACGCAGAACATCTCGCTCCGCGGCCTGGGTGCGACCCGTACCCTCGTTCTCGTCAACGGTCGTCGTTGGCTTGGCGATATCAACGGCAACAACACCGTCGACCTGAACTCGATTCCGATCTCGGTCGTCGAGCGCATCGAAGTCCTGAAAGACGGCGCTTCGGCGATCTACGGTTCCGACGCGATCGCCGGCGTGATCAACATCATCACCCGCACCAATTTCGACGGCGCTGAAGCCAGTGCGTACTTCGGTGGTTACACCAAGGGCGACGGTTTCCAGCAGGCTTACGACTTCACCGTCGGTGCCGATAGCGACCGTTGGAATGTCGTGTTCAACATCTCCTACACCGACCAGGAACCTGTGTTCCAGGGCGACCGTGAGATTTCTTCGGTGCCGGTCTTCGGCGGCGGCGATATCGAATCCGGTGGCGCGTTCGGTTCCGGCAGCCCGGCTCGCGGCAACTTCACCCGTTGCGCCGGTGCATTAGCACCGACGGCTTCGGGCTTCCAGACCTGTACGATCGTGGCCGGCGGTCCGTTCACCCTGCGTCCGGGCGAAGATGGTCGTCAAGCGACCGACTTCCGCCGTTTCATCAGCTACACGCTCGACGGCTCGGGCAGCTCCGATCGTTACAACTTCGCGCCGGTCAATTATCTGGTGCAACCGATCGAACGCTTCAACATCTATAGCCAGGGCACCCTGCGTCTGACCGATCGCGTCAACGCTAACGTGAGGCGATCTACGTCAAGCGCGATTCGACCCAGGTGTTGGCCGAAGTGCCGCTGACCATGGACATCCGCGGCACGACGGGTCCGCAGTGGGCGTTCGCGCCGACCGCCGGCAACGTGTTCAACCCGTTCGGCCAGGATCTGCGTGGCGCGAACTTCCGTTCGATCGCGGTCGGTCCGCGCACCAACGTGTTCGACGTCGACAATATCGCCGTCACCGGCTGGTTGGACGGTTCGTTCGACCTCGGCGGCCGCGCGATGTATTGGGATGCCGGTTATTCCTACCTCAATGCGCGCTTCGCTCAGAACGGTCAGAACTACATCAACCTGTTCAACCTGCGTCGTGCGGTCGGCGACTCCCGTCGTAACCCGGTCACGGGTCGTCTGGAGTGCTTGAACGGCACCACGGTGATCGCGGGCTGCGTGCCTTACAACCTGTTCGGCGGCGCCGATCTGGGTCTGGGCGCAGGCGTGATCAGCCGCGAAGAATACGACGCGATGAATCAACTACATCAGCTACGATCTGAATCAGCTGACCGAAACCACCACCGAAGGACTTCTTCGCCAATCTCTCCGGCGAAATCGTCGAAATGCCGGCCGGCCCGTTGGGCTTCGCGGTGGGTGCCGAATACCGTAAGACCGACTTCGTCAACAAGCCCGACGCCCTCGTGGCCGGCGGCGGTTCGTCGAACAACTTCCAGGAACCGACCAGCGGCGAAGTCAGCGTCGAGGAAATCTACGCCGAATTGAACATTCCGGTTCTGGCCGATATCCCGGGCTTCAAGCTGCTGGAATTCAACTTGGCGGCGCGTCGTTCCGACTACAACTCCACCGGTTTCTTCGGTGGCGGCACGGTCACTCCGGATATCGGCGGCGACACCTCCGAGCAAGTTCGGCTTCAAGTGGCAGATCTTCGACGACCTGTTGGTGCGCGGCACCTACTCCGAGTCGTTCCGCGCGCCGAGCGTGGGCGATCTGTTCCAGGGCGGTGCCGAGAACTTCCCGACCGCGGCCGATCCCTGCAACACCTTCAACATCGGTGCCCTGTCCCCGGCCGATCAGGCGCGTTGTATTGCCGATGGCGTTCCCGCAGGCGGCGTGGTCCAGGCGAATGCCCAGATCCGTTCGCTCAACGGCGGTAACCCGGAGCTGAAGCCGGAATTCGGCAAGACCAAGAGCCTCGGCATCGTGTACAGCCCGAGCTGGGCGGAAGGCCTGAACTTCACCCTCGACTGGTACCAGATCAAGATGACCGACGTCATCTCGTTCCGCGGTGCGCAGGCGATGTTGAACTCCTGCTACCGCAGCGGCACCGTGCCGGAAGACCAGCGCGCGCTGTTCTGCGGTTTCATCGAGCGCGATGCGACGGGCGAAATCCTCGAGCTGCGTCAGACCAGCTTCAACTTGGCGCAAGGCGAACTGGAAGGCTACGACTTCACGGTCGCTTACGCGATGCCGGAAACCTCCTGGGGCAAGTTCTCGTTCCAGTGGGATAACACCTACACCGTCACCGTCGACAACCCGCTGTTCAGTACTCTCGGCACCTACAACGGTGCTCCGGCCTTCCGTCTGCGTTCGAATCTCACCACGAACTGGCAGAAGGGCGATTGGGACGCGACGTGGGCGATGCGCTACTACTCGGCGTTGGACGAACAGTGCCCGTTCGGTGCCAACTACTTCGAGTACGGCATCACGCCGACCGAGCTGTGCAACAACGACATCTTCGACTCCAACGGCAACTTCCTGCGCGGCGAAAACCGCTTGGGCGCGCGCCTGTACCACGATGTGCAAGTGGGTTGGAAGACGCCGTGGAACGGCAAGATCATCGCCGGTGCTCGCAACATCTTCGCGAAGGATCCGCCGATCGCTCGCAACTCGTTCGCGGCTTCGTTCGACGCCGCTTACGATCTGCCGGGTGGCGGCTTCTGGTACCTGCAGTACAACCAGAAGTTCTGATCGTAGTTGATATGCGTAACGAAAACGGCCTCCGAAAGGGGGCCGTTTTTTTGTGGTCGAGTGATGGTGCGGGTCAGGAAAACGACAGCGCCTGATTTCAGTGACCGCGGTTGAACCAAGCGTTGAAGGCGACCGTGATCCGCTGTGCGTTGCCTTGGAAGGGCGTGACGTAATGCCCTAACCAGGATGGGAACAGCACCAACTGACCCGGTTTGAGATTGAGCACGAAATTGCCCTGGCGAGAATGGCCAGCGCAGCGTCGAGTTGGCGGAGTCGAGAAACGCATTGGCAGCGGTCAACGGGTGCGGAAAGACCAGGCAACCGTTGTTGCTGAACGTCGGATCGGGATCGCCGTCGGCGACGCAATACACGCCCGACCAGCTCGCCATCGGATGATTGTGATAGCCGAAGTAACCGCCGTCTTCGGGTGACGTGGAACCACGTCTGACTGGCGATCTGCAGGCCGGTCGGTTGTTTCGCGACGTCAGGATTGATGTTGCGGATGAACTCGGCAAGCGTGGGCCAGACCCACTCGCGCAGACGCTGCACGCAGCTGTCGTCGCGGGCGAAGAATTCGAACTCGACTTTCGAACAAACCTTCGGGCTGATGTACGACCGGATCTGGATTGCGGTATCCCATCCCTTGCGCTTCCAAGGCGAGAATCAACGCGCGCAGATCGGCGTTCAACGCGTCCGGCTCGGGGTGGAAACTCTCGCCGAATGGCATGGCGAATGCAGGATGAACGGTGACGGGCATCGGTGCTCCAGCGGCAGGTTGGGCGAGGGCAGCGGCAAGATACCGCAGCGGATGGATGTCCGATACCGATCTCAATCAAGTTTCTCTCGATCAAGTTTCGCGCGGGATGGGATGCGGCGATCGGTCCAGGCCGCGACGCTCCAGACGCAGATGAGACACGCCGCTCAGACCAGATCGTTTAAACCATCGTTTAAACCAGGCCGTGAGCGGCGAGTCGATCCAACATCGGGGTCAGATGACGTTCGTAGTTGCGCCAGAGGCCACCGCGGTTGGTAAGAATGCCTTGCCGCACTTGGTTGGAACTGGCGGTCGCGACGGCGCCGGAGTTGCGACCGACCTGCAGCATGTCCTCGCGGTAATCGAATCCACAATGCGCCGCGATCTTCTGCGCTTGGCCCTGCGGGTCGCGAACCATCGTGTCGTAATCGATATCGAATACGCGCTCGGGCATCGCTTCGCGCCAGTGGCGCATCAGGTCGTGGTAAGCCTTGTAGTAATCGGCCATCTCGATCTGGTCGTAGGAGTAGGCCGCTTCATGGGTAAACAAGGTGCGCAGATTCGAGAAGCAGGTATCCGCCGGATCGCGGCGCATATGCAACAGCCGCGCCTGCGGCAGCGCTTTCGCGATCGGGCCGAGCAGAATGAAATTCGGATTCATCTTTTCGGTCACGAATGCGCGGTCGCGACTGCGCGCGCGCATCGCTTCGAGGAAGCCGCGACCGATCGCGGGATAATCGAACGTATCGGCGCGCTCGACGATCGTGGGGTCGGTGATCACGCCGCAGAAATGATCCGCGGCCAAACATAACTGCGCCGAGAAGCTGTAGGTTTCGCCGGCATCGGCCACGTCCGGGTGCCCGGAGAGGATGCGCTCGAGCAAAGTCGTGCCGCTGCGATGCAAACCGACGATGAAGATCGGCGTCGGGCGGCCCGTCGCATCGTTGCCCGCTGCGCTGTCGTGGATAAAGTCGGCGTCGAAGGTCCGACGCAGCCCCTCGAAAATGGCTTCGGTGTTGGCCGGGTCGTAGGGCTGCTCCACGCGTCGCGCTCGACAGGCGCGCATCAATGCCGTCCATGCGCCTTCGTAGTCGCCTAGCTCGTGCAATTCGTTGTGCAGGGCGTAGGCGAGATGGCCTTCGTCGCGGGTGCTCAGATTCGGCTGCGCCAGTAGATGCTGCAATGCGTCGATGTGATGGCGCTGCGGGTCGATCTTCGCCACCCGCGACAAGACCGAGTACACGGCGGCGAACGTCGGGCGGATTTTCAGCGCGCGCTCGAAGGCGGCTGCCGATTCTTGCGACCGCCCGGCGAACATCAACACCAAGCCATGCATGTTGTGGGCCTCGGCCAGGTCCGGCCGCAGCTTCAGCGCGTGTTCGATCCAGCCCAGGGTTTTTTCATGGACGCCGGCGCTGGCGAAAAACGAAGCGAGATCGATCAGTTTTTCCGGCGGCACCCGTCCGGTGAGGGCGGTCCGATCGATATAGGTCAACAGTTCGGGTAACGCTTCGAAGCGGCGCAATCTGCGCGCGACCGCCATGCCTGCGATCGGCGGCACCGCTTCGGTGACGCGCGCCGCCTGCACGACCGCGTGATGCGCATCGCGATACGCGCCAAGGTGTTCCTTCGCGGTCGACAACTCCAACCAGGCCGGCACGAAGCTGCGATCGTGATCGAGGATCGCCTCGTAGGTCGCAGCGGCTTGGCGCCAATGTTTCTGTTGGGTGTAGCGCTGACCCTGTTGCCAGAGCGCTTGCTGCTTGTTCGACATCGGGGAGTCGCGCCTATGGTCGTGACCGAAAGACTGATCGACGCGATCGAAAAAGGGACGATCGAAAAAGTTTCGGTCAGTTGCCCAGTTCGCGGAGAATCATGGCTTGTTCGGCTTTCAGCGCCGCCGGCATTCGGGGCCCGTACTCGTCGAGATAGTCGCCGATGTTCGCGAATTCGGCCTGCCAGCCGGCGAGGTCGAAGCCGAAGAGTTTGTCGTTAGCCTCGTCGCTCAAACGCACGCCCTCCAGATTCAGATCCTGCGGCCGCGGCAGCGCACCGATCGGCGTGTCGACCGCGCCGGCCTCGCCCTTCACCCGTCCGATCATCCACTCCAGCACGCGCAGGTTGTCGCCGAAGCCCGGCCACAGGAACTTGCCGTCGTCGCCCTTGCGGAACCAGTTGACGTGGAAGACCTTCGGCAACTTCGCGCCGGGTTTGTCGAACGACAGCCAGTGGGCGAAATAGTCGGCGAAGTTGTAGCCGCAGAAGGGTTTCATCGCCATCGGGTCGCGACGCATCACGCCGACCGCGCCGGTCGCGGCGGCGGTGGTTTCCGAGCCCATCGCGGCGCCGATCAGCACGCCATGGGTCCAGTCGCGCGCCTCGAACACCAGCGGCACCAGCGAGGCGCGACGACCGCCGAAGACGATCGCGCTGATCGGCACGCCCTGCGCGTCTTCGGCATGCGCCGAATACGAGGGGCATTGCTTCGCGCTGACGGTGAAGCGTGCATTCGGATGCGCGGCCGGGCCGCGGTTAGGATCGCTGGAATCGTAGTCATGACCGCGCCAATCGTAAGCGGGCACGCCGTCGTCCAAGCCTTCCCACCACGGGCTGCCCGTCGGCGGTCAGACCGACGTTGGTGAAGATGGTGTTCGTGCTGGATGGTCGCCAGCGCATTGGGATTGGATTTGCTGCGATGTGCCGGGCGCGACGCCGAAGAAACCGGCTTCGGGATTGATCGCGTACAAACGACCATCGGCACCGGGGCGCATCCAGCAGATGTCGTCGCCGATCGTCCACACCTTCCAGCCGTCGCGGCGATAGCCCTCCGGCGGAATCAGCATCGCCAGATTGGTCTTGCCGCAGGCGCTCGGGAACGCCGCAGCGATGTAGTGGGTTTCGCCCGGCGGGTTTTCGATGCCGAGGATCAGCATGTGCTCCGCCAGCCAGCCTTCGCTGCGCGCTTGGTACGAGGCGATGCGCAGCGCATGGCATTTCTTGCCGAGCAATGCGTTGCCGCCGTAGCCAGAGCCGTAGGACTTGATCGTCAGCTCTTCCGGGAAATGCATGATGAAACGGCGATTGGGGTCGAGCTCGCCGATCGAATGCAGGCCTTTGACGAACGAACCGCCCGTATCGCCTTCGCGCTCGATCCGCGCCAGGCCGGCGCACCCATGCGGGTCATGATCCGCATGTTCGCGACGACGTAGGGCGAGTCGGTGATTTCGACGCCGCAGCGCGACAGCGGCGAATCGATCGGCCCCATGCAGTACGGAATCACGTACATGCGTGCGGCCTTTCATGCAGCCGTCGAACAATGCGATCCATCGTGGCGTGGCCCTCGTCGGGCGCCATCCAGTGATTGTTCGGGCCGGCATCGTCGGCGTGCGTGGTGCAGACGAAGGTCAGGTGCTCGACGCGCGCCACATCGTCCGGATGCGAGCGATGCAGCCAACTGTCCGGGTGGGTTTGCTCGTTGAGCTTGATCAGCGTGCCGTCGGCCTGCATCTTCGCGATCAGCGCCGCGTTCTCGGCGTCGCTGCCGTCGCACCAGTGAATTTCGCTGGCCGGGTGTGCTGGGCGACTGAAGCGACCCATTCGTTGATCGACGTTAAACGGCTCGACATCGTATGTCCTCGTAGGCAGAATCGCCGCTTTCCAGCTCGGCATTATCGCAGAATTCCCGCGCGAAGCGCCCGTGATCCAGCCCACCACCGCCCCAGTTCCGGCCCTGTCCGACGTCATCGCAGACGCGCGTTGGCTGAGCTTCGGCTTCGATCCGTCGACGCTGACGATGCATTTCGTCAATGTCGACGACGAGTTGTTGGATCGAACCACCTTCATCGATGCGTCGTGGATCAAGACGCGGCCGAGCGTCGGTTTTCCCTTGGATCGGGTCGCAGAAGCGCTCGCCGATTCGGTGCGAGTCGGCCCACGGGCGATGATCCTGCATACGGCGTTCTCGTGCTCGACCTTGTTCGCGCGTTGTCTGCAGATTCCGAATGAGGTTCGGGTCATACGCGAACTACCGTTGTTTTCGGGCTTAGCGTCAGCAGCGTCGGCGCTGTCGTACCAACATCGCGATGGCGAGGATTGGCGGCGTTTGCTCGATGTCGCCGCTGTGCTGCCGAGCCGGTTATTTCCCGGAGAAGCCGCGACCTTCAACAAGCCCAGCAACGTGTTTCTGGCGGCGGCGCCCGACTTGTTTTCGCGACACGGCGATATGCGAGGCGTCGTGATCCATAACGATTTGCCCGGGTTCTTGGTGTCTTGCTTGAAGAAGGTCCATCTCGGGCCCGCGCCCTGGCTCGGCATGTTGCGCGGGCTGCAGCCGGGGCTGGAGATTTTGCGTCAACTCGATCTCGCTCCGGACCGCACGCATCCGCTGCAGTTGGCGGGCGTCGTCTGGCATCTGCAGATGCGGATCCTACGGATGCTTTCGCAACACGAAGCGGGCCAGCGTCTACGCCAACTCAGTGCGGCGACCTTCCTCGAAGACCCTCGCGCCGCGACGCGCGCCGCGAAACGCTGGATGGCGCCGATGATGCAGGGCGAGATTCCAGAAGCGGTGTTCGATCGCGAACTCAGCCGCCATGCCAAACGTCCGGATCTGGCGTTCGATGCGGATCGTCGCAGCGAGGAGGCATCGCGCGCCGGCAGCGATTCTTCCGAGTTGCTGCAACAGGGGCTCCACTGGTGCGCGCACGTGTTCGGGTCCTGGGAACCGGCCTACGACACCGGGATCGCCGCCTTAGCGGTCGCACCCACGGTGCAGACGTCGATGGGGAGTGGGCCGGCGAACACTGCCGTTTGAACGAAGCGGTTTAGGCGGCCGAGCGCCGTGATCTCAGGGGTTTGGGATCAGCGTCACCATCACGTGCTCGACGTACGACTCGAATTCGTCGTGCGCCAGCCGCGGATGCTGCAATTGAAGGCTCAGCTGCAGGAAGCCGACATACGCGGCGTACGCCAGGCGCGCGCGGTGCTGGGCTTCGGTGCGGGTCAGACCGGCCTGGCGGAATGAAGCGGCGAGATAGTCCAGGCGCCGCTCCGACACGCGCCCGATCACCGGCTTGACGGCGGGGTGATCGAGCGCCTTGAGCAATTCGCTATAGATGATGTGCGGTTTGACTTCGTGCGCGACGAGTTGGAACAGCGCGCGCAGCCGTTTCCGCGGATCGGCGACCGCTTCGAGCTGACCGAATACGGTCTCCTGTTCGATCGTTTCCCAGCATTCCAGCGCGGCCATCAGCAAAGCGTCGCGCGACGGGAAATGCCAATAGAAACTGCCCTTGGTCACGCCCAGACGCCGCGCCAGCGGCTCCACCGCGACCGCGGCGACGCCCTGTTCGGCGATCAGATCGAGGGCGGCCTGTGCCCAGTCGTCGGCGCTCAGGCGCCCGTTGCGTTCGGTTTTGATCGCGGCGTTCTGTCATACGAATAGTGTAACCATACGGACGAGTGCGGAACAGTATCGTGAATAGAGGGCCGATACACCCCCGACAGGCGGCGCCCACACGACACCGTTCGGCATTGACAGCACGATGCGACACTGTCCATACTTCGGCGTATGGTTTGAGCCCGATGACGGCTTAGCGCATCGCCCATGTCGTACTTGGGGCGGATCGCGCGCGGTGGATCGGATTCAAACTTGGCGGCCGTATCGGGTGGACATCATCCGACAGGCGTCACCCCTTCCCGGATCGCGACAAGCAATCACGAGCATCGCCATGAGCATCGCACTTCCTTTCCTCGCCATCCTTCTCGCTTGCGCTGTCTGCGCCTATCACCGCCTGCGTTTGGCCGTCTGGGCCGCGATCACCGCCACCTCTGCTCGTCGGCCTGTTGGCTGCTGCGGCGCGCACAAGACCACGATCATCGTCGTCGCCGCGATCGTCGCCGCTGGTCGCGGTGCCGCTGCTGATCCCGCCGCTGCGCAAGCGCTTGATCACCGCGTCGCTGCTGAAGTTCTACACCAAGCTGTTGCCGCCGCTGTCCGACACCGAGCGCACCGCGCTGGAATCGGGCACGGTCGGTTTCGAGGGCGAGTTGTTCTCCGGCAAGCCCGACTGGGACCAAGTTGCTGTCGCAGCCCAAGCCGCAATTGAGCGCCGAAGAACAGGCGTTCCTCGATGGCCCGGTGCGAAGACCTGTGCCGGATGACCAACGACTGGGACATCACCCACGTCCGCGCCGATCTGCCGCCGGAGACTGTGGGATTACCTCAAGCAGCAACAAATTCTTCGGCCTGAACATTCCGAAGGAATACGGCGGCCTCGGCTTCTCGGCGCTGATGAACCACAAGGTCATCCAGAAGCTGGCGCCGATCGTCGTCGTGCTCAGCTCCACCGTCGGCGTGCCCAACTCGCTGGGCCCGGCCGAATTGCTGATGCACTACGGCACCGAGGAGCAGAAGCGCTATTACCTGCCGCGCCTGGCCGATGGCCGCGAAGTCCCGTGCTTCGCGCTGACCGGCCCGTTCGCCGGTTCCGACGCCACCTCCATTCCCGACTACGGCATCGTCTGCATGGGCGAGTGGAACGGCGCGAAGGTGCTCGGCATCAAGCTCACGCTCAACAAGCGCTACATCACGCTGGCGCCGGTCGCGACGCTGATCGGCGTCGCCTTCCGCATGTACGACCCGGACGGCCTGCTCGGCGACAAGAAAGACATCGGCATCTCGCTGGCGCTGGTGCCGCGCGATACCGCCGGCCTGCGAGATCGGCCGTCGTCATTTCCCGCTCGAACTCGCCGTTCCAGAACGGCCCGATCATCGGCAAGGACGTGTTCGTGCCGCTGAGCCAGCTGATCGGCGGCGAAGACTACGCCGGCCAGGGCTGGCGCATGCTGATGGAATGCCTGTCGATCGGTCGTTCGATCACCCTGCCCTCCACCGCCAGCGGCGGCGCGAAGATGGGCGCGATCGTCACCGGCGCGTATGCGCGCATCCGCAAGCAGTTCGGTCTGTCGGTCGGCCGCTTCGAAGGCGTCGAGGAAGCGCTCGCGCGCATCGCCGGCAACGCCTACGCCATCAGCGCGCTGTCGGAAGCGACCGCGGCCGCGGTCGCGCGCGGCGAAAATCCGGCGGTGCCGTCGACCATCGCCAAGTACCACTGCACCGAAATGGGCCGCGAAGTCTCGCGCGATGTGATGGACATCCACGGCGGCAAGGGCATCATCCTCGGCCCGCGCAACTACGCCGGCCGCTCTTGGCAGGCCGCGCCGATCGCGATCACGGTCGAAGGCGCCAACATCATGACCCGCAGCCTGATGATCTTCGGCCAGGGCGCGATCCTCTGCCATCCGTGGGTGATGAAGGAGATGAAGTCGGCGCAGTTGGAAGACCCGAAGCAGCGCCTCGACCAATTCGATCACGCGCTGTTCGGCCATATCAGCTACGCGATCTCGCAATGCGGTGCGCAGCTGGTGGTTCGGCTTGACCGGCATCGCACATCGGCAGCGCGCCGGGCGGCGACTACACCCGCCGCTACTACCGCAAGCTCAATCGCTACTCGGCCGCGCTGGCGGTGATGGCCGACACCTCGATGCTGTTGCTCGGCGGCAAGCTGAAGTTCAAGGAATCGCTGTCGGGCCGCCTCGGCGATGTGCTCAGCCAGCTCTACATCGCCAGCTCGATGCTCAAGCGTTACGAGGATCAAGGGCGTCCGATCGCCGACCACCCGTTGCTGGCATGGGCCTTCCACGATGCGATCCACAAGATCGAACTGGCGTTGTCGGGTGCGCTGCGCAACTTCCCGATCCGTCCGATCGGCTGGCTGCTGTGGTTGCTGATCTTCCCGTGGGGCCGCCGCGCCGAAGCGCCGAGCGATCGCTTGGGCCATCGCGCCGCCAGCCTGCTGATGACGCCGTGCGAAGCGCGCGATCGTCTGTCCGAAGGCCTGTTCCTCGAAGCCTGCGAAAACAATCCGGCCGGCCGCGTGAACAGCTATCTGCCGAAGTTGGTGCTGGCCGAACCGGTCGAACGGAAATTCCTCAAGGCGCTGAAGAACAGCGATATCGAAGCATTGGAATTCCCCGCGCAGCTCGACGAAGGCGTGCGCGAAGGCTGGATCACCGCCGACGAGCGCAAGCAGCTCGAAGAACTGCGCGAGATGACGCTCGACACGATCATGGTCGACGACTTCGAGTCGTGGGAATTGCGTTCCGCCGGTTACGTCGAGCACGACGAAACGCAGACGAAATCGCATCTCGCGGCGGCCTAAAGCCGCGACTGCACACGCATGAACGCGAACGGCGGATTTCCCGCCGTTCGCGGTATCGCACTCCGCATCGGCTGAAGGCATCGCATGGCCAATCCAACGCTCGCGCTGTATCGGAAGATGACTCGTTGGCCGGCGGGGCACTGGTTGTTCAGTCGCGCGATCTGTTTCAAGGCGCCGTATTTCGCCAGCATTTCGCCGCAGATCGCTGTGCTCGAACCCGGGCGCTGCGAAGCGACGATCCGTCATCGTCGCCGCGTCACCAACCATATCGGCACGGTGCATGCGATCGCGTTATGCAATCTCGCCGAGTTGGTCGGCGGGTTGATGACCGATGTCAGCATTCCCGAATCGATGCGCTGGATCCCCAAGGGCATGACGGTCGAGTATCTGAAGAAAGCCACCGGCACGATGCGTGCGACGGCGACACCCGCGATCGCGATCGTCGAAGCTGCAGACGGCTACGCCTTGCCGGTGGATGTGGTGGTCGTCGAACGCCGAGAACGAAACGGTGTTCCGCGCGACGATTTCGATGTGGGTATCGCCCAAGCGCTGAATCGCGAGAGAGGCTCAAGCGATGTCGAACGACCCGGTTTTGATGCTATGCGCGCTGCATAGCCTCGCGCTCGCGATGTTCCATGCCGGCTTCTGGACATTATTTCGATGGCCGCAGACGTTGCAGCAGACCACGCTCGCGAATCGAGCGATCCTGCAGATAGTAAACATCCAGTTGATTTGGCTCTTCCTGGCCGTTGCGGCTTTGTGTCTGGTCTATCCGGCGGAATTGCGCGGCACTGCGCTCGGTCGCGCTGTGCTGTTCGGGATGTCGGGTTTCTGGGTCTTACGACTGATCCAGCAGTTCGTATTCCTGCGCATGCGCCACCCCTTGGTGCATGCGCTGAGCGTCGTCTTCTTTGCAGGTGCGGTATTGTTCGCTTGGCCGTTACTGCAGTAACAAAACGGCGGCCACCGCCGCGATCGCCGGAATGCCTTGAATGAAGAAAATGCGCTTGTTGACGCTGTAGGCGCCGTACAGTGCGGCGACGATGACGCAGCCGAGAAAGAACAGCGCGACATCGCTCTTATGCGAGACGATGGCCCAGACCAGGCCCGCGGCGAGGAAGCCGTTGTATAGCCCTTGATTCGCCGCGAGGACGCGCGTGATCTCGGCTTTTTCCGGGGTATTGCGAAACGTCTTCAAGCCCAACGGCTTGGTCCAGAGAAACATCTCCAACACCAAGAAATAGACGTGCAGCAGGGCGACGAGCGCGATAAGAACGGTGGCGACGATCGACATAGACGATGCTCCTGAAGAAACGATGGGTTACGAAGACGATGCGGCGGGTGTCGCAGCGATAGCGCCGCGGCGTTCGATGCGCCGCGCGAGGCGCCAGCCGAGCACGCCGGAGGCCAATGCGGGAAGAATATTGATCGCGGCGAAACCGAGCGTCACTACGCCCAGACTGCGCAGTGCGTTGATGCTCAGGCCCACGGTGAGATCGCCGAAACGCCAAACTGCGGTATCGACCGCGTTCTTGCCTTTGTAACGCAGGCTGCGCGGTACCTGCGCGAACAGACTTTCGCGCGCTGGACCGAGCGCGCCGTAGGCGAGCCCACGGCTGACCAACAGCGAGACCGCGACCCACGGCAATTGCGCGAAGACGATCCCGTGCGGCTCGGCGACCAGCAACACCATCGCCATTACCGCGATCGTGCAGCCCGCATGCAGCGCGATCGCGGGCGCGGCCCCGTGACGCGCGAGCAGCCATCGTGTGACGAAGACTTGCGTCGCGATCGCGAACAAGTTGGTGTACAGATCCAGCCGCGCCGCGAATTCGGTGCGCGCGACGGCATCGACGAAAGTGGCTTTCGAGTAATCGACGACGAGCGCGTAATTGACCGTGCCGATGCAATCGCCGAGCAGCATCAGAATCGCCATCGTGCGCATGGTCGGGTCGGCGAAGATTTGTTTCAGGCCGTCGAACATGCCGCCGCCGACCGCCTGCGCATTGCCCGGTTCGTGACGACGCAGGCCGTGGACATCCGCCCAACGTCCGAGCGCCATCGCGCAGACGATCGCGATGCCGAGCAGCCCGGAAGCGACCAGCAGCAGCGGCGCGACGCCGATCTCGCCGACCAACTGCAGCGCCATCGTCGGGCCGAGCAGCGAGCCGAGCGAGCCGCCGACCGCGATCAGCGGGAAGAGCCTACGCGCCTGCGCTTCGTTCCAGATATCGGCCATGAACGTCCAGAACACCGACACCACGACGAGATTGAACACGCTGATCCACACGAAAAACACGATGCCCAGCGCGCGCGGCGATACCAAGCCCTCGTGCGTGAACAACGGCATGAAACCGAGCAGGCACGCGATGAAGAACAGATACACGATCGGCACAAGCCGTCTGCGCGGGAAGCGGCTGGCGAGCCAAGCGAAGACGGGCGTCAAGGAAAGCGTCGTGACGAAGGTGGCGGCGTAAAACCACGGCAATTGCGTGGAGCCCACCGCACCGGAAAGCTGGTCGCGGACCGGGCGAATAATGTAGTAGGCCGAGAGCACGCAGAAGAAGAACAGGAACGACCACGCGGTCGCGCGCCATTCGCCGCGATGGACCCGCTGTTGCGCTTGCGTGTCGCTCATCGATACGTTCCGGGGGTGGCGGCGTCAGCGGCACGGTAGCCGATCCGCGACATTGCCGCTAGCGCGCGGGCGCGGCTACGGATGGTGTCGGGGTTCAGACGCCTGCGAGTACCCGCGCGAGCCACTCCGGTTCGGGCTGGTCGGCGTCGTAGTACTCGAAAATCAAATGGATGCGGTCGGCATCACCGTCGTTGCGCACCGCATGCACGCCCATGTTGTTCACTTCGGCCGCTTCGCCTTCGGGCAGGTGGTAGCCGATGCCGTCGACGAAGAACGTCACCTTGTCGTTGGTGAGCAGCGGCACATGGATCTTATGCGGCCATTTCGCAGCGGCGTTAGCGTCGCGATGCGGTTTGATCTCGCCGCCGGCGCCCATCCGCGCGAACATCACCCGCGGGAAGACGCCGTTCGCATAGCCGTAGTCGGCGACGGCTTGATGCATCACCGGTTCGAGCAGTGCGCGCCACTGCGCCCAAAGCGCGCGATCGTGCGAACCGCGCCAATCGCGAGGACTGTCGACGAAGCGGAAGACGATATGCCGGGTCTTGTCCAAAGCCTCGAAACGATTCGGTTTGTCGGCGTTTTCCGCGTCCCACAACGCCTCTGGAATCGCGAGAACAGCGGCCTTGAGCGCGCCGATATCGACCGGGCCTAGCCTGCGGATCGTCGTGGTTTTACGCGGATTCGCGTACGGGTCGCGTTGCGGAACGGAAGCCATGATCGCGTTCGTCTCAGAAGGAATAATCGAAGAGTTCCAGATCGCGGCGGTATAGGTCCGCCACGCCGTCGATCAATGCTTGATCGTAATACTGGCGGTAATCGCCGCGCTGCGAACGATTGACTTGTTCCAGCGCGCGGCTGGGAATGCCGATGCGCTCGCACGCCGTATCGTACGACTGTTGCATCTGCTCGACGCGGCCGACGTAATCGACATCGAGTGCGCCGTTGTCGTCTACGAGCAAGCTGGCTTGGCTCTGGAAGTGCACATGATCCATCGGTCGCAGTTCGAACAGGATCTTGCGCATCGTGGCTTGCGGGTCTTTCTCGAAGGCGCCGTACTGCCGAGTCATGAACGCGCAATACGAAACGAAGCGATCGAATGGATTGCGCACGAACCCGAATTTGAAATACGCATCCACCGTTTCGTCGCCGAGATAGGGACGCACCTGGGCGACGCTGAAATGCCCGTGACGGATCGCGGCGAGATCGGCGAATGGGAAGCGTTTGTTCACGAACAGCCCGACCTGCTCGATATCGTCCGGTCCCAGGTGCTCGCGGAGCGCTTGGCGCACGGAATGCGTCCCCGTTTTGGGGATCGGCACGAAGATGAAGCGGTGCAGATGGGAGACGATCATGCCGGCGCTGTGCTGGGAACCCGCGCATGATCGCACAGCGGACCGATGAGTCGCTGCAGGGCTGGCCCTGCTTTATCGAAGCGATTGGCTGGGGCGTGCCGTTTCGAGCGGCTTGGTGTGTTTACACTAACCAGACTGAGGATGGTACCCGGATGACCGCCGTCGACTCCCCCCGCGAAGAACTCTTCAACGCATTGACCCATGGCCTGGGGGCGACCGCTGCCTTGGTCGGAGGTGCGGTGCTCATCACCCTCGCGGCGCTGTTCGGCGATGGCTGGCAGCTCACGGCCTCGATCGTCTTCGGCATCACCCTGCTGCTGCTGTACGTCGCGTCCACGCTGTATCACGCGATCCAACATCCGGTGGTCAAAGGCCGGTTGAAAGTCTTCGATCACTGCGCGATTTATCTGCTGATCGCAGGCACCTACACCCCATTCACGCTGATCGGTCTGCGCGGCCCGCTCGGCTGGACTTTGTTCGGCGTGATCTGGGCATTGGCGTTCTTCGGCGTGATCTTCAAGCTGTTCTACGCCGGTCGCTTCAAATTACTGTCGACCCTGATCTACATCGCGATGGGGTGGCTCATCATCATTGCGGCCAAACCGACGATGCAAGCGTTGGACGGTTGGACCTTCGGCTGGCTGCTCGCCGGTGGCGCCTTCTACACGTTGGGGACGTTCTTCTATCACCGCCCATCGATGCGTTATTCGCATGCGATCTGGCATATGTTCGTGATCGCCGGCAGCGTCTGCCATTACATCGCGGTGATGGCGCAAGTGTTGTTGCAGCGCTGAGCCGGCGGCCGGCGACGCGTCGGAACTTCGAGACCGGCCCCCATCTCCAATCGCCATGTCTTCGCGCCTTCGTCAGCAATCATCCTCAATCGCGCGTTCTGTGCGACGACTGAACGTATTCGTCGTATTCGTCGCGCTCGTGGTGTTCGTGGCGGCGCTCGGTGCGGGCGCCACCGCGTATGCGCGCGGCGATGCGGCATCGCCGATGCGGGTCGAAGCATCATCGCCCGAGGCGCGCGATACCGCGTTACGCATCGTTCGTGCCGGCGAAACGCGATTGCGGGTCGAGATCGTCGGCGTTGGCGATGCGGCGCGGGTTCGTATGTTGCAGGACTGGGCCGAAGAAGCGGCGCGCGCGAGCCTCATGCCTTCAGGGCGGTTTCCGCTGCGCGAGGCGACGGTGCGCGTCAGCGAAATCGAGAGCCGCAGCGCGAGCCCTGTGCCGTGGGGACAAACGCTGCGACGTAACGGCGTGTTCGTGCTGCTGTACGTGCGTCGCGACGCCACGTTGGCGCAACTGCGCGCCGACTGGACCGCGGTGCACGAACTCGCGCATCTGCGTCATCCCTATCTCGGCGACGAAGGACGATGGCTCGCGGAAGGTCTGGCCAGTTACCACCAGAACACCTTGCGCGCACGCGCGGATTTGATGACGCAGGATGCGGCTTGGCAACGTCTCGATGCGGGTTTCCGTCGCGGCGAAGCCGTCGGCGAAGGGCCGCCGATGGCCCGCATCGGCCGCAGTCGCGGCGGCACGATGCGAGTGTATTGGGTGGGCGCCGCGTTTTGGCTCGAAGCCGACCTCGCTTTGCGACGCGCGCACGGCACGACGCTCGACGCGGTGCTCGATCGTTATGCGCAATGTTGTTTGGATGGCGAAGCATGGGTGAAGCCCGAGGATTTTCTCGCGGAGCTCGATCGCCTCGCCGGTGCCGAGGTTTTTCTGCCGCTGCATGCACGCTATGCGCAGATCCGCGATTTTCCGTCGTTGGAGGCGAGTTATCGCGCGCTTGGGTTGGAGCGCGACGGCGCGAGCTTGAAGTTTTCGAGTCGTCGCGATGCTGTGCGGTTGCGAGAGGCGATCATGTCCGGCGAGTGATGATTGATATAGGGTGCGCCCTGGCGCACCGAAACACTTGTCGTCATGTCGAGAGGGTGCGCTTGAGCGCACCCTATAACGCTGGAAAGACCACAATCGTTTGCCGTTGTGAAGGACAAACGCAGTCAAAATTCCTGTCGAACATGCTCTACGCTGCGCTGCGCATCAAATCCGCTGCGCGTTCGGCGATCATGATCGTCGGCGCGTTGGTATTGCCGCCGATCAAATTCGGCATCACCGACGCATCGACCACACGCAGGCCTTCGACGCCGTTCACGCGGAGCTGCGGGTCGACCACCGCTTCGGCATCGCTGCCCATGCGGCAGGTGCCGACCGGGTGATACACGGTTTCGGCTTTCGCACGCACGAACTCGACGAGTTCGGCATCGCTCAGATCAGTGCGACTCGGGAAGATCGGCGCACCGCGATACGCATCGAATGCTTTCTGCGCGAGGATCTCGCGCGAAATCTTCGCGCATTCGATCATCATCTTCATGTCGAAGCCTTCGGCGTCGCTGAGGTAATTCGCTTCGATCCGCGCTTTATCGGCGGCGCGATTACTCGCTAAAGACACACGGCCGCGGCTATGCGGGCGCAGGAAGCAGGCGTGCAAGGTGTAACCGTCGCCCTTGAGACGCCGGCGACCGTGATCGTCCAACATCGCCGGTACGAAATGGAACTGAATATCGTCGCGCGCATCGGGGGCGAGCGGCGAGCGCGCGAAACCGCCGGCTTCGGCGATATTGCTCGTGCCCGGGCCGCTGCGTCCGCGCAGAAAGTATTTGTAGGCGATTTCCAGGTCGCCGACGCGGTCGTAAGTCACGCGCTGGGTCGAATGGAACAGCGTGCAGATGTCGAGATGGTCCTGCAGATTCGCACCGACGTTGGGCGTGTCTTGCGACTACATCGATGCCGTGCTTGCGCAGATCGTCCGCAGGCCCGATGCCCGAGAGCATCAACACTTGCGGCGAATTGATCGCACCGCCGCTGACGATGATTTCGCGCGATGCGGGTTGATGATAGGCCTTGCCGCGCATCGAATACGTCACGCCGCTGGCACGACGGCCATCGAAGGTGATGCGACTGACCAGCGCGCCGGTATGAATGGTGAGATTCGCGCGTTGTTTGATCGGCGTGAGGTACGCGGCGGCCGACGAACAGCGCGCGCCATCGCGCTGGGTGACTTGATAGAAACCGACGCCGTGCTGCTGCGGGCCGTTGAAATCGCCGTTCACCGGCAAGCCGTGTTGATGCGCGGCATCGATGAACACTTGCGACAGCGGATTGGTGTAACGCAGGTCGGACACCGCGAGCGGACCTTCGCCACCGTGCAATGCGTCGCCGCCGCGTTGATTGGTTTCCGATTTACGGAAATACGGCAGCACGTTGTCCCATTGCCAACCTTCAGCGCCCGCCGCGGCCCAGTCGTCGTAATCGCTGGCGACGCCGCGGATGTAGCACATCGCGTTGATCGAACTGGAGCCGCCAAGCACTTTGCCGCGCGGCCACCAGAGTGTGCGGTGGTTGAGCTGCGCTTCGGCGACGGTGTTGTAGTCCCAATTCACGCCTTTCTGGCCGACCAGCTTCGCTAGGCCTGCAGGCATGTGGATGAAAGGATGCCAATCGGTCGGGCCGGCTTCGAGCAGGAGGACCTTGACGTTCGGATCTTCGCTCAAGCGGTGGGCGAGTACGCAGCCGGCGGAGCCGGCGCCGATGATGATGTAATCGAACAAGCGAACCACCCCTCAATACGAATCCGGCGACACTATGCCGCCTGTCTAGAGCAAATACTCGGGGCGTTTCAGGCTAAGCCGCCGCGAGCGCGGCCCAGGCCTCGCGTCAGTCCGTTTCCCGCAAGGTCGCGCGCATCAGATCGCCATTGTCGACATCGTTTCCGCGGGCATCGTGGCGAGAGAGAGTGCGATGCCCCCGAGGGTCAGGGCCAGTGGAATCTTGTTGTCGCCAAAATTCAGGATCGCGTATAGCAACAGCACCGGCCCGCACAGCAGGCAGCCGATGCCCCACAGAATGCCATCGTTACGGAAGGCATTGACGACGATCCATAGCGTGCCGACGATCGTCGCGATGGCTCCAAGCACGTACATAGGCGATTTCCTCTGGAGTAAATGCGGAACGGTGGATGCGTCGTCGCAGCGAAGGGTAGCGCATTTCGCCAGGACTGCGCCGAAGGCTGAAGCGAAGAATCGCACGGTCTATCGGACGAAATCACGGGGAGAAGCGGCCGGTCGATCAGTCCAATCGATTGAGCGTGCGGACCTTGCGCAGCTTTCGCTGAATGCGCCGCGGGTCGTCGAAAACGTACTCCTCGACCTCCACCAACATGTCGTCCTCCGGGGCGAACACCTCGCGCATCGCGTACAGCCGACCGTTGCCCTCGAACGCCAGCCAGCGTTCGCCATCGCGTACGACTTTAATGTGCGACACCGACGGGATCATCGCCTGCAGCGCATCGCTGTCCAGCAGTCTCGTCGTCAGCAGCGCATCGCGATGCGCGCGCAAGGCCGCGGCGCGCTCCTGCGTGGCGCGTAGCGCGGATTCGCGATCGATGCGGTGGATCGGTTCGAGCTGCGCCAGCGGCACGCGCGTCAGACGCTTATCGCGGCGCTTGCGGTGGATGTCCAGCACCACCTTCGCCATGTACGCGTCCTTGTAGTCCATCTGCGCGACTTCGCTGCGCTTGCTATGCAGGTAGTGCCACCAAGTGCGGAGCGTGTCGATCATGGCTGAATGGAGTGTTGTGGGATCTGCGATGTCCCTCTCCCGCATGCGGGAGAGGGGGCGCACCGCGTTGGGCGTGGGGTCAATCGATCGCCACCGCATGCGCATGCTCGCGAGTGGCCATGAACGTCACCGCGGGCGCGCGTTCTTGTGCGAGCTGCAAATTCACGCGGGTCGGGGCGAGGTAGACCAACTGGCCAGCGGCATCGACAGCGAGATTCGTCGCGTTCTTGTCGCGGAACTCTTCCAACTTCTTCGCGTCGTCGCAGCGGATCCAGCGCGCGGTCGCGACTTGCACCTGCTCGAACGAGGCATCGACGCCGTATTCGTCTTTCAGCCGGTAGGCCACCACGTCGAACTGCAGCACGCCCACGGCGCCCAGAATCAGGTCGTTGCTCATCAGCGGGCGGAAGAACTGGGTCGCGCCTTCTTCGGACAACTGCGCCAAGCCTTTTTGCAGTTGTTTGAGCTTCAGCGGGTCGCGCAACCGCGCGCGGCGGAATAGCTCCGGCGCGAAGTTCGGAATGCCGGTGAAACTGATGTTCTCGCCTTCGGTAAAGCTATCGCCGATGGAAATGGTGCCGTGGTTGTGGATGCCGATGACATCGCCCGGGAAGGCAGTTTCGGCGATCTCGCGGTCGCTCGCCATGAAGGTCAATGCGTTCGCGAGTTTCATCTCTTTGCCGGTGCGTGCATGAAAGGTTTTCATGCCGGCGCTGAACTGGCCGGAACAAATGCGCATGAACGCGACGCGGTCGCGATGTTGCGGGTCCATATTCGCTTGGATCTTGAACACGAAGCCGGTGAGCTTGTCTTCGGTCGGTTGCACCGTGCGCCCGGTGGTCGCGCGGGGTTTCGGCGAAGGTGCGTGTTCGACGAAGAAATCCAGCAACAACTGCACGCCGAAGTTGTTGACCGCCGAGCCGAAGAACACTGGCGTCTGCTTGCCGGAGAGATACGCATCCTTGTCGAACGAATGCGAGGCGCCTTCGACCAGTTCGAGTTCGTCGCGCAGCTCGGCCAGCATCGCGCTGCCGATCTTCGCTTCGAGCGCGGGGTCGTCGATCGAGGCGAAGATCGTCGAATCCTGGCGGGTGAAATTGCGGCCGGCTTCGTACAGGTGCACTTCGCCGGTGAGCAAATGCACCACGCCTTTGAGACGCTGACCCATGCCGATCGGCCAAGTGATGGGCGCGCATTGAATGCCCAGGACCGACTCCACTTCGTCCAGCAGATCGATCGGCGGTTTGCCTTCGCGGTCGAGCTTGTTGATGAAGGTCATGATCGGCGTGTCGCGTAGGCGGCAGACCTCCATCAGTTTGATCGTACGTTCTTCGACGCCTTTCGCCACGTCGATGACCATCAGCGCCGAGTCCACCGCGGTCAACACGCGGTAGGTGTCTTCGCCGAAGTCGGCATGGCCGGGGGTGTCGAGCAGATTGACGATATGGCCCTCGTACGGGAACTGCATCACCGATGACGTCACCGAGATGCCGCGCTCCTTTTCCAGCGCCATCCAGTCGGAGGTGGCGTGGCGCGAAGCCTTGCGGCCCTTGACCGAGCCGGCCATTTGGATCGCGCCACCGAACAGCAGCAGCTTTTCGGTCAGCGTGGTCTTGCCTGCGTCGGGGTGGGAGATGATCGCGAACGTGCGCCGGCGGGCGGCTTCGCGCGCGACTTCGGTAAGTACTTCGGACATGAGGATCGGCGCCGCGGGCGCCTGGGTATCAGAGGGAAGGCGGTAATTATACCGGGCCGAGCGGACCGCACCCGTAGGAGCGGCTTCAGCCGCGATGATGGCCCGCTTGTCGCCACCAGAGCAGGTCGCGGCTGAAGCCGCTCCTACGGACACGGGTTGTCAGGAGTAAGCGATATCCTGTCCGCATGAGCACCTACTGCGACTTCGCCCCCGGCCACCCCGTTCACGGGCCTTATCACGACCGCGAGTACGGTTTTCCGCAGCGAAGCGAGGCCGAGCTGTTCGAGCGCCTGATTTTGGAGATCAACCAGGCCGGGTTGAGCTGGGAGACGATCCTGAAGAAGCGCGAAGGCTTCCGCAGCGCCTACGATGGTTTCGATGTGGATAAGGTCGCGGCCTACGGTGCCAAGGATCGGGAACGCTTGCTCGCCGATGCCGGCATCATCCGCAACCGGCTGAAGGTCGAAGCGGCGATCCACAACGCGCAAGTGATCCAGAGCCTGCGCGATTCGCATGGCGGTTTCGCGCAATGGTTGGATGCGCATGCCTCGCACGAGGGTGCGCTACGCGAAAAAACCGCGTGGGTGAAACTCTTCAAAACGCGATTCCGCTTCACTGGCGGCGAGATCGTGGGCGAATTTCTGATGAGTCTGGGCTATCTGCCCGGCGCGCATCGCGAGGATTGCCCTGCATTCAAGCGCATCGCGAAGCTCAAGCCGGTGTGGATGCGACAGCGCTGATAGCGGGTAGAGCGGAGCGCAGCTCCGCTTTCGTTTTCCGCAAACAAATTCAGCGGAGCTTTGCTCCGCTCTACCGGTTATTCGGTTGGTTGCGGTTCCGAGAACCGCAAAATTCCGCCCGGCCCGAACATCCGAAACGGGATCGATTCGAGTTTCATGCCGCGGTTGGCGTGCAGCGCGAAATGCAGATGCGGGCCGCTGGTGTAGCCGGTATTGCCCGATAGCCCGATCGTCTGGCCTTTGCGTACGCGCTGACCGACGCGCACCAGCACGCCATCGAGTTTCAGGTGCGCGTACAACGCCATGGTGCCGTCGTCGTGCACGATGCGCACGAAATTCGCGCCGCCCGCGTATTTTTCGGCGTTCAATCCGCCGCGGTCGAAATCGGCTTCGACCTGCATCACGATACCGGCGCGCGCGGCCAGCACCGGCGTGCCGATGTCGGCGCCGAAATCCACGGCATAGCGATTCTGCGCGTCGTTATGGCTGTAGCTACCGCCGTAGCCTTGTTCGACCTGCACCGTGTCCGATTGCAGCGGATACAGATACTCGATATCGCGAGGCCGTGCGTTCGGGTCGCCGAGCACCACCTCCATGCGCAATTGCGCCTTGCGCTCGTTGGTCAGCGTCGCGACGATCGCGCGCTGCAAACCCGGCACGACCGCGCGCGCGGGCAAGGGCGGATCGGCGCGTACCGGCAGTTCGCGGGGGCGCAGGTCGGCTTGATGCAGGCGCACTTCGATCGGCCCGGCCAACGTGTTTTCGGCCCAAGCGGTGATCTGATCGTCGGCCGTTTCCAGGGTCAGCCGCGCGACCGGTTCTGCGACCGCAGGCACTGGAATTCGGCTGATCGTCGTGCGCTCGGGATCCACCGCTTCGGGCACGTGATCGCCGTAATGCGCGACGCCTTCGCGATCCACCCAACGGAAGACTCTCGCGGCTTGCGCCGTGCCGACGAGCGCACAGATGCCGGCGCCGAGAACGATCACGACACGGGCGATGCGCGGTTTCAGATGCAGTTCGCCGGTAATTTCAGCGTGCGGGCGATATCGCGCAGATCGAAGGCCGCGACCGCTTTGTCGCGATGCACCGCGAACAAGGCGCCTGCGGGGAAACGCGGGCTCGGTTCGGTGCGCAACATGATGCCGTCGGTGGCGGCGACGGTGCGCCCGGTGAAACTGCCGCGCGCCGAAAGCGTATTGCGATCGAACAGACGGAACGCGGTGAGATCCTGGCGTTGATCGACCGCAAGCCAATAGCCGCGTCCTTTCGCGCAACGCCACAGCGCCACGCCTTCGGCTTCGGCGTCGAAACTCATGCGCGGCACGCTGCGGCCGGTTGCGCGACCATCGAGGCGGTATTCGCGCAACGTCGATTCGCGCCGCTGCGCTGGATCGGTGAATTCATCGGCGACTAATAACGTCTGCCGACCCGCATCACCGGCGAGGGACTCGACGATGCGCAGCGCGGTCGCGTCGTGCTTATCGCCGAAACTGCCGAGCGCTTCGGCGACGAAACCGCCTTGCGCGTCGAAACGCAGACGATAGCGGCGCACGCGCTGATCGAGCTGATCCAGCGGCGGCACACGTTCGTAACGCGGGCCTTCCATGAAACTATCGGTGACGTAGACGTCGATCGTCTCGTCGGCGCCTGACCGCGGTGCGAGCGGGTTGAGCCATAAGCCGTACGGCGCGCGTAACTCCGCTTCGCCGAAGCTGCCTAGTGGCGCGAACGTGGGCAGCGTGAACACCTGCACCCGCCGATTATCGCGTTCGACGACGAACAGCCGATCGCCGACGACCGCGATACCGTTGGGCCGTGTGAACTGCCCTGGGCCATGGCCTTTCTCGCCGACGGTGCGCAGACGCGTACCGGTCTCGGCATCGAACACCACCAGCCGGTGACTGGATTTGCCGGTCGCGATCAGCCAATGCGCGCCGTCGGGATGGCGCCACGTCGCGAGCGAATCGAGTTCGTCCTCACCGGCCGCTTCCGAGACATAGCTTTCTGCGACGACCGGCGTTGGCCGTTGGCCGTGCGGCGCGGCGGATGCGACCTCGACACAGGCGAGGCATAGCAGGGCAGCGAACAAGCGCCCGCGGACGAGAGAAAGGATGAGCATGGGCGAAGTATGCGGAATCGCGACCCGACTCAGCAATCATCGCTTCATCCGCATGAAGCGATTGACAAATCCGAAAACCATGGGCAAGCTGCGGCCATCCATCAAGACCGGCTGAGGGACAGGCCCGAAGACGCCGGGGCAACCTGATGGGACGCGACCGATCTCGTATCGATCGCGCTCCACAAGGTGCCAACTCCTGCGGGGACCTGCGTCCACCGGAAGATGGTTGCGATTCGCGGCACGCCCGCGGGCTGCAGCAGCGTGTCTTCGGTCTCCCCGCGCCCTTGGTGGCCCTTTCGCCGGAGACCGCCATGAATCTCGCTTTCGATCGCATTCGCGACACCGCACTTCTCGCAACGGGTTTTCGCACGAGCGCCCCCGCGTGCGCAGCCCCGACACGTGCCCCACACGAACATCGCCACAACGGCGAATCAGAGGATGGTCTTCGCAGCGGCGATCGCATGCCGGCCGTGCTTGGCCATGTACGAGTCGAGTTGACGATGCGCCATGCGGGCTTGCGCACGATCGAGATCGCGTACGAATGCATCGGACCGCCCGATGCGCCGGTGGTGTTCGTGGCCGGTGGTATCTCCGCGCATCGACATGTCCTTGCCAGCGCCGCATTTCCCGAGCCCGGATGGTGGCAGACGCAGTGCGGTCGCGGCTTGAATCCCGCACGCACGCGCATCGTGGCGATCGATTGGCTGGGTGCCGACGGTAACTTGGATGCACCGATCGATGCGGCCGATCAAGCCGATGCGATCGCAGCGGTGCTCGATGCTCTCGATATCGATATCGTCGACACGTTCGTCGGCGCGTCTTACGGCGCGATGGTCGGCTTGCACTTCGCTGCGCGCTATCCGCAGCGCGTGCGCACCTTGGTCGCGATCAGCGGCGCGCATCGCGCGCACCCTTACGCCAGCGCCTGGCGTGCGTTGCAGCGCCGCATCGTCGGTCTGGGCCAACTGCAGTGCGACGAGGCGCAAGGTTTAGCGCTGGCGCGGCAATTGGCGATGCTCAGTTATCGCACGCCGCACGAATTCGCCGAGCGTTTCGCCGAACCGCCGTCGCTGGTTCAGGGCCATTTGCGCGTCGCGTCCGAGGATTACCTCGAACATTGCGGCCATGCCTACATCGCGCGCACCACGCCCACGGCGTTCCTGCGCTTGTCCGAATCGATCGACCTGCATCGCATCGATCCAACGACGGTGACGGTGCCGACCATCGTGGTCGGGGTGATCGAAGATCGGCTGGTGCCGATCGAAGACCTCTATGCCTTGGTCGAGCGCTTGCCGAATGCGGAAATCCGCCAACTACGCTCGAAGTGCGGTCACGATGCGTTCCTCACGGAAACGGCCAGCATCGCGACGATCTTGGAAAAAGCGCTAACGCGCGCGAGTGCCGCGGGCGTGGCCGATACGCAAGATGGAGAAGCGTTATGAGCGAATGCAGCGCACAACACGCCGACGGCGAATGCGGTGCCGCATGGCGACCTGCGACACTCGCGGTGCGCGCGGGGATCGATCGCGATACCGCGTTCGGCGCGGTGACGCCACCGATCGTGCTGTCGTCGAATTTCAGCTTCGCTGGCTTCGACGAAAAGCGCCGATACGACTACACCCGCAGCGGCAACCCCACGCGCGATCTGCTCGCCGAAGCCTTGGCCGATTTGGAAGGCGGCGCGGGCGCGGTGGTCACATCCACCGGCATGTCCGCGATCGCGCTGCTACTGCATGCCTTGCTGAAGCCCGGCGACCGTCTGATCGTGCCGCACGATGCCTACGGCGGCAGTTGGCGTTTGTTCAACGCATTGGCGGCGAAAGGCGCGTTCGAGTTGAACACCGTGAATCTGACCGATCCACATGCCTACGCCGAGGCGCTCGCGACGAAGCCCGCGGTGGTTTGGATCGAAACGCCGTCCAATCCGCTGCTGCGCATCACCGATCTGCAGGCCAACGATCGATGCCGCGCATGCCATCGGTGCGCTCGTGGTGGTCGACAACACCTTCCTTTCGCCCGCGCTGCAAACGCCGATCGCGTTCGGTGCGGATTTCGTCGTGCATTCCACCACCAAGTACATCAACGGTCATAGCGATGTCGTCGGCGGTGCGGTGGTCTCGAAAGACACCGATGCGCATCAAACACTGACGTGGTGGGCGAATGCGTTGGGCATCACCGGCTCGCCATTCGATAGTTTTCTGACCTTGCGTGGTTTGCGCACGCTCGATGCGCGGTTGCGCGTTCACCAGGAAAATACCGAGGCGATCATCGGTTTGTTGCGTGCGCATTCGGCCGTAAGTGCGCTGCATTATCCGGGTCTTACGACGCATCCGGGCCACGCGATCGCCGCGCGCCAGCAGCGTGGGTACGGCGCGATGCTCAGCCTCGAGCTCGACACCGAAGGCTGTCGCGATCCGCTGGCGCCGGTGCGCGCGTTCGTTGACGGTCTGCGTTGTTTCACCTTGGCCGAATCGCTCGGTGGCGTCGAAAGTCTGATCGCGCATCCGGCGACGATGACCCACGCCGCGATGAGCGCCGAAGCGCGTGCCGCCGCCGGCATCGGCGACGGTGTGCTGCGGCTCTCGATCGGCATCGAGCATGCTGACGACCTGTGCGCGGATATTTCTTCGGCCCTCGCTCGCGCTCAAGCGGCAGCGGATGCCGCGCGCGTACCGCGTGATGCGACGAAACCCTGCCTCACGCCCGCGGCCGCCGCCGCATGAGCACGCACTCGGTCGCGCGAACGACGCGTGTGGTCGAAATCGAACCGCCTGTGCCGCAATGGCACGCGCACGCCACTGCAGTGCCCGCGAAGATCGCCTTGCTCGGCGTCGGCACCGTCGGTCGTGCGGTTCTCGCGCGACTCGATGCGTGGAGAGGCACCGCCTTCGGCGAACGCCTGCATTTGGTGCATGTCGCGAATTCGCGACACCGCTTCGCGCTGTCGTCGAGGGACGATCGTTGGCACGAATGCGTGGACACGACGTCTTCGCAAGAAGAGGCGGTATCGGCCTTAGGCGTCAGCGGCGTACGTATCGTCATCGATGCGACCGCGAGCGATGCGATTGCCGCATGTCATGCGACATGGCTCGCGCAAGGCGTGCATGTCGTGACCGCGTGCAAACGCGGGCAGGGCGCGTCGCTCGCGCGTTGGCGCGACATCCAAGCAGCGCAACGCATCGGCGGCACGCACTACGGCGACAGCGCAACCGTCGGCGCGGGCTTGCCGGTGTTGTCGTCGATCCGTGCTTTGCGCGCCGGTGGCGATCGTATCCACGCGGTCGCTGGCGCGCTATCGGGATCGCTAGCGTGGCTGTTCGGTCGTTACGATGGTCTGCGCCCGTTTTCGGACTTCGTACGCCAGGCCCGTGCCGCGGGTTTCACCGAGCCCGACCCGCGCGACGACTTGAGCGGCGAAGATGTGCGCCGGAAACTACTGATTCTTGCGCGCGCCGCAGGCGTCGTGATCGAGAGCGACGATGTCGAAGTGGCCTCGCTGGTGCCGCGTGCGCTCGCGGCGCTGGAGGCGAACGACATCGATGCAGCCCTGCCGCAGCTCGACGAACCGCTGCGTGCGCGTTACGCCGATGCCCACAAGCGCGGCGAAACATTACGTTTCATCGCACGACTGGAACATGGGCGCGCTCGCGTCGGTCTCGAATCGCTGCCGAGCGATCATCCGCTCGTAGGCGGCGTCGGCACCGACAACCGCGTCGCGATCTGGAGCGATCGCTATCGCGAACAACCGTTGTTGATTCAAGGGCCTGGCGCAGGGGCAGACGTCACGGCAGCGGCGTTGCTGGATGATGCTTTCGCGATCGGGGGCAGGCGACGATTGGCGGTCGATTGACGTGGTCTTGGCGGTCGATTGTCGTGGTCGTCCGCACTTGCTCATGACAGTTTGGGAGCCCTATTCTCTTCGCCTCAAGGACTTCCCGTGAATACCGAAATGAAGATCGATGCCGCTACCGTCCGGCGCCTGCGCGAGTCGCGGGCATGGTCGCAGGAACAACTTGCCGAGGTCGCTGGCGTCAGTGTGCGGACGATACAGCGTGTCGAGGCCGACGGCAGCGGCTCGTGCGAGACATGCATGGGGCTGGCGAACGCATTCGAGTGTGTTCCCGCAGATCTGATGAAAGCGCCATCGTCCGACATCGCCGATACGGTGCAGGCAACCAATCGCCAAAATGGGCAGACTGACGCATACGCGCAGAACGACCCCTGGACCATTGGGAGGGTCAATGCGCTTATCTGCACCATGGCCGTCACGATTATCGTAGTCGGCATGTTCCTGGGCGATCTTTTGATCGATTCGTCCACCAGAATTTTTGAGGTCTCTCTTTACGCGCCTCTTGGGTGGACGGTGATCTTTGCTTGGCTTGTCGCAGCAGTGACGATGCCCGGGGCATGGCGCTGGGCGGCAAAGCGTCGGATGTTACGGCCGAATGGATTTGCCTTCGAGTAACGCGTTTCGCCGTAGTCGGAGCGAACGATTTTCGATAAAGAAGCGCCCCGAACAATCGGGGCGCTTTGGTTTCAGCGCAATCGATGCATGCTGCGGTCGCGCGTTCGAGCGGTCAGTACGAGCGGTCGGCGCCAGCGGCCGCTCGAATACGTGGCGCCGATTCGCGTCGCGCAGACTCAACACTCGATCACATTCACCGCCAACCCACCGCGCGATGTTTCCTTGTACTTGTCTTGCATGTCGCGGCCGGTGTCGCGCATGGTTTTGATGACTTTATCCAGCGACACCTTGTGCTTGCCGTCGCCGCGTAAGGCCATGCGCGAGGCGTTGATCGCTTTCACCGCGCCCATCGCATTGCGCTCGATGCAGGGAATCTGGACGAGTCCGCCGATCGGGTCGCAGGTGAGCCCCAAGTTATGTTCCATGCCGATTTCTGCAGCATTTTCGATCTGCCCCGGGGTGCCGCCGAGCGCGGCGGTGAGGCCGGCGGCGGCCATCGAACAGGCGACGCCGACTTCGCCTTGGCAGCCGACCTCGGCACCGGAAATCGATGCGTTCTCTTTATAGAGAATGCCGATCGCCGAAGCGGTGAGCAGAAAATCGAAGATGCCTTGTTCGTTGGCGCCCGGGCAGAAACGATCGTAGTAATGAAGCACGGATGGAATGATGCCCGCAGCGCCGTTGGTGGGCGCGGTGACGACGCGTCCGCCGGCGGCGTTTTCCTCGTTCACGGCCAGCGCATACAGATTCACCCAATCGAGCACGGTCAGCGGGTCTCGCATCGCCGCTTCTGGCTTCGAAGTGAGCTCCGCATGCAACGCAGGCGCGCGACGCACGACATGAAGACCGCCGGGTAAGGTGCCGGTTTCGCGGATGCCGCGATTCATGCAGGCCTGCATCGCGTCCCAGATCTCGCGTAGGCCGTGACGAATACCCTCATCGTCGCGCCACGCATGCTCGTTCTGGAACATCAGCGCGGCGATGCTCAAGCCGCTGCGTTCGCATTGCGCCAACAGATCGGCACCGCTACCGAAGGGGTATTGCATCGTCGTGGTGTCGGCGACGATGCGATCTTCGGCTGCTTCGTCTTGATTCACCACGAAACCACCGCCGACGGAGTAATAGTCGCGCGTCGCGATCTCGACACCATTGGCGTCGTAGGCCGCGAAGCGCATACCATTGGTATGGAACGGCAGTTTTTGACGCTTATTCATGATGAGATCGCGCTTCTCATCGAATGCGATCTCGTGCGCGCCGAGCAAACGGATTTTTTTCTCAGCGCGAATGCGCGCCAACGCTGGCGGAATGATGTCCGGGTCGATCTCGTTCGGCCAATGGCCTTCGAGGCCCATCAGCACCGCTTTGTCGGTACCGTGTCCACGGCCGGTGAGCGCGAGCGAACCGAAGACTTCGGCGCGGACGCGCGTGGTGCGCGCGAGATCGCCGGATTCCTCAAGCCAGCGGTGGACGAAGCGCGAGGCGGCGCGCATCGGCCCGACCGTGTGCGAGGAACTCGGCCCGATGCCGATCTTGAACAGGTCGAAGGTGCTGACGGCCATCGTGCATTACCGGCGGAAGCGGACGAATCGCTCTATTCTATGCCGACCTTCATCGACCCGTCCCATGCGATGCCGTATGTTCTGTATCAACGCGACGACTGTCATCTCTGCGATCTCGCGTTGGCGGTGCTGGCCGATGCCGGTTTTCCGGACTTCGAGAGCGTGTTCATCGACGACGACGATGCGCTCGAAGCGCTGTACGGTCATCGCGTGCCTGTGTTGCGGCGCAGCGATGGTCTGGAACTGGATTGGCCGTTCGATGCCGATACCGCCTTTCGTTTTACCGCCAAGTCGATGGCGGAAACCGCTACGCGGGTTCCGCCCTACGAAGGCTGATCAATCTTCTGGCTTGTCTCGCCGCCGTAATCGAGGCACATCGATCAACGCCTGTAACTTGCCATAGATCAAGGACGTACCAATCAGCGCGAGTACGGTGCCTGCGGCGAGCAACAATAGATTGTCTGAGTATTCATAGCGCGCAAACAAAAGCGCTGCGCCGATCAGCGTGAGCAATAGGCCGATTACGTATTGCCTCATAATCTCACCCAATGACTGGTTTAAGTTCACTGGAGGAATCGCCTACGGCGGTTCCTTCTTACGAATTGTTAGCCTTCATAATTTTTGAATGCTGAAAGGCAACAACTACACCTTTCGCTGAAAGTTCAGACTTTAACTGCTCCAGGCTATCGAACCAGCGATTTGGCGCAAGTAAGCACGTTTTATGGAGGGCAAGTGCGAATGAATCTTGCTGGGCTTTTGCGTTTGGAACAAGGTGAAAGACGCCAGAGGAAGTCCAATCAATGAGGCCAAACAGTTTGCCTCTGCGATTAGGTACGATGAATTTCGGTTCCAAGTACACACCAAGCTCGTTGTAGAAGTGCACAACTTCGTCCTCAACGTGGATCCCCTCATATTCTCGTTGCACAGAAGCAAGGTCTTGGTGAATTTCAAGTGTGCAGTCATCAAGGAAGGCGAAGATCATTGCCGCATCCCGAACATTGGACTTGAAGCCAACTACTTCTTCGCCGGCGCAACCACCGTCGCCGCGAGCGAGAACACCACTTTGGTCGCGACTCTGATGTCGTTCGGAATCAAGCCGACATCGGCCCAATCGCCGCTACCGACGCCGAAGTCCAGGCGTTTTACGATGGTGCTGCCCGACAGCACCGGTTTCGCGCCGGCGGTCCAAGTGAAGGTCAACGTCACCGGCTTGGTCACGCCGCGGAGGGTCAGGCTGCCGTCGGCGGCGTACTTGTTGCCGCCGAGGCTGCGGAATTTGGTGGCGGTATAGCGCGCTTGCGGGAACTGTTTGCTGTTGAAGAACGACAGGCCGCGCAGTTCGCCGTCGTAATCGGCATTGCGCGTGGTGGCGGTGGCGAGGGGGATGGTGACGTCGAGTTTCGAGGTGGCTAATTGCTTCGGATCGAAACTGAATTTGGTGGCGAAGCCGGGAAAACTGCCGCTGAAGGCTTCGCCTTGGTATTTGCCCGAGAAGCCGAGCGTCGAACCCGGCGCTTGGGTGTAATCGGCGGCGAACGCGGGGAGGGCGAGGGCGGCGCTCAATGCGAGCGCGGCGAGTGCGGAAATCGAACGCATGATCGTGAATCCTATGAAAGAGAGCGATAGTGAGTGCGGGGTGTCAGCGGATACTGCTGCGATTACGTTGGATCAGAGGGCGGTGGAGGCGGGTTCGGTGCTGTGTCTGCGGTCACTTTTTCTTCGCCCACCTTCAGCCAGCCGCGCGGCAGCATCCGCGCTAAGGTCGCGTCGCGCTGGAAAATATGGTGATAGAACGCCGCGCCGGCATGCGCGGCGACCAGCCAGGCTAAGGCCCAGAACATGATTTCGTGCGCGTCTTCTGCGAGTTCGTGCAAGTCGTGGTCGCGGCCGACGATATGCGGCAAATTCACCATGCCGAACCATTGCAGCGGGAAACCGGCCGCGGAATTGACCACCCAGCCGCTCAGCGGCATGGCGAACAGCAAGCCGTAGATCGCCCAATGCGTGAGCGACGCGATGCGCTCTTGCCACGCGGGCGTGCCCGATACCGGATGCGGCGTACCGGCGTAGATGCGCCACAACAAACGCAGCGAGACCAAACCGAGAATGGTGATGCCGATCGACTTATGCAGCGCATAGGTTTTGATTTTGTCGGGCCCACTGGGAAGGTCTTCCATCGTCAGACCGAGATAGGCCATCACCAGAATCAGTATCACTACGAGCCAATGCAGCAATTGGCTGACGCTGCCCCAGCGGTCGGGCGTATTTTTCAGACTCATCGTGGCGTCTCCGGAGGCGGTGCAGCTGGGTCGGGTGCGGGTTCAGGCGTTGCGGCTTCCGGAGTAGAGGCGGGATTCGTGGGATCGGTTGCGGCAGGGGCATTGGTGCTCTCGGGGACGACATCGCGATCGCAACGTCCGCGCGTCGCTTCCGCTTCGATGCGCAGTTCGACCTCATCGCCGATCACGCTCGGCCACGCATCGATACCGAAGGCCTTTCGGCTGAGCATGCCGCGCGCGGAAAAGCCGACGGTGCGCCGGAACGGCGGCAAGGGATGGCGTTTCATCGCATTCATACCGACCTCCAACGCGACCGGTTGCGCGACACCGTGTAGCGTCAACATGCCATGCACGGTCGCGCGGTTTTCGCCGGAGGGCTCGATGCGACTCGACACGAAGCGGGCCGTCGGGTAGCGCGCCGCATCCAATAGATTGCCGGCGAGGACGGCTTTGTTCCATTTTTCGTTGCCGAAATCGAGCCGCGTCAACGGCACGACGACATCGATCTGAGATTGCGGCCAGTCGTCGGCATCGAACCGCACTTCGCCGGTACTGCCCGAGACGGTGCCGATCGCCTTAGAAAACCCAGCATGTTCGACGGCGAGCATCACCCGTGTATGCACCGGGTCGAGGCAATAGAGCGGCGCGTCGTCGGGCGGACTGGTCTCGGGCGGCTCGGACATGGCGCGCGTCGTTCCGGGGGCGGCGGCCAAGAGCCCGAGGGACAGGCAGGCGCCGATCGCGACGGTAGCGGGTGTGCGAGCCGCTCGGAAAGACAAAGCAAATGGGCGCATGGAGCGACACTCCGAGGTGATGGGCCGTCGCGGCCCGCTTGCGGGATTCTAAAACTCTGCGGCAGGATATGACCGCCGAGGCATGCAACTTAGCATTCTGAGTGCAGCCGCGAGGGGCGCGGCGAGTGAATAGGATCGGCTTCGGTTCAGGGGGAACGCGCCATCAGGACGATACCGCTGCCATACGCGGCAGGACGCAATGCGGCAAAGCGCACTGCGGCAGAAGACGATGCGCGGCGCCATAGAAGCCGCGCGCGCTCAGCCACTATGTTCGCAGCGCTCGCTTGTGCGGCGCTCTTGGGCACGCCAGTCGATGCGGCCGATATCGTGTCGATAAGCGCCGCTACGAAACCAGCGACGCCGTCGAAGACGACGCACTTCGAGCGACTGAGCGAGCCGAAAGTGATCCGCTTCGGCAGCGAGCAAGGGCTGTCGAAGAATATCAACGATGTGGCGGTCGATCGCCAAGGCTATGTGTGGGTCGCGACGATCGACGGCCTCGCCCGCTACGATGGCCAAGGCTTTCGCCATTGGCGTCATGAGCCGAATCGAGCGGATTCGTTGCCGTCGAATGTGGTGCTCGACATCCAGATCGATCGTAACGACGATCTGTGGCTGGCGACGGAAGACGGCTTGAGCGTATTGGGGCGCGATCGACGCGTGTTCCGGCGCATTCGCTTCGACGGCGATGCGCGACACTGCCGGCGCACGATCGCTGCGATCGCCGACGGCCACGACGGCACGATGTGGATCGGTACGGCCGACGGTGCGATTTGCAGAATCGAGAACGCGGCAAGCCTGTTCCGATCGAGATGAAGGATCGTGCGGGACGTCGCGTACCGGTGTTCATGCCGATCGCTCTGCACGCGACGGCTTCAGGCGAACTTTGGATCGGCAGCGATTCCGGTGTGATTCGTTGGCGTCGAGGCGTTACGGATCGTCCGCTGGATGGCTCGGTCGGCCGCAAAAGCATCTACTCACTGAGCGTGGAGCCCGACGGCAGCGTCTTGGTCGGCGCCGAGCGCGGCTTGTATCGTCTCGATGCGCAAGCGCGCGTTGTGGATTTGAGCGCGCTATTGCCGGAAAAAGCCGGCAACGCGATCGTCGTCGCGGATGGGACGTACGGGCGATGGATCGGTAGCACCGAAGGATTGTTCCGTCGCGAGCTGACGCCGCCATCGTCGACGAGTGCCGGCTACGATTGGCGCGACGGCCGCACGTTTACGTTCGCGAACGCCGACGCGACGCATGGAGACGGCGAGTCGCTGTTTTGGAAAGGCGTCTACACGATGACCACCGATCGCGAAGGCGGTTTGTGGGTCGTCGGGCATACCGAAGGTTTGGTGTATGTGCCGCCGTCGTGGCGGCGTTTCGCCAGTATCGATCGGATCGATGGCGAGCGCGCCGAGCGCATCGGAATGATCGCGCTCGCGGCCGATGAGCGTGGCGATCCGTGGGTATTGACCGCGGAGGGTTTGTATCGGCTTTCGGATCATCGGGCGGCGCTGCATCGGGTGGTGGATATCGAAACGCTCGGCACGGTCGATCCGCGAGCGATCGGCATGTGTTTCGGAAACGTACTGATCGCCGATATTTACGGCATCGTCGCATTCGATCCGCGGACATCGCGCGCGACGCGTATACCGATCGAGATACCGCAAGACGGCGTATTTTTACCGGTTCGGATCGCTTGCTCGGGCGAACGAAACATCGCGGTGGCGAGCCATGGCGGCAGAATCGATGTCTATTCGTCAGAAGGACGCACCCTGCGGTCGCTGACATCGCGCGACACCTTCGGATACATGTCCATGGGCGTCGCCGAAGTGGCGATCGCGCCGGATGGTCGTCAGTGGTATTCGAACGATAGCGCCTTATTCCGCTGGGATGGAAAACGATACGAGCGCATCGCGGTGCCGCCGGGCGGCGCGATCTTCACGTTCGCGTTTTCGAACGCATCGGAACTGTGGATCGCGAGAAACCGCGCATTGGAACGCTATCGTTGGGATGGTCGAACCTTGTCGCTGCAGCAGCGGGTCGGCGCTGCGCAAGGTATGTCGGATATGGATGTCGAAGGTTTGATGGTGACGGCGGGCGGTAATCTTTGGCTCAGTACGGGCCGAGGGCTTGCCATGTACGATCGGCTGCAATCGCGCGTGCGGATGTTCGGAACGCGAGACGGGTTGCCGGGAACCGATTTCTATCACGGCCCGCCGATCATGCTCTCTGCGCATCGCGCCGCCGTGCTCTCCGCCGATGGCCTCGCGTTCTTCGACCCCGAACAAGCGTTGCCGACGCCGATTCCTTCGTTATTGGCGATCGAGCTGCTCAGCGTTCGCCGCGATCGCGGCGAGGTGGTGCTCGATCCGGCACAGCCGGTGGTGATGCGTGCGGGCGATCGCGACTTACGCATCGTGCCGCGGCTATTGTCCTTCGCCGATCCGCAGTCGCACCGCTACCGCTCGCGTTTGCTCGGCGAAGATCCCGATTGGGTGATGCAACAAGGCCCGAGCGAACGCATCTTCTCCACCTTGCGGCAAGGGCAATACGTGCTGTCGTTGCAGGCGGCGAACGTGGACGGCGTATGGTCCGCGCCGGTGTCGCTTCAAGTCGATGTCTTGCCGCCATGGTGGCGTAGCGTGTGGGCGATGGCGATGTATGTCGTGCTCGCTTGCGCAGCGCTTTGGTGGTTGTCGTATCTCGATCAGCGCCGTCTCAAGCGCCGTCACAATTACCAACTCGCACGGCAGAAGCGCGAATGGGCGGAGCAAGCCTCGGACGCCAAGAGCCGCTTTCTGGCCGATCTGGGGCACGAGCTACGAACGCCGATGACCGGTGTGCTGGGGATGAGCGAACTCTTGCTCGGCGGCGAATTGCCGCCGCGCCAGCATGGGCAAGTGCAATCGATCCGCCGTGCGGGCGAGCATTTGCTGCGGCTGGTCGACGATGCGCTGGATCTCGCCAAGATCGAGGCGGGCCGATTGGAGCTGCAATCGGTCGAATTCGCGCTCAAACCTTTGATCGACGAGGTCGCGACCTTGATGTCGCCGCTGGCCGCGCGCAAAGGCTTGCGCTTCGTGGTGGAGCGAGCGCCGGATGTGCACGAAACTTGGGTCGGCGATCCGCTTCGGTTGAAGCAGATTCTGCTGAACCTGCTGAGCAATGCGGTGAAGTTCACCGAACGCGGCGAGGTCGGCGTGCGGATCGAAGCGACATCGCCCGAGGCTGTGTACGACAACGACGACGACAACAGTAACGATACGCAGCGGATCGAGGCTTCATTGCGCATCGTCGTTCGCGACACGGGGCAGGGGATGGACGCCGAGCAATTGCAGCGCGTGTTCGCCCGTTTCGAGCAAGCCGACGGTGCGCGTACCGCCGCGCGCTATGGCGGCACCGGCCTGGGGCTCGCGATCAGTCGCGAATTAGCGCTGGCGATGGGGGGCGCGATCGAAGCGCGCAGCACGCCGGGACAGGGCACCGAATTCGAGTTGCGGCTGTCGTTGCCGGTGGGTCGGGCTGCGTTGTCCTCAGAGGACGAGCGAACGCTGATGCAGACGCGATCCGGGCTGCCGCCGACCGATTGGCGCGTCGTGCTGCTGGTCGAAGATGATCCCACCGTGGCCGAGGTCTTGATCGGCTTGCTGCAGCGGCAGAGGCATCGCGTCGTGCATGCCGCGCATGGATTAGCAGCGATGACCGAAGTCGTGTTGGGTCGCTTCGATCTGGCCTTGATCGATTTGGATCTCCCGGGCATCGACGGCTGCGCACTCGCTGGCCAACTGCGCGCGAGCGGCTTCGGTGCGCCGATGCTCGCGATCACCGCCCGTGCCGATGCGGGGGCCGAAGCGCAGGCGCTGGCGGCGGGATTCGTTGCCTTCATCCGCAAACCCACGACTGGCGAACGATTGCAGGCCGCGATCGCGCAGGCGTCCGCGAATCCTGAAGGGGCCGGGCCGGTGGGGTCTGAATCGACCGTATCCGAGCTGGACGCATCCGAATCGCGCGCCGCATCGACGTAAGCATTCGGTATGGGCACGGCCGGTTCGTCGTAACGGTCTTTTTACCAACGATGCGGCAGGCTGGACGCGTAGAACGTCGATCGATGTGCGAAGGTAACGAAATCGGCGTCGAGCGAATGCTTCGGTCGCCGAGTCGCTCTTCGCTCGCCCCTCCCCCGAGGATGTCACCGATGTTGCAGGTTTTCACCGCGCGATCGTTGCGCCAGACCGTTGCGGCGTTCGCGCTGACGCTTTTGGCGTGGCCGGTTTTCGCGGAAGACACCGCGCTGTTGAATGTGTCCTACGACCCCACGCGCGAACTCTTCGCCGAGGTCAACGCGCGTTTCGTCGAGCATTGGCGCGCGCGAACCGGCGAGCGTTTGAAGATACGCGCGTCGCATGGCGGCTCCGGTAAGCAGGCGCGCGCGGTGATCGATGGCTTGCCCGCCGATGTCGTGACGCTCGCGCTGGCCGGCGATATCGATGCGATCGCAGCGAAGAGCAAGATGCTGCCGGTCGATTGGCAGTCGCGTTTGCCGCACAACAGCGCACCGTACACCTCGACCGTCGTGTTCTTGGTGCGCGACGGCAACCCCAAACACATTCGCGACTGGGGCGACCTGGTACGCACGGATGTCGCGGTGATCACGCCGAACCCGAAAACCTCGGGCGGCGCGCGTTGGAATTACTTAGCGGCCTGGACCTGGGCATCGCACGCGTATCGCGAGCCCCAAAAAGTGTTGGATTACATGGCGCGCTTGTACGGCAACGTGCCGGTGCTCGATGCCGGCGCCCGCGGCGCGGCCACGACGTTCGCCGAACGCGGCATCGGTGATGTACTGGTCGCGTGGGAAAACGAAGCGATGCTCACGATCGAAGCGATGCGCGGCCGCGGCCGTTTCGAGATCGTCGTGCCCAGTCTCAGCATCAAGGCCGAACCGACGGTGGCCTGGGTCGATCGCAACGTCGAGCGTAACGGCACGCGCGCGCAAGCGGAGGCTTACTTGCGTTTTCTGTATTCGCCGGAGGGCCAACGGCTAGCCGCGAAACATTACTTCCGCCCATCCGAACCGCAGAGCGTGCCACCGGCAGAATTGGCGCGTTTCAAACCCGTGCCGATGGTGACGATCGATCGCGCGTTCGGCGGTTGGACGCGCGCGCATGCGACGCATTTCGCCGATGGCGGTTTCTTCGATCGGATTTACGCCCCGAACCTTCAGCGAGCAGGCGCGCGATGAACATGCCGACGCTTCGAGCGCAGCGCACATGAGCGCCGTGATCGCACGTGGGTTGCGCGCAGCGCGCGGTGCGAATCCGCTGCCCGGTTTCGGATTGAGCCTTGGCCTGAGTTTGACGTGGCTGAGCGTCGTCGTGTTGTTACCGTTGCTTGCGTTGAGCGCGCATGCGGCCGGCTTGGGGATCGACGGTTGGTTGCGCGCATTGCAAGACCCGCGCGTACTGACGGCGATGCGGTTGAGTTTCGCTACCGCCTTCGCCGCCGCTGCGATCGCATCGCTCGCCGGATGTCTCGTCGCCTGGGTCTTGGTGCGCTATCGCTTCCCCGGCCGGCGTTTGCTCGATGCACTGGTCGATCTCCCGTTCGCGTTGCCGACGGCGGTCGCCGGCATCGCATTGACCGCGATCTATTCGCCGCAGGGCTGGATCGGGCGCTTGCTCGAACCGCTGGGTTGGCAGGTCGCTTACACGCAGGCCGGCATCGTGATCGCGCTCGTGTTCATCGGTCTGCCGTTCGCGGTACGCACGCTGCAGCCGGTGCTCGAAGCGATGGGTCAGGATCAAGAGGAAGCGGCCGTATCGCTGGGCGCATCGCGCTGGACCACGTTGCGCCGAGTGATCGTGCCCGAATTGTCGCCGGCGATATTGACTGGCTTCTCGCTCGCCTTCGCGCGCGGCTTGGGCGAGTACGGTTCGGTGATCTTCATCGCCGGTAATTTGCCGTTCAAGACCGAAATCGCGCCGCTGCTGATCACGATTCGCTTGGAGGAATACGATTTCGACGGCGCCGTCGCGATCGCCGCGATTCTGTTGGTCGCGGCGTTCCTGTGTCTGCTCGCGATCAACGCGATTCCGTTGTTGTTCGCGCACGAGCGACGCAGGAGGCAGCGTGACTGAACGCGATGCCCTGCAAGAACCCGCATGGCTGCGCTGGCTGTTGATCGCGCTGGCGATGGCTATCGTCATTGGCGTGGTGGTGCTGCCGTTGTTGATGGTGCTCGCCGCGGCCTTCGGCGAAGGTTTTTTCGCATGGATTCGCGCGCTGACCGACCCGGACGCCTTGGACGCGTTGAGGCTGACCTTGTTCGCGACCGCGATAGTGGTACCGATCAATGCGGTCTTCGGCGTGTTCGCCGCGTGGGCGATCACGCGCTTCGAGTTCCCGGGCAAGCGCGTGCTGCTGGCGGTGATCGACTTGCCGTTCGCGGTCTCGCCGGTCGTCGCCGGCCTATGCTTGGTGCTGCTGTTCGGTTCGCAGGGCTGGTTCTCCGCATTGCTGATCGATCACGACGTACGCATTCTGTTCGCGCGACCGGGCATCGTGCTCGCGACCTTGTTCATCACCTTTCCGTTCGTGGTGCGCGAGCTGATCCCGCTGATGCAGCAGCAAGGCGCCGAGGAAGAACTCGCGGCGCGCTCGCTCGGCGCCAATGCGTGGACGATGTTCGTGCGCGTCACCTTGCCGAAGATCAAATGGGGTTTGCTCTACGGTGTGTTGCTGTGCAGTGCGCGCGCGATGGGCGAGTTCGGCGCGGTGTCGATCGTCTCCGGCCATATTCGCGGGCTGACGAATACCTTGCCCTTGCATATCGAAATTCTGTACAACGAATTCGACAGCACCGGCGCATTCGCGGCCGCATCGCTATTGTCGGGTTTGGCGCTGATCACGTTGGTGTTGAAGTACTGGTTAGAGTCCCGTCACGGCGAAGATCTCGCCAAAACGCATCGGAGGGCATGATGGTATCGATCGTCGAAAACACGCATCAAGCCGCATTTCCGAAAACGGAGGTCTCGCCCCTGCATGCAGCGCGCGTCGGGCTCGCCGAAAACGAAGGCGCATACAAGAACACGGGCGGCTGCGGCGCGTTGTACGCACAGAACCACTACGCGATGTCCGCATGCTTAGAGTCGCCTCGATGAATCTCAATATCCGTGGGCTAAGCAAGCATTACGCAAGCGTCGCGGCCTTGGACGCCATCGACATCGACATCGCTTCCGGCGAGTTGATCGCGTTGCTCGGTCCTTCGGGGTCGGGGAAGACGACGCTGCTGCGCGTGATCGCCGGTTTGTTGCATCCCGATCGCGGCCAGGTGTTCTTCGGCGATCGCGACGCGACGCGATTGAGCCTGCGCGAGCGTAATGTCGGGTTCGTGTTTCAGCACTATGCCTTGTTCAAACACATGACGGTGGCCGAAAACATTGCCTTCGGTCTGCGCAGCCGCCCGCGCGCGCGTCGTCCGGATAAGGCGACCATCGCGCGACGCGTCGCCGAGCTGCTGCAGCTTATTCAGTTGCCCGAACACGGTGGGCGCTACCCGGAACAACTCTCCGGCGGCCAGAAACAGCGTGTCGCGCTGGCGCGCGCGCTCGCGATCGACCCCAGCGTGCTGTTGCTCGACGAACCGTTCGGCGCGCTCGATGCGAAAGTCCGCGTCGAGCTGCGTCGTTGGCTGCGAAAACTGCACGAGCACACCGGCCAAACCACCTTGTTCGTCACCCACGATCAAGAAGAAGCCTTGGAACTAGCCGATCGCGTGGTGATCCTCAATCACGGCAAGATCGAACAGATCGGTACGCCCGATCAAATCTATCGCGAACCGGCTTCGCCTTATGTCTTCGATTTCATCGGGCGCGGCAATCAGCTCGACGGCGAGGTGCGCGATGGCGCATTCCGTATCGCAGGCCATGCCTTCGCGTTGCGTGTCGATGGTGTGGACGACGGCGCCGTGCAATTGCATGCGCGGCCGCACGATTTGGATGTCGTGCCGACCGAGCAAGGTTTCGTCGCGAAGGTGCTCGCCGTGCATCACCGCGCGGATCGCGCGACGGTGGAACTGAGCGTCGATGGCCAGCCGCGCATGTTGGAGTGGGATCGTGTCGATACCCTCGGCAATGGCTTACCGAAAGCGGGGGAGAGCATCGGCGTTCGCCCGCTGCGTTGGAAGTTGTACACGCGGCAGATTTGAGACGCGGTTCAAGGAGTTTGCGTCGTCGTTGGTTTCTCTAGATGCATCAATACGTAAAACAGGATAAAACCAAGCCAAGAGAAGCAAATGCTAACGAGCACTCCAACGAGCTTTTGTCTCCAGGAGAAGCGCCGATTGAACACAACAAGGCTGACCGGAACGAGGGTCATCAGACAAAAAACGACGATAAGAAGCATCGGACCCATACTAAATTCTCCTTAAGTACCGCTGCAAGTCCATTTGTCGCCACCGATACGGATACAAATCCATCTTATCGGGGTGCCGCTAAATATTGCACCGATAGCCGATAAGTGAGCTTGCATGCCTCTCTGCGCAGGCCCGTTGGGCTGTTCACGAGAATAATCGAATCTCAAACCGCCTAGCTGATCCGCAGATGCAGGAATGACATTGCCAAATTTATCCTTAGCGCTACCTGGAACAGCCTCGACAGTACCGTTCGACATGTTGTAAGAGAGCGTAATCTCTGAGCCGTCAACTGGGAATTGGATCGTGACAAAAGTATTACCCAGACTTTCGTTGTACAGACCCAGCGCTTGGACGCTAAGTTGGTGAAGAGAAGCCCCAAGAAACGGCAAGGTGTTTTGGATGCTCCATGCTTGGGTCGAGTCAAACCAATTGGTTAGCTGCGTCATCGGGCCGCCAGGGCCAGCAACATCGAATGCTGAGAAACCTCCTACTGCGCCGTTTGCGACGACGGTGAAGTGAGTCTTCATCGTCCCGCCTGTTACTTGGTAGTAGGCTGCTAACTCAAGAGTGACATTTACGATTTCTGATTCGACGGTTAGTGGCCATGCCGTTTTGGTGCAGGTGGTTCTTCCATCGTCTAGATTGTCGTCGCACTCCAACGTGACTTGGTATTTCCTCGACTGTGCATTCGGCAAGTCGTATACGTAATGAATACCAAGGCCAGCGGTGACGGCTTTGGATTGATAAGTCGCCTCGCTGCAGTGATCGCAGCGGATAGTTGCGGCCGATGCGTCAGCGCCAATCGCCAGCAACGCAAAAAGCAATGCGCGAATCGAGTACATCCTTGTTTCTCCCTGTTGAATCCATTCCACAAATTTCGGTTGAACCCTAGCAACAAAATGTGATGGCTGTCAAGAGTCTGGCTTGAAAACTCTATCGCCGACTCAACTCATGCACCGCTTCCACCAACACCGCCACATGATCCGGATTCATATCCGGCGACATGCCGTGACCGAGGTTGAAGACGTGGCCTTCGCGTGAACCGTTGTTGCCTTCGGCATAACTGTCGAGGGCGCGACGCGCTTGCTCGCGAATCGCGGCGGTAGAACCGTATAACGTCGCCGGATCGAGATTACCTTGCAGCGCGACCTTGCCGCCGGTACGACGTACGGCATCGCCCAGTTCGATCGTCCAATCCACGCCGACGGCATCGGTGCCCGATGCGGCCAGCGCTTCGAGGTGCGCGGCATTGCCTTTGCCGAACAGGATCAAGGGTGTGCGCTCTGCGCCTTCGCCGCGCTGCAGTTCGCGTGCGATGCGGGTGAGATACGGTAACGAAAATTCGCGATACATCGCTGGGCTGAGCACGCCGCCCCAGGTGTCGAAGACTTGCAGCGCTTGCGCGCCCGCGGCGCGTTGCGCGGCGAGGTACGCGATCACCGCATCGGTGTTGATCGATAACAAGGCATGCAGCACATCCGGCGCATTCAACGCTAATGCTTTGATCGTCGCGAAATTATCGCTGCCGCCGCCTTCGACCATGTAACACGCCAGCGTCCATGGGCTGCCGGAGAATCCGATCAGCGGGACACTGCCATTCAATTCGCGACGGATCAGACGCACCGCGTCCATCACGTAGCGCAGTTCGGTTTCCATATCCGGCATCGCGAGCTTCGCCACGTCCTCGGCGCTGCGCACGGTGCGCTCGAATTTCGGGCCTTCGCCTTCGACAAAATAAAGCCCCAAGCCCATCGCATCGGGCACGGTGAGAATGTCGGAAAACAGGATCGCAGCATCCAGCGGGAAACGACGCAGCGGTTGTAACGTCACTTCGCAAGCCAGTTCCGGCGTTTTCGCCATCGCCAAAAAGCTGCCGGCTTGTTTGCGCGTGGCGCGGTATTCGGGCAGATAACGGCCGGCCTGACGCATCAGCCAAATGGGCGTGGCGTCCACGGGTTCGCGGCGCAGGGCACGGAGAAAACGATCGTTGGTCGATGCAGTGGTATTGGGCACGAGGTGTCCGATGAAATGAGAAGTAATGAACCGTCAGGTCGGCGCGTCAACGCCTTGCGCGAACATCAACTGAAAGCCTTTCTTCAGCGTTTGATCGCGGGCGCGTTCGAGCGCGTCGAGGGCGCTGGCGTGGTCGAGATACTGATCGCGGCGCAGCGTGCTGCGGCCGCCGATCTGGCCGGTCTCGCGGGTCAGCGTCCAGCCACCGAGCAAATCCGCTTCCAACTGCAGTTGCACGAAGCGTGGGGCTTCGCGGCCGTCTGGACGTTGTTGGAGAAGCAGGCGCATGAGCGAATTGTAGCCCGAAGCGACGCATCGGGCCGGCGAACTCGTCGCGATGGCAACGACGCTCAGTTGCCGCGTAGCGTTTCGAGCACGGCCTCTTCCGGCACATCGGAGACGATGCGCGCCAGTCCCGGCGCTTCCCACAACACGAAGCGCAGACCGCTGGCTTGGCTCTTTTTGTCCAAGTGCATGCGGTCGAGCAGATTGTTCGGGTCCAGGCCCGGCGGCAGTGCGGTCGGCAAGCCGAACCCCGAGAGCAGATATTCCAAGCGCTGCGCGTCGACCGCCGCGGCCATTCCCAGATACGCCGATAGCCGCGCCGCCAGCACCATCCCCACGGCGATCGCTTCGCCGTGATTGAGCGCATCGCTGCCTTCGCTGGCGTAGCCTTGCTCGGTTTCGATCGCGTGACCGAAGGTATGACCGAAATTCAGCAGCGCGCGCTCGCCGTGCTCGAACGGGTCGTGTTCGACGATCGCGGCTTTATGCCGACAGCTTTGGGTGATGGCTTCTTGCAGTGCGTCGTGCTCGCGCGCGAGCAGCGCCGTGCGGTGGGTATTGAGCCATCCGAGGAACGGCGCATCGGTGATCGCGCCGTACTTCACCACTTCGGCGAAACCCGCGCGCAGTTCGCGCTCGGGCAGCGAGTGCAGCGTGCTGATGTCGGCGAAGACCGCGCGCGGCGGATGGAAAGCGCCGACGAGGTTTTTGCCTTGCGGAAGATCGACGGCGGTCTTACCGCCGACGGACGAATCCACCATCGCCAGGAGCGTGGTCGGCAGTTGGATGCAATCGATGCCGCGCATCCAGCAGGCGGCGGCGAAACCGGCGAGATCACCGACCACGCCACCACCCAGCGCGAGGACGCAGGCGTCGCGAGTGGCGCCGAGCGCGGCCAGTGCGTCGATCGCGTGGGTGAAGTGTTCCAGGGTCTTGGCCTGTTCGCCCGCGGGCATGATGTAACGTGCGAGGCGCAGTTCTGGCCGCACGTTGTGCAGGCTCACTTCCAATTGGCGCGCGTACAACGGAGCGACGTGTTCGTCGCTGACGAGCAAGACGTGACGGCCGCGAATCCGCGACACCAGGGCGATGCCGTCGTCGAGAAGATCGGCGCCGATGGTGATGGTGTAGGGCTGCGAGCCGCCGACGTGAACCGAGCGGTGGAGGGGAGCGATCATGCCGACGCCGTTTGCGGAAGTGGGGGAGGGGCGATCTGCCAGCGGTCGCGCAGCAATACCGCGAGTCTGCCGCAAGCATCGGGAAGGTTCAGGCCTGTGGGCTCGAAACGCAAATCGGCGATTTCGGCGTACAGCGGCCCGCGTTCGGCGGCGAGTCGGCGCAATACATCGCCGCGATCGGCCGCGGCCAGCAATGGGCGAGTGCGATCTCGCGCCAACCGCGCTAATTGTTCGTCGATGCCGACGTGCAAATGCACGACGAAGCCGTGTGCGCGCATGCCGATGCGATTTTCCGGATCCAGTACCGCGCCGCCGCCGGTGGCGATCAAGGTGTCGCGGTCCTGTAAGCACGCAGCGAGGCGTTCGCGTTCGTGTCGGCGGAAGGCGGCCTCGCCTTCGGTCGCGAAAATCTCGGAAATCTTTCGCCCGGTTTCGACTTCGATGTCCCGGTCCAGGTCGATGAAGCGCAGGCCGAACCGTTCGGCCAAGCGTCGGCCGATCGAGGTTTTGCCGGCCCCCATCGGGCCGATCAGGATCAGGTTCGGCGCGGGATTCATAACCCTTATCGTCGGGACGGTCACAGGATTTTAACAGCGCGACCTCGCGACGAGCGTAGTCTGTTCGGCCCGGCGCCACGCGCGCCATTCATCGAGCACTCGGCTATGGCGTCTGTCGCGAAAATTATCGAAATCAATGCTTCCTCCACCATCAGCTTCGAAGACGCGGTCCGCGGCGGCTTGAAGAAATGCGCCGAGTCCGTCAAGAACATCAAAGGCGCTTGGGTCAACGAAACCAAGGTCGTGACCGACGATCAGGGCAATGTCACCGAATGGCGGGTCAATATGCGCGTGAGTTTCATCGTCGAGTGATGCGCGTTTAGAACGCGCCTGTCGCGCCGCGTCGGGTCATCGGAACACCGTACGCACACGGCGCTGCGCGTCCAGGCGCAGGCATCGATCCGCGATCGCGGGCATCGTGCGCAGCGCATGACGGCTTACGCGCTCGAAGTGCTGCACGAAACGCCCCACTTGCGCTCGCGAGAGACCCGCTTGCGTGCCCGCGCCACGCCCGGCGCGGGCCGCACGTTCCTGTTGCCAACGCCAACCAGGCACCGGGTCGAAGCCCGGCGGCTGCAGCCAGAGCAAGCGCGGCAGCCGTGCCCACAACGCCGGGTATTCATGGGCCAGCGCGTCGTTGCAATAGCGTCGCCAAATGCCCTCGGCGTCTTCCTCGCGTTCGAGCGCATTGATCGCTCGGCGCAAGGCTGTCGCCGGCTGCGGCGGCACCTTCAAACACCAGCCCTCGAAAATCGTGAGGTCCGCATCGCGCACGCACGGCCAGCGCGAAGGCGGCAGACGGCGATCGCTCAGTTTGTCGAAACGCGGCAGCCGCACTGCGCAGCCTGCGCGTAGGGCATCGAGGGTCTCGCAAGCCAATGCGATGTCGTGCGTGCTCGGCGGCCCACGGGTCGCCAGCAGCGGATGCACCTCCCGCCCCAATCGCCGGCGTTCGCGCAGACCCAGATACGTATCGTCGAGCGAGAGCACCACGACACGCAGGCCGCGCCTCGCGCCGAGCACTGCCATCTGCGCCGCCAGGGTCGATTTGCCGCTGCCTTGCAACCCGGCGATGGCATAAACCCGCCCGGCGGCGAGTGCATCGTCCAGCGCTGCAGCGACCACGGGCTCCGAAAAGCCGGCCCCAGTCGTGCGCGCAGGCCCCACCCGCGTGCCGATCTTGATCGAAGTCGTATGCGTAGCCCCGAGCATCGCGCGACAATAACGCAATGAACACGACCCGCCACGCCGCACCCGCGACCGACCCGCTCTACGCCGAAGCGCTCGCGACCTTCGACAACCTCTACGCCCAGGCATGCGCTTCGGGCGTGCCGGAACCCACCGCGATGACCATCGCCACCGTCGATACCAGCGGCCGCCCCTCGGCGCGGATGGTCTTGCTCAAGGAACACGACGCTCGCGGTTTCGTGTTCTACACCCACCTCGACGGCCGCAAGGGTCGTGAGCTTCAGACCAATCCGCAGGCCGCGTTGTTGTTCTTCTGGAAAGCGCTCGGCGACGACGGCGTACAGGTGCGCATCGAAGGCGACGTCGCGATCGTCGACGCCGCCGAAGCCGATGCGTATTTCGCGAAACGCCCGCGCGATAGCCAACTCGGCGCCTGGGCCTCGCATCAGTCGGAGACCTTGGATGCGCGTGACACCTTCGAGCGACGCTTCGATGACGCGAAACGCGAATACGAAGGTCGCGACATACCACGCCCGCCGCGCTGGAGCGGTTTTCGCGTGATCCCGCGCGCCATCGAGTTCTGGTACGGCGCGCAGTTCCGCTTGCATGAGCGGCAACTGTATGAACGCGGCGAAGGCGGTGTTTGGACGAAGCGGATGTTGTATCCGTGAATAATCCCTTCGGGATCCGTAAAGCGACACTCGAGGACGCCACCGTTTGGGGAGCGATGAGGCGCGCCTTATGGCCGGACGAAACCGGCGTTGAGAATATCGAAGAGATGAGCGATGCGCTCGAACGCGCTGGTGGTGCGGTCGTGTTCCTGGCGTTCGAGGATCGCAAATCGGCGATCGGTTTCGCAGAAGCGACCGTGCGCCACGAATACGTCAACGGTGCCGACACTTCGCCGGTGGGGTTTCTCGAAGGCTGGTTCGTGCAGCCCGCATGGCGCGGCCGTGGCGTCGGCCGTGCGCTGATTGAAGCGGTCGAGAATTGGACACGGGGACAAGGTTGTTTTGAACTCGCCTCCGACACTTGGCTCGACAGCCCCGCTTCGCAAGAGGCGCATCGACACTGCGGTTTCGAGGAAACCGAGCGCATCGTTTGTTTTCGGAAATGGTTGACGTGACGACGCGCGGTCCGCAACGCATCGTCTGCCTCACCGAAGAACCGACCGAGACGCTGTACGCGCTCGGCGAGCAGGATCGTATCATCGGCATCAGCGGGTTCACGGTGCGTCCGGCGATCGCGCGCAAGGAAAAACCGAAGGTCAGCGCGTTCACGTCGGCGAAGATCGACGAGATTCTGAAACTCGAACCTGATTTCGTGATCGGCTTTTCGGATATCCAGGCCGAGATCGCGTCAGCGCTGATCAAACACGGTGTCGAGGTGTGGATCAGCAATCACCGCAGCGTCGACGGCATTCTCGATTACGTGCGGCGGCTCGGCGCCTTGGTCGGTGCGGCGGAGAAAGCGAATGCCTACGCCGACGAATTGCAGCGCGGGCTCGATGCCATCGCCACGCAAGCGGCGAGTCTGCCGCGGCGGCCGAAGGTGTACTTCGAGGAATGGGACGAACCGCAGATCAGCGGCATTCGCTGGGTGTCCGAATTGATCGCGATCGCCGGCGGCGACGATATTTTCCCCGAACGCGCGCTGTCGTCTTTGGCCAAAGGCCGGATACTCGAAGATCCCGATGACGTGATCCGGCGTGCGCCGGACATCATCTTCGGATCGTGGTGCGGCAAGAAATTCCGTCCCGAAAAAGTCGCTGCACGCCCCGGCTGGAGCGCGATTCCCGCGGTGCGCGACGGCGCACTGCACGAAATCAAATCGCCGATGATTTTGCAGCCGGGCCCGGCCGCATTGACCGATGGCGTGCGCGCGATCGCGAAGCTCATTCGCGATTGGTCGGAGCGACGCGCCTAGGCGTCATCGCGCGGAAAAATCACGCGAGAACGTCATCGTCGAACGCGCGCCGCCTTCGCGTTCGATCTCTACATCGAAGCGCAAGGTGTCCGGCGGAGCGACCGTGGCGGTGCCGACGTAATCGATGTAATCGCCGGTCCGCAGTTCGCGCATCTCGATACCGCGATGCTGGCCTTGCAGATTCGAGACCTTCGCGTCGATCGTCGCCGGCAGCGCGACATCTTGGTTTTCCGGGCCTTTGCGTACCGAGATCAGCAACATCACGCGGTTGTCTTCGCGCGCGATGCCGTATTGCTTGGCGACGGCTTCGCTCAAGGACGCGGTGGGTAACACGTTCGCGCGAATCGTCACGTCGCCGACGCGGCTGATCGCTTCTTGCGGCGCGTCGTAGGTGCGCGCGACTTTAGGAGCATCGCCGCCGCAGCCGGCGAGCGCGGCTAAGACGATGAGCGAAACGAAAACGGAACGAATGCGACGCATGGTTGTGTACTCGTGAGATGTGTGGTGTGCGTCAATCGTTCGCCGCCGACAACTGCCGGCCGCGCTCGGTGGCGTTACGAATGGCTTGGGCGACGAGGGAGCGGAAGCCGCCGGCCTCGAAGGTTTCGATCGCGGCCTGCGTGGTGCCGCCGGGGGAGGTGACGCGCCGTCGCAGCTCGGCCGGGTCTTCGCCCGATTCGGTCAGCATGCGCGCGGCGCCGAGCACAGTTTCTTGCACCAGTGTGCGAGCGGCATCGGCCGGCAGGCCTTCGGCGATCGCCGCCGCTTCCATCGCTTCGGCCAACAAGAAGATGTAGGCCGGGCCGCTGCCGGAGGTCGCGGTCACGGTGTCCATCTTCGCCTCGTCTTCGATCCAAACCGTTTTTCCGGCGCTTGCCAATAAATTCGCCGATCGTTCGCGACCGTTAGCGTCCACCTCCGGTGTCGCGAACAAGCCAGTGACGCCCGCGCCGAGCAGAGCCGGGGTATTGGGCATCGTCCGCACCACGGCCGCGCCGCCGCCCAGCCAGCGCGACAGCTGCGCAGCGGTGATGCCGGCGGCGATCGAAATCACCAGAGGCCGTGAGGCCAGCGCCAGCGGCGCCAGGGCTTCGCAGACCGCGCGCATCACCTGCGGCTTGACCGCCAGCACCCAGACCTGTGCCGCGCTGGCAGCCTGGCCATTGTCGGCGCCGACCCGCACGCCGAAATCTCGGGCGAGCGCTTCGCGGAGGGCATCGACCGGCTCGGCGACGCGGATCGCATCAGTCGGAGTGCCGCGCGCGAGCAGCCCACCGATCAAGCTGCGGGCCATGTTGCCGCCGCCGATGAAGGCGATGGTGACGGAGTGCGGGGCGCTGATCGGCATAGGTGTGGACCTTCGAATGGGATTAGCGCATGAGCGCCGCGATGTCGGGGCAGGGGACGTTGCGGATCACGGCCTCGAACCGATGTTCGAGCGCGTCGTTGCCGCCATAAGTCAGCGCGATGTCGCCGGCCCAGACGATATCGAAGCGTTCGCCATCGCCGCTGCGCCGGAAGGCGATGCGATGGTTCGCCACGCTGTCGTGGCCGAGCAGATAAATATGGAATGCGCGGTCGTCGTCATCGACCGTGCCGTCCTGCGGATCCACCTCGAAGCCTCGACCATCGAGCCAAGCCGGCGAAAACGCGTCGAGCGGACACATCCGGAAGCCGCCTTCCTCGCCCCAGAAGGTCGAAGACAGCGTACAGCGATGGTAGTTGTTCCAAACGATCGGGGCTTCCCAATCCGAGTCTTTATCGTCCTCAACCTCGTCCTCGTCCACGTCGATTTCCCGCCCGCTGTCGTAGTCGGCGCTGCGTAGGTGCAGATCGAACCAGAGATCGCCGCCTTCGATACGAGCGGTCCATTCGAATTCCTCGATCGGATGCCCTTCGGGCCAAGGGTTGCCCGGAAAAACGATGCGACCTTCGATGCCGCGCTCTTCGCTCATGGTGAGGTCTCCTTCGATGCGGGCATCGGCCGCGTGCCGAACAATGCGGTGCCGACACGCACCATGGTCGCGCCTTCGGCGATCGCCAGCGCGTAGTCCTCGCTCATGCCCATCGAAAGCGTATCGACGCTGGCGTACTCGGCCGCAAGGCGCTCGAACAAGCCGGACATCCGGCGAAACGCGCTGCGACGTCGGCCCATGTCCGGGTCGGGAGCCGGGATCGCCATCAATCCACGTAGGCGCAGCCGTGGCTCGGCGGCGATCATCGCCGCGAGGGCGTCGATCTCATCGGGCCGGCAGCCGTGCTTGCTGGCTTCGTCGTCGATATTCACTTGAATCAGCACGTTCAGCGGCGCACGGTCCGATGGCCGATGCGCGGCGAGCGCGGCGATGAGCTTCGGCCGGTCCACTGTTTGCACCCAATCGAACGCGGCCGCCGCGTCTTTGGCTTTGTTCGATTGCAGATGACCGATCAGATGCCATTCCAGATCCAGCGCCGACAAGGCCGGTTGCTTGCCGAGCGCTTCCTGCACGTAGTTTTCGCCGAAGGCCAGCGTCTGCGTCGGCACGGACGTGCCCCGGGCAAGCTTCGACCAGACGGCCGCGAGCGCGGCGATCTCATCCGCGCTGCGCGTCTTGCTCACCGCCAGCAGGCGAGCGGGGCGGGCATGCCCGGAGGTCGCGGATGCCTTGGCGATCTCGCGCACGATCACTTCAAGCGCAGCGTTGTGCGGCGTCGTGGCATCGATGCGGCTGTGCGGTGCGGCCATGCGCGAACTCGGTGGGGTGCGTCGGGGCGTCGTCGGAGCGTCCGCGCGCGCGCGGGCGCGATCGATGCGGCGACGCCACAGTGTAAAGGCCATCACACGCCCGCGGCCGGAGACGGGGCTATACTCGACCGGACCTTTTCAAATATCGCACCACGGGGAGCTTGCATGGATATCGCCGAACTTTTGGCATTCTCGGTCAAGAACAAAGCCTCCGACCTGCATCTATCGGCGGGCTTACCGCCGATGATTCGCGTCGATGGCGATGTCCGCCGCATCAATATTCCGGCGCTGGACCATAAGCAGGTGCACTCGCTGGTCTACGACATCATGTCCGACAAGCAGCGCCGCGACTACGAAGAATTCCTCGAAGTCGACTTCTCGTTCGAGATCCCCGGCCTGGCCCGCTTCCGCGTCAACGCTTTCAATCAGAACCGCGGCGCCGGTGCGGTGTTCCGGACGATTCCCTCCGAAGTGCTGACCCTCGAAGACCTCGGTTGTCCGCAGGTCTTCAAAGACCTGATCGATCAGCCGCAGGGCTTGATCCTCGTGACCGGCCCGACCGGTTCGGGCAAGTCCACCACGCTCGCGGCGATGCTCGATCACATCAATAAAGGCGAGTACGCGCACATCCTCTCGGTCGAAGACCCGATCGAATTCGTCCACACCTCGCAGAAGTGCTTGATCAACCAACGCGAAGTCCATCGCGATACGCACGGCTTCAACGAGGCCTTGCGCTCGGCCTTGCGCGAAGACCCCGACTACATCCTCGTCGGCGAATTGCGCGACCTGGAAACCATCCGCTTAGCCTTGACCGCCGCCGAAACCGGGCACTTGGTGTTCGGCACCCTGCACACCAGTTCCGCGGCCAAGACCATCGACCGCATCATCGACGTCTTCCCCGCCGGCGAAAAACCGATGGTCCGTTCGATGCTCTCCGAATCGCTGCGCGCGGTGATCTCGCAAGCGCTGCTGAAGAAAGTCGGTGGCGGCCGCACTGCGGCTTGGGAAATCATGGTCGGCACCCCGGCGATCCGTAACTTGATCCGCGAAGACAAGGTCGCGCAGATGTATTCCGCGATCCAGACCGGCCAGAACTACGGCATGATGACCCTCGACCAGCATTTGCAGGACTTGGTCAAGCGCAGTCTGATCACCCGCCAACAGGCGAAGGTTTACGCACGCGAGAAGAGGTTGTTCGAGTGAGCACGGGAGTCGGGAATCGAGAATCGGGAATGGTGCACGGCGAAAACCAGCGCATCCCGATCCGCAAGACTTCCCGACGACCGCATTAACGATCCCCGATTCCCCATTCCCGAATCCCGGCTCCGAAGGAGCACACCATGAGCACCATCGACTTCACCTCCTTCCTCAAGCTGATGGCGCACCAGAAGGCGTCGGACTTATTCATCACCGCGGGTATGCCGCCGTCGATGAAGGTCCACGGCAAACTGGCGCCGATCACCCAGAACCCGCTGACGCCGCAGCAAAGCCGCGATCTGGTGCTGAACGTGATGACGCCGCAGCAGCGCGAAGAATTCGAAAAGACCCACGAGTGCAATTTCGCGATCGGCGTCTCCGGTGTCGGCCGCTTCCGCGTCTCGTGTTTCTACCAGCGCAACCAGGTGGGCATGGTGCTGCGCCGGATCGAGTCGAAGATCCCGACCATCGAAGAACTCGCGCTGCCGCCGATCATCAAGACCTTGGCGATGACCAAGCGCGGCATCATCATCTTCGTCGGCGCGACCGGCACCGGTAAATCGACATCGTTAGCCGCGATGATCGGTTATCGAAACATGAATACCTCGGGCCACATCATCACCATCGAAGACCCGATCGAATTCGTGCATAAGCACGAGGGCTGCATCATCACCCAGCGCGAAGTCGGCATCGATACCGATAGCTGGGAAAACGCGCTGAAGAACACCCTGCGCCAAGCGCCGGACGTGATCATGATCGGCGAAGTGCGCACCCGCGAAGGCATGGACTACGCCATCGCCTTCGCCGAAACCGGCCATTTGGTGCTCTGCACCTTGCATGCCAACAACGCCAACCAGGCGATGGACCGCATCATCAACTTCTTCCCGGAAGACCGCCGCAACCAGTTGCTGATGGATCTCTCGCTCAACCTCAAAGGCGTGGTCGCGCAACAGCTGATCCCGACCCCCGACGGCAAAGGCCGTAAGGTCGCGATGGAGATCATGCTCGGCACGCCGCTGGTGCAGGACTACATCCGCGACGGCGAGATCCACAAGCTGAAGGAAGTGATGAAGGAATCCACCAACCTCGGCATGAAGACTTTCGACCAGGCCCTGTTCGAGCTGTATCAGGCGGGCGAGATCAGCTACGAGGACGCCCTGCGTTACGCCGACTCGCAGAACGAAGTGCGCCTGCGGATCAAACTCGCTCAGGGCGGCGACGCCCGGACCTTGTCGGCTGGGTTGGATGGCGTGGAAGTGGCTGAAGTGCGTTGATGGTGTGACGCCGGCATCCTTCGTCGTCTCATCTAGGGCCTCAACGCCACCGGGCGTTCAGCGCAGCACACTCCGGGCGCGTTAATAGGCCTAGCAAACCATAAGAAAATCAGTTGGTTATTCCCGCCGCCGCGATTGTGAGCCGCGTCGGGCCGACAGATGAAGTTTCAGTGTCACGTACGCTTCACTTGCCAGCGACGAACTTCTGTGGAAGATTGACCCTATCGGGCGAACCATTCGGTTCGCCCGTGCGCCCTCTGACGAGGCGCGCCAAAATCCGAATCGATCGTATCCATCAGAGGTTGTCATGGCTGATACGAGCTTGCAGGCAGTGGCCACTGCCAGACATTACCGGAGCCTATGCGTTCCGGCTCGGCGGGGCGTCCTAGGGCGTCGCGGTGTGATTGCCCCCTGCGTCTGCAGTGATCGGGCATGCAATGTCATTCGAGCGAATGCCATCACGACGGCTCGTCCTGCAGCACCATCTTTCCGGCTTTCGTACGGGATCGTTCGCGAACCCAGTCGTTGTGCGCGCCAGCTCCCCCGCATGCGCGCGCCGCTGGGGTCGGGTGCTGCGCCGAAGCGCATCGCGGTTTTCTCATGGTCCGTCGCTAGCGCCGCAGTGCGCCCGACAGTGGATGCCGACTGCGCCAGGATCGCGCCAAGCGTCATGATGTCGACTCCGCCCCCATCCGATCATCGAGGAGTTCCATGACGAAGTCTCGTCGCACCCTGCTGAAGTTCCGTCCAGTCATCCTGGGAATGTCTCTAGCGATGAGCGTTCTCGCGTTAGCCGCTTGTCGTCAGAACAGCGGCGAGAGCGTCGCAGCACAGTCGCCGCCCGCGCCTGCTGTGGACGCTACGATGGCTAAATCGCCGGCCGATGCCGTGCCGACGGAAACACCGCCTGCGTTCTTGTCCGCGCTCAAGCAAGACATGCCCTACGCGAAGTTACGCGAAGCCGTCATCGCTGCTGGTTGGGTGCCGCTGCGCGACACGGCGTGTTGGGAGAACGTCGGCGGTGAGGCCCGCGTCTGCGGCGCGCTTCCGGAAACCGAAAGCTGCAGCGGCGATGGTGCGTGTTTGATGTGGTTCGCCGATCCCGCCAATGGTCGACGCTTGCGTGTAAGCGCTTACGGCCCTTACGAACGCTGGAACGTGCCTGGCGAAGAGTCGACGTTCGCGGTCCGTTCGTGGGATTTGCGCTCCGCCGCGCCCGCCGCCGCATTGGCGTGCCCGTCGGAGGACTTCGACGCTTTCCTCAAGCGCTTTGCCGCGGACCCGACGATCCGTAACGCCTTCACGGCGCCGGTCGTGGAGGTGGGCGAGTTGTACACCGACGACAAAGGCAATGATGCTGCCCGCACGGTGCATGTCGCCGCAGATGCCTATCGCGATTTCGACATGGTCTATCGCGATGGCGCATACCACCACGAGGATTCGACGGGCGCCGTGGACGCAACCGCGCTGCCGGTGAAGGTCGAGTCGCCTTCCAAAGATGTACGCATCGTCCGCTTCACCTACGGCATGTCCGAAGGCAATTCTTACCGCTTCGAAACCCGCAGGGGTTGTTGGGCGCTGACCGGCGATCCAGAGCCGCCGAGCCCCTGATTCCATCATTAGCTTCAAATGCCGTTCTAAACACCGCCTCGAAACACAACGAATGGAGAGCCGCAATGCCGAATTACGTCATTACCGAAAGCGTCGGTGGCAATGTCGAACGGGTCAATAGCTACGCAGATCTCGAGAAACACCACCCTAGCGCGGGCCGCGAGCCCAATCGCAATTACGAGGTTATCGACGGCGAGTTGGAGGAGGTGCGCACTGCTGGCCGTACCGAGCTGCACGTGAAAAAGGATTTCATCGTAGACCCACCGATCATCCCGTCACCGGTTTCCGGTTACGTCCGTAGTCTTGGTGATCAGTGGAACACGGTGCAAATCGTCGATGCGCAAGGCAATGTGCTGGCGCAATCGTTGCACATGGCGGACGGCAGCCAGCCGCCGAACGGTACGTTCGTCGAGTATGGTCAGCCGATCGGCCGGATGGGCGACGTCGGCAGCCCGGGTTCGATCCACGCGCACGTTGAAGCGCCCCCTCGCGTGTTCGAGCAGTACATCAACGATATGGCCAGCGGCCGTATCCAGCCCGGCCAAGCGCCCGATGGCCGCACCAACCCGGGGCAGGGTCCCGCCGACCCGCTGGCAGACGGCGTGCTCAACCGCAACGATCGCGGTCCGAAAGTCGAGGAATTGCAGCGGGCTCTGACGGAGCGCGGCTTCGATACGCAAGGCGCAGACGGTAAGTTCGGCCAGAACACCGAAAACGCAGTCCGTGCATACCAGCGCGCCAATGGCTTGAAGGACGACGGTATCGTCGGTCCGAACACCGCGCGCGCGCTCGGCATCAGTCTGACCGAAGCCCAGGCCCAGCAGCCCGCACAGCCTGCGCAACCACAGCAACCAGTCCAGCCGCAGCAGCCGGCCCAGCCGCAGCAGCCCGCACCGCCCACCAACGGAGCTGTGCCCGGCGGTCCGAACGATTTCGGTCCCAGCAATCCACTCGGCACGCTGATTTCCTCGGGCGAAGGCGGCTATGGCTCGTTCAACCGCGGCCGTGCGGGCGATTCCGGTGGCGCGACCATCGACTTCTCGCAGATGACCGTTGGCGAAGTGATGCGTCGGCAGGCCCTACCGAACGGCAATCCGGACGAACTGTTCGCAGTCGGCAAGTACCAGATGATCCCCGGCACGATGCGCGAAGCGGTGAACAACCTGGGCATCGACCCGAACGCGCGCTTCACGCCGCAATTGCAAGAGCGCATGTTCGCGGACTATTTGATCGACGAGAAACGTCCGCAAGTGCGCGACTACATCACCGGTCAAACCAGCGGCGCCCAGGGCCTGCAGTCCGCGCAACTGGCGCTGGCCCGCGAGTTCGCCAGCATCGCCGATCCGCGAACCGGCCGCAGCGTTTACGACGGCGACTCCGCCGGTAACAGCGCTTCGATCAGCGCCGATCAAGTCGGCAGCGCGCTTAACCAGATGCGTACGCAGTATCAGGAGAACGTGCGTGCCGGCATGAATCCTGCCGACGCCTATCGCGCGCTCAGCGGCGACCCGACCCAACCTTACGTCGATCGCGCCCCTGGCGGTGCTGGTGGTAGCCGCGACCCGCTCGCCGACGGCGTGCTCAATCGTAATGATCGCGGCCCGAAGGTCGAGGAATTGCAGCGGGCCCTGACCGAGCGCGGCTTCGATACGCAAGGTGCGGACGGTAAGTTCGGCCAGAACACCGAGAACGCGGTCCGCGCGTTTCAGCGCGCCAATGGTTTGACGGACGATGGTGTCGTCGGTCCGAACACGGCACGCGCGCTCGGGATCAGCTTGACCGAAGCTCAAACACAACAACCGGCCGCGCCGACATCGCCAGACCGCGCGCCGCCAACGCCAGCCACGGATGCGCCCACGGGCCATAACCCGCAGCAGCCGGTTCCGCCGGTATCGCCAGACCGTGCGCCGCCGACGCCAGCTCCGGATGCGCCCACGGGTCATCATCCACAGCAGCCGGTTCCACCGGTATCGCCCGAGCGTGCGCCGCCTGCGCCGGAACCCACGCCGCAGGCACCGCAGATCAATCAGCCCGGCCATCCTGACAACCGGTTGTACACGCAGGCATTGTCCAATCTGGAGCAGATGGGGCCGAACGGTGGCTTCAAATCGCGAGAAGAGATGGAGCGTGCAGCGGCGGCATTGGCGACCGACGCTAAGCTGTCGGGCTTGACCCAGATCGATCACGTTTCGCGGAGCAAGAATGGCGAGGGTCTGATCGCGATCCAGGGCAACGACCCATGGGCGCCAGATTCCAAGCGCGCGTTCATCGATGCAAGCCAAGCCACCACGCAGACCATCGAACAGAGTACGAGGATGGCCAATTCCAAGGCACCGGAGCCTGCTGCCCCACCGCAGCCGGCGCCGCGGAACGAGGCGATCGATGCTCCGATCCAAAAAGACGAGACCCAAACCCGGCCACGGACCGTCATGGTTTGACGCCTTGAGCAACGTGAGTACTGCAACCTCCGAGTCGTTCAACGGGGTCGTCGCGAGACGACCCCGTTGTTTTTGATCGGCTCATCTGTCCGGCGGCGCAAATCTCGCGCCTGCAGGCTGCCCGGCGTCGCTTTCTGAGCAAAGTGACGAGAAAGCCCGCAGCCAGCCGCGCTGAGCCTCTGAGGCCCTGTCCTGGCTACTTGCAGGCGGCAGCCTTCTGTGAAACATTGCCCATGTCGCGTGAGCCGTCACTGGCGCCTCCGACCGCCTCGAAACGAGGCGCCAAAACCCAATCGATCGTATCCATCAGAGGTTGTCATGGCTGATACGAGCTTGCAGGCAGTGGCCACTGCCGAAACATGTCGGTGATGTCATCACCGGCCCGGGGAGTCTCTAGGCGCAGACGCATGCGCCGGCCGCTCTTTCCGGATGCGCGCTTTCGGCGCACATATGCCTTTCGACAAGGCCTACCGCCCTTCTCGTCGTTCAGCCTGCCGGCATCATCGGCGTTACAGTGTTGGCTGAATTTAGACAGCGACAAAGGCGTATGAAAATTTTTATCGAAAGCAAGCGATGGATCCGTACGTTGGCGCTCGCCGCGTGTTTGTTTGCGTCGCTTTCGGGGTGCAAGAACGAAACGACACCGTCGCAATCCACGGCCGAAGCCCCCACAGTGCCGTCGGCGGTTCAGCCGCAAACCGATGTCGCGCCTCCTGCGAACAACAATGTCGTCGCCGATATCTACGGAAATGCCGAGGGCGGCGAATACTGGTACGGCCGAACCTTCCTCTTAGGCGATCGGCGTTATCACGTCGGTTTTGCTTATTCCATGCCCGAACAAGCACAACCCGGGAACGATGAAGCTGGTGCGTCGGATGGACTGGTGTCGGTGTCTCAGGTCACATATGCCTTGGCCGGCTCGCAGTGGCAAAAGATCGCGGCTGCCAAGGACATCGGCCGGTTCGGCGCGAAGGATCAAGCGCCGGTCGTCGCAACGGACGGCTCGGCAACTGAGTTTGCCGAGAATTCTGAACGCTACATTCTTTCCGTTCCCGCATCGAATAGCGAAATGGGCGGCGTGGAGATGCATGTTGCTGAAATTTTCGCTTTCGATGCCGCGGCGCCCGCGTGGAAATATCTAGGCAGCGTGTATACCGGCGAGAACAACGACGCGGGTTGCACCGACGAAGGCAAGACCGTATCCGGCGCCGATTGCACCGCGAGCACTGGCGAATTGAAGTTTTCGCCGAATGCGCAGATCGGAGTTCCAGATATTTCGGTGGTTCGGTCGGGCACGATGCTCGGAAATGATCGTAAGGCCCGTGCGCTCGGGGCCGCAGATACGATGAGTTACACCTACTCCACAAGTTCTGGCACGTATACGCAGTCGCAGAAGAAGTAATCGTTCAATCGGCATTATCGACAATCAAGAAGGGGGTTATTGGTATGGCTACAGATTATTCGAGACAGGAAGTGCTGGGGATCATCCAGAAAGAAGCCCAGGAGCGAGGTATTCCCAAAGACGACTTCTTGCGATTCGCCTACATCGAAACCGGCGGAAAGTTCGACGAACAAGCGAATCGCGGGCCGAACGGCGCCAAAGGTTTGTTCCAGTTCGTTCCGTCCACCGCTGCGGAATATGGCATCGCGGGCCGGGAATTAGACGCCGTAGCGAATACCGATGCCGCCGCTCGCTTGTACTTAGACAACAAGCGATCCTTGACGACGCATCACGACAGAACCGGCGACGCCTATCTGTCGGGTCGTCCGAGTCCGAACGGTCTCGACATGTATTTGGCGCATCAACAAGGTTTCACGGGCTATAAGTCGATCCAGGACGCGATCTCCGACGGAAGCTTCACGCATCCGAAAACACGCGCCAACATCCTGAACAACGTGTCTTCGGACGACGTTGAACGAATCACCGGGATGACAAAAGACGAATTCAGAAAGCTTCCCGACAAACAAATGGCGGAAAATTTCGTCAAATATTGGGATACGAAGTATCAAAATATCAGTATCCCTGAAGTCGGAGTCAAGCCGCTCAGCCAAGGTGGACAGGGGCAAAGTCCCGGTGGCGGCGGGCAGTCGCCGAAGCCGACCGATCCGATGGCAGACGGGGTGTTAGAGCGCGGCGAAAAAGGCCCGGCCGTCAAATCGATGCAAGAGCAATTGATCAAGGCGGGCATCACGCAGGTCAACGGCAAGCCGTTCACCGCCGATAGCGATTACGGCCCGCAGACCGAAGCGGCGGTGCGCGAGTATCAGCGTACGCGAGGCTTGAAGGTCGACGGCGAAGCCGGCCCCAATACGCTTGAAGCGCTGAAGAACAATATGCCGCCCAAGACGCCGGGCGCGCCCGATCAAACGCAAGGCAACGGCGTGAATTGGCCGGCGCCGGGCAACTACAAGATCAACGATGCGGATAAGCCCGGCGAAGGCCATGGTGAATTCGGCACTTCGCGTGGAGGCGGTGTCCGTACGCATAAAGGCGTCGATATCGAAGGCAAAGTCGGCGATCCGATCGAATCGTTCCGTCCCGGAACCGTGGTCGCGGTGAAGCCCAACAACGGTTCGGCCGGCAATATGGTCGTCATCGATCACGGCGGCGGCGTGACCTCGACGTATATGCACTTGGACAAAATCCACGCCAAAGTCGGGCAAAAAGTACCGGAAGACATCGAAGTCATCGGCACCATGGGTCGCACCGGCAATACGCCGAAAGCGGGCGATACCCATCTGCATTTCGAGATCCGCAAAGACGGCGTCGCCGTCGATCCGATGCCGTACCTCAAAGGCGCGAAGGAACTGGACGGCCCGGGCAAGCCGAGCGATCCAGCGGCTCCGCTGAAGCAAGGCGATAAGGGCGCCAGCGTCGAACAATTGCAGACGCGTTTGAACGATCTCGGCTATACGGACGCGGCCGGCAATAAATTGAAACCGGATAGCGATTTCGGCGGGCGTACCAAGCAAGCGGTGGAGCAGTTCCAGCGCGAGAACGGCTTGAACGTCACCGGCGTCGCCGATAAGGACACGATGCGTTTGGTCGACAAGGGCATGACGCGACACGCGGCCGCCGATGGCGACCTTAAGCCGGGCGAGAAAGGTCCGGACGTGCGCGGCTTCCAGACCAATCTCAACGAGCTGGGTTTCAAAGGTGCGGACGGCAAACCGCTCAAAGTCGACGGCGAGTACGGCGGCAATACCCAAGCGGCGGTGTCGGCGTTCCAGAAAGCGAATGGCTTGCCGGAAACGGGCGTCGCAGACAAGGCCACGCTCGATCGCGTCGGCCAGCAAGTCAAGCTTGATCCGAAGGTCGATGTCGATGGACGTGTGACGGGCGTGGTGCCGCCAGGAACTCCGCGTACCGAGCAAACCACGAATCAGCCTGTCGTGAACCAGCCCGTCGTGAACCAGCCTGTCGTAAATCCGCCGGCGACCGAGCGCGGGCCGCTGATCAACGACGCGAAGCATCCCGATAACAAGATGTACACGCAAGCGGTGTCGACCCTGGAGCAGATGGGCCCGAGCGGCGGATTCAAGTCGCGCGATGAATTGGAGCGTGCGGCCGCGGCGTTAGCCGCCGATGCCAAGCTCACAGGTCTGACCCAGATCGACCATGTCACCCGCAGCAAGAACGGGGAAGGCTTGATCGCGATTCAGGGCCTCGATCCGTGGGCGAGCGATGCCAAACGCGCCTTCATCGACACGAATCAGGCGACGAATCAGTCCATCGATCAAAGCACCAAGATGGCGGATACGAAACAACCGGAGCCGATCCGCAATCAAGAGCCGTCGCGCATCCAGGACGCGCCGCAAGACGAATCGCTGACGACGAAGCCGAGGACGATGCTGGCCTGATCCGGACCAGCGCGTCGTGAAGCAACGGGCTGCCGAGAGGCGGCCCGTTTTCGTTGGCCGTGGCCAAAAGGCTGCCGTACGGCAGCGCGCGCGGGACGGCGCGTTCAGCCCAACAAACCGCCGATCAAGTCGCGATGGCGCTCGGCCTGCGCATCGCGACGCAAGCGACTGGCGGTGAAGATCGCGCACATGTCGTTCACCGCCGTCTCGAACACTTCGTTGACGATCACGTAGTCGAATTCGTGGTAATGCGACATTTCTTCGCGCGCGTTCGCGAGCCGATGCGCGATCGTCTCTTCGCTGTCTTGCCCGCGTTTGCGCATGCGTTCTTCTAGCGCGGCCCGCGATGGCGGCAGGATGAAGATGCCGATCGCATCGGTCACGTGTTTGCGCACTTGCTGCGCGCCTTGCCAGTCGATTTCCAGCAACACGTCGCGACCGGCGGCCAACTGCGGTTCGACCGACTGACGCGCGGTGCCCTTCAGATCGCCGTGGACGTTCGCCCACTCGAAAAAATCGCCGGCATCGATCATGCGCTGGAATTCGTCTTTCGAGATGAAGTGATAGTGCTGCGCATGACGCTCGCCCGGACGCATGCCGCGCGAGGTGAAAGAGATCGACAACGCGATGTCCGGAAAACGCGCTAGACAGGCGTTGACGATGCTGGATTTACCTGCGCCGGAGGGCGCCGCGACGATGAACAGGGTTCCGCGCATATGCAGCTCGGGAATGGGAGTAGTGAAAGGGAAACGCTGGACCGCAGTGGTGCTGGAACTCAGGGCTTCGGCGAACGGGCACGATACATCACGATCGGTCTTCTGTGCTTTTGGCGACGTTCCATTTCCGACCGCTCACGCCCGGCCTATTCGAGGTTCTGCGCCTGTTCGCGGATTTGATCGATCAGCACTTTCAGCTCCACCGCGGTGGCGGAGGTGCGCGCATCGATCGATTTCGAGCCGAAGGTGTTGGCTTCGCGATTGAATTCTTGCAGCAGGAAATCGAGCCTGCGCCCGACCGGCTCTTTCTGCGATAAGACGCGCCGCAATTCGACGATGTGGCTATCGAGGCGGTCGAGTTCCTCGTCGACATCGAGTTTCTGCAGCGACAACACCAATTCCTGCTCGAAACGCCCCGGGTCCAAAGGCTGCGGCAGGTCCGCGAGGCGTTGTTCCAATTTCAGGCGTTGGCCGGCGCGTATCGCCGGCATCAAAGCGCGCGCTTCGGCCGCGCGCACTGCGATCGCATCCACGCGTTCGAGAATGACGGTCGTGAGCTTGGCGCCTTCGCGCCCGCGCGCCGCGACGAATTCGTCGAGCACCGCGTCCAGCAAGGCCATCGCTTCGTGCTGCAGATTCGCCGGATCGGTCGTGTCGACATGCAGCACGCCCGGAAATTTCAGAAGTTCGGTCATCTCCACGCGCAAGGTCGGAAAATGTTCGTGCAAGGTGCGCGCCAATGCGCCCATGCGCGAAACGAGCGCCGGATTCAGATGCAAGGTCTCGTCGTTCTCGCGTGGGCGCAGGCGCAGCGAGAGGTCGAGTTTTCCGCGCGAGATGCGCGCAGCGATGCGTTCGCGCATCGTCGGCTCGAGCGCCCGCAGCTCATCGGGCATACGCATGCCGATTTCGAGGAAACGGTGATTGACCGCACGCAGTTCGCAGGTGAGGGTGCCGGTGTCGATGCTGCGCTCGCCGGAGGCGAAAGCGGTCATGCTGCGGATCATGGACGGGCCCTGAGTCTGAAGTGGCGCCTATTCTCCCGCATCGCTCGGCGATTTGTCCGATTCGCCCGGAGGCTGTTGAAAAACAGCCTCCGGGCGCGGCCATGGATGGCCGCGGCGATGAGGCAAGCGCGCAAGCGCTTGATGATTCGCGCTACGCGCTCACCCTTCGCTGTGCTCAGGGCCAGCTTTGCTGTTCAGCCCGCAAGCGGGCTGTCATCGAGAGCGCGTCCGGACATGTGCCGGACGCGCGACTTGACTGCACCGGCGTAAGCCGGTGCGAACGGCGCAGCCGGCCGCGAAGCGGCGAGCCGCATTGATGCGGCGAGTCAAAACGCACACTGATGTGCGTTTTTCAACGACCTGCGTGAGAATCGCGGCGTGCCCGGGTGAATGGCCGATGCTAAACTGCCGCGCCCTTCGATAGGCACGCGAATGACCATGATCGAGCGCCCCAGTGGCCGACGCCCCGAACAGATGCGGCCGGTATCGATCCAGCGCGGATTCACCCGCCACGCCGAAGGTTCGGTGTTGATCGCGTTCGGCGAAACGCGCGTGCTGTGTACCGCCAGCATCGAGAACAAGGTGCCGGCCTTCATGCGCGGCAAGGGCGAAGGTTGGGTCACGGCCGAATACGGCATGCTGCCGCGCTCGACCCACACCCGCAACGATCGCGAAGCCGCGCGCGGCAAACAAGGCGGACGCACCTTGGAAATCCAACGACTGATCGGTCGCGTCGCTGCGCGCCTGCGTCGATCGCAGCGCGCTCGGCGAACGTACGATCACGCTCGATTGCGATGTGCTGCAGGCCGATGGCGGCACGCGCACGGCGGCGATCACCGGCGCCTACGTCGCGCTGGTCGATGCGGTGCGTTGGCTGCAGGCGAAGAAAGAGATCACGAAAGAGCCGATCCACGGCGCCGTCGCCGCGGTGTCGGTCGGCGTGTATCGCGGCGTGCCTGTGCTCGATCTGGATTACGCCGAAGACAGCGACTGCGATACCGATATGAATGTGGTGATGAACGACGGCGGCGGCTTCATCGAAGTGCAAGGCACCGCAGAAGGCCATGCCTTCCGTCGCGATGAACTCGATGCGCTATTGGGTCTCGCGGAACAAGGCATCGGCGAATTGCTCGCGGCCCAGCGTGCCGCGCTCGCGGGTTGAGGTGCGGACGCAGATGAAGCGCCGTATCGCTTTTTTCACATTGATCGTCGACGACTACGATCGCGCGATCGCGTACTACACCCAGACGCTCGGTTTCGAGCTGCGCGAGGACTCGCCGCGAGACGCCGCGCCCGGTAATCCGCGCAAACGCTGGGTCGTCGTCGCGCCGCACGGCGCCGAAACCGGTGTGTTGCTCGCGCAGGCCGCGAACGATGCCCAGCGCGCGCGCATCGGCGATCAAACCGGTGGCCGCGTCGGTTTTTTTCTGTACACCGACGACTTCCATCGCGATTACGCTGCGATGCGCGCCAAGGGCGTGCGCTTTCTCGAACAACCGCGCGAAGAAGAGTACGGCATCGTCGTGGTCTTCGAGGATCTGTACGGTAATCGCTGGGATTTGCTGGAGCTGCGCGCATGAAGTTGGTGCTCGCCAGCAGCAACGTCGGCAAGCTCGCGGAGTTGCGCGATTTGCTCGGCGACCTCGACCTGCGACTGCATGCGCAGTCCGAGTTCGGGGTCGAGGATGCCGACGAAACCGGTTTGACCTTCGTCGAGAACGCGATCTTCAAAGCGCGGCATGCCGCGCGCGCGACCGGATTGCCGGCGCTCGGCGACGACTCGGGCATCTGCGTCGATGCGCTCGATGGCGCACCCGGGCTTTACAGCGCGCGTTACGCCGGCGGACACGGCGACAGCGCGGCGAACATCGCCAAATTGCTGCATGCGCTGCGCGATGTCCCAGACCAAAGCAGAAGTGCGCGTTTCGTCTGCGTGCTCGCGCTGCTGCGTCATGCCGACGACCCGCAGCCGTTGATCGCCGAAGGCGTGTGGGAGGGTCGCATCCTGGATGCGCCGCGCGGCGATGGCGGTTTCGGTTACGACCCGGTGTTCTTCGACCCGGAACGCGGCATCGGCGCGGCGGAACTCGATGCGGCGGTGAAGAATCGCATCAGCCATCGCGGACGCGCGCTTGAGCGGCTGCGCGCGCATCTGAGCGCGAGTTTGCGATCGACGCGCTGATGCTCGGCCTGTTGCCGCTGTCGTTGTATGTGCATCTGCCCTGGTGCGTGCGCAAATGCCCGTACTGCGATTTCAATTCGCACGAAGGCCGCGGGCCCTTGCCGTTCGCGGCGTATGTCGATGCCTTGATCGCCGATCTGGAATACGACTTGCCGCTGGTGTGGGGGCGGCCGGTGCACAGCATCTTCTTCGGCGGCGGTACGCCGAGTTTGTTTCCGGCCGATCAGATCGATCGCATCCTGCAAGCGGCGAGCGCGCGCCTGCGCATCGCGCCGGGCTGCGAGATCACCCTCGAAACCAATCCCGGTACCGCCGAGCACGGTCGTTTCGAGGATTACCGCAAGGCCGGCGTGAATCGCTTGTCGTTCGGCGTGCAAAGTTTCGACGACGGTTGTTTGCGGCGACTCGGACGCATCCACGACAGCGGCCAGGCCGAAGCGGCGGTCAAACTCGCGCAGGATGCGGGCTTCGACAATCTCAATCTCGATCTGATGTATGCGTTGCCGGAGCAAACCATCGCGATGGCCGAATACGATCTCGAGCGCGCGTTCGCGTTGACGCCGACGCATATCAGTCATTACCAATTGACGTTGGAGCCGAACACCTTGTTCGCGGCGAGGCCGCCTGCCGGCATTCCGGACGATGATCATCGCCTGGGATATGCAGGAGGCCTGCCAGGCGTTGCTGGCCGATGCCGGTTATGCGCAATACGAGATCAGCGCCTATGCCCGACCGGGCCGGCAATGCGCGCATAACCTGAATTACTGGCGCTTCGGCGACTATCTCGGTATCGGCGCCGGCGCCCACGGCAAGCTGACCTTGCCGGCGGGGTTGTCGAAGGCGTCCGATCCCTCGAGCGGCCTCGACGCTGCCGACGCGCACGTCGACCGCGGCCGCATCTTGCGCCGCAGCAAAACCAAGCACCCCACCGCTTACGGTGCGGTCGCCGGCACCGTCGCTGCGATCGGCGAGGAGCGCGAGATCCCGCCGGATCAGCGCCCCTTCGAGTTCATGCTCAATGCCCTGCGCTTGATCGAAGGCTTCGGCATGGCGCAGTTCGAGGCCCGCACCGGATTGCCGCGGTCGGCGATCGCCGCGCCTTTGGCCGAAGCCCAGGCGCGCGGTTGGCTGATGCCCGAAGCCGATGGCGACGATCCTCTCGGCCGCTGGCGACCGACCGACACCGGCCTGCGCTTCGCGAACGACATCATCGGCCTGTTCATGGATACGCCTGCGCCGCCACGCGACCGCTGAGCATGCTGCGCCTGCAAGCATGAGCACCGGCCGTCATCGCAGTGTTTAGCCATGGCCGCCATCGGGTCTGCGGCGAGGCGCAATCCGTGCGGGCGCCTAGGTTTTGCTGCGGCTCAGAAGCGTCCGGTCGAGAGTGGGGAACGCGTTTCTGGTAGCGCTGATAGCCCCTAACATGTTAAGAAATGCGATTCGTGTCGCGTTTCTGACGAGTGGATATGGCCCCCCCGATCTTGCCGCAAGACCCTTTCGCCCCTCGAAATCTTGTGAGCGCAGGACTGCCACGCCGAGTCCGTCGAACCCTCGAACGGGCACTCGGGCTTTTCGCCGGCGAGTTGGAGCCCCTGCTGGTCGCCGCGATCAGCGAATTCGAAGAAGAATTGTTCCGCATGGCCGAGCGCTACGGCGCCCACAGCGGCACCACCGACCACATGCAAACGCTGCGGGTCGTGCGCTTGAACCGCCACGACTTCGTGCCGCGCTTCATGCAATTGCTCGAAACCGGTTTGGTCGGCATGCGCGGTGCGCAAGGCGCGGTCCAAGGCTCGCCGATGACGCCACCATCCTCTGCCACACGCGTCACGTTCCAAAATCTTACCCTGGTCGATCAGGGCGTGATGGACGAAGGCGCGGTGCTGCATGAGATCGCCTCGCGCCAAGAATCGCGCGCTAACCTCGTCTTGCATCTGCTCGGTCAGCGCTTCGGGGTCTTGGCCGCCAGTGCAGCGTTCGACAGCGAGCGTCTGCCGCTCGGCCCGCAGGCGCTGTGCCGCGCGGTGCGTCATGCCAGCGAAACCCTGCAACTGCCGCAAGAGCCGCGATTGCTGTTCTATCGCATTTTCGATCGCAAGGTGATGGGTTCGTATGCCGGCTTGTGCGAGAAGTTGGACCTGTTGTTGGTCGAAGAGGGCGTGCTGCCGAGCTTGAGCTATGTGCCGATGCGCACCAAAGCGGCGGCGCTAGGCAGCGCGGCGGAAGACGATTTAGATGAATCGCCGCACGCGCCATGGATGAAGGATAAAGACAAAAATGCGCCGCGCGGGCCTGGCGACGCGCCGTCGTTAGTGCCGGGCCCGATGCTGTCGAGCAATCCTGCGGATGGGACCGAAGCCGCTGCGAATGCGCGCTTCGATCCCAATCGCCCGTTCACCAACTGGATGGGGCAGCCGGTCGCGCAAACCCAGCAAGTCGACGAGCAAGCGGCCTACCAGGATTTGCAGAAGCTGCTCGCGAACCATCGCAAGATGACGCAGCGTGCGATGGCTCCGGGACATGTGCCCGGCATGCCGCTGCCGACCAACGATGTGCTTTCCGCGCTGGGTCGCTTGAACTTAGAACCGACCTTGCCCGGCACCTCCGCAGCGGTGAATTTGGCGGACGTCAAACGTTCGTTGCTTGCGCAGGCGCGGCAACAGACCGGGCGCGCGATGGAACTATCGCCGGCCGATAACGATACCTTCGAGTTGATCGATCTGCTCTACAAGAACCTGCAGACCGAAATCCGCGAGGACGCTCCCGCGACCGCGCTGATCAAACGTTTGCAGCTCACGTTGTTGCGCGTCGCGCTGCAGGATCGTTCGTTCTTCGTGCGCCCGAATCACCCTGCGCGGCAATTGCTCAACACCGTGTCGGAAACGGCCGCGAAGTGGCTCGGCGAAGACGATTTCGACCCGCAATTGCTCGCGCCGTTGCAGCAAGCCGTGACCCATGCGGTCAAAAATTACGACGGCGACGTCGCAGTCTTCGAGAAAAGCAATAAAGAGCTGCAGTCGCACGTCGCGCAGCATGTGAAGCGCGCCGAGACGCTGGAACGTCGCCATATCGAAGCGGCACGCGGCAAAGAAAAACTCGAAGTCGCGAAACAACGCGCCGCGGCGGTCTTGGACGAAGTGCTCGGCGACCATCAACTGCCGAAGTTCACGCGTGCGCTACTCAAACAATCGTGGGCGGACGTGCTCACGCTCACTTACCTGCGCCAGGGCGAAGGTTCGGAGGAATGGCGGCGTCAGATCGAAGTCACCCGCAAAATCGTCGAAGCGTGTACGCATCCAGACCCCAATGTCGAAGATCTTGCGCTCAAGGAGCACATCGAATCGGCGTTGAAGCTCGTCGGCTATCACGAAGACGAAGCCGATGTCATCGCGCGGCGGCTCTCCAGCGGCCAACGTTTGGACGACGAGGAAGGCGGCGAGTCGCGTACCGAGCTGACGATGAAGCTCAAAGCGCGCGTGCGCCTGGGCGAAGAGTCGGCGAAAACCAAGAAAGACGACGCGCCACCGCGCAATCCGCAAGAACAAGAATGTTTCGAGCAGCTGCGCCTGCTGCCGTTCGGCACCTGGATCGAATTCGTCACCAATCAACAGGGCGATGTGGTCCGTCGCCGCATGTCGTGGTTCAGCCCGGTCACGGGCACGGCGCTGTTCGTCAACCAGCGCGGCCAGCGCGTCGGCGAACATTCGCTCGATAGCCTCGCGCGCATGATGGCCAAGGATCAGGTTCGCATCGTTACCGTGCAGCGCGCCGGCCTGGTCGATCGCGCTTGGCATGCCGCGCTCAACGCGCTGCGTTCGCTCACCGGCGGCCGTCGCGACGACGATCACGACGACGAAGCCTCGACAGACGACGCCCACGGCGATCATCCCGCATCGCCGGCCGAACCGAGCGTACCGATGTCGATCCGCGAGCGCGCAGCGGCGGCTCAGGCGCGTAAAGAGAGTGCCGCTGCCGCATCGCCGCCAACGCCTCCATCGCCTAGGCCCAGAACACCCGAGCCCGGATTGCCGCCGATTGGCCTGATCGGCGACGAGGCGGGGCAGCCGCCGAAGCGTCCCCACGACCCCGTTGTCGCAGCGCCACCGCCGCCTCCATCGCCGTCGCCGCAACCGCCTAGGCCCAAACCTCCCGAACCCGACTTCCCGCCGATCGGTTTGATCGGCGACGAATCCGCTGCGCCGCCGTCGGGAGGCGAAAAACGATGAGCAAGAAAGAATATCGCCGCTCGCCGCGGCGCAAGATCGCCGAATCCGTGCTGGTCAGCGACGTGATGACCGACGAAGTCATCGGCCGTATCGGCAACATCTCCGAGGGCGGCATGCTGCTCATCGCCAACGCATCCCTGAGCGAAGACGCGCTGTATCAATTCAGGTTCCGCCTGCCGGGCTTGGACGATCTCGATTTCGATATCGGCGGCCATCTGCTGTGGCTGGATCGCGGCACGGCGCTCGGTCAAGCCTGGGCCGGGTTTCGCTTCATCGCGATGTCGGATGAGCAACGCGACCGCTTGACGAATTGGATCGAATCGCCCGGCGCCGAATACGATTGACCCATCGCGATCGCGCGATCGATGGTGTTGCGTCGATCGCATTCGATCTATCCATTCGATCGACGCATCGTTCATCACCATCTCCTTTCCCCCTAAGAACGTTTTCCGCCATGACCACCACACTCGCTTCGCTTTACGCCGAACATTTGGACACGCTGCGCGCACGCGCCGATGCCGCACTGGAGCGCGGCGGGTTCGAGCATCTGGTCGTGCCCAGCGGCACGGTGCATTACCACCTGTTCGACGACCGCGACTATCCCTATGTGGTCAATCCGCAATTCAAAGCCTGGCTGCCGTTGACCAATGCGCCCGGTAGCTGGCTGATCTACACGCCCGGCGAGCGCCCGCGCATCGTGTTCTTGCAGCCGCACGATTATTGGCACGTCGTGCCGGCCGCGCCCAGCGGCGAATGGGTCGAACATTTCGACATCGTCGTCATCCGCAACGCCGACGATGCGATGGCGCATTTGCCCAAGAACGCCGCGCGTTGCGCGATCCTCGGCGAAGCGCAGAGCGCGCTCGGCCAGTACGGCGCGTTCGCGCCGAATAACCCGGCGGCGGTGCTCGATTATTTGCATTATCACCGCGCGTACAAAACGCGTTACGAGATCGCGATGATGCGCGAAGCCACGCGCTGGGGCGTGCGCGGCCATCGCGCCGCCGAGCGCGCCTTCCGCGCTGGCGCCAGCGAGTTCGGCATCCATTTGGCCTATTGCCAAGCGGCGCGGCAGGACGCCAACGATCTGCCCTACAACAACATCATCGGCCTCAACGAACACGGCGCGGTCTTGCACTACACCGATCGCGACCGCCGCGCACCGGCGCAGTCACGCAGCTTCTTGATCGATGCCGGCGCCAGCCATCGCGGCTATGCCTGCGACATCACGCGCACCTACGCCGCCGATACCGCGAGCGAATTCCAAGCGATGATCGAACTGGTCGATGCCGCGCAACTGGCGATGTGCGCGCAAGTTCGCGCCGGCATCGGACTACAAACACATCCATCTCGACGCGCATCTCGCGCTCGCGGGCATTCTTCGCGATTTCGGCTTGATTACGGTCTCGCCCGAAGTGGCGGTGGAAACCCGCGTGAGCAACGCCTTCTTCCCGCACGGCATCGGCCACGGCATCGGCCTGCAGGTGCACGAAGTCGCCGGCTTCGCCGCGAGCGACAGCGGCGGCACCATCGCCAAACCCGATGGCCATCCGTATCTGCGCCTCACGCGCGTGCTCGAACCGGGCATGGTCGTCACCATCGAACCGGGCATCTACTTCATCGACATGCTGCTGGACGAGTTGAAAGACAAAGGCCTCGGCCCGAGCATCGATTGGGACCGCGTCGCGCACTTCAGACCCTACGGCGGTATCCGCATCGAAGACGATGTGGTGTGTACGGCGGGCGAACCGATCAATTTGACGCGGGATGGGTTTGCGGCGGGGTGATGCCTCTTATCTCGAGTTAGGCGCTTAGTGAGTAGACATGGCATTTTTGAATGAACATTTCAACCGTGTTCGCCGAACCATCTTAGAAAAAGGCTATGAGGTTCGGCTAGCGGAGCATGCGACCGTCGTTGGGACTGCTCGTGAACTAGTCGTTTCGGAGTTTTTGCGAGCCGCACTTCCAAACAATGTCGCTTATCTCTCTGGTGAAATAATTGATTCTGTTGGAGGGCGGTCTGGACAGACGGATATCTTACTCGTCCCTGCTCATGCGCCGCGTTTCGTTCTCGGGGGTAACACGGGCGTCGTCCTTGCAGACGGGCTTATCGCTTGCATTGAAGTGAAATCAAGCATTGCGGCATCGAGTCCGAACACCGACGCATCATTACCCAAAGCCATGGGTACCGTTCGCATGGTTAAGAATCAGCAAGTGCGGTGCACACCTTGGCCGTGGGAAGCACGAAATGGTCTCGGCAACATCGTCCGCCTAAATTCAATTCCAGCATCCATCGTGGCATTTCAAGGCCCAGAAATTGAGTCGTTGCTCGCAGCACTTCGGCTGTACGCGGATCGTTATGGACAGGACTCTCTGCCTGACTCCATCACTGTTCTAGACCGTGACTACACCCTAATCCGCGAGAATGGTTGGTACTTTAATAATATCGCTGCTGAGCAACTCTATCGCCGCATTCCGGATGAAGGGGCGTGCCTCGCGGATCTATTCAACTATCTAATGAAGTGTGTCCAAGCCTGGACATTCAGAGCGCCGTTCACTCCGCTTTCTGACTATCTAACTGATCCTCCAACCGCGGCTACATGACGCGTCTAACAATTCGTTCAAGCCGACCCCGCATCGTGGCGTCGGCCACGTGCCTGCGCTACGCTAGCACGCGTCCGCCACCCTGCCGCGGGGTGGCTTAACTCAGGCTTTAGGCTTAAGTTGAGAGATCAATGAGTCCTGAAATCATCTTTGGCATCGGCACTGTTGCTTTGCTTGGTGTTGCTTTGATAAGCAAGCTCATCCCAAAGCGCATGCCACCCCAAAAGTCGTTCAAGTGCGGACGTTGCGGAACGGCCGCACTGCATAGCAGCCGCACTGCTGAGGCCTGGCGAAATGGCAGGACAAAGTTTTTTTGCCAAGCATGTCATGCCAAATGGCTCCAAAGTCGTCCATCTCAGGAACGTGAGCAATACTCATCGCGTCACTCGAGCGGTTCCGGCTCTGGCTGTCTCGGTGTTGTAACGTTGTTAGCATCGTTACCAATAGGTGCTTTGCTCTCTTGGGCTTATGCCTAACAATTCATTCAAGCCACACCCGGATCGTGATGGCTTGAATCAGCGCAAGGTATCTCACATGAACACCGCCTTCGACGATCTGCTGGTTGCGTTTGAGAGCCACTCGGTCGATCGCATCCGCGCGATTCTGGATGCGGGCTTCGACCCGACGGCACCGATCAATGGCAAGGCACCGGTTACGTACTTAACCGAGATGTACTACCGGTCGGACCGGTTTCCGGATTGCCTACGCTTACTGCTCGAAAGGGGCGCGGTATTGGATGATCCCATCATCGCCCCTGTGCTGCTCAACGATGCGGAGGCACTCAAAGCGGCGATACGAAGCGACGAATCGTTGCTGCAGTACAGAACCTCGCTCGCATGCGCTTTCACGCCCTTGATCGGAGCGACATTGCTGCATATCGCCTCGGAGTATGGGCATGTGGCCGTCGCCGAGACGCTGCTTGCGTTGGGCGCTGAGGTGGATGCGCGCGCCGCCACTGACGCGGATGGATTCAACGGGCACACGCCTCTTTTCCACACCGTCAACTCGAACGCGAATCGCTCGGCCCCGGTGATGCGCCTGCTGTTGTCCGCGGGTGCGCGGACGGATATTCAACTTGCCGGGATCACCTGGGGCAGGGGATTCGACTGGGAGACGACCTGTTTCGATGTCACGCCCATCTCATACGCACAGCTCGGCCTACTGCCGCAGATGCAACGCACCGAGCGCGACTGCTACGACAACGTGAAGGCGTTGCTGCGCGCCTCCGGCCGCAACGTCCCATCGCTGGACAACGTGCCCAATCGCTACCTCGCGCAGTGATGTTTCATTACGCGTTCGACCAATGCCGTCGCAAACAACCCGGTCGCGGCCTGCGGCTTAATCATGCGACGAAGCTATGAACGACACGCGCGCGCTCGTCATCGTCAAGCTGATCCATACCGTGGTCTGGGTGTTCTTCGTCGCCTGCATCGCCGCGATTCCCTATTTCGCTGCTATCGGTAACGTGCGCACCGCCGGTATCTTCATCGCGATCGTGACCATCGAAGTGCTGGTGCTCGTCGTCAACCGCTGGCGTTGCCCGCTGACCGGCGTCGCCGCGCGTTACACGGCCGAGCGACAGGACAATTTCGATATCTATCTGCCGCTTTGGCTCGCCCGACACAACAAACTGATATTCGGAACGCTCTTCGTCGCGGGCGTTGCCTACACGGTTTACAAGTGGTAAATCGTTAGCGCTCTACCCGGGCTACGAAACTGGATCCCGGCGTTCGCCGGGATGACGATGGAAAAATGTTCGGGGCTCGGTTTTGAGATTGGTTCTAGGTTGTTCGATAAAAGGAACTCAACGATGCTGCAGACGTACCGCGCGACATGCCATTGCGGCGTTGTTTCGATCGAAGCCGAACTCGATTTGGAACAACCGAGTTATCGCTGCAACTGTTCCATCTGCCGACGAAACAGGTTTTGGCCTGCGGTCGCGACGGAGGATCATTTTCGCATCCTGTCCGGGGCGGACGATCTGACCAAGTACGTCTTCGGTTCGAAGAAGAACCATCATTTCTTTTGCAAGCATTGCGGCGTGCGGGTCTTCGGCGTCGGGAACGATACGCCGATCGGCAAGATGTATGGCGTCAACATCGGTTGCTTAGAAGGCGTTTCCGAAGCGCAGCGATCGAAGATTCCCGTGACTTACGTCGATGGCATGCACGATCGTTGGGGGTCGGCGCCTGAGTTCACTCAACACCTGTGAGTGCCGCAGCGTGGGCGATATGCCCACCGCATGCCGCTTGGCGATGATGACGACTTGTTTCTCGCCTGCGGTTTGGCTTCGATCATTCTGTGTGCGACAGCGCGTGGGTGTCGCTACGCTCACCCCACCCTGCGGCACGTCTGCGGCTTCGACTGTCCGATTGATGCCGGGAACTGCGTTTCAACGCATGGGGCACTCCGGCGCGGGTGCCGGCGAGTAACGAACATTCTTGCCGATATGCGGATACCCATGGCAGGTGAGGCCCGGCGGGAGAAAACCATGTCCACGACTACGAAAATCGGAACGCACCAACGCATCTTGGCGGTCCTCTTTTTTGCGATCGCGGCGACGCGAGCGCTCTGGCCTGCGTTCGAATCGAAGGCGGACACGGTGTTTCTCGCGCTCGTGGCCGTCGGGTTGCTGCTGTTTCTCATTCCACTGCAATCGATCCGGTCCCTGAAGGCCGGTGGCTTCGAATTGCTCATGGAAACTCCGCATGTGCGGGGTGCGGTCGAAAACCTGAACTTGGATCGGATCGATAGCGAAAAGTTGAGAACCAAGTTGACGTCGCTTTCGCATCTGCTGCCAGCAGTGTCGGGTGCGAAGGTTCTTTGGATCGACGATCGCCCAGAAAAAATCATCGCGGAACGAAGACTTCTCAGGGCGCTCGGGGTTGTCGTGGTGTCGGCCACGTCGAGCGACGAAGCGCGTGAGGTGCTGCGTGTCGACAGGGATTTCGATCTGATCGTCAGCGATGTGCAGAGACTCGGTGGGACGCATACGCTGACCGGCGGCATCGACATCCATGAAGGCGTCAATTTTGTTGTGTGGCTGAGAACTCAGTTCGGCGATCCATTCGTCGGCAACCTTCCGGTTCTTTTCTATGCCGCTTACGATTGGCCGCGGCTCGTCGAGTACACGCGGCCCGCTCGCGAGACGTTCCCCGAACCCGGCATCTCCAATTCCGCGCTGGATTTCGTACCCAAGATACTGACGACATTGGCCGCTAGCCGCGATATGGCGATCGGGGTGCCTGTGGAGAAGACGCCGACCGCGATTCGGAAAGGCGCGCGGCCCTGACGTTTGTTGTGTGTAGGGTGGGGTAAGCGCAGCGCAACCCCACCATAACGACGCCTTTGCGACGACATTCGTCAAGCATCGCTGTCATCCATTGGTGAGCCCGGGTAGAGCGAAGCGAAACCCGGGATTCTATGTCGCACTACAACAAAGAGCCCCGGGTTTCGCTTCGCTCTACCCGGGCTACAAGGTGATTAACGCGATGGCGGCCTTCGCGGTTTTTCGCGTGCTTCGCGATGCACGGTTTCGGCGAGGACTTTGAATTGACGTTCGCGCTTGAGCCATAGCTCATGGCCGTCCAGCGTTTCGTGCGCGATACCGATGTCTTCCTCGCGCGCGGTTTCCGGAATCTGGCCGAAGGCGATGCGCATCGGCGCCGCTTGCTGCGAGAGCGCGTGTTGCATCGCGCCGAAGTAAAGGGCGTTGTTGCCGTAGCGTTCGTTGACCTTATCCAACACCGCGCTCATTTCGCGGTTGCGGCGACGTTCGGTCATCAGTTCGCCGCTGACGCTGCCGCGGGATTCGAGATGCACCAGCGTCACCGACACCGAGAGCGGCGGGTAGCGTTTCGGGTTCCAACGGCCGTTGGCGAGCGCACGTTCCAAGGCTTCCAACTCGCGACCGAGAAGTTTAAGGAACGTCGGCGTGTCGTCGATCGGCGCGAACGATAGGTCGCGTTCGAAGCGTTTATCTAAACCGACGAAGCGCATGCGGATCGCCAGGCCACCGGCGAGAAAGCCTTCGTGACGCAGGCGCATCGCCGCCTTCGCCAACAGTTTGAACAACACCGAACGCGCGCCGTCGTAGTGGCGCAGTTCCGGGCCGAGCACGTGCGAGTGGCCGATCGAGCCGCGCTCGGTCTTGCGTTCCGGCAACTCGAAACCGCGCAGTTGCAGCCAATAGCGTTCGCCTTCGATGCTGCCCCAGGCGGCGCGTAGGCGCTCGCGACTAGCGGAGCAGAGATCTTCGGTGGTGCGAATGCCCGCGCGTTGCAAGCGGCGTTCCATCGACGGACCGATGCCGCAGAAATCGCGCAGTTCCAGGGTGTGCAGTTTGTGCGGAAGTTCGTCCAGTTCGAGCACCGTCAATCCATCCGGTTTGCGCATGTCGGACGCGGTTTTCGCCAAGAATTTATTCGGTGCGATACCGATCGAGCAGCGGATCGCATCGAAGCCGCGATCGAGCAGATTGTGTTTGATCGTGCGCGCGATCGCTTCGGCGTTTTCGCGCTTGCGCTCGCGGCCGATGAGCCAACACGGCACTTCGTCGATGGACTCGGCCTTGCCGTGCGGGATGCACTCTTGGATCGCCGCCATCAGCGCGTGATGGACTTCGATATAGCGCGCCGGACGGCCCTGCAAGACGACGATCTCGGGGCAACGCTCGCGCGCTTCCCACACCGGGGTACCGGTCTTGATGCCGAAGGCTTTGGCTTCGTAGCTCGCCGCGATGCAGCAGGTGGTTTCGGCCATCACCGGCGCGACCGCGACCGGACGGCCGCGCAGCGCGGGGTCGTCCTGCTGCTCGACAGAGGCGAAGTAGGAATTGAAATCGACGAACAGGCAGCGAAGGGTCATGGGTGCGCACGGACATCTGCGGCACGTCCGCCCCAACGGAGTGTGCAAGTTGGAGCGGTGGAGTGTTCCGGCTTCGCCTGGCCGGGGCGCCGATTATGGCATCGTCGGCAGGTATCCGGCGGCAGTGATCGGCTGTGAGTATGAACAACGGCGCGGGCCGCCGCTGTTGCAGGCTGGATTGCGGCGGAGGGATGTGCTCATACTCGGCTGGAATCCACGAGAGGGGACGTGCCATGGGGTCCAGAAGCGTGCTTGCGGTCGTGTTGACGGTGCAACTGATGGCAGCGGGCGTCGCTGCGGCGAGCGGTGTCAACGGAATCAACGGTGGAATGCCGAATCGCATTTCCATGAACGTCACGGTGCCGAAGCAGACCCAGGGCGCCACCTTCGGGGAGAAGGTCAACGCCGGACTGCATGCCGCCGGCAGTGTCGTCGCACAGGGAGCCAGTCTGACGATTGCCTGCGGCGCCACGGTGTGCGCGGTGTCGCTCCCGGACGGCAACGGTTATCGCGCGAATCTGGAGGACATGACGCTGGCGCCGCTCGCGAGAGGGGAGGTCGGCGCTTTGGCGCCAAGCAATGCCGCTCCAGGTGCGGGCATCGTATCGGCCGCCGTGTCCTCGGTCGGCACGCGCGGTGCCGGAAGCGGTGCCGCCGCCGCCTCGTACGCCGCAACTGGGCGCCAGGCTGCCCCCGCGCCGCTCGCCAGCCGTCGTCGCGACGCGGGCAATATTGATGTCACCGAACCCCTGGCCGACGGCGACTACGTACTGACGCTGGTGGTCGAGAAGGCGACCAGTGGATTGAAGGACACGCTGAAAACGCAGGTGCGTATGGCTGCGCCGCCGCGGGTCAGCATCGATATGGTTTTCAGCGTGGAGGGTGGCGTACTGAAGACGCGCCACGACACCGCGAAGAACACGATCAGCAACATTCGGTGATGGCGGTGGGCTTCGGGCCTACAACACGATCGGCGGCTCGCCGCCGACGATCACCACGTCCGCCGGCCGGCGCGCGAACAGGCCGACGCTGACCACGCCGGGAATCTGATTCAACTCGCGCTCGACCACCAGCGGATCGACGATCGACAGGCCGTGGATATCGAGAATCCAGTTGCCGTTGTCGGTGACGACGCCATCGCGCCACACCGGTTGCCCGCCGGTCATGCGCAGGATTTCGCGCGCGACGAGGCTGCGCGCCATCGGGACGACTTCCACCGGCAGCGGAAATTTGCCGAGCACCCGCACCTGTTTGCTCGGGTCGATGATGCAGACGAAGGTCTTGCTGGCTTCGGCGATGATTTTTTCGCGGGTCAACGCCGCACCGCCGCCTTTGATCAGACGTTTGTGCGAGTCGCATTCGTCCGCACCGTCCACGTACAGCGCCAGCGTGCCGGCGTTGTTGAGATCCAGCACGTCGATGCCGTGCGTGCGCAAACGTGCGCTGCTTTGTTCGGAACTCGATACCGCGCCTTGGATGCGATCGCGGAACTTGGCGAGACCATCGATGAAGTACGCGACGGTGGAACCGGTGCCGACGCCGACGATCATGCCGTCTTCGACGTATTCCAATGCTTTTTCGGCGGCGAGTTTTTTCGCTTCGGACATGGGGTAAGGACCGTGAATGTTGGATGGTTGAATGGAGAATCGGGAAATCGGAAATGGGCACTGGTAGAGCGGAGCGCAGCTCCGCTATGCGCCTTCGTTTAGCGGAGCTGCGCTCCGCTCTACCGACGCATTAGCCTCGTCATTCCATCGCTAACAACACTTTCCACTGCGCTGCCGTCACCGGCAGCACCGAGAGACGATTGCCTTTGCGGATCAGCGCGAAATCCTCGCCGAGCTTATCGGCCTGCCCGCGGATCGCATCGAGCGTGATCGCGTTCTTCAGCGTGCGCACGTAGCGCACATCGACCAGATCCCAGCGCGGTTCTTCGCGTTTGGATTTCTCGTCGAAGTACTTCGATTTCTTGTCGAATTGGGTCGGGTCGGGATACGCCGCGCAAGCGACTTCGGCGATGCCGTAGATGCCCGGCACTTCGGCATTGGAGTGATAGAACAACACGCCGTCGCCGATGTGCATGCTGCGCATGAAATTGCGTGCTTGGTAGTTACGGACGCCGGTCCAGGGTTCGATGCCGACGCGGGCGAGATCGTCGATCGAGAAGTCCTCGGGTTCGGACTTCATCAGCCAATAGCGTTTGCTCATGCGGCGCTCGCGGAGGGCAGGTGGGTGTCGGTGTCGGTGCAGATCGCATCCATCGCGATGTCCCAGGGTTCGATCTGCAGCGTATCCAGACGCTGCGCATCGAAGCCGGCGCCGACCAGCCACGGTGGAGGGGCGGCTCGGGTACGGCGGAAGGCGAGGCTGCGATCGTACCAGCCGCCGCCCATGCCGAGGCGATGGCCGTGCGCGTCGAAGCCGACCAATGGCATGACGATCATCGTCATCGCATCCGCCGGTAGTGCGTGGCGTGTATCGGCGGGCTCGGGAATACCGTAACGATTGGCGACCAGCGCCTCGCCCGCGCGCCAGGGCGCGAAGCGCAGGCGGTCGTCGTCGCCGAGTACCGGCAAGCAGTAGCGCGTGTCGGCCGGTAGCCGCATCTGCCAGACATGCAGCGCGATTTCGCCGTCCATCGCCCAATAACCGGCGACATGGCCGCCCTGCGGCGCGAACGGCAGCGCGAGCAAGCGTTGCGCCAGCGCTTCCGCGGCGGCGATGCGTTGCGCGGCGGGAATCGCACGCCGTCGTTCGCGAAGGCGTTTGCGTAGCGCGACACGATCGTTGCGCGCGGTTTCGTCGCTGCTGGCGTCGTCGCGAGTGGAGCCGTCGTTCATGGGCGTTCGTCGGATGGCGTAGGCCGAGGGTCGTCATCGTGACGATCCTGTGCGGCGATGACAACCCGCGTGCGGCGAAATGTTCGCAGACGGGCTTCGCGATGCGCTTGCGCGCGACACAAGAAAATCCTGCGCGGCGGATGCGGGAGCAGACAAGAAAAAACCCGCGTTGCAATCGCGGCTCACATAAGAAAAACCCGCGCTGTGAGCGCGGGTTTGGGTGCGTCGCGCGTCGTGCGCGCAGCGCTGAATTCAAAATGCATCCTCCACCATGACGATGCTCGCGAAACGACCTTGAACCTAGGGTTCAAGTGGAAACGCTTGGCGTCCATCGGGCTTTCCGCTACGTGGCGGACTTGCGCGCCCGGACTCCATTGCGTCTCCGCGGTCGTAATTAAGGGACAAGGCGAATGTTTGCGCGCGCTGTCGATCTAAGCAGAGGATGCATGCGCAGTATAGGCGGGCGAAGCGAGAGCGCAAGGCCCGTTGGTCGGTTGACGGCGTCGCGATTCGTCGGTCGGGAATGTCGATAGGAAATCGATAGAACATTATGAATAGAGCGTGTCGATAGCGCGCATGAATAGAGCGTGCCGACGGATCGCGAACGCAGACATGTTGTTCGCGATCGCTGCGACGGCGGTGTGCGTCTGCGATGGGATCGCGAGAGAAAATGGCCGAAGCGACGGCCTGCGAAACGCGACGTTAACGGAACGTCGGGATCGCGACGCGGCTCACTCCGCGCCGAGCGCGTCGAGTTTGCGGTGCAGGTCGCGCAGTGCGTGCGTGATCTCGTGATCGCGCGCTTCTTGTTCTTGCCGCAGTTGTTGCAGTTCGTGCGCGATGTTGAGCGCGGCGAGCACCGCGATGCGATCGACCGCCGCCATGCGGTTGTTGCCGCGAACCTCGCGCATCTTGGCGTCGAGCAGCCGCGCGGCGGCGATCAGGCCGTCGCGCTCTTCCGGGCCGACGCCGATGGTGTATTCGCGATCGAGGATGCGGATGTTGACCGCTTCGCTGCTCACGTGTGTTGCTCCAGCGATTTCAGTCGCGCGATCATCGCTTCCACGCGCGATGCGCGCTTGTTCGTTCTTGGCGAGCAACTGCGAGCGATCGTTGGACAGTTGCTCCTGCTGCTGACGCAGTGTGCGGTTCTCCTCGTTCAAGCGTCGATTGCGCTGAGCGAGGGCGTCGATGCGAGCATCGAGGGCGCGCAATTGGGCGATCACATCGGGGCCGTAAGCGTTCATAGGGTCACGATAGGCAGGCGGTCGGCGGGGGTCAAGCGTCGGTCAGGGCGGGCGACGGGGCTGCCGGCAGCGCCGGCCGGAACCCAGTTGCGGATGAACTCCAGGCAATGCTGGGCTTCGATCGGCCGCGACAGCCAGTGGCCCTGGATCTCGTCGCAGCGGTAGTGGTCGAGGAAACGCAGCTGGCTTTCGCTTTCCACGCCCTCGGCGACCACGTTCAGGCCCAGCGAATGCGCCATGGTGATGACGGTGGTGGTGATGGCCGCGTCGTCGGGGTTCTGGGTGAGGTCGTTGATGAACGCCTTGTCGATCTTCAGCGTGGTGATCGGCAGGCGCTTGAGGTAGGCCAGCGAGGAATAGCCGGTGCCGAAATCGTCGATCGCCAGCGACACGCCCATTTCGCGGATCGCGGCGAGTTGAGCCGCGGTCTGTTCGGCGTTGGCCATCAGCACGCTTTCGGTCAGTTCCAGTTCCAGGCAGCGCGGCGGGACGCCGGTGTCCGCCAGCACTCGGCGCACCACTTCGACGAAATCGCCGCGCAGCAGTTGCAGCACCGAGACGTTCACCGCCATCGTCAGATCGGTCATGCCCAGGCGAGCGCCAGTGCTGCAGGGTGAGGCAGGCTTCGCGCAGCACCCATTCGCCGATTTCCAGGATCAGCCCGCTTTCCTCGGCCAAGCGGGATGAACTGGTTCGGCGGGATCTCGCCGTATTCCGCGCTGGTCCAGCGCAGCAGCGCCTCGACGCCGGTGATCCGCGGCTGCGACAGCGCCAAGCGGCGGCTGAAACACCAGTCGCAGCTCGCCGCGATCGAGCACCTTATGCAATGCGCTGGAGAGCTGCGCGCGGCGGCGGTTGGCGATTTCCATGCTGTCGTCGTAGCGCACGAAGGTGCGGCGACCGGCGGCTTTGGCCTGGTACATCGCGGTATCGGCCTGCTTGAGCAGTTCGGTCGGCACCTGGCCGTGATCGGGATAGAGGCTGATGCCGATCGACGGCGAGATCACCACTTCCTGGCGATCGTCGAGCACCAGCGGCGCCTCGAAGGCCATGATGATTTCGCGCGCGATGCGGTCGGCTTCGCTCGGGTCGTTCGAGGTTTTCCAGCACGACGGTGAATTCGTCGCCGCCCAGGCGGGCGACGGTTTGGTGTTCGCCGACGGTCGTCCTGCAGGCGCATCGCCGCGGCGCGCAGGATGCGGTCGCCGGCGGTGTGGCCCAGCGAGTCGTTGATGTCCTTGAAACGGTCCAGATCGAGGAACAGCACCGCGATCCGGTGGTTCTGCCGGCGCGCACGCACGATCGCGCGCGACAGCCGCTCCGAGAGCAGGGCGCGGTTCGGCAGATTGGTCAGGGTGTCGAAATTGGCGAGATAGCGCAGCTCCTGTTCGGCGCGCTTCTGCAGGGTGATGTCGTTGATCACCGCCACGTAGAGCCGGCGGCTCGCCATGCGCGACTTGAGCGGCGACGCATTGGATCGCGCAGAGGAATTCCTGCCCGTTCTTGCGGCGCTGCCACATTTCGCCGGCCCAGTGGCCTTCGCTCGATCAATTTCTGACGCGATGCGCTGGTAGAACGCTGCGTCGTGCTGGCTGCTGTCGAGGATGCTCGCGTTCTTGCCCAGCACCTCGGCCTCGGTGTAGCCGGTCATGCGCGTGAAGGCGGGGTTGATCGAGACGAAGTTGAAGTCGCCGTCAAGCACCGCCACCGCTTCGTTCATGCTGCGCAGCACGGCGATCGCGATCCGGCGCTCGCGCTCGGCTTGGCGCACGATGGTGATGTCGCGCGCGGTGCCGGCGATGCGAGTGACCTTGCCCTGCGGCGTCGCGCTCCACCGCACGGCCGCGCGCGCGCACCCACAGCCATTCGCCGCGCGCATCGAGGACGCGGTGTTCGGAGAGGAACAGTTCGGTATCGCCGCGCAGGTGTTGCGCGCAGTTTCGCTTCCACCTGCGGCAGGTCGTCGGGATGGATCTCGATGGTCGCGTGTCGGTCGATCGCGCGACGCGCAGATCGGATTGCGGTTGCTGGGTGTCCACCCACATCCGGTTGCAGAGCCCGACTTTCGAGATCGTAGTCCCAGTACTGCTCGGCCGAGGCCCACAGCGCCAGTTTCAGGCGCTCTTCGCGTTGCTTCAGATCCTCGACGTATTGTTTCTCGGCGCTGATGCGTCCGACGCAGCACGAACGCCAGCAACGCCGCTAAACCGCCGGCGAGCAGGATCAGAAAGAGACTTCCAGCATTCATCATAGCGAGCGTATCCCGACCCCCCGTCCCCTGCACGGGTGTTCATCGCCGCAGTGTAGGCCCCTCGCGCGGCGAATGCATGCCCCAAGGGCCTGTTGCCGCAATCGGTGTGCATGACGCGCCGATCGCGGTAACAGGCCCTAAGACCCGCTCACGCGGGCTCGGCGGTACACTTGCGCCTGTCGGAGCGCTGTTCTGTGCAGCACTAGGCTTCCTCACTACGAGTCCGCGATCCATGTCCACAGCGACGATGCCCGAACCCGACCTGCCCGACTTGGATGAGGTCGAGGACTGCGATTCGCGACCGTCGCTTGGGTGTCAGCGCCTCCGAACTACACGGTGCGCTTTGCGGCTGGCTGGCCGGTGGCGGTGAGGCCAAGGCGTTGGCTGGCCCAGGTCCTGGCCGACGACAGCATCGCGGCGCCCGAAGCCCGGCGATGCCCTGGATCGCCTGCGCAGCACCAGCGCCGCCCAGTTGGGCGATAGCGAATTCGGTTTCGATCTGCTTGGTTCCGAACACCGATGCGTCCTTGACCGAGCGCAGCGGCGCGCTGTTCGATTGGTGTCGGGGATTCCTCGGCGGCTTCGGCTTGGCGTCGGGCCAGCATGCGACCTTGTCCGATGAAGGCCGCGAAGCGCTGACCGATCTGGCCAAACTCGCCGCCGCGAGCCCTCAAGACGAGGGCGACGAAGACGACGAAACCGCGCTGACCGAGATCGAGGAGTTCGTGCGCGTCGCCGCGCTGTTGCTCCACGGCGACTGCAATCTCGGCCCGCGTCACCGTAACAGCCTGCACTGAAGCCACTACGCTCACGACCGCACGAATGACCGCACGAAAAGCCGCCTCGATGTCCGTGATGCCCGCCGCCGCTGCCCCGGTCGTTGCAGGGACGATGCCCGCAGGTTTGCAAGGCAGCGGCATGACCGCGGCCCAGTACGCCAAGCGCCGCCGGCAATTGATGCGCTTGGCCGGCGACGACGCCATCGTGATCATTCCCTCCGCGCCCGAACGCATCCGCAGCCGCGACACGCATTACCCGTACCGGCAGGATTCGGATTTCTGGTATCTGACCGGCTTCGCCGAGCCCGAAGCGGTGCTGGTGCTGATCCCCGGCCGCAAGCACGGCGAAGCGCTGCTGTTCTGTCGCGAGCGCGACCCGGAACGCGAAGCCTGGGACGGCCCGCGCGCCGGGCCGGAGGGCGCGGTCGATCGCTTCGGCATGGACGATGCCTATCCGATCGACGATCTGGACGAGATCCTGCCCGGCTTGCTCGAAGGCCGCACCCGGGTGTACTACCACTTCGGCCGCGACACCGAATTCGATCTCAAACTGATCGGTTGGCTCAATCGCGTGCGCGCGCAGATGCGGATGGGCGCGCAGCCGCCGCACGAATTCCTCGAGCTGGGTCATCTGCTGGACGAGATGCGGCTGTTCAAGGACCGCGACGAACTGAAGCTGATGCAGCGCGCGGCCGACATCAGCGTCGAAGCGCACTGCGCGGCGATGCGTATCGCGCGCCCGGGCATTCACGAGTATCGAACTGCAGGCCGAACTCGAACAGCGTGTTCCGTCATCACGATGCCGAGCCGGCCTACGGCAGCATCGTCGGCGCGGGCGACAATGCCTGCGTGCTGCACTACCGCGCCAACAACGCGCAGACCAAGGACGGCGATCTGGTGCTGATCGATGCCGGCGCCGAGTACCGCGGCTATGCCGCCGATATCACGCGTACGTTCCCGGTCAACGGGCGGTTCACGCAAGGAACAACGCGCACTGCACGATCTGGTCGTCGCTGCGCAGCGCGCCGCACTCGCGCAGGCGCGCCCTGGCGTGCCGTACGAGGCCGGACACGTCGCAGCGGTGGAAACGCTGACCGAGGGCTTGCTATCGCTCGGGCTGTTGAAGGGCACGCTCGAAGCAGAACATCGCCGACGGCCACTACAAGCGGTTCTATCTGCACAAGACCGGACACTGGCTGGGTCTGGATGTGCATGACGTCGGCGACTACCGCATCGACGGCGAGTCGCGCCTGCTCGAGCCGGGGATGGTGTTCACCATCGAACCGGGGCTCTACATCGACGCCGACGACAAGACGTGCCGCGAAATGGCGCGGCATCGGTATCCGTATCGAAGACGATGTCCTGGTCACCAAAGACGGCCACAAAGTGTTGACCGACAAGCTGCGCGCGCAGCGGCGGACGAAATCGAAGCGTTGATGGCAGGGTGAGCGGAGCGCAGCTCCGCTGCTTCGTAGGAGCGATGGAGAGTCGCTGATCGGCTGCGGAATGATGTCTTCCGAATACCGTAGCGCGAGCTTGCGTCGCTCCGCTGCTACAGCGATGCGATGGGACGGGCCTATCCGCCGCGACCCATCCAATCGTGCGTCCATCATCCACAGCCCGCCCCAGAGTTTCAGATCGAGCGCGTAACCTTCGCGTTGTTTCTGCATCAGCCAAGCCGGCGCTTGCGCGCGCGGGACGGTGTGCACGGTGATGTTTTCGTTGTCCACGCCGCCGCCTTCGCCGACTTTCACCAGTTCGCGCGCGCGCACGAGGGCGATGCGTTCGTTGCTCATGCCGGCCGAGGTCGGGCCGATCATCATCACTTCGACCTGATGCGGGAACCAGCCGGTTTCTTCGACCAATTCGCGCCGCGCGGCGTCTTCGAGCGTGTCGTCCAGGCCGTCGCCTTGCATGAGTCGCCGACCAAGCCGGCTGGCATTTCGATGGTGTTTCTGCCTAGCGGCACGCGGAACTGTTCGACGAACAGCACCTCGTCCTGCGGCGTGACCGCGGCGATGATCACCGCCATGCCGTCGGCATGATGGCTGCGCTCGCAGTATTCCCAATCGCCGCGGCGCTTCATTCGCAGCCAGCGGCCTTCGTACACGGTGTCTTCGGTTAGGCGATGTCGCGTCGTTCATGGTGTGTCGTCGTCGGATGTGGTGGGCGGTGCGAACGTCAGTCCGGCGGCGGCGTAGAGGCGGCGGCGGGTCAGCGGGCCGAAGCGCAGGCGTTCGCACAGTGCGTGCAGGGTGTCGTGATCGGTGTCGGTGCGCCGGAACGTCGGGTCGGCACCGTCCAGCGGCGCGTCGCAAGCGATATGCGTGAGTTGGCGGATACAGCAAGGCCTGTTCGCGATGCGCGCGCAGTTTCACGGCGGCTTGCGCTGCGCCGCGAAAACGCAGGAACTGCACTTCGTCGATCCGCCTCAGCAAACTATCGAGATCGCCGAAGTGCGCCAGCAACACCGCGGCGGTTTTCGCGCCGATGCCGGGCACGCCGGGGATGTTGTCCACCGCATCGCCGCTGAGCGCGAGATAGTCCGCGATTTGGTGGGCTTCCACGCCATGGCGTGCGCGTACGCCATGCACGCCCCAGCGCTGGTTGCGGGCGTAATCCCACTGCTCGTCGCCGACCAGTAATAACTGCGACAGGTCTTTGTCCGCGGACAGAATCACGCCGCGATGGCCGCGTGTGCGCGCCTGGGTAAGCGCGGCGCCGATCAAATCGTCCGCTTCGTAGTCCGAATGACCCAATACCGGCAAGCCCAGGGCCTGGCAGAGCGCTTTGCAATGCGAAAACTGGCGCTTGAGTTCTTCTGGCGCGGGCTCGCGATTGGCTTTGTAGGCCGGGTACAGACGATTGCGGAAACACGTATCGAGCGCTTCGTCGAAGGCGACAGCGATATGCCGTGGCCGTTGCCGTTCCAGCACATCGAGCAAGAAGCGCGCGAACCCCTGCACCGCGTTCGTCGGCCAGCCGTCGGTGTCTTGGAACTCGTCGGGCATCGTGTGCCAAGCGCGAAAGACATAGATGCTGGCATCGATCAAATACAGCGGCGGCTCGCCGTCGCCGGCCAGCGGATCGTAGGACGCGAGGCGGATTCTCGTCGCCCGTGCCGCTCAAGCGCCCGCTCCGGCCGAGGCGTGCGCAGGCGACCAATCGGATAACAGATCGGCGGGGTCGGGGCGTTCGCGTTCCGGCGCGTCGAGGGCGGCGGTACCGATATGAATGAAGCCGACGATGGCTTCGTCCGCAGCGATGCCCAGGTGAGCGTGCGATCACCGGGTCGTAGGCGGCCCAGCCGGTCAGCCATTGCGCGCCGAAGCCCAAACCCTGCGCCGCTTGCAAGAGTGCGAAGCAGACGCAGCCGGCGGACAGCAGGCGTTCTTGAGCGGGGATTTTCTCGTCGGGGCCGATCTTGGCGATCACGGTCAGGATCACGGGTGCCCAATCGAAACGGTGACGATCCTTTTCGATCACCGCATCCGAAGCGTTGGGGTCGCGTTCGCGGCTGCGTTCGGCCAAGCGCGCGCCCAACGCATGGCGGGCACTGCCTTGGATGCGCAAAAATCGGAACGGCGTGCGTTTTCCGTGATCGGGTACGCGCACGGCGCTGCGCAGCATGCGCAAGATGGCGGCTTCATCGGGGCCGGGTAGGCCCAGTTGCTTGCTCGGCACCGACCGTCGGAGGTCCAGAGCCTCCAAGAGGGCGGCTGGGTGATTTGGGAGTGAAGTCACAGACGCCTCGGTCGTAAATGAAGGATCGTAACGGCCTAAGCCCGTCCCCCCCATTTTCCCCCGAAACGGACGCTATGGACGATAACTCCCCCTGGTTGCATACACGATCGTTGATCGCCCGCCAGCATGCGGACCGCATGTTCGAGTCGGTGCGTCGCGATGCGGTCACGGCGCTGTCCGGCATTCTCGCGGGGTTTTGGGGCGATATCGAAGAGCAAGTGCGTCTGGCGGCGATCGCCAGCCACGACAACCGCGCCATCTACGACGATCGCTTGGCGATCTCGCTGCTGAACCAACGCGCCATCGAACTGGCCGGCCGTTATCGCGAATCGCTGGAACAAGCCTTCGACCGGTGGCGCAATCCGCGTCCGCGCGGGATCGAGAACAAGGCGCTGAGCCTGATGTCCGAGGGCGAGTTGGAAACCCATCTCGCCGGGCAGCACGTGGTCGAACTGCTGGAACAACAGTTGGCCCACCCGGTTTATCGCAATCACGAGTGCTTCGAGGGTCTGGGCGCACTGCTCGGCCTGCCGGCACAGGGCGCCGAAGCCAATCCGCTGCGGCCGGAGGTGCCGGTCGAGGCCTTGGTCAAATTGATCCTCGAACAGGACCTCACCCCCGAACTGCGCCGGCTGATTTTCCTGCAGCTCGAGAAGCGCCTGTCCAAGACCTTGTCGGATCTGTACGAAAAGATCCGGCTGGCGCTGGAGAACACCGTGGTCTCGCGCGATCCCGCGGCGTCGCAGCCTCAAGCGCACCCGCAGTCGCAGTCGCAGTCGCAGCCGATGGGCTGGAGCCCCGATGGCGGATTGGTGGAGTCGCGGTCGGCCGGCGGCGGTTTTGCGCCGGGCCCGATGTGGGGCGCTGTTTCGGAGCATGGCTATCGCTACCGCGAAGCCATCCATCAGCAAGTTCGAGCTTGGCGCCAATCGGCGCTGGGTCCGGGCGCTGGAATGGCAGGTCCAGGGTCCGCCGCAGGCCGCATTCTGGTGCCGCACGAATTATTCGGCATCGCCTCGATGCTGCAGGGCAGCGACCCCGCACCCTTCGTGCGCGCGCTCTCGGGCAACGACCCGCGCTCGCTTTCGGCGGTGATCCGCGCGCAAATCGCCAGCGGTTCGCGTCAGCTCGGTTACGACCCGACGCAAATGCGCTTCAGCGAGATCGACGAAGACGCGATCGACCTCGTCGCGATCATGTTGCAGACGCTGGCGCATAACCACGCCGGCGCGCCGCGCGCGCGCACCATGTACGGCCGCTTGGTCGTGCCGTATCTCAAGCTCGCTTTGAGCGATAACGCGCTGTTCGACGAACGGCATCATCCCGGTCGCCGGTTGCTCGAAGCCCTGAGCGATGCCTGCGACGGGAATATCGGCGATACGCCGCAGGATCAGCAGACGCTGACCAATGCCGAGCTCGCGGTGGATCGCGTGGTCGAAGGCTATCGCGAAGATCAGGCGATCTTCGAGCTCGCCGCGTCCGAACTGCGCGATCACCTCGAACAACAGAAGCGCATGCGCGACATCACCGAGCAGCGCGCTGCCGAAGCGTTGAGCGGGCGCGAGCGCCTGCACTTCGCGCGTCGTTCGGTCGACGAATTGCTGGGTTCGCGTCTGTTCGAGCGTCGCTTGACGCATGGCATCGCCGAATTCCTGACTTCGCATTGGCGCCACCACCTTGTGCAGACTTGGCTGCGCGAAGGGCCGGACTCGGCGCAGTATTTATCGGCGCTCGCGGTCGGCGATGCGCTGATCCTCGCCGATGCCGAAGCCGCGCAGGGCGCTGGCGCGCGCGTCGCCGATCGGTTGATCGAATTGCAGACGCCGCTGGGCCGTTGTTACGCCAGCTGTGGTTTGGATGCTTCGGCCGCGCGCGAATCGCTGGCGCGAATCGTCACCGCCTTGGCGTTCCCCGATGCGCCGCGACATGTGCATGCGGTGCCGGCCGAAGAGCCGATCGCGGACCCGGTGGACAACACGCAGGCGGTTGTCCGGCTTGCCGGCGGTACCGACAGTATCGACTACGACCCCGAAATCGCCACCCGCATGCGCAAACTGCGCGTGGGCCAGAATCTGCGGTTGGTCGAGGACGATGGCCGCGTCACCATCGGTCGCATCGCTTGGGTCAGTCCGTTGACCTCGCGTTTCCTGATCGTCAATCGCCGCGGTATGCGCAAGCTCGTGGTCTCGCCGGAAGAGTTGGCGTCGCTGGTCGGGAAAGGGCGGGTGACACTGCGCTCCTCGGAGCCGCCGTTCGAGGGCGCGATGCGCGAGATGTGGCAACAATTGCGGCAGCAGCAGACTGCGGCGTCGTAATCGTCCGTGCCTTCGATGCTATCCAAACGCCGGCCATAGGCCGGCGTTTTCGTTTTGCGCCGAGTTGCGGGCCGATAGCGTTAACAGGCCCTAGAAACCACCCGCACGCAACCTGCTAGCATGCGGATCGAAGCTCAGCATCCGATGGGGAGAGAACGATGGCGGTAACGATTGGCGCGGTGCGCGAAACCGCTTCCGGCGAGCGCCGGGTGGCGTTGACTCCGGAAACGTGCAAGAAACTCATCGCCGCCGGCGCCGCCGTGCGGATCGAACGCGGCTTGGGCGATGGTGCGCAAATTCCCGACGACGCGTACGCGGATGCCGGCGCCGAGCATCGCCGAGAGCGCCGCCGATGTGCTCGCCGCCGCCGATGCGCTCGCCTGCGTGCAATGCCCGCCGCCAGCGGCGCTGACGCAGATGAAATCCGGCGCGGTGTTGATCGGCATGCTGCAGCCGCAGGCCGATGCCGCTCGCGGCGAAGCGATCCAGGCGCGCGGCATCGTGTCGTTCCCGCTCGAGCGTCTGCCACGCACCACGCGCGCGCAGGCGATGGATATCCTCAGCTCGCAGGCCGGCATGGCCGGTTACAAAGCGACGTTGATCGCGGCGCAATTGGCGCCGAAGTTTTTCCCGATGCTGACCACGGCTGCCGGCACGATCCGTCCCTCGAAAGTCCTGATCATCGGCGCCGGCGTGGCCGGTCTGCAGGCGATCGCGACCGCCAAACGTCTCGGCGCGCAGGTCGAAGGCTTCGACGTGCGGCCGGAAACCCGCGAGCAAATCGAATCCCTCGGCGGCAAGTTCCTCGATCTGGGCGTCAGCGCCGCGGGCGAGGGCGGTTATGCGCGTCAGCTCACCGATGAAGAACGTGCCCTGCAGCAACAGCGGCTCGCCGATCACCTCAAGAATGTCGATGTGATCGTCTCCACTGCCGCGGTGCCGGGCCGCCCGGCGCCGAAAATCATTTCCGCGGCGATGGTCGCCGGCATGAAGTCCGGCAGCGTGATCGTCGATTTAGCGGCCGAAACCGGCGGCAACTGCGAACTGACGCGGCCGGGCGAAACCTATGCCCACGGTGGCGTCACCATCGCGGGGCCGTTGAATCTCGCCAGCAGCGGTGCGATCCATGCCAGCGATATGTTCGCGCGCAACGTACTGAATTTCTTATCGTTATTGCTCAAGGACGGCGCGCTGCATTTCGATTGGAACGACGAATTGCTGGCGAAAACCGTCTGGCCGGAACGTCCTGCTGCCGCACCGGAACCCGCGGCCGGTTGATCGGGCGGCCGAACGGTATCGCTGGACGATTGGGTGCGTCCCGGTTCGGGGGTATGCTCTTGCGCTCGCGGGCTGTAAAAGCAGCCTGCGAGCGCAGCCAAGGAAGGCCGCGACGACGAAGCAAGTGCGTAAGCGCTTGATTCGTCGGGAGCAAGTCCGGACATGTGCCGGACTTGCGACTTGAACAACGCGCACGATGCGCGTTGTTCAACAACCCGTAGGGGTGATGCCTGAGGAGATTCATCATGTCCAATCCCAATGCCAATTCGCATCCGCACGGCCCTGCCTCGGTGGCCGATGACGATGCATTTGAAGATGAGGCTGCAGCCGTACGTTTCGCCGACCTGAGCCAAGACGAGAGCGCCGATCTCGTCGATGATGCCGACGAAGACGAGGCTGCGGCCGTACGTTTCGCCGACCTAAGCGACGACGAGCGCGCCGATCTGGTCGATCTGGATGAGGCCGACGAAAACGCTGGCGATGCCGACCCGGTGAGCAGCGCGGCCAGCGCAGCGTCCGGCAGTAGCGGCACCTCGGGCGGCACGGCGATCGGTATCGATGAACTCGCCATCGAAAAATGGACCGCAGAACAAAAAGAGGTGTTCGAGTCGGTCAAGAAGAAAGCGCAGGAGCTCGGCCTCGCGCAGAGCGACGTCGATCGCATCGCGGCGTTCAGCGTGACCCAGTTCATTAACGAGAAGAATGCTCGTCCCGACACGCGGGTCGATCGCGTACAAGCGGTGAACGCGAACGGCGATGTGATCGTGCGGATGGAGCATTTGAAATACGGCGATCGCGAGCCGATCTTCAACAACGATGTGCGCTTGAAAGACGCGCCCGCGTTCGAGCAGAGCGCTGCGCAAATCGCGCAAGCCAACGAACGCGTGCACAACAAGTCGGCCTCCGAGCAAGAGATCGCGCAATACCATCAGAATCAAGATACGAATCAGCGCGAACGGCCTTCGGTGCTGGAGAAAGTCGACGACCAGGTCATGGCGCGCGTGCAGTCTTCGGTTCCAGCGCTCACGCGCAGTCTTTGAACGACGCGCGGCGGCGCGTACGACGCATTAACGACAACGGCGCCCAAGGGCGCCGTTGTCGTCTGTGGAGCTTGGCATGCGAATCGATAAGGTGTTCGCGAGCGCTCAGCCGCGCGAATTATTTCGCAGCAGCGGCTGGCGCCGCTTTTTTCGCCATCATCGCTTCGCGCGCGGCGCGGAAGGGATTGCCGCCGTACCAATTCGGCCAAGTCTCGCCATTCGCCAGCGTTTCGCCGACGGCGTAGATCGCTTGCAAATCTTCGAGGACGCCGTCGAGCTTCCACGTCGCCGGAACGTACTCGTCGTCGGGTTTGTGATAGCGGCGTTCGTTGTAGTCCTTGCCGGCGGCATCGCCGGCCGCGGTGCCGCCGTCCATCAAATCGTTGCCGCTGTCCGGATACAAGGCCGGCACGCCCGCTTTGGCGAAGTTGAAGTGATCGGAACGGAAGTAGTAACCACCCGCGGGGTTGGATTCTTCGACAAGCGTGCGGCCTTGTTTCGCGGCGATGGGTTTGAGGATGTCTTCGAGTTCCGAGTTACCCATGCCGACGACGGTGAGATCGTGCGCGCGGCCGGCGACGCCCAGCGCATCCATATTCACCACCGCCACCGTGTTCTCCAGCGGGACGCTCGGATGCGCGACGTAATACTTCGAGCCGAGCAAACCGGATTCTTCCAAGGTGACGGCGGCGAACAGCACCGAACGCTTCGGCTTGTTTTTCGCGAACTGACCTGCGATTTCGAGAATTCCGGAGACTCCGGTCGCGTTGTCCACCGCGCCGTTGTAGATCACATCGTCGCTGCCGTCGGGATTCTTTTCGCCTACGTGGTTGCCCAAATGGTCCCAATGGGCCATGTAGACGACGGCTTCATCCGGTTTTTCGCTGCCGGGCAATAGCGCCAGCACATTGCGCGATTGTTTTTCGGCGGTGGCGCTCTTGAGCGAGACGCTCATCTTCGCCGGCAGCGCGACTGGCTTGAAACCGCGTTTATTCGCTGCCTTGCGCATTGCGTCCAAGTCGAGGCCGGCATCGGCGAACAAGGCTTTCGCTTGTTCGCCGGTGATCCAACCTTGCAGCGGCACGCGGGGCGCAGGGTCATCGGCCGCGCGCAGATCGTACTGCGCACCCGACCAGGAATTCTTCACCACATCCCAACCGTAGGACGCGCCTTCGGTGTCGTGGATGATCAATGCGGCGGCGGCGCCCTTACGACCTGCTTCCTCGAACTTGTACGTCCAACGGCCGTAATACGTCATGCGCTTGCCATCGAATAAGTTCGGATCTTTCGCATGGAAGCCCGGGTCGTTGACGAACATCACCACCGTTTTGCCCTTCACGTCGAGCCCGGCGTAGTCGTTCCATTTCTGCTCCGGCGCATCCACGCCGTAGCCGACGAACACCACGTCGCTGGCGTCGATCTTCACTTCGGCTTGCCCGGTGCGCGTTCCGATCACCATGTCGGTGCCGAATTTGAGCGTATGCGCTTTGCCCTTGACGTCGACGCTCATCGTCGTCGACTCGTCGGCGGTGGTTTCCATCATCGGCACGGTTTGGAAGAAGCTATCGCCGTTGCCGGGTTTCAGGCCCATACGCTCGAACTGCGCTTTGAGGTATTCGACGGTCTTGTCTTCGCCGGGCGTACCCGGTGCGCGGCCTTCGAATTCGTCGGACGCCAACACGCGCACGTGTTCGCCGAAATCGGCGGCGTCGATAGCGTCTTTGAACGCGAACGCCGCCGGCTTCGGCGGTTCGGGTGCGGATTGCGGCGCGGGCGCTGCGGCCTCGCGTTTGCATGCGCCGAGGGCTGCTGTGGTGGCGAGCGCTAACAACAGTGTTTTCGGAAGCGATTTCGAGAGCGACGAGCGACGGGGCATCGGAGGCATCCACACGAATGAAGGCGCCGAGTTTAGTGCAGTTTTTCGAAAATGATGAATCCCTGTCTCCGTGCCGCGCACCTAGCGAAGAGAAGCGTTTTTTGCGCGCGATGGAGAAGTGCATCTCAAGCCCAAACATGTCATCTCTCCCCGCCCGCGGGGAGAGCGACGTATTTTTCCCTCTCCCCGCTTGCGGGAGAGCGACGTAATGTTCCCTCTCCCCGCCTGCGGGGAGAGGGTGCCCGAAGGGCGGGTGAGGGGCGCTCTTCGTGACGCAGCGCAGCGGCTTGTCTCTCGTGCTGCCGTCGCCCCTCATCCGACGCTACGCGCCACCTTCGTCCGGCCCTCGCGCACAGCGCTCGGGCGCTCATCGGTGCGCGAGGCGATGCCTCGCAAACGCACCTCTTCGCCCCCGCTGTGCGGGGAGAAGGAACGCATTTATCTGCCGCGCCACCTTCGTCCGACGCTCGCACAGAGCGATTAGGCGCCCATCAGGGCGCTCAATCCTTCGGTGCGGTCGCGCCGTCGTAGCGCACAGGGGTGGCGCCGGTGACGGTGCCGATCTTCGCGGTGCTATGCACGTACAAATTCACTTCGCGCTTGAACACCATCGGGCCGTCCACGATCGCGTTCTGGGCGATGATGATGCGCGGTTTGCGCTTGTTGCCGATGTTCACCGGCGTCCAGTTGCGGTTCGGCTTCTCCATGGTGATGCCGCCGCGCACGTGCGAACCCACGCCGACGGTGATATCGCCGTTGACGGTTTCGATGTTGCCGCCGAGGTCGGTATCGACCAAACCGATCGCGCCGTTCACCGTTTCGATATTTTTTGCGATATCGCCGCCGCGGTCGACGAAGATGCTGCCGTTGACGGTTTCGATGTCATTGGCGCGCGCTTGTTTACCCAGGCGAATGCTGCCGTTCACGGTTTCGACCGCGCCAGCGGCGGCGTTGTCGTCGAGACGGACGCTGCCGTTGACCGTGGAGGCATCGTCGACTTTCGCGCCGGCTTCGATATGCACGCTGCCGTTGACGGTGGACACGTCGTTCGCGACCGCGCCGGTTTCTACGCGGATGCTGCCGTTCACGGTATTGAGTTCGCCGTAATGTTCGCCGGAATGCGCGGTGATGCTGCCCATCACCTTATCGATGTCCTTGTCGCCAGCGAAGGCGAGCGGGGCGGCGAGCGCGAAGGCGCACGAACATGCGAGCGAGCAGGCGAGAGCGAGACGAGTACTGGACATGGCGAACACCTCATAGCGTGGGCGGGGAGCATCCAACCGGGAGCTTCCGGCGAGGCACTAGCATGCGACCGCCCGCGTACAATCGCATCTGTCCGAAGTCACATGGCCGAACGTCATGCATCAAGCCAGCCCCAAGCCCGCGTGCGCCAAACCCGTGGTGCTGCTGATCCTCGATGGCTGGGGCCATCGCGAGGATCCCGCGGACAACGCGCTCGCGCTCGCGGAGCTGCCGAACTGGCGGCGCTTGTGGGCCGAACGCCCGCATACCCTGATCCATACCGAAGGCCGCCATGTCGGCCTGCCCGACGGGCAGATGGGCAATTCCGAGGTCGGGCACATGAATCTCGGCGCTGGTCGCATCGTGTATCAAGACTTGACCCGGATCGACGCCGCGATCGAAGACGGCAGCTTTTTCGCCAATCCTGAGTTGCGCGCCGCCTGCGCAGCGGCCAAATCCAGCGGTGGCACCTTGCACGTGATGGGGCTGATGTCGCCCGGTGGCGTGCATAGCCACGAGACGCACATCTTCGCGATGCTCGATCTCGCCGCGCGCGAGGGCGTGGCACGGGTCGCGGTGCATGCTTTTCTCGACGGCCGCGATATGCCGCCGCGGTCGGCCGAGCCCAGCCTGCGTGCGCTGCAGGCGAAGTGCGATGCGCTCGGTAACGCGCATATCGCGACGGTCGGGGGTCGCTATTTCGCGATGGATCGCGACAAGCGTTGGGACCGGCTGCGCAAGGCCTGGGATGCGATCGTCGATGTCCAAGCCGAGCGGCACGCGACCGATGCGCTGTCGGCGCTGCAAGCGGCGTACGCGCGCGGCGAAAACGACGAATTCGTCGCACCGACGGTGCTCGATGGCGCGCAACCGATGCGCGACGGCGATGCCATCGTGTTCATGAACTTTCGCGCCGACCGCGCCCGCCAGCTCACCGCCGCCTTCGTTTCCCCGGGGTTCGAGGGTTTCGATCCGCCGCAGCCGCCGGCGCGGCGTCCGCAACTCGCGCGCTTCGTCTGCTTGACCGAATACGACGCCAAACTGCCGGCCCCGGTCGCGTTCGGCCCGGACGATCTGCGCAACACCCTGGGCGATTGGTTGGCCGCGCACGGCAAAACTCAACTGCGCATCGCCGAGACCGAAAAGTACGCGCACGTGACTTTCTTTTTCAGCGGCGGCCGCGAAGATTCGTATGCGGGCGAGGAACGCATCCTGGTGCCGAGCCCGCGGGTCGCGACCTACGATTTGCAGCCGGAGATGAGTTGCCCGGAAGTCACCGAGAAACTCATCGCTGCGATTCGTTCCGGTCGCTTCGATGTCGTGGTCTGCAATATCGCCAACCCCGATATGGTCGGCCACACCGGCGATCTGCAAGCGGCGATTCTCGCGGCGCAAGCCGTGGATATCGCGATCGGCGAAGTGGACGCCGCGGTACGCGAGCTTGGTGGCGCGCTGCTGATCACCGCCGATCACGGCAATCTGGAAATGATGCGCGACCCCATCACAGGGCAGCCGCATACCTCGCATACGGTCGGGCCGGTGCCGTTCGTTTACGTCGGCGAACGTACGAACGCGCGGCTGCGCGCGGGCGGTGCGCTGCGCGATGTCGCGCCGACGATGCTCGATTTGCTCGGGCTGCCGCAGCCGCCGGAGATGAGCGGGCGTACGTTGCTGGCGGCGGAATGAGATCCGGAATGACGCAACGGTTCCGTCATCTCGTTTCGCGTATGCGAACGACAGTCGCACTGTCGTTCGGATCGTCATCCGTATCGGCACCCGCATCGATATTCGCACTGCGTGCGGTTGCGCTGCATGTCGTCGTCGCAGCCGCACTCGCGGCCATCGGTACGGCCGCAGTCGTCAACACGGCTGCGGCGCAGCAGAACAGTCGCGAGGCGCAGCAGCGCTTGGAAAAGATCCAGCACGAATTGAAAGGCGTCGCCGCCGAGCGGCGCAAGCTCGAAAGCCAACGCGGCGATGCCAGCCGTACCTTACGCAGCATGGACGAGCGGCTCGCCGATTCCAGTCGCGCCTTGCACGAGGCCGAAACCCAGCTCGTACGCGAACAGCACGCCCTGCAGCAACTCGATGCCCGTCGCGCCGAACTGCGCGTCCAGCATGCCGAACAGCGCCGTGCGCTCGCTGCCTTGTTACGCAATGCGTATGCGCAAGGCGAGCACGCGCCGCTGAAACTCGCCCTCGCCCAGGACCGCATCGCCGAGGCCGACCGTCAGCTCACGTATTACGGTTATCTGCAGCGTCAGCGCCTGCGTCGGACCGGCGAGTTGGCGGCGGAGTTGAGCGAATTGGATCGCGTCGAGCGACAGATCGTCGATAAACGGGTCGCGCTCGATGCCGCGCGCAGCGAACGCGAACGCCAACTCGCCGCGCTCGCCCACGATCGCGCCGCTCATGCCGCCAGTCTCGGCGAGCTGGAGCGTCGTTACAGCGACCGCCGTGCCCGCGAGCAAGCGTTGGGCAGCGATGCCAAGGCGCTGCAGTCGCTGGTCGAGCGCTTGCGTGTCGCCGCCGCGCGCGCCGCGGCCGAGCGCAAGGCGGCCGAACGCGCTGCGGCCCGTGTTGCCGCACGCGAGAAGGCGGCTGCTGCGCGCGACCGCACATCCGCGCCTGGCTCACCGACTCGCGAACCGAAGCCGCCGCGTCAGGTCGCGACCGCGCCGCCGGTGCGCGTCGGCGGTTTGGGCTGGCCGGCGTCGGGCACGCTCGTCGCGGGCTTCGGCGGGCGGATGCCCGACGGCCGCACCAGTAGCGGTTTATTGATCGCGGCAGGCATGGGCAGCCCGGTGCGTGCGGTCGCCGACGGCAGCGTCGTTTTCGCCGAATGGATGACCGGCTATGGCCTGATCCTCATCGTCGATCACGGTAACGGCACGTTGAGTCTCTACGCGCACAACGAATCGCTGTTGAAGAACGTGGGCGATACGGTGACGCGCGGCGATGCGATCGCTCGCGTCGGCAACTCCGGCGGTTTGACGCAGCCGGGCCTGTATTTCGAATTACGCCGCAATGGCCAGCCGGTGAACCCGGCGTCGTGGCTCGGACGCCAATAGGCACGGTATCGGCACCGCGAGCGGGTAGGCGACATCGCGCCCGAACTCGGGGTACTCTCGGAGGTCGAAACCGCGACCGTTCCGTTTTTTAATCCGTTGTTCTGGAGCCCCGCATGTCCTGCGCCCCGCATCGTTCGTTCTCCTACCGCCGACTGAGCGCGGCGCTGCTGCTGTGCTGCGCGACGGCGACAGGCCCGATCTTCGCCCAGCAGGCGGCACCGACGGAGGGCGATCGACCAGCGACCGACAAAACCGCGACGGACAAATCCGCGAACAAAGACGATGAGATCAAGATTCCGCTCGAAGAGATCCGTCGTTACGTCAACGTCTACAACGCGGTGAAGCAGGCCTACGTCGAGCCCGTCGACGACCGTAAACTCATGCAATCCGCGATCCGCGGCTTGTTGCTCGATCTCGACCCGCATAGCGCGTATCTGCCGAAACCCGCCGCCGACGCTTTCGTCGAAGACAGCGACGGCGCCTACGACGGCATCGGCGTCGAAGTGCAGCAACAGCCCGACGGCAGCATTCTCGTCGTGTCGCCCATCGACGACACGCCCGCGGCGAAAGCCGGTGTGAAAGCCGGCGACATCATCATCGCGATCGACGGCAAAACGTTGACGCCGGAACTCACGGCCGCCAATCCGCTGCGCGGCGCGCCGGGCTCGAAGACGGTGCTGACCGTGCAACGCGAAGGCATCGCCAAAGCTTTGCAGATCACCGTGCAGCGCGAGACCATCCGCATCAGCAGCGTGCGCGGACGGATGCTCGAACCCGGTTACGGCTACATCCGCGTCAGCGCCTTCCAAGCCGATACCGCCAAAGATTTCAACGCGCAGCTTGTGAAGTTGCAGGCGCAGGCGGAAAGCGGCAAAGGCTTGCGCGGTTTAGTGCTCGATCTGCGCACCAATCCCGGCGGCTTGCTGACCTCGGCGGTGCAGATCGCGGACGATTTGCTGGAAAAAGGCAAGATCGTGAGCACGCGCGGCCGCATCTCGCTCGGCGATGCCGAATTCAACGCCACCCCGGGCGATCTGTTGCGCGGCGCGCCGCTGGCGGTGATCGTCGATGCCGGATCCGCCAGCGCATCCGAAGTCTTGGCGGCCGCATTGCGCGACAACCAACGCGCGGTGCTCGTCGGTAGCCGCACGTTCGGCAAAGGCGTGGTGCAGACCGTGTTCCCGCTGGATAACGGCGACTCGGTGAAGCTCACCACCGCGCGCTACTACACGCCCAGCGGCAAATCGATCCAAGCGCGCGGCATCGATCCGGACATCGTCCTCAAGCCAGACGCGACCATCAAAGGCGTGCGCAGCGATATTTCCGAAGCCAGTTTGCCCGGCCATTTGCGCGGCGATCAAGAGAGCGCAGGCGTCGGTATCGGCGATGTGCTCGAAGGCGATGCGCCGATCGCGGCCGCGTTGCTGCAATTGAAGAAACCGATAGCGCTCAGCGCACCGGTTAACGCGGCCGAGAAGCGCTGAGACAACGCAGCCAGCATGTGACGTAACCGCGGCGCATGGATGTGCCGCCCGCACATCGTATGCCGCGCATCCGGATCGAGATGCGACCTCCGCGCACGCGCCACCGCCGAAAGTCACGCATGACTTTCAGGCTTTCAAACCTTCTGAATGGATCGTTAGGATGAGGCATCGCTCCCATTGCGGGCGTGCCGACATCCATCCGTTGAAGGGAAAGCCACATGCTCGCGATTCGAGATTTGAATAAAACATATGCCAACGGCGTCCGCGCGCTCGATAGCGTGAGTCTCGATATTCCACGCGGCATGTTCGGTTTGCTCGGCCCGAACGGCGCCGGCAAGTCTTCGTTGATGCGCACGCTCGCGACTTTGCAGGAAGCCGATAGCGGCACGGCGACGCTCGAGGACGGCAACGGCGGCAGCATCGACGTGCTACGCGATAAAGATGCCGTCCGCCGTCAGCTGGGCTATTTGCCGCAGGATTTCGGCGTCTACCCGAAAGTCAGCGCCTACGATCTGCTCGAACACTTCGCCGTGCTCAAGGGGCTCACCGCGCGCAAACAGCGGCGCGAAGTCGTCGATGGTCTGTTGCAGCAAGTGAATTTGTGGGACGTGCGCAAGCGCAAGCTCGGCGGGTTTTCCGGCGGTATGCGCCAGCGCTTCGGTATCGCTCAGGCCTTGCTCGGCAATCCGCGTTTGGTGATCGTCGACGAACCCACGGCCGGTCTCGATCCGGAAGAACGCAATCGCTTCCTCAATCTGCTCGCCGAGATCGGCGAGAACGTCGCGGTGATCTTGTCGACCCACATCGTGGAAGACGTCACCGATCTATGCCCGACGATGGCGATCATGAACAAGGGCAAGGTGCTGTTGACCGGCCGCCCGATGGATGCGATTTCGGCGCTCGAGAATCGCGTGTGGCGAAAGCAAGTGCAGAAAGCCGATCTCAAGCGTTACGAGAAGGACTTCACCGTACTCTCGACGCGCTTGGTCGCAGGCGATCCTGTGATCCACGTCTTCAGCGAAGACAGCCCCGAAGACGGTTTCCAGCGCGTCGCGCCCGATCTCGAGGACGTGTACTTCCAACGTCTGCGTCTGCAAACCAAAGCCGCATAAGGAGCGCGACATGTTCGAATTTCTGCGCTTCGAGCTGCGTCAGCAGCTCCGCTCTCCGCTACTTTGGTTGATGGGCCTGTTGTTCGCCGCGCTCGCCTTCGGCGCCGCATCGACCGATGCGATCGTCCTCGGCGGGTCGGTGGGCAACGTCCACCGTAACGCGCCGATGATTGTCGTCCAGTTCATAGGTCTTTTTACTCTGATCGGCATGTTGTTCACCGCGATGTCGATCAATGGCGCGCTGCTGCGCGACTTCGAGCAAGGCACCGCCGAATTGATTTTCGCCAGTCCGATCAAACGCCGCGATTACGTCGCCGGGCGGATCATCGCAGCGGTGATCTGCTGTTTATTGATCTACGTACTGATCGGCGCGGGCATCTTCATCGCGCAGTTCATGCCGTGGATCGACCCCGAGCGCCTAGGTCCGGTTTCGATCTACCCCTACCTGTGGACATTCGCGGTCATCGTTCTGCCCAATCTGCTGTTCACTGCGGCACTCTTGTCGTTGCTGGCGATCGTCACCCGCAGTATTTTGTGGGTCTATATCGGCGTGCTCGGTTTCTTCATTCTCTACGGGGTCAGCGCAGCGTTGTTGCGCGACCTGGATAATGTTTGGATCGCGACGCTCGCGGAACCGCTGGGTTTACGCGCCTTCGGTCGAACGATCCGTTATTGGGCCGCGGAACAGCGAAATACCGAATTGCCGGCGATTTCTGGCTATATTCTCGCCAATCGCGCGCTCTGGATCGGGGTGGCACTCGTGCTATTCGCAGGCTGCTTCGCGATGTTCAAGACCGAACGCAGCGGCACTGGACGCGCTTGGCGACGCACGAAAGCGCTTTCCGAGGCGGGTGCCGTTTCGGAACGCACGGTCGCGACGGTCGACGCGAAGCCGTTGCCGCGATTTTCGCCGGCCTTCGGCCCTTCCACCGGCATCAGCCAGTTCCTGCGGCAGTTGCGGTTCGATACCTTGGGTGTGCTTCGCGGCATCCCCTTCATCGTGATGCTGTTGTTCGCGATGGCGAATTTCATTCCGTCCGCGATTTTCGCGGAGACCGCGTACGAAACGCCGATTTACCCAGTCACATCACAAATGCTGCAAGCCTTGCAAGGCGCCTACAGTTTCGTGCTGATCATCATCGTGTTGTTCTATGCGGGCGAGTTGGTCGCCAAAGAACGTAGCGCCAAGATCCACGAAGTGACCGATGCAATGCCGGCCCCCAATTGGGTGCCGCTTACGGCGAAGTTCGGTGCGCTCATCGCCGTCATCGTGTGTTTTCAGTTGTTCGGCGGCCTCATCGCCATGTTGGTCCAGCTCAGCAAGGGGTACTTCCATCTCGAATTGACGGTGTACATCAAGACGCTTTTGCTCAACAGCCTCGTCTTCGTTTTGATGGGCGGTCTTGCGCTGTGCTTACAAGTCTTCACCAACAACAAGTATGTAGGCTATGCCGTCTTAGTGCTCGTACTGATCGGGCAAATCGTGCTCGGCACGCTCGATTTCACGCACAATCTTTACAACTACGCGAGCGCGCCCAATGCGCCGTACTCGGACATGAACGGTTACGGTCATTTCCTGAAAGGACAGCTGTGGTTCCAAGCGTACTGGGGCGTGTTCTTGTTGTTGCTGCTATTGCTATCCGCAGCGCTTTGGGTGCGCGGGGTCGGCGGCGATCTGCGCGAACGCCTGCGGCTGGCGCGTCAGCGATTGAGTGGCCCCTTGGGTATCGCGACCGCTGTGTCGGCTCTGGCGTTCGTCGCCATCGGCGGGTTTTTGTTCTGGAATACGAATATCCGCAACGAGTATCAATCGCCCGACGAGATCCTCGATCTGCAGGCGCGATACGAGCGCGAATACAAGAAGTACCAGGGCTTGCAGCAACCTAAAATCGTCGCCACCGAGATCGAGGTCGATCTACGCCCTGAAATCCAAACGATGCGCGCCAGCGGCACGTACCGCGTGCGTAACCCATACGCCAAGCCGATCGCGGAATTGCATGTCGGCATCAGCGACGACGAGTCGTTGGTCAGCATCGAAATGGGCGGCGCGACATTGATCAAGCACGACGAAGATCTCGGATACCGTATTTACCGGCTTAACGAGCCACTACTTCCCGGGGCGGAGCGCGTTATCCATTTCAAAGTGGAATTGGCGCCGGACGGCATCACCAATGGCACCGCGCAGAGTCAGATCGTCGACAACGGTACGTTCTTCAATAGTACGATCTTCCCGTCTTTCGGCTACAACGATAATGCGGAGATCGCCGATCGTAACGAACGCCGTAAACGCGATCTCGGCGAACCACGGCGCATGCCGAAGCTAGAAGACACCGCCGCACGCGCCAACAACTACATTACCGACGATGCCGATTGGATGGATTTCAAGACCACGATCTGTACCGCGCCCGATCAGATCGCGCTATCGCCGGGTTATCTGCAGAAGGAGTTCGTGCGCGAAGGCCGCCGCTGCTTCAGTTACGCCATGGATCGGCCGATGCTGAACTTCTATTCCTATCTTTCCGCGCGGTGGGAGGTAAAGAAAAGCGAATACAAAGGCATTCCGATCGAGATCTATCACGACGCCAAGCACCCGTACAACGCGGGCAAGATGATTGAGGCGGTGCAGAAATCGTTAGCGTACTTCGAAGCGAATTTCACCCCGTACCAGCATCGCCAGGTGCGCATCATCGAATTTCCAGGCTATGCCAGTTTCGCGCAAAGCTTCGCCAACACGATTCCGTATTCCGAGTCGGTGGGCTTCATCGCGGATCTGCGCGATAAGAATTCGATCGACTATGTGTTCTATATCACTGCGCACGAGATAGCGCATCAGTGGTGGGCGCACCAAGTCATCGGCGCGAACATGCAAGGCGCGACCGTGTTGTCGGAATCGCTTTCGCAGTATTCGGCGTTGATGGTGATGGAGAAAGAGTACGGAAGAGCGAAGATGCGGCGCTTCCTCAAGGCCGAACTCGACAATTATCTCTCCAGCCGCGGCGGTGAAGTCGTCGAGGAATTGCCGTTGTACCGCAACGAGAACCAGCCGTATATCCATTATCGGAAGGGCTCGCTGGTGTTCTATCGCCTACGAGAGGAAATCGGCGAAGGCGTGCTGAATCAGGCGCTGAAGAAATTCCTGCAGGACAAAGGCTACCAGCAACCGCCTTACACCACTTCGGTCGAACTGTTGGACTACGTCCGCGCCGAAGCCGGCCCCGCGCACGAGACGCTGATCGCCGATTTGTTCGAGAAGATCTGCTTCTACGATAATCGCGTGGAGACGGCCTCAGCGAAAAAACGCGCCGATGGTAAATACGAGGTCACGCTCGATCTGCGCGCGGCCAAAATGTATGCGGACGGCAAGGGCAAGGAAACCAAAGGCAAGATCGACGATTGGGTCGAAGTCGGGGTGTTCGCGCGCGGACCTTCCGGCGAAGAAGCGGACGAAAAAGTGCTGTATCTCAAACGTCATCGCATCACCACCGCAGCGCCGAAGTTGACGGTCGTGGTCGATTCCGAGCCTTACGAGGCGGGATTCGACCCCTACAATAAGCTGATCGACCGAGTGTCTTCGGATAATCGAAAGCGCGTCAGCCTCTGAGGCGAGCGGTCACGCATGCACGCGAAACCCGCCAAGAGAATGCTCGGCGGGTTTCGTTTTGGGCAGCGATGCGATGCGGCGGAAGAGTGCGCGCGAGGATCGATTCAAGGCGCTCGATTCAAAAATTCGATTCAATCGTCGTCATGGCCGTGATGACCGAAACCGCGCGCTTGCCCGCGCACTTCGCCGCCGGGGAAGACACTGGAATGCACGTTCACGTAGGCGACGCCGGCCCGCATGGCGCGCAATAATTCGGCTAATTCGGTCGCAGCGATGCCTTGCCCCGTTGGGCCGATGATGTTGGCCGCGGTGATCGTGCCGGTGACGGTCGCGGGTGCGGGGCCGCAAGCCGGCGCTAATCCGGTCGGGTCGGGATTGGTCGCGGTTTGGCACAAGAAGACGCTGATGCCGCCGTTCACGCTGCGCTGACCGAAATGGATATGCGCTTGGCGAATCTCGCCTTGTAATGCTTCATAGCGTAATTCGTATGTGATCGTGCCGGCGCTTTCGTTGATGCGCGCCTTGAAGAATCCGCGTGCGGCCGTCGACACCGCGGGCACTTCTTCGAAGCCTCGCAGCGGCATGATGACGATCTCGTCGCGAGCCGTCGCCGAAAAACAGACACAGCACAGCGCCGCGGCCAGTAGTGCGCGCGGTCGAGCGATCAACACGTTCATGGCAACTCCGGGGGAATGGCCGCGATGGGCCGGAAGTCGTATTCGCCAACGTTAACGAGAACGCTATGCCTCGCTCGGTTAAAGCGCAGTTAAAAACATAGGCTGGGCCGGGACTTTCCGACGAACTGCAGAACGCTAGCGCGGTTTCGCCGGCATCGGAAACGGCGTGACCACGGTTTCGCCGCTAGCGGCGTCGCGGATCGCCGACTGCCCTTTCTTTTCCACTTCTTCGATCCGCACGATGCTCTGCATCGGCAAATGCAGCACCTTGGTGTTGCCGAATTCGTCGCGCAGCCGTTCTTCGGTGGGGTCTACGACAAGACCATCGTGCACGTCGAATACCAATTCGGCCACTTCGGTGAAACCCCAGAGCTGACCGCTGGCGACGCGATGCGCGTATAGCTCGTAGATCTTGCCATGGTTGAAAAACGTAACTTTGTAGAGGGACTTGGCCATTCGCGGATTATAGGCGGCCCTCGCGCGATGGTGGCTCGGGAGCCGCCGCCGCCGAACCTGCGAACCGAACGCGCGTCGCTCTTGTCGGCTACAGCCGGCGATTCATCCGTAGACGATGCGCGATCGCGGCTTTCGTGAAAAGCGCGAATACGGCGCCGAACAGGAAGCCCCCGAGATGAGCGACCCAGGCGACCGTGCCGAAGGCCGGGCCGATGTAGGTGAACACGACTTGCAGAATCAGCCATCCGCCGATGAGCAATGCCGCTGGCGCGCGGATGAATTCCAAGAACAGGCCCAACGGCAATACCAGCCCCAGATGGGCCCGCGGAAACAGCGCGAGATAAGCGCCGATCACGGCCGAAACGGCCCCGCTCGCGCCGATCACCAAGCGCTGAGGGCTACCGATCGCGAACACAGCGACCAGATTGGCGAAAGCGCCGCCGATGATGAACAGCGTCAAGAACCGCCATGGCCCCATCGTCCGTTCGGCGGGGAGGCCAAAGATCAACAAGAAGATCAGATTGCCGAGCAAATGCGCCCAATCGGCATGAAGGAGCAGGGCCGAAAACAGGCGCAGGCTATGCAGACCGGTCAGCAGCCATTGCCAGGTGTCCAGCAGGGCCGAGCCGCCGGTCAATGCGCCCCAGTTCTGCATCAGACTGCGCTGCATCTGTTCTGGCCGAGTGCTGGCCCAGAAATAGGCCACCCACAGTGCAGCGAACACCAGCGGTGTCGCCCAGCGAATGCTCGTTTTCTTGCGTGTCGGAAGCTGAACGAACATGGCCGGCGGTGGTCCGGAGAGAAGGGCGAGAGACAGCCCGAGCATACTCGCTTGTTAGCGTTCGGTTAACGGCCGCGGTATAGTACGCGCGCCGTCGTACGTCGGGAGGGGTTTCCGGCAGGATGGTGCGGGCGAAGGATTCGCTCCACCGCGCGACGCAGACCATTCCTGTCCACGGAGACGCACAGACAATGCAAACAAAGAATCCGATTCTGATTTCCACGCTCGCGCTGTGCATCGCCGGTGCGCTCGCTGCGGGTCAAGCCGAAGCCGCTGGCTTCCAGCTCAAAGAAAATAGCGTCAGGGCACAGGGTCGCTCCTATGCCGGTACGGCCGTAGCCGAAGGCGATGCCTCGGTGGTGGTCAACAACCCGGCCGCGATGACCTCGTTCGAAGGCACCACGGTGCAGTCCGACGTCACCGTTATCGACCTTGGTTTCGATTTCGAAGGCAGCGGCTTTGCCGGCACCGGCACCCCGCTGTCCAGCCCGATGACGGGCGACAACGGCGGCAGCGCCGGCGGCGTCACTCCGGTCCCGGCGATGTCGGTGATCCATAAGTTCGATAACGGTTTAGCGGTCGGCGCCATGATCAGCGCGCCGTTCGGTCTGAAAACCGAATACGACCGCGGCTGGGTCGGCCGTTACCGCGGCCTGAAATCCGAAGTGAAGACGATCGATCTCACGCTCTCGGCCGCGTATGAAATCGTCCCCGATCGTTTCTCGGTCGGCGTTGGTCTCATCTACGAAAAAGCGGAAGCCACTCTGTCGAGCGCCGTCGATTTCGGTTCGCTGTTGGGTTTTGCTTCAGTGCCTGGTTTCCGTCCCCAGTCCGCCGACGGCGAATTGGTCGTCAACGGCGACGATCACAACCTCGGTTATATCGTCGGCGCGACGTTCACGCCGACCGACAAACTGAAGTTCGGCATTTCGCACCGTTCCGAAGTCGACCATGAGTTGGAAGGCACCGCCGATTGGACTGTGCCGGGCAGTGCCCGCACCGTATTCAACAGTATCGGCCGCGCCAACTTGTTCAACGATGGCAAAGTGCTGGCCAAGCTGACCACGCCCAGCATCACCACGATCAGCGCCTCGTACGACGTCACCGACTCGCTGACGATTCTGGCCGATTACGCCAATACCGATTGGTCGTCGGTGCAAGAAGTCCGCATCGACTTCGTCAATGCGGATCCGGATTCGGTCGAAGACTTCAGCTGGACCGATACCACCTTCATGTCGATCGGCGCCGATTACAAATTGTCCGACACCCTGACCGTTCGCGGTGGTTTCGCCTACGACGAAACGCCGACGTCCTTCGCGACACGCACCCCGCGCCTGCCCGACGAAGATCGCCGTTGGTATTCGCTCGGCGTGACCTGGAAGGCGAGCGATGCGCTGGAAGTCACCGGTGCCTACACCTTCATCGATCCGGATACACCGAAGATCGGCATCAACGATTCGTCGCGCCACACCTTGTTCGGCGAATACGAAAGCAGCGTGCATCTGTTCGGCGTTTCGGGCCAGTTCAAGTTCTGATCCGAAGCGGCACGCGCGATCGCGCGATGTCCAGCTCGCGAAAAACCCCGCTTCGGCGGGGTTTTTTTCGTTGTGGGCGGCTTGGCGGCGGTTCATGGCGACCGGACTTGGCGCGCCGATCTTTCGTCGCTATTGGCTCGCGTAGACGATCAGCATCAGGGCGAACAGTGCGGCGACCGCCGTAAGCGCGATTTTGATCCAACTGTATGGGCGCTCGCCGGCGATCGTTCCGGTATGACCATTGGCGACGACTTGGTAGGTCTTACTGCCGTAGGTGTAGTTCACCAGCCACACCGGCACCAGGATGTGTTTGAACGTGCGGCCCGCGTAGCGCGCGTCGACTTGCAGATTGCGATGCGTATCGCCGGGCACGTCCGCGGCGCAGAGCGCGCGCGTTTTCGCTTCGAGCTGTTGCATGTTCAGCTCGGACGCGCGACGCAAATCGACTTGATAGCGTTCGACCGTCCAGCCGCGCACGAATTCCGGCGCGTACGCCTTGAGATCGGACTGTACCGGGAACGGCTCGATTTGCGCGATCAGCTCGGCATGCACGCCGACCGTGCCGCAGACCAATTCGTCGTCGAAGAAATGCGCCAACTCTCCGGATGCCGGCACCCAACGTGTGTGCTGCACGCGCCGAGTGCGCGAGTTGCCTTTGCTGTCGCGGTAAGTTTCGTTGGTGTAATAGTGATGCCCGGCATCCGCGGCCCACTTCGCTTCGACATGCGCGTCGAAGGTCCAATACGGCAGATAGACCCCGTGCAGAGTGTCGGTGAGCGCGGCGGTTTTCAACCGATTCGGCGCGAACCAACGCGAGCCGTACCACGCGCGCAGGGATTCGCGGATTTGACCGTCGCTGATCTTGAACGGCAAGACGCTCTGCGGCGTGATCGCATCGCGTTGCGCTTCGTGCGGGATGATCGATGGCGAACCGCAAAAATCGCAGCGCTTCGCCACTTTGCCGTCGACGAACACCGAAATGGCGTGACAACTCTGGCATTTCACCTCGCGCCGTTGCGCGCCCCAGTCGCGTTGCTCGGGCGGGTGCTCGGCGAGCGCGGCGATGAGATCGTTCTCGCGCAGCGCCTCGTCTCCCGCGGCTTCCTGCGCAGGCGACCACGGCACCACGGCGCCACAGTACGGGCAAGCGAGCGATTGCTTGCTCGGCGTCCACTCCAAGTCCCCGCCGCACTCCGGACAGGGATGTTTACCGAGACTGGCCTGACTCATCGTCGTGCGTTGCGACTCAGCCGCGGAGGAATTCGTCGAGCGCGGTCTTGGCGATGCGATACGCGTTGCCGATCTTGCGTGCTTTCAGATCGCCCGAGGCGATCGACGCCATCACATCCTCGACCGACACGGACAACAATTGCGCGGCTTGCTCCGGCGTCAACACATCGGGCGTTGCCGCCGTCGCGGACGCTGCCGGCGAAGCGGCCGTGGGCGCTGCGGCGCCGGTCTGCATACCGCGCATCATTTCCTGCGCCATGCCGAAACCCATCGCCATCGTCGCGGGCACGGTCGCGGCGGATGCCGCATCGCCGCCTTGGCCCATCGCCTGGCCCATCTGGTATTTCACGTAATCGTTGAGGTTGCCGATCACGCCCATGCTCGAACGTTTGTCGATGGCCTGTTCGACTTCCGGAGGCACCGACACGTTTTCCAGCAAGAAACTGGTGATCTCGATGCCGTATTTGTCTTGCATCGCAGGATTGATGATCGGCAGCAACGCTTCGCCCATTTCGGCGTAGCGCGAAGCCACGTCCAGCGCGGGCACGCTGGCGGTGGCCAACGCGTCGGTGAACACGCTGACGATGCGCGAGCGCATGGTGTCGGCGAATTCGTCGAGACGGAAATTCTGATCGGTACCGGCGACCTCGCGCAGGAATTTCTGCGGATCGACGATCTTGAAATCGTAAGTGCCGAACGCGCGCAGGCGCACGACGCCGAAATCCTTATCGCGCATCATCACCGGATTGGACGTGCCCCATTTGTTGCCGGTGAACAGCCGGGTATTGATGTAATACACATCGCACTTGAACGGCGAGTTGAAGCCGTACTTCCAACCGAGAATGGTCGAGAGGATCGGAATGTTCTCGGTGACCAGGGTGTGCTTACCCGGCGCGAACAGGTCGGCGTACTTGCCGGCGGCGACGAACTGCACCTGCTGCGATTCGCGCACGATGAGCTGCGCGCCGTTCTTGATCTCCTTATCGTCGTCCGGAAAGCGATACGACAGCGTGTCCCGCGAGTCGTCGGTCCACTCGATGATCTCGATCAACTCGCCTTTGATGAAGTTCAGGATGCTCATGGGGGCTCCGTAGCAGGGGGGCGTTTAGCCGGTGTCAGTCGATATCTCAGGCTCGCGGAACATACCAGAATCCTGCCCCCTGCATCCTGCCGAAAGTAAGGGTGCGGCTCGCCATAGTCTCGTTACCGGCACGCGGGCGGAAGAGCCCGCGTTTCATCAAACATGTCGATACAGGCGGGATTGGCGCGATGCTAAATGAGTCGTGCCATTTCACAAACATTTGATGTTTTTTAGGTAAATATTTCCACAAACATGGATTAGGAAATCGCACAGATGACAGATGTGATGCAGGTACGCACTTCTCGTTTAGCGGCAGCTCTGTTGTTCTGCGTGTTGGCCTGCCTTTTGCTTCCGGTAGGCGTGGTGATTCGCGGCAGTCTTGCCTCGTCGCAGATGGTCACGATCCAGAACATGATCGCACCGGACGAAGCCTCCGACCGCGTTGCCGCCACAGCGGCGGAGTTCCGGGTCTCAGAATCGGGCGCGGCGACATATTCCATCCCTCTCTTCACGGCGCCAGGCACCGCCGGCGTGGTGCCGAAGCTGTCGCTGAGCTATTCGAGTCAAGGTGGCGAGGGCACCATCGGCAAAGGCTGGAACATCGGCGGTTCGTCCGCGATCTCACGTTGCCGCGCTACGCGCGAAGCGGGCGATTTCATCGTCAACGGCGTCGCCACCGACGGCGACCCAGCGCCGATCAATTTCAGCGCGAGCGATCGTTATTGCCTCGATGGCCAGCGCTTGTTAACCGCCACAACGGGGTGCGCCGCGATCGGCGGAATGACGACCCAAGGCTACTTCACCGAAATCCAGTCCTATCAGCGCGTCTGCGCCTACACGCCGGCCGCCGGAACCAGCGGTGTCGCCTTCTTCACTGTCGAGCGCAAGGATGGCTCGATCAGTTGGTACGGTGATCGCGATAACAGTCTCACGCCCAATCGTCCCGATGGCTACGTCAATAGCACAGCGCCAGGGAAAGAAGCGTTCGCGTTGAGCTGGGCGCAGACCCGGTTCCAGGATTCGACCGGCAACTACATCGATTACCAATACACGGAAGGCGCGCTCGGTAGTGCCAATCAGGGCGAACACCTGCTGAGCAAAGTACGTTACACAGGCAAGACGGTGTTGCCGGGCCAAAGCGGGGTCGCGCAAGCGCCGTACGCCGAGGTCGTGTTCAATTACGATACCGGCGGCAATTTCGCTCGCGAAGTGCGTGCATATGTCGCAGGCGGCCTAGTGAAGTCGCAAGCTCGCCTCGCGAGTATTACGTCCCAAGTCGATCACGATTACGACGGTACCTACATCAGTCTGCGGCACTATGTGCTCGACTACGGGTTAGGACGCAGCGCCGATCGCGTACTGTCGAGTGTGCGCGAATGCCGTGATTCCTCGTTAATCGTTTGCGCCGCGCCGACGACGTTCGAATGGAGCACGCCGCGCGCGTCATGGACGGATACGAATCTGTTCCAGACGTTCGAGCAAACGACATCCGTGCCTAACGGCAGCTTGAGCAAGTTCGAAGGTTTGAAGTTCGGCGATATCGATGGCGATGGCCGTCAGGACATGATCTGGCTGAAGGACGGTGTGAGCGGCGACACCTGCCGTCGAAGTCGGTCAACTTGTTGAATTCGCGTCAGGACGCGGGCGGCGCCCGGTCTTCCAAAATGCCGGCACCGTGTTTTGCGCGCCGAATGGGTTGTACTTGGAATCCGCAGGACTTACAGTTGGTTCCTGCTCGATTATGATGGCGATGGCCGCGACGACTACTTCCAACGTACCGATACCGTTTGGATCGGCTATCGCGCGACCGGCAATCCGGCGCAGCCGTTCGATACCGCGGTCAACATGCTCGCGGGGCTGACGCATCCGATTCCTTCGGGCGCAGATAAGTATTCCGAGCCGCAACAAGCAGATCTCAATGGTGATGGTTTGATCGATCTGGTCTATCCATCGGGTGGTGGGCTGATCGCGCGGATCATGGAGCGTGGCGGCAGTTACGGTTTCCGATGGGGCGCACCGCGAACGGTATCTCTGCTTGGAGATGGTTGCACGAGTGGTAATTGCTACACGGTGTCCGGCCTGTACCGGAAAAGCAATTATCAACAGTTGAATGACTTTAACGCGGATGCACGATCGGATCTGATCGTGAACGTACAGACGACCTGTTCCGGTGGCGGTGGCCCTCCAGGTGGCGGCGGCCCCCCGGGTGGTGGTGGCCAACAGCAGAAGGTCGGCTCGACCATCGAAACGACGGACGACGGCGGCATATCGACGACGCAGTCCACGGGCACGTGCCCCATCGGTATGTTGTTCACCGTTGACAACGTCACCACCAATGCCATTACGTTACGGCGGTTCGGCGATACCGTTCTGGCCCTCGATGCTTTGTACAGTTTCGCAGACGTCAATGGCGATGGCTTGTCTGATTTGGTGTTGATGGGCTGGCCTTCAATCTCGTTCGGTTTTGTCAGCGTCAGCTTGAATACGAGTCTGAGTTTCGTGGCCAACGGCCAGTCGCAGATGCAGATCGTGAACTACGAACACGCGCAAGTTGCCGATATCAATGGCGATGGACGTGCGGATTACGTGTATCCCGATTCGAACGGCAACATGCTCGCCAAACATGGTGGGACGAACGGCCATCTCGGCCCGGATGTGACCCTTGGCCCTGCGGGCAGCTTGCTAGGTTGCACCTCCATCGAATGTCTCGCCTCGCGCAGCCACATGTTCGTGGACTTCGATGGCGACGGCAACGTCGAATACATGCGGGTCAAATGGGATAACGATTCCAGTTCACCGGTTACGTTCTCGCGCGCGAATGCGCCCAACCGTTTCATTCCACGTGATGCTCTGGTGCGCGTGACCAATGGTTATGGAGCGAAGACCGAAATCGCGTATGCGCCGCTGACACTCAAGGACGTCTATCGCCCGGATCAGGGCGCGCGCAATGCGGCGTTGTGGGGACGTAGTTCGCCTATCCAGGATCTGTTCGGTCCGATGTACGTCGCGCATAAAGTCTCGAGCAGCGCGCCGCAGAACGGCGACTCCGCCACGGTTTCGACCGTGCATTACCGTTACAACGGCGCCAAGATGCAGGCCGGCGGCCGCGGCTTCCTCGGTTTCCGCGAAGTGACCACGATCGATCCGAACCAAACGGGCGGTTACGTCACTACACGCACGCAATACGCCCAGAATTTCCCCTACGTCGGCCTGCCGACGCAGACCAGCAAATTCGCGGCGATCAATATGGTTTACGTGCCGTCTGCGTGTTTGAACGGAACGCCGGGCGAAGCTTGTTTCGCGCCGCGCCATGTTGCCGGCGAAGCAGTGGTCGGTACGGCATTCTCGCAAAGCAATCAAATGTGGGGTGCTGTATTCGATCAGCTCACCAGCTTTCCCGGCTACGATCCGAATGTTCAGGGCGCGGTGATGCCGTTGACTCTGGGAACGGAAGAGGCAGTGGCCGACCCTTACACGGCAACGCAGACCAGCCGCGTCGCCACCGCATTCAATTACGGTGCGTACTTGAATGTGACCAGCACATCGGTCGACACCTTTGCAGGCGCATCGACCACGCCGATGGCGACGGTCATCACCAACAACACATATTCCGACGATCCGGTTCGTTGGCGCCTCGGACGTCTGACCGCCAGCACGGTGACGCATCGCCGGCCGGGCACACCGGACGTCGTGCGGACGACAGCGTTCGCTTATGCGATGAGCGGGCCGGTGACCGGCTTGCTCACAGAGGAGCGTATCCAGCCCAACGGCGACGAATTCCAGGATCTGCGCAAGGCTTACAACCTCGACGACTACGGCAACCGCGCCGCGAGTTTCGTCTGCACCAAACAGGTGGCCGACTGCCGTTCGACCAATATCCAGTTCAGTATGTGGGACTGGGCACGCATTCATCGCTACGGCCGCCAAGAATACGATGCGCGTGGACGTTTCCCGACGCGCACGATCGAACTGTTCCGCCCGTCGGGCGCGGCCGATATCAACACCCAACCCGTCGAAGTGACGACGTCCCAAGTGGTGTTGCGTGATGAGTACGGCAACGCGATCGAAGCTGTCGGTCTGAACAACGTTCGCAGCTTCGCGCGCTTCGGCATCTTAGGGCGTCAGTACTACGCATGGCAGCAGACCGATCCGACTAACGCCGCACCGAATACGGCGGGCACGGTCGGCACAACCGCGATGACCACTTTCCGCTGGTGCGGCACAGCGCCTGACGGTTCGAGCAATGGTGCGGTCGCGTGTTTGCCGCGTGCGCGTTTCCGCAGCAAAACCACGGCGACGGCCGCGTCGACGCAGTGGGCGTATTACGATGTGCTGGGCCGCGAAGTGCTGAAGGTTTCGCAGAGCTTTAATGCGGATGTCGGCGGCAAGGACGCGACTGCCGCGTGCACCGAGTACGATGCGGTCGGTCGCCCGTGGCGCGTGTCGACGCCATTCTTCTTGCCGGGCACGACGACCACAGGCGAGCCGGATGTGGCGACCGCGTGCAGCGATGCGGCACGCAAGTGGGCGAAGACCGAATACGATGTCTTGGGCCGTCCGGTCAGAGTGACCGAGCCTAATAACGCGATCAGTAGCGTCGCCTACAACGGTCTGACCACGACCAGCACGAACGCGCGCGGTCATCAGAAAGTCGAAGTCAAGAATGCATTGGGCGAGCTGTACCAAGCGACGGATGCCGCCGGCTTGACCACGACCTATGCCTATTACGCCGCGGGCAATCTCGCGACCGTAAGTCGCAATGCTGGACGCGGCGAGATCGTGACTTGGATGAACTACGATGTCCTCGGCCGTAAGATCACGATGGTCGACCCCGATGCAGGGACGCGCCATCTCGGTTACAACGCGCTTGGCGAGTTGTTGATCGAACACGATGGCGTCTACGGTGGCCATCAACAACGTTACGACTTCCGCGGCCGCGTGCAGTGGCGAGGGGTTTGGTTCAATCCGACGCCGACGACCAGTGCGTGGGAGCATTCCGGGTACACGAATTTCGATACCGCACCCAACGGCATCGGCCAGGAGCACTGCAGCTATACCGATCATTACGCTTATGCCGGCTGGCAGGGGCAAAGCGATAAGACCCAACAATGGAGCCGTTGCAACAGTTACGACAGCATGGGGCGTGGGATCGCGACTGCGACGTATATCGATGGCGTGAGTTATCCCAGCGCTGTGGTGCTCGATGGCCTAGGTCGCGCGCAGCGGGTACAAGATCCGAGCGGAAAGTGGTTAAAGACGCAATACGGCCCACGCGGCCATAACCTGCGGTTGTGCGAATCCAGTGCGAACGACGGCGATCCCTCCTGTGCGAGCGGTGTGGCAACCACGTATTTCGAAGCGCAGGAAACCGATGCCTTCGGCAATACGGTCAAGGACACGCGCGGCGGTTCGGCCGCGATGCAGACATGGCGACAGTACGATCCGCTCACTGGGCGGCTGGCCGAGATTTGCGCCGGCAACGATAGCGTAAGTTGTCAAATCATGCGCGACCGCTACGTGTGGGATGGCGTCGGCAATATGGCGTGGCGTGACCGCAAGAGTTATGGCGAAGATTTCTGGTACGACGCAGCCGATCGTTTTGAGCTTTCACGCGTCAATCGGGTCGGAGCGACAACGTATGCGTATGGCACGGGCCAAGTCAGCGATTGGTCGCGTTACGACAATCTCGGCAACATGTGCGCGCACTTCATGCGCGGCAACGACTCGACATGGATGAACTACAACGGCCGCGCTGGCTGCGGCCTCAACGTGCCTGTTGGTGCCGTTAACGGCGATATGACCGGCAGCCCGCATCAGGTTCGTCAGGTCAACGCGTACAGCAATCTCGTCTACGACAACCACGGCAACCAAACCTTCGCCGACAGTGCCACCAGCGATAGCCAAGACCGCACCATCCGCTACACCGCGAACGACAAAGCCTACGAAATCTTCAAAGGCACTGCGGCAGCGCCGAACCGGATGGCGCGCTTCTGGTACGACCCCGCGGGCAATCGTTACAAACGCGAAGACACAGGCTTAGGCATCGTCGGTACGCGTCGTACGATCTATGTGGGAAATCTCGAAATCGTCAGCGAGAACGGCACCACCACGTATAAGCGTTACATCGGTGGTGTGCTGGTGCAGAACGTGGTCAACGGTATCGCTGCGAACCGCTACCTGTTCAACGACCACATCGGTAGCGTGGTAGCGGTTGCCAACGAAACCGGCAGCGTGATTGAAGGCGGTGGTTTCAACGCCTATGGCGAGCGTCGTGTCAACAACAGCGCGACCGCAATCACCTCCGATGGACTGGCGAGCACCACCCGCGGCTTCACCGGCCACGAGATGATCGACGGCCTCGATGTGATTCACATGAACGGGCGCATCTACGACCCGACTATCGGGCGGTTCTTGCAGGCCGACCCTGTAATTCAGGATGTCAGCAATCCGCAGAATTGGAATGGGTATACCTACGTCTTCAACAACCCGTACCGGTATACCGATCCGAGCGGCATGATTGGGTTGGAGGAGCGGCAGTGGTTGTCTGCGATAGTGATGATCGTGGCGGTCGCCGCACAGCAGTATTGGGCGCTGAGTGGATGGGCTGCGGTCGGTACCTATGCGGCAGCGGGCGCAATTTCCGGCGGGATCACTGGTGGCTCAAAAGGAGCGTTGTGGGGTGCGTTCACTGGCGTGTTGGGGATGGCCGGAGGCAATTTACTGACCGACGTATTCATCAGTGGTGTGAGTGCTGGGTTGCAGGGCGGAGACGCCGGGCAAGCCGCATTGAGCGCGGGCTTGACCGCGTTGTTGTTACCGGCGGCTGGGTACGCAAAGACGCAGGTAGGTCGTGTCATCACGGGAGCGTTGATCGGCGGTACGATCTCACAGGTGACCGGCGGGAAGTTTGCTAATGGGGCGGTGATGGGAGCGTTGCAGGGGGCACTGAGCATAAGTGCCGAGAACGCTGATCAAACGTCCTCTGAAGCTCAGGCGGACTCACTGAGTGGCGGCGCCAATTCGGGCAGCTCTAACACAAGCGCAAGCGCGGGATCAAGATCCAAGCAGCAGCTTGTTGCGACTACTGTCGTATCGAATGCGCCAATCGCTGCACCCGGGACCAGTCAGTTGGATAGGGAGTGGAGCCTGAGTCAGCCGTCGCAAAATGGCGGGGCAGTGGTTCAAGACATTACGATAAAGGTTGTGGCTTATGATGCAAATGGCAAACGGGTCTACTCCGGGTCTCAGAGATACTGGGAAGCCTGGACTGTCGCTCCGGGTAGCACTACTCCCACTCCATACAGCCAAGACACATTTGCACTTTTTTCTATACCGAATGGGTGGGCTAGAGGCACCATTACATGGAAAGGAAAAGCGCGGTTTTACGAGGGGCTTACTCTGCCCTCATCATTTGTGCCTGGAGGAGTGAGATCTGCTGGCGTACTGCCCTCCACGAGCACGAACCCGCAGTTGAGTAGGTCCAATGCAACGGCCCCAGTGAGGGTTAGGTTTAGCACAAGTTGGCCCTAATTTGTTTTGTCTAATTAGTGAGTTATTTATGAATAGCGCGCGCATCTATTTCATCTATCTATTTTGTTCTCTCCTTGGTGGTGAGGTCATGTTAGGTATGGACATCAATAAAGAGATACAAGCAACGTACCAAAAAATTAATGAATCAAAAAACGAAGAAGATCGTGTTTTCCAGATGAAAAATCTAATAGAGACGCTGTCCAAGATTGACAAAGATAAAATGAGCTTGGTGGATGACGAATCGGTTGACAGTGTTGCTATGTTGTTGGAGATCAACGGCGATGTAGGGAGGTTCTATGGCGCGAAAGCGTTAAGCGTAATTGCCTGTCGTGCAGGGCGTTCATTGCCTAGCTTGCGTAAGGCCTTGCAGCAAGCTGGGCCGATTCAGTCGGACTTTGAACCGCTGGTGTTAGCACCGGCTGTTAGCCCTCGCGCTGAAATTGAAGCAGCAATTACCAAAATAGAACACACTCAGCCTTGCGCATAATCCAGCGCAGGCTGGCCTAATTAGGCGGGAACAGACGCACTATAAAGAATCGAATGTAGGGTGTAACTAACACAGCTGTCTTCATAGGCTGCATTACTGGTTCACGCTCTCAATCCCGCATCAACGTCGACTTCCCAAACAAACTCTCCACCAAATCCACCGTCAGTTCGGCGGTGGAGTTGTGGTGGTCGAGGGCGGGGTTGAGTTCGACGATGTCCAGCGAGCACATGCGGCCGGTGTCGGCGATCATTTCCATCACCAATTGCGCTTCGCGGTAGTTGGGGCCGCCGGGGACGGTGGTGCCGACACCTGGAGCAATACTCGGGTCGAGGAAATCCACGTCGAAGCTGACGTGCAGATGGGTGTCGTCGTCGACGCCTTCGAGGGCTTCTTCGATCGCGCGCTTGATGCCGACTTCGTCGATGTAGCGCATGTCGTAGATATCGAGGCCGTAGTCTTTCACCAAGCGTTTTTCGCCGGCATCGACCGAGCGTATGCCGATTTGGCGGATGTCCTCCGCGCGCATCGCCGGCGCGCTACCGCCTAAACGCACCAAGGCGTCCGGGCCGATGCCGCAGAGACAAGCCACCGGCATGCCGTGGATGTTGCCCGAGGGCGTGACAGCGCTGGTGTTGAAGTCGGCGTGCGCATCGAGCCAGATCACGCGCAGTTTTTTGCCGGTGTCCCGGCAGTAGCGGGCGACCGCGGTGATCGAGCCGATGCCCAGGCAGTGATCGCCGCCGAGCACGATGGGCATGCGGCCCTGCGACAGTTCGGCGTTCACCGCGTCCATCAAGGCTTTATTCCAAGCGACCACTTCATCGAGGTGGCGGTAGCCGTCGGTTGGCGGTAACCACGGATTGGCCGGGCCGTGCAGATCGCCGCGATCGATCACTTCGACGCCACGCGCGATGAGGGCCTCGCCCAAGCCGGCGATGCGTAACGCGTCCGGGCCCATGCGCGCGCCGCGATGGCCGGCGCCGATGTCGGTGGGCACGCCGATCAGTGACACGGGCGGGAAGCTGCGCTGCATGGGAAGTCCGGGCTGAGAGATGGTGCCGACAGTCCGATTTGAACGGACGACCTACCGCTTACAAGGCGGTTGCTCTACCAACTGAGCTATGCCGGCATGGCTGGACATGAGAGGCGACCGCCTCGCGGGGGTGCCATTCTAGCAGCCCATCGCGGGCCGTCTCACCCGTCGCCTAGCAAAGACTCGCGATGAGCTGGCCGACCATCGAGCGCTCAGCGGATCGTCGCGCAGTCGATGCTGCGCGCTTGCGCGGCCCCGCTGGCACGACGCGCAGCGGCGCTGTCGAATGCGTCGGTGGCGACAGCCAGGAGCCAGCGTTCGGGTGGGGCAGCCTCGCCCAGCGGTTCGGCTTGTGCGGAGAAACCCGCGTCGCGGAGGCTGGCGACATGCTGCCGGGCGCGCTCTTCGCTGCTGTACTGGCCGAGCACGATGGCGTTGGCGGCGGCGCCATCGCCGATCACGAACAAATCCGGAAAGCCCGCCTGTTTGATCCGTTCCGCCAACGCATTCGCGGCGTCGCGATCGGCGGCGGGCGGGACGATCACGCGCCAGCCGCGGCCTCGGCCTGCCGCGGCGGACTGTGCGCGCAAGCGTGCGACGCGTGGTTTCAATGCGGCGTCGGCTTTCGCCAATGCGGCATCGTCGACGAAGGGGCCGAAGCGATAGCAGCGTTCGACGACGGCAGGTTTGGGAGGTTCGGCCGCCGCCGCAGCGCTCGTGGGCGACGGGCTCGGACGCGGCGGCGGTATCGCGCCTTTGCGTTCTCGCAGCAGTTGCAGTCGCGCGATTCCTGAGGGCGTCGTCGCTTCTTGCGCGCGTGGAGGGGAATCCGGGCGCCACATCCACCATGCGGCGACGCCTAGATTCAATACGACGAGCATCACGATCAAGGCGCGGGTCAGCATGGCGGCATTGTAGCCGCGGTGCTGCCGACCGCGCGTGCGTAAGACGCGAGGCCTTCCAGTACGAGCGACGGTACGAGCGTACGCTCGATCCACAGCGGCGCGCGTTCGCGGTACACCGGATCGGCGATGCGGGCTTCGTCGCTTGTGTCGAACAAGGCCGCCGCGCCGCCGCCATGAAACAGCATGTAGGGCGGTGCGCCGAGCAAATGGCATGCATCGGACCAAGCGTGTTCGATGAGCGCGAGTGCGGCGCCGTCGCAGCCAGAGCGCAATGCATCCGGCGTGTTGTCGGCGAAGGCACGCAGCGCGCCACCGTGTTCGGGAAGTTGTGCGGCGCGGGCATGCAACGCCTCGCGCATCAACGCAGGCGAGGGTGCGATGCGTCCGCCGCGGTGCGAACCATCGCCGTCGATCAGATCGAGCGTGAGCGCCGTGCCGATGCCGACGACCAGCGTCGCCATCGCTGGATGCCGTGCGCGCGCGCCGAGCATCGCGAGAAAGCGATCGACGCCGAACGTCGACGGGTCGGCATACGCCACGCGCACACCGGCCAGTGCCGACTGCGTGCGCGCGAGCGAGATGCGTGGACAGTGCGAGACCAAGCCATCGAGCAGCGCGACGCGCATGTCGGTCGACGCCACGCTGGTGACGAATGCGGCCTCGAACCGCGACGGCAACGCGGCGTTCCAATCCTTCGGCAACGCACTGCCGTCGTGAGCGATGGCGACGACCTCGCCGATGCCGCCGTCCGCGCGCAACGGTGCGAACTTCAGGCGCGTATTGCCGAGGTCGAAGAGATAGATCGTGAGCGTTGTGGTCGATGCGGAGGTCATAGGCGAATCGTAACGCGACGGGTTGCGTCACGACATGGAGCGTATGGTGATCGAATCGTGCCGATAAGGGTGCGGATCATCGTACGGACCACATAGAAACGTCGCGCGGCCGCACGCTGACTTCGCCGGCACGCAGCAAGATCACGCCTGCTGCCGTGCTCAGGCGAAGTGCGCCGTCGTCGGCGATGCCATCGGCGACGCCGATCATCGGCTGCGCGCCGCCGTGCGTTTCCACCGTGCGCCCGCGCAACGCATCGAAGCTTGCGTAGCGTTCGAGCGTCGGCGCGAGGCCGTCTCGCTCGAATGCGGCCAATGCCGGTAATAGCGTATCGAGTACCGCCGCGGCGATCGCATTGCGCGTGGGCGTGCCGGCACCGAGCACGCTGCGGACATCGGTCCAAGGCTGGTCGATGGCGTTCGCGTGCTCGACGACCGCTGCGCTCGTCGATGCGGCCTCCGCCATGCGCACGTTCAATCCGAGACCGATCACCGCGCGCACGGCGCCATCGCGCAGCCCGTCGCTTTCGATCAGCACTCCGCCGAGTTTGTGTAGACGATCGCCGTCCGCGACGACGAGATCGTTCGGCCATTTCAGCGCGATCGCATCGAGGCCGAGACCACGCAGTGCTTCGGCGGCCGCGACGCCGACGACGATGCTCAAACCGCCGAGGCGCGCGAGATCCAGCGCGAAATAGCGCGCGACCGATACATAAAGATTGCAGGCGGGTGGCGAGACCCAGAGACGGCCGTGACGCCCGCGCCCGCCGGTTTGCCGTTCTGCGAACAATACGGACGTACCGTCGCGCGCGGTCCGACGGCGCAAAAGTTCGCTGTTGGTGGAGTCGATCGTCGCGATGACATCGAGCGTCGCGAGCGCGGTCTTGGCGCTCGGCGATAACGCGGCAACGATGCGCTCGGCATCGAGGATATCCAGGCCCGTAGATTTCCGATCGATCGCGCTTTCGTTCGCGTCGCGCGCGGGCATCGCGTTATCCGCCATGACGTCGCGTCCAGCGTCGCAAGAGCATCGCTTTCTCGAAGCGCGACTCGGTACCCGCATGCAGCCGCACGAGATTCGCACGGTGACTGAAGACGATCAACGCAGCGACGGCCAATGCGAATACCATCCGTGCCTCGTCGCCGCCCACGACCCATGCCGCCGCCGCAAAACCGAACGCAGCGATCATCGTGCTGAGCCCGACGTAACCGGTGAGCACGACGCAAAGCACCCACAACGCGAACAGCGACGGCGTCGCGATCGGCCACAGCATCGTCATGCCGCCCAGCGCGGTCGCCGCGCCTTTGCCGCCTCGAAAACCGTGCCAGACCGGCCAGATGTGGCCGATGGTCGCCGCGAACGCCGCCGCGTAAGGAAGCCAGTGCGCGCGTTCGGGCGAGCCAAACCGCATCGCGAGCCAGGTCGCGAGTACGCCTTTGCTGACGTCGATGACAAGCACGCCAAGCGCGAATTTGGTGCCTTGGGTGCGGAACGCGTTGGTGCCGCCGGCGTTGCCGCTGCCTTGGGTACGAATGTCGATGCCGCGCCACTTGCCTAACAATAAGCTGCCTGAAACCGAACCGATCAGATAAGCACAGAGCAGCAGCAGCGCGTCGGGAAGCGTCATCGGATCGATCTAGCCTGCGTCGGTTTTGAGATGGTGGAAATCCAGCGCTCTCAGTTTATCGGCTTCGATGAAGATCATCAGTGTGTCGCCGTCGTGCCAACACCAGTCCAGTCGCTCATGCGATTGCAGGGTCAGCAACGACATCCACGTTTCGCCCGGCGTGGGGTCGTAAGCGAGCGTATTGAACGAAGGATAGCCCAGCAAGTAATCGTCGCCGGTACCGAGAATCTCCTGCGCTTCGGCTGCGAGGCATTCGAGCGCCTCTTCTTGGTCCTCGAACGGCCAGTCCTTGCGCAGTTCGATGTGCCGCGGCAGATCGAGGCCGCGTGCGAACGTCAGCGCTTTGGCTTTGGGCGCCCTGCCTTGCGGCGCACGTTGGATCGCATAGCCCTCGGTGTTCGGCCAATAAAACCCGATGACGTAATCGTCGTCGCCCCAGAACACCTCGCCGTCCTCGTCCTCGGCGTAGAACAACGACAGCAGACCACTCGCTGGCAACGGGTCGAGTGCGCCGTCGATCGCAGCGGCGACATCGTCGAAATCGATTTGACCGAGAAATCGATAGACGCCGATATCGTGGCTCGGCCAACGAAAATCCTGAGGCACGAACGGATGGCCGCCGAATCGGCTGTCGGACGGCTGCGGTGCGGCATCGCCGAGCGCGATGCTCACGCAGGGCTTAGCGATGCGGCGCAGATAATCGGCGTGTCCGGCGAGCGGCGGAAGTTTCGAGATGCGCTCGATCGCGTCGATGTCGGTGTCGGTCATAAGCGATTCGCGTGCGTCGTCATGCGTTCGTCGGCGCCGGTTGTAGCGACACCACTAAGGTTCCGCGCCCGGCATGCGCGCCGATCGCGGGTCCGGTTTCCACGAGATGCGCTTCGACCAGATGCGCATGGTGCGCACTGAGCTTGGCATGCAGAGCTTCGAGCAAACGTTCGCCATCGTCGCGCGCATCGCAATGGCCGACGATCGCGCGCAGCCGTAGCGTTCCGTCGCCCACGGCGATGTGCTGTCTTAGCGCCTTCGCCGCGCGTTTCGCGACGTAAGCGGCGAAGGCTTCTGGTGCTTTCTTTTTCGCGAACAGACCGCCGGCCACGGCTAAGCGGCCGTCGGGTTTGACCTTCGCCACTGGCGTCAGGCCGGTGTAGCGCGCCACGGGTGCGGCCCAGGCTGGAATGCGTCCGCCGCGCACCGCATGCGAAATATCGCGCGCCATCGCCCAGGTCAGCGTGTGCGGGCGTAGTCGTTCGAGTTCGCGCAAGATCGCATCCGCATCGGCGCCGGCGTCGGCCAATTCCGCGGCGCGCCACGCCAGCAAGCCCTGTCCTCCCGCAGCGTTGACGCTGTCGAACACGCGCACATCGCCGCGCTCCAAGCGCGCAGCCGCATGTTCGGCCGATTGCAACGTACCCGAGACCGCGCGCGACAGTCCGACGTAGATGACCGACGGTCGATGCGAACTCAGAAAATCGAAGACGCGGCGGAAATCGCCCGGCGGCGGCTGGCTCGTCAGCGGCAATCGATGCGAGACCGCCATACGCCGATAGAACTCGCCGGTCGCCAATCCGATCTTGTCGAGATAGTCGCGGCCGTCCAGATTCACGCGCACCGGCACGATCTGCAGGGCATAGCGTTCTGCGATCGCGTCCGGCAGATCGACCGCACTGTCGGTGACGACGGCGACTTGGTGCGTACGTTCCAGACTGTTCGATTGCCGCAGCATGTCGTCGGCCTTCATGCCCTCGACTGCGGCGAAGCCGGCGCAGACATCGAATAAGGCTTGCGGTGCGCCGACATGCGCATGCACACGCATACGCGTCGCGCCGCCGGCGAGCACCATCGAGTCGGCGTCGATCGTGGCCAACGCCGCGCGCAAAGCATCGCGATCGATGCGCTGGCCTTTCTCGGGGCTGGCGACCAGTAAACATTCCGTACACCAACGGCGCAGCGGATCCACTGCGTCGTGCGCGGGGTGCGTGTGGTCATCGTGCACGTCGTGGTTGGCGTGCTCGTTCGGCGCGTCGTTCGCTGCGGCCGGCGCCCCGCGCATGCGCAACGCACGCGGCCCGCCTTCGACGAATTCGGCGATGCCCTCGAGCAAGTCGACGAAGCCCTGCGCGCCGGCATCGACCACGCCCGCTCGCTGCAGCAAGGCCATCTGTTGCGGCGTGCGCGCCAGCGCCGAACGCGCCTGCGCTAGCCCGCGCGCGAAACTGCCGCGGACATCGTCGGAAGGGCCGTTACGCAATCGTGCCGCCGACTCCTCCATCGCATCGGCGAAACTGTCGATCACGCTGATGATGGTGCCCTCTACCGGCGTGGCGAGCGCGCCGCGCGCACTGTCCGCGCCGTGGCGTACTGCGGCGGCCAGCGTCGCGGCATCCAGCACCGGCTGCGTCCGCGTATGCTCGGCGACGCCGTGCAGGAACTGCGCGAGGATCGCGCCGGAATTGCCGCGCGCGCCGTCGATCGCGTCGTCGCCGATCCGACGCAACAATTCGCCGATGTGGCGGCTGCGCCGACTCAGCGCGCCGTTGAGCACGCTGCCGAGGGTAAAGGCGAGGTTGTTGCCGGTGTCGCCGTCGGCGACCGGGAACACGTTGATTTTGTTGAGGCCGTCGCGAGCGGCGATCACGCGTGCGCCCCCGCGATCAGCGCTCGGCGCAGGGCAGGGGCGGTCAGAGAAGCCTGGGGTGATCAGAGGCGGTTCTGGTCGGGTGGTGCGGTGCACATCGCATGAGTCTGCCGCAATCGATGGCATCGAAATGCTGCAACGCAGCATGGTGATGCACTGCAGAAACTCGCGCGCCTACGGTATAGTCAACGGTTCGTGAGCCTGCCTGGGCTTCACTCTGGAACGACCATGCCCCCCCGTTCGCTCGCCTTCGCCCTCTTGATGTCGCTGGCGCTCGCCAGTCCGCAACTTTCGGCAAAGACCACGACCATCGCCGCAGGCGACGATCAGACGCCCACGACCGAAAATGTCGGCGGCGACGAGCAAGCACCGCCTTGGCCCAAGCCCGCCGCTAAGCGTCCGGTCCAGAGTGCGCCAGCCAAGGGCAAGCCGCAGACGCAGTATCGCGATCAGGGGAACAGCAAGACCGCGCCGCGCTGGCACCGTTTCATTCCCGGCATGATTCGCTGAGGGCTTCGCCCCGAATCGCCCGACGGTGTTCGCTGCGTGCTTCGCTTGACTCGATGGCTCGGTAACGCGATCGGCCACCACTCGAATTCAATACTCGACGATGCGCTCTGGCGCGACGCCTGCGCGGGCTTGCCGTGGGTTTCGGCACTCGACGCGACGCGATGCGCGCGTCTACGCGTACTGAGCGAGCGTTTCCTGCGCGAGAAGGCGATCACGCCGGTCGGTGGACTCGCGCTCGATGATCTCGATCGCGTGCGGCTCGCCGCGCTGTGTTGTTTGCCGCTGTTGGAATTCGGCGCCGAAGGCTTGCACGGTTGGTCGGAATTGATCGTCTATCCCGATGCCTTTCGCGTGCGTCGCGAAAGCATCGACGACGACGACATCCAACACGAGTGGGAGGATGATTTGATCGGCGAAGCTTGGGAAGAAGGGCCGCTGATCCTCTCGTGGGCCGACGTGCGCGCCGATATCGACGAACCCGAAGCCGGGCTCTGCGTCGCGGTACACGAGATGGCGCATAAGCTCGATGCGCTCGACGGCGCGATGGACGGCACGCCGCCGTTGCCGCGCGAATGGCAGCGCGAATGGGCGAAGGATTTCCAGCGCGACTATGACGCCTTCGTCGCGATCAGTCGAGCGCGGCGACGACACGCTGATCGATCCGTATGCCGCGGAATCGCCCGAAGAATTCTTCGCGGTCTGCAGCGAGCACCATTTCAGCGCGCCCACATCTGTTACGCGACGCGCTGCCCGCGGTCGCTGCGCATCTGCGCAGGTTCTACGGCGATCCGCCCAAAAGCTGAGGGTGCGCCCTGAAGCGTCGTTAACGAGCCGTGAGAGTCGATCGGTGCGCTTGAGCGCACCCGATGTCCGCGACGACAGTATCGAGCCTTCTCGATCCCGAGGCCAGAATCACAGCCCCGGCGGCAGTACGACATCGAATTTCGCGCCGCCGAGTTCCGCGGACGCGCTCACTTCCAATTCGCCGCGATAGCTGCGGACGATGTCCTGCACGATCGCCAGGCCGATGCCGTGGCCCTGCACGCGTTCGTCGCCGCGCACCCCGCGTTGCAGCACCATGCGCGATGCGGTCTTGCGGGATGCCGGGGCCGTCGTCTTCGACCATCAAGATCAAACCCGGGCGTCGGTTCGGTGCGGTCGCGCCCACGCTCGCGGTCAGCAGCACGCGGCGATCGCGCCCACTTGAACGCGTTCTCCAGCAGGTTGCCGAGCAGTTCCTGCAGGTCGCCGCTTTTCGCCGTAGAAGCGCGCATCCGGCGTCGATCTCGAATTCGCAGAGCACGCCTTTGGCCGCATAGACCTTTTCCAGTCCGCGCACGATGTCCTCGGCATTGGGTTCGATCGCGAGCGGCGTCGCGAACAACTTGTGGCCGCGCGGACGCGGCGCGGCTGAGCTGGTAACCGACCAGGTCGTTCATCCGCTTGAGCTGTTCGTCGAGTTCCGCGCGCAACTCGAGGTCGTCGGCTGCCGCTGTCCAAGCGCGTGCGCAACACCGCGAGCGGCGTTTTCAGGCTGTGCGCGAGGTCGGCGAGAATGTTGCGCTGGCGATCGAGATTCTCGCGCTCGCTCTCGATGAAGGCGTTGATGCTTTCGGTCAGCGGCTCCAGTTCGCGTGGATGACGCTCGCTCATCCGGCTATGCGCTGCCGCACTGCACGCGCTTGAGTTCGTCGATCACCTTGCGCAGCGGGTCGCAGGCTCCAGCGCAGGATCGAGCACCTGCAGCAACAGCAACAACATCGCCGCGCCACCGAGATAACCCCACAGCGCGCGCGCGGAAGGTCGCGAGCTGACTGCGCAGACGCGCGTGTCTTCGAGGATGTAGATCGTGTGCGGAACTTCGTCGGACAGATCGTCGCCCGGCCACACCAGTCCGTAACCGTAGCGATAGACCTGACTGTCTTCGCCGTTAGCGACGCACGCATCGGCAACGGGCCTTCGAATCGCGCTTCGTTCCGGCCTCGAGCAACGCGCCCGGTTCGGCAAGTTCGCGGGCCGTGCGCGGAATCGGATTCCCATGCGCATGCGGCAAGCACGATCTGCGCGTACAGACCGCTGCCCGGCCGTTTCAAGCGCGGGTCGGGCATGCGGTCGTGAAACGGCGGTACCAGATTCGCCGCCGCGGCTGAATTCGGTTTCGTCGGCGAAATCCAGCGCGTAAGTCGCGCAGCCGCTCGCGCAGGATCGTTTTCGGCGGTGTTGAGGAAGGCGCGGTCCAGCGCGTAGCCGGCCAGCGCTAGGAACGCGATCAGGCCGAGGCTGGCCGCCAGCAGTTGGCGCGTCTGCAGCGAGCGCGGGCGCCAGCGGTACGAGGCGATCGCGCGTCGCGCATGATGGGCGTCAAGGCTGCGCATGCGCGATCGTTGCCGCAGTCGTGCAACGCGATCGGCATCGAGCGCCGCGTTGCGCGTGACCGCACTCAGGCCGTCGCCGGTGCGCGCGATCGCGAAGCGATAGCCGCGACCGCGCACGGTTTCGATCGGCTTGAGCGCGCCGTCGGGGTCGAGTTTCTTGCGCAGGCGACCGATGAAGACTTCCAGCACGTTGGAGTCGCGGTCGAAATCCTGCTGATAGATGTGCTCGGTGAGATCGGCCTTCGATACCAGTTCGCCCGCGTGCATCATCAGGTATTCCAGCACCTTGTATTCGTAGCTGGTCAGATCGACGTTGCTGGCCGTTGACGCTGACCGTCTGCGCGGCCAGGTCGAGCGTGACCGGCCCGCATTCCAGCGTCGGCTTGCTCCAGCCGGCGGCGCGACGCACCAGGGCGTTGATGCGGGCGAGCAGTTCTTCGACATGGAAGGGTTTGACCAGATAGTCGTCGGCGCCCTGCTTCAGGCCTTCGACCTTGTCCTGCCAGCTGGAACGCGCGGTCAGGATCAGCACCGGGAACTGCTTGCCTTCGTCGCGCAGGGCCTTGATCAGCTCCATGCCCGACATTTTCGGCAGACCCAGATCGATGATGCCGATGTCGAACGGCACCTCGCGGCCCATGTACAGGCCTTCTTCGCCGTCCTGCGCGGTATCGACCGCGAAGCCTTCGCGTTTCAGGCGGGCGGCCAGGGTTTCGCGCAGGGGGGCTTCGTCTTCGACGAGCAAAATGCGCATCAGGCACTCCAGGGCTGGGCTGGTAGCGGGGCTAGTGTCCATGGCGAAGACACAGCTGAACCTGAATAGCATGGACCGAAGTCGCAAAGAGGACGGCCGCTGGTCGGGCGGCCGTCCTGTACTGCGTTCGATGATCGGTTTCGGCTTTGTTGCCTAGGCAGCGCAGGCTGTTCGAAGCGCTGCGACCGCTTTTAATCGCGATCGTCGCGGGGCTTTTTATCGGGATCGGGCTTATGCGGATCGTCCATGATGACCCGCACCCGTCCGCGGTCGTCCACCATCTTGATGCGATTGACCTGCCGGCCGTCGTACTCCATCGCGCTCGGCGCTCAGCACTTGGCCCCCGCGCTCGCGTTCGACCCGGCGCACCGCATCGGAGAGCTCGCGCTGGTGGTCGTGCTGCGGGTTGCGGCGGTCGGAGCCGGCCTGCGGGTTCGGGCGGTCTTCCCGGCCATCCCCAGCGGCGTACGCGCCCGTCGGTGCGGCCAGTGCGACCAAAAGTGCGATCAGGACAGCGGGGCGTGAGAGATGACGAAGCATGGGCTCGAAGTCGGAGGGTGGGAGCGATGCGGCGGAGGAACGAGGACAGTGCTTATGGAATCCTCCAAGCGCATCCATGCGTTCTGGATGTGGATTGTCGAAACGAGGGAGTGAATCCGCCCTTAACTTTTTTTTACGCCATGGCCGACATTCATAGGATTGCGCTCGCTCGCAATGGGCAGCGGTCACACTTCGATCAGAACAGCTCCCCGACACAGCAGCGCAGCGACCCGCCCGCCGCTTCGATCGCATCCAGCGCCACGCTGCGGATCTCGAAGCCTGCATGCCGCGAGCGCCCCGGCGGGCCGCAGACGACAGCGCCATCCTCGGCGGTCGCGCTCATCCACACCGTATCCGCCGCTCAGTGCGATGGCATTGCCGGCGAAGGCGGCGTGCTCACCGGCCGATAGCCTAAGCGTATGCGGCGCGTAGCAGGCGGCGATGGCATCGACCACCGCCGGGTCGGCGAAGCCATCGGGGCAGATCAGGGCGGCGCGTCCGGCCAGCACCGCCAGCACGACATTGGTGTGGTATTCGCCTGGCGCGAGATCGAATAACAGCGTCGCGCGCAGACCGAAAGCCTCGTGCATCAGCGCGCGCGCCGGCTTCGTCGCAGCGCTCGGACAGGCCGCAGAAGCCGAGCCCGCGGGCGCGGTCGATCGACCAGTGCGCCGGTCAGTTCGCACGGATGCGGTTGTGCGGAGAGGTCGGTTTCAGGCCGTAGCCGAGCGTGTCGCGAAAGAAGTCGCGGATGTCATGCCGCGTGCGCTTCGCGCTGGCGCACGGGATGGCGCATGCGGCCGACGATCAACCGCGCATCGGCCGCCGTTCCGTGCGGCATCGCTGCGCGCGGTGGCGAAGACGTTGTTCGGGAACACCGCATCGGGCGTCGCCGGGTCGCCGGCGAAGCAGATCATCGGCAGCACGGTCGAGAGCGCGCGCTGCAGCTCGCGGTGCTGGGCCGAAGCGCGCGCGACATCGAAGGCAGCGGCGTCGGCCATGTAGCGATTGTCGCGGGCCGATTCGGCGGCCAAGCCGAAACCGTCGGGCGCGACCAGGAACGCGGCTTTTGCGGTCGCGGGACCGAAGTTCGGAGCGCACCGGCGAGCGAAGGCGAGGAAGGCGTCGATGTCGCGAGTCAGCATGCGCACTCTGCAGCGAAGATTGGAGGATCAGGCCGCGATGTCGCGGTAGCGCTCGGTAACGGCCAATGCTTGTTCGATCAAGGACCAATCCGCACCGGGGCGATGCGCGCCTTCGCTGAGAATCTGCCGGAACGCGCGGCCGCCGCGCTCGCCGTGGAACAGGCCAAGGATATGTCGTGTCATGTGCTTGAGCGCGACGCCGCGCGCGAGTTGCGCTTCGACGTACGGCTGCCACGCGCGCAGCAGTTCGCCACGGCATGCGTATAGCGTCGCCGAACCAGGCAGCATCGAGCCGATGCAGCAGATACGGGTCGTGATACGCGGCGCGGCCCAGCATCGCGCCATCGGCGTGATCCAAATGCGCACCCGCTTCCGCGATATCGGCGATACCGCCGTTGACGATCACTTGCAAGCCGGGGCGTTCGCGTTTCAGGCGATACGCCCAGTCGTAGCGCAGCGGCGGCACTTCGCGATTTTCTTTCGGCGACAGCCCCTGTAGCCATGCATTGCGCGCATGCACGATGAACATGCGACAGCCCGCGGCGGCGATCGTATCGACGAAACCGAGGAAGCGTTCCCATTCGTGGTCGTCGTCCACGCCGAGCCGGCATTTCACCGTCACCGGCGTGTCCGGCGCGGCGGCGATCATCGCGGCGACACCGTCGGCGACCAGCGCCGGTTCGCGCATCAAACAGGCGCCGAAACGCCCGGCTTGCACGCGATCCGACGGACATCCGCAGTTGAGATTGATTTCGTCGAAGCCGTGCTCGGCGCCGATGTTCGCCGCTTGCGCGAGCAACGCCGCATCGCTGCCGCCGAGTTGCAGCGCCACCGGATGTTGGGTGTCGTCTTTCGCTAGCAGTTTGATTCGATCGCCGTGGATCACCGCATTCGCATGCACCATTTCGGTGTAGAGCCGTGCGTGCGGCGCGAGCAAACGATGAAAGTTGCGGCAATGCGTGTCCGTCCAATCCATCATCGGAGCGACGGACAGACGTAGGCGTTCGATGGTGATTGGGGCGCTGATCGGCATCGCGGCATTATGCGCGATGACGACCAGCGCTCAGTTTCGGGCCCGCTTCGATGCCGCGGCTGGATGAGGGGCGACGTCGCCCAAGCCTCAGCGCGGACTCGACGATGCCTGCACACGACCCCAACCGAAGACCGGGTCGCGACCTTGTTCGCCGAGGTCGGTGGCGTCGCTTTGCATGCGCGCGACCTCGGCGCTGGCGCCGCCAGGGCGGGCTTCGGTGTAGCGGCGCGCGAAGGCGGCGGCGATCAACGGCGCGGCATAGGAGGTGCCAGTGACGTATTCGGTCGCGCCGCCTGCGCCGTTGACAGGGACGCGGACGCCGAGCGCGGCGAAATCGACGTAGTCGCCGCGATTCGCGCGGCGGTAGACGCGACCGCCGGTGTCCACGGCGGTCACGCCGACCACATCCGGAAATGCGGCGGGGTAGACCGGTGGTGCCGCGGGGCCATCGTTGCCGGCGGCGGCCACGATAATCGTGCCGCGAGCGATCGCACGCGCGACCACGGCCGACAGCAGATTGCTGCTCGGGCCGGTGATGCTGACGTTCACGACCGGAATGCGACGCGCCGCCATCCAATCGATGCCACGGGCGATCGATTCCGCGGTCGCGACCGGCGCCCCTTGAGCGTCGATTTGGAAGACATCCGCGACTTCGACCCGCACGCCTTCGCGGGCGAGGATTTGAGCCACATGCGTGCCGTGCGCGCGCGCCGTGTACGGGCCGCCGAAACCGCGCGTGGCGGCGATGCGATCGCGCAGAGCGGGCGTGCGATTGTCCGCGCCGGTATCGACCACGCCGACGCGGGCGACCGTCGTGTTCGTCGTTTGCGGCGCCGCGACTGCCGCGGCCGCAGCGGCCGGAATGATGCGCGTGCCCGAAAGCCGGAAGAGGAAGTTGGGTTCGGCATCCTGGGCGCTAGCGATCCGGCGTGCGAAAGCGATGTCGGCGTCGATCGAACTGCTGTCGCGCACGCGGACGCGCACGACCGAGACGTCGAGATTCGCCAAATGACGTTCGGACAACGTGCGGAAACCGGCAGCGCGCAGCGCTTCGGCGAGTTCGCGGCCGCCGCTGACCAGAAACTCGCCACGACGACGTTCGCGGCCTTGTGCATCGGTTTCGACATCGACCCGGCGGTCTCCGGCAGCGCTGCTGGCGCTATCGCTGTTGTCGTCTTCATCCTCATCGTCGTCGTCGTCTGAATCCGAATCGGAATCGGAGTTCGAGGAGCCGCTGTTACTCCCCGAATCGTCATCGTCATCGGAGTCGGAGTTCGATGAACCGCTATTGCTGCCTGAACTGTCGTCAATGTCGGAGTCTGAATTCGACGAGCCGCTATTGCTGCCGGAAGTGCCGCTGCCGGAGGTATCACTACCCGAACTGCTGCTACCTGAAGTACCGCTGCCTGAGGAATTACTTCCAGAGGAGTCACTATCTGAGGAGCCGCTGCTCGAAGTACCACTACCCGAAGTGCCACTACCGGAGGTGCCACTACCCGAGGAGTCGCTGTCTGAGCTGCCGCTACTCTTGGTAGAAACGCTGTTGTCGCTGGTGGTTGTTGCCGTTGAGTCTTTAAGACTGGTGTCATTGGTCTCAGAGCGTCGAGTCATATCGGCGGCGTCTTTTCGCTGCTGCTCCTGGGTATCTCGGTCCTGGCGTTCGGCATCGCGATCAGCATCACGGCTATCGCGGTCCACATCATGGCTGCTGTCGCGGACATCGCTATCTCGAGTGTCACGATCATGGCCGGTCGCCGGTCCGGCGCCAGGCAGGGCCAGCGCTGCCGTCAGCAGGGTTGCGATCGTCAATCGTTGCCAAGTACGCATAATCGCCTCAGGGGAGGGCACGCCGGTGGGGCCGGCGATGGAATAGTTTGCCCTGCAGGCCGTTACAGTAGGACAAATCACCGGTTGATGTCATGACGACCCTTCGCGACGAGCTCATTGCCCTACTGCCCCGACTGCGCCGATTCGCGCTGTCGGTCGCCGGCAATGCGCAGGACGCCGACGACCTACTGCACAGCGCCCTAGAACGTGCCCTACGGCAGGAAGGCGAATGGAGCAAGGCCGGGCGGCGCGAAACCCTGCGCCTGGACAGCATGATGTTCAAGGTCATCCGCAATCTCTGGATCGACGAACGCCGAGCCAAACGCAGCCAGGAATTACCGTTGGAAGCGGCCGGCGAGCTCTCCGGCGAGGATGGCCGCGCGACCGCCGAGCACTTGCTCGATCTGGAACACGCCCGTCGCGCCCTGTTGAGCCTGCCGGAAGAGCAGCGCTCGGTGCTATGCCTAGTGGTGATGGAAGGCATGAGTTACCAGCAGGCGGCGGATGCCCTGCAGGTGCCGATCGGCACCGTCATGAGTCGTTTATCCCGCGCCCGTGCAGCGATGGTGTCTAAATTCGCCGCCGGTTCGCTCCCTCTCGCTTCGGTCAGACAATGATGAACATCGACAACCTCACCGACGACGTGCTGAGCGCTTATCTCGACGAAGAATTGTCGCCCGAAGCGCGCGCTGCACTCGAACGTCAATTGCTGAGCGAGCCCGGCGCTCGGGTACGGCTCGATCGCTTCCGCGAAAGCGATGCGCGTTTGCGTCGCGCATTCGCGCTGCCATCGGATACGGCCGCGTCCGATCCGCTGGTACAACTATTGAAGGCCGGAGCGCCCGACAAACCCGATAACGTGGTGCCGATGCGCAGCTCACGCCTGCGCCGTTACGCAGCGCCGCTCGGCTTAGCGATGGCGGCCACGGTGGCCGGCCTCGCCATCGGCTTCGGCTGGCGCGGTGCGATCGATGCACCGACGACCGAAGCGGGCTCGGGCCTCGCGCTCACCAGCGCCCTGAGCGATGCGCTCGATCGCAACGTCAGCGGGCAACCGCGCTCGGGCGTGACGGTGCTGTTCACATTCCAACGTCACGACGGCGTGCCTTGCCGCCAATTCAAAGTCGTTGAGGGCATATCCGCGGGCGAGGGCGTCGCCTGCCGCAGCGCCGATAAGCATTGGCAGATGTCGATTTGGCAAGCATCCCCGGGCGAAGCGGCGGGTTATCGCCCAGCAGGCGATGACGGGTCGCCGGTGGAAGCGGCAGTCGATGCCCTCGATGCCAGTGGCCCCTTGTCGCTCGAAGAGGAAGCGCAGGCGATCCGTCGGGGGTGGTGATGGTGACTCGCGCGATGCGGTTGTTTGCCCTGTGTGGACGTGAATCGCCTCGGATATCGATCGATTGGCGCGATCTTCGGAACGACCCACCCTAAAAAACAATGCAAACCAATTTGCATGCGAGGCGTAGCTTCGCGCACCACGCCTCAAGAAAACCTGTTGAGCCGCAGCATGCTGCCGCCTCCTTCCGAGCCCCCGCTCGGATGAGGGGGCAGTAAAGCGGTGTTGTGTGACCCGAGTGACTCTGTTCCATCCCATCGCCTCACCATCAGGAGAAACATCGCATGTCGAAATTATTTAATGCATTGCTTATCGCCGCTGCGGCCACCGCACTGACCACGCCCGCCATGGCGGAATCGGGCTCCAGCAACGAAGCCAACGACACCATGGCGTGTACGGTAACGGTCGAACACAAGCGCGGTAACGTGACGAACTTGGTGTACACCCGCGACTTCGTGGTCGCGCCCAGCACTCCGTATTCCGATGATTTCTCTACCGCAACCCGCTTTCGCTTCTTCGATGCCACGGTCGCCCGCGTCAACGGCAGCCCGGAAGTCGTATTCGTATTCGATGCCGACGTGGACGTCTTTAATGCGGTCAATTTCGGTTCTGTGCTGCGGGTGCATGACGAAAGCGGCGGCGAGACGTTGACCGGCAGCAGTTCGTTCTTCGGTTCGGGGACGACCGGCTCGCAGCGCAGCTTCTACACCTTGACCTGCAAGCGCGCATAAAGCCCCGCAACGCTGCACCGATGTGCGATGTGTCGAGAAAAA
>CAWAMC010000003.1:0-654454 GCA_963783035.1 uncultured Gammaproteobacteria bacterium
GGTTCATTTTTGTTTATGAAAAAGAAGAGAGTTCAAAGATTTTTCTGTTGAGTGGACACTGCGGATTTGGAGCAGCATCTTATTGCCATGGAGAGCACAAAAGACTGTAACGTGACTTCCGATCATCGACTCATAGGCATCCCAATACGATGGAATGTCTCATGCCCCCATACTGCGACCACCAATCAGTACTGTGCGCGGGGCGGTTGAGGTTCTACACTTGCCCGACTTCCCGACGAGTCGCTCGCCACCATGACGCCTACCGCCTCGCGTATCGCGGTCTATCCCGGCACTTTCGATCCGATCACCAACGGCCATCTGGACCTGGTCGAACGCGCTGCGCCGTTGTTCGAGCGCTTGATCGTTGGCGTGGCCGAAAGCCCGGGCAAGCGTCCGGCCCTGCCGCTGGCGCTGCGGGTGGATCTGGCGAAGGACTCGCTGGCCAAATTTCCGAACGTCGAGGTTCGCGGTTTCGACTCGTTATTGGCGCATTTCGTCAGCGATGTCGGCGCGGGCGTGCTGTTGCGCGGTCTGCGCGCGGTGTCGGACTTCGAATACGAGTTCCAGTTGGCCAGCATGAATCGCCATCTGATCCCGAACGTCGAGACCCTCTTCCTCACCCCGGCCGAGCAGTACGGCTTCATTTCCTCGTCCCTGGTGCGTGAGGTCTCGCGACTGGGGGGCGATGTTTCCGGCTTCGTGCCCCGGGCGGTCGCGTTGGCGCTGGATGCGGAATGGAAGCGCGCGGGCGGCTGATCGGCGATACTTCGCTCATCCCCCCATCCCCCTCTCCATCCAAGCATCACTATTCAGAACGGAGGTTCCCGCTATGAACATCCTCGTCCGCCTGTTGCTGGTCGTCGGCCTCGCCGTTTCGCTGGCCGCCTGCAAGAAAGAAGAAGCCCCCAAGGCCGCCGAAAAAGCCCCCGTGACCGCACCGACCGGCGAAGACGCCGCGGCTTGGCGCGAATACATCACCGATGTCGTCAAACGCAATATGGACGGCGTCAGCGGCCAGCCTTTCGTCTACATGCTGCCGGCCGAAAGCAGCGCCGATTTCGAGGGCAGTTACGACCGGTTGCTCGACAAGGCTAGTACCGACATCTCGCGCGGCATTCTCGCAGGCAGCATGCTCGCCTACGCGTCGGCGTCGCCATCGTCGACTAAGATCGCGGATCTGGTCGTCACCGCTTTCGAAGCGCAGAAGGTCGAAGGCAAGCTCAAGGGCGTCAAACTGGTCTTCATCGGCAAACCCGAAGATAGCGAACGGGTGAAGGCAGCGGTCGCCGCTTCTGGCGTGAACTACGTCTTTATCGAAGCGAAGTGATATCGATCGAGGGCAGCTTTGCGGCCAGGGCGTATCGCAGGCAGTGGGCGTTCGTTCGCTGCCCGCTCGCGGCATCGCACCGCCTGCGATGACGATGTCTTCGCCGGCGCGCGCAGCGGCGTTTCTCCGACGTCACGCCGCTGCGCATCGTCGCCGAAGCCTTCACCTACGCTCGTATCGCGCCTCATGTCGCTGAAAATCAACGAACTTTGTATCAATTGCGATGTCTGCGAACCGGCGTGCCCGAATCGCGCGATCTCGCAAGGCGAAACGATTTATGTGATCGACCCGGCGCGCTGTACCGAGTGCGTCGGCCATTTCGATGAACCGCAGTGCGTGGTGGTGTGTCCGGTCGAATGCATCGACCTGGATGCCGAACACCCCGAGTCGCGCGAAGCGCTGCTGGCGAAAATGACGCGACTCCAGCAGGAGGACGCATGAGCGCGCCCAGTAAGTGCTTAAGATCGGTATCGGCGTCTCGATACGCTGTATCGCTTCGTGCATTCGCACCGTTTCGGCGTGGCGGTCGAACCGCCTTCGCTACATTCGCGCTGACGTTCGCGATCGCGTTCGTCGCGTTGCCTGCAGTGTCCGCGGATGGCGAACGCGCGTCGAAAGTGGCCGGTGCGAAATCGGCGACGAGCCCCACAAGGTTTCGCGATCGCCAGTGCGCATGCGCTCGCGACCGATGCCGGTATCGACATCCTGCGTCAAGGCGGCAATGCCTTCGATGCCGCGGTCGCGGTGTCTTCGGTGTTGTCGGTGGTCGAGCCGATTTCCTCGGGCCTGGGCGGGGGTGGATTTTTCCTGCTGCACGATGCCCGCCGCGGCAAAGATATTTTCATCGATGCGCGCGAAACCGCGCCGGCGGCGGCGACGCCGCAGATGTATCTCGACGAGAAAGGCGAATTCAATCGCGACCGTGCCACCAATGGGCCGTGGTCGGCCGGCATTCCCGGCTTGCCCGCCGGATTGGTGCACATGTCGAAGACGTACGGCAAGTTGCCGCTGAAGACCACGCTCGCGCCGGCGATCCGCATCGCGCGCGATGGTTTCCCGGTCTACGCGCGCTTGGCGCAGGGCTATGCGCAGCGCAGCAAGGTGATGGAACGTTTCGTCGGTACGCGCGCGGTGTTCCTCGCCGATGGCGATGCCTTGAAAGAAGGCGAAGTGTTCCGTCAACCGGATTTGGCGCGAACGCTCGAATTGATCGCCGAAAAAGGCTACGACGGTTTTTATCGCGGCGAAACCGCGAACGAAATGTTGGCGGGCGTGAAAGCCGAAGGCGGCGAATGGACCGCAGCGGAACTCGGCAGTTACCGCGTGCGCGAACGCGCGCCGCTGCGGTTCGAATACGACGGCTGGACGATCGTGACGGCGCCGCCGCCGTCCTCGGGCGGTATCGCGTTGGCGCAGATGCTGCAAATTCTCGAACCCTACGATTTAGCGAAACTCGATCAAACGCATCGCGTGCATCTGGTTGTCGAAGCGATGCGTCGCGCCTTCCGCGACCGCACGTTTTACTTGGGCGACCCGGATTTCGTGAACGTGCCGGTCCGCACGCTCGGCAGCGCCGATTACGCCGCTGGATTGCGCGCCGGGATCCATCCGAACAAAGCGACGCCGAGCGACTTGTTGTCGGGCGAGAAAACGCCGTTGGAAGACGAAGAAACCACGCATTTTTCGATCATCGACGCCGACGGCAATCGCGTCGCAGGCACGCAGACGGTCAATCTGGCCTACGGTTCGGGCTTGATCGCGCCCGGCACCGGCGTGCTGCTCAATAACGAGATGGACGATTTCGCATTGAAACCCGGAACGCCTAATGCCTTCGGCGTGATGGGCTACGACGCCAACGCGCCGAAGCCGGGCAAGCGCATGCTCAGCTCGATGACGCCGACGTTCATGGAATCCAAAGATCGCGTCGCCGTGCTCGGTACGCCCGGCGGTAGCCGCATCATCACCATGGTGCTGTTGGGCACGCTCGGTTACGCCGACGGCTTGGACGCGCAAGCGGTCGCTGCGCTGCCGCGTTATCACCATCAGTGGACGCCGGACGCGATCGGGATCGAACGCGATGCGCTGCCCGACGATGTCGTCGCCGCGCTGCGCGCGATGGGGCATACCGTGGTGTCGCCCAAAGACGCGACCGACGGACGTCGCTCCAGCGACGCCTGGGGCAATCTGCAGACGGTGGAATGGGATAAGCGCGACAACACGCTGCATGGCGGCACCGACCCGCGTAACCCCGTTGGTAAGGCGTTGGTCGAAGTACGCAAGAAACGTTGACGGTGTTTCTGAGTCGGTGCTGCGATCGCACTTGCTGAGCGCCTGTTCACAAACTCCAATCACCGCCCCGTGTGGATACGCTGTGTGGATCCGTTCGCTGTCATCCCGAACGCCCGCGCAGCGGGCGGAGGGACCTGTTGTTGCAGCGATAGAAGCCGAAGAGTCGAAAGCAGGTCCCTCCTCGGGCTTCGCCCTCGTTCGGGATGACATCTCAGTCCGAATACACGTTCCAAATACACGTTATTCCCGAATGTAAGATTTTATACAGGCTCTAAGATTCGAGTTCGTACGTTATGACATTGTTCGACCACCTACCGTATACCCATCGCAGCATTCGGTTGCGCAAGCTGTGCGTGTCGGATTTCGGCGTATTCCACGCCTATCGCAGCGACCCCGAGGTCGCGCGTTTTCAAGGCTGGTGGCCGATGTCCGAGGACGCGGCGATGAAGTTCCTGTGCGAACACGGCGCCCGCACCGGTTTGAAATCCGGCGGCTGGGTGCAACTCGCGATCGCCGATGCGGCGTCCGACCGGCTGCTGGGCGACATCGGCCTGTGGCTATCGCACGACAACAGCGAGGCCGAACTGGGCATCACCGTCGCGCCACATGAACAGGGCAGGGGCGTCGGCCGCGATGCGATGCGTGCGGGCTTGGCGGTATTGTTCGGCTTACCCACGATGACACGCGTCTGCGCCAACGCCGATGCGCTTAATATGCCGTGTAGGCGCATGCTGGTCGCTGCGGGCTTCCGAGAGTTCGGCACCGCCGAGGTCTTCGTCAAAGAGCAAGCCTGCCTCGAACATCAATACGCGGTGACGCGCGATCAGTGGGCGTCGGCACCAGAGGAGCAATGACATGAAGCTATGGTCGATACTCGGCAATTCGCAGAAACTCGATGGCGGCGCGATGTTCGGCAACGCCCCGCGCGCCGTGTGGGAGGGTTGGCTCGCGCCCGATGCGCAGAACCGCATTCCGCTGGCTTGCCGCGCGCTTGCTCGCGCAACCGCTCAATGGCAAAACCGTCTTGTTCGAGACCGGCATCGGCGCATTCTTCCCACCGAAATTGCGCGAGCGCTACGGCGTGGTCGAAGAGCGTCACGTCTTGCTCGATTCGCTGCGCGAAGCGGGTTTCGGACACGAAGACATCGATGTCGTGGTGTTGTCGCATTTGCATTTCGATCATGCCGGCGGCTTGCTCGCACCGTGGCGCGAAGGGCATGCGCCGGAACTGTTGTTTCCGAACGCCACCTTCCTCGTCAGCGCGAGTTGCTGGGATCGCGCCCGCGACCCGCATCCGCGCGACCGTGCGAGCTTCATTCCCGAATTACCGGCACTGCTGGAAGCCAGCGGGCGTTTGGAGATCGTCGATAGCACGCATAGCCGTGCGCTCGGCAACACGGTGCGCTTCCACTACAGCGACGGGCATACACCAGGCCTGATGCTGGCGGAGATCGTCGGCCCCGAACATTCGCACGGAGAAGATCACGGCGGCGTGGTGTTTTGCGCGGACCTGATTCCAGGTCGCCCGTGGGTGCATGTGCCGATCACGATGGGCTACGACCGTAATCCGGAGTTGTTGATCGACGAGAAGCGCGAATTTCTCGAAGACAAACTCGCGCGCAACGTGCATCTGTTTTTCACCCACGACCCCGGCTGCGCTTTGGCGCAAGTGGTGCGCGACGAAAAAGGCCGTTTCGGCACCGCGCATGAAGTCGCCGAGCTGCACGCGCGTGCGTTAGTGGCATGAAACTAGAACTATCTCAAAATCTGCTTATGTTTTTTTCAGACGTCACCCCGGCGAAAGCCGGGGTCCAGCCTTCTAAAAATCGGGAAAAAATGGATTCCAGCATTCGCCGGAATCTAGTTTTTTGCCGTGGATTTCAAACGCTGGATCCCGGCTTGACCAGCCTTCGGCTGTTGAAAACTGCCGGGATGACAGCTTGAAAATGTCTCGTTTCCGATTTTGAGATAGGTTCTAGTAATGTTGCGAAAAAACTGATCACAAGAACGACGCGTCTTCGCGTATTGCGCACGAAACGCCGAACGTTTCTCTGAAGGATAGAACATGACGATGCCCAAGATCACACTGCTCTTCGCTGCGCTGCACATCTTGCTGATGCTGTTTCTGGCCTCTCGCGTGGCCTTGCATCGGCACAAGGCGAAAATCGGCCTCGGCGTCGGCGGCGATTACAAACTCGAACGTAAAGTGCGCGCGCATGCGAATTTCATCGAGAACGTGCCGATGGCATTGCTCGCGTTAGCGCTGCTGGAGCTGTGCGGACTCGCATCGACCTGGCTGTATGTGTTTGGCGGCGTCTTGCTTGTCGGGCGCTTACTGCATGCGTTCGGAATATCCAGAAAGTCCGGTTATTCGCCCGGCCGTTTCTTGGGCACGTTGCTGACGTGGCTCTCGTTGGCCGCGATGGCGGCAACAGGGCTCGCCATCGGTTTTGGTGTGTTGTAGACGCCTGTTTAATATCTCCAATGCCGCCGATGGATACGTTAATTGTCATCCCGAACGCCCGTGCAGTGGGCGGAGGGACCCGTTGTCGACCCAGCAGAAAAGCCGAAAGCGGGTCCCTCCTCGGGCTTCGCCCTCGTTTGGGATGACACTTCATCCCAATGCGAGATTTTAAGCAGGCTCTAAGCCCTTGTTACTGAGCAATTTCGATCTTTCCTCAACGTCCATCTTTCAAAGCGAGTCGTGCCATGTCGTCGTATCGTTGCCTCATCGCTGCCATCGTTCTTTCCATCTGCGTTCTGCCGACGCGAGCGGCACCGCCGGAAGATGCCACGTTCTCGCACGAAGATTGGGAACTGGCCTGCGACAACACGCGCACGTGCCGTGTCGCCGGTTATCCCAGCGACGAAGACATGGGGACGGTGAGTGTTTTGTTTACGCGAAAAGCCGGCCCAGGAACTGCGGTGACAGGGCGCGTCATGCTCGGCGAAGGCTGGGACGACGGCGATCTGACACTGCCCGCGACATTCAAACTCGGGCTTTGGATCGGCGGCCGTGCGCAAGGCAGCGTGCCGATGACGAACGACGACCGTGTGGCCGATCTAAGCGCCGCGCAAGTCACGGCTTTGCTCGGCGCGTTGACGCGCGACAGCCGCATCGAATTCCGCGCACAAGAACAGACCTGGCGTTTATCCGATCGCGGCGCTTCGGCGGTGCTGCTGAAAATGGACGAAATGCAGGGGCGCGTCGGCACCGTTGGCGCGTTGCGTCGCAAGGGCAAGGGCAGCGAGGCGAAGGTGTTGCCGCCGGTGCCAGCGCCGATAGTGCGTGCCGTCGCGCCGCACCCGCCGTTGCCGAACGACAAGCGCTTCGTCGAGAAGCACGGCGATGCGATTCGCGCTGCGCTGCGCAAGGTTACGGGCGAAGATGATTGCATGGATTTGCATAGCGACGAATCGCAGGATGGCTTGCAAATCGTGCGGCTCACGAAAACCAAACTGCTGGTCTCCACCCGCTGCTGGCTCGCCGCGTACAACGCAGGCTCCGGCTACTGGGTGATCGACGACAAACCGCCATATCGCCCGCAATTGGCCACCACCGACGGCACCGATTACGACAACGGCGTCATCGGCGCCTCGCATAAAGGCCGCGGCCTCGGCGATTGCTGGGGCAAAGACGAATGGACCTGGGACGGCACCCGCTTCGTACACACCATCGCCTCGTCCACCGGCCAATGCAAAGGCTTCGCCGGCGGCGCGTGGGACTTGCCGACGTTGGTGACGGATGTGAGGAAGGGGAAGTGAGAGGCGGCTGAAGAACGGTGCGCCGGGGCGCACCCTATGCGGAATCCAAGAAAGGCGCGAGAAATAGGGTGTGCTCGTGCACACCGTGTCGCTTTTTATGGCCTTGCCGTTAGTCGATTCAACCTGAAGAGCAAACGCAGCACACACCGGGACCATTTTGCGCGCTTCGGTCATCGTATGTGCATCCGGGCGTGCCATTTGGAAACCCAGCGGAGCAACTACCGCCAGTGCTCAGCCGACGTTACGCCGACTACATTGTTGCAGCCGCATGTGGTGGTCTGCCCACATACCGAGAACAGCGCAGGTGCAGCAGGGCCTCGTTCGCCCCGCAAACCTTGCGGTCCCTGCGGCCCACGCTCGCCACGATCGCCTTTTTCGCCCTTCAGTCCAATCTGCTGGCCTCGCACGAAAACATCACCATTATGTTTTACGACCAGCACCGGCGCATTCGCAGGACCAGCGAAGAGATGGTCGCCTGCAGCATGGTTATTATTGATAACTGCGGCCGGCTGCCCCTCGGAATCGGCATCCACTTCAAGCGCGACGCCAGAACCACTGTTTTTGGCTACCACGCCTTTGCCTGCTGGCCGATTGCTGATACCGATCACGCCCACTGCCTCGCCGACGCCCTGCACACCATTCGTCTGTTTACTGAAGCCTGCCACACCTGCACCAGTGTCGCTGGATCCGCACACATCGGCGCGTGGCCCGATGCGTACCAAGCATGGATCGACCTGCTTGAGCATGTCGGCGATCGCATCCCGAACCGGATCGACTCGACTGATAGGATCAGAATCTTGTGCATGAATGCCTAACGTCACTGCGACTGCTGTGACGCCAAACAACGCCGGTACTATCAAGAATTTTCTCTTTGACATATCCGCCTCTTTTCAGTCGTCAAAAGAATGCCGTAGCCGACAAACGCCGGCTTTTTTCTCACTTCGTGATCTTCAGATGCGTTGCGAGAAGTTGCTCACAAGCGCCATGCCGCGCCCCCAGCTTGCAGACGCTTGAAGTGCTCCTCATGCCACCCAACGTAGCGAGAAGAATCGACCGGCCAAGCGATCTTTGAAATCAAGGCCGTAAGGGGTAATTCGTATGGCGGAACCCACGCAGAGGTTGACCAGCGAAGCTGTCAAAAACTCGCCATCGTCAATACAGGAAAATCAACGGCGTAATCGCCTACGGCGGTTATGCCGTACGGTGCCCGCTTCCGATCGAAGTCGTCATTCGCTCGCCTCACCCCTCCAACGTCCCAAAAATCCGATCCCCCGCATCCCCCAATCCCGGCAGGATGTAGCCGTGTTCGTTCAAGCGCTCATCGATCGCAGCGACGAACACTTCGGTATCGGGATGCGCCGCTTCCAAGGCGCGTAAGCCTTCGGGCGCCGCGACGAGAAAGATCGCTTTGATACGCGTGCAGCCTGCGGCTTTGAGGGTATCGATCGCAGCGATGGCGCTGCCGCCGGTGGCCAGCATCGGGTCGATCAGAATGGCGGTGCACGTTTCGATGTTGTGTACCAGGCGCTCGTAATACGCCTGCGGTTGCAGCGTCTGTTCATCGCGACGCAAACCGATGACGCTCACCGGCGCGGACGGCAGCAAGGTTTGCACGCCCGGTAAAAAGCCGAGCCCTGCGCGCAGGATCGGCACCAAGGTGATCCGCGATTGATCGCAGCGGCCGACGTTAAGCGGACCGGCCCAGGTCGCGATGCGGGTGTCTTCCAGCGGAAGATCGGCGGTGGCTTCGTAGGCGAGCAGGGTGGCGATTTCGCCGACGACTTGCCGGAACAGAGCAGGCCCGGTGGTGCTGTCGCGTAACAGGCCCAATTTGTGGCCTACCAGCGGGTGACGAACTTCGACGATGTTCATAGGCGATGGCAGCGGGTGCGAGTGATGCACGCAGTACAAAACATCCCGCGCGATCGCGCAACCGGAGGCTGAGGTTGCGCTGCTTGCCGTGCATGCCGCCAGTCGGCACGGAAGACGGTTCGACCGTGGTTTGCGCTAGAGTCTGATCGAGATGCTGGCGGGCGCTGGCGTCGATTTCAGGAGTGACATGTATGCAGATCGGTATGGATACGACAGTTCGCAGGGCGCTATCGTTTTCGCTCGCGCTCGCGGTGGGATGCCTGATCGGCGATAGCCGTGCGCACGAGCCTGCAGCGCCTACAACAAGGCCGGCCGCCGCACCCGACGCAATGCCGGTCGCTGCACACACAGCGACGCCCGCGGCCGAGATCGGCGGTGTCGATCTATCGAAGTGGCAGGGCGATGTCGATTTCGCGCAAATCAAAGCGGCCGGCAAGCGCTATGTGTTCGTGAAAGTCAGCCAAGGGGCCGGTGGCGTCGACCCCGATTACGTACGTAACCTAGCGGATGCGCGTAAGGCAGGGCTGTATGTCGGTAGCTATCACTTCTACACGACCGATCAGACCGCGCAGTCGCAGTTCGACAACATTACGACGCATCTCGACCTCAAGCCCGGCGATTTGCCGCTGGTGGTCGATATCGAAATTTTAAGCAAGAACACATTGCCGGATCTGGCCGCGGAGCTGAAGACTTTCCTCGACTTGATCGGGAAAAAATACGGCATCAAGCCGATCGTGTATTCGGGCGAGAATTTCGCTAACGAGCATCTCAAGGGCTTCGCCGACTACCCGCTGTGGCTCGCCGAATATACGAATGCGCAACAGCCGAAACTGCCGCTGGATTGGCAGCGTTGGACCTTTTGGCAGCACACGCAAGACGGGCGCGTGGCGGGTGTGAACGGCGCGGTCGATTTGGATCGCTTCAATGGCAGTGAAGAGCAGCTTAAGGATCTGTTGGTCGATTGATATGCGCGTGATAGCGGGTCGTGGACTGTGTGATGTGCGTCGCTGTATAAGGTCAGAGCCTACCTCGGACGTGATCCCGGGATGTCGTTATTTAGACCTTCCCTAGAGCATTCTCGATTGATGTATTTACGGCTGTTGACCTTCATCGAAGTGAGCCACTACGGTATTTCAAGACCCATCGGGCGGCGGGCAGGACGCCCGCCGTTTTTCGATTCGCCACGGACGGCGAATCGAAAAATCCCGTTAACAATCAAGCCTTAGGTTTGCCTTGTCGGGGAAAGCGCTTTCTTTGGCCTACTTTTCTTTTCGCTAAAAGAAAAGTAGGTCGCGCGTCAGCGCGAAAGTGTTTGATCTTTGCTCCGTGAGGCAGGCGCAAACCCACTCACGGGCTAGTAAAGTAAAGATGCTCTTGCGAACGCAGCGATACGATTCGCGCAGTCCACCGTGCGCGTTTGCAACAACAGATGCGGCCCATCGAGTGCGTATTCGCATGCATCGCGAATGCCTGCGAGCAGTTCGCGTCCCGCGCGCGGGCGCAGTAGACGGTCGTGACGGGCGCGAATGCAGAGCGTCGGCACGGCAATATGCGCGAGTTTACCGGTGACGTTCGCCCGCATCGCACATGCGGCGCGGACGCGCAGCACATCGGCTGCGACTGTAGCGAGTGCCGCACGCAATTCGCGGCGCAATGCGGGCGTTTGCCAGCGGCCGAGCAACATCGTCGACAACAAGACCGTCGGCAGCGTACGTACCGGCGCGAAACGGGTCAGCGGTGCGAACGACGAGAACAGTGAGACAGGCGCGCGGGCGAACGTCGTGGACAACACTAGGCCGACTAAATTCGGCGGCGGGTCGGCGGCGATCGCGATCGCGACCGGCCCGGAAAACGATTCGCCGAGCAAAACGAAGGGCGTGTCTTTCGGCAAACGCGCGCGCGCATGGATTTCGAGTGCGGCGTAATCCATCGGTACATCGTGCGGATAGGCGATCGCATCGACCGACGCGAACGAAGGACGCACCGCATCGATGAACGTATCGAGCAGTCGCGTCGTGCCGTCGAGGCCGGGGAGGAGGATCAGCGATGGGCGCATATCGTGTCGTCATCCCGGCGAACGCCGGGATCCAGTGTTTAACATCTCATGAAAATGGATGTGCGGAAAAAAGAAAGCCGGCAATGCCGGCTTTCTTCGTCACGTATCGCCATAAGCGGAATCGTACTTACGCCGCTGCGGCCTGCTGCTGCCTCGGGCCTTCGAGCAAAGCGCGTTTGACCATGCCGACGAGCAAGTCGAGTTCGTCCGAGCGCATGTTGAAGCCCGGGGTGAAGCGCAGCGAGTTTTCGCCGCCGTGGATCACGCCGATGCCGCGTTCGCGCATCCATTCTTCGGTGGAACCGGTGCCGTAGCCTTTGAACTGCGGCGCGAGTTCGCAGGAGAACAGCAGGCCGGTGCCCTGTACTTTGGTGATCAGTCCGGGCAATTCCGCTTTCAGCGCTTCGAGCTTGGCGATCGCTTCCTGGCCGCGTTCGCGAATATTCGCGCGCAGTGCCGGCGTGAGTTGCGCCATCACCGAGCACGCCACATCGAGCGCGCGTGGGTTGGTGGTCATGGTGTTGCCGTAGGTGCCTTTGCGATACAGATTCGCGGCGCGTTCGTTCACCGCCAGTACCGACAGCGGGTACTGCGCGGCGTTGAGCGCCTTGGAATAGGTTTCCATGTCCGGCGCTTCGATGCCCTCGAAACCCGGGTAGTCGACGATCGACAGCACGCCGTGCGCGCGCAGGCCGGCTTGGATCGAATCGATCAACAAGAACGAACCATGCGACTTTGGTCAGCTCGCGCGCGACATCGTAGAACGCGCGCGGCACCGAACGGCCCGGGTCGCCTTCGCCCATCACCGGTTCGAGGAACATCGCTTCGATGAACCAACCGTTCGTGTCGGCATCGGCGAAAACTTTACGCAGCGCGTCGGCGTCGTAGGGTTCGATCGTGATCACGCTGTCTTCGCCGCGGAAGCTGGCGAGATGCAGACGTAGTTCTTGCGGCTGGAATCCGAATACAGCGCCGGGCGTTCGGTGCGGCCGTGGAAGCTGCCTTTGATCACGACGCGCTTGATGGTACGGCCGGCATGGCGCGCGCCGGGGTCGGTCATCAGTTTGGCGTTGACGTCGACGATGCGGCAGGCCAGCGAGACCGATTCCGAACCCGAGTTCAGACACAGGAATTTGCTGAAGGGGCAGCCGCCGATGCTGTGGCCCACTTCCTTGCGGATCGCGCGGTCGAAGCGCAGTTGCGGCGAGGTTCGGGGTCATGATGTTGGCCATCACCTGCGGTTGCGCCATCGCTTCGAGCACGGCCTTCGGGGTGTGACCGAAACCGAGCATGCCGTAGCCGCCGGAGTCGTGCAGCACCGCGCCCTTGAGCGTGACCACCCACGGGCCGCGGGCGGCGAGGGCGACGTACGGGTTCACGGTGTCGTTCGAATAGAAATTGACGAAGCCGCCTTGTACGGCGAGCGCCTGCGCGCTTTCGTCCAGATCCAGCACATCGGCGAATTCGTTGCGGATGCGCGGCGTATTCGGTGCCGGCGGCCTCGATCGCTTCGACCAGATCGGGATGCGTCGCCGCGAATCGAAGGATCGTGGCGTCGTCGAGGCCGATGGTGCGGCAGGCGCCGCGCATGGGCGCGGAGCGGGGCGAGGGTGTCGAGCAAAGCCATGGCGGCCTCCAGCGGAAAACGGCGAATCGACTATTATCGCGATAAATCCATCGTTTTATAGTTGCGATTTGTACGGATTTCCTCGATATTTCGTCGAATCGACGAGAATATTGATCAAAAGCGGATTGCCTGAATGAAGCTCAGCGAGATCGATCAGCAATTGCTCTCACTACTTCGTGAGAATGCTCGAACCTCCACGGCCCTCATCGCCCGCCGGCTGGGCCTGTCGCGGACCACGGTGCAGAGCCGCATCGAGCGGCTGGAGCGCGAGGGCGTCATCAGCGGCTACACCGTCCGCGTTCACGACGAATACGAACGCGGGCACCTGCGCGCCCACATCATGATCGCCGTGCATCCCAAACAGATGACCTCGGTGGTGACGACGCTGCGAACGATGCCGGAGTTGCGCGTCTTGCATTCGGTGAGTGGTGCCTTCGATTTGATCGCGATCGTCGCGGTGCCGGCGGTGGGCGATATGGATGTGCTGACCGACCGCATCGGCGCGATCGATGGCGTGGAGCGCACGACATCGTCGATCGTGTTGTCCACCAAGTTCGAGCGCTGAGGAAGGCCGTCATGCGAATGCCTTCGCTGCCTGTGATCGATATCGCGCCGATGCTGAGTGGCGAGGATCCGCATGCGTGCGGGCAGGTTGCGACGCAGATCGGGGATGCGTGCCGCGCGCACGGGTTCTTCTATATCGCGGGCCATGGCATCGATGAAGCGCTGCAAACGACCTTGCGCGACGCCAGCAGCATGTTCTTCGCGCTGCCGGAGGCGGAGAAGATGCGGGTCGCGATGCGTCACGGAGGGCGTGCGTGGCGCGGTTATTTCCCGGTCGGTGGCGAGCTGACCAGCGGCCGGCCCGATCTGAAGGAAGGGCTGTATTTCGGCACGCGAACTGCCGCCGGACGATCCACGCGTTCGAGCCGGATGGCCGCTGCATGGCGCCAATCTATGGCCGGAGCGAGCCGTTGGCGCTGCGCGAAGCGGTCATCGGATTACACCATGGCCGCCACGCGAGCCGCGCAGGCGGTGTTGGCTGCGATGGCGCTGAGTCTGGGGCTGGAGGCGGACTGGTTTCGCAGCACTACACCGCCGATCCGACCGTGCTGTTCCGGATTTTCCGCTACCCGCCACAGCCGGCCGACGACGATGGCTGGGGCGTCGGCGAGCATACCGATTACGGCTTGCTGACCCTGCTGCTGCAGGACGATGTCCCGGGCTGCAGGTGCGCACGCCGCAGGGTTGGTTCGATGCGCCGCCGCTGCCGGGCACGTTGGTCTGCAATCTCGGCGACATGCTCGATCGACTGACCGGCGGCCTGTATCGGTCCACGCCGCATCGGGTCCGCAACGGAGCGGTCGCGAGCGCTTTTCGTTTCCGCTGTTCTTCGATCCCGACTTCACGGCCCGGGTCACGCCGCTGCCGCAGCACGCCGCGCTCGATCCTGCGCGCGTCGCCGCGGATCGCGCGGACCGTTGGGACGGTGCGAGCGTGTTGGCGCCGTACGCCGGCACCTATGGCGATTATTTGCTGGAGAAAGTCGGCAAGGTCTTTCCAGAACTGCTCGGACTCACGCGACTTGAGCGCGAGTCGGCCGGCAGCCGACCGCTACAATGCGTGCCCCGATGTGCGCACGCTGCGCGATGGCGCGATGAAGAAATCCGACTTCCATTTCGACCTGCCTGCGGAACTGATCGCGCAATCGCCGTTGCCCGAGCGCTCGGCGAGTCGCTTGTTGCAGGTGCCGCCGGCGCCCGCCGCATTCGTGGATTCGCATATCAGCGATCTGCCGAGTCTGCTGCAGCCGGGCGATTTGTTGATTTTCAACGATACCCGCGTGATCCCCGCACGTTTGTTCGGCCAAAAAACCAGCGGCGGCCGTGTCGAAATCCTGATCGAACGTTTGCTGGCCGATAACGAAGCGCGCGCGCAGATCGGCGCCAGCAAGTCGCCGAAACCCGCTAGCCGCATCGTGCTGGATGCGGGCGGCGAAGCCGAAGTCATCAGCCGCGACGGCGAGTTCTATCGCTTGAAATTCCATGTCGCCGAAAGTTTGGAGTCCTGGTTGCTGCACGCCGGCCGTTTGCCGCTGCCGCCGTACATCCAACGCGAACCCGGCGCGGACGATCGCGAGCGCTACCAAACCGTATTCGCCAAGCAACTCGGCGCGGTCGCGGCGCCGACCGCCGGACTGCATTTCGACGAGCCGCTGCTCGATGCGCTGCGCGCGCGCGGCGTGGAGTTCGGTCATGTCACCTTGCACGTCGGCGCCGGCACCTTCCAGCCGATGCGGGTGGAGCATCTGCACGAACACCGCATGCATAGCGAATGGTTGAACGTGGGTGCGGAACTGGTCGCGCAGATTCGTCGCACCCGCGAACGCGGCGGACGCGTCATTGCGGTAGGAACGACCGTGGTGCGTGCGTTGGAGAGCGCGATGCGGACGCACAGCATCGACGTTGACGACAGCGGCATCGATGACGCCAGCGTCCGCGACGGCGGCGGCGCCGAGCAGAGCGTTCGCGAGATCCAGCCGTTCGCCGGCGAGACCCGAATTTTCATCTTTCCGGGCTACCGAATCCGCAGCGTCGATGCGCTGATCACCAATTTTCACCTGCCGGAAAGCACGTTGTTGATGCTGGTGTCGGCCTTCGCCGGGCGCGAGCGCATCTTGGCGGCCTATCGCCATGCGGTCGAACAGCGCTACCGCTTCTTCAGTTATGGCGACGCGATGTTGTTGTTTCCTCAAGCGGCCCCGGGGCCGTTACCGAGCCCAAACCTGACCTAAAGACGTTGAGGCCATGGTGTCGCGGTGATTGTGATGAGGGTCTAAATGATTATAATTCTCATTCAAGCCCTGTCTGGTCTCCCCACCATGCCTGTGATCCTGAACCATTCCCGCCGAGTCTTCGCGCGCCTGCTGGCCTTGGCCTTCGTTCTGGCGGCCGCGCCAGCGCAGTCGCAATCGCAAGACGTCAATCTTTATACGACCCGCGAACCCGACCTGATCCAGCCTTTGCTGGACAGTTTTACCCGCGAGACCGGGATCAAGGTCAATACCGTGTTCCTGCGCGATGGCCTGCTGGAGCGGGTCAAGGCCGAGGGCGAACGGTCGCCGGCCGATCTGCTGATGACGGTGGACAGCGGTAATTTGATCGATCTGGTGCTCGGGGGCGTGACCCAAGCGACGCAGTCGAACACCTTGAATGCGGCGATCCCGGCCCACCTGCGCGGTAAGACCGGGCATTGGTATGCGTTGTCGCTGCGCGACCGCGTGCTGTACGCGGACAAATCGCTGAAGCTGAAAAATGTGCGCTACGAAGATTTGGCGAAGCCGGAATGGAAAGGCCGCGTCTGCATCCGTTCGGGTCAGCATCCTTACAACATCAGCCTGATCGCGGCGATGATCGCCCATCAAGGCGAGGCCAAGACCGAAGCCTGGTTGCGCGGCGTGAAAGCGAATCTGGCGCGCAAAGCCACCGGCGGCGATCGCGACGTGGCGCGCGATATCCTCGCCGGTATTTGCGATATCGGCATCGCCAATGCGTACTACGTCGGGCGCATGAAGAACGCGCCGGCCGGCGATGAGCAGCGCCAATGGGCCGATGCGATTCAAGTGTTGCGCCCCGTGTTCGCCAAAGGCGGCACGCACGTCAACATCAGCGGCGCAGCGGTCGCGAAGTACGCGCCGCATCGCGCCAATGCGGTGAAATTGCTGGAGTATCTGGTGTCCGATCGCGCGCAAAGTCTGTACGCGAAGGCCAACTACGAATACCCGGTGAAACGCGGCGTGGCTTTGGACCCGGTCGTCGCCAGCTTCGGTGCGATGAAGGTCGATCGGCTGCCGATCGCCGATATCGTCGCGCAGCGCAAACGCGCGAGCGAATTGGTCGATCGCGTCGGCTTCGATCAATAAGCATCGGATCGCGACGCCCGTGCATCGATATGACCGTCGCGATCGCGATACGGCGTCGATGATGCGGGCGATGCCGTGAAGTCGCCGCAGACATTGCCGGAGAGCCCGCCGCGGAATCCGTCGCAGAATTCGCCTCAGAACACGATGCCCTTGCGTTTCGGCCTTCGACGCACGTGGTCGGAGCGGTCGTTCGCGATCGCTGCGCTCGCCATCGCGGCAGCGGTGATGTTGCCGCTGTTGTCGTTGGCGTGGACGGCGGCGCAAGGCAGCGCGGGCCTGTGGTCGCATTTGATCGCTTATGTGTTGCCGCAGGCGTCGGCGAATACCGCTGCGCTGTTGCTCGGTGTCGGTTCGATGACGATCGCGATCGGTACCGGCTGTGCGTGGCTGGTCGCGGCTTACGATTTTCCGGGGCGCCGTACGTTCGAATGGGCGCTGTTGCTGCCGCTCGCGGTCCCGACATACATCGTCGCTTTCGCCTATCTGGATTTGTTGCACCCACTCGGACCGGTGCAATCTTCGTTGCGTGCCTTGTTGGGTTACGACAGCCCGCGCGAGTTCCGATTGCCCGATATCCGTTCGCTCTGGGCCTGCATCGTGCTGCTCGGTCTGGTGCTGTATCCGTACGTGTATCTGACCGTGCGCGCGATGTTCGCGACGCAAGCGGCGAGCTTGGTCGAGGCCGCGCGTTCGCTCGGTCTCGATGGCCGCGCGGTGTTCTTTCGCGTCGGTTTGCCGCTGGCGCGGCCTGCCATCGCGGTCGGCACGGCGCTGGCGATGCTGGAAACGCTGAACGATGTCGGCGCGTCGGAGTTTCTTGGGGTCAAAACGCTGACGGTCGCGGTTTACAACACATGGATCACGCGCAGCGACTTGCCGGGTGCGGCGCAGATCGCGCTGGCGATGTTGTCGGTCGCGGTGTTGTTGCTGGCGATCGAACGCTATGGACGTCGCGGTCGTCGCTATGCCACGGGGCAGCGTCCGCGCCCGATGACCCTGCAGCGTCTGCGCGGCGTACGTGCATGGATGGCGACGATGGCTTGCGCGCTGCCGGTGTCGCTCGGTTTCGTAGCGCCTGCTGCATATCTCGTCGCCGAAACGTGGCAGCGCCTGCGTGGCGAAGGCGTGTCGCCGCAGTTGTGGGCGAGCGCCGGCAATACGCTGGTTCTCGCGACACTCACCACCATCGCGACGTTGGCCGCTGGACTGACGCTGGCATGGGCGTTCCGCCTCGCGCAACTGCGGCGTCGGCCGCAGCCGGCCACAGCCGCATTGCGTATCGGCGGTTTGGGCTACGCCGTGCCCGGCACGGTGTTGGCGATCGCGTTGCTCGCGCCGATGGCCGCTGTCGACGACCTTGCGGCGATGATCGCGAGCGGGTTCGGTATCGAGCCGAGGGCGCTGCTGATGGGCAGTCTCGCTGCGCTGGTATTGGCCTGCACCTTGCGGTTTCTCGCCATCGTCTCCGGCGGCTTGGAAACGGGGCTTGCGCGCATTTCGCCATCGCTGGATCAAGCTGCGCGCGGCCTCGGCGCTGGCGCGTTCGCAAGTTTGCGGCGCGTGCATCTGCCGTTGCTGCGGCCCGCACTGGCGGCGGCGGCGCTGTTGGTGTTCGTCGATACGATGAAAGAATTACCGGCGACCTTGCTGCTTCGCCCGCTCGGCTTCGACACGCTTTCGACGTGGTTATACGCCGAAGCCGCACGCGGCACGTACGAGGAAGGTGCGGTTGCGGCGCTGTTGATCGTTGTGGTCGGTTTGCCGGCGGTCGTCGTGCTCGCGCGTGCGGGATTCGGCCAACGTAGTGAAGGCAGCGCGAGAACCGATGTCGGCATGCTCAAGCCATCATCGACGCGGCAGGGCGCCGCGCTCGATCCTTCGTCGCCACTCGAGCGAGCTCCGACGCCGCCCGCGTCGTACGATGCTGCGCCATGACCACGACCTTGTCTTCTACCGATGCGAACGCCGTCACCGCGCTCGACCGCGAGCGCTTGCGACTGGATGCGATCGATGTCGTCTATCCCACGCCGGGCGGTGCGCGCACCGCGGTCGAGGCGTTGTCGCTGAGCCTCGCCGACGGCGAGATCGGTTGCCTGCTCGGCGCTTCCGGTTGCGGTAAAACCACGGTGCTGCGAGCGGTCGCCGGCTTCGAGCCGTTGACGCGCAGGGCGCGTGTTCGTGCAGGGCGCGATGATCGCGTCGGCGCAGGGAGGACTTCCGCCCGAGCAGCGGCGCATCGGCATGATGTTTCAGGATTACGCGCTGTTTCCGCATCTGGACGTCGCTGCCAACATCGGTTTCGGCCTGCATGCGCTCGCTAAACCGGCGCGTGCGGCGCGGGTGGACGAAATGCTCGCGCTGGTCGGCTTGCGCGATCGCGCAAGCGCGTATTCGCACGAATTGTCCGGCGGGCAACAGCAGCGTGTCGCGCTGGCGCGTGCGCTCGCGCCGGCGCCGGCGTTGTTGCTGTTGGACGAACCGTTTTCGAATCTCGACGGCGATACTCGCGCACGTTTGGTCGAAGACACGCGGGCATTGCTCAAAGCGGCCGGTGCGACCGCATTGGTGGTCACGCACGATCAGAGCGAAGCCTTCGCCATCGCCGACCGCGTCGGACTGATGGTCGAAGGCCGGCTCGTGCAGTGGGATACGCCGGCTGGCTTGTATCTGCGCCCAGTCGACCGCCGCGTCGCCGGCTTCATCGGCCGCGGCGACTGGCTACGCGCCTCGACCTTGGGTCTTACCGGCGACGACGACGTGCGTCTGCGGCCCGGGCAGTTGCGGCTCGACGCCGAGGGCCCGATCCATGCCGTGCTGGAATCGTCCGTCTTCCGTGGCCCGCAGTGCCTCGGCCGTCTGCGTTTCGACTCCGGCGAAACCGCCGAGATCGACCTCGATCCCGCCCTGGGCGCTGCCGTCGGCCAGCCCCTGCGATTGCGTTTGTTGGACGACGATCGAGCCGAGGCCGGTCTGCTGCGTTTCCCGCGCTAGGGCTGGGCAACTCACCACCGACAACACACCGCGTACGAATCCGCGACAATAGTCGGCTCATTCCGCCGCTCAGATCGCCGATGTCCCGTTTGCAATTCCAGCTCCAGACCACCGACGGCCTGGCCCGTCGCGGTCGTCTGACCTTCCCGCGCGGCACGGTCGAAACGCCCGCGTTCATGCCGGTCGGCACCTACGGCTCGGTCAAGGGCGTGCTGCCGGATCAAGTGCGCGCCCTCGGCGCCGAGATCATCCTCGGCAATACCTTTCATTTGTATCTGCGCCCAGGCTTGGACGTGATCGCCGACCATGGCGGCCTGCACGGTTTCACCCGTTGGGACGGCCCGATCCTCACCGATTCCGGTGGTTTCCAAGTGTTTTCGCTCGCGCACAAACGCAAGATCACCGAGGCCGGCGTCACCTTCGCCGCGCCGACCGACGGGCGCAAAGTCTTTCTCGGTCCCGAAGAAAGCATGCAGATCCAGAAGACGCTGGATTCGGACATCGTCATGATCTTCGACGAATGCACGCCCTATCCAGCGACGGAAGAGGTCGCGCGCACGTCGATGGAACTGTCGCTGCGTTGGGCCGCGCGCTCGAAACGGGCGCATGAAGGCAACGACGCGGCGCTGTTCGGGATCGTGCAGGGCGGGGTGCATCACGCGTTGCGCACGCGTTCGGCCGAGGGCCTGAAAGACATCGGTTTCGACGGTTATGCGGTCGGCGGCTTGGCGGTCGGCGAGCCCGAACACGAACGCAACCTCATGCTCGAACACACCTGCCCGCAGTTGCCGCAGGACAAGCCGCGCTATCTGATGGGCGTGGGCCGGCCGGAGGATTTGGTCGAAGCGGTGGCCCGTGGCATCGATATGTTCGATTGCGTCATGCCGACCCGTAATGCGCGCAATGGCCATTACTTCACCAGCTTCGGCACCGTCCGTATCCGCAACAGCCAGTACGAGCGCGACCTGCGGCCGATCGAAGAAGGTTGCGGCTGCGTGGCCTGCACGGGCGGCTACACCCGGTCCTATCTGCGCCACCTCGACCGCTGCAACGAGATGCTGGCGCCGATGCTCGGCACTCTCCACAACCTCTGGTACTACCAGCGGCTGATGGCGGAGATCCGGGCGGCGATCGAGGCCGGCCGCTACGCCGATTTCCGCGCCGGCTTCTATCTTGCCCGCGGCGCGGCCCCGGCCGCGCCTTGAGCCTTTCGGGCCGTGTCGTAGCGCTTTTGGCCTGTCTGGGTGCGCGCGCCGTCGGGGTTGAATCGCGGAACCTCCGCCCGCATGCCATAATCCGTCGTTAATTTTCGCTTCACGGACCCGAAATGAATCTGCTCGATCTGCTGATCTCCCCGGCTTACGCACAGGCCGCACCCGCCGCTCCCGGCGCTGGCGGCTTGCTGACCAGCCTGCTGTTCCCCATCGCATTATTGGCGGTGATGTATTTCATCCTGATCCGCCCGCATTCCAAGCGGATGAAGGAACAGCGCGCCATGCTGGAGAAACTCGGCGTCGGCGACGAAGTGGTCACCAGCGGCGGTATCGCCGGTACGATCCGCGAAATCGGCGACAACTTCATTTCCGTCGAAATCGCCGACAACGTGCGTATCCGCGTGCAGAAAGGCGCGATCGGCAATGTCCTGCCCAAGGGCACGCTGAAGTCCCTCTGACCCCTTCCGTTCCATACAGAATGCGGCCGGTCGGATGATCGGACGCGGTGCCCGTCATGCTCGAATACGCTCGCTGGAAATACATCGTCGCCCTGCTCGTGTTGGTCTTCAGCGTCGTGTACGCGCTGCCCAACGTCTTCCCGCAGGATCCCTCCGTCCAGATTTCCGCGCAACGCGGCGCTAAAGTCGATGCCGCTTTGCAGCAGCAGGTCAGCGCCTCGCTGTTGAAATCGGGGTTGAAATCCAAAGCGGTCGCGAAGCAGGGCGAAAGCTTGCTCGTTCGCTTCGGCGACAACGATGCGCAGGGCAAGGCATTGACGGCGCTGCAGCAGAACCTCGGCGATCGCTACGTCGTGGCCCTGACCAAGGCCTCGAATGTGCCGGGCTGGTTGTCGGCGATCGGCGCCAAAGCGATGCCGCTCGGTCTCGACCTGCAAGGCGGCGTGCACTTCCTGCTGGAGGTGGATAAGGCCGAGGCGATCGATAAACGCTTCAACGCCTATCTCGAAAACTTGCGCTCGCTGCTGCGCGATAACGGTATCGCGTTCGAATCGGTCGAGCGCAGCGGTACGAACCGCATCGTCGCCGCGTTGGCACCGAGCGCGGACGTCGCGAAGGCGCGCACGCTGATCGAGCAGAATCTCAATGCCACGATGCTCGACGGCAGCGGGCCATCGACCTTCAATGCGTTCAAATACGAGACCGTCGGCAACATCGTCAATATCGATGTGTCCGACGAAATCGTGCGTCAGATGACGCTCAACGCCATCGAACAGAACCTCAGCACCTTGCGCAATCGCGTCAATTCTCTGGGCGTGTCCGAGCCGGTGATCCAGCGCCAGGGCGCCGAGCGCATCGTCGTGCAGTTGCCCGGCATGCAGGATCCCGCCAGGGCGAAAATGATGATCGGCGCTGCGGCGACGCTCGAATATCGCGCCGTCTACGAAGACGGCGACGCGTTGGAAGCCGTGCGCACCGGCATCGCCCCTCCGGGCGCAAAATTATATTTCCGTCGCGAAATTGGCCCCGATGGCCAGCCGCTGCCGGTGTTGTTGAAGAAACGCATCATCGCCTCCGGCGAAGACATGGTCGATGCCCGCGTCTCGGTCGATCAGAACGGTTTGCCCGCGGTATCGGTTACGTTGAATACGGCCGGCGGACAGCGCATGTTCGATTTCACCAGCGAGAACGTGAACAAGCCGATGGCAGTGGTGTTCATCGAGCGTATTCCGCAGACCCGCGTCATCGACGGTAAAGAAGTCCAAATCGCGACGACCAGAGAAGAAGTGGTCTCGATCGCCAACGTCAACGAAGCCTTCGGTAAGCAGTTCATCACCACCGGCTTGGAGCGTAAAGAAGCGGAAAATCTGTCACGTTTGTTGAAAGCCGGCGCATTGGCCGCACCGATGGATTTCAAAGAACAGCGCGTGATCGGCCCGAGTCTCGGTAAAGAAAACGTCGAGCGCGGCCTGACCGCGGTGGCGTTCTCCTTCATCTTCGCGCTGGCGTTCTTCCTGATCTATTACCGCATGTTCGGCGTCGTGACCTGTTTGGCACTGCTGTTGAACTTGGTGATGGTGTTCGCGTTGATGTCGATCTTCGGCGCGACCATGTCGCTGCCAGGGTTGGCCGGTATCGCACTCACCGTCGGCCTGTCGGTGGACGCCAACGTGCTGATCAACGAACGCATACGCGAGGAATTGCGCGCGGGTTTGCCCCCGCAAACCGCGATCGCGGAAGGTTACAACCGCGCTTCGGGCACGATTCTCGACGCTAATATCACCGCCTTCCTCGCCGGTTTGGCGATGGCGGTGTTCGGCACTGGCCCGCTGCGCGGTTTCGGCATCACGACCATGCTCGGTATCGTGACTTCGGCTTATACCGCCGTCTCGGTTTCGCGCGCGATCGCGACCCTGATCTACGGCCGTCGCCGCAAGCTCAAGTCCGTCGCGATTTAAGCCTCGTCACGTCTAGCCAATGGCGCCGGATCGATCCGGCGCTGCGATCCCTCATCCGGTACCGCTTATGAAACCGTTCAACGTCTTCCCCTACGACAGTAACTTCGACTTCATGCGCTTGCGCATGATTTCGCTGGTGGTCGCAGCCCTGATCATGTTCGTCGCCATCGGCGCGATGGTGTTCAAGAACTTCAATCTGGCGCTCGATTTCACCGGTGGCGTGGGCATCGAATTGAGCTATCAGAAGCCGGTGGATGTGGAGGGCGTGCGTGGTGCGCTAGCCAAAGCCGGTTTCGAGAATGCCCAGGTCCAGGCGATCGGCACCGATCGCGAATTGCTGGTGCGTCTGCAGCCGAAGAAAACCGACGGCCAAACCGACACCACTGCGAGCATCGCGGAAAAAGTGCGGGCTGCCGCGTCGTTGTCCGGTAACGCAGCCGAGTTGCGCAGTGGCGCCGAAATCAGCCCGCAAATCGGCAAGGAACTCGCCGAGAACGGCATCTATGCGTTCCTGTTCGTGATCCTGGGTTTCTTGGTCTACATCTCGTTCCGCTTCGAGTGGAAGTTCGCGGTCGCGGCGATCATCACCACTTTGCACGATTTGGTCGTGGTCGCCGGTTGGTTCGCGCTGACCGGTCATGAGTTCGACCTGACCGTGCTGGCGGGCTTGTTATCGGTCATGGGCTACTCGATCAACGACACCATCGTGGTCTTCGACCGCGTGCGCGAGAATTTCCGCAGTCAATTGCGCGCGACGCCAGCGGAGGTGCTCAACAAGTCGATCAATCAGACCTTGTCGCGTACCGTCATCACCTCGTTCGTGGCTTTCCTCACCGTGCTGGCGCTGTATCTGTACGCCGGCAACTCGCTCAGAGGCATGGCCGAATCGCAGATGCTCGGCATCATCATCGGTACCTTGTCGTCGATTTTCGTCGCTTGCCCGTTGCTGATGTGGCTCGGCGTGAGCAAGCAAGATCTGTTGCCCCGGGCGCGGGACGAGGCCGAGTTGGCGCGTCGCCCTTGAGCCTTCGATCGCCGCGAATGCGGTCGGTCGATACGAAAAAAGCCGCGCATCAAGCGCGGCTTTTTTCTTTACTTTGCGAGGCCGCGCGCGATACGCGGCACCGGTTCGATTCGAGCGATCAGTCGAAGGTCTTCGCGTAACCGGTATTGACGAGCGTTTTTTGCAGCGGGTCGAACAGTCTGACGTTCGCTGCGACCACTTGCCGCGTCGGGCCATCCACATGCATCGGGCCTAATGCGGAGCCGCGGAAATCGCCGACGCGGCCGCCGGCTTCGCGCACCAGCAGTACGCCTGCGGCGATGTCCCAAGACTTGAGCCCGGCTTCGAAATAGCCGTCGAAGCGGCCGGCCGCGACATAGGCCAGATCGAGCGCGGCCGAACCGGCGCGCCGAATGTCTTCGGCCTGTACCAATAACGACTTGATGCAATCGAGTTGGGCATCGGCGCGTTTACGCTCGCGCGGTGCGAAGCCGGTGGCCAGCATGGCGCCTTCCAACTCCTTGCGCTCGCCGACGCGGATCTTCTTGCCGTTGAGCTGTGCGCCACCGCCGCGGCTCGCGGTGAACAATTCGTTCCGTAGCGGGTCGTAAATTACCGCGTGCAGCGGTTCGGGGCCTTCGCACATCGCGATCGACACGCACCAATGCGGGAAGCCGTGCAGAAAATTGCTGGTGCCGTCCAGCGGATCGATCACCCATGTGTAGCGACTGGGGCCTCGATTGCCTTTGGTGTGACCGCTTTCTTCGCCAAGCACGCCGTAGTCTGGATGCGCGCGACGCAATTCTTTGACGATTTCGACCTCGGCCAGACGGTCGGCCTCGGTCGCGAAATCCATACGGTCCTTTTCGATGACGTCGATCGCATCCAGACGAGACATCGATCGCAATAGAACGTTGCCTCCGGCGCGCGCCGCTTTGACCATGACATTGACAGCGGGCTGTAGCATCGCGAACGGCTCCGGGCGCCGGTGGGCGCATTCACTAAGGGCAGGGGTAAAGAACAGTCCGGCGCGGAGGCCGGCCGAAAAGTTTACCATTCACGCCATGCCGGCCGCTCCTGAATCGCTATCTCTGTCCCCGTCCGCATCGTTCGACCGTGTGTCGGTGGTGCTGGTGGGCACGCAGCATCCCGGCAATATCGGCGCCGCTGCGCGCGCGCTGAAGACGATGGGCTTCTCTCGCTTGGTGCTGGTGGCGCCCGAGCGCTTTCCGCACCCGGACGCCATAGCCTTGGCGGCAGGGGCGGACGATGTGCTGGATTCGGCGGTGTTTTGCGACACCCTGGCCGAGGCCGTGGCGAATTGCCGGTTGGTGCTCGGCTGCACTGCGCGGAGTCGGCGAATCGCCTTGGACGAGCTCACGCCGCGCGAGGCAGCATCGCGCACGCTCGCCGTTGCCCAGACCGGTACCGATGTGGCGCTCGTATTCGGACGTGAGCGCACCGGCCTGGAGAACGATGAGCTGCAGCTCTGCCATGCGGCCGTGCATATCCCGGCGAATCCGGACTACAGTTCCCTGAATTTAGCGGCGGCCGTTCAGGTGTTGGCATACGAATTGCGAGTGGCTTTCTCCATGGATTCGGTATCGGATGTTCTCCCCGCTGCGGCGACGCAGCCCGGAGGCGAGGCTCGGAGCGAGCCGCCCGCGACCCATGCCGAACTCGAAGGTTTCTTCTCGCAATTGGCGGACACACTGGATGCAATCGATTTTCACAAGGGCCGTACGCCCGAGACGGCGATGCATAAGCTGCGCAGGTTGTTCCTGCGCGCTGATCTGGACGCGCGCGATGTCCGGCTGCTGCGTGGCGTGCTCGCCGATGCCCAGCGTATGGCGCGACTGGCCGCAGCGGCCCAAACCACCGGCACTCCGGTCGGTTAGGGCCGGGCGCGCTTCGAGATGGTCGCGATCCAGGGGGAGGCGCGCTGCGTGAATTCGATGATGTTGGAGCGCCCGATCGCGCCCGCAGGCTCGCTCGTCGATGCGCATGCGCATCGGATCGCTGCCTTCATGCGAGCCCTGCGATGCGCGCTCGGTTGTTGCGTGCTCATGTGCGTGCTCTTGACGTACGCGTTCTCGACGACCGCCTTCGCTCAAGATCGGCGCGATGTCTTGGTCATCGGTCGCATCAGCGACGATCCGAAAGCGCACTACGAACAGCTCAAGCGTCTGCTGGATTACGTCGTGCCGCGGATGCGCGAAGCCGGCATTCGCGAAGGTAAGGTGTTGATGGCCAAGGACGCGCAACAGATGGCCAGCTATCTGCGTCGCGGGCAGGTCGATTGGGTCACCGAAACCGCCGGCACCGCGATGCAACTGCAAGACCGCGCCCGCGCGCAGCCGCTGTTGCTGACCGAACGCGATGGCGTCAGCCAATATCGTTCGGTGATTTTCACCCGGCGCGATAGCGGCATCGTCGATTTGAACCGCCTGCAGGGTCGCAGCATCGCGTTCCAAAGCACGGCCTCGACCAGCGCCTATTTCGTGCCCGCGATCGAATTATTGCGGCGCGACCTGACCTTGAGCCTCTTGCTCTCGCCGATGGACCGCCCTTCGAGCGATAGCGTCGGTTATCTCTTCGCGCGCTCGGAGTTGAACATCGGCGCTTGGGTGCATAAGCGCCTGGTCGATGCTGGCGCGATGAGCGAGTTGGATTGGAATAATCCGTCGCGTTTGCCACCGGCCTATCGTCGCGACTTGGTCGTGATCCATACCAGCGAACCGTTCCCGCGCGCATTGGAGATGGTGCGCAGCGATCTCGATCCGAACGTGCGCGACAGGCTCGCGACGGTGCTGATGAGCGCCGCCGACGACCCGGAAGCGCGCGAACCGCTCAAATATTTTTTCCGCACGACACGTTTTCTGCCGATCGACGCTCAGACTCGACGTAGTTTGGAGCGACTGCAAAGCGGCGTGGTCAGAGTCAGGCAGGAAGTGGAATGAAGCTGCGCGACGGCCTGCAAGTGCGTTTTATCGCGGTGATCAGTCTCGCCATGATCGTGGTGATGACGGTGGTGATCGTGATGTGGCAACGCCAGAACACGATGCAGAACGAGGTTCTGCGGCTGAATCAGGACGCCACCCGCGTGCTGGTGCAAGAACGTCTTCGCGATCGCGGCGAAGCACAAGTCACGCAAGCGGCCGAATTGCTCGCCAATCCGCTGTACTACTTCGACTTGGACGCGATCGGCGATACCACGCGCAGTATCTTGCATCAGTCCGATGTGAACTACGTTCTGATCTACGACAGTAAGGGCAATATTCTTCACGACGGTTCCGGCGACATCCCCAGTTACGGGCAAGCCATGCGCGATCCGTTGGCGAAACGCATCGTCGCTGCCGACGACATGTTGGCCCTGAATCAGGGCGACGTGTTGGATGTGTCGATGCCGATCATGCTCGGCGATCAGCGTCTTGGCGGCGTTCGTGTGGGCTATTCGCTCGACAAAATACGCGAAGAAGCGACCCACATCGACCAGGAAATGCAGCGAATGCTCGGCGATATCGGCACTCGCTACTTGTCGTGGATCGCTTTGCTGCTGTTGTCTCTATTGGCGTTGTTCGTCGTCGTCGGCATGGTGTTGCAACGCGCGTTGGTGCATCCGATCCGTCGTCTATCCGAAGCGGCCAGCGAGATCGAAGCCGGTCGTTTCGCCACCGCTTTGCCGTCGACCGAACGCACCGATGAAGTCGGCGCGCTGGTCAACGCGTTTTCCCGGATGTCCGATAGCATCGTACGTCACGATCGCGATATGCGTCGGATGGCGTACACCGATGCATTGACCGGATTATCGAATCGTTTGGCGTTTCGCGAATCGTTGGATCATCGTTTGATGGAATTGCGCGGTGTCGGTCGGCAGTTGGCGTTACTGTTCGCCGACATCGACGACTTCAAGCGCGTCAACGACACCTTAGGCCACGATGTCGGCGATGAGGTCTTGATCCAGTGCGCGAATCGCATTCAGGAATCGGTCGGCCGTTTGGCCGGCGGCGCCGCGCATCTGGCGCGGTTCGGCGGCGACGAGTTCGTGATCCTGCTGCATGCCGACGCCGAGCACACCGGCGATGTGCGAGCGGCCGCGACCCAGTTGGCCGAAACCTTAGTCGCGGAACTGGGTCGTCCTATTCTTGCGCAGGATCGCCAAGTCTTTCTCGGCACTTCGATCGGCGTGACGCTGTTCCCCGACGATGCATCGGGCGCGACGATGCTGATGAAGAACGGCGACATCGCGATGTACCAAGCCAAGCTCGCAGGCAAGAATTGCTATCGTTTCTACAGCCGCGCGATGGATCAAGCGGTCTCGCGTCGAGTGCGGATCGAGCAGGATTTGCGCGGCGCTTGGGAGCGTGGCGAACTAGCGGTCGTCTATCAGCCGATCTACAACGTCGCCGATCAGCGTTTGGTCGGCGCCGAAGCCCTGTTGCGCTGGAAACACCCTGTGCACGGGAATATCGCACCCTCGGTATTCATCGATGTGGCCGAACAAAGCGGTTTGATCGAAACCATCGGCCCTGCGGTCGTGCGCACGGCGTGTCGGGATGCGGCGCAGTGGCGCGCGAAGTTTCCGCAGTTCGGCGATTTGTTCGTCTCGATCAACGTCTCCGCACGACAGCTGCGTAGCGGCGATTTCCGCGAACAAGTGCTGGAGGCTTTGGACGAGAGCGGTTTGCCGCCGCAATTGATGCACGTCGAATTGACCGAGACCGCCGTGCTGAGCGACGAAGAGCAGGCGCGCAATATCCTGACCGATCTGCGCAACCACGGCATCAAAGTGTGGCTGGATGATTTCGGTACCGGTTTCTCGGGCCTGAGCCATTTGCGTCGCGTGCCGGTGGATGGCGTGAAGATCGACCGCAGCTTCATCGCCGATGTTCTGCGCGACCCGGACGATCTGGCCTTAACCGCTGCGATCATCGCGATGGCGCATTCGCTCGGGATGATCGTCGTCGCCGAAGGCGTCGAAAAAGAAGGACAAACCGAGTTGCTGCGTTCGCGCGATTGCGATCTGGCGCAGGGGTATTGGTTCGGTCATCCGATGACGATGCAGGATTTCTTGGGATTGCTCGGATGAGCATGGTTTGCCTACCGACGGCAACGTTGAATCGTCAGGGTTGCTGCGGTACCTAGACATGCCGTTTGCAAAGTGCTTTGACCACACATAGGGTGCGCCTGGGCGCACCGTTTCACTTGCCGCGACAACAGCCGGTGCGCTTGAGCGTACCCTATGACGTGACTACGGCGATCTCGTGGCTTCGAGGTCGTTTTGCAGCATGGCGAGCATGATCGCTCGCTACGTACCGCTCCAATAGGGTGCGCCTGGGCGCGCCGTTTCTCCGCTGCGACAACGGCTGGTGCGCTAGAGCGCACCCTACGGCAATTTTTCCAGCCATGCCCACGCGAGCGCGACGAGATTGCCCGACAACACGCCGAAGACGCCGATCGCGATCGTGCCCATCGCCCAAGCGATCAGCATCAGAATGCCGTCGCGTTCGAGCAGCGCGAGCGCGTAGACCATCAACAGGCCAGCGAATAGGAAGTTGGTGAGCGGAATCGGCAGCGACAGCAGGATGCCGAGCAAGACCAATTGCAGCCCGGTCAATATCGTCGCGACGGGATGTTCGACGAAGCCCAGCAGACGCGGGCGCACGCCTTTCTCGATCCGTCGCAGCCATGGCGAGACCATGCGATCGAAGCGGATGATGGTGCTGCGCAAGGGGCCGCGTCGGGCGATGAAACCCGGCAGCCAAGGATTGGGCAGCAGGATCAGGATTTGCAGACCGACCAGCACCACCAGCGGCCCACTGAGCGCACCGGCGACACCGGGAATCGGAATGAACGCGGGCAGCGAGGCGAGGAACAGCAGCACGCCGAAGGTGCTGCGTCCCAGCCCGTTGACGACATCGCGCAGCGCGAGCGTATCGGTGGGATCGCCATAGGCCAGTGAATCGAGCACCGAGCGCATTCCGGGCGCCGCGGGTTTGCGGTGCCGATGCTCCGTACCGCGATCGTGATTGTCGCCATCGGGCGGGGCGCCATCGCCGCCATCGTACGGCTGTTCGTCCTGGCGTTCGCCGTGATCGTCGGTGTCGCGTCCGCTCTCAGTCCTCATTCGCCTCGTCCGTGCGCTCGACTGGGGTGATCAGCAATTTGTCCACCCGCGGCCCGTCCAGATCCACGACATCGATCCGCCAACCGGACCAATTGAAATGCTCGCCGGTATTGGGGATACGACCGAAATACGCGATCACCATGCCGGCGGCGGTGTGGTAATCGTGATCGTCTTCGTTCGGCAAACGCTGCCCGATCAATTCGCGCAACTCGTCGATCGGCAGCGACCCATCGACGAGGATCGAACCATCGTCGCGATGGATCACCAGCGCTTCGGAATCCGGCGTCTCGCCCGACTGCAGGCGGCCGACGACAGCGCCCATCAGATCGTTCACCGTCACCATGCCGGCGATATCGCCGTATTCGTCCACCACTAAAGCGAGCGATTGCTGCTCCTCGCGGAAGATTTCCAATAGTTTCAATGCGTGGGTCGATTCCGAGACGAACAGCGCCGAGCGCAAATTCTTGAACAGGTCCGGCGCGCGATCGTCCAAGCGATCGAGCAACGACTTCACTTCCAATACGCCGGCCACATCGGCATCGCTACCGCGGTAGACCGGATAGCGCGAATAGGGCGTGGCCCGCATCTCGGCGAGGTTGTCCTCGAAGCTCGCGGTGGTGTCGAGCCAGACGATACGGGTGCGCGGGGTCATCATGCTTTCGACCGTGCGATCGCCCAGGCGCATCACCCGCTGCATCATGTAGCGCTCGTCGTCGTCGATCACGCCCTGTTCGTGGCTTTCGCTCACGAGCAGGTGGATTTCTTCCTCGGTGATGGCGTTACGGGCATCGTCGCGGATGCCGAGAATGCGCAGCAAGCCGCGGTTGATTTTGCCGAGGGTCTTGACCACGGGCGTGGCGAAGCGGGCCAGGAGATCCAGCGGGATCGCGACCTTGCTGGCGATGATTTCCGGGTTGGTCAGCGCTAAGCGCTTGGGGAGCAGCTCGCCGAAAATGACCGAACTGGCGGTGATCAAGGTCACGGCGGTGGCCTTACCGATCCATATCGCGTGTTCCTGAGCGGCGGGCAGCATCCGGACGAGCCCATCGGAGATCATCGGGCCGATGGCTTCGCCGCCGAATACGCCGGCCAGCACGCTGATCGCGGTGATGCCGATCTGCACGGTCGAAAGCAGGTTATCCGGATGTTCGGCCAGCGCCAGCGCCTTCCGTGCCCCTCGGCTGTGCTCGCCCATCTGCTTGAGTCGCATCTTCCGCGAGGTCATCAAGGCCATTTCCGACAGGGCGAAAAAGCCGTTGAGCAGGATCAGCGCGAAGACGATCAAGAGTTCAAACACGACGGACATCTCCCAGCCGGCATCGTCGGCGCCCTGAGAGGAGTTGCGGTTTGGGGTCCGGCATGGGGGATACGGGCAACGTGGTGGGGCGGTAGGACTCGGATGATAGCAGTCGGCCGTGACCGCTCCGGGAGCGTGTCCTCAAGCCAGTTCAGGTTGGCGGTTCGGCAGGGGCCATTGCCCTGCCATGGGTCTCGTCGATCTTGGATGACAGTAACGTGTCAGTGAAGCGAAGGATTCGGGTCAGATGTCATGCTCGGATGTCATAATCTGAACATATTCTCTTCATCACATTGTCATCGAGGCGCTCGCCATGTTCTCTCTGCAAACCATCTTCGGCTCCGGCAAGCAGTTCTACAGCTTGCTCGACGAGGCCGCCGACGCCGCCTACGAAAGCGCCAAAGCCCTGCATGCGATGATGAAGGCACCCGACCGCCTAGCCGGCGTTGGATGTCTTCAAGTTGGCTCGTCAGCGCGAGCGCGCCACTTCGGACAAGATCAGCAAGGCATTGGTCGAGAGCTTTATCACCCCGATCGAACGCGAAGACATCGAAGCCCTGGGGTCGGCGTTGTACAAGATTCCCAAACAGATCGAAAAATTCGCCGACCGTTATTCGCTGGCCGGGCGGCATCTGCATGGTATCGATTTCGCACCGCGCGCGGCGATGCTGGAACAGGCGGCGAGCGTGGTGGTGGAGATGGTCCATTCGATCGAAAGTATGAACATCGATAGCATGACCAAACTCAACGAAAAACTCCGCTCGATCGAGAACGAAGCCGACCGGTTGATGCTTGAGCTGTATCGCGACATCTACTCGGGCAAACTCGACAGCCAGCAAATGTTCCTGCTCAAGGAATTCTTCGAAATCCTGGAAAAAGCCATCGATCGTTGCCGCGAGGCGGGCGTCGTCGCTTACCAGATCGTGCTCAAGAACAGCTAAGGCCGTCGGCGTCCCGACGCCGTCCGCGCATCTACCGCGCCTGCGGCCGGCGGATTCCCCGCTCAAGCACGACAATGAATTGAAGAGGCCTCTGTGCTCACTCTCGTCCTGATCGTCATCCTGACCGCGCTCGTTTTCGAGTTCATCAACGGTTTCCACGACACCGCCAATTCGATCGCGACGGTGGTCGCGACCAAAGTGCTCACCCCCGGTAAGGCGGTGATACTCGCGGCGGTGATGAATCTCATCGGCGCCTTCTGGGGCACCGCCGTCGCGAAGACCATTTCGTCCGGTTTGATCGACACCGAAGTCGTCATGGTGACTTCGCAAGTCATCCTCTGCGCGCTCACGGGCGGCATCATCTGGAACCTCATCACTTGGTGGCTCGGTCTTCCGTCGTCGTCTTCGCATGCGTTGATCGGCGGGCTTTGCGGCGCTGCGCTGGCGGCTTCTGACAATAATTTCGCGGCCTTGATCTGGTCGAAAATGGGCGACGGCGATTGGGCGACCAATAAAGGCATTTTCTGGAAAGTCGTGATTCCGATGGTCAGCTCGCCGATCGCGGGCTTCACGCTCGGCGTCCTGATTCTGGGGGCGTTGTATGCGCTGATATTCGGCCTGTCGAAAATCGGCGGCAGCATCGGCAAGCTTTCGCGCCCGCGCTGGGTCAATGCGATCTTCGGCAAGGCGCAGCTGATCTCGGCCGGCTATATGGGCTTCGCGCACGGCACCAACGATGCGCAGAAGACGATGGGCATCATCGCGCTTTCGATTTTCGCCGCGCAGAACGCAGGTGCGCTCGATAATCTGCCGTCCTGGGCGCACTTCCTGCATCCGGACGGTGGCGAAAAGGACATCGACAGTTGGATCGTCGTCACCTGCGCGATCGTGATGGCGATGGGCACCGCGATGGGCGGCTGGCGCATCATCAAAACGCTGGGCCATAAGATGGTGAAGCTGCATCCGATCGACGGTTTCGCCGCGGAAACCGCATCCGCGACGATCCTCGTCACCGCTGCGCATTTCGGTATGCCGGTCTCGACCACGCACAGTATTTCCACCGCCATCATGGGCGTTGGATTCGGCAAAAACCCCCGCAAACTCAAGTTCACCGTGATCGAACGCATTCTATGGGCGTGGGTGCTCACGATTCCCGCATCCGGTGGTGTGGCCTATCTGCTGCTCAAATTGTTCGAGATGTTCGGTTGGACGTGAAGCTTGGAAGCCGAGAATCGGGAATCGGGAATCGATAGAAGCCGAAACAATGCAAAAGCCCCAGCTCGCGCTGGGGCTTTTTGGTTTGCATCGATCTGGCTGAGGTCTGAGAAATTGACTGGAATCGTAAAGAATCAGGAATCAGTATTTTTGCGATTCACCGATTCCCGGCCTTAAAGCAAATCGCCGCCCGCCGAGAGCGCGCGTTCGAGTTGATCGCCCATGCCGCCGATTTCCAAGATCAGGCGATCCACTTCGGCCGGGTCGAGGTTGTCGTAGGGGCGGTTTTCGCACAGTTGCAGATACGGCACGCCGTCGAGTTCGCCGATGGCCAAGTGGCCGATGCGGCTCTGCCAGTTGAAGGCGAGGGCGCGGCGGGCGTCGATGCCGGTCGTGGGCGCGATCACGGTATTGACCCGCAGATAATTGCGTCCGTCTTCGCCTTCCAGTTCCGAGAGGAAGATCGCTTGGTGACGACGGCCCTGATCGAGCGAGAGTTCGACGCAAAGCACGTAAGGCTCTTGCATCGTGATCCGGTAATCGCCGGAAGTGAGATGGCTGCGGATTTGCTCGAAATTCTGCATGGGTGTGCGTGTCGGACCGGGGGAGCGGAGGCGCTATGCTAACCCAATGCCCGCACGCACACCCGCCGAACGTATCTTCGCCGCGATCCGCGCGATCCCGCGCGGCGAGGTCGCCGGTTACGGTCATGTCGCGCAGCGCGCCGGTTTGCCGGGCCGGGCGCGGATGGTCGCGCGCCTGTTATCGCAGAACGACGACCCCGCGTTGCCGTGGCATCGTGTGCTCCGCAGCGACGGACGTATCGCGTTTCCGCCGGGCTCCGAGGGTTTCGTCGAGCAACTCGCGCGGTTGCGACGCGAAGGCGTGGAAGTCTCCGACGAAGGCCGCGTGCGGATCGTCAAGCGCGTGCGCAGCCTCGACGAAGCGATATGGGGCTAAGCGCCGCGGCCTAAGGATCAACGCAGTCAAGGCGCATCATGCGCGCGGCGACGAAACCATCCCGCGATGCTGTGTCGTTCGCGATGCGCGGTGAGCACTTCGTGTTCGAGTTCGCTCAGAAAACACACGCTGCCGCCGACCGGCTGACGCTCGACGATACGACCCTCATCGCTGCCGTTCGACAGATAGAGCCGCAAGGCGCCGCCGTCGTGTTCCTGCCATTCGGGGTTCAGATAACTCACCCACGACACGACGCGTGCATCGCTATCGCGGAAACGGTCGCGATGGCGGGCGTAGCCGGTGCCGGGCGGGTAGGCGGCGTAGTGCGCTTCGAATTCGACTAGGCCGAGGAACAGGTGTCGGTTCAGTGCGGTTCGTACGCCATCCAGTGCGGCGAGAAATTCGGCCGCGGCCGGTCCGCAACGCGGGTCGTCGAGCCAGCAGGTTCGATCGCCGCGCACTTCGCTGCGCTGCTGCCGTGCGCCCGAACGTCCGACCGCCGCGTCGCTGAGAGCGCCATCCGACTGCAGATGCCGCAGATCTTCGCGCAAGCGCACGACCATCTCCGGCGGGGGCCAATGCGCGATCCAGCATGCCCCGGTCCGCGCCAGATGCGTCGCGATCCCTTCACCGATAGCGACCGTTGTGGCGGTCGCGTCGGTCAAAGTTGGCGTCAGCGCGGGGGCATCGAGCATCGGAAGGCTAGGCATGCCGTTATCATAGGCCGCGAACGTCCCTGCTCAGCGGTGGCCGACGATGGCGCATCGCACCGCTGTCGGAAGCGGCGCTCACATGCGCGAAGCCCAGTTTCGCGCCGTACGGTCTTCCTAAGGATTTCGGATGTTGTCTAGGCTCCCCCCGGCCACGCGTTACCTGTTGATCGCGAACATCGTGCTGTCCCTGGCCTGGATGCTGGCGCCGTGGGCATGGACGTATCCTTTCGATTTATGGCCCTGGTTGCCGGCGAACGCACCGGCGACAACACCGTCGTTCATGCCATGGCAATTGGTGACGCATGCGTTTCTGCATGCCGACCCGGTGCATCTGATGCTGAATATGCTGGGTTTGGTGATGTTCGGTGCCATGCTCGAATACGAATGGGGTACGCGACGATTCCTCGTGTTCTATTCGGTCTGCGTGCTCGGTGCGGCGTTATGCCAGTTCGGGCTGGCTACGTGGATGGCGTTCGAGCGTGGGGACGTTCGTATGCGGTCGGTGCGTCGGGCGGCATCTATCGGCCTGATCGTCGCATTCGGCCTGCTGTTTCCGAACGATCGGATCGACCTGTTCTTCATACCGCATCGATTCAAGGCGCGTCACCATCGTGCTCGGTCTGATCGGATTGCAAGTCAGCTGTTGTTGATCTTCGGCGGCAATACCGGCGAATCGCATATCGCGCATTTAGGCGGCGCTTTCTTCGGCTGGGCCTTGATTCGCTACTGGGCGCGCGACCGTACGCAGACGCCGAAAGGGCCGAAACGCCGCCGTCGACCGTCTTACTTACGTCCGGTGCCTTGAGATGCGGCTACGTCCGGGCCCCGGCAGCTGTGGTATGTTCCTGCCGGTCGGGATTTCCCTGAAAGAAACGGATCATTACGCATGACCTGGGATGCGTTCACAGCTTTCGAGCAATTGCTGATCTTCGTCACGATCGGCAGCCAACTCTACATCGCGATCCGCGTGATCGCGTTGGCGAGCGGTGCGGAACAATACGTACGCTTGATGTCGTTCAGCACCGGCTTTCTGATGTTCCTCATTTCTCGCGCGCTCGGCATCACTTTCGCGGACATGATGCTGATGGCGACGTCGTACGAAAGCAGCATCATGATGGTGGTGGTCGGCGGGATTTTCCCGTTCGTCGTCGGCGTGTTCGTGTCCGAGCTGACGATCATCGCCTTGTTCATCGGCAAACCTGTGCCAATCCGTATCGTGCTGATGATCGCCGCTTTCACGATTTCGCAGGCCGCCTACACCAACTATGTGGCGTTGACCTCGAACGTCACCTCGACGCTCGATAAGGCGTTCATTCCCAATCTCTGCTACGCGATCGCGGTCGGTGTGTGGTTGACGTTCCGCTTCCGCGAGATCAAGCCGGGAGCGTTGTCGGGTAAGCCCGATCATTGAGTCTTTAGCGCCGTCGGCATCGGTCGCTTCGCAGAGCTTCAGAGATGCTGGGCTATTGCTTGTACGCCGCGGTCTAGATCGACGGCGGGCGATGCCGGCGGATATCCCGAATCAGCGCGTCCAGTCCGCTCTCGCGATCCTCGCGGCGGGCGTAGCGCCAGTCTGCGAAGCGTGCACTGAGCATGCTTAAATCCGCCAACCGCAGTACTGTCTGTGCGTTTGCGCCGGATGTCGCATTGTCTTCTGCGAGGCGTGCGGCCCAACGTTGTGGCGGCTCGTGGCGTTCGCGCGCGCATCCGATACGACGATAGCGTCGTTCTAAGCCGCGCCACGCGCGCAACAGCGGATCGCGTTCGCGCTCGTTGCGCGTCGTCAGCCACCACATGCCGCCTAATGCGATCGACGGTCGCCGCGATGAAAATCTGCGAGAGCCGTGCCGAATCCATCTCCGGCAGCCCCAATGAACTGAATAAGCGCCGCTGCCGATTGGCATTGAAACCTAGGACGAAATCGTTCCAGCCGCGTCGCATCCAATCGCCGATATCGAACACCGGACCCAATCCGGCGAAGCCGGCGAACGCGCTGGGCATGCGGTCGTCGATGGTGTCGTAGATGCGTTCGGGCGCGATCGCAGCGGTCGGATCGATTCTGGTCCAGCCGCGGCCTTCCAACCAGATTTCGCTCCAGGCGTGGGCGTCGGACCGCCGTACCAGCCAGTAATCGCCGATCGGATTACGGTAGCCGCCGACATAGCCGGTGACGACACGTGCCGGGATGCCCGCCGCGCGCATGGTCACCACGAACGACGAGCTGAAGTGTTCGCAAAAACCAGCGCGGGTTTCGAACAGGAATTCGTCGACGCTATCGCGACCGAGTTCGTCGACATCGAGGGTGTAGACGAACTCGTTACGGATCCAGCCCAACATCCGGTTGGCGATCGCCGAATCGGCGGCGGCTTTCGTCGGATGCTTCGCATCGGCATCGCGTCGCCATTGCGCAGCCATCGCGAGGGTCTTGGGATTGAAGTCTGCCGGTAGGCGCAGTGCGCGTTCGCGCAGCCGTGGGTCCAATTCGGTTTCGAAGCGTACCGGCGCCGCCGATTGCAGGCGCCAGCGCGTCAGCGCCACGAGCGGTTGGTTCGCGCGCAGGCTGTAATCGTGATCGCGATACGCGTCGTTCGGTGTGACGAGCGGTAAATCCAACGCCACCATTTGCCGACGGTCGGTCGGTTCCAATTCCATTTCGTAGTCGTAACTTTTTTCGCCAGGGGTCGCATCGGCGGTTTGCTGAGCGGCCGCTCCGCTCCAACGTAGCGCGCTCCAAGTACGGCCGTCGAAATTCCATAAGACCGGCCCGCGCCAATACATGTCTGTCACTTCCGGCTGGGCGCCCAAGAACGTGGCGCGCAGGGCCGGGCTGTCGTCGCCGATCAGATCGATCCAATCGCCCGGCGACATGCGGTCCGACAATCCAGGCTTGCTCACCGCGCGGTCGGGTACGCCCCATAGCGGCGAGACCAGGCGCGGAAACAGCCAGAACACCACGAGCGCGAGCGGCAACCCGATCAACGCCATACGACCGACGCTGCGCAAGCGTTGCAGCGGCGCCTCGGCGAGCGAATCGACTTCGCTTGCTTCGGACTCCGCTAATGCCGACATCGCCATCAGTGCGACGGCCAAACTGATCAAGCCCAGCAGCAGCGACACCGGCCCTTGATCCAGCAAGAACGTCGCGAACGGCGAGAACAGCGCGAAACCGAGGAGGCTGCGGGCATCGCGACGATGCCGCAGTTCGACCGGTTTGAGCGCCAGCATCGTCGCCAGCAGTGCGCAGCCGGTATCGCGTCCGAACGAGAAGCGATAGAACAGCATGACGGTCGCCAACAACGCCAGCGCCAGCAATAAGCGCACCAAAATCGATACGTTTCCGCTGCGGGCCAGAATCGGCGTCGTCAGCGCGACTACCGCAACCCCGAACGCCAGCGTGCCGGGCAATTGCAATAACAGCGGGCACAGGCACACGCCTCCCGCTAACAGCGTCCACAGACGTTCTTTACGCTCCAGGGCGACGGCGCTCATGCGGCCAGCCCGCAGTGGAACGAGACGATATTCAAGCGATCACTTGGTCGTCCGCTTGGGCGCGGGCAGGTCGATATCGAGCAACACGAATTCGCCGTTCTTGCCCCATTTATCCGATTTTTCGTCGATTTTGACGCAGGGCGTGCCGCCGCAGTTGGCGATGTTGACGCGGCGATACGCTTCAGCCGCTTCGGCCTCGATCGCCGCCGCCTGCGCGCGTTCTTTCGCGGCTTTGTAGGCCAGGGTTTGATACCAAATCAGCGCGATGCCGCCGAGCACCAATACCGCCAGCGAGCCGATCGCGAACATTTGCAATTTCCAAGTCATTTTTTGCAGCTTGGCCGAAACCTCGGCTTGATCCTTCTGCAGCGCTTCGCCGCTATGTTTCAACTGCGCCGCGACGGCTTTCACCGCCGCATCGAACTGCTGCGTACCCGGCTCGAAGGTCTGCGCGATCGCCTCTTGCATCAACTGCCGCAGCTGATCGCCCGAACGATTGACCGCCATCTGCATCAACTCGTTGGTGCGCTCGACCGTCTGCTGCAAATACTGCGCCGCCTGGGTCTGTTGTTGGATCGAGGCGCTGGTGTTGCGCTCGAGCGTTTCGGCCAGCAGGGCGAATTGCTTGGTGGATTGCACCATCGCGGCGAATGCGTTTTCGTCCATGCCTCTCTCCTTCAGAGTCGGATGCGGTGATGTCGTGTCGACCGGCGACGGGATCGCGGGGTTTGCCGTTCGGTATCGCGCCGGTCAAGGCTCGCCCCAGGGTAACAATGCCAAGGCCTTCAGGCACGCATGCCGGTGCGCATCGCCCTGCGCGGGTCCGATCGGCGCCTGCGCGGGAAGTCGCAGACGATAACGGCGGCCATCGCGTTCGGCATCGTCGACCCAGCGCGCTAAACGACGAATACGCGCTTCGTGGGGCAGGGCGGTCAAATCGTCCCAATTCAGATCGATGTCCGCACCCAGCGGTTGCTCGTATTCGCGTACCAGCAACTCGCCGCGGCGTGCGGAGGCCTTCCACGCGATCGCGCGACGCGCGTCGCCGCGGCGGTAACTGCGCAGATGGTGCAGATCGTCGCCGGCCGGGTGCAAGCGCGCTTGGGCTTGATGGCCTGCGCCTTCCGGTAACGTCGGGCCTTGGATTTCCGGGGCGGGATAGACCAATAAGGCTTGATCGGGCCAGACGTAACTCCAAGCGAGGGCCAAACCCAGCGGCCTCGTGGTCGAGATGCGCAGACGCTCGGGCCGCAACCAGCCGCGACGTTGGGTCGGCAGTGCCAGCACCGCTTCGCCGCTGCCGTCGTCCAACGACAGCGTCGCCTGGGTTTCGCCGCAGCGCACGCGCAGGCCGCGACGCACTCGGCCGGGTTCGGCCCGGGCATATACCCGCAGCGACAGCGGCTTTCCGGCCGCGACCGGATCGGCCGCGACGGTCGCGATAGTCAGGCCCGACAATTGCAGATGCGCCGAAAACAAACTGGTCAGCCCTGCACCGCCGAGCAACAAACCGAGCAACATCGCTGGATTGTTGTTGTAGTTCAGTGCGCCGACCAGCATCGCGAGCAGTAGCGACGAAAAGAACCAACCGAAACCCGTCGGCAGCACATAAATCCGACGACGATCGAACACCACCGGCAGCGCTTCCGCCGCGCGCGGCGGGATCCAGCGATCGAAACGGTACTTCGCTTTGCGTAGCAGTGCTGCCATGGCGTCAGCGCAGGCCCCGTGCTTTCGCCGCCAGAGCGGGCGCGACGAACAAGAACGCCATGCCCAATAGCATCAGTCCGCCTTGGCGCGGGTCGTAGTCGGCGGCGATGCGCGCGATCGGCATGCCGAGCGCGATCCCTAGCGCGAACTCGAAGCCGAGCATCAGTACGACCCATAACGAACCGATCTGCAATCGCTGTGCGGTGTTCCCATCGCGACCGCCGCTCACCCAAACGATGCCGGCCCATGCGATCGCGAAGATCAACACGCAGGCGACCGCAAGGCCGATCTGATGCGCGCGCTGCGGGCCCACGACCGGCAACAGCCAGAGGTTGCGGGCCACGCCATGCAGCGATTCGGCCACGGCGATCGCGAGCCATAACGCGAACGCGCGGCGCCACATCCGTGCGCTCGTCGCTTGCGCGTCGATCTTGCGCGCATCCATTTCAGTCGACCGCCACCGCCTGCAGGATCGCCTTCGCCAATGTCGCGGCATCGCCGCTTTCGGCTTCGACGACCAGACGATGCGCCGCGACTTCGACGAACAACGCCTGCACGTCCTCGGGTAGAACATGCGCGCGTCCCATCAGCAGTGCGTGCGCGCGCGCTGCGCGCAGCAACGCGAGACCCGCGCGCGGCGAAAGGCCGACGCGCACCCCGGGGTGATGGCGACTGCGCGCCATCAGGTTTTGCACGTATTCGATCAGCGCTTCGCTGGCGTGGATTTCGGTCACGGCCTGACGCAGGGCGCGCACGCTGTCGCCATCGAGCACCGCAGAGGTCTGGGCGATCAAATCGCGACGGTCGGTGCCCGAAAGTAGCGCACGCTCGGCATCGTCCGATGGATACCCCAAATGCAAGCGCAGCAGAAAACGATCCAATTGCGAATCCGGCAACGGGTAGGTGCCGGCCAGATCGACCGGGTTCTGCGTGGCGATCACGAAGAACGGATCGGGCAGGGCATGCGTGGTGCCATCGACCGTTACCTGATGCTCGGCCATCGCTTCGAGCAGCGCGCTTTGCGTGCGCGGCGGCGCGCGATTGATTTCGTCTGCCAACAGCACCTGCGCGAAGACTGGGCCGGCATGGAACTGGAAACTCCGCGCCTGCGCATCGAATACCGACACGCCGACGATGTCCGAGGGCAACAAGTCCGAAGTGAATTGCACGCGCTGGAAGCCCAGGCCGAGGCTCGCGGCCAGCGCATGCGCCAATGTGGTCTTGCCCAGGCCTGGCAGGTCTTCGATCAGCACATGGCCATCCGATAGCAGCGCGACGAAGGCGAGCCTGACCTCACGGGCTTTGCCCAGCACCAGACCGTTGACTTGGGATTGCGCGCGTTCGAGCGCATTGTTCAGCGCGTCGTTTAGCATGTGCGGGACCTGGGGAATAACGTCACGGAGTTCTCCTGCACTCATTGGTTCGTTCGGCAGTGTACGAGACTACGACTTGATGCATCAGATGGATTCGGCCAAGCGCGTGTTCGTCGCCCTCTGGGCGGTGGCGACGCTCTGCAAATGCGTGCTTGCCGCACGCTTGCCGCTGTTCGTGGATGAGGCGTTTTACTGGCAGGAAGGGCAGCATCTCGCGTGGGCCTATTCGGATCTTCCGGGACTCACGGCCTGGTTGGCGCGGGTCGGCGTGGAGATCGGCGGCCAGAGCGTGCTCGGTCTGCGTGCGCCGTTCCTGTTGATCGGCGCTGCGCTGCCATGGTGGATCGTCGCGATCGCGCGGCGAGAAGCATCGGGCGTCACCACTGCGCCCGCGCATGCCTGGACGGCCGGATCGCTCGCAGTGCTGCTGCCTCTGCTCGGTACGCTCGGCGCGCTAGCGTTGCCCGACGTGCCCTTGGCGCTCGCGACGATGCTTTGTCTCGATGCCGGTACGCGCCTGCTTCGCGGCCCGAGTTGGACTGCGGCGGTCTTACTCGCGGTCGGGCTCGCGATCGGCGGGTTGACCCACTATCGTTTCGTCGCCGTGATCGGCGTCGGTTTCGTCGCTTTGTGCGCGGTGCCGGAAGGCCGTCGCGCGCTGCGCGATGTCCGCGTCTGGGCGGCGGTGGCGATCGGTGCGCTCGCTTGGTTGCCGCTGCTGCTGTGGAATCTCGACAACGCCGATGCTGGCCTGCGCTTCCAACTGGTCGACCGCCACCCGTGGGCTTTCCATCCCAGCGGCGCATTGTTCCTCGGCGTACAGGCGGCGATGGTCACGCCGCTGTTGTTGTTCGTGCTGTTGCGCGCAGGTTTCGCGCATCGCGGGTGGGAGGCGATGTCCGGTGCGCGTTATCTCGCGTGGTCGGGCTTGATGGTGTTGCTCGGTTTTTTCGCGCTCGGTTTCTTCGCCGATAGCGAGCGCGTGAGTTTCCATTGGCCGTTGCCGGCGTATCTCGCGCTGCTGCCGCTGGCGCCGACGGTGTTGATGCGATGGTCGACGGGCTGGCGACGCGCGACATGGGCGATCGCAGCGCTGGGCTTGCTCATCGGCTTCGGTTATTACGCCGCGGTGCCGTCGCCGCAGATCCGCGAACGCATCGCGGACAGCAAGGCTTACCCGTCTAATTTCGCGGGCTGGGACGAACTCGCGCGCGAAGTCGTGGCGTTACGCGCGACAATGCCCGCCGATACGCGTTTGCTGGCCGATAATTTCAAGATCGGCGCCGAACTCGGCTTCGCGTTGAACGATCCGCGTATCGCGGTGCTCGATCATCCGCTGAATCATCATCACGGCCGCGCGCCGCAGTTGGCGTTGTGGGGTTTGCAGGCGATGTCGAGCCGCGAACTGCGCGCAACGCCGACGCTGTTGATCGTCGGCGCCACCGATGTCGAGTACAAACGACTCTTGCAGCGCTATCACGATGTGTGCGCGATGGTCGGGCCATTGCCGGCGCCGAAGGTTTTGAACATCGATCGCGGACGTCAGCGTTTCTTGTTGTTCGCGTTGCCGCCTGGCGGCGCCGATGGCCCTTGCACCACGCCTGCGATGGCCTGGATCGATACGCCGAAAGCCGATAGCGAGGTCGCGCGCCGCTTCGTGCTCGAAGGCTGGGCGTTCAAGGATGGCGTCGGCCTCGATCGCATCGAAGTATCGCTCGATGGCGCCCCGATCGCCGACGCGCGTTATGGCCTGATCCGGCCGGAAGTCGTTGGGTTCTGGTCGAAATGGCGCGAAGGCGGTTCGACCGATCCGCAGCAACCGAACGTCGGTTTTCGCGCCGAGATCGATCTGGGCGATCGGCCAGCTGGCTCTTATCGCATTGGGCTGCGATTGCACGGCCGCGACGGTAGCGTCGAGGATTGGCCGGAACGGCGAATCGAATTGCGCCGTTGATCGCGACTTAGGCCGAAGCCGAATACGGGCGCTGCGTGCCGGCGGCGAAACACTCGGACACGCGCCATTGCTCAAGTTTGTTGTCCTGTTTGAAATGCCGCGTCGCTACAAGTGCGCCACCCACGAACGACTCCGGCTGCAACCAGCAGCGGTATCGTTCCGAGCGCCAGATCGTACGCATTTGCGTATCGACGAGCACCATATGCGCAGCGAAAAAAATCCCCGTTCGCGGCACCTGCAGAACCGCCAAGTAACGCGAGCAATCCGACCATAAAAAACTCGGGTTGCAGCGTTCCATCACCACTCCGTCGGACATTTCCAGCGTGCCCAGCGTGGGGTTGCCCATCGAGGATTCCGATGCCTGTGCGATCCACGCGCGGTGCAGTCCGGACGGCGATACGGCGCGATGCGAGCCGCGAAACAGGGGCATGCCGTGAGGCGTGTCGTATTGCGGTGTATGCGTGTTCATCTGTGCGTATGGGGGATCATAGGATGAGGAATCCGGCCTCGCGCAACAGGCGCGCTGTGGCGATCAGCGGCAAGCCGATCAAGGCCGTGGGATCGCGGTTGTCGATGGCATCGAAGAGCGCGACGCCGAGACCTTCGGCTTTGAAACTGCCGGCGCAGTCCAAAGGCCGTTCGCGGGCGACGTAGCGTTCGATTTCGTCGACGGCAAGATCGCGAAACCGCACGGTGGTGATGTCCAGGGCTTCGAGCCGGCGGCCATCGCCGTTAGCGAGGCACAACGCGGTGTAGAAGCGCACCGATCGGCCGGACATCGCGGTCAATTGCGCGACCGCGTATTCGATCGAGCCCGGTTTCCCAAGAGGCCGGCCATCGAGTTCGGCGACTTGGTCGGAGCCGATCGCCCAGGTTCCTGCGGACAGGGCACTGCGGCCGAGCACCGCCTCGGCCTTGGCGCAGGCGAGGCGCACGGCGAGCGCTTGCGGGGTTTCTCCGAGCCGCGGCGTTTCGTCCACCTCGGGCCGCACGGTCTCGAAGGCGAGGCCGAGCCGACGCAGAAGCTCGCGGCGGTAGGGCGAAGTCGAGGCCAGGATCAGGCGGGGCGGTGTCGCGGGCGAGGGGGGCAAGGCGTTACGGCTCAAGGGGTGACGGCACGTGCGCGTTCGATCAACGCCAACTGTTGTTCGATCCGCATCCGTGCGCCGTCGATCGAAACGCGAATCTCATCGAGCTGGTTGAACGAGGCTTCGCCGCCATGTTGTTGCAGCCACAGTCGCTGGCGCAGCATTTCGTGCAAGGCGGTCCGTACGGTCTCGTCCTCCTCGCCGGTCAGCGCCTCGATCTCGTTGCGCGCGGCACGCAGACGGGCCTCGAAAGCGTCGGCCGAGTCCAGCAGTCGGGAGAGTGCCTGGCGATGCCGGCTGCCGCGATGCCGAATCCATCCGCCGATCGTGAGGGCGGCCAATATCACCAAGAGAAACGAAAGCGTGAGAGCGGTCACGTCGGCGGGTCGAATCGGGAGGCACAGTCTGCCGTGGCCGGTCGTCGGCGGCAATCGCCCGGAAATTCCTATTGCGACAAGGCTTTTGGTTTGACACGGCCGCTGCCGGCCACTAACATTCCGCGTCTTATGTCCGCTGAAGTGCCCGACGCTCTGGACGCTTGGCGAATGGTGGCGACCCGGCGCAGTTTCGATGGCCGATTGCCGCTGGCTGCGATGGCCCGCCTCCGCGATCTACTCACCGACGACCAGGGGGAAGTCCGCTTCTCGCTGGACTTCGACCAGGATGCGTTGCAGGTGCCGTTCGTGGAACTTCGGATCGACGCCGAGCTGCCGCTGACCTGTCAGCGCAGTCTGCAGCGGTTCTTGTTCCCGGTCGCGATGGTGCAGAGGCTCGGTCTGATTCGCGGTTCCAGCGATACGATCGACGCCGACGAAGCCGCGCTTCCGCTGGGATACGAGGCCCTGCAGGTCGCCGACGATGGATATTTGCGGCCTGCGGATCTGGTCGAGGATGAGTTGATCCTCGCCATACCGCTGGTGCCGGTGGATCCCGACAGCGAAGCGGTCGAGCGGGATTGGCCGGTGCAGGCCGAGGAACAAGCGCAGGCCAATCCGTTCGCGGGGTTGGCGGCCCTGAAAAAGCTGCCCTGAACGGCAGTGCGAAAACAGCGAGTGCGAAACAATTCTTTCAACTCGTTACGGAAGTAGAGTCAGCTCGAAAGAGTCCGGCTCAGAAGATTTAAACGAAGCGGCTTCTTCAAAAAGCCGCCTCGAAATGCGACACCGAGTGAAGTCTCGCGAGTTGAACCGGCGAGACGCCGACGATCCCAGGATCGTCGTGGGCCGAATGCGCGGCGACGCGCACGAATCCCGATAATGCGTTCAGACACATTCCCAAGCGTTGAAGCTGGAGCAATTCCCATGGCTGTGCAGAAATCCCGAGTCACCCCTTCCCGTCGTGGCCAGCGTCGTTCGCACGACGCGCTGACCGCCAAGCAACTGGCGACCGATCCGACTTCGGGCGAAGTCCATCTGCGTCACCACATCACCAAAGACGGCTACTACCGTGGTCGTCAAGTCATCGTACCGAAGGCCAAGGTCGTCGACGAAGAGTGATCCGTTCGGCGCTGCGCGCCCGATCGATGTCCATCGCCGAGACGGCTATCGAGCCGTTCGCCGTTGGAATCGTCGCGACGCGATCGTCGATACGCGCGATTGATGCGGCCGTCATGGCCGCATCGTCGTTTCCATGGGGCGTCGCTTCCACGAGGCAACGACAAGCATGACCACGCAGCTTTACGCGCGCATCGCGGGAACCGGTAGTTATCTTCCCGAGAAAATCCTGACCAACGACGATCTGTCCAAGTTCGTCGATACCAGCGACGAATGGATCGTGTCGCGAAGCGGCATCCGTCAGCGCCATATCGCCGCCGAAGGCGAGTACACCTCGGATTTGGGCTATCACGCCGCCGTGCGCGCGATGGAAGCCGCGGGCGTCGTCGCCTCGGATCTCGATCTCATCATCGTGGGCACCACCACGCCCGATCTGATCTTCCCCTCGACCGCATGTCTGATCCAACATCGGCTCGGTGCCGACGGTTGCGCTGCGTTCGACGTCAATGCGGCTTGCTCCGGCTTCATCTACGCGCTTACCGTCGCCGATAAATTCATCCGTTCGGGCACGTCCAAAACGGTACTGGTGATCGGTGCCGAAACCCTGACCCGGATGATCGACTGGAGCGACCGCACCACCTGCGTGTTGTTCGGCGACGGTGCCGGCGCCGTGGTGCTTAAAGCCGACGAAGACACCGGCATCCTCAGCACGCATATGCATGCCGACGGCGGCAAGAAAGAGCTGTTGTGGAATCCCGTCGGCGTCTCGGTCGGTTTCAAACCCGAAGAGAAGAATGCCGGCGTGCGCATCAATATGGCCGGTAGCGAAGTGTTCAAACACGCGGTCAAAGCTTTGGATTCGGTGGTCGAGGAAGCGCTCGAAGCGAACGGTTTGGATCGTCACGCGATCGACTGGCTGATTCCGCATCAGGCCAATTTGCGCATCATCGAAGCCACCGCGAAGCGTTTGGATATGCCGATGGAACGCGTGATCGTCACCGTCGATAGGCACGGCAATACATCGTCCGGTTCGGTGCCGCTCGCGCTCGATGAAGCGGTGCGTTCGGGTAAGATCCAGCGCGGCCAGTTGGTGTTGTTGGAGGCTTTCGGCGGCGGTTTCACCTGGGGCTCGGCGCTGATGCGGTTCTAACCCCGGGAATGGGGAATCGGGAGTCGGGAATCGTACAGAGCGAACGATACGCGGCCCGATTTAGAAAAAGCTCGCTTAACCGCGAGCTTTTTCGTTTCCGATCCGCGTAGACGCGCATCGCCGAGATCGAGGTCGCGCCGATACGTTTTTTGTTTTTCCGATTCTCGATTCTCGATTCCCCATTCCCAGCTTTCCCACATACGCCCTCGTACAGACAGACCGCGGTATTCGCACGTATCATTCGCCTCCGTTCCCGCCGAAGGCGACCGTGTGATTTCTACCAACGCGACCGATCCGAGTCTCGCTTTCGTCTTCCCTGGGCAGGGGTCGCAGTCTGTGGCGATGTTGGCGGAATTGGCCGAAGCGCATGCGTCGGTCCGCACCGATTTCGAGGAAGCCTCCGAAGGCGCAGGCGTCGATTTGTGGGCGCTTTCGCAGCAGGGTCCGGAGGAACAGCTCAACCGCACCGAGTACACACAACCGGCGCTGCTCGCTGCGGGCGTCGCCGTTTGGCGTCTGTGGTTGGCGCAGGGTGGCGCGTTGCCTGTGGTGCTCGCGGGCCATAGCCTCGGCGAATACAGCGCTTTGGTCGCGGCCGATGCGCTATCGCTGCGCGATGCTGCGCATTTGGTGCGGATTCGCGGCCAACTGATGCAGGCCGCATCGCCGCAGGGCAGCGGCGCGATGGCCGCGGTGATCGGCGTGGACGACGATGTCGTTCGCGAGGTCTGCGCCGAGGTGTCGGGCAGTGAGGTCGTGGTCGCCGCGAATTTCAATTCGCCTGGGCAGATCGTGATCGGCGGCCACGCCGCTGCGGTCGATCGCGCATCCGAACTTCTGACTCAGCGCGGCGCGCGTAAAGTCGCGAGACTCGCGGTCAGCGTGCCGTCGCATACGCCGCTGATGCGCGATGCCGCGAATCGTCTTGCCGAAGCGATGCACGGCATGGACTGGCGCGACCCCGCGATTCCGGTCGTGCAGAACGTCGATGCCGAAGTGCATAACGGCGTGCAGGCCATTCGCGACGCGCTGGTGCGGCAGTTGTATTTGCCGGTGCAATGGACATCGTGCGTGCAAGCGCTGGCTGAGCGCGGTGCGACGCGAATCGCCGAATGCGGCCCCGGCAAAGTGCTCTGTGGTTTGAACAAGCGCATCGACAAAACGATCGAGAATCGCGCGCTCGGCAACGTCGGCGATTTCGCGGCGGCGCTCGAAGCGTGGAAAGTGTGAGACGGCCCTAAAAAATTGGCGCTTCCGCAGTTCATAGACGAATAAGACGATATGACCATCGAAAATAGTTCCGCATACAGGCCGCTCGAAGGCGAAATCGCGCTCGTCACCGGCGCGAGCCGTGGCATCGGTGCGGCGATCGCCGATACGCTCGCCGCACAGGGCGCGACCGTGATCGGTACGGCGACCAGCGACGCTGGCGCCGAGGCGATCGGCGCGCGTCTCGCGTCGTTCGGCGGTCACGGACGCAAGCTCGATGTCGTCGACGGCTCCGCGGTCGAAGCCTTGATCGACGCGATCGCCAAAGAATTCGGCCCGGTCTCGATTCTCGTCAACAACGCGGGCATCACTCGCGACAATTTGTTGATGCGGATGAAGGACGACGATTGGCAGGCGATTCTCGACACCAACCTCACCAGCGTTTATCGCACCAGCAAGGCGGTGATGCGCGGCATGATGAAGGCGCGAAAAGGCCGCATCATCAGCATCGCCTCGGTCGTCGGTGTCACCGGTAATCCCGGTCAGACCAACTACGCTGCGGCGAAGGCGGGGATCATCGCCTTCAGCAAATCCTTGGCGAAGGAAATCGGTTCGCGTGGCATCACCGTGAATGTGGTCGCGCCCGGCTTCATCGATACCGATATGACCCGCGAACTGCCTGAGGCAGCGCGCACCGGCCTGCTGAGCCAGATCGCGCTCGGCCATCTGGGCGAGGCCTCCGATATCGCCCACGCGGTGGCCTTCCTCGCCGGACCCGGCGCCGCCTACATCACCGGCGAAACCCTGCATGTCAACGGCGGGATGTATATGCCGTAAGGGCTGCCGTAACCACGGCTTGGCTACCGACGTCGCGTCCGTGGGCTGCCCGCGGACCGGCCGAGAGAACGATTTCATAGTAAGTCATTGAATTGAAAAGATGCCTCCGGGCCTGTTGCGGGCCCGGCTTTCCCTTACACTATTCCCTTAGATTTCACCCGGAGCACACCACCCATGAGCAGCATCGAAGAACGCGTCAAGAAAATCGTCGTCGAACAACTCGGCGTCAAGGAAGATGAAGTCACCAACAGTGCATCCTTCGTCGACGATCTCGGCGCCGATTCTCTCGACACCGTCGAGCTGGTGATGGCTCTCGAAGAAGAGTTCGAATGCGAGATTCCGGACGAAGAAGCCGAGAAGATCACCTCGGTTCAGCAAGCGATCGACTACATCAAGAATCACGTCAAAGATTGATGGAGGGTTCCGCCGCGTCCGGTTTCGGCCGGTGTCGGCGGTTCTATGCTGTCGTGCTGCGATGGCGACCGTGCCTGCCTTCGGTAAGCGACGGTCGCCGACGATCCTGTCGGTCGGCGCGATAGACGTACACCACGGGGCTGCTTGCAGCCCCGTGCGCACAATGGATGCCGCGACATGCGGCACCATGCCTCGATACGGAGCCGCTGCGGCTCCGCGCGGCGCCGTTAGCGCTTTGCGTTGACCTGTCGCTGCGTGTTCGGATCTGGAGCGAACTATGTCTCATCGTCGTGTCGTCGTTACCGGTCTCGGTATCGTTTCGCCCTTGGGTAACGATCTGGCCAGCAATTGGGACGCTATCGTTCATGGCCGCTCGGGCATCGGCCCGGTGACGCATTTCGATGCGTCCGCGTTCGCGACGCGGCTCGCGGGCGAGGTCAAGGATTTCGATCCCACCGTGTGGATCGGCCCGAAAGACCTGAAAAAAATGGACCCCTTCATCCACTACGGCGTCGCCGCAAGCATGATGGCGATCCAAGATTCGGGTTTGGTCATCGACGAGCGCAACGCCGAACGCATCGGTGCGATCATCGGCTCGGGTATCGGCGGCATCCTCGGTATCGAGGAGCAGACCATTCGTTATCACGAGGGCGGCCCGCGTAAGGTCTCGCCGTTCTACGTGCCGAGCACCATCATCAATATGTTGCCGGGCCAGATCACGCTGATGACCGGCATCAAGGGTCCGAATTTCTCCGCCGTTTCGGCCTGCGCCTCGTCGAACCATTCGATCGGCATGGCGATGCGCATGATCCAGTACGGCGATGCCGATGCGATGCTCGCCGGCGGCGCCGAACGCGGTTCGACGCCGACCGCGATGGCCGGCTTCTGTTCGATGAAAGCGATGTCGACGCGCAACGACGAGCCGACGCGCGCATCGCGGCCTTGGGATAAAGACCGCGACGGTTTCGTGCTCGGCGATGGCGCGGGCATTCTGATGCTCGAAGAATACGAATCGGCGAAAGCGCGCGGCGCGCGGATCTATTGCGAATTGATCGGTTTCGGCGCCAGTTCCGATGCCTTCCACATGACCGCTCCGAGCGAGAACGGCGAAGGTCCGGCGCGCTGCATGACCGCGGCCATGAAAGATGCGCGCATCAATCCCGAGCAAGTCGGTTATCTCAATGCGCACGGCACGTCCACGCCGCTGGGCGATGTGGCCGAAACACTCGCGATCAAGACCGCGTTCGGCGACCATTCGCGCACGCTGATGGTGTCGTCCACGAAGTCGATGACCGGACATTTGCTCGGCGCCGCCGGCGGCGTGGAGGCGGTGTATTCGGTGAAAGCACTGGAAACATCGATCGTTCCGCCGACGATCAATTTAGAGAACCCGGGCGAAGGTTGCGATTTGGATTACGTGCCGAACGTCGCCCGCGACGCTACGATCGACGTCGCGGTCTCCAACGGTTTCGGCTTCGGCGGCACCAACGCCACGCTCGTCTTCCGTCGCATTTGATCGCGTTCGCTCGCGCGAGCTTGCCGCGATGATCGTCACCCGCGCCTTGTCGGCGGATTGCGATCTGCTTCGCCTGCATCGCCTCGCGCCGCAGCGCTATCCATTGCTGCTGCAATCCACATCGTCGTCGTTGACGGCCGGGCATTCGCTTGGCCGGTGGGACATGCTATTGGTCGCCAATGGCGAAGCGCTGCAGCTCGAACGCGACGGTACGCTGCGCGCGCGCGACCGCGCGGGGAACGAGCGTCGTATCGACGACGGTGCAGGCGGCAACGATTTTTTGCGCGCGCTCGATGCGCGTTGGCGTGTTCTGCGCACGCCGCGCGAAGAGCCTCGCTGGCCGTTCCGCGGAGGTTGGGCCTTGTTTCTCGGTTACGAATTGGCGGGTCAAGTCGAACCGGTGCTGCGATTGCCCGAGAGCGAAAGCGGATTGCCGATGGCGCTCGCGCTGCGCTGTCCGGCCGCGATTTTGCGCGATCATGCGACGGGCGAATGCGTCGCGATCGTCGAAAGCGATATCGAGAGGGATATCGAAAACGATCTCGAACGCCACGCGGTGGCCGATCCGGCCGATGCACTCCTGCAACGTATCGCCGAGGACGCCGTCATGGCGTCCACACTGCCGCCGAACGCGTGGCAGGCGCCATCGTCGATCGACGAAGACCCGCCGGAGGAATTTATCCGCGGCGTCGAGCGCATCCTCGAATACCTCGAAGCGGGCGATATTTTCCAAGTCAATCTTTCGCGTACTTGGCGTGCGCGATTCGCATCGCGCGCAGGCGATCGCATCGATCCGTCCGCGGTTTACGCACGACTGCGCGAAGCGAGCCCCGCGCCTTTCGCCGGGTTATTCGCAGGCGAGGGATGGGCGGTGGTGAGTTCCTCGCCCGAGCGTCTGGTGTCGGTGCGCGGCGATACGATCGAAACCCGGCCGATCGCCGGCACGCGCCCGCGTTTCGATGGCGACGACGATGCCGCGCGCATACGCGAACTCGTCGGCCATCCTAAAGAACGCGCCGAGCACGTGATGCTGATCGATCTGGAACGCAACGATCTTGGCCGCGTTTGCGCGCCAGGAAGCGTCGAGGTCGATGAATTGATGACGGTCGAAAGCTATTCCCACGTGCATCACATCGTCAGCAATGTGCGCGGCCGATTGCGTTCCGATATCGCGCCAGGCGAGGCGATTCGCGCGGTATTTCCCGGCGGCACGATCACGGGATGCCCGAAGGTGCGTTGCATGCAAATCATCGCCGAACTCGAAGGCGTCGGTCGCGGCGCGTACACCGGTGCGATGGGGTGGCTCAACCGCGACGGCGATCTGGATCTCAATATTCTGATCCGCAGCGCCGAAGTCGAAGGCGATGGCTTACGTTTCCGCACCGGCGCAGGCATCGTCGCCGACTCCGATCCGCAACGCGAACTCGATGAGACGCGAGCGAAAGCGCGCGGTTTGCTTAAAGCGCTCGGTGCGGCGGAATGAGCGCGGAGCGCGCGGCGAATGCCTTTCGCGTCTTCATCGGCGACGATGCGGTCATGGAGGATCGCATCGGCGCGGTTCTCGCCGAAAGTCGCGGTTTCGCCTACGGCGATGGCGTGTTCGAGACCATGCGCGCGCATCGCGGCACGATTCATTGGTGGCTGGCGCATTGGGCGCGACTCGCGCGAGGCGCGCAGCGACTCGGCATCCCGTTGCCTACGCAGACGCGCGTCGAGGCGCAGCGCGATGCGCTGCTACGCGCCGCGCCGGATGCGGCGATCAAACTCATGCTCGTTCGTGGCAGCGGAGGACGCGGCTATGCACCATCGCGCGATGCCGCACCGCTGTGGCAGTTGTCGGCGCATCCGCTGCCGTCGCCGCCGCAGGCAGCGGGCCTGCGCTTGCGCTGGTGCGATACGCGACTTGCGGGACAACCGCGACTCGCGGGGTTGAAGCATTGCAATCGGCTCGAACAGGTGCTGGCCCGTGCCGAATGGGATGCGCTCGAAGGCGAAGAGGCGTGTTGCGACGACGGGCTGATGCGCGATGAAGCAGGTCTGGTGATCGCCGCGACTTCGGCCAATCTCTTCATCTATCGCGACCGTGACGCCGATGGCGGCTGGTTCACGCCCAGTCTGGATCGCTGCGGTATCGCCGGTGTCTGTCGTGCGTGGGCGCTCGATGCGCTCGGCGCGCGCGAGGCCGCGCTGAGGCCAGAGGATGTGATTGCCGCCGATGCGGTTTTCCTCTGCAATGCCCTGCGCGGTATCCTGCCGGTCGCGCAACTCGGCGTGCGGCGCTGGTCGCGGCATCCTGCCCTGATCGAGGCCCAATCCCGGCTCGCTGCGGCACATCCGGCGTTCGCCGATACGTCGCTCATCGATTCTTTCGAGGTCCGTCCGTGAGTCCCACCCGCAAACGTTCCAAGTCGAAGCTCGGTCTATTCGCCATCCTGCTGTTGACGATCGGCCTATTGGTCGCTGGCGCCGCGCTGTTCGGTTATCGCCACTACATCAGCTTTGCCGATGCGCCGATGACCGGTATCGAAGCGGGCGAGAGCGTGACCGTCGCGCCCGGCGATGCTTTGCCGAAGGTGGTGCGCAAGTTGCGCGCGCTCGGCGCGAACGGTACGGATTTGGAATGGCGCGCCTTGGCGCGCGAACTCGGCGCTGCCGGTAAGTTGCAAGTCGGCGAATACGCGCTCGAACCGGGTATGACCCCGCGCGCACTGCTGCTGCGCATGCGCGACGGCAAAGTGTTGAGCTACCGCTTCACCATCATCGAAGGCTGGAATATCCGCGATCTGCGTGCGGCTTTGGCCAAAGCCAAACCATTGAAACAACAAACCGCACAACTCGACGATGCCGCGTTGATGCGCGCGCTGGGTCGCGGCGGGCAACATCCGGAAGGCCACTTCCTGCCCGAAACGTATCAGTACACCCGCAACGATAGCGATCTGGACGTGCTCAAACGCGCTGCGGATGCGATGGATAAGGTGTTGACCGAGGCATGGGCCTCGCGCGATCCGCAATTGCCGTTGAAATCGCCGTACGAGATGCTGACGCTAGCGTCGATCGTCGAAAAAGAAACCGGCGTGGCCGACGAACGTCCGCAGATCGCGGGCGTGTTCGTGCGCCGTTTGAAGATGCCGATGCGATTGGAAACCGACCCGACCGTGATCTACGGAATGGGTAGCAGCTACGCAGGCAATATTCGCAAAGCCGACTTGCGTGCCGACACGCCTTACAACACCTATACCCGCGATGGTTTGCCGCCGACGCCGATCGCGATGGCCGGTGCCGATGCGATTCGCGCGACCGCGCATCCTGCGCCGGGCGATGCGTTGTTCTTCGTCGCGGTCGGCGACGGTAGTGGCCGACATGTCTTCACCAAGACCTATGCCGAGCATCAATCCGCGGTCGCCGATTACCTGAAACGCTACCGCGAAAAGCGGAGCCAGGCGCGATGAGTGCGGCGCCCACGACGAACGCCACGACACCGACGATGACCGAACTGCGCCAGCACCCTCGGTTCATCACGCTCGAAGGCGGCGAGGGCGCGGGTAAGACCACCGTGCTCGGCGCGTTGCGCGACACGCTGCAGCAATCGGGCTTCGAAGTGATCTCGACGCGCGAGCCGGGCGGTACGCCGTTGGCCGAGCAGATCCGCGAACTGCTGCTGACGCCAGGTCACGAAAAACCCGCGGCCGAAACCGAATTGCTGCTGATGTTCGCTGCGCGCGCGCAACACGTGCGCGAGACGATTTTGCCGGCGTTGGACCGCGGCGCTTGGGTGTTGTGCGATCGCTTCACCGATTCGAGCTACGCCTATCAAGGCGGTGGTCGTGGTTTGGACCTCGGATTCATCGCCGAACTCGAGTCGCGCGTCGTCGGCTTGAAACCCGGGTTGACGTTGTTGCTCGATCTTGGCGTCGCGCAAGGTCGCGAACGCACCCGCGGGCGCGACTTGATGTTCGGTCAGTACGTGCCCGATCGTATCGAGCGCGAGCGCGACGAATTCTTCGAGCGCGTGCGCGGCGTGTTTCTGTCGCGCGCGCGCGCGGAACCTTCGCGTATTCGCGTCGTCGATGCGACCCAGAGCGCAGCCGAGGTCGCGGCCGATGCGGCGGCGATCCTGCGCATGTTCATCGAACGCGGCGGTTTCCCGTGAGCATCGCGGACGACTTCGCGCCCTGGCAACAACGCATCTACGTACAGGCGAGCGCAGCGCTCGATAGCGGCCGGCTCGGCCACGGCCTGCTGATCTGCGGCCCTGCGCGATTAGGCAAACGCGCGCTCGCGGAGCGATTGGCCAAGCGCATGCTCTGCACCGATCGCGATATGAACGCTGCGGCCGGCGCGGGCCTTGGCTGCGGGCATTGCCGCAGTTGCCAATTGTTCGCTGCGGGCACACACCCGGATTTCGCGGTGGTGACGCTGGAGATGAACAAAGAAGGCACCAAGCTGCGCACCGAAATCGTGATCGAACAGATCCGGAATTTGTCCGAACGCATGGCGCTCACGACGCAATACGGCGGCGCGCAGATCGTGATTCTCGATCCTGCCGATGCGATCAATCACGCCGCTTGTAACGCGTTGCTCAAGACCTTGGAAGAGCCGCACCCGGGCCGTTACCTGTGGTTGATCAGCGCGAACCCCGGCCGATTGCCGGCGACCATCCGCAGCCGCTGCCAGCGCCTCGAATTCCGTTTGCCGCCGGCGTTGGAAGCGCTCGCATGGTTGCAGGGCAGAGGCCATGCCGCTGCGGCTGCGAGCGAAGCGCTCGATGCGGCGCGCGGTCATCCGGGGCTGGCCGATCGTTGGCTGCGGGAAGGCGGCCTAGACCTTGCGTCGCGAGGTCGCCGACGATCTCGCCGCATTGACTCGCGGCACCCGCAGCCCGCTGGAAACCGCGCAGCGCTGGGCCGGCGGGGACGATCTGGATGCCCGCCTGCGCCATGCTGCCGACCTGGCGGCCGCCGAAGCGGCGCACCTGAGCGTCGCCGGAGGGCGCCAGCGGCTTGACCAATGCCCGCAGAATCCGCACCCTCGCCACTTGGTTCGATGCGGCGAACCGGACCCGCGACCTGTTGCGCACCACAGTGCGCGCCGATCTGGCCGTCACCGAACTGCTGGCGCAATGGCGCGGCGCTCCGACGGCCGCACCTCAAAACGCTCCACCGGCACATTCTCCGAGAGGCAAGGCATGAATGCGAAAGCAGCATTAGCGGGCGCCCGGCAGGGCATTCTCTCGCTCGCGGTGAAGGACAAGAACACCCTGTTTCAGGCGTACATGCCCTACATCAAAGGCGGCGCCGTGTTCGTGCCATCGACGAAGCGTTATTTCCTGGGCGACGAAGTGTTCTTGTTGCTGACATTGCCCGAATCGACCGAGCGTTTCCCGGTGGCCGGCAAGGTGGTGTGGGTCACGCCGTCCGGCGCGCAGGGTAATCGCACCGCAGGCATCGGCGTGCAGTTGGCCGAAACGCCCGAAGGCGAGGCGATCAAGACCAAGATCGAGGCGATGCTCGCGGGCATCCTCTCTTCGGACAAACCGACGCACACCATGTGAATCCCGCGCTTACGTCGCGAACGAAACCGCGAACGAGCTTCTCGATCTTCACGACGCCCGCGTATCGGTTACGCGGGCGTTTTCGCGATGAGTCTTTCGTTCCATGCGCGTCTAGGCACGCCGCGCAAAAAGACGAAGCGCAGCGTGTCGTCCGTTCGTATCGGAGCTAGCGCCTCGAAGTTTTCGACTTACGGCTTGCGCAGCGCCGGATTGTCCCAGCCCGGGCGCGGCGCGAAACGCTCGCCGTACGTGTCTTGCAGCGCTTTGAGTTTGGCCAGTAGCGGTTCGGTGCCGGTATCGCGGATGTATTGAATCGGGCCGCCGCGGAACGGCGCGAAGCCCGTGCCGAAGATCACACCGGCATCCAAGAGATCGGCATCGGCGACCACGCCATCATGCAAAGCGGCCACCGCTTCGTTGAGGAACGGCAGGATCAAGCGGTCTTCCAAATCGGCGGGCGCTTTGTATTCCGCTGGAATCTCGGGTTTTTGCGCTTTGCCGTTTTCCCAACGATACAGGCCCTGGCCGTCTTTTTTGCCGCGCTTGCCGGCTTCCGGCGGCGAAGCGAGCGCCGCGGGAATCGGCAGGCCAAGGAATGGCGCGAGTTCGGCGCCGACGCCCACCGCTACGTCCAAGCCCACGGTGTCGATCAATTCGATCGGCCCCATCGGCATGCCGAATTTCACCGCGGCCTTGTCGATGATCGGCCCCGGAATGCCTTCGGAAAACGCGGTCACCGCTTCCAGCATGTACGGGAACAGCAGACGATTGACCAAGAACCCCGGCGTACCCGCCACCGGCACCGGCAGTTTGTCGATCGCTTTGCAGAACGCGGCGAGACGTTTTTCGGTCGCCGGGTCCATGCCGTCGTGATGGATGATTTCCACCAAAGGCATCATCGCCACCGGATTGAAATAGTGCAGGCCCGCGAATTGCGCCGGACGCGCGATGTGTTCGCGCAGCTCGGTCAGCGGAATCGACGAGGTGTTCGTGGTCAACAGCGCACCGGCTTTCATCTTCGGCTCGACGGCGGTGTACAGATCGCGCTTGGCCTCCGGTTTTTCGATGATCGCTTCGATCAGCAAATCCGCTTTGGATACGCCGTCGCCGTTCAAATCCGAGACCAACCGCGCGGCGACTTCGGAACGCTTGTTCGGATCTTTCACGCGCTTGGCGAACAAGTCTTCGGCGCGCTTCATCGCGCTATCGATAAAACGCTGTTCGCGATCTTGCAGTGTGACCTGGAAGCCTTTGTACGCAGCCCAAGCGGCGATGTCGCCGCCCATCACGCCGGCGCCGACGACATGCACGTGTTGGATCGGTTGAATGGGCGGTGTCGCGGCATCGTTATCCTTGCCGCCGAGATTCTTCAACCGCTCCATCAAGAAATAAATACGGGTGAGGTTACGCGCGGTCGGGGTGCCGGCCAGCTTTACCACCGCGCGGCGTTCCGCATCGAGCAGACGGTTGATGTCGCCGCTGCTGCGGCGCCAGGTCTCGATCAGCGCGAACGGCGCGGGATAGTGCTCTTTACGCGCTTTACGCGCAGTCATCTGCACCATCTTCGGTGCGATCAGCTGCCGCGCGAGCGTCGTATTCGTCGCCCATGCGAGGAAACGCTGTTTGAACGGGCGCACTGTGCCTTTGAACCCGAGCGCGACCGCCGCTTCGAGCAGGGCGCTGGGATCGACGACCTTATCGACCAAACCCATCGCGCGCGCAGCCGATGCCGAGACGTTGCGTTGGGTGAGCATCATGTCCATCGCGGCGGGTGCGCCGATCAAACGTGGAAGCCGCACGCTGCCGCCCCAGCCGGGATAGATGCCGAGTTTGATTTCGGGCAAGGCCGATCTTCGTCGATGGATCGTTCGAGGCCACGCGGTAACGGCAGGCGAGGGCGAGTTCGGTGCCGCCGCCCATGCAAAAGCCGTGGATCGCCGCGACCGTCGGTACGCGCAGTTCGGCTAATACGTTGGAACACGCGTTGACCGCGGCGAATCGCGTCGGCGGTGGTGCCCTTCGCGTCGAAGCTCTCGAATTCTTCGATATCCGCGCCAGCGATGAAACCCTTGTCCTTCGCCGAGCGAACGATCAGCGCTTTCGGCGGGTCCAGCGCGATCCGCTCCAGCATCGCCTCCAATTCGATCAGAACGTCCTGGGAAATGGCGTTGACCGATTTGCCGTCGCGATCGAACGACAAGACCATCGCCCCATCGGGGCGAGATTCGACGCGCCAGTGGCGCAGGCGCAGACCATCGAAACCGGAACTCATATGCGGAACACTCGCTTGTGGGTGGAGACGTCGGGGACGGGATGTTGCGGCCGGATGCAATGGCCGGATATTGCGGCGCGGGCGGTGCTCGCCATACGCCGCAGCACGTTGGGGTCGTCATCGTAGCCGAGGCGGGCGGTCGTTGCCTCGTCGGAGGCGATGCGAGCTTTCGGAAGCGTCGGCGGGCGATCCTCACGATGGCTTGTGGGCCTGGCGAGTCGGCCCCAGATGAACCAAGGTGCGATAGCGGTTCGCGACGAGCCGTCGAGAGGCCGGGAACTTGTCCCGGCGGTGTATGGTCAGACCGACCGGCTATCGCGCTGGTCATCGGGTGCGCCCCGCGACGCACCCGGATCGCAAGGTCTGGCGGAATCCACGACAGGAGTGCCGGCCCGATGGCCGATGTGAAGACAACGCAAGACTTGGACACGGAACTGGTCCGACGGGTGCAGCGCGGCGAAAGCGCGGCCTTCGACTTGCTCGTGCGCAAGTACCAGCATCGGATCGTCGCTTTGATCGGTCGTTATGTTCACGATTGGAGCGAGTGCCAGGACATCGCCCAGGACACGTTCATGCGTGCGTATCGCGCGCTCGGGAACTTCCGCGGCGATGCGCAGTTCTCAACGTGGCTCCACCGAATCGCAGTGAACACCGCCAAGAACCATCTCGTCGCACACAAGCGCCGGCCGCCCGGCGAGGACATCGACATCGACGATGCCGAACAGTTCGAGTCCGCCTTGCGCTTGCGCGACAACGACACCCCGGAACGCGAACTCATGCGCCAGGAAATGGAACAAACCGTGATGCGTGCGGTCGAAGCCTTGCCCGAAGAGCTGCGGGCGGCGATCACCCTCCGCGAAGTGGACGGTTTGAGTTACGAGGAGATCGCGGAGCGGATGGCATGCCCGATCGGAACGGTGCGGTCGCGCATCTTCCGCGCCCGCGACGCCATCGATACGCAATTGCGCCCGCTGCTCGATGCGCCGAATCCGCGCGAACGCGCGATTCGCTGAAGCGCCCATCTCGCTCGTCTCTTAACCGGCAGTACGAATTGCAGCTCTCGAATTGAAGCGTTACGAATTGAAGCAGCAACATCGAATTCATCGATCCGACCCGCCGTTACACCCTCCTATCGTCGAAGCACTATGACCGACAACCGCACTCTCGAACCCGTCGCCGCGTCCTTGGCCGATCTTCAGCAGCGCGACGCCTATCGCGAACAACTGTCCGCGATGATGGACGGCATGCTCTCGACCGACGAGAGCCGCTTTCTGTTGCGACGCATGCAACACGATGCCGAACTCGCCGGTTACTGGGAGCGATGGCAATTGTTCGGCGACGCCATGCGCGGCCAGACCGGTACCGCATTGCCGGCGGATTTCAGTCGCCGCGTATCGCGTGCGATCGCCGCCGAAGCCGAGGCCAATCGCGCGGCGCAGCTTGCGGCATCGCAAAGCGATAGCGCCCAGGAAGTGGGAACCGCTTGGCGGCAACGTCTGCGCTGGGGCGGCGGCGCCGCTTTAGCGGCATCGGTCGCGATCGCGGCATTGATTTCGACCCGCAGCCTTACGACCGATCCCAATACGCTGCCGCAAGCCGCAGTCGCGCAATCCACGACGATGCCAGCCGCTTCGGTCGCGACGGCTTCTGCCGTATCGCATGCGACCGCGCCTGCGTCCGAATCGGTGGTGCTCTCGCCGGATCAACTTCCGAAGCAGGTGGCGAGCATCGCTTTAGTGTCGACGGATAGCTCGGCGCCGTCGGCGGGCGATGCCATCCAGAACACGGCGGCGGTCGCTGTCGTATCCGCCGCAGCCGCAAGTCCACGTGCGCGCCGCGATGCGCGCGCCGGGGCTCGTTTCTCCGGTCGCCGCGAATCCCGACCCACTGCGCTGGCGACGGCAAGCAACGAACCCGCCCGGGCGATCGCCGATCCTTTCGGCACTCAGACCCTCGATCTGAGCGCTAAACCTTGGCCGCGCGCATTGTTATCGGAATCCGCGGCGGTCGGCGGCGTGACTGTCGATTACAGCGTCGGTGGACCGGGCGTGCATCCTTCGTTCCAGCCGCGGGTGGACGCGGCGCCGGCACCTCAGTCGAGCGATGGTGCTGCGTCGACCGGCGAAACGCCGACGCCCTGATCCGAAGGTTTCATGTCGGCACCGTAGCGCTTCCGGTGGCGACGCGGCGATGAACTCTCGTCTGCGTCGCCCAAGTCGTGTCGTTCGAACCAAACCGCTTTTGTTCAACCCGCTGCCCTTCAGGCTGTTGTTGTTTAACCCGCTGTCGTGAACTCGTCCCTCAACTTTTCTGTCCACCGATCGAGGATCGCTCCCCGATGAACGTTTCTTACCGCACACTCGCTCTGATCTCCGCGACCGCGGTCGCGACTGCCGCAGCGACCCAAGTCTTACCGATCACCGCGGGCGAATCCGGCCCGCGAGGCGCCATGTCGCTACCCGCGTTAGCCGCACAAGCGGCGGCAGAGCCCGCCGCCGCGCCGCTGGTGACGGGATTGCCGGATTTCACTCGCTTGGTCGACCGCGTCGGCCCTGCGGTGGTGAATATCGAAGCGGCGATCAAACCTAGCGCGCGCATGCGTAGCCGAGGCGGCGCGGTGCCGAACGAGGAAGACGTCCCCGAAATCTTCCGCCGTTTCTTCGGCCCGGACACACCATTTCCAGGCGGCCCGCAGCCTGAGCTGCCCGAAGGCGGTCCGCGCGGCCTTTCGCAAGGCAGCGGATTCTTGATCTCGTCCGATGGCTATGTGTTGACGAACCATCATGTCGTCGATGGCGCCGACGAGGTCACGGTCAAACTCACCGACCGCCGCAGCTTCAAGGCCAAGGTGATCGGTAGCGACGAGCAGTCGGATGTCGCTGTGCTCAAGATCGCGTCCACAGGTCTTCCGTTCTTACGCGCAGGCGACTCAACGTCGCTGAAGCCGGGTCAGTGGGTGGTCGCGATCGGTTCGCCGTTCGGGCTGGATCATTCGGTCACGGCCGGTATCGTCAGCGCGGTCGGTCGCGCCAATCCCTACGCCGATCAACGCTATGTTCCTTTCATCCAAACCGACGTCGCGATCAATCGCGGTAATTCCGGCGGTCCGCTGCTCAACACCAGCGGTGAAGTGGTCGGCATCAACTCGCAGATTTTCAGTAACTCCGGTGGTTACATGGGCGTGAGTTTCGCCATCCCCATGCACACGGCGATGAACGTCAGCGACCAGTTGCGGAACACCGGGAAAGTCGCGCGCGGTCAGATCGGCGTTGTGGTGCAGCCGATGGATATCGACCAAGCGAAGGCGCTCGGACTTTCCGAGCCCGTCGGCGCATTGATCAATCGTGTCGCCGATGGCGGCCCGGCGGATAAGGCCGGCTTGGAACCAGGCGATGTGATTCGAGCGGTCAACGGCCATCCGATCGAAGACTCGGGCGATCTGCCGCCGTTGATCGGTGCGATGGCGCCGGGCAGTGCCGCGAAGCTCGATATTCTGCGCAATGGGAAGCCGATCGAACGTACGCTCAAACTGACCCAGCTCGATGAAGCGTCGGTCGCTAGCGCGACATCGCGTCGCGACAGCGATCAGGACGAGGCACCAGCGCCGGCCAAATCCAACAATCGCTTAGGACTGGCCGGGCAGGATCTGAAGTCCGAGGATCGCTCGCGCCTAGGTTTGCGCGCTGGCGAAGGCGTGGCGCTCGCGCGCGTCGAGGGTGCGGCCGCACGCAGTGCCGGCTTGCGTCCGGGCGATGTGGTGCTGCGCGTCGGCACCACGCCTGTGGGCAGCGCCGATGCGCTCGACCGCGAGCTGTCGAAATTGAGCGAAAGCGACGCCGTGATGTTGTTGGTTCGTCGTGGCGGCGCCAATCAATTCATGACGATCACGCCGATCGCCGATCGCGGCCGCCCCTGATCGGTCGCTGAGCCCTGGGTACCGGGGGCTGGCAGCGCTTATCCGGGCCGCCCGTCATGGGCGGCCCGTCTCGTTTTAGGCGATCGGCGCCGGTGGAGCGCCGATAGCGTGCGTCGGGTTCGCACCGGCATCACGATCCGAACGGGTCGAGGTGCCGGTGCTGTGCGATAATTCGCTGTTTTCCCTACTTAGGCCGACGACGGCCACCGCCGCCGACCTCTTATGACCGATTCCATGCGGAACATCCGCAACTTCTCCATCATCGCCCACGTCGATCACGGCAAGTCCACGCTCGCCGACCGCATCATTCAGTTGTGCGGCGGTCTGGAGGCGCGTGAGATGGAGGCGCAGGTGCTCGACTCGAATCCGATCGAGCGCGAGCGCGGCATTACCATCAAAGCCCAGTCCGTTTCGCTGCCTTACAAGGCGAAAGACGGGCAGATCTACCAACTCAATTTCATCGATACCCCCGGCCACGTGGACTTCAGCTACGAAGTCAGCCGCTCGCTCGCCGCGTGCGAGGGCGCGTTGTTGGTCGTCGACGCGGCCCAGGGCGTGGAAGCGCAGTCGGTCGCCAATTGCTACACCGCAGTGGAGCAGGGCTTGGAAGTCGTGCCGGTGCTCAACAAGATCGATTTGCCGACCGCCGATGTCGATCGCGCGAAAGCCGAAATCGAGGCGGTCATCGGTATCGACGCCACCGACGCGATCGCGATCAGCGCCAAGACCGGTCTGAACGTCGTCGATGTGCTCGAAGCGATCGTCGAACGCATTCCGCCGCCGAAGCCGCGCGATACCGACAAGCTGCAGGCGCTGATCATCGATTCCTGGTTCGACAATTATCTCGGTGTGGTCTCGCTGGTGCGGGTCATGCAAGGCGATATCGTGCCCGGCACCAAGATTCTGGTGATGTCGACCGGACGCACGCATTTGGTCGACAAAGTCGGCGTGTTCACGCCCAAACGCAAAGAGCTGAAAAAGCTCGGCGCGGGCGAAGTGGGCTGGATCAACGCCAGCATCAAAGACGTCCACGGCGCGCCGGTCGGCGACACCCTGACGCTCGCCAGCGACCCGGCCGACGAAACCCTTGCCGGGTTTCCAGCAGATGCAGCCGCGCGTGTTCGCCGGTTTGTTCCCGGTCGATGCCGAGGATTACCCGGATCTACGCGAGGCTTTGGAGAAGCTGCAGCTCAACGACGCCGCCTTGCGTTTCGAGCCGGAAAGCTCGGAAGCCATGGGCTTCGGTTTCCGTTGTGGCTTCCTCGGCATGCTGCATATGGAAATCGTGCAGGAACGCCTGGAGCGCGAGTACGACCTCAATCTCATCACCACCGCGCCGACGGTGGTGTACGAAGTGCTGAAAACCGACGGTAGCGTGGTGTCGCTGGATAACCCCGCGAAATTGCCGCCGGTCAATCACATCGAAGAAGTGCGCGAGCCGATCATCCGCGCCAATGTGCTGACGCCGCCGGACTATGTCGGCAACGTCATCACCTTGTGCGAAGAGAAGCGCGGCCGCCAAATCGGCATCACCTACATGGGCAACCAAGTGCAGGTCAGCTACGAGCTGCCGATGGCCGAAGTGGTGCTGGATTTCTTCGATAAATTGAAATCGGTTTCGCGCGGCTACGCTTCACTGGACTATCACTTCCTACGTTTCGAAGCCGGCCCGTTCGTGCGCGTGGACACGCTGATCAACGGCGACAAAGTCGATGCGCTGTCGATCATCGTCCATCGCAGTCATGCTGATCGTCGCGGCCGCGAGCTGTGCGACAAGATGAAGGAATTGATCCCCCGACAGATGTTCGATGTCGCGATCCAAGCCGCCGTCGGTTCGCAAATCATCTCGCGCAGCACGGTGAAGGCGATGCGCAAAAACGTGCTGGCGAAGTGTTACGGTGGCGACATCAGCCGTAAAAAGAAACTGCTCGAGAAACAGAAAGAAGGCAAGAAGCGGATGAAGCAGGTCGGGCGGGTGGAAATCCCGCAAGAAGCCTTCCTCGCCGTGTTGCAGGTGGACAGCAAGTGACGGGAATCGGGAATGGGGAGTCGGGAATTGCGAGAGCACTTCCGATCGCCGTTTCCATGCTTACGATTCCCCATTCTCGATTCCCCATTCACGTTACGAAGGAACAATGATGCGCTGGTTCGAAATCGCCTTGGTCTCGCTGACCTTCCTCACCGGCATCACTTGGTTGCTCGATCGCCTATTTTTCGCCAAGCGCCGACGTAACGCCGAGGGCCTGCTCGACGAGGGCAGCGAGCCGGTGGTCATCGATTACGCCCGCGCCTTCTTTCCGGTGTTGGCGTTCGTGCTGATATTGCGCAGCTTCATCGCCGAACCGTTCAAGATCCCGTCCAGCTCGATGATGCCGTCGCTGCTGATCGGCGACTTCATCCTGGTCAATAAGTTCGCGTATGGCTTGCGTTTGCCGATCAGCAACGAGAAGTTCATCGAGGTCGGCGAGCCGGCGCGTGGCGATGTCGTGGTGTTCCGCTATCCCGGCCGCGACGACAACGATCCGAACAAGGGCGTCGACTACATCAAGCGCGTGATCGGGTTGCCCGGCGATATCGTGACCTATCGCGACAACCAGGTGACGGTGAACGGCACGCCCTACCTCTATGAGACCGTGGGCGAATACGTCGGCATCGGTCCTGGGGTCGAAATGAATGGCGCGACCGAACTGGTCGAGCAAATGCCCGGCCGGCCCCATCCTGTGCTGGAGATCACGAATATCCCGCACATCGACCAGGGCGAGGGCGAGTGGACCGTGCCAGAGGGTCAATATCTGGTGATGGGCGATAACCGCGACCGCAGCGATGATGGTAGATTCTGGGGGTTCCTGCCGGAGAAGCAGCTGCGCGGTAAGGCCTTCTTGATTTGGCTGAACTGCAAGGGTTGGGGCTGCCGCGACAGTTTCGAGCCGTCGCGGATCGGCACCAGCATCCAGTAAGCCCATGCCGGCGCGGGAACGCGCGGATATCGACGTCACACAACTTTGGGGATCGCTTATGCGACGCAATCAATCCGGTATGACCCTCATCAGCTTCGTCATCGTGATGGCGGTGGTGGGCTTCTTCCTCTTCATCGGTATGAAGCTGTTCCCGATGTACAGTGAGTACTACGCGGTCCGCTCTGCGCTCAAGGCATTGGCAGCGGAATCGGGCGTGACCGGCCAGGATCCGAGTCTGATCAAGAGCAACCTTATCGACAAACGCTTATACGTGAGTTACGTGACGAGCGTGAAGTCCGAGAATATCTTCATTGAGCAGGTCAACGGCGGCTTACAAGTACGGGTCGAATACGAAGTGCGCAAGCCACTGGTCTACAACCTCGATATCGTCGGCCGCTTCTCGGCGACGCAGATGCTAGGGGCCGGTGCGGTCGAGTGATCGCTGCGGTTCGATCCTCGATTTGATGGCCGGTTCGATCTCATTGGATCGCTCGTTGCCCACGAAAGCGATCATCGGCGGCTACACGTTCGCCGATCCGGGGCTGTTGACGCAGGCGCTGACCCATCGAAGCGCGAGCGTTCAACATAACGAGCGGTTGGAATTCCTCGGCGACGCCCTCGTGGGCATCATCGTCGCCGAAGCCTTGTTCCAACGCTGGTCGAAAGCGCCCGAAGGCGAATTGACCCGCGCACGCGCCGAATTGGTGCGCGAATCCTCGCTCGCGGCCTTGGCCCGCACACTCGAATTGGGCAGTCGCATTCGACTCGGCCCGGGCGAAATGAAATCCGGTGGGCATCGGCGCGACTCGATCCTCGCCGATGCGCTTGAAGCGGTGGTCGGCGCGATCTATCTCGACGCGGGCTACGATGCCTGCCGCCATGCGGTCTTGCCTTGGTTCCTCGAAGCCATCGAAGCATTGCCGCCGTTGCATAAACTCGGGAAAGACGCCAAGACCCGCTTACAGGAATGGTTGCAGGCGCGTCAGTTGCCGTTACCCACCTACACCTTATTGGCCGAAACCGGCGAAGACCACGCCAAATCCTTCCGCATCGGCTGCGTTTTGAGCGAGCCCCAAATTACGGGCGAAGGCGAAGGTGCGTCGCGTCGTGCTGCCGAACAAGCCGCCGCGGAAGCGGTGCTGACGGCGTTAGACGCCTAGCGACGGTCGTACTGGTCGACGCCGCTCGACAAAGCCGCCGTACTTACCGGCCACCGAGGGGCTTACAATCCCCGCATGACTGAATCCCCTTATCGTGCCGGCCACGTCGCCGTCATCGGCCGCCCGAACGTCGGCAAATCCACCTTGATCAATGCCCTCGTCGGGGTGAAGGTCAGCATCGTCTCGCCGCGACCGCAGACCACGCGTCATCGCATGCTCGGTATCGCCACGTTTCCCGAAGGCCAATTGGTGCTCGTGGACACGCCCGGCATCCACAGCGACAAAGGCAAGTCCACGGCCTCGGCCATGCATCGAATGATGAATCGCGCCGCACGCGGTGCGCTGGAAGGCGTCGATGCCGCGGTGCTGGTCGTACGCGCCGGCCAATGGAGCGACGAAGACACACTGGCGTACAACGCATTGAAAGACGCCGGTGTTCCGGTGGTGCTGGCTGTGAACCAGGTCGATCGCTTCCCCGACAAAGCCGAATTGCTGCCGTATCTGCAAGCCACCGCGCAGGAGCGCGAATTCGCCAGTCTGCATCCGATTTCCGCGCTCAAGCGTAGCGGCTTGCAGCCTTTGGTGAAATCGTTGCTCGCGTTGTTACCCGAACAACCGGCGCTGTACGGCGAAGACGAAATCACCGACCGCAGCCAACGGTTCCTCGCCGGCGAACTGGTCCGCGAACAACTGATGCGCCAACTCGGCGCCGAATTGCCGTATGCGACGACGGTGGAGATCGAGCGTTTCGAGGAAGAAAAATCTCAGAAACGCAATGCGCCTGCCGAGCCGATGTACCGCATCGGCGCGGTGATCTGGGTCGAACGCGACGGCCAGAAAGCCATCGTGATCGGCAAAGGCGGCGCGCGGCTGCGCGAGATCGGCACCAAAGCGCGTCAGCAGATGGAACGTATGTTCGGCTGCAAAGTCTTTCTCGAAACGTGGGTGCGCGTGCGCGACGGCTGGTCCGACGACGAGGCGGCGCTGAAGGCGTTCGGGTACAGCGAATAGGCCGAGAATGGGGAATCGAGAATCGGGAATGGGAAACGCGTCTCTCCTGAACTGTCCAAAGCCGCAGAGGAGAGCGCCGCAGGGGCAATTTCCGTATTCGGCTCACCGACAAAACGCCGGTGTCGATGCTTCCGAAGTCGGCAACGCAAAACGTCTATACGACGATTCTCAATTCTCCATTTCCGATTCCCGGCTTTGATTCGCTACGCTGCCGAACCCGCTTTCGTCCTCCACGCCCGCGCCTGGCGCGAAACCAGCTTGCTCGTCGAAGTGCTGAGCCGCGAACACGGCCGCGTGGGCCTTATCGCACGCGGCGTGCACGGGCCGAAGAAACATCAACTCCGTGCGGCGTTGCAGCCGCTGCAACATATTCGTTTCGATGGCGTGCAGCGTGGCGAGTTGGCGCAGCTCAGTACTGCGGAAACCATCGATGAAGCGCCACGGCTGCAAGGCGATGCGATGTTGGCTGGGTTTTATCTCAACGAATTGATGCTGCGACTCGCGCCACGCCACGACGAACACGGTGGCCTGTACGCGATCTACGGCGAAACCCGCGCACGATTGTCACTGAGCGATTTATCGCTGGCATGGACGTTACGTCGTTTCGAGCGCGATCTGTTCGAGGCGCTTGGTGTGGGCTTCGCCTGGGATGTCGATGGCGATGGAGAAGCGATCGATGCCGCCGCGCGTTACCGTTTGGATCCCGAGCATGGCCCGCGCCGCGTGCTGGGCGAAACTTTGAACGGCGGTCGCGCCGATCGCGCCGACACCGCGACCGGTCGCGCCTTGCTCGATCTCGCGGTCGATCGCGAGCCCTGCGCCGACGACATGTCCGGTTTACGCCGTGCGATGCGCGCGCTGTTGCTGCATCACCTCGGCGGACGCGGGTTGAAATCGTGGGAATTGATCGCAGGTCTGCCACGGGTCGCAACAACTGCCGTTTCGAGCGAAATCGCGCCAGACGAAATGTCGTCATCGGGGCTACAAGCAGAAGATAAGATGTCTTGAGTCGATGCAATGAGTCGACGCTACGAGTCGGCGTGTAACGGTCGTTAGGTTCGTTGCCTGCGAAGTCATCGCATCGGTCATCGATTCCGCGACCGTCTTATTCCTCGTACGAATCGAGCGTATCGCGCAGCGTGCCTTTGAGTTGAAGGCGCGCACGTTCGAAGTCGGGCCTGTTTTGTACGTCGCGTGCGTTCTGGGCCAGACGCGCGGCACCGACGAAATTCGCGCTCGCGATCAGCTTATGCAGCTCGGCATAGAGTCGGGCATCGTCGTTGTCGCGAAGCGCAGAGACGATCCGTTCCGCTTGTTGCGGCAGTTCTGTCCGAAACAGCCCACGCATCGCCGCCACGTGCGCATGGTTGCCGTTCAGTGCGCGCAGTGCCGCAGCATCGTCCCAGAGCGGTAATTTGCCGCAGGTGGGGCGTTCTCCTTCATCGCCCGAAGACGAATGCGATGCAGGCGAGTGAGCATCGTGCGGTACATCGTCGGCCCAGCCCACGAAACGTCGGACTGCGCCTTGCACGGCATCGACACCGAGGGGCTTGATCAGCACCTCTTCGAAACCGGCATCGATCAACGCATCCAGCACGGGTTTCGCGGTTTCGGCGGTATGCGCGATCGCGGCCGTTTCTCGACCTTGCGCGCGCAGCCGTTCGAGCAGTTCGATGCCGCTGCCATCGGGCAGATGCGCATCGATCAGCCACAGATCGAACGTTCGCGTCGCCGCAAGACGCAGCGCCTCAGCGAGCGTTGTCGCCACGGCGACGTGCGCCGGCAACGTCGCGATCGCTTCGCTAAGAAATGAAGCACTGACCGCGTCGTCTTCGACCAACAATACCTGCGGCGTTCGCGCGCGGTGCGAATCGCCGGCTTGTCCTTCCTGGTCCTCGTTCATCGCCACTCCGGTATCCTGGCCGCCATGTCGCGCCGGCTTCTCGAATCGATCTTAGGCAACCACAGGCACGGTCGTCCAGACGGCCGTGAGGCAACGCTTGCAGGTGCCGCATCGCGGCGGCGTCGCATCGTAGCTTTCGTCGCCTTGTCGCTCGTCGCGCTCGGTGTCGGCCAGGCTCAGGCCCGCACGCTCGAAGCGAAGATCGATCGCATCGCCACAGACGTCGCGACCTTGCGAAACATCCAGATCGTCTTGGACTGGCCGGCCAACGCGGCGCAGGGCCGATTACGATTGCGCGCGGCGCAGCTCGACGCACCGGATCTCGGTTATCGCTGGCGCGATGTGCGATGGGAATGCCCGCTGCGTCGCGATGGCGCCGGTGGTTGGGGCTGCGACGGCACCGTGCGCAGCGGCAACGCGGCGCCACTGCGGCTCGCGGTCGATCTCGGCGCAGCCTTCACCGATATCCGTCTGCAGCAAGGCCAAGCGCGGATCGATGTGAAGCGACTCGCTGCCGCGCCCGACGACACCCGCATCGATTTAGTGCGCGTGCCGTTGGCTTGGGCGCAGGCGCTCTCGCATCAAGCCTGGCCCGATGGACGGCTGAAATCTGGTGTTCTCGATGCGCAGTTGCAAATACGCGCGACAAAGAATGCGCCGCTCACGATCAGCGGACCGATGAACGTCACGGCGCTCGCATTGGATACGCCCGACGCCAGCATCGCCGCCGAAAATCTCGCCGCACGCTTGCACATCGATATGCAGTTCGCCGTGCAACAACGACGGATGCGCGTGACCGGCGCACTGCACGGCGGCGAATTGTTGTTCGGCAGCGCCTACGTCGCGCTGCCGAAGACCCCGGTGGCACTGACGATCGAAGGCGTCGGCGATGCGAGCGGATGGCGCTTGCCGACGATCGCATGGCGCGATGGCGATATCTTGCGAGTGCAGGGCAACGCTGCGTTCGCGAACGATGGCGCCGTGCGCTCGCTCGATCTGCGCTTGGACAGCAAGACGGCGGCGCCGCTCACCGCACGCTATCTGTCCGGTTGGCTCAGCACGTACGGTCTGAGCGATCTGGTGCTCGACGGCGGCCTGCAGGCGGAGATACAGCTCGATGCCAGCGGCTTGCGAGCGTTCCAAGCGCGCTTCGATCGGCTCGATGTGCGCGACGGTGGCGAAGTCTTTCGTTTCGACGATCTCGACGGCGATTTGGTTTTTTCCGCCGATACGCCGCGAGAAAGCATGCTGCGTTGGTCGGGCGGACGCTTGTACGGTTTGGAGTTCGGTGAGGCGGTCGTACCGCTGCGCAGCGCCGAGGGCGGGATCGTATTCCGCGACGCGGTGAGTTTCCCGGCGGTCGGTGGACGAATGCGTTTCGATCGCTTCGAACTGCGGCCGCGCGCCGGCGAGCGTGGTTTGGAAAGCAGATTCGGATTGACTCTCGACGACATGGACATCGGCAAGCTCGCGCAAGCGCTGGGTTGGCCTGCGTTCCGCGGCACGCTCAGCGGGCGCATTCCGGATGCGCGCTATATCGACGACCGTCTGACCTTCGAGGGCGGTTTGGCGATGGACGTCTTCGACGGCCAAGTGCGTATGTCCTCGCTCGCGATGGAACGCCCATTCGGCGTCGCGCCGACCTTATCCGCCGATCTCGAACTCGACGATCTGGATCTTCGCAGCGTCACCGAGGTGTTCGATTTCGGCAGCATCACCGGGAGACTCGATGGCAGCATTCGCGGTATTCGCTTGGTCGATTGGACCGCGACCGCGTTCGATGCCGACCTGCATACCGATCGAGACGCCGCGAAACGGCGTCGCGAAAAGCAACGCATCAGCCAGCGCGCGGTACAGAACATCTCCAGCGTCGGCGACGCGTCCTTCGTCACGACCCTGCAAGGCAAGCTGATCGCGATGTTCGACGATTTCGGCTATCGCCGCATCGGTATCACCTGCCGTTTACGCAATCAGGTCTGCGCGATGGGCGGCTTGGACAGCCTCGAAGATTTCGCGCAGATGAAGGACGACACGGCACTGCAGGCATCAGCGAACGGCCGTTCAGACAACGACGGATTTACTATCGTCGAAGGTGCGGGCTTGCCGCGGTTGAACGTGGTGGGCTTCAAGCGTCGGGTGGATTGGCCGACCCTGGTCGAACGGCTCGCCGCCGCCGGCTCGGGCGATCTCAAACCCGTCGTCGAATGAGCCAGCCTCGATCCCCCGCCGTCGCCCTTCGAGTAAGCTGTCCCGACCTCTTTTGGAGAATACCCATGCGCCGCTGGTTCGCCGTTCCGTTCGCCGCATCGCTGTTGTTGAGCGCCTGCGTCACCATCAACGTCTACTTCCCGGCGGCCGAGGCTAAGGAAGCGGCCAAGGAATTCGTCGAGAAAGTCATCAACGATGCGGTGCCTGCCGCACAGCCTCCGGGCGGCGGCATGGCCCAGCGGATACCGGTTTCAAGCGAGCGCCGGGCGACATTCGAGCTGGCCTTCGATCCGCTGATGCTGATCGGTATCTCGCCGGCGTACGCGCAGTCGCAGCCGGATTTCAATATCAAGACCCCGGCGATCCAAGCGATCCAAGCGCGGATGGAACAACGCTTCGATAGCGCTCTGCGCCCGCATTTCGATTCTGGCGCGCTGGGTTTCGGCGAAGACGGTTTGGTCGTGGTGCGCGACGCGGCTGCGATCGCGCTTAAAGATCGCGTCCCGGTCAACTCCGCCGTCGCCGACGAAAACCGCGACCGCAAAGCGGTGTACCGCGAAATCGCGGTCGCGAACGGTCACCCGGAATGGGAAGGGCAGATCCGCACCGTCTTCGCTAAGCAGTGGGTCGATAGCGCGAAGTCGGGCTGGTGGTATCAGCGCGGTGGGGCGTGGAAACAGAAATAATCGACCATTACCGATGATCGACGAAACGCGGCGAAATGCCGCGTTTTCGTTTTCGCGTCAGGTCGAATCTCATCTGTTATGAAAGCCCTGATCTAAAAAAGCATTGATCTAAGACGTCAGGATCAGCGTCTGTTTGAAATCTCGCATGAGGGAATACTGTCATCCCAGAACGAGGGCGAAGCCTGATGATCTGCTTTCGGCTTTTTCCGCAGATGCAACAGCAGGTCCCTCCACCCGCTGCGCGGGTATTCGGGATGACAGATAACGGAGCCATCGGCGGTCATCTGAAACTTCGAACAGCGGCTCGCAGAAGCCTTGATCGCAGGCTTCTGCGACAATAACCGGCTCGCCTTCGCACAGACTTGCCCGTGGCCCGCAATCGCATCGACCAAACGCCGTTCGCGCTGGATATCCAAACCCTCGGCCACGACGGTCGCGGCGTCGCCCGACGCGGTGGCGACGATGCCCATGCCGGCAAAACGATCTTCGTCTCCGGTGCGCTGCCCGGCGAACGGGTGATGGCGAAACAGACTGCGCGCTCGCGGCATTTCGACGAAGCGACGACGGTCGAGGTGGTGGCCGCATCGCCCGATCGCGTGCCCGCACGCTGCCCGCACTTCGGTACCTGCGGCGGTTGCGTGTTGCAGCATCTGGCCGAAGACAAGCAGATTTTGGCGAAACAACAAGTCTTGCTCGACAACTTGCAACGCATCGGTCACGTGCAAGCGGAGACGCTATTGGCGCCGTTGACGGATGTCGCTTGGGGCTATCGCCGTAAGGGCCGGTTGTCGGTGCGGCGGGTCGATAAGAAAGAGAAGACGCTGGTGGGTTTCCGCGAAGCCGATCCGCGTTTCGTCGCCGATTTGTCGGTGTGCTACACCGTGATCCCGGACATCGGCGAAAACCTCGGTGCGATCTCTGCGTTGGTCGATGGCCTGGACGGACGTAGCGATATCCCGCAAATCGAATTCATCGCCGGCGACGCGACGCCGGAGTTTTGCGGCGTCGCGCTCATATTCCGTCATCTGCAGCCCTTGAGCGATCGCGATCGCGACACTTTGATCGCGTTCGCGAAGACGCATGCGTTCGCGATCTTTTTGCAGCCGGGCGGTATCGATTCGGTGCAGGCGCTGTGGCCGGTGTCGCCGGAACTTGCGTTCCGCTTGCCCGAATGGAATATCGAATTCGGTTTCCGGCCTCTCGATTTCATCCAAGTCAATGCCGGTTTGAATCGCAAGATGATCGCGAGCACCTTGGAATTGCTCGATGTGCAGCCGGAGGACCGCGTCCTCGATTTGTTTTGCGGGCTTGGCAATTTCACCTTGCCGCTGGCGCGCGTCGCGCGCGAAGTCGTCGGCGTGGAAGGCGAGGCCGGCCTCGTGGCGCGCGCTCGAGACAACGCGACGCGTAATGCGCTGACGAATGTCCAGTTCTATGCCGCCGACCTTGCGCAGGATCTGTCCGGGCACGCGTGGATGCGTGCGGGCTTCGACAAATTACTGCTGGACCCGCCGCGTTCAGGGGCCGATGCGGTGTTGAAACAACTGCCGCTGAAAGGCTTGAAACGCATCGTGTACGTGAGTTGCCATCCGGCATCGTTGGCGCGCGATGCCGGCTATCTGGTCAACGAGCGCGGCTGGAGGCTGAAAGCGGTGGGTGCGATGGATATGTTCCCGCATACCGCGCACGTCGAATCGATCGCGGTGTTCGAGCCGCCGAAGAAATAATCGCCGCACCTCTGCGCATAAAAAAGCCCGTCGCTTTACTCGACGGGCTTTTCATTGTTTGCGATAGCGATTTCGTTTCGACCAGCGGTGAACCGCTAATCGCTCGCAAGAGGTTCACATGGAACGTGTGTTCTGACCCCCAGGCTGATCGATCACAGGGGCGCTGACCGCAGGCGTGCCGACGGTTTGCGTCGGCGGTACCACCACTGGCGGTGTCACGGTAGTAACCGCTGTCGTCAAGTTCGTTTGCAGCGTCGGCAGCGGCGTACCCACGGCTTCGGCAATATTCGTATGCGAGGTACGTGCGCTGGGCGATTCCGGATTGCTCGTTATGAAAACGGTGCCGGCGTTCGGGCCCGTACCCATCGCAGCCGTCAACTGCGGCGCGCCGCGGCCGGTGGGGTCGATGATTTGTTGTTGGACCAGACCCGTCGCGGCGGCGACCGTGACCTTCTCCCGGCCTAAAGCATCCTGGGGCAGTGCGCCGCGGTCGCGCTCGGACATCGCGTTGAGGACTTCACCGGTTCTGACGACAGCACCGTTGCCGGGCTGGTTGCGATTGTCCTGTGCGAGCGGTGTCGCCGATGCATTGATCGGAATGATCGGCGCAGACGTTGTTTGAGCGGACGTTTGCGCCCCACCGGTCACAGCGGGCAGGGGCGTCGGCACGGTGCTTCCGGCAATCGGGGTGGTATTCGGCGGGCTGCGGTTGTCCTGCGTAGCAGCGGGCGCCGTTGCTGCGACTGGAATGATCGGTGCGGTAGAGGTTTGCGTGGGTGTTTGTGGCGTATTCGTATTCGTAGTCGTGGCAACGGGCTGCACGGGGGCGGACGATTGAAATGCGGTGCCGCCGCTTGTGCCGCTACCGGACGAGCCCCCGCTGGCGCCCGTTCCGGTGGCATTACCGGAATTCGCTGCATTCCCCGAGTTAAGCGGGGAAGTAACGACGTTCTGACCAGTCGTGGGTGTCGTCGGTGGCGCGACGATGTTTTGAGTGGCTGTGGGGGCGATCGGAGCCGCCACGACATTCTGACCGGTCGTGGGTGTGGTCGGCGGTGCCACGACGTTTTGACTGGTCGTGGGCGTGATCGGCGTTGCTACGACGTTCTGACCGGTCGTGGGCATGGTCGGTGGCGCGACGATGTTTTGACCGGCGGTGGGGGTGATCGGAGCCGCCACGACATTCTGACCGGTCGTGGGTGTGGTCGGCGGTGCCACGACGTTTTGACTGGTCGTGGGTGTGATCGGAGCTGCCACGACATTCTGACCGGTCGTGGGTGTGGTCGGCGGTGCCACGACGTTTTGACTGGTCGTGGGTGTGATCGGCGTTGCTACGACGTTTTGACCGGTCGTGGGTGTGGTCGGCGGTGCTACGACATTCTGGCCGGTCGTGGGCGTGATCGGCGTTGCTACGACGTTCTGGCCGGTCGTGGGTGTGGTCGGCGGTGCCACGACGTTTTGACTGGTCGTGGGTGTGATCGGAGCCGCCACGACATTCTGACCGGTCGTGGGCGTCGTCGGTGGCGCGACGATGTTTTGAGTGGCTGTGGGGGTAATCGGAGCCGCCACGACATTCTGACCGGTCGTGGGTGTGGTCGGCGGTGCGACGACGTTCTGACCGGTCGTGGGTGTGGTCGGCGGTGCGACGACGTTCTGACCGGCTGTGGGTGTGGTCGGCGGTGCCGCGACGTTCTGACCGGTCGTGGGTGTGGTCAGCGGCGCTGCAACGTTCTGACCGGTTGTGGGTGTGGTCGGCGGTGCGACGACGTTCTGACCGGTTGTGGGTGTGGTCGGCGGTGCCGCGACGTTTTGACCGGTCGTGGGCGTGGTCGGCGGTGCCGCGACGTTCTGACCAGTTGTGGGTGTGGTCGGCGGTGCTGCGACGTTCTGACCGGTCGTGGGCGTAGTCGGCGCTGCAACGTTCTGACCGGTTGTGGGTGTGGTCGGCGGTGCCGCGACGTTCTGACCAGTCGTGGGTGTGGTGGTCGGTGCTGAGACGTTCTGACCGGTCGTGGGCGTGGTGGTCGGTGCCGTGACGTTCTGACCGGTCGCGGGCGTGGTGGTCGGTGCCGTGACGTTCTGACCGGTCGTGGGTGTGGTGGTCGGTGCCGTGACGTTCTGACCGGTCGTGGGCGTAGTCGGCGCTGTGACGTTCTGACCGGTTGTGGGTGTGGTCGGCGGTGCCGCGACGTTCTGACCGGTCGTGGGTGTGGCGGGCGGTGTCGCGGCGTTTTGGCCGGCGGTGGGCGTGGTCGGTGGTGTCGCGGCGTTCTGACCGGCCGTGGGCGTCGTCGGCGCTGAATTTGGGTTAGCCGTGGCCGTCGCGTTCGGACGCGCCTGGTCGTGGCAGCCGATGCGTATTCGGATTCGCAGCGGGCGTAGCGTTCGGCGTGGCTGGCGTGTTTGGGTTCGCGCCTTGAGCGGTGGCGGGCGTAGCCGCTGGTGTATTCGGATTCGCAGCGGGCGTGGCGTTCGGCGTGGCCGGCGCGTTCGGATTCGCGCCTTGAGCGGTGCCAGGCGTGGCCGCTGGCGCATTTGGATTCGCAGCGGGCGTGGCGTTCGGCGTGGCCGGCGCGTTCGGATTCGCGCCTTGTGGCGTGCCGGGAGCGGCAGCTGGCTGGGCGGCCGGTTGGGCCGCAGGTTTGCCCGCTTGAGCATTCGGGTCGGCGGCCGCTTGCGCAGGTTTTGCGGCCTGGGCGGCTGGGTCGGCTGCTGCTTGCGCCGGTCGTGCGCCTTGCGCGGCGGGATCTGCCGGTTTAGCCGTCTGCGCGCCGGGAGTCTCTGCAGGTTTCGCGGCAGGTGCGTCCGTTGGTTTCGCGGCTTGCGCTGTCGGTGCATCCGCAGGCTTGGCGGCTTGTGCGGCAGGTGCAGCATCGGCCGCAGGTTTGGCGGTCTGTGGGGCGGCTGCGCCCTCAGCAGGTTTGGCCGCCTGCGCGGCCGGCGCATCGCCCGGTTTCGCTGCCTGCGCAGCGGGGCCTTCGGCGGGCTTGGCTGCTTGTGGTGCTGGGGCATCGGCCGGCTTGGCGGTCGCCGCCGCGGGGGCGCTGCCGCTAGTCGTTTCTTTTACGCCGGGATTAGCGGACGTCGTCGCAGTGGCCGGGTTTGCGGCATTCGGGTCGCGTTTTTCGATTTTGGTGCCGCCACCGGTGCTGCCCGAACTCGACTCGCCCTCGGCCGCCGACGTTTTTTCGATCTTCGTGCCGCCGCCGGTACTCCCGCTCGAGCTCGAGCTGCCGCTGGCCGTGCCCGTCGCTGCGCCGTTCGCCGCATTCCCTGCCGCTGCGCTGCTCGATGCCGTGCCGCTAGCGGAAGCGGCCGTATCGGCCGTGCCGTTCTTTCCCGAGCTGGCGTTGCTTTGATTTCCGGTCACAGCGGCATCGGCCGCTTTTTCGATGCGAATGCCGCCGCCGGTACCGCTACCGGAACTGCTACTGGAGCTGCTACTGGAGCTGGCGCTACCGCTGGCCGCACCCGTCGCCGCACCGCTCGCCGCGCTGCCGCTCGAAGTCGCGCTGCTCGATGCCGTTCCGCTCGCGTTCGTCGATGTGGTGGTGTCGGCTGTGCCGTTCTTGCCGGATGCCGCGCCCTGTTGCCCCGTCACAGCAGCATCGGCGACCTTCTCGATGCGAATACCGCCACCGGTACCGCTGCCCGAACTACTGCCCGAACTGCTCCCGCTCGCGCTGCTAGCGCTGGCATTGCTCGAAGCGCTGCCGTTCGCAGATGCGTTCGCGTCGCTGGTGCCGCTGGTGTTGTTCGCCAGATTGTTTTGCGCGTTGATATCGACGGCAGCGCGTTCGATGCGGGTTCCGCCACCGGTGCCGCTCGCACTGCTGGCGGATGAGGCCGCCGATGCATCGGTCGCGCTCGCGGACGACTCGGATGCCGTGCCCGTTTCGATACGTTGAGTCGCGTTCGGGTTCGCGTACTGCGCGCTGTTGGACTCGAAACTCGCGGAACGATCCGCTGCGCGTTGTTCGGATCCAAAAGCGTCGTACGCCTGTTTCGCGAAGGCACTGTCGTTGCTCGCGCGGCTGTCGTTCTCGCGATCGGCGGGCGTCGCGTAGCGCGCATCGGGCGGTATCGCAGCATTGCGCTCTAGTTGCGCGAGGCGGTCGGATCGTGCCGATGCATCCGCGACAGCGCTTTGCAATCTCGCCCTCGTTTCGAGCGGCGGTTCGTCGTCGATGCCATCGTTCACGCGACGGCGGCTGGCGATCAGGCGTTGTAAATCGGCGCGCGGAAGTTTGCGTTCGGCGGCGGTGAGGACCATGCCTTGCGCGATCATGTCGAGCCCTTCGTCGGGATCGCCGTAATCCATACCGGAAGTGTCGAAGTTCTCGAACATCATCTCGAGCGTGCTGACTTCGCTTTCGATGCTGTCTTTGGCGGCACTCGGTTCGTAGGTGTCGACGAAAGGGATGGAGGCCGGGGTTTTGCCTTCGCGATCTGGTCCGCTGCTCATAGCGATAATCCTGTAGTCGATACTTCCACTCGTCTCGAACCGTTGTGGTCCGGCGGGAGGCCGCACGTTCGTCGGGGGAATTGTTACGGTATCGTTAAGCGCTAAGAATGACGGTTCAATCCTATCATGCATGCGTCCATTCTTCGGAGCCACTTTAGCCGTTGGCATCGACGTGACGGAAGCCATCAACACGCCTATTCCAAGAGCGACTTAGCGATCGCCACGGACGCTCGTTCTACGCCGCCGGCCCGAACGCGCTACCCATTGTGCGATCGCCCGTCTACCACCCGTCTACCGCCTGTCCCGACGTGGCTCGTGGGCGCGGGCTACAATGCCCGGCCCTGCGAAGCCGCCAAAGACCCATGGGCATCGAAATCGAGCGCAAATTTCTGGTCTCCGACGAGCGTTGGCGTGCCGACGTACACGACGTGGTGCCGATGGCGCAGGGCTATCTGAACGATCTGGCGGCCATGGACAACGGCACCCAACGTGCATCGGTGCGGATTCGGATCGAAGGCGACGAGGCACGCTTGAACATCAAGTCGCGCGAACTCGGACACACGCGAAAAGAGTTCGAGTACGCCGTCCCCGTCGACGATGCGCGCGAATTGCTCGGTCTGTGCGTCGGCGGTTTGATCGACAAGCGCCGTCATTTGCTTCGACACCATGGGCATCTGTGGGAAATCGACGAATTCCTCGGCGACAACGCGGGATTGATCGTCGCCGAGATCGAACTCGCGTCCGGCGACGAAGCGTTCGAACGACCGGCTTGGCTCGGTATGCGAAGTCACCGACAGCATCCGCTACTACAATCTCGCTTTGGCCTCGCGCCCGTATTCGCAATGGAGCGACGCCGAACGCGCCGCGGCCGATCTGGAGTCCACACCATGCTTGTGATCGGCATCGCCGGTACCGAACTCACCGCCCAAGAACGCGATTGGCTGCAGCGCGATGCTTGCGGCGGCGTGATTTTGTTCAAGCGCAACTTCGCGTCCAAAGCGCAGGTCGCCGAGTTATCGCAAGCGATCCGCGAAGCGGCGCCGCGGCCGCAATTGCTGTGCGTCGATCAGGAAGGCGGGCGCGTGCAGCGCTTTCGCGAGGGTTACAGCGATTTGCCGCCGCTGGAGGGCTTCGGCCGTCTGTATGCGGCCGATCCGATGCGCGCATTGGCGTTAGCGGAAGAACATGCATGGCTGATGGCCAGCGAAGTGCGCGCCACCGGCGTCGATCTGAGTTTCGCGCCGGTGGTGGACTTGGGTCGCGGTAATTTGGCGATCGGCGATCGCGCGTTCTCCGAAGACCCGCAGGTCGTCGCCGATTTCACGCGCGCCTACGTGCGCGGTATGCACAGCGCGGGCATGGCGGCGACGCTCAAACATTTTCCGGGTCACGGCTCGGTGCGCGAAGACACGCATTTCGACGACGCGGTGGATCATCGTTCGCTGGACGAGATCCGCGCGCTCGATCTGGTGCCCTTCGTCGCCGGCATCGAAGCGAACGCCGATGCGGTGATGCTGGCGCATGTGATCTATCCGCACGTCGCGCCGGAGCCTGCCGGCTACTCGCCGTATCTGGATCAAGACGATCTTGCGCGAAGAGATGGGCTTTCGCGGCATCGTGTTCTCCGACGATATCGGCATGGCGGCGGCATTCTCCGCCGGCGGCATCAAGCAGCGCATCGACGCGCACTTGGATGCCGGTTGCGACGTGGTTTTAGTCTGCCATCCGCAGTTGGTCGAAGACTCTTTGAAGGCGGTCGAAGGCCGTGCGACGAATCCAGCGCTTTTGGCCGGTCTGATGGGACGTGGTGCGATGACTTGGGATGCCTTGCTCGCCGATACGCGTTACGGCGGCGCGCAAGCGCGCATCGCCGACACTTTGGGCGGTGCGCCGCAATATCCTCAAGCCCGCCCGGGAGGTGTCGCATGAGCGCGCCGCGTTTGGCCGAAGTGTTGCCCGATGCGGATCTGTTGTTCGACCGCGCCGCATTCGACGCCGCGATCGCGAGAATCGCCGATGCGATCCGCGCCGACTATGCAGACGCTGCGGTGGGCGAGGATGGCGCGGTCGACGCACGGCCGCTGTACGTCACGATCATGCACGGCGGTATGCCGTTCGCTGCGCAGTTGGCGTTCGCCTTGGGCGAGCGCGGGCTCGATCTGGAATTCGATTATCTGCACGCCACGCGCTATCGCGGCAATATATCCGGCTCGGGGTTGGCGTGGCTGCACCGCCCGGCGACGCCGATGCGCGGACGTCGCGTGCTGTTGGCCGACGATATTCTCGACGAAGGCCACACGCTGTTGGCGGTGAAGCGTTGGTGCGAGGATCAAGGCGCTGCCGATGTGCGCGTCGCGGTGTTGGCGAATAAAGTTCACGATCGTCGTGTCGAAGACATCGAGGTCGATTACATCGGCGTGGAAGTCCCGGACCGCTACGTTTTCGGCTATGGCATGGATTATCGCGAGCAAGGCCGAAACTTGCCGGCGATTTACGCGCTGAAGGAGTGACGATGAGCGATCTCGCGCTCGCCATCATCGGCGGCACCGGCTTGTACAAACTCGCGGCGCTCGAACAGGTCGAAGCTCACCAGCCGGTCACGCGTTACGGCGCCCCATCCGGGCCGGTGCGCGTCGGCACGTTGGCCGGGCGCCGAATCGCGTTTGTCGCGCGTCACGGCGAGGGCCACTCGGTGCCGCCGCACAAGATCAACTATCGTGCCAATCTCGCTGCGCTCAAAGCGCTCGGTGCGACGCGCGTACTGGCCTTGAATACCGTCGGCGGCATCGGCGAACGCTTCGGCCCGCGCGTCTTGGCCTGTCCGGATCAACTGATCGACTACACCTGGGGCCGTATCTCGACGCTGTGCGAAGAGGAGGGCACCGAGGTGTTGCACGTCGATTTCGGCGACCCGTACACCGCGTCTTTGCGGGCCGAAGTGCTTCGCGCTGCGCAGACCGCGAGGGTGGCGATCGTCGATGGCGGTTGCTACGGCGCGACCCAGGGCCCGCGTTTGGAAACGAAAGCCGAGATCGCGCGCATGCGTCGCGACGGTTGCGACTTGGTCGGTATGACCGGCATGCCCGAAGCCGGGCTCGCACGCGAAATGGGCTTGGATTATGCGTGTTTGGCGATCGTCGCCAATTGGGCGGCCGGCGCCGGCCCCGATCCCGACGAACAGATCACGCTCGCCGAAGTCCTCGCGAACGTCGATGCGGCGAGCGCCGGATTAGCGCCGCTGCTGGATGCCATGTTGCGCGTTTGATCTCGCCGCGGGCGTTATCGTCGACCGCACACGTTCGCTCCGGCCCTCTTGCAAGACCGACCCGCTCAGGCATACTCGCGCCGTGCGCGGGGTGCGAGGCCTCGCGCGCAGCCGCGATCCATCCGGCGACGCCGCTAGGTCGAGCCGCACCAGGTCAATACCAGACGAGGTCAACAGGAATATGCCGTACGGAACAGTGAAATGGTTCAACGATGCAAAAGGATTTGGATTCATTGCCCCTGAAGACGGAAGCGCAGACGTGTTCGTGCATTTCTCCGCGATCAGTTCGAAAGGCTTTCGTAGCCTGCAAGAAGGGCAGCGCGTGAGTTACGAAGTGACGACAGGTCCGAAAGGCGCGCAGGCCGCCAGTGTGACGCCAGTGGCATGACCCTCGAATCGATCCGATCCTGACGGTCTTCCGAAGCCCCGCATCGCGGGGCTTTTTTCTGGGCGACGATCGCCAACGGTTCGCGCAACGAGCGGCATCGGACAGCGGGCGGCGGATCGGGTTGCATCGCCTCCATCGTGGTCGGCGAATGTCGGCAAGATCGTATTGCACTGCAGCACGGCTCGGTTGCTGCCGCTGCGATACAGGAGTAGGTTCCGCCTGCGGTATGAGCGTTTGTTTGTGGCGGCATGCCGCTGCAATGGATGCGAAGCGCATAGGTGCGGGCATCTCCATTTTCTGACATGCATGGAGGGTATGACATGAAAGTTCGAGTCACCTCGGCCCTAAGCGCCGGTATCTTTGCCTTGGCCCTCGCGCTGGGCTCGTTCGTGCCATCGAGTATGGCGACTTCGGCGCTGGAGAAAGATGCCGGTGCTGAAGTCGGTGCCTGTGGCAAATGCGGCGACGGTTATTGCAATAAACGTTGCGGCGAGACGCCAACGAATTGTCCGAAGGACTGCGGCGTCAGTAGAGATTCGATCCGACTCATCGATGGTGATTCGATCCAACTGGCATGCGCTCGCTGCGGCGATGGCGTATGCGCCCGCAAATGCGAGAACGAAAGATCTTGTCCACGCGATTGCGCGGTGAAAGCGAAGCCTATCGTCGTATTGAACGATGGTTGATCGAGTCCCCGTACGCCTTTTCGCCGTGGCGAATGGGCGTACGGCATTAGCTTTGAGCGGCTTGGAGCTAATGCTCTTCGAGCGTCATCGTGTCGAAAACCGACCACACGAATTCACGTCGTGTGGTCTTTGGCGGGGGCTTTTTAGTGATGAAATCGCAGCGATGAGGCTGCGTTTCGCAATGCAGCATTGCTTAATCGGCGAAGCATTCTTCCTGCGTGCTCGTGTACGAGTCATGTCCCGGGCAGATCGTCGTCGTTTCGGTCACGGTGCAGGTGTAGCTTACCCAGACGGGCGTCGGGATCGGAAAGGGCAGCGGATTGCCGTTCGGATCGGTGGTGACGGTCTCTTTGACCATTTTGCGGTAGGTGCGGGTTTTGGTTTTCTCTACGCAATCGGAGAGCGGGTCTCTCCGCTGAAGCGACGGCGGTTGGACATTCAACACGTTTCGTATTCCGTCCATGACGCGTTCGATCTCCGTTTCGGTCAACGTCATATGGAACTGAAAATCAAAGGTTTTTTCGCTCATTACTGCAATCTCCTTAATCGCGTGAGGCTGTGAGTGCGCTGCCAACGCTCCGCGTCGGATGCGGGGTCGCGTGAGGACCCTCGATTCATCGTGATAGCCCTCGTTTCTCCGAGGTGCTAACGGCAGCGCGGGCGAGTATGCAATATGGCGTCGCGTGCGTCCATGAGTCCGCTGCATCCGCTGCGATGCGTTAGCATGCCCTGGACAAGTGTTTGCGGAGAAGCGGGATGTCGATCGGAAACCACGCGACCCATCAAGTCGAAAACCAATCGCCCGAATTCGCACCGCGCGATCTATGGGCCGGCGATGCCGCACTGCGCGAAGCAGTGATCCGCGAAGGCGGCGAGGGTTTCGATGCGACGCTCGCGGCTTACGGTCGTTTGGCCGGCGATGCGATTTATGCATTGAGCTGGGATGCCCATCGCGATCGCCCGCGCTTACGCACGCACGACCGTTTCGGTCATCGCATCGATCGCGTCGAGTTCCATCCTGCGTATCACGACATCATGTCCTCGGCGATCGCGCACGGCGTCGTCGGTCTGTCGTGGGCCCCGCATACTTGGAAAACGCCGGACTGGACGGGGCCGTTGATCGGTGGCCATGTCGCGCGCGCCGCGCTGAGCTATCTGCATCATCAAGTCGAACCCGGCAGCAGTTGTCCGTTGACGATGACGCACGCAGCCGTGCCCGCATTGCGACGTACGCCCGCATTGCGCGAATGGATGGAGAAAGCGATCTCCGGCGTTTACGACCCACGCGACCTGCCGATCGCGCAGAAGCAAGGCATTACCCTCGGGATGGGAATGACCGAAAAACAAGGTGGTAGCGATGTTCGCAGCAACGCGACCGTGGCGATCGCATTAGCGGGCGAGGGCGAATACGCGCTCACCGGGCACAAATGGTTTTTCTCCGCGCCGATGTGCGACGGCTTCTTAGTGCTGGCGCAGGCGCCGGGCGGCTTGAGCTGTTTCCTAATGCCGCGACGCATGCCCGACGGCGCCAAGAACGCGTTTCGATTGATGCGTTTGAAGGACAAACTCGGCGATTGGTCGAACGCCTCGTCGGAAGTGGAATTCGACGGTGCGTGGGCGCATCGCATCGGCGAAGAAGGGCGTGGCGTGGCGGTCATCATCGAAATGGTGATGTTGACGCGGCTCGATTGCATGCTCGGCTCGGCGGCGGAGATGCGGATGGCGTTGATCCAAGCGTTGCATCACACACGGTATCGTCACGCCTTCGGGCGTGCTTTGATCGACCAGCCGCTGATGCGCAACGTGCTCGCGGATTTAGCGATCGAATCCGAAGCGGCGACCGCGTTCGCGCTACGCGTCGCCGGAGCGGTGGATCGCGCTGCGCGCGACCGGCACGAATCGGCCTTCGCGCGGGTCGCGACGGCGATCGGCAAATATTGGATCTGCAAACGCGCGCCGGCGTTCGTCAACGAAGCGCAGGAATGCTTGGGCGGGGCGGGTTATGTCGAAGAATCGATGTTGCCGCGCTTGTATCGGCAAGCGCCCCTGAATTCGATCTGGGAAGGCAGCGGCAATATCCAGTGCCTGGACGTACTGCGTGCGCTGCAACGCACGCCCGAAGCGGTTGCGGCTTTGCGCGTCGAACTGGAGGCCGCGCGCGGTCTTCATTCGGCTTTCGATGCGGCGCTGCCGGCGGTGTTGGTGCGGATCGACGAAGCGTCCGCGGCCGATGCCGAGCATGCGGAAGGCGGCGCACGGCGCTTGATCGAGCGTCTCGCGCTCGCGCTGCAGGCATCGCTGTTGATCCGCGCGCAAAGCCCGCTCGCCGATGCGTTTTGCCGCAGCCGCCTGGGCTCGCATCACGGCATCGCATACGGCACCTTGACCGAGCATTTCGATTTCGACGCGTGCATCGCGCGCGCCGGCGGACGATAATCGGTGAACGACAGACACTCCTATCGCCGAGGCGGATCGATGACGCACCCGTGTTCACCTTCGGCGATATCGCGCGCATCTCGCGTATCGAACGTGCGTCGCTCGGCGCGTCGGCTAGGCACAGGCTTGGTGTGTGTGCTGCTGTGCCTATCGCTATTCGCGGCGAGCGCCAAAACCGGCTGGCCGCCGTCGCTGGCGGCGCCTGCGGCGCGCGCGGACGAAATCCACGTCGTCAAGCACAAGCGTCAGATGAATTTGCTGCGCAACGGTAAAGTGATCCGCACCTACAGCATTCTTCTCGGCGACGATCCCTACGGCCACAAACGCCAACAAGGCGACGAACGTACGCCCGAAGGTCGCTACAGCATTACCTTCCGCAACGATAAAAGCCGGTTCCATCTTTCGTTGCGCGTGTCCTACCCGAACGAAGCCGATCGCGCGCAGGCGCTCAAGCGCGGCGTCGATCCCGGCGGCGACATCATGATCCACGGCGGCACTCCGCCGGGCTACGGACGCGACTGGACCGATGGCTGCATCGCGCTGACCAATCGAGAAATCGAAGAAGTGTGGCGGCTCGTGCCGGTCGGCACGCCGATCGTGATCGAGCCCTGAGCGCACGTTTCGATCGCTCGCGGCCGCTTCGCTTCCTCGTGCTGCATCGCACGATGCCCCAAGGTCCACTATCGACGACCCTTGGCGAGGGCTAGCGTGCGGTGTCCCGATATCGGGTAAGCAAGGAGTCGTCGGATGAAACGTATTTGGATGATCAGGGCTACAGTGATGCTCTTGGCGGTCGTCGGCACCGCCCACGCCGCCTGCGTCGATAACGTCGTGCTGGTCCACGGCAATGCCGGTAAGCCCGCGGACTACGACAACACGTACGCCGAGCTGCAGCGTCGCGGTTACACCACCGCGCAGATTTTCAGGCCGAATTGGGGCAGCAAGACCTGCGCGGCGTGCAACGATCACAACGGCAGCGAAGAAACGCCGGTCGAAAACGCGATCATCGATGCGATCGCAACCTCCTGCACCGGCAAGATCGATGTGATCGGCCATTCGATGGGAGCGACCTTATCGGCACGCGTGATCGATCGCATCGCCGCGCGCACCTACGTCGACGCCTTCGTCGGCATCGCCGGCGGCTTCCGCGGCCTCTGGACGTGCGGTAGTTACCCGTTCAACGTCATCACCAGCACCTGCGGCTATTGGGGGTTGTCGGTGGGCAGTCCCTTGCTCAATGGCCTCTCCGGCAAACGTTTCGGTACGCGCATGTACTCGATGAAATCGTGGACCGACCAGATCGTCTGCGCCACCGGCGTCTGTACCGTCGGCGGTATCCACAGTTCGCAAATCGCCGGAGAGAACGCGACCTACAGTTTCGCGACCGGCCATTTCGGCCTGCTTACCGGGACGGCGGCGTTCCAAGTCGACCTGATTCGCTGACGTAAGCCATCGTTACAGCGCTCGCCGCGCCCTGTCGGCGCGGCGCGCTTGCGTTCTCCCCCGTGATTCGTGTTTAAATCGGACTTCATTCAGTCACGGCTCTCGGGGCTCATCGCCGCCCGGGCGCGATATGGGGATATCGCGTGATGCCGTCCTCGGCTTTCGAAGGTCCGAAAGTCACAGAAGGTTTCAGGAGAACGCATGTACGGCGTCATTTTCGATATGTTGCGCAGCTATGTCATCGAGCGTCATGGTGGCCGCCCTACGTGGGACGCGCTGCTCGAGCAAGCCGGCATCGGCTACAAAGTCTACTTCCCGGTCGCGCAGTATCCCGATGAGGAGATGGTCAAACTCGCCACGACCGCCTCGAAGATGCTCAATGTGCCGTTGACCGCTGTACTGGAAGATTTCGGCACCTTCGTGGGCCCATCGTTGGTGACGTACTACGAAATGTTCGTGCGTCCCGAGTGGCGTACGTTCGATGTACTCGAAAACGCCAGCGCCAAGATCCACGACGCCATCCATCGTCACAACCCGAGGCGCAACCCGCCCGAATTGCGCACGACGCGGATCGACGAACATCGAATGAAGCTCACGTACCAGTCGGAACGCAAACTCTGTTTCGTCGCCAAGGGCATCATCATCGGTTTGTCGCGGAAGTTCGACGAACGGATCGAGGTGCGAGAAACGCAATGCATGCACAACGGTGCCGAGCGTTGCCATTTCGAGATCACCCATCATGGCAGCGCGTCCTCGGGATCGGCCGCTCGGCGCGACGATTTTTGGGCCTGATCATCCGCGGCATATCCGTATCGCGCGGCTTGCGGCGCGATGTTCGATGTCGGTGCGGCTCGGCAGCGAGGGGGTCGATGCGGTAAGGTAATGGGCTATCCTTTTCTCCTTGTAACCGCCCGTGTCCGCCGAGCCCGCTAGCCCATACGACCCCCGGTCCATCGAAACCGCCGCCCAGACGTTCTGGCGCGATCGGCGCGCTTTCGAAGTCGACGAAACCTCCGACAAGCCCAAATATTTCTGCTTGTCGATGCTGCCGTACCCATCGGGTGCGCTGCATATGGGGCATGTGCGCAACTACACCATCGGCGATGTGATCAGCCGTTTCCGGCGCATGACAGGCCATAACGTCTTGCAGCCGATGGGTTGGGACGCCTTCGGTTTACCGGCCGAAAACGCCGCGATCAAGAATCGCACGGCGCCGGCGAAGTGGACCTACGCCAATATCGATCACATGCGCAGCCAATTGCAGTCCCTGGGCTATGCCATCGACTGGTCGCGCGAATTCGCCACCTGCCGCCCGGACTACTACGTCCACGAACAACGCATGTTCGTACGGCTGATGCGCAAGGGTTTGGTGTATCGCAAGAATTCGGTGGTGAACTGGGACCCGGTGGATCAAACCGTACTCGCCAACGAGCAGGTGATCGACGGCCGCGGCTGGCGATCCGGTGCGGTGGTCGAAAAGCGCGAGATTCCGCAATGGTTCCTCAAGATCACCGCCTACGCGCAGGAACTGCTCGACGGTCTCGACACGCTGCCGGGCTGGCCGGATTCGGTCAAGACCATGCAGCGCAACTGGATCGGCCGCAGCGAAGGTCTGGAATTCGCCTTCGATGTCGCCGGCAGCGACGACAAGCTCGGCGTCTACACCACGCGCCCCGACACCATCATGGGCGTGACCTTCGTCAGCATCGCCGCCGAGCATCCTTTGGCCTTGCGCGCGGCGGAGACGAATGCCGAACTCGCCGCGTTCATCGCCGAATTGCGCAAGGGCGGCGTGTCCGAGGCCGAACTGGAAACCCAGGAAAAACGCGGCATGGCCACGGGCCTGTTCGCGATCCATCCGATCAGCGGCGAACAGGTGCCGATCTGGGTCGCGAATTTCGTGCTGATGGGCTACGGCACCGGCGCGGTGATGGCGGTGCCGGGGCACGACGAACGCGATTTCGAATTCGCGACGAAGTACGCCCTGCCGATCAAGCAAGTGATCGGCGTGCGCTCATCGTTGCCGCCGCATCTGCTGCCCGAAGAACTGCAATACGATGCGACGCGGTGGAAGGATTGGTACGGCGACAAGACCCGCGACGATCTGATGTGCGTGAATTCCGGCGAGTCCGGGGCAGGGCTCGACGGCATGGGCTACAAACAGGCCTGCGAGCATCTGACCGCGAAGTTCGAGCGCGAAGGCCGCGGTGAGCGCAAAGTGAATTTCCGTTTGCGCGATTGGGGCGTCAGCCGCCAACGTTACTGGGGTTGTCCGATTCCGGTGATCTATTGCGCCAAGTGCGATGCCGTACCGGTGCCGGAAGATCAATTGCCGGTGGTGCTGCCGGAGGATGTCGAGGACGCCTTCGCCGCGGGCGTGGTGTTATCGCCGATCAAGGCCGATCCGAACTGGCGCAAGACCACCTGCCCGCAGTGCGGCGGTCCGGCCGAGCGCGAAACCGACACCTTCGACACCTTCATGGAGTCGAGTTGGTACTACGCGCGCTACACCTCGCCGGGCGCGACCGATATGGTCGATGAGCGCGCGAAATACTGGACGCCGGTCGATCAATACATCGGCGGCATCGAACACGCGATCCTGCATCTGCTGTATTTCCGTTTCTATCACAAGCTGCTGCGCGACGTCGGCCTGATGGCCAGCGACGAGCCGGCGACGAATCTGCTGTGTCAGGGGATGGTGATCGCGGAAACGTTCTATCGCGACAACGCCAATGGCTCGAAGGATTGGATCAATCCGGCCGATGTCGAAATCGAGCGCGATGAAAAAGGCCGTATCGTCGGCGCGAAATCGAAAGCCGACGGCCAACCGGTGCATATCGGCGCCGTCGAGAAAATGGCGAAGTCGAAGAACAACGGCGTCGATCCGCAAACGATGGTCGATAAATTCGGCGCCGACACCGTGCGCCTGTTCTCGATGTTCGCCGCGCCGCCGGAACAGTCGCTGGAATGGAACGAAGCGGGCGTCGAAGGGATGTCGCGCTTCTTGCGCCGGTTCTGGCGCGAAGTGACCACGCATGCCTCGCAACCCGATCATCCCGAAATCGATGCGTCTGCGCTGAACGCCGCTCAGAAAACCATGCGCCGCCAACTGCACGAAGCGATCCAAAAGATCGGCGACGACTACGGCCGGCGTTACAGTTTCAACACCGCGATCGCGGCGCTGATGGAATTGCTCAATCACGTCTCGAAATTCGAGGACATGAGCGACCAGGGCCGTGCGGTGCGCCATGAAGTGCTGCAGACCATGGTGCTGTTGCTCAATCCGGTGACGCCGCACATCTGCCACCAACTGTGGCAAGTGCTGGGGCATGCCGAAACCCTACTCGAAGACCAGACGTTCCCGCAGGCGGATCCGTACGCATTAGTGCGGGATTCGGTGACGCTGGCGGTGCAGGTGAACGGCAAGTTGCGCGGCACCATCGAGGTCGGCGCGCACACTCCGCGCGAAGACATCGAAGCGGCCGCCTTGGCCGAACCCAATGTCGCCAGATTCTTGGATGGGGTGTCGGTGAAGAAGATCATCGTCGTGCCCGGCAAGATCGTGAATATCGTGGTGGGGTGAGGGCGGGTATCCTCCGACGCCTTCGTCGCGCCGACGACGCCTGAATCGTCGTCGACGGTCATTTCGCTTGCCCCTTGTCGCCGCCTCGTCCAGACTTCGCCCATGAAGACGTCCCGCTTTGTTCTCGCTTTTTTCCTCGCCGCAGCGCTCGCTGGCTGCGGTTTCCAACTGCGTAATGTCGCGAAGCTGCCGTCCGATCTGGGCCCGGTCGCGGTCACGGCACCCGATCCCTACAGCCCGCTCGCCGATGCGCTCGCACGTGCGCTCGAGCGCGGCGGCGCCCAGCCCGCGGCGGCGGATGCCTTGGATCAAGCGACCAAGCTCGAAATTCTTTCGGAACGATGGGCCGATTTACCGATCTCGGTGGACACCCAAGGCCGCGCCCAGGAATACAGCCTGCGCTATGCGGTGGTGTTCCGTCTGCGCAAGCCGGACGGCGAATTATTGGTGCCGCAACAAGCGGTGGAACTGGCCCGCGATTACGTGGCGCCGGCCTCCGATGCGATCGGTAACACCAGCGAACGCGATCTGCTTTTGAACGAAATGCGCCGCGATATGACCGCGGCGATCCTGCGTCGGGTCAACGCTGCGTTGCACGTTACTGCACCGGCCAGCGGCGGCCGTTGATCCCGATGGGTATCGCCGATAGCGCAGGATCATGTAGCGCAGGATCATGGAACTCAGCCCAGAACGCCTGATCGCGCAAGTCGGTACCGAGCCGCTGCGGCCGGTCTATTTGATCGCAGGTCCGGAACCGTTGCGCGTGTTGGAAACCGCCGATGCGGTGCGTGCGCAAGCTCGCGCCGAGGGCATCGACGAGCGCGAAGTGCTCGATGCCGATGGCCGCGATTTCGATTGGAATTTGCTCGCTCAGAGCGTTGGGGCCATGAGTCTCTTCGCCTCGCGGCGGATGATCGAAGTGCGCCTGCCATCGGCGAAGCCGGGCAAAGAGGGCGCCGAAACGATGTTGGAGTTTTGCGCGAACCCACCGCAGGACGTGGTGCTGCTGATCACCGGCGACGACTGGAGCCGCCAACATGGCGGGAAATGGAGCGAGGCCATCGCGCAGATCGGCCATCACGCCATCGCCTGGGCGCTCAAACCGCACGAAATGCCCGATTGGGTCGAACGCAGACTCCGCAGCCGCGGACTGCGCGCCGATCGCGATGCGGTGCAACGCTTGGTCGAGCGGGTGGAAGGCAATTTGCTCGCCGCTGCGCAGGAAATCGATAAATTGGCCCTGCTCAGCGACGGCGAGTCGATCGATTTGGCCCGGATGGAGTCGTATGTCGCCGACGCCGCTCGCTTCGACGTGTTCCGTTTGCTCGACGCCACGCTCAACGGCCAATCGGCATTGGCGTTGCGCATGCTGCATGGTCTGCGTGCAGAGGGCGAGGTGGTGCCGGCCTTGATGGGCATGGTGGTGATGGAATTACAGCGCGCCGCAGCGCTGGCGCGCGCGCAAGCCAAAGGCGCGAATCTCGCCGCGGAATTCAAAGCGCAGCGGGTTTGGGACGCCAAACAAGCGGTCTATCGACGCGCCTTGCAACGCCACGATGCCGGGCGTTGGGAGGCTTTCGTCGCCGAAGCGGGGCGGGTCGACCGTATCGCGAAGGGCCGACCGCGGATCGGCGAAGAGACCACGGATGCGTGGCTGGCGCTGGAGCGGCTGTTGATCGCGATCGCGGAGTCTCGTGGTAGCGCCTTTCTGACCCGCGCTGCGATCTGAGCGAGCGATGCTCCTCCGCGTCTTCTATGGCGGCACCTTCGACCCGGTTCACAACGGTCATCTCGCCATCGCCCGTGCCGCGCGCGATGCCCTGGCCACGACCGTGTGGTTGATGCCTGCGGCCGATCCGCCGCATCGCGATGCCCCCGGCGCGAACGCGGAACAGCGTGCGGCGATGCTGGATCTGGCGGTCGAGGGCCAAACCGGACTGCGCGTCGATCGCCGCGAGTTGATGCGCGCCGCGCAATCGCCGGACACGCCCAGCTACACCATCGACACCTTGCGCGAATTGCGGGCCAAATACGGCGATCAGGCTCCGCTCGCATTCTTGATCGGCGCCGACAGTCTGCATGGTTTCGCGACCTGGAAAGAACCCGAGGCCTTGCTCGACGGCGCGCACTGGGTGGTGGCCGAGCGCCCAGGCAGCGCGCTGGACGAACACCTGCCGTCGACGACGGCCCGACTGGTCGCAGGCCGATGGACGCTCGATCCCGCCGCGCTCCGCGACCGTCCCGGCGGCAAGCTCTTACGCCTGCGGCAGCCGCTGCATACCGAGTCGGCGACCCAAATTCGACGCCGAATCGCCACCGGCGAGACCTGGCACCACATGTTGCCGCTGCCGGTCGCGCACTACATCGTCGAACACGGCCTTTACGGCGCGGTCGCCGCCGCCCCGATCCGGCCGCACTCGCCGCCGGGGCTATAATCCCCTGTTCTTAAATGCCCACGATTCCAAGCGAGGATCGCTCTTGTCCAATTCCAAGAATGCGCACGTCATCAAGACCGTGCTGCCCACACCGCCGCCATCCACCAAGGCCATGCTCAAGCAGGTTCATGCGGCGGTCGAAAACCTCAAAGCCAAGGACGTGGTCGAAATCGACGTGCGCGGCAAGACCAGCGTTTGCGATTACATCGTTGTCGCGTCCGGTACCTCGACACGGCACGTCAAATCGATCGCCGACGAAGTGGTGCGATTGATCAAAGACCTCGGCGTGATGCCGCTCGGCGTCGAAGGCGAACGCGAAGCCGAATGGGTGCTCGCCGACCTGGGCGATGTCGTGGTTCACGTCATGCTGCCGCGCGTCCGCGAGTACTACGCGTTGGAGCGGTTGTGGACGGTGGGCGATCAGCCGCCGGATGCCGACGACTGAACCGACTGCGCTTCGTGCAGTGCGATCGCGTTCTCGCCGTATCGAAGCGCATGCGATGAATCATCTGCGATGAAAGCTCGTCTTATCGCCGTCGGCGAACACGCACCCGCCTGGGTTTCGCAAGGATTCGCCGAATATCAGAAGCGGCTGTCGTTTTGGCTGCCGCTGGAATTGATCGAAATCGAACCAGGCCTACGCGGCAAAGGCCGCGATGCCGCGCGCGCTACTGCGGATGAGGGTGTGCGCGTACTCGCGGCGTTGCCGAAGTCAGCCTACGTCGTCGCCCTCGATGGGCACGGCAAGATGCACAGTTCGAAAGCGCTCGCGCAACGGTTAGAGCATTGGCGCGGCGCAGGCCGCGATCTCGCGTTCTTGATCGGCGGGCCGGAAGGGCACGCGGTCGACGTATTGGCGCGCGCCGACGAGCGTTGGTCGCTCGGGCCGCTCACGCTACCGCATATGCTGGTGCGCTTAGTTCTGGCCGAGCAGTTGTATCGCGCTGCGGCCATGCTCGCGAATCATCCCTATCACCGGGCCTGAGCAAGGCATCGGTCTGCGACCGAGCACGTTCGATCGCTATGACATCGAGACAACACTGACGACCGATGCGCCGATTCATCGTCTGCGCACCGGTCGGGGTCGTGCTTATCGGTATCGCATGCATGGCTGCGCTTACAAAATCGTGCTTACTGCCGGCTGAGCGAAAAATCCACCGGGACGATGCCGTAGACCTGAATCGCGCGCCCGTCTTTGATCGCCGGCCGGAATTTCCATTTCTTCATGACTTGACGCTTGGCGGCTTCGTCGAGTTTGCGATGGCCGCTGCTGCGTTGAATCTCCACCGAAAGCGGGATGCCGTCAACGCCCACCAATACCTTCAAATACACCGTGCCTTGCAGACCGGCCATGATCGCATCATGCGGATAGGCCGGTGCCGGTGCCGATGCGTATTCAAGCGCGGTCGCTTGTTGCGGCTCGGTGTTCGGTGGGCCGATGGTCTCGCTCACGATCGGTTCTACTATCTGCGGTTCGACGTATTCGGTGCCTTCGGGAACCACGATGTCGGTTTGCGTTGCGGCGATCTGCGGTGTCGGCGGTTGTTTGACGATTTGAGGTTGTGGCCTTGTCGTGTTCTGCTTCACGATTTGTACAACAGGAGGCTTATCCGGGATTTTTTCAGGTTTTTTCTTATCGACCCACGTGATCTCGGGGTCAATGTCGGGTCGTACTGCGGACCCAGGCGCCGACACGGGGACCAGCAACAACATCAAGGCCGCGATATTGATCGTCATCGCAGCGGCCATGCCGGCGATGCGGCCGGCATCGAGGTTGAAATGCGGCGTCTGCATGCGGGCGTTCGGCATCGACGCGTGGCGTTGGCTCAGGACCATCTTGCACCTCCGGCGGGTTGGGGACAGTGCATCCAACGCGCCGGTCTTGGTCATGGGGTTGAGCCGAGCGAGAAATTCGAGCGTGTCGTAAGCGGCACATTCTTACGCCGCGGCAACCCCGACTTTTTCAACGTTGCTTAAGCCGCAAACGACGACACCCGCCGAAGCGGGTGCCGTGCGGGCCATTTTTGATGGCGAGTTCACGCTGGATCGGCGGTCGCCGGCCGATGAATCGCGATCAGAGTCCCAGTTCGAATACGACGTTGAGACTCGCGCTCAGTGTGCTTTCGCCCGGCGACACCGAGGTTTCCACCGCGTCCATCGCCATCGACTTCATCGCCGCGCCACGCAGCATGATCGGTGGCTGATAGCCGGTGCCCTCGTCGATGCTGACGATCTTGCGCACGCGTAGGCCGAGCGCTAGGGCGTACATCTCGGCACGGGCTTGGGCTTTCTTCAGGGCATTGCGTCGGGCTTCGTCGTAGGCCGCTTCGGGTTGATCGATCTCGAAATTCGGGCCGTTGACCTGGTTCGCGCCGCTGGCGACGAGGGCGTCCAGCACTTTGCCTAGCTTTGAGATATCGCGGACCTTCAGGTTCACCGTATTGCTCGCCTGATAGCCGTTGATCTTCGGGGGTTTGTTCTCGATGTATTGGTATTGCGGATAAATACTGATGCCGGAGGTTTGCACGTCGCGCTCGGCGATGCCGGCGGCTTTCACTGCGGCCATGACCTTGCTCATTTCTTCGGCGTTGGCGCGTAGCGCCGTGTTGGCATCAGCGGCTTGGGTGACGACGCCGGTGGATAGTGTGGCCACGTCGGGCACACGGGTCGCTTTCGCTTCGGCCGAAACCGAAAGCAAGGTGCCGTCGCTGGTAGGGGCGGTGACTTGCGCGGATACATTCATGATGGCGCTCAAAGGAAGAAGGATGGCGAAGGCTGAAACGATCCATTGACGCGAGGGGGAAGGACGTCGATGCATGAAAATCTCCATAGCGATGACAGGCGGGTGCCCGATGCCGCGAGTGAACGGGCGGTGAGCCGGCTCGGGGTCGTGCCTTGGGTGTGACGGCAAGGCACTCGGGCTGCGGCGGGCTCGGGGTATCCTACCCGGATGTTGCATCTTGCCTCGAAATCCCCCAGGCGTCGTGAACTGTTGCTCAGGCACGGCTACGACTTCGGTTTACTCGATCTGGACATCCCAGAACATCCGGCGTCAGGCGAAGCGCCGGAGGACTACGTGCGCCGTGTCGCCCGCGAAAAAGCCGGTGCAGGCTTGCTGCACGTGACGGGCCAGCCCGATGCGGTGGTGCTCGGTGCGGATACCGAAGTGGTGCTCGACGATCGCATTTTCGGTAAGCCGGGCGATGCCGGAGAGGCCGCAGAGATGCTGCGCGCGCTGTCGGGCCGAACCCATCGGGTGATGTCCTCGGTGGCGGTGGTCTCCGCGGCGCGCGAAGCGCAAGCCACGAATATCACTGAGGTCCGCTTCGCGCTGCTCGACGAAGCGCGCATCGCCGAGTACTTGGCCAGCGACGAATGGATCGGTAAGGCGGGCGCCTATGCGATTCAGGGTCGCGCCGAGGCCTTCGTCGCCCACCTTTCGGGCAGTTATTCAGGAGTGATGGGCTTGCCGATGTTCGAGACGATCGCTTTATTACGCGACTTCGGCCTGCACGGCGACTCGCATCGCGACCAGGGGGCGGTCGATGACGCGACCCGTTCGCGCGCTTTCGCTGCCGCAGGAGCCAGCGCATGACCGAGGAAATCCTGGTCAACGTCACTCCGCGCGAAACCCGGGTCGCTGTCGTCGAAAACGGCATGCTGCAAGAACTGCATATCGAACGCGGCTGGCGTCGTGGTGTGGTCGGCAATATCTATAAAGGCCGGGTGCAGCGGGTGATGCCCGGGATGCAAGCCGCGTTCGTCGAGATCGGGCTCGATCGCGCTGCGTTCCTGCACGCCAACGATATCTTTCGAGCGAATGCCGCGCCCATCAGCGAGCGTACGATCGAACGCTCGCTCGACGGTGCGTTGGAGGGCGACGATGTGGCGATCGCGACCTCGGCGATTCCGGTGTTAGCCGCGCAAGCGGTGCCGCCGATCACCGAACTGTTGCGCGAAGGCCAAGAAATCGTGGTGCAGGTGGTCAAAGATCCGATCGGCAGCAAGGGCGCGCGACTGACCACGCAGGTCAGCATCCCTTCGCGATATCTGGTGCTGTTGCCGCAATCGCGAGTGATCGGCGTGTCTTCGCGCATCGAAGACGAAGTCGAGCGCCAGCGCTTGAAAAGCTTGGTCGCCGCGCAGGGGCAGCCGATCGCCAACGGTCTCGCCGTACCGACGACGCCGGGTTACATCGTTCGTACCAATGCCGAAGGGCAGCCGGAAGAAGCCTTGGCCGAGGACGTGGGTTATTTGCGTCGAGCTTGGGCCTTGGTGGAGCAGAACGTGCGCGACGCCCGTGTCGGTAGTTGCGTCTACGAAGACCTGACCCTGCCGATGCGTGCGGTGCGCGATCTGTTGCGGCGCGATGTCGAGAAAGTGAAAGTCGATTCGCGCGAAACCTGCGACAAACTGCGCAGCTTCGCGGCGCAATACATGCCGGGTTTGGCCGAGAAAATCGAGCACTACAGCGGCGCGCGGCCGGTGTTCGATCTGTACGGCGTCGAAGACGAGATCCAACGCGCGCTCGAAAAAGAGGTGCCGTTGAAGTCCGGCGGTTATCTGGTGATCGACCAGACCGAAGCGATGACCACCATCGACGTGAATACCGGTTCGTTCCTCGGCCAACGCAATCTCGAAGAAACCGTCTACCGCACCAATTTGGAAGCGGCGCAATCGGTGGCGCGACAACTGCGGCTGCGCAACCTCGGCGGCATCATCATCATCGACTTCATCGATATGATCGATCCCGAGCATCGCCGCCAAGTGCTGCGCACGTTGGAAAAAGCCTTATCGAAAGATCACGCCAAAACCACGGTCTACGATTTTTCGCCGTTGGGCTTGGTGGAAATGACCCGCAAACGCACGGTCGAAAGCCTGCAGCGGCAGTTGTCGGAACCCTGTCACGAATGCGCTGGCCGCGGCACGCTGAAAACCGCCGAAACCGTGACTTACGAAATTTTTCGCGAGATCACCCGCGCCGTACGTCAATTCGAAGCCGCGCGCTTGTTGGTGATCGCATCGCCGAAAGTGGTCGCGCGCATCACCGAGGAAGAATCGTCGACGGTCGCTGAACTGGAGGAATTTCTCGGTAAGACCATCCGTTTTCAGGCCGACGAGCAATACACCCAGGAGCAGTTCGATGTCGTACTGCTTTAGGGCCGGGAATGGGGAATGGGGAATCGGGAATCGTAAAAGCTACCGGCGATTACGTTCGATGTCGCCGTTCCGATTCTCGATTCCCGATTCACGATTCACGGCGCCGCGCGGAGCGCGCGCCTGATGCCGACCAAAATCCGACGCCGGCTCCGACTGGCTCGCCGCGGCTTGTGGTATGCAGTGGCGGTGTCGTTGGTGCTGGTGGCGTTGGCGATCGGAGTCGTCAGTCAATTGCTGCCGCTCGCGGAGCGGCATCCGGACCGTATCGCCGAATGGTTGAGCGCGCGCGCTGGCCATCCGATCGCTTTCGATAGCGTGCGCACGGCATGGACGCGGCGCGGGCCGCTGCTGCGGCTCGAAGGCTTGCGCGTCGGCGAGGGCGAAAGCGCGATACCGATCGGCGCGGCGGAAATTCTGGTATCGCAATACGCGGGATTGTTGCCGGGACGTTCATTCACCGAATTGCGCGTGCGCAATCTTGCGCTGACATTGGAACGCCAAGACGACGGCCGTTGGCAGGTGCGCGGGCTTCCTGGCCAATCGCAAGGCGGCGATCCGCTCGCGACGCTCGAAGGCCTCGGCGAACTGCAGGTGATCGATGCCAACCTCGGTATCGTCGCGCCGTCGTTGAAGATCGATACCAAGATTCCCGACATCGATCTGCGCCTGCGCGTCGACGGGTCGCGCGTGCGTGTCGGCGTGCGCGCGACGATGACCGCAAGCACGGCTCCGATCGATGTCGCGTTCGATTTCGATCGCAAACGCGGCGATGGTCGCGTGTATGCGGCGGCTAAGCGCGCCGATCTGTCGGTGTGGTCTTCTCTGCTGCAGCGCGCTCGGCGTGACCATCACCGATGGCAGCGGTCGTGCCGAAGCGTGGGCGACGCTGCGTGCGCATCAGATCGTCGGGATGAGCGTGGATGCCGATCTCAAGAATGTGCGCTTGCGCGGTGCACCGTTCGATACCGGCTCGACGGTAGCATCGAATCCGAAGCATTCCACGGACGTACCGCAGGCCGCGTTCGCGGAAGTGAAGACCATCGCGCATTGGCGCGCCGAAGATGGGCGCTGGCGGCTTGGTGCGCCGCAACTGCGCGTACACGTCGCCGAACAGAGCGAACCGATGGTGCTGGATGGTTTGTTGATCGCTGGCGGTCGCCGTTATGGATTGCTCGCTGAGCGCATCGATGCCGCGCCGCTGTTCGCGGTGGCCGCGCTGAGCGATCGGCTCGATCCGAAATTGCGGCGCTGGTTGATCACCGCGCGTCCTGGCGCGGTGTTGGAGAACGTCGTCGCCAGCGGCGAGCGCGATGGCGCGCTGCAGGTGCAGGCCGATGTGCGCGACCTGAGCATCGCCGCCGTCGGCAAATCGCCCGGTGTGGCGGGTCTCGGTGGCCAATTGCGCGGCGATGCCGATGGCTTCGTCTTCGCTTTCGATCCGAATGCCAAAACGCGCTTCGATTGGCCGCACGGTTTCGGCGCGCCGCACGATGTTCGCTTGCGCGGCGATGTCGGCGGCTGGCGCGAAGGCGAGGGCTGGCAGGTCGCGACTTCGGGCCTGCGCATCGACGGCACGGGCTATGGCGCCGATGTGCGCGGCGGCTTGTTCTTTCAAGGCGACGGTACGCGACCGACGATCGATATCGCCGCCGATTTGGACGATGCGCAGTCGCCGACCGCGAAGCGCTTCTGGTCCAAGCGCGTTTTTCCGCCAGCGTTGGTGGATTGGTTCGAGATGGCGCTGCAAGGCGGCACGGTGCATAACGGCCGCGCCGTCATCTCCGGCGATCTCGACGATTGGCCGTTCGTGGCTCGCGACGGTCGACCCGCGCTGGGCGTGTTCGATGCGCGCGCCACATTGCAGAACATGCGGGTCAAATTCAGCAAAGACTGGCCGATGACGACGATGGACGCCGATATCGAGTTCGTCGGCAATGGTTTTCGGGTCGCCGGTAAAGCGATGCTCGCCCAAGTCGCGATTCGCGAATTCAGCGCAGGCATCGCCGATTTCGGTCGCGCCGATTTGACGATCGATGCCGAAGCCGATTCGGATGCGGCGAAGCTGCTGGCGCTGATGAAGCAAAGCCCGTTGCAGCAAGATCACGGCCAGACGATGGCCAATCTGGTGGCCAGCGGCCCGGCGAGCGTCGAGTTCGCGATGCGTTTGCCGCTGCACTTACGCGATGCGCCGCCGACCATCGATGGCCGTGTCGCGCTGCGCGGCGCCAAGCTCGGCGAGTCGGAATGGAAACTCGCGTTCGCCAATGTCAACGGCGTCGCGCGCTACGATCGCAATGGGTTTCACCGCGAACGGGTTGAGCGCGGTTTACGACCAACAGCAAAGCCGCTTGTCGTTGCGCGCCGGCGCAGGGCACGTACGCGATCGACGCCAAGGTTTCGAGGCCGAACTCGAAGCGACGATGACCAGCGACGATTTGCTCAATCGCAGCGCCGATATGGCTTGGCTCAAACCGTACGCGACCGGGCGTTCGCGGTGGACCGCGGGGATCGCGATTCCGATCGCCAGCGCTAAGCCTGTCGGCAAAACGCCGGTCGCGAACATCAGTCGATTGCAATTGCGTTCGGACCTGATCGGCACGCAGTTGAGGTTGCCTGCGCCGATGGATAAGGCCACGAATACTGCGTTACCGACCACGATCGATTTGGAATTGCCGATCGGCAAGGGCGAAATTTCGATCGCGTTCGGGCAACGCCTCGCGCTGCGCGCGAAGCAGACGCAAGGGCGCACCGGCATCCGTGCGCAGTTCGGCGTCGATCGGGTCGCGGAAGCGCCGCCCGCGTCGGGATTGATCCTGACCGGACGCAGCGGACACCTGGCGGCGATCGATTGGATCGCGCTGCTGCGCGGTGGCGCGCATGCGGGCGGCGGCGATCCGCTGCCGCTGCGTCGTGTCGATGTCGTGGCCGAACGTCTGCTCGTGCTCGGCGGCGTGTTTCCCGAGACGCGCGTGCAAGTCGCCCCTGCGACTGGCGGACTCGCGGTGCAGCTCGAAGGTGCTGCGCTCGCCGGCAGTTTGATGGTGCCCGACGCCGAGGGCGCGACGATCGCAGGCCGTTTGCAGCGCGTGTATTGGCGTAGCCCAGGCGCGGTCGCGTCCGCGAAGCAAGACGGCGCGACGTCTGTCGCTGCGACGTCGACGACATCATCGTCGATGACCGCGCACGACGACAGCATCGACCCGACCAAAGTGCCGCCGTTGACGTTGAAGATCGACGATCTTCGGGTGATGAACGCCGTTTTCGGCGAAACCCAATTCCGCTCGCGCCCGACCGCGACCGGTATGGAGATCGCGCAGTTGCAGACGCGCGCACCGAAGCGTCGTATCGATGTGACCGGCGACTGGAGCGGACGCGGCGCGGCGGCGCGCACGCACTTGATCGCGGCGATCGTCAGCGAAGACTTCGGCGCGCTGTTCTCCGACCTCGGTGCGGGTAGCCGCATCGGCGGCGGCAAAGGCGATGTGAAATTCGATGCCGCATGGCCCGGCAGCCCGATGGCGTTTCAGATGAGCGGCCTCGAAGGCACGCTGCAGATCAACGTCAAGGACGGGCGATTGGTCGAAGTCGAACCCGGCGGCACGGGGCGCGTACTCGGCCTGCTCAGCATCGCTCAGTTGCCGAAGCGCTTGCTGTTGGATTTTCGCGACTTTTTCAATAAAGGTTTCGCGTTCAACAAGCTCGCCGGTACCGTGCGTTTCGGCGGTGGTCTCGCACGCAGCGACGATCTGACCATCGACGGTTCGTCGGCGCAGATCAATATTCGCGGCGCTGCGAATCTGCGGACGCAGACTTTCGATCAAACCATCGAGGTGCTGCCCAAAGCGGGCAATCTGCTCACCGCGGTGGGCGCGATCGCGGGCGGCCCGGTCGGCGCTGCGGTCGGCGCCGTCGCCAACGCCGTGCTGCAAAAGCCGATCGGGCAGATGACTGCGAAGAATTACCGCGTCACCGGGCCGTGGAAAGACCCGAAAGTGGATGTGGTGGAGCGGCCGCCCACCACCAAATCCGAACGCCCGACGAAACCCGCATCGGGTTGATTCGCCGCGCCAGCCGTCGCCATAACCTTGATCGTCTACTCATCACCGGATCGCCGATGTCATCGATGTTGCAGCTCTCCCAAGCGCGCTTGCTCACGCCCTCCGGCCTCGACATGACCGCACTCGAACGCGGCTTCGATGCGTTGCTCGGCCCCGGCATCGACTTCGGCGATCTGTATTTTCAGCACTCCCGTCGCGAGTCGTGGACGATCGAAGACGGCATCGTCAAAGACGGCGCGCATTCGATCGACGGCGGCGTCGGCGTGCGCGCGATCTCCGGCGAAAAAACCGGATTCGCGTATTCCGATGAGATCCATGCCGACGCTTTGCTCGCCGCCGCGCGTTCGGCCCGCGCTATTTCCAAAGGGACCGGAGGCGATGAGACGCACAGCGCGGGCGCGCTCGCGTTCCACCGCGACCGACCGAGCCCGCTTTACGATGCGGCCGATCCGATCGATGCTTACGCGCATCCCGATAAGCTCGAACAGATGCGCCGCGTCGACCGCTTATTGCGCGCGGCGGATCCGCGCGTGCAACAGGTCGTGGTGAGTTTAGTCGCGGCGGCCGATACGATCTTGGTCGCGCGCAGCGATGGCACCGTCGCCGGCGATGTGCGCCCGCTGGTGCGCATGAACGTGCAAGTCATCGTCGAGCAGAACGGTCGACGCGAATCCGCTTCTGCGGGGTTCGGCGGACGTTACGGCTACGAAACCTTGTTCGCCGACGGCAAACCCGAGCGCTTCGCGCGCGAGGCCTTGCGCCAAGCGCTGGTGAATTTGGAGGCCATCGATGCCCCCGCAGGCGTGATGCCGGTCGTGCTCGGCAGCGGTTGGCCCGGCGTGTTGTTGCACGAGGCCGTCGGCCACGGTTTGGAAGGCGACTTCAATCGCAAAGGTACTTCGACCTATAGCGGACGTATCGGTCAACGCGTCGCAGCGCCGGGCGTCACTATCGTGGACGACGGCACGCTCGAAGGGCGTCGCGGCTCGCTCAACATCGACGACGAAGGTACGCCGACGTCGTGCACCACGCTGATCGAAGACGGCATCCTCGTCGGTTATATGCAGGACACGCACAATGCACGATTGATGGGGATGGCGCCGACCGGTAACGGCCGCCGCGAATCCTTCGCGCATCGGGTGATGCCGCGGATGACCAATACATACATGCGCGCCGGCCAAGACGCGCCCGAAGACATGATCCGTTCGGTGAAGAAAGGCCTGTACGCAGTGAATTTCGGCGGCGGCCAAGTCGATATCACCACCGGCAAATACGTGTTCTCGGCGACCGAGGCGTATTTGATCGAAGACGGCAAAGTGACCGCGCCGGTGAAAGGCGCGACCCTGATCGGCGACGGCCCGGAAACCATGCAGCGCGTGCGCATGATCGGACACGATCTTGCGCTCGACGATGGCGTCGGCACCTGCGGCAAAGACGGGCAGAGCGTGCCGGTCGGAGTCGGTCAGCCGTCGCTGTTGATCGATCAGTTGACGGTAGGCGGAACTCGGGCTTGATGAAGCCGGGAATCGAGAATGGGCAATCGAGAATCGGAGAAACCTCTAGCGGAGCGCAGCTCCTCAGAACATTCATGTCATTCCGAGCCGAAGGCGAGGGACCTGTTTTTTCGCGTTTTTTCGCGACAGCGAAAAACAGGATACTCACCCCTACGAAGCCGGGGTTCGGAATGACAGCGATCTCAGTCTTCTTGGTTCTCGCCGTTTATGGCGTCGCCATCGTCGATTCCCGAGTCCTCATTCTCGATTCCAGGCCCCTGCAACAACTCCCGCAACGCCCGAAACAATTCGCGATACGCATGCGGCGGTTTGTTGCGCAGACGTTCCTCGTGCGCGTTGCGCGCCAGTTGACGCAGATGTTGGCGGTCGGCGTGCGGGTAGGTATCGAGCAGTTCGGCCAGCGCGGCATCGCCGTCGGCGATCAAGCGGTCGCGCCAGTGTTCGGCGCGATGCAGCATCGCGGCTTCTTCGCGCGAGGCGTGGCCGTTGGCGTCGATCGCATCGCGGATCGCTTCGAGCGTCTCGTCGTCTTCCCGGCGCATCTGTTTCGCCAGATACTGCAACTGCCGTTTGTGCGCGCCGTGCGAGGTGATGCGACGGGTGTCGTCGATATGCGACAGCAGACGCTCAGGCACCGGCAGCCGCGCGATCTGCTGGGGCGTCATCTCCGAGATTCTGCGCGCCAAGTCCAGCACTTCCAGCGCCTCGCGGCGTTGTTGACTGCGGCTCGGCGACAGGAATTCGCCGGTTTCTTGGTCTTTGCCTCTCATCGTCGGACCGACACGTTTCGTTTTCAGGGCAAATCGCCCGCCCGAACAGGATAAAGCATTGAACGCAGCTACTCCCGCCCGCACGGCCGATCCGGCCATCGCCATCGAAGCCGACGACAGTCGCGAACGACTGTCGCAGCTCACCGAGTTGTCGCAGCGCCTGCTCGATCGCGCCAAATCGCTCGGCGCCGATCAGGCCGAAGTCAATTGCAGCGAAGATCGCGGCTTCAGCGTCGGCGTGCGCATGGGCGAGGTCGAAACCGTCGAATCCAACCGCGACCGCAGCGTCTCGGTTACGGTGTACTTCGGGCATCGCAAGGGCAGCGCCAGCACAGCGGATCTGCGCGAGGACAGCCTCGATGCCACCGTCGCTCAGGCCTGCCTGATCGCCCGCCACACCGAGGACGACCTGGCGGCCGGACTCGCCGATGCCGACCGCATGGCACGCCCGGATGCCGATGGCCGTTGGCCGGATTTCGATCTTTGGCACCCCTGGGCGATCGGCCCGGACCACGCCCTCGACCTGGCGATGGCGTGCGAAACCGCCGGTCGCGATGCCGATGCGCGGATCGCCAATTCCGATGGTGCCTCGGTGTCCACGGGCCAGTCGATCGGTGTCTATGCGAACTCGCACGGCTTCGTCGGTGCCGAGCGCGACACCCAGCACAGCATCAGTTGCAGTTTGATCGCAGGGCAGGGCGAGGACATGCAAGGGCAGTACTGGTACAGCTTCGGCGTATGCGCGGACGATCTGGAAGACCCTAAAGCCATCGGTCGCCGCGCCGCCGAACGCACCGTCGCTCGCTTGCAGCCGCGTTCACTGCCGACCGGCGAAATGCCGGTGCTGTTCCATGCCGAAGTCGCGCATGGCTTGATCGGAAGCCTCGTCGACGCCGTTTCCGGCAGCGCCTTATATCGCCGCGCCAGTTTTTTGCTCGATAGCGCAGGCACGCGAATTCTGCCGTCGTGGTGCGCATTGGTGGAGCGCCCGTTCTTGCGTCGCGGCTTCCGCTCCACGGCCTACGATGCCGAAGGCATCGCCACCTCCGAAACGTCCTTGGTCGAGAACGGCATCCTGCAGCGCTATGTCCTGGGCAGCTATTCGGCGCGCAAACTCGGCCTGCGCAGCACCGGCAACTCCGGTGGCGTGTTCAATCTGGAAGTCGCCCCGAATGCGGGCGACCTTAAGGACTTGATCCGCGGTATGGGCGATGGTCTGCTCGTCACCGATCTGATGGGTCAAGGCGTGAATATGATCACCGGCGACTATTCGCGCGGCGCGGCCGGATTCAAGATCGAAGGCGGCGAAATCGCCTACCCGGTCGATGGCATCACCATCGCCGGTAATCTGCGCAAGATGTACCTGGCGATCGAGGCCATCGGCCACGACCGCGACCCGCGCTCGTCGATCCGCTGCGGCTCGATCCTGATCGGCGATATGACCGTTGCGGGTGCCGAATGACGTTATGATCTTCATGCCCGTCGCGGAAACGTCCCGTGGCGCCGTCACTTATAACCTCGGGAATCCTTCGATGAGCGACCTAGATACGACCGGCCCCAGCTCCGGTGAACTGTCCACCGACGAGAAGAATATGGCCATGCTCGGCCATCTTTCGGCTTTGAGCGGTTTTATCATCCCCTTCGCCAACGTCATCGCGCCGCTCGTGGTTTGGCAGCTCAAGAAAGACACGATGCCGTTCGCGGCCGAGCAGGCGAAAGAAGCGCTGAACTTCAATATCACCATGTCCATCATCGGCACCGTCGCCGCGTTTTCGATGTTGATTCTCATCGGTTTCGTGCTGCTACCGATCGTCGCTATCGCCTGGCTGGTATTCACCATCATCGCCGGCATCGCCGCCAGTAAGGGCGAAAACTATCGTTACCCGTTCACCTTACGACTGGTGAGTTGAGGCATGACCTGACGCGCGCGCAAGCGTCCGTCCGAACGACGAGCACCCCGGCCGGCGACGGCCGGGGTGTTTCGTTTTGGGCGATGCTGGTTGAGCGATGCTGGCGCCGATGGAGACGCGCGTTCGTCACGTCAACCGATGCGCAGCCCGTGCGTTCTCAGCCGTACCTTCACGTCCGAGAGCGCGCCATGTCGCTGAAATCGCAGGTAGCAGCGGCCAATCGTTTCGGCCTCGGCGCGATGCCCGGGGAGCTCGAACGCATCGGCCGAGAGCCCCGAAGCTGGCTGCAGGCGCAGTTGCAGACCAAGCCCGATCTGTCGGCGTTCGCCGATTTACCCGATGGTCTCGAACTGCTGCAGCGTCGGGCGGCCGTGCTCGCTGCGCGCCGCAGCGAACGCAAGCAAGGCGTTGGCGATACCGGTGCAGGCGCCGACAAGGCGACTCCGAACGACCGGCGCGCACGCTACGAGCGATTGATGCGTGCTCAGCAGGGTGCCGCGCCAGCCGAGGGTCGGGCGAACGATCCGCGCACGACCGATGCGCGACCGAACGGCGGCGCGGAGTCGCCATTGGACATCGCCCGCGCCGGGTTCGCCGACATCGCTGCGCGCTATCGCGTCGCGACCACGACCACGGCACCCTTCGTCGAGCGTTTGGTGCGGTTCTGGTCCAATCATTTCGCGGTGTCGGCCGATAAGAACGCGGCGCGGCTGCAGGCGGCGCCGATGGAGCGCGAAGCCATCCGTCCGCATGTTCTCGGCAATTTCGCCGATCTCCTGCTCGCGGTGGAGCAGCACCCGGCGATGCTGTTGTACCTCGATAACATCGTCTCGGTCGGCGAGGACTCGCGCATGGCGCAGTTCGTCGAACGTCGCGCTTCCAGACAGTACGCTTCGAAACGGAGCGCGACCGATAAGCCGGTCAAACCGCCGCGCAAATTAGGGCTCAACGAAAACCTCGCCCGCGAAATTCTCGAACTGCATACGCTTGGCGTCGATGGCGGTTATGCGCAGACCGATGTGCAGGAATTGGCGCGTGCGATCACCGGCTGGGGCACGCCGGGTTTGCGCGACCTCGCGACCGCGACCTCCGCATTCGTGTTTCGCGCTAACGCGCACGAACCCGGCACGCGCATGGTGCTCGGCAAGCGTTACGCCGATGCCGGCGAAACGCAGGGCCGCGCGATTCTGCGCGATCTCGCCTTGCATCCAGCGACGGCGAAGCATCTGAGCTACAAACTCGCGCGGCATTTCATCGCCGACGCGCCGCCGCCCGCGTTGGTGCAGCGCATGGCGTCGGCGTATCTGCGCAGCGGTGGTGAGCTGCGTGCGCTGTATCGCGCGATGATCGACGACGATGCCGCATGGTCGGATAACGCCCGCAAATTCAAAACGCCGGACGATTTCGTGGTCTCGGCGTTGCGTGCCGGCGGCGTCGCGCAAATCGAAACGCGGACCTTGATTCGTCTGCTCGAAGGTTTGGGTCAACCGGTATTCACGCCGCGCTCGCCTGCGGGTTTTCCCGATACCGCGAACGATTGGGCGACCGGCGATGCGTTGCGCAAACGCGTGCAGGCCGCCGCTCAGCTCGCCGAGCGCGTGCATCAATCGCGAACGCCGTATGCATTGGCGGCCGAGGTGCTCGGCAGCGATGCGGCCGAGAGCGATCTAGGCGCGCTGCTGCGTCGTGCCGGTTCGCCGCAAGAAGGTTTCGCCTTGTTGTTTTCCAGCCCTGCGTTCCAGTGGAGAGTGTGATGCGCGCCGCCGACACCATCATCGATTCGACCCGCCGTCGTTTTCTCGCCGGACTCGGCGCCAGCGCATTGCTCACTGCTTATCCGAGTTTCGCGGCAACGGCGGCATCGGCCGATCGGCGAATGCTTGTCGTACTGCTGCGCGGTGCGATGGATGGCCTGCATCTGTTACCGCCGATCGCCGACCCCGGCTATGCGCGTGCGCGCGGCGCGATCGCCGTCGCCGACCCGTTGAAACTCGATGGGAGTTTCGCGCTGCACCCGAAACTGCCGTTCGCGCATGGCTTGTATGCGCAGAAACAATTGCTCCCCGTGCTCGCGGTGGCGCCGCCGTATCGGCAGCGCTCGCATTTCGATGCGCAGGATTGCCTCGAAAACGGCACCGATCGTCCGGGCGGCGCGCGCGACGGGTGGCTCGGTCGCTGCATCGGCGCACTGTCCGACGAGTATGCGAAGACATCGGGTGTCGCGATCGCGCAAGTGATGCCGCTCGCGATGCGCGGCGCATCGCAGTCCGAAATCTGGTCGCCGCCTTTACCTCGTGATCTGGACGAAGAGATGCTGCGTCAATTACAGCCGTTGTACGCGGCCGATCCGCAGTTGGCTGCAGCCTTCGCCGACGCGATGCAGGCCGACGAGACGATGTCGAACGAAAGCATGCTCAGCGGCGATCCGTCGATGGACGGCGAGGCGCGGCGAGGCGTCGGCAGACGCTTCGGCCTGCAGCAGGCGATGGCGGCCGCGGCGAAGTTGATGAGCGGACCGCAAGGCATGCGCATCGCGTTCGTCGAAGACACCGGCTGGGATACGCATCGCGGGCAAGTCGCAGCGCTCGATCGCAAATTCGGCGAACTCGATGCCGGCTTGCGTGCAGTGCGCGAAGGTTTGGCGGTGGATTGGAACAAGACGGTGGTCGTGGTCGTCACCGAATTTGGCCGCACCGTCGCGGTGAACGGTAGCGCCGGCACCGATCACGGTGTCGGTGGTCATGCGCTACTGGCCGGCGGTGCCGTGCGCGGAGGACGCATCGTCGGCGATTGGCCCGGGCTCGCGTCCGGGCAATTGCTCGATGGCCGCGATCTCCAGCCCACGACCGACCTCCGTGCGCTGTTCAAGGGCGTGCTGGCGACGCATTTGCGGGTGCCCGAAGCGGCGCTTGAACGCAGGATTTTCCCCGACAGCGCCGCGATCAGGCCGATGTCCGGGCTTGTCGCTGGCTGAGGGCGCATCGCATCGGTTCGCTGGGTATAGGCCGTCAGTCATAGGTCTTCGGTTGGGTTGCCCCCCCGTGTACAGACCCCATGATGGTGATGCGGCGATCTTTCGTCGCGAACCTATCCTTCCCATTGCGAGGGGCACCACGATGACCACCACCGAATTCCACACCGATGCGACGCACGATTCCGATGTCGTCGAGACCGTCGCTGCCGAAGCGAGCGTCGGACCGGCCGCAAGCGATCGCCAGATGGCGGCGACCGCGCATTTGGTCGCCTTGTTGGCGGCGCTGGTCACTAGTTGGTTCGCCGGTATCGCCGGTGTGGTCGGTGCGCTGATCGTCTGGTTCGTCGTGCGCGACCGTTCCGCTTTCGCCGCCGAGCATGCGCGCGAGGCGATCAACTTCAATCTCAGCATGTTCATCTATGCGATCGCGACGGTGCTCTTGCTGATCTTCACGCTGGGCTTGGGCATCGTGATCGCGCTGCCGCTGTGGATCGTGTTGGGGCTGGCGTGGATCGTCTGCACCATCGTCGCGGGTTTCAAAGCCTACGATGGCCAGAGCTATCGCTATCCGTTCACGATGCGCTTCGTCTGACGCGCGCATGCCGCATCGTTCGGCAGCGAAATCGCTGAGGCATAAAAAACGGGCCGGTTTCCGGCCCGTTTTCGTTGCGGACGACATGAAGCGACGCGCGACTGGCGTATGTCGCTCAAGCGCATCGCTCAAATCGCGCTCAGAGCTTGCGTTCGACCACTTGTTTCGCGAGGTCGGCGAGTCGCGTATTGCGCGCACCGAAACCGGCGATCGCAGCATGCATCGTTTCGGCGAGGTCGGCGAGTTTCGCGCGCGAGCCATCGACACCGAGCAGCGCCGGGAACGTGGCTTTATTCTGCGCGACGTCTTTGCCCGCGGTTTTGCCGAGCGTGGCACTGTCGGCTTCGATATCGAGCAAATCGTCGCGTATTTGGAACGCCAAACCGAGCGCCTCGGCGTAGCGATCGAGCCTTTCGCGCGCGTCGGCATCGGCGTTCGCGGCGATCGCCCCGAAACGCACGGCAGTACGCAACAGGGCGCCGGTTTTCAAGGAATGCAGCCGCTTCAAATCGGCTATCGCGATGTCGCCGCCGAGCCCGGTGGCTTCGATATCGAGCGCTTGACCGCCGCACATACCGGCGGCGCCGGCGGCGAACGCGAGTTCTTGAATCAGCGCGATACGCGTTTCGGCGGGCAGCGGCGCGTCGCTGAGGATTTGGAAGGCCAGCGTTTGCAACGCATCGCCGGCGAGAATCGCGGTGGCTTCGTCGAAGGCGACGTGTACGGTGGGTTGGCCGCGTCGCAGCGCGTCGTCGTCCATCGCCGGTAAATCGTCGTGAACCAAAGAATAGGCGTGGATGCATTCGACCGCGACCGCAGGCGCATCCAGCGCATCGTCACTGGCGCCGAGCATTCGTCCGCTGGCGTAAACCAGCAGCGGCCGCATGCGCTTGCCGCCGAGCAGCGCGGCATGACGCATCGCGGCGAGCAAACGTGCGTTTTCAGGTGTGAGCGCCTGCAGCGCGTCGAGGTGCGTCGTGAGGCTGGCGTCGACGCGTGCGCGCCACCGCGCGAACGATTCAGTCATCCTGACCGAACGCCTGTGCGCTGTCGGGACGTTCCGGGTCGCTGAGCAACCGCACTCGCAATTCCGCCTGTTCCAGCGCTTGTTGACAGCGACGGTAGAGACCGACGCTACGCTCATAAGCGGCGAGCGAATCTTCCAGGCTCAACTGCCCCTGTTCCATGCGGTCGACCAGGGCTTCGAGCGCATCGAGCGAGGTCTCGAAATCGGCGACGGGAGAGGTATCCGCGGAAGCGGACGGGGCATCGGAGTGCGCAGTCTTTTTGCTCATGGCGGAAGTGTAGCAGGCTGTTGAAAAACAGCCTGCTAGCGCAGGCCAAGGAAGGCCGCGACGACGAAGCAAGTGCGTAAGCGCTTGATTCGTCTGGAGCCAGTCCGGACATGTGCCGGACTGGCGACTTGATAAACGCACACGATGTGCGTTTATCAACAACCTAGAGCCTGATTCGGATTTTTTCATGCGTTCTTTCGCACTGCGGACGATTCGGCGCGCAGCCAGCGCAGTTCGCTGCTTGAGCCTTGGAGCCAGTCGGCGAATTCCGCTGAGACGATGCGATCGCCCGCGGCCATGAGCGTGCCGTCGTCGCGGCTGAGCAACGGCATCCGTGCGCGTTCCCAGGGCGGGATTTCGAGATCCTGCAGCACATGTTTCAGTGCATGGCGATGGCCGCGCTGCGGCAAGTGGATACGTTCGCCGCCGCGACGCGCATGCGCGTGCAGCCGCCAGGGCAGGGCGCCCGCGCCGACCAACTGCAGGCGGTCGCCATTGGGCAGCGTCAGCGGTGCACGACCGTCCCAGGGGAGCGACAGATCGCTCGGCAAGGCGTATGCGTCGCGTTCGCGATCGTCCATGCAGTACAGCCCATCGCGCCAAGCGACGATGGCATGACCATGCCACGCGAATGCCGGTAAGCGATCCCGCGCGCTCGGCAGCAGATCGGTATCGATGCGTACGATGCCTTCGGCCGGCAAGGGCGCGGCACCGCACGTTTGCACCCAAAGCCGTAACACGCGCGCTCGACGCTCCGGCGCGAGCGCACGCAAGGCTGGTCGCGATAGCGCATCGCCGCCTTCGATGCGCATACGTTCGAGCGTGCGCGCATCTTCATCGTCCAAAAGATCGCTCGTGAGCGCGGACAATTCCGCCGATCGTGCGAAGGCGGCATCGGCTTGCGGCCAGCGTTCGCGCAGCAGCGGTAGTACCCGGTGACGCAAGAAATTGCGGTCGAGCGATAGATCGCGGTTGCTTGGGTCTTCGATCCAATGAAGTCCATGATGCTCGGCATAAGCGAGCAACGCGCTGCGGGGCGTATCGAGCAGCGGCCGCCAAAGCCCTCCGGCCGCGAAGCGACGCCAAGGCCGCATCGACCCGAGCCCGTCGGGGCCCGACGCGCGCAGCGCGCGCAGCAGAAAGGTTTCGGCTTGATCGTCGCGATGCTGCGCTAAGGCCAGCGTTTCGCCGATGCGAAGTTCCGCTGCGAAGGCCGCGCGTCGCGCCTGCCGCGCGGCCGCTTCGGGGCCTAAGCCGCTTGCGCGCGAGACTTCGACCACGATGGTTCGGATCTCGATGTCGAGCGCGCGGCATGTCGTTTCGGCATGAACGGCCCATCGCGACGCATCCGCGTGCAGGCCATGGTCGATATGCAGCGCGCGCAAACCGTTTGCGCGCATCGCCGCATCGCTCGCGAGCCGGTGCAACAGCACGGTCGAATCCAGCCCGCCGCTGAAACCGACGACGATCGGAGCGGTCGCGAATTCGTCGGGGCGCGGGAGGAGGGCGAGAGTCTGCTCGTGCATGCGCGCATGCTACCGGGATGTTCGTGCGTCGGTGCTGGTGCCGCCGCTCGCGCTAGGCGCGGCGATGGTCAAGCGCTGGCTTCGCGTTTCGCGATCTCGATCCACTCGCGCTGCTCGCGCTGGTAATAGCCGGGCGCCAGTCGCGAACGTTTCAGCACTTCGGCGAAGATCTCGGCGGCTTTCGCCGTTTGGCCGTCGCGCTTGAGCAATTGTGCGTAACGAATCCGCGCCTCTTCGCCGCCGAAGCCTTGAACGACCGTTTCGTATTCGTGCAATGCCGCTGCGATATCGCCGCTAGCCTCGGCGCAGCGCGCATAAAGCAGATGGCCTTCGCTGGAGCGGAAATCGGGATTGGCGGCGATCAACTCGTCCAAGGTCTGTTTGGCTTCGGCGGGCAAATTCAGCGCGAATTGCGCTTTCGCCAAGCCCAACATCAGGTTCGGGTCGGTGACGTACAAGCCTTTGAGCCCAGAACGATACAACTCCGCCGCTTGCTGATAATCGCCGCTGCGAAAGCTCTCGTCCGCCAACCGGCGGCGGTTGTCGAGGGTGTCGGCCACGTCCAATTGATGCGCCGCTTTGCGCTTGTGGCGCTCGGGGTCGATGCGATTCTGCGCGCCGCTCACGAGTCTCCGCGCGGCACGGTTATCGCGCAGGCCGGGCAGAACTTCGACCAGCACGTATATCGCGATCGCGACGTACGAGCCGACCAGCAGCAGGAAAATCCAATACATCGGCCGCCCGGTACGGATCACATGCGCGGCGCAGGCGATCTGCAGCACCACCGACAGAACGAACAACGGATGCATCGGCGTCTCCCCGGAGCCTTTGACGAAGACACAGTGTATTCGGCCGGCTGCGAACGTCCATCCCCGCATGAGGGCTGGTATCGTTCGTGCCGCGGCGCCGCGATAGTGGTGTCTGGCTTCAGATCGTTCCACCCCAGATCGTCTCATCGCAAATCGCCAGCATTCCGACGGATTCGTTCACATGCACACAGCCGCCACGATCGCCTATGTTCCCGCCACTGCCATGAGCGACCAGGAGCGTATCGATCGCGCCGCCGCCTTCGCTGCCGAATTGGCGACGCGCCGGACCGTACGCGATTACGCGCCGACGCCGGTACCGCGCGAAGTCATCGAGCACTGCCTGCGAGCGGCCGGCTCCTCCCCCAGCGGCGCGAATCAACAACCCTGGCGCTTCGTCGCGGTGCAGGATCCGGCGCTCAAAACCCGCATTCGCGAGGCCGCCGAGGCCGAAGAGCGCGAGTTCTACGAGCACCGCGCCCCAGACGAATGGCTGCAAGCGCTGGCGCCGATCGGCACCGATGCCGATAAGCCATTCCTGGAGATCGCGCCTTGGCTGATCGCGGTGTTTTACGAGCGCTTCGGCTTCGATGCCGAGGGCAACAAAGTGAAACGCTATTACCCGCACGAATCGGTGGGGATCGCCACCGGCATGCTGATCGCGGCCCTGCATCGCGCCGGTCTCGCCACCTTGACCCACACGCCGAGCCCGATGGGTTTTCTCAACGAACTCCTGGGGCGGCCCAAGAACGAGATGCCGTATCTCCTGCTGGTCGTCGGCCATGCATCGCCCGACTGCCGAGTGCCGGCGATCGAACGGTTATCGCTCGATCGTTACGCGACGTTTTTATGATGCGCGACGCATGAACGCCACCGATCCGATCGAATGGGCGTTTACGATGGGTCGCGTTCGCTGTCGATTGATCGATGAATGCGATCGAAGCCTGTATGTCGGTCTGTATGCGGCGACCGAAGTCATGGCGCATATCGGCGCAACGATGAGCGTCGAAGCCGCGGTCGTGACCTTCGAGAAAGCCCTGCGCTACAACCGCGATCCTGCCGCGCGCGCGCGCTATTGGCGGATCGTCGATGCGCGTCGCGGCGATGCGGTGGCGGGCATGGTCGCCTTGGTACGTACGGCGCGTGCACCGACGCGCGGCGAATTGGGGATCATGCTGTTACCGCAGTGGCAGAATCGCGGCATCGGTTTGCCTGCGGTGGCAGGCGTGGTCGAGGGCGTGATGCGCGCCGGCTGGTGGCCGGACATCGATTTACTGATCGGCCGACATTCCGTGGCCAATCCCAATGCTGGCCGCATCACCGAGGCTTTAGCCTTCGATCGCCAGCCCGACGACGGCAGCGGCCAAGTCAGTTGGTGGTTCGATCGAGCGAATTGGTCGACGCGACGCGACACGTGGCCTGCGGCTGCAGGCGAGTTCCGAATTTTCCCTAGAGAAGTCTAAGTAATGGAATCGAAAGGTAGTTTTGTCGCAGTCGGCCTCGGCATGATGCTCGGTGCCCATCTCAGCCCGCGCTCGCGCAGCGAGATCGAACAGGCCGATGCGGTATTCGTCCTGGTCTCGGATGCCATCGTCGAACTGTGGCTGCAGCAGATGCGGCCCGATATGCACAGCCTTCAGCCCTACTATGCCGAAGGCAAGCGACGCACCGACAGCTATCGTCAAATGATCGAGGCGATGTTGGGCGAAGTCCGCGCCGGAAAACGCGTCTGCGGCGTGTTTTATGGGCACCCTGGAGTCTTCGCCCAAGTGCCGCATCATGCCGTCGCCCAAGCCCGAGCCGAGGGCTTCGAGGCCGAGATGCAGCCAGGGATTTCCGCCGAGGATTGCCTCTTCGCCGACCTCGGTATCGATCCCGCGACCTACGGTTGCCAGCACTACGAAGCCAGCCAACTGATGTTCTATCGGCGCCGGCTCGACGTGTCGGCGTATTTGATCCTCTGGCAGATCGGCCTCGCCGGCGACCGCAGCCTGGCGCGCTATAGCACCGGGCCGGCATATCGCCGGTTGCTGGTTGAGCTGCTGGTCGAGGCGGGTTACCCGCCGGAACACGAAGTCATCGTCTACGAGGCGGCGACGCTGCCGATCGCGGCCCCCCGGATGGAGCGCCTGACGCTGTCGGGACTTGTCGAGGCCGATCTTCGCTTGCAGAGCACCCTGGTGGTACCGCCCGCGAAGCCGATGTTGCGCAACGAGGCGATGTTGGCCCGAATCGCGCAGATCGACGCCCAAGAGGCCGCGGACTAGGGCAGCGATGCCGCGATTTGAAGGATTTATCGATCCGAGGGCCGTTTTCGGCGCTTTATTTGCGTCTAGACACGGTGCGCGAGACCAAGAAATCCGGTCGATCTGGCCTACCGGCACCCGATTTCGGTAATAAATCGAAAAAACTCTCGAAGTAATTGATCGCTATGGGCTTTTCGCTTAGCCTGCAATCGTCTGCCGCGGGGAGCGGCAGGCCATTCGAGACGAATCGTCGGCGTCAGCGGCTTTCCGGTCTCCGAATGCACGACCCGGATTCGCAATTTCGGTCCGACGAACGGACGAAAATGCGTATTCACCTTAAGACAATATAGGGGGATGTGATGTCGAATGTGATTCAGTTTCTCGAAACGATGGGCGGCAATGCCGCATCGGCAAGGATGTCGGCGGCCGATTATCTCGCCGCAATCGCCGTGCTCGATGCCGACACGACCTGCCGTGAGGCGCTCATCGCCCGAGACAGCCGTATGCTGGTCGAAGCGCTGAATGCCCGTCCGTTCATGATGTGCGGTGTGGTGGCCCCCGATGAAGGCGTCGAGTCGCCGGATTCGCCGACCGAAGATACGCCCGACACGCCTAACGAGCCGCCTGCACAGACCAACTGATTCTGCGTTTATCAAGGTGAGAGTATTGCCATGCTAAGGAAGCACTTGTTGATCCTGTTCCTCCTCGCGAATTTCGGACTCGCTTGCGATGTCCATGCCGTCTCGTCGGCTTTTGACGAGCAGCTCGCGGAGGCCGAAAAGATCAAAGGCAGCGGCTCACAACGCTATTCGGAGCTGCTGGAGCAGCTCCGAAGCGACATGAACGCGAAGCGCTCCGGAGCGACCAAGCTGCAGCGCGAACGGCTCAAGTACCTGCAGGCGTATCAACTCGGCGTTTATAAAGACAAACGCGACCAAGGCATCGAAGTCGCGAAACAGTTGATCGCCGAGACCAAGAACGTCGATCTCAAATACCGGGCCAACGGTTTGGTCGCGAATTTAGCGGCGATCAATCGCCGTTTTTCGACGGGCCTGCGTTATCTCGATCGTACTTTGGCGATGCGTAACAAGGTGACGGACAAGAACGTCCGTCACGAAGGACTCGCCGTCGCGGCGATGCTTTACAACCAATACGGCCAACACCAGATCGGCTTGCGTTACGCCGAAGAAATCCTGAAGGATGCACCGAACGAGCGCATGCGTTGTCTCGCCGGTCATTTCCAGATCGAATCGCGCTTCACGCTCCGCTTGTTCGAAAAGAACGATCCGCAGATCCAGAAAGTCGTCGATGCCTGCACTTCGATCGGCGAGAACATCTTCGCTAATCTCTCGCGTGCCGTGCAAGCCAAGCAATGGGTGGAGGATGGTCGTATCGATCTGGCCATCAGCTCGCTCGAACAATCCTTGCCCGAAATCGAAACCATCGGCTACCCGCGCTTAACAGCCGAAATCCATTCGATCCTGTCCGAGCTCAAGCTCGCCAAACGGGACATCGAAGCCGCCGAAATGCACGCGAGAAAAGCGATCAGTTTCGGCGGCGATACCGTGTCGCTGTCGTCTCTGGTCCGTGGCTATAGAACCTTGCACCAAGTCGCTGAAGGACGCGGCCAATCCGAAGTGGCGTTGGCGATGTACAAGCGTTATGCCGAAGCGGACATGACGCGCGAGCGCGATGTGAAGACGCGCGAACTGGCATACGAAATGTATCGGCACCAGTCGCATCAACAGTCTCAGACCATCGCGTCGCTGCAGCGCGAAAAACAGGTGCTGGTGTTGGAACAGAAACTGGAACGCGAAGGCGCGCAGAAAGCGCGCTTGGCGACCGTGCTGCTGATGGTCGCGCTTGCGGCGCTGGTGTTTTGGGCATTGCAGATCAAACGTCACCAGAATCAGCTGCGGCGTTTGGCGCAGACCGATACGCTCACCGGAATCGGCAACCGCCATTACTTCACCCAGAAGTCGGAGCGTGCGCTGCAAGAGGCGGCGCGCGACGGCGAAGTCAGTTCGTTGGTCATGTTCGACCTCGATCATTTCAAAGCGATCAACGACACCTACGGCCATGGCGCTGGCGATTGGGTGCTCAAACAGGTCGGAAAAATTTGCTCGGCGCATTGCCGCAAAGTCGATTACATCGGCCGTCTCGGCGGCGAAGAATTCGCGGTGTTGCTACGCGGCCTCGATTTGGCGGGCGCATCGCAGGTCGCGGAAGAATGCCGTTCGATCTTGGCGCAACTCGATACGCGCGAATGCGGATACGCTTTCGTCGTGACCGCCAGCTTCGGCGTCACATCGACGGCCCAGTCCGGCTACGACCTCTCGCGTCTGCTGTCGCATGCCGATCAGATGCTTTACCGCGCCAAGAACGAAGGCCGCAACCGCGTCTGCGCGTACACGGTGGACGCGGCGGCCGATCAGCGCAATAAACGTCCGTCGCCGACCTTGACGGTGGTGGGTGCCTGATCGAACCGAGCGACAGAACCGACGATCAAACCGCGACACGGGCAGCGACCACTGTCGCGGATGATGTAGCGTTCGCCGCGGAATTCGCCGATCTCTTGCCATTCGCACTGCCCGCCGATCAGCGGGCAGCGTTGTTTTCGGCCTATGCCGAACCGCCCCGTGCGTATCACCATATCGGTCACGTCGGTGAGGTGCTGCGTCACTATGCGATGGTCGTACGAGGCCCTGGATGGCGGCGCCCACGCGAAGTGGCATGGGCGGTGCTGTACCACGACGCGATTTATCGCCCCGGACGTTCGGATAACGAGACGGCATCGGCGCGATTGGCGCTCGCACATATCGAACGCTGGCCGCAGGCCGTAGCGGTCGATCCCGAGCGTATCGTCGCTCTGATCGAGCTCACCGCACGTCATGGCCGGTTGCGCCGCGATGCCCTGATTTCTGCAGATACGACGCATATCGAAATCGACGACACGCTGCATTTTCTCGACTGCGATATGGCGATCCTCGGTGCGCCCGCGCCGCAATTCGATGCCTACAATCGCGCGATCGCCGAAGAGTATCGCGCAGTGCCGCGTTGGCTGTATCGGCGCAAGCGCAGGCAGTTCTTCCGCATGCTGCTCGATGCCGATCGCATATTTCTCAGCGATTTTTTTCGCGACCGCTTCGAGGCTACCGCACGCGCGAATCTGCTGCGGACGCTCGCGACTGGCTGAACGACAGACCCATCGCGGTTCATAGGCTTCGGCGTGAGGACTCGACGATGTCTCGCGTGCCTCGACCCGCCCGTCGCGCTAAAATGCGGGCATGATCAAGAATATCGCCGCTTATCGGTTCGTTCGCATCGATGCGCCCGATACGCTCGCCGCGCAGTTGCGCGACTGGGCAGAGTCGCTCGAGTTACGCGGCACCTTATTGGTGGCGCCGGAAGGTTTGAATCTGTTTTTGGCCGGGCGGCCGGACGATATCGATGTATTCCTCGAAAGGCTGCGTTCCGATGCCCGCTTCGCCGAAATCGAGATCAAGGCCAGCGCATCGGAGATGCTGCCGTTCGCGAAGTTGAAGGTGAAGGTCAAGCCGGAAATCATCGCTTTCCGTCGCGACGACGCATCGCCGCTAGCCGGCGAACGTGCGCCTGCGGTGTCGCCGGTCGAATTGAGACGTTGGATCGAACAGGGGCACGACGATCGCGGCCGCCGCTTAGTGCTTGTCGATACGCGCAATCGCGAGGAAGTGGCGTATGGCAGCTTCGCCGATGCGCTGTTGCTTCCGATCGATAATTTCACCGAGTTGCCCGCGGCGATCGACGCGCATCGCGAGATGTTGGCCGATGCGGCCGTCGTCGGTTTCTGCACTGGCGGTATCCGCTGCGAAAAAGCCGTGCTGTGGATGCGCGCTAACGGCATCCCCGATGCGATGCAACTCGAAGGCGGCATTCTCGGTTATTTCGAGCGCGAAGGCGGGGTGGGGTATCGCGGCGATTGTTTCGTTTTCGACGACCGCATCGCACTCGACCCTGCGCTGCGTCCGACATTCGGCGCAGGCGTCGATCCGGATCGCGAGCATCGTAGCGTTGTCGATACGAACGTCGAACGCCCATGAGCGGATCGCCGTATCGACTCGATTCTTCCGCTATTCGCGACGCTTACATATTCGTTTTTTTGACTGCAGGAGATTTCGATGGACGACATCGCTAGCATGAGTTGGATCGGCTTGGTCCTCGCGATCGTCGCCGCGTATTTCGCGATCAAAGTGGTCAAGTTCGTCCTGAAGATATTTTTCTGGATTCTGGTCTTGGCCGGCGCGTATTGGTATTTCGGGCCGAAAGTCGGGCTGCCGTTGCCGTGGTGACGAATCTGGTCGTGCATCCTTTTGTAATGCCTGCACTCGAAGTGAATGCGCTCGTCGATGCGCTTCGATAATCGCCTGATCGCCGAATTGCCCGGCGATTCCGAGACAGGCCCAAGGCGCCGTCAAGTCGAAGCGCTGTGGTCGCGGGTCGCGCCGACGCCGGTGTCGGCGCCGCGCTGGATCGCGCATTCGGCCGAAATGGCGAATGCGCTCGGCCTCGATCCTGCGACGCTGCGCGGCGATGCCTGGCTGCAGACGCTCGCGGGTAACGCACTGCAACCGGGAATGGATCCGTTCGCGACGAATTATGGCGGCCATCAATTCGGACATTGGGCAGGGCAACTCGGCGATGGTCGTGCGATTTCTCTAGGCGAAGCGGTGGTGGGCGGACGTCGCTGGGAACTGCAACTCAAAGGCGCAGGCCTCACGCCATATTCGCGATCCGCCGACGGACGCGCGGTATTGCGCTCTTCGGTGCGCGAATTCCTATGCAGCGAGGCGATGCATCATCTCGGCGTGCCGACCACGCGCGCGCTCTCGCTCATCGCCAGCGGCGACGACATCGTTCGCGATATGTTCTACGACGGTCATCCGCGACCCGAACCCGGTGCGATCGTCTGCCGTGTCGCACCGTCGTTCCTGCGCTTCGGACATTTCGAGCTGCCGTTCTCGCGTGGCGATGTCGCTACGCTCAGGCGGCTGGTCGATTTCGCGATCGATCGCGACTATCCGGAGTTGAACGACGCGCGTGGTTCGCAAGCGTTGTATGCCGAATGGTTCGGGCAGGTATGCGAGCGCAGTGCGTGGATGGTCGCCGAGTGGATGCGCGTCGGTTTCGTGCACGGGGTGATGAATACCGACAATATGTCGATACTCGGACTGACCATCGACTACGGCCCCTATGGTTGGATCGACGATTACGATCCGGACTGGACCCCGAACACCACCGATGCGCAGGGCCGGCGCTATCGTTTCGGTTGGCAACCGGCGATCGTGCGCTGGAACCTCGGCAGACTGGCGCAGGCGGTTTCGCCGCTGTTCGATGGCGCGGAGGCGCTTCAAGCAGGCATCGAACGTTTCGGTAACGCCTACACCGAAGCCGATCGCAACAACACGGCGCGAAAACTCGGCCTGCGCGAATGTCGCGACGACGATATCGAAACGATTCGAACGCTCTATACGCTGATGCACGAAAGCGAAGCGGATATGACGCTGACGTTCCGCGTCTTGGCCGACCTCGATCTCGATGCGCCGAGCATCGAAGGATTGGATGAGGTTTTCTACGACGTGGCGAAGCGCGATGCCATGCGCGATCGCTGGGCGGTATGGCGATGCGCGTACGCGGCGCGCGTGCGCGAAGACACGATGCCCCAGCAGGAGCGTCGCGCACGCATGCATGCCGCGAATCCGAAATTCGTGCTGCGTAATTACCTCGCGCAAGAAGCGATCGATCGCGCCGAGCAGGGCGATGCCGACGGAGTGAATGAATTGCTCGGTCTCTTGCGCTATCCCTACGACGAACAACCACAGCGCGAGCATTACGCGGCGAAACGCCCCGATTGGGCGCGTTCGCGCGCCGGCTGCTCGATGCTGTCCTGCAGTTCATGAACGAACATTTCGCCGGCGACATTCGGCACGATTGACTTGGATCAACCTCGTCCTCGTTCGCCGCGCGATGATGGCGATGGGTCATCGACGAGGAATGTCCGTGAAGACTTGGATTCTGGTGGCGGACGAAGCGCGTGCGCGCTTGTTCGAAGGAAGCGTATCGAACGGCGCGTTGGTCGAAATCGCCGATTTCGTCCATCCCGAAGCGCATCACCCGGAGACGCAAGCACGCGACCGCTTGCCGCGCGTGCATGAAAGCGCCACGACCGGCCGCCATACCATCGCACCGCGCATCACCGCGAAGGAAAAGCAGGCGAACGAATTCGCGCGTGGGCTGTCTGGAATCCTGAATGAAGGCCGGGTGCAGCATCATTACGACCGGCTCGTGCTGATCGCGGCGCCGCGCTTTCTCGGCAGGATACGGGCGACGCTGGACCCGGAAGTGGCCAAGCGCGTTAGCCACACCTCGGACAAGGACATCACCAAGGAGACGATCGAGGCGATACGCGACGAATTAAGCCGTCTGCAGTGACCCGGGTGTCGCTGCGTTCGCCTCGTATCGGGCATCAGCCTTTACACTAGCGGGATGCCGATCATTACTTTGAATGCCGTCGACTTCAGCGTCGGCGGCCCGTTGTTGTTGGACACCGTCGATTTTTCGATCGAACCGGGCGAGCGCGTCGCGCTCATCGGTCGCAACGGTGCGGGTAAATCCACGCTTCTGCGCCTGCTTTCGGGCGAAATCAAGCCCGACGACGGCGATATTCGTCGCGAAGCCAGTACGCGCATCGCGCGGCTCGAACAAGAAGTGCCTGCCGACGCGAGCGGTAGCGTGTTCGATGTCGTCGCCGCGGGGCTGGGCGACCTCGGCGCCTTGCTCGCCGAGTATCACCACCTCATCCACGAGGATGCCATCGACAGCGCCGCATTCGCTCGAGTGCAGACGGCGATCGAGGCCGCCGATGCATGGTCTTTGGACCAGCGCGTGAGCGAAACGCTGGATCGCCTTAGTCTCGACGGCGATGCGGATTTCGGCCGGCTTTCCGGCGGCATGAAACGTCGCGTACTGCTGGCGCGCGCCCTGGTTTCGGCGCCCGATCTGCTGCTGCTCGACGAGCCGACCAATCATCTCGATATCGCCGCGATCGATTGGCTCGAGGGGTTCCTCAAAGCGTGGCAGGGGGCGTTGATTTTCGTCACCCACGACCGCCGCTTCCTGCGTCAGCTGGCGACCCGCATCGTTGAGATCGATCGCGGGCAGCTCACGAGCTGGCCTGGGGATTGGGATAATTATTTGCGTCGCCGCGAAGAGCGCATGAACGCCGAAGCGCAGGAAAACGCGCGCTTCGACAAATTGCTGGCGCAAGAAGAAGTGTGGATCCGCCAGGGCATCAAAGCGCGACGCACTCGCGACGAAGGCCGCGTACGGCGATTGAAAGCGATGCGCAACGAACGCGCCGCGCGTCGCGATTCGACCGGCAACGTCAAAATGGAGACGGCGCAGGCATCGAATTCGGGGAAGAAGGTCCTAGAAGCGAAGGACGTGAACTTCGCATTCGGCGATCGGCCGATTCTTCGCGATTTCTCTACGACGATCTTGCGCGGCGATCGCATCGGACTGATCGGCGCGAATGGCAGCGGCAAAACGACACTGCTGAAGCTTTTGCTGGGCGATCTCGTGCCGCAATCGGGCGAAGTGCGGATCGGCACGCAATTGCAGATCGCCTATTTCGACCAGTACCGTACGACCTTGCGCGAGGACTGGAATGCGATCGAGAACGTCGCCGAGGGCAAGGACTTCGTCGAGATCAACGGCAAGAACAAACACATCATCGGCTATCTGCAGGACTTCTTGTTTACGCCGGAACGCGCGCGCGCGCCGATCACGCGGCTCTCCGGCGGCGAACGCAATCGACTCTTGCTGGCCAAGCTCTTCGCGCAAGCATCCAATTTGCTGGTGATGGACGAGCCGACCAACGACTTGGACGTGGAGACTCTCGAGTTGCTGGAAGACTTGCTTGCGGAGTATCCGGGCACATTGTTGCTGGTCAGTCACGACCGCGATTTTCTCGATAATGTCGTCACGTCGACCTTGGTGATGGAGCCGGATGGACGCGTCGGCGACTATGTCGGTGGTTATAGCGATTGGCTCAGGCAGCGTCCGACAGCCAGCGATACGACGAAGTCGCTGCCCGGCACGTCGCAGCCGAAGTCAGGAGCGAAAGAAGCCGAGCCCGCGACGGCTGCGCCCATCGCCGCTTCGGCCGCGAAACGCAAATTGAGTTACAAAGACGCACGCGAATTAGAGCTGCTGCCCAAGCGGATCGAAGACCTCGAAACCCGCATCGCTGCGGGCACGGACACCATGCACGCGCCCGGTTTTTTTGCGCAATCGCGTGAGGTCGTCGCGGCGCACGAGCAAGCGCTCGCGACCTGGCAAGCCGAACTCGAACATGCGTATGCGCGTTGGGAAGCGCTCGAATCTGGTGTTTGAGCGCATCGTACGCACGGAAACCGAAAGGCCCGTGCGATCCGGCATCCACGCCGGCAACGTATTACTTCTGTCGTGATGGTGCTCGCATCATGGCGTGATGTCGGTGCGGAACACCGGATACAGATTGAAGCGTTCGTCCCATGCGCTGTGACGGCGATAGAAGAAGTCCAATCGCGCGGCCGGGTCGCTGGCGAATGCCGAGTCGTCTTTTAATCTGCGCTCGAATTCCGCGCGCAGAATCGGGTCCTTCGCTAACATCTCGCGGGCCACGCTTTCGGCGACGTAATCCTCCATATATTCTTTTTGCTCGAAGGCGTTATTGAAATCGCCCCAGGCGACGAGCGAATCCGGTGCCTGCGGTTCGAGCAAGGCCACGACCAATCGCGCTTTCGCTTGCGCAATCGGCACGAACAGCGCGCCTGCTGCCACGTTACGCCGGTCTTGCGACCATTGCCCATCGACCGTCAGTCGAAGACGGCCTTCGACCGAGGCCGCGGCGAATTTCGCCGTCTTCGCGCGGAAACTTTCGATCGGTCGATCGGCGAAGGCGCGATCGAGACGACGGAATTCGATACCGTGTACCGTCAGTTTGCGCGCGACCGCTGCCGCATGCGCGGCCGGCACGAGATAACCGGCTTTCGGCGCGTCGACGCTACGCCCGGGTACGATGTGGTCGCGCAGCGGAATCGACCAGATTTGCGGCTTCGTATCGTCGTAACGCGTCATCAGCGCACCGGACACGTCGGATGGCGTGCGGGTATAGGCGTAGCCGCGAAAATCGATCGTGCGGCTGCGGTCGGTGGTGGTGTAATCCAACGCCACCGACTGCCCGCCGAGCGTGCTCGCGGCACGGTCGGCATCGTGCGCGAGCGAGCGCCAACGCGCACCATCGCGTGCGATGAGATCCAACACCGCGATCACCGTATTCCTGGTGATGCGCACGCGAGTCGGGTAGTCCTTCCACGAATGCGTTTCCACCAGCATGCCTAAACGGTTACGCAGATAGAAATAACCGGTGGAAAACCGCGGCGGCGATACGCCATGGCTGAAACCCGACGCTGGGTTTTCGTTCTCCACGAACGAAGGATAGAACGGCACCGGCAGCGAGCCTTGCTTGGCGAGTCTCGCGATCGTGCCATCTCGAAATTCACGGCCCGCCGCGCGTAGACCGGTGTCGCCCGCGTCGATCGGTTCCACCATGATCGAAATATCGTGCTCGAACTTCGCGCCGTTGGTGACGTGCAGATCGACGATCGCGATCGGATCCCATGCGTTCGCGAGCGCTAGCATCGATTGCATTTCGGGCGCGTCGGCTTTCGCGTAATCGCGGTTGAGATTGTAGTTCTGCGACGTGGTGCGCCAGCCCATTTCTACCGGGCCGTTCTGATTCGGGCGGTTCCAGGCCTTGAAGCGCTCGTGACCGTCGACATTGAACACTGGGACGAAGATCAGCACTTGTTTATCGAGCGCACCGCGAGCGGCCTTGCCTTCGAGCGTTTCGCGCAGCGCGAGGAAACCAGCATCTTTGCCATCGATTTCCCCAGCGTGGATGCCGCCCTGAATCAACACCACCGGCAGATTCGCAGCGCGCGCGGCTGCGGGATCGAAGGCGCCGGTCGCAGTGACGATCAACGCCTTCATCGGCCGGCCTTCTGGTGTGATACCGAAGTCGGTGCAACGCACTCGGTTCGGGAAGCGTTTCGCGAAGGCCTCGCATAAAGCGATCACTTCATCGTAACGGCCCGTGCGCTCGAAGCCGCTGCGTTCGGCGAGCGTCGTGAGGGCATCATCGCGTTTCGCGGCCTGTGCCGTCGGATGAATCAGGGCGGACAGAGCGATGGCGAGCAGGGCGGCGATGCGCATGGCGTAGACGTCGTACGGAGGTGGATCGCGATTGTGACGCGCGTAGGCGGCGCGCGCTATGCCGAAGACGGAAAACACTGTGCGAAGATAGGTCTCTCGCCCTCACAAACGCTCAGAACGGAGATCGCGATGGCCTCGACCTACACCTTGTTCTACTCGCCGGGGGCGGCCAGCCTTCTTGTGCATTGGCTGCTGATCGAAACCGATGCGCCGCATGTATTGTTGAAGGTCGATACCGCTGCGGGCGAGCATAAGCGTCCCGAGTATCTCGCGATGAATCCCAATGGCGTGATTCCGACGCTGCTGATCGATGGCCGCCCGCATTACGAGGCGGCGGCTTTGGCGATGCATGTGGCCGATGCCTTTCCGCAGGCCGGATTGGCGCCCGCCATCGACGATCCGGCGCGTATGGCGTTCACGCAGTGGATGTTCAATCTGGCCAACATGGTGCAACCGTTATTGCGGCAATGGTGGTACCCGCAAGAACCCGCGGGCGAGGGGAATGCCGACGCCGTGCGTGCGCGCCTCGATGAGCGTCTGCCCGGACAATGGGCGCGGATCGACGCGCATCTCGCCGCGCACGGTCCGCATCTGCTTGGCGATCGGCTGAGTGCCGCCGATTTCTATCTGGCGATGCTGATGCGCTGGTCGCGGAATATGCCGCATCCCGCGACCGATTGGCCGCATTTGGCGGCATTGGCCGCCACGCTCGCCGCAAGGCCGTCCTTCGCGACGCTGTATGCGCGCGAGGGGCTCACCGAATGGCCGCCATTACGCGTATGAAAGCGGCTACCTGAACGGCAGCACGATCGCGGCATAACTGGCGGCCCAGGCCATTGCATGGCGTCTGCGGTTCACTACAGCGAATTCGGGTAATCTCGACCGCGTAGCGGGCATGGGTCGTGGTCGGGCCTCTGATCGATGCGACTTCGCCCTCGACAGTGCGTACCGCTCGTTTTCCACCGCAGTCTTCACCGAGCCACACCTTTTTTTGCGCCAGGGAACTCATGTAATGACCGTAAACGCAGACGCGATTTCGCGCGATACCGCCGACGCTTCGGCCAAGCTGCCGAAACAAATTCCGTACATCATCGGCAACGAAGCCTGCGAACGCTTCAGCTTTTACGGGATGCGCAACATCCTCGTATCGTTTCTGACCAGCAGCATCATCTTGGCGTATCTGCCCGAGGTCGAACGTGCGGGTATGGCCAAGGAAGTCTTCCATAGCTTCGTCATCGGCGTGTATTTCTTTCCGTTGCTCGGTGGTTGGATATCGGACCGTTTCTTCGGCAAATACAACACGATTTTCTGGCTATCGCTGCTGTATTGCGTCGGCCACGCCTGTCTCGCGATCTTCGAGGACAACCGTACCGGTTTCTACACCGGTTTATTCCTCATCGCATTGGGCTCGGGCGGCATCAAACCCTTAGTGTCGTCGTTCGTCGGCGATCAGTTCACGCAGAGCAATAAGCATCTGGCGAAGATCGTCTACGACGCGTTCTATTGGACGATCAACTTCGGTTCGTTCTTCGCATCGCTATTGATGCCGCTGCTGTTGAAGAGCTACGGCCCGGCGATCGCATTCGGCGTGCCTGGCATCTTGATGTTCATCGCGACCATCATCTTCTGGGCGGGGCGGCCGAAGTACGTCAACGTTCCGCCGTCGCCGCCCAACCCGCATTCCTTCATGAATGTCGTGAAAACCGCGCTGCGCGGCGGTGGCGCAGGCGCGGGAAGCGGTACCTATGTCGCCGCGCTCGGGGCGGTATTGGCAGTGGCTTTACTGGGCGGGTGGGGGACATCGGCCGGTTGGTGGCCGGAAAGCCTCGGCTTCGTGCCGACGTTCTGTCTTGCGCTCGGCGCGGTACTGCTGTTCGGCGGCGTCGGTACGGCGTTGCAGCTCGATCGCGCTCGCGGCGCGCATTCGGACGAGGCGGTGGACGGCGTGCGCGCGGTGCTGCGCATCTTGATCGTGTTCGCGATCGTCAGTCCATTCTGGTCTTTGTTCGATCAAAAGGCGTCGACCTGGGTGTTGCAGGGCAAATCGATGATGTTGCCGCACGATCAATGGTGGTGGCCGAGCTGGTTGGTCAAGGATGCCGGCCAAATGCAGGCGCTGAATCCCTTGCTGGTGATGCTGCTGATTCCGTTCAACAACATCGTGCTGTATCCGTTGCTGACCAAGCTCGGTTTCAAAGTCACCGCGTTGCGACGCATGGGCTTCGGCATCGCGTTCTCGGGTTTAGCTTGGGTGGTCGCGGGCCTGATCCAACTGCAGATCGACGGCGGCGATCCCGTATCCCTGGCGTGGCAGATCGCGCCTTACGCACTGCTGACCTTCGGCGAAGTGCTGGTGTCGGCCACTGGTTTGGAATTCGCCTACAGCCAATCGCCGCCTTCGATGAAGGGCGTGATCATGAGCTTCTGGATGCTGTCGGTGACGTTCGGCAACGTTTGGGTGCTATTGACCAATGCCGCCGTGCGCAACGAGGCCGTCACCGCGCAGATCGCATCCACCGGGATGAGCGAGAACGCCTTCCTGATGTTCTTCTTCGCCGGATTCGCCTTCGTCGCGGCGCTGATCTTCGCGTGGTACGCGCGACGCTATCCGGTGCAGGACTATTATCGTGAAGCGTGAGCGTTGCGCTCATAAAACGGGAAACGACGGATGATGAATGCGCCAGTGACATTCCTGCTCGTCGCCATCACGTGCCTCGTGTCGTGGCAAGCGTGGGAGCGACAGAGGTTGTTCGACCGTCTGATTCTATGGCCGCCTGCGATCGATCGGCAACGTCAGTACGATCGCTTGCTCGCGCATGGCTTCATCCATGCCGATGGCGTCCATCTGGTCGTCAACATGGTGACGTTGTACTCGTTCGGCGGCGTGATGGAAGCGTTCTTCGCAGAGCGGATCGGGATGGTCGGCTATCTCGCGTTCTATCTGTCGGCCATCGTGATTGCGATCCTGCCGACGTATCTGCGCCATCGGCGTGATGGCCGTTATCGCAGTCTTGGTGCCTCTGGCGCAGTGTCGGCGGTGCTGTTCTCGTCGGTCTTGCTCGACCCGTGGTCGGGCATCTTGTTGTTTTTCATCGTGCCGTTGCCCGCGATCGTGTTCGCGGTGCTCTATGTCGCATACAGCATGTGGATGGACAAGAAGGGGGGCGACAATATCAATCACAGCGCCCATCTCTGGGGCGCGGTCTATGGCCTGGTGTTCGCACTGGCCATCGAGCCGCAGCTCGGCCCACATTTTCTGGAGCGGTTGACGAGTCCCAGCGCACCGTTCTGACGTTTTACGGCGCCGATCGCGCCCGAAGGCCCTGATGTCCGGCCCGAGATGCGTAGGGATCGGAATCTTCCGACGAACGGCGAGGTGGGTGTTCGCGGTGGCGCGGAGCGACCCGATATCGCCTGTTGCCTCGACGGGTCTTTATGCCGCTAGCGTGTGCAGACGTTGGATCTCGCCGCCGTACGTTTGCTGCAGGCGATCCAACATCATATGGTCGAGCTGAGAGAATTCGTGACTGCCGGTTTCGCCGCTGCGAGCCAAATCGTATAAGCGGCAGACCACGGCATTATCGTCCGTGACGGTCGGAGTATTCGAATATTCCATCGGTGTTCTCCTGCGTCTTCAGTTGTAGAAACGTCGATGAGATTCGACGGCTTTCGAGTCTTGTTCAAGCAGGTTTCGTGCCAGAAATTCCCGTGCAAGTCGGTCGTGCGGAGTGACGTTCAGGGTCACATCGCGCCGATCATCGACCAGCGCTGACCGGGCGCGGCGGCAGCCGGTGCGGCAGGGGTTCGAACCTGTTTCTTGGGGGCTGAAGCCCCCAGTCGGCTCCCAACGGGCCGCCGTCAATCGGGGCTAGGGGAAAAAGTTCCCTACGGGGCTTCACAAATCGGATGCGTTGTGGTGTATGGTGCGCGTACTGTTCCAAGCGGGATCACGGTACATCGTGCCCCGATGCGGTAGATCCAAGGTTGCAAGCCGGAAACGGCCGCTTGAAAGGCAACGCGAGTTAGGGCGCCAGCCCCTCGCCGCGCCGGCCCAGACGATCCACTCATCGCTCGCGTTACCCCTGGCTAGACAGTCGCGGTGCCGAAAGGTCCCGTGTATCCACCAACTGTTGAAAGTGAGGAGTAACACCCATGTCCGATCGTCAAAGCGGCACCGTTAAGTGGTTTAACGATGCCAAGGGCTACGGCTTTATCACCCCGGAAAGCGGCCAGGACTTGTTCGTCCACTTCCGTTCCATCCAGGGCAACGGCTTCAAGTCCTTGAAGGAAGGCCAGCAGGTCACCTTTAAGGTCGTGCAGGGCCAAAAAGGCCTGCAAGCCGACGAAGTGCAGGCGCTGTAATACCGCGACTACCAAAAATATGGCCCTAGGCGTCTGCGCCTAGGGCTTTTTTATTGGTTCTAACGGATACGGGTGTCTTACCAACACAAACACGACCCCGTCTCCGCCCATCTGTTTATTTGAGGAGTAATACCATCATGTCCGATCGTCAAAGCGGCACCGTCAAGTGGTTCAACGATGCCAAGGGCTTCGGTTTCATCACCCCGGAAAGCGGCCAGGACCTGTTCGTCCATTTCCGTTCGATCCAGGGCAGCGGCTTCAAGTCGCTGGCCGAAGGCCAGAAAGTGACCTTCAAAGTCGTGCAGGGCCAGAAAGGTCTGCAGGCTGATGAAGTTCAGGCGGTCTAATTAGCGATATCGGCGGCGATCGATCCACGATCGCGGCCATCGCTGAAGCAACACGGCCCCAGGCGTTCGCGCCTGGGGTTTTTTATGTCCGACGTTCGAGTCGCCGCTTGGCGCGATCGGTTTCCGGTCCGCGGCCTGCATCCGTTATCCTGATCGCCCGCCCGCCGCGATGGTAGGCCGAGCAATCCCCCGATGAATCACGTTATGTCCACATCTATCCGACTCCCGTTGGCGATCGCACTGAGCGCTGCCCTCGTGCTGGCCGCCTGTAAAAAAGAACAAGAGGTCGCGACCGAGCCGCCGCCGCCGGCCGACACAACTGCCGTCGCGCCTCCGCAACCAGCGCCGATCGAGCTGAAAGACGTGATCGAAAACGATCCGCGTTATATCGTCGGAATCAGCTACCCACAGATGGCGTCGAAGTACCCGGCATTGGCCGCGGAAATGCATCGCTATGCGGAGATAGCGCGGCAGGATCTGATGAAGGCGGTGGCCGAGACCGATCCGGACAAACAGACCACGCCTTTCGACCTCACCTTGAATTTTTCGCTCGTGGCGGAAACGCCGCAGATCGTCGCGGTGGCGGCCGACGGCAATAGTTTCCTCGGCGGTGCGCATAGTGTGCCGATCATCGCGCGCTTCGTTTGGTTGCCGGAGGCGAACAAGATGCTGCGCGCCGACGGTTTGCTGGCCGATCCGGCCGGGTGGGGCCCGATTTCCGAGTACGTACGCGAGCAATTGCATGCGGCGCTATCGCAGCGGATCGATGCCGATGAATTGCCGCCGGAAGAGCGTGCTTCCTTGATGCGTACGGTGGGCAAGGTGATCGACAGCGGCACCGAACCCAAACCCTACGCGTTCCGTTGGTTCGAGCCGGTATTGACGCGCGACGGCAGCAAACTCATGGCGCTTCGATTCGTTTTTCCGCCGTATCAGGTAGGGCCGTATGTCGATGGCACCCGCGCGGTGGAAGTGCCGACGGCGATCCTGATGCCTCACCTCGCGCCGGAATACCGCGCGATGTTCAGCACCGAGGTTCCGCCGCAACAGCCGTTACCAACGATCGCGCCTTCGAGCGAATCGCTGCCTCAGCTGGAAACGTCGACTCCAGGTAACTGATCGTTACGCATTCTGCGATTCCGATGCGGGACTTCCGCCTTGTAAAGCAGCGCGCAGCGTGTCGCCGCAGTCGGTACCGAGTTTCAGGCTCGCGAGCGCATCGGCCCGGGTGACGCCGCGATTGAGAATCGCGATCGGCATGCCGCGCTCGTGCGCCATTCGCGCGAAACGGAAACCGGAATACACCATCAACGAAGAGCCGACCACCAGCACGGCATCGGCGGCGTGGAGTGCGTCCAGCGCTTCCGTGTATCGCGCGCGCGGCACGTTTTCGCCGTAGAACACGACATCGGGTTTCAGCATGCCGTCGCATACCGCGCAGTGCGGCGGCACGAAATGCGCGATCGCCGCGTGATCGATATCGGCATCGCCGTCGGGCGCGGAGGCTGCATCGCCCGGATGCCACTGCGGATTGTTCAGTGTCATCGTCGCTTGCAGCGCATCGCGGAATTGCGTCGCGCCGCAAGATAGGCAAACGACTCGATCCAGACGTCCGTGCAGATCGATCACGCGTTCGCTGCCGGCGCGCTGATGCAGGCGATCGACGTTCTGCGTCACGAGCGATGTGATGCGCTCGGCTTGCGACCAGCCTGCGAAGGCGCGGTGCGCGGGATTGGGGGCAGCGCGAGAAAAGATCGGCCAGCCGACGAAACTGCGCGCCCAATAGCGGCGATAGATCGCGGCGTCGCCGACCAAGGCTTGATACGTCACCGGCGGCGGTCGTTTCCATGCGCCGTCGGGATCGCGATAGTCGGGAATGCCCGATGCGGTACTCACGCCCGCACCGGTCAGAACGAAAATGCGTTCGTGCCGATGCAGCCAATCGCGCAGTAAGTCCGCGCTGGCCTGAGTCTCGTCGATGGCGGTCGCGATTCGCATGCGAAAGATGAGCGTTGTGCGCCAGCGATCGTCTCAAACGACACCGCCCGGACGAGCCGGGCGGTGCGCGAGAACGAGCATGGCAGCGAAGCGCTACGGTTGAATCACTTCGTGGTTAAACCGCGACGCTTCAACAGCGGTTCGATCTGAGGTTCGCGACCGCGGAACTGCTTGAACGCCGTAACCGCATCTTCAGAGCCGCCGCGGCTGAGCAGTTTGGCGCGGAACCAGTCGCCGTTCTTGCGGCTCAGGCCGCCGTTCTCTTTGAACCACTCCACGCTTTCGGCATCCAACACTTCCGACCACATGTAGGCGTAGTAGCCGGCGGAGTAGCCGCCCATGATGTGGCTGAAATACGTGGTGCGATAACGCGGCGGGACCGCGTAGAAATCCACGCCGTCGCGCTTCAACGCATCGCGCTCGAACGCGATCACATCTTTGCCCGCCGGCACTTGGTCGGCCGTCAACTGGTGCCAGCGCTGATCGAGCATCGCCGCCGCCAGGTATTCGGTGGTCGTATAGCCCTGGTTGAACTTCGCAGCGGCCTGCACCTTGTCCAGCAGCGACTTCGGCATCGGCTCGCCGGTCTTATGGTGCTTCGCGTAGTTGGCGAGCACTTCAGGCCAGTCGGCCCACATTTCGTTGACCTGCGACGGATATTCGACGAAGTCGCGCGGCACGTTGGTGCCGGAGAAACGCGGGTAATTCACGTTCGAGAACATGCCGTGCAGCGCGTGACCGAACTCATGGAACATCGTGGTCACTTCGTCCCAGGTCAGCAGCGTGGGCTCACCGGCCGGCGGCTTTGGAATGTTCAGATGATTGCCGACCACCGAGCGCGTGCCCATCAGCGCCGATTGCGAGACGTATTCGTTCATCCACGCCCCGCCGCGTTTCGACGGCCGGGCGTACATGTCGGCGATGAATATCGCCAGCAACTTGCCGTCGGCGTCGAAGACGTCGTAGATGGTGATGTCGGGGTTGTAGACCGGCAGGTCGGTGCGCTGTTTGAAGGTGATGCCGTACAACTTCGTCGCCGCGAAGAACACGCCGTTTTCCAGCACGTTATTCATTTCGAAATACGGTTTGAGCTGAGACTCGTCGAAGTTGTAACGCGCTTGGCGCACTTTCTCGGCGTAGTACGCCCAGTCCCAGGGCTCGAGCTTGAAGCTCGGTTGACCTTTGGCTTTCTGTTCGGCGTCGATCACCGCTTGCATATCCACGGCTTCGCGCTTGGCGTTCGTCACTGCGGGCGGGGCCAGTTTCGACATCATGTCGTTGACGGCTTTGGGCGTGCGTGCGGTTTCGTCTTCGAGGACGAACGCCGCGTGATTGGCGTAGCCCATCAGTTTCGCGCGTTCGGCGCGCAAGCGCATGACCTTGGAGATGATGGCGGTGTTGTCGAATTCGTTGCCGCGGCCGCCGCGCGAGATCGAGGCTTTATACAAACGCTCGCGCAGTACCGCGATTGTTCAACTGCGACAGCGGCGGCTGGCCGGTGGTGTTGAGCAGCGAGATGACGTATTTGCCTTCGAGATTGCGCTTCTTCGCCGCTTCGGCAGCGGCGGCGATCTGCGCTTCGCTGAAGCCGTCGAGTTCGGCCTTCGTATCGACCACGACCGCCGAGGCATTGACCTCGCCGAGCACGTTCTGACTGAACTTCGTGCCGAGCGTCGCCAGCTCGGAATTGATTTCTTTGATCCGCGCCTTCTCCGCTTCCGAGAGATTGGCGCCGGAGCGTACGAAATCGGTGTAGTAGCGTTCGATCAGGCGCACGCCCTCGGCATTGAGGCCGAGACTCGCGCGTTTGTCGTGCAGCGCTTTCACGCGCGCGAACAGCTTCGGATTCAGCGAGATCGCATCCTGGTGCGCCGACAGCTTGGGCGCGTAATCCTCTTGGATCTTCTCGCGCGTGTCGTTGGTGTCGGCGCCGGTGAGGTTGAAGAAGATCGCCGCCGAGCGACCCAGCAGCTGGCCGGATTTCTCCATCGCGACGATCGTGTTGTCGAAGGTCGGCGCATCGGTATTGTCAGCGATCGCCTCCATTTCCTTGATCTGCTCCGCCATACCGCGATCGAAGGCGGGGCCGAAATGGCTGTCCTTGATCTTGTCGAAATGCGGGTACTTGAGCGTGAGCGTACTTTCGGCGAACAGCGGATTGTCTTGGGTAGCGTCGGCGGGCATGGTGGTCTTGTCGGAAGCGGGCGTGTCGGCAGTGGCCGTCGTCGGCGCAGTGGCGCAACCGATCAGGCTGGTGGCGATGGCCGCGGCGAGGGCGCAGGCGAGCGGGCGAGTCATGGGCGAGTCTCAGCGAAACAAAAGAAGACGAAGCGTAGCCGAAGCGGCCGGGCCTGACCCATGACGAAAGGCATGGGGGGACGAATACGCCCTCAGCAGCCCCCCAAGGTGTCGCCTCAATTAACGAAAGCATTACAATGCGGCCCTGCCGGATGCCTCCGGTGCGCCGTCCCACTCCCACAGGACCCTCTCATGAATCACTCTTCCGTTTCCGCTCGTCGCGGCCTGCGTTTCGGCAGCTTGACCGCCGCGATTTTGTTCGCGTTGCCGGCGATGGCCGCTGCTCAGGACGCAACGTCCGAGCAGGACGATGCTCGGACGTTGGATACCATCACCGTCACCGCGCAGCGCCGCGTGGAAAACATCCAAGACGTACCGATGGCGATCACGACAGTGGATCGCGAAAAGCTCGATGCCATTACCGCCGGTGGCGAAGACATCCGCCTGTTGTCCGGCCGTCTGCCCAGCTTGAATATCGAATCCTCGTTCGGCCGTGCGTTCCCGCGTTTCTATATCCGCGGTCTCGGCAACACCGACTTCGATCTCAACGCCTCGCAGCCGGTGTCGCTGGTGTACGACGGCGTGGTGCAAGAAAACCCGATTCTCAAAGGCTTCCCGCTGTTCGATCTGGATCAGGTCGAAATGGCGCGCGGTCCGCAAGGCACGCTCTTCGGCCGCAATTCGCCGGCCGGCGTGATCAAATTCGAATCCGCTCGGCCGCAAGATGAGTTCGGCGGCTACGTGCGCGTCGGCTTGACCGAGCGCAACGGCTTCAACGTCGACGGTGCCTTGACTGGCGCGATCAACGAGACCACGTCGGTGCGCGTGTCCGGCTTGCATCAACGCCGCGACGATTACGTCGATAACATCGCCAACGGCCCGGGCAAGGATCTCGAGGGTTACGAAGAAAGCGCCGGCCGCGTGCAGTTCCTGTTCAAGCCCAGCGATACCTTCGAAGCGCTGGCGAACGTGCATGCGCGCCAACTCGACGGCACCGCGCGTCTGTTCCGCGCCAGCATCATCCAGCCGGGCACCAACGAATTGCGCAGCGATTTCGACCGCGACCGCGTCTCGATCGACGGCATCAACGAGCAAACGCTCGAACAGTTCGGCGCGAATTTGCGCATGCGCTGGGATCTCGGCGCGTACACGCTGTATTCGATCACCGGTTACGAAAACGTCGAAGCCTTCAGCCGCGGCGATATCGACGGCGGCTCGGTGTACACGTTCCCGACCGACGATCTTGGCGAATCGCTGTTCCCGGCGGAATCGGCCGATGGCCTGCCGAAGCACCGTCAGCTCAGCCAAGAAGTCCGCATCGAATCGAACGAACTCGGCCGTTTCGACTGGCAGGCCGGTCTGTTTTGGTTCGACGAAGACATCACCGTCGATAGCTTCAGCTACGACACGCTTCGCGCCGGGCAACGCGCAGAACGGCTATGCCGTGCAGCGCCAGGACAATACCGCTTGGGCGGTGTTCGCGTCGGCCGATTTCGACGTGACCGACAAGCTGAAACTTCGCGGCGGCGTGCGTTACACCGACGATCAGAAAGAATTCGTCGCCGCACGCCCGATCGGTCCGTTCGGTCCGCCGATCGCGCCGATCAAAGTCAGCCCCAGCGACACCGATGTCAGTTGGGATTTCAGCGCGGTGTATGCGATCAACGACAACGTCAACGTCTATGGCCGCGTCGCCAAAGGCTTCCGTGCGCCGAGCGTGCAGGGCCGTTTGATGTTCGCCAATGCCGCGCTGCCGAGCAATCAGTTGGTCACGGTCGCCGATACCGAAACGGTGCTGTCGTACGAAGCCGGCGTGAAGGCGCAGGTGCTGGATAACCGTCTGCGCTTCGGGTTCTCGCTGTATCGCTACACCGTCAACGATCAGCAGCTCACGGCGGTCGGCGGCACCAGCAATATCGCGACCCTCGTCAACGCCGATCGCACGATCGGCCAAGGCGCCGAACTCGATCTGCAGGCCTATATCACCGACAATTTGTACGTCACTCTCGGCGCCAGCTACAACGACACCGAAATTCAAGACAACGCATTGTCGGTCTTCGGTTGCGGCGGCGGCTGCACCGTGAACGATCCAGCCGGCACCGTGCCGGGGACCTTCCGTATCGACGGTAACGCGTTACCGCAAGCGCCCAAGCACGTCTATAACCTGACCGCGCGTTACGGCGTTCCGACCAGCCACGGCGAGTTCTTCGCCTACACCGACTGGAATTACCGTAGCGAAGTCAATTTCTTCCTCTACGAATCGACCGAATTCACCGGCGACCCGTTGTTGGAAGGCGGCCTGCGTTTGGGTTACGCCTGGAACGACGGCGATTACGAAATCGCGCTGTTCGGCCGCAACATCACCGACGAAACCGCGATCGTCGGCGGCATCGACTTCAACAATCTCACCGGCTTCCTCAACGAGCCGCGCACGGTGGGCGTGGAGTTCAAAGCGCAGTTCTGATCGCGCATCGTAGATACGTGCCGGGAAAAGGCACGGTCGAGAAGCCACGGACTGCATCGCCAGAAAACGCCGGACGGGAAACCGCCCGGCGTTTTCGTTTACGCGTGATGCGGGGCGGGCCTTTGGCCGGAGTGTATGTGGCCTAGAGCGCTTCTCACTATTTTGTTGTGAGTTGTATCATTTTGCTATTGACAAAACGGGGCTCGGCCCGACTTGTAGGCCGCGATCGAATCGCCCAGGGCCTCCTAAGCACCTTCAAGCGCAAACATGACGCAATCGGTTTCTGTGCGAAGCGTACGCACGCGCAGCGCCTTCTCCATTTGGGTTAGACTTCGGGCTAACCCGAGGCAGGACGCGCCTGCGCTGGGGGATTCAGGAACGGGCTTCGTCTCGGGGGAGTGGATATGAACCGCAGCGGTATTCTCGGCTTGGTGCTTGTTCTGGCAGGTATCGCCGGCAGCGCGCAATGCGCCGAAACGATCAAATATCTGGCCCTGGTCGATGGCGGCAAACAGGCCGGGCATCAGGAGGTCGTGAAGGGCGACGACGGCACGACACGCGTCGATTTCGTCTTCAAGGACAACGGCCGCGGGCCCGAGCTGAAAGAGGAATACACCCTCGCGCCGGACGGCACTTTCCTGACCTATTCGGTGAAGGGCAGCTCGACGTTCGGTGCGCCGGTCGACGAGAGTTTCGTCGTCGAGAACGGCGTCGCCCGTTGGAAATCCACATCCGATACCGGCGAACAGCCGGCCGCCGCTGGCGCTGCGTACTCGCCTCTGGGCGGCACGCCGCAAAGCTTTAGCGTGGCGATCAGCGCCTTGGCCAAGCGCGCCGACGGCAAGCTGCCGCTGATTCCCAGCGGCACCCTGACCATGCGTAAGGTCGCCGATGCCGACGTCAAGAAAGGCGAGGAGACCCGCAAGGTGCAGTTGTTGATGCTCACCGGCGTGGGTTTCACCCCGACGTTCGTTTGGGCCACCTCCGATGCCGAGCCGCGGATGTTCGCGGTGATCTTCCCAGGCTTCCTGCAACTGATCGAAGACGGTTGGCAGGCGAACGCCGAAGCCCTCGAGGACATCCAGCGCACGTCGGAAAACGCTGCGGTGCTCGATATGCAGAAGCGCCTCGCCAAACCGCTGGCCGGCACCACCTTGATCCGCAACGCGCGCATCTTCGACAGCGAAGCCGCGACGCTCGGCCCGGCCTCGGACGTGCTGCTGCGCAGCGGCCGTATCGTTTCGATTTCGGATGCGGGTCAACAACAAGCGCCCGCGCAGCAAACGATCGACGCCGGTGGGCGCGTGTTGCTGCCGGGGTTGTACGACATGCACGGTCACATCGACCAATGGCAAGGCGGCCTGCATTTGGCCGCGGGCGTGACCACCGTGCGCGACATGGGTAACGACAACGCCACGTTGCAGAGGTTGATGGCAGCCGAACGCAGCGGCAAGTTGATGTCGCCGAGCGTCGTCGCGGCCGGTTTCATCGAAGGCGAGAGCCCGATGTCGGCGCGCAACGGTTTCGTGATCAAAGATCTGGCCGGCGCCAAACGCGCGATCGATTGGTACGCCAAAAATGGCTACCCGCAGATCAAGATCTACAACTCGTTCCCGAAAGATATTCTGCGCGAGACGATCACGTACGCGCATAGCCTCGATATTCGCGTTAGCGGTCATATTCCGGTGTTCGCGCGCGCGCAGGATGCGGTCGATGCCGGCTACGACGAGATTCAGCACATCAATCAGGTGTTGTTGAACTTCTTAGTGGATGAGAAGACCGACACGCGTACGCTGGAACGTTTTTATCTGCCGGCCAAACGCATCGCCGATCTCGATTTCAATTCCAAACCGGTGCAGGAGTTCATCGCGACGCTGGCCGCGAAGGGCGTCGCGGTCGACCCGACCGTCACCACCTTCGATTTCATTCGTCAGCGCGCGGGCGACATGTCCTCGTCCTTCGGCATGATCGCGGACCATCTGCCGCCGGACGTGCAGCGCGGCTTGAAAGTGGCCGAGTTCGATATTCCCGACGATGAAACGGCTGCGCGCTACAACAAGTCTTACGACAAGATGGTGGAGTTCGTCGGTCGCATGTATCGCGCCGGGGTGCCGATTCTCGCGGGCACCGACGGTTTGCCCGGTTTCACGTTGCAGCGCGAGTTGGAACTCTACGTCAAGGCTGGAATGACGCCCGCCCAAGCCTTGCAAATCGCGACCTGGAACGGCGCAAAGTATTCGCGGACGATGGACGATCGCGGTTCGATCACGGTCGGTAAGCGCGCCGATTTGATCCTGATCGACGGTGACCCGACCCAGAACATCTCCGATATCCGCAAAGTCGCGCTGGTCATCAAGAACGGTACGGCCTACGCACCGAGCGAAGTGTACGAAGCGCTCGGCATCAAGCCATTCGCCCCCGCCGTCCGCATCGAAGCGGGGCGCTGAAGGAGTCGTCATGAGCACTGCGTTCGATTTCTCCGCCGTCGACATCGACGGTCACGACAAGTCCTTGTCCGATTACAACGGCAAAGTGCTGCTGATCGTCAATGTCGCATCCCGTTGCGGCTTCACCCCGCAGTACGCGGGTTTGCAAAAATTATGGGCGACGTACGCCGATCGCGGACTGGTGGTGTTGGGCTTTCCCTGCGATCAGTTCAATCATCAAGAACCGGGCGACGAGACCGAAATCAAGAATTTTTGTTCGTTGACGTACGACGTCGATTTTCCGATGTTCTCGAAGGTCGACGTCAACGGTGCGAGCGCGCATCCATTGTGGAAGTGGCTCAAAGACGAGAAGGGCGGTTTTCTCGGCTTCGATGGCATCAAATGGAATTTCAGTAAATTCCTGATCGGCCGCGATGGCAACGTCATCAAGCGCTACGCGCCGACCGATAAACCGGAATCGATGATCGGCGATATCGAAACGGCGCTGGGCTGAAGGTACGAGCGATCATGGACGAGATGGACGAAGTGCTCGAAGGATCGAGACCATCATTCGAATTGCGCTTCCTCGCAGAAGGCAGTTGCTTGGTGGCCGATGTGACCGGTTGGATCGATACGATCGAAGCCCTGATCGCGATGTTTACGCGCATCGCGGTCGAATTGCACGATCGGCATTGCAATCGGCTACTGGTGCTCGATCACACACGCGGTGTCGTTCCGCCCGAGCACGAGATGAAGAAACTGATGTTGGCGATGAAAGGCGGCGGGTTCTCCGAAGTTCGCCTAGCCTATGTCGATGCCCGCGGCACGGCGGTCAGTCGGATGGAAGTCGCCGAAATCCTAGGCCGCGAACACGGCTACGATTGCCGAGTCTTCGATAACGAACAGCGCGCGCGGATTTGGTTGAATTACGGCGACGATTGAGCGTACGTCGCTCGAAACTCCCGAACGAATCCCGATCACATTAAGGCGAAGCCCCTGCCGCAGCTTTCGCGCCGGCCTGCTTCAGCAACTCGCCGGTCGCGGGGCTCCATACCGTCCAGGTGTGGCCGCCTGGACGCACCAGCACCTGATTCTTCGGCAATAACGGCACCAGCAACGGCATCGCTTCTCTCAGGCGGTCGCGGTCGCCGTAGGCGAGCCATACGCGCTGCGCATGCTTCGGATCGCGCGACCATGTTTGCAAGTGTCGCCAGAGTTCGCGCTGCCATGTCTTCGAATTCACCTCTTGCGGTGGGCCTGCGTTCCACTGCGCAACGCCGCCTGCATCGCGAATTTCGTTCAGCAGTTCGCGATCGCCCAGATACGGCGCCAGCAGCACGATGCCATCGACTTCGCCCGGGTGCAGACGTTCGTACATCAGTGTGCCCATACCGCCCATCGATGCGCCGCCGAGCCACACTTCGCGATAACCGCGTGCGCGTGCGGGCGTAATGACGTCATCGTGCAAGCGCTCGGGCGCGCGGCCCTGCATGTAATAACCGAGCGTGAGTTCGGCGAACAACACGTCGGCATCGGGCCACGCGCTTTGGATGGCCTCGGACATACCGCTGCGGCGAAGCGCGTCGAGATCGTCCGCACGTCCCGGCAAGATCACGACCAATCGTTGCGCGGCTTGCTGGGCCGGCACTAAAAGAGTGGCGATGGGCTTGTCGGTGTTACGCGCGGGAAAACAACCGGTCAGCACGAAGATCAGCGCGAATAATGCGGCGGCGAGTGGAAGGCGCATAACGGTCTCCAGTGCGAATACGTTTGAGTACGTGCTGTGCACCGCGATGCGGGCATCGGCATGTCGATTTTCGATACGGCTTATTTTTCGACGAACGCCCGCTCGAACACGTACTCGCCGGCGGTACCGATCCGCGTCGAAGCGGTGAAGCCGCGATCGTCCAAAATCCTACGAAAATCGGCCAGCATCTGCGGGCTACCGCAAATCATCGCACGATCGTGCACAGGGTCCAGCGGCGCGAGACCGAGTTCTTCGGTCATGCGTCCGCTTTCGAGCAAATCGGTGATCCGGCCGCGGCGCAGGGCGCCGTGCCAATAGAAATCTTCGCGGCTCACCGCCGGGTAATACAGCAGTTTCTGTCGGATTTCGTCGCCCAGAAACTCATGGCGCGGCAGTTCGTTGACGATGTAATCGCGGTAGGCGAGGTCGGGCTCGCTGCGAACGCCATGCACGATGACGATTTTCTCGAAGCGCTCGTACGTCGCGGGGTCTTTCACGATCGCCATCCACGGCGCGAGGCCGGTGCCCGTCGAAAGCAGAAACAAATGACGGCCCGGATGCACGTCGGAAATGAGTAAGGTGCCGGTCGGCTTGCGCCCGATCAGGATGGTGTCGCCCGGCGCGATGTGCTGCAGCCGCGAAGTCAGCGGCCCGTTCGGCACCTTGATGCTGAAGAATTCGAGTTGCTCTTCCCAGTTGGCGCTGGCGATGGAATACGCGCGCATCAATGGCTTAGCCGTGCCGTCGGGCTGCGGAATATCCAGTCCGATCATCACGAATTGGCCGTTATCGAAACGGAAGCCGTCGTCGCGTGTGGTGGTGAAACTGAAGTAGGCGTCGGTCCAGTGCCGGACGTCCAGCACGGTTTCGGTGCCGTAAGGGGAGGCCATGAGAGATCGGATGCAGGCGTTGCGGACGCCTAGTTTACCGGTTAGCGCAGGTCGTGACTCGACCGGACGACTTCACCGGAACCTCGCCGAGCAGGCGGGGTTCCGATGGAGTGCCGCGGTGTGCGTTTACAATTCGGCCGCAGCTTTCATATTGGCGAGGCCCTTCTCGAAGTCCTTTCCGATCATCTTGTCCATGTTCATGACGGTATCCATCAGCTTCGAGATATAAGGACTGGGGCCGTACATCGACCACGTGACTTCGGTGCCGCCATCTTTCGGCGTGAGTACGAATTCGCCGGTGTTGTGGGCTTCGAAAGGCTTTAGGAAATCGAGTTTGAACGTGAGTTTCGAGGCCGGAACCGCTTCGATGACTTCCATCTTGCCTTGGCCGACGTCGTCGTTGCCGCTCCATGCGTAAGTCGCGCCGACGCCCTTCGCGGACCCGCCATAGGTGCGGGTCATGCCTGGGTCGAGCTTCTCCCAGGGCGACCATTCGCTCCAGCGGTGGAAGTCTTCGATCATGGCGAACACTTTTTCCGGCGGCGCCGCGATCGTCGTCTTGCGTTCGACCCGGAAGGTGTCCGGTTTGGTCGCGGCATAACCGAGTACGCCCGCGATCGCGATCAATAGCACAATGAGAATTTTCTTCAGCATGACACTCCCCTAGCGGATTGTTTAGGAACGTACGTCGCGTATGTTTTCAATCAACGGGTCTGGTGGATGTCCGTCCGGACTCGGTCCCGGCGAGTCGATCGTTTCCTCGCTCGATACGCCGTTGCAGCCATCCGAGTCGGCGCTCGTAGGCTGTCGATCTGCAGGGCGCGGGTAGAGGTGGACGTGACGGCATTGTCTGCCGATTTTCCGCTGCTGCAAGTCTCCGGCGCGCTCCTGGGCCTTTTCGCCTAATGATGCATGGACGTAGGGGCGCGCGTGCGTTGTCTGCAACGCGGTAAAATCCCGGCTCCACGCTATGTCCGGTGCTCGCCCGTGTCCGCTGCCCATTCGCCCGCCATGCCCGCCGTCCGTCGCCCGGTTTCGATCGGGCAAGAAGACCTGATCCAGTCCATCGCCGATGCTCTGCAGTACATCAGCTACTACCACCCGGTCGATTACATCAAGAATCTCGCCGCGGCCTACGAGCGCGAAGAATCGCCGGCCGCGAAAGACGCCATCGCCCAGATCCTCATCAACTCGCGGATGTGCGCGGAAGGCCATCGCCCGATCTGCCAAGACACCGGCATCGTCACTGTGTTTCTCGACGTCGGCATGGACGTGCGCTGGGACGACGCCACGATGGGCGTGGAGGACATGGTTCACGAAGGCGTTCGTCGCGCCTACAACCATCCGGATAACAAGCTGCGCGCGTCGGTGTTGGCGGATCCTGCGGGCAAGCGCATCAACACCAAGGACAACACGCCCGGCGTGGTCAACGTCAAGATCGTTCCGGGCAACAAGGTCGATGTCATCGTCGCCGCGAAAGGCGGCGGCTCCGAAGCCAAATCGAAATTCGCGATGCTCAACCCGTCCGATTCGATCGTCGACTGGGTGCTGAAAACCGTGCCGACCATGGGCGCCGGCTGGTGCCCGCCGGGCATGCTGGGTATCGGCATCGGCGGTACCGCCGAGAAGGCGATGCTGCTGGCGAAAGAAGCGTTGATGGAACCGATCGATATCGTCGATTTACAAGCGCGGGGCGCGAGCAATCGTGCCGAGGAATTGCGATTGGAGTTGTACGAGAAGGTCAACGCGCTGGGCATCGGCGCGCAAGGCTTGGGCGGTTTGACGACCGTGCTCGATATCAAGATTAAGGACTACCCGACCCACGCCGCCAATCTACCGGTGGCGATGATTCCGAACTGCGCCGCGACGCGCCATGCGCATTTCACCCTCGACGGCAGCGGACCGGTGATGCTGGACCCGCCATCGCTCGCCGACTGGCCGGAACTCACATACGACGCCAGCAAAGGCCGTCGCGTGAATCTCGATACCGTCACGCCCGAGGATGTCGCGAGCTGGAAGCCGGGCGAGGTGTTGCTGCTCAACGGCAAGTTGTTGACTGGCCGCGATGCCGCGCATAAGCGCATGGTCGATATGCTCAACAAAGGCGAGCCGCTGCCGGTCGATTTCAAAGGCCGCTTCATTTATTACGTCGGCCCGGTCGATCCGGTGCGCGATGAAGTCGTCGGCCCTGCCGGTCCGACCACCGCCACGCGCATGGATAAATTCACCGAACAGGTGCTGGCGCAAACCGGACTGCTCGGCATGGTCGGTAAGGCCGAGCGCGGCCCCGCAGGGATCGATGCGATCAAGAAACACAAGTCGGTGTATCTGATGGCCGTCGGCGGCGCCGCGTATCTCGTCTCGAAAGCGATCAAGGCCTCGCGCGTCGTCGGTTTCGCCGATCTGGGTATGGAAGCGATCTACGAATTCACGGTCGAAGATATGCCGGTGACGGTCGCGGTGGATTCCAGCGGCGAGTCGGTGCATCACACCGGTCCGAAACACTGGCAGGCGCGCATCGGCAAGATTCCGGTCGTCGTTGCATAAGAGTGCTCATAGGGTGCGCCTAGGCGCACCGACCCCATCAGCGCCGTTAAGCCAACCGATTGCGATCCAGTCCCGGCATACGGGCTCAATTGCGCTGCGTAGCGATCAACAGACAACAAAAAAGCCGCATGTCTGCGGCTTTTCTATTCGGTATTTGGTGCCCAGGAGAGGACTCGAACCTCCACGGTTTTACCCGCTAGTACCTGAAACTAGTGCGTCTACCAATTCCGCCACCTGGGCTTGGGCCGCGTATGTTGCTGCGGGACGGGACTGTTGTCAACGAATTCGTCGGGCCGATTCGCAGCGCCGCGATGGACCTCCGCGAACCGCCGGAAGACGGCCGCTACGGGTGCATCTGCTGCTGCGACGGGGTTATACTGATGCCGATGTCTAAAAAAACTAAGAAGAATTCAGGCCCACGGGCCACTCGCACCGCACGCGGCGCAGCCACCAAATCGGCCTCCGCGACACCATCCTCCACCCCATCACCCCCCTCCAAGCCCGGCAAAGCCGTTAAGGCTCGCTCGGACGCGGCACCGCGTAAAGCCGCTGCACCCAAGCGCAAGGCGCCGAGCAAAGCCGCCCCCTGGTTGCCCGATCTGCCATCGGGCTCGCCGAGTCGAGCGAAGAAGCCCGGCCCGGATCACCGCGGACCGCACGCACAACCGCGCACCCAACATTACAACGATCCGCATGCTGCCCGCGAAGCCGAGCGCTATGCCGATCCGATTCCCAGCCGCGAAGCGATCTTGCAATTGCTGGCATCCGCCGAAGGGCCGATGTCGCCTGAAACCATCGCCACGCATCTGCACTTAACGACCCCGGAGCGCAGCGATGCGCTGAATAAACGTCTTGGGGCGATGTTGCGCGACGGACAGTTGCTGCAGAACAGACGCGGCGGTTATTTGCCGGCCGCGCGTATGGATTTGATCGCCGGCACGGTCATCGCTAATCGCGACGGTTTCGGTTTCCTGAGGCCCGATGCCGTACCGGGCCAAGCGAGCGGCGACGATCTGTTCTTGCCGCCGCTGCAAATGCGCAAAGTGCTGCATGGCGATCGGGTTATGGTCAGCGTCACCGGCCTGGACCGTCGCGGGCGCCGCGAAGGCATGATCGTCGAAGTGCTCGAACGCCGGCTCACGCGGTTGATCGGTCGTTTCGCGATCGAAGCCGGCGTCAGTTATGTCGTTCCCGACGACGAGCGCATTCAGCGCAACGTGCAGATTCCCAGCGATGCGCGGCTCGAAGCGCGCAACGGTCAACTGGTGGTCTGCGAGATCGTGCATATGCCCGATGCGCATCGGCCGCCGATCGGCCGCGTGCTCGCGGTGCTCGGCGATAAACTCACGCCGTCGTTGGTGGTGGAAGCTGCGATCCACGGCCACGATCTGCCGCATGTGTTTCCGCAGCCTGTGTTGAATGAAGCCACCGCGGTGCCGCTCACCGTCACCGCGGCGGATATCGCGGGCCGTATCGATCTACGACAGTTGCCGCTGGTTACTATCGACGGCGAAGACGCGAAAGACTTCGACGATGCCGTCTATTGCGAACCCAATCGCGGCGGCTTCCGGTTGGTCGTCGCGATCGCCGATGTCTCGCATTACGTGCGGCCCAGCGCGCCGCTGGACGATGAAGCGCAATTGCGCGCGACTTCGGTGTATTTCCCGGGTTTCGTCGTGCCGATGCTGCCGGAGACGTTATCGAACGAGATTTGCTCGCTTAAGCCGAAGGTCGATCGCTTGTGTTTCGTCTGCGACATGCAGGTGAATCTCGATGGCGAAGTGACGAAATCGAAGTTCTACGAAGCGGTGATGCATTCGCATGCCCGCCTGACCTACACCCAAGTGTGGCAAGCGGTAGGCGAGGGCGATGCGGAAACGATCGAGATGCTCGGTTCGTTGTTGCCGCAAGTGCAGCGTCTGCATCAGCTATATCAAGTGCTCGCGAAAGCGCGCAAAGCGCGCGGTGCCATCGAGTTCGAGTCCAGCGAAGTGCGTTTCGTGCTGGGTCCGCAGGGCGAAGTGGTGCAGGCCGGCATGCTTCAGCGCAACGATGCGCATAAGCTGATCGAAGAATGCATGATCGCCGCGAACGTGGAAGCAGCTCGGTTCTTGTTGAAGAAACAGGTGCCCGCGCCGTATCGCAATCACGACAAACCACCGGAAAGCAAATACGCCGATCTGCTGGAATTCCTCAAAGAATTCAAACTGCGGATGCCAGCTTGGGCTTCGGTGCATCCACGCGATTTCACCGCGCTGCTGACTAAGATTCGCGATCGCGCCGATGCGACGCTGCTCGAATCCGTGTTGCTGCGCAGCCAGTCGCTGGCGGTGTATTCGCCGGATAATATCGGGCACTTCGGCTTGGCGCTGGAATCGTACGCGCATTTCACTTCGCCGATCCGCCGCTATCCCGATCTGTTGGTGCATCGCGCGATCAAGCACGCGCTGACCGAGGCGAAGCCGGGCAGTTTCACGTATTCGCAGAGCGCGATGTCGGCGCTGGCGTTGCAATGTTCGGAGCGCGAGCGTCGCGCCGACGAAGCCGAACGCGAAGTCGATGAACGATATCGCGCGGCCTGGATGGAAAAACATATCGGTGGCCGTTTCGACGGCACCATCAGCGGTGTGACCAGTTTCGGTCTGTTCGTGGAATTGGACGACTCGAAAGTTAATGGCCTGATCCACATCACTCAGTTGCCGCACGACTACTATCACTTCGACCCGATCCGAAAAACGCTCAGCGGCGAACGGGTCGGCCGCGTGTTCCGACTGGGCGACCGCGCGAGCATCATCGTGCTCAAGGCCAGCCTGGAAGAACGCAAAATCGATTTCCGACTCGCCGAAGAACGCGGCGAGAAACCGCTACCACCGCGCGGTCAGCCAGCGAAGCGGCCGAAGCAGAAATACTGAGACCCGTAGAGCGGAGCGTAGCTCCGCTCTACCGGCGGCTGCGTAGGTACTGCGAGGCCCCACGTCCCGCGATCAGCCCACTCGCGAAACACGCGGTCAATAAATAGCCGCCGGTCGGGGCTTCCCAATCCAGCATTTCGCCAGCGCAGAACACGCCGGGCATCGTCTTCAATTGCAGCGCTTCGTCTAGCGCTTCCAAGCGCACGCCGCCGGCGGTGCTGATCGCTTCGGTGAGCGGTCGCGTCGCGCGTAGACGCAGCGGCAAGCGTTTTATCGTCCCAGCGACCAGTGCAGCATTGTTCGCGTCCGCGCGGGGCTGCCCTTGCATCAGTAGCGATTCGAAGACCAACATCGCTTTCGCCGCATCCAAGCCGGTTTGACGACGCAGATGCTCGCCGACGCTGCGTTTGCCGCGCGGTTTTGCGAGGTCTGTTTGCAGGCGCGCTTGCGTGCGCCCGGGCGCGAGATCCAGCCACAGCATCGTTTCGCCGTCGCGCAGAATGCGTTCGCGCAGATCGGCGGAAATCGCGTAGATCGCACTGCCTTCGATACCGGTTTCGGTCAACACGCACTCGCCCTGCAGCGCATGTTCGTCGCCGCGAAGATCCTGCCAGTGCACGATCACCGGTTTCAGCGGTGCGCCGGCATGCTGCTTCGCGAGGGCATCGCTCCAACCGATATCGAAGCCGCAGTTCGACGGCCGCAACGGAGCGAGATCGATCTCGCGTTCGGCGAGCATCGCGAACCACGCGCCGTCCGAACCCAACTGCGGCCAACTGCCGCCACCCATCGCGAGTACGGTGGCATCGGCGTGGACGCATCGCTCGCCCGACGGTGTCGCGAAGCGCAGCGCGCCTTCATGGTCCCAGCCTTGCCAACGATGATGCACATGGAAGCGCACGCCGCTTTCGCGCAGGCGGCGCACCCAGCTTCGCAGCAAAGGCGCGGCCTTACGATCGATCGGAAACACGCGCCCCGAACTGCCGACGTACGTGTCCACGCCGAGTCCGCGCGCCCATTCGCGCAAAGCTTCGCCATCGAAGGCATCGAGCCAGTGCGCCAACGCGGGCGCGCGTTCGCGGTAGCGCGCATCGAAGCCCGGCCGCGGTTCGCCGTGGGTCAGATTCAAGCCGCCTTTGCCTGCGATCAGGAATTTCCGACCGACCGAGCCCATCGCTTCGTAGACATCGACCGAGGCGCCGGCCGCGCGCGCGGCTTCGGCCGCCATCAGCCCGGCGGGGCCGCCGCCGACGATGGCGATCTGCGAGCGATCGGGCGATGTGGAAGGCATGGCGTTGCGGGCGTGGCGACGTAAGGCCGTGGATCATAACGCGATGCGGTCGTTAGGGCCGCCCTGCATCATTTCGACCAAAAACCGCCGCATTCCCTGCACAATAGCGGCATGAGCAACCAATCCTCTCCCTGGATCGTCGGCATCAACGCCGTCGCCTCCGCCGTCGAACACGACGCTGAACATGTGCGCGAAGTGCTGATCGAAGCCGGCGCCAAGAACCCGCGCCTCACCGAAATAGAAGAGAACGCGCGCCGCAAAGAAATCGACGTACGTCGCGTGGCGACCAATGCGCTCGACGGCGTGGCCGGCGGCTTACGCCATCAAGGCGTGGTCGCACGCTATGCCGCCGCGAAAACGTTCAACGAAGACGATTTGCCCGAGTTGATCGAAGCCGCCGCCGGTAAAGCGCTGCTGTTGATCCTCGATGGCGTGCAAGATCCGCATAATCTCGGCGCCTGCTTGCGCAGCGCGGCTGCGGCAGGCGTCACCGCCGTCGTCATTCCCAAAGACAAAGCGGTGCAGATCAACGCGACGGTGCGCAAGACCTCCGCCGGCGCGGCCGACAGCGTGCCGGTGGTGCGCGTGACCAATCTCGCGCGTGCGATGCGCGATATTCAGCAATTAGGCGTGTGGATTTATGGCCTGGCGGGCGATGCCGGAGGCTCGCTGTATACGCTCGATTTGCGCGGCAATGTCGCGCTCGCGCTCGGTGGCGAAGCCGATGGTCTGCGCCGCCTCACTCGCGAGCATTGCGATCAGTTGGTGACGATACCGATGCCCGGTCTCGCGACTGCGCCGAGCGTGGAGAGCCTCAATGTTTCGGTCGCGACGGGTGTGGTGCTGTTTGAAGCGGTGCGGCAAAGGCAGTGAATGCATCGAGCATCGCGTGCATGCTGCGCGCATAGAAGATTCAATGTCATCCCGAGCGTACCGAGGGACCTGCTTGTTTCGTTGGTAGAGCCAAAAAAACAGGCCCCTCGGTACGCTCGGGATGACAGTTTTCACTCGATACGCGCGATACCAGCGCATCGCGCCCGAAATCCGCTCGCATGCCGTCATCGAGACGCGATCAAACCATTCTCGGCCAGCTGTTCGCGATCTTGCAGAACAATTCCGCCGTGCGCTCGGTGTCGTACACCGCCGAATGCGCTTCTTCGCCGTTCCACGACAGTCCCGCAGCCATCACTGCGCGCGCGAGCACGGTTTGACCGTAGGCCACACCCGCTAACGTGACCGTGTCGAATACGCTAAAGGGGTGAAACGGATTGCGCTTGTATTGGGTGCGCGCGACGGCGGCGTTGACGAAATTCAGATCGAAGTGCGCGTTGTGCCCGACGAGAATCGCGCGTTGGCAGCCGTGTTTCTTCATCGCTGCGCGCACGCCCGCGAAGACGTGATCGAGCGCATCTTTTTCGGGTTTGGCGAGCCGGAACGGGTGATCGAGCTTGATCCCGGTGATTTCCAAGGATTTCGGATCGATCTCGGTGCCCGGTGCGGGCACCAGATGGGCGCTGGCGATCTCGCCGGGGACCAGCGCCCCACTGTCGTCGAGATCGAGCGGCTGCGCCGCGATTTCCAAGAGGGCATGCCGATTCCAATCGAAGCCGCCGGTCTCCACGTCGACGACCACCGGCAAAAAACCGCGGAAGCGTTCGGACATTTGGCGAATCGGGGACTGCGTTTGCGCGGCGGATTGGGGGAGTGCGGCTTCCGTCATGGGCACAGGGTAGCAGACGCAGAGAGCGCGCTGGCCGATCGACGCAGGGTAGAGCGGAGCGCAGCTCCGCTGTCTTCTCACACGATGCTACCGACGCTGCCGCGTTCACCGAATGTGCCGCGTACGGACGTCAATCCAGGCGTGTGCCGAGAATCGTGCCTTCCTGGCGATAGGCCGCGAGTTGCGCCGCGCCGTCGGCGATAAACGGCTCCGGATCGTCCGCGCCGGCCTCTGCGGCCAGCGCGATCAGATGTTCGCGCCCGCTGAGGTTCGGTTCGGCATCGAGCCGCTGCAGCAGACGGAAGGTCAGCGGTGTGAGCGCGTGGAAGCTGACTTGCCCATTCGGTTCGCGTCGCAGCATCAGCAGGGTAGGTGTTTCCGGTGGTGCGTCTGGACGGAAGTCCGGGCCGATGCGATGCACCGGCCAAACGTAAGCCAAGGGCCAAACCAGCGGCGACAGCAGCGGCCGCCCGGCAAGAAGATCGCTGCTGGGATCGTGCGCGATGTCCTGCGTGGTGGCATCGCTGATTTGCAGCGCCAATTCGACCCACTCGTAATGCGCCAATTCGCGCAACCACGGCGGATCGCCACGATTCTGATCTTCACGCGCGTCGAGGTAACGCATGAACTCGCGCGGCAATTCGGTGAACAGCGGCGTTTGGCAGCCGTGTTCGCGATAGAAATCGCGAATCAATCCGGCCCAATCGTCGCCGTAGAGTTTGCGGATCACCGGGAAATTGCCAGCGAGCAGGCTTTCGACGTTGTTGAAGAACAATTCGCGATAAATCTTGAGACGACGCTCTTCGATGCCCGGCGGCGGCGCTACACGTTCCGGGTCGCGCACGTACGCGCCCAGTGCGTTCTGTTCTTCGGCGAAGCTCAACGGCTCAGGCGGCACGGCGGGCGTCATGCGCTGCGGCTCCGAGACGGCGGCGGACTTGGCCCAATTCGTCGAGCAAATCTTCGAACGGCGGGAAATTGAAATCGCGTTCCAACAGCGTGGGCTTCGGCCCGAAACGTCGATACGCCGATTCCAGCAGCGACCAGACCTGCGCGTTCACCGCCGCGCCGTGGGTGTCGACTTTCAGATCCTCGGCTTCGTCGTAATGCCCTGCCACATGGATATAGGCGATACGTTCGCCCGGCAGGCCGGCGAGGAAGGCTTCGGCGTCGTAACGATGATTGGTGGCGTTGACGATGATGTTGTTCACATCGAGGAGCAAAGAACAATCGGCTTCGGACAGCACGGCATTGATGAAGTCGATCTCCGGCATCCGCTGGAACGGTGCGGCGTAATAGGAAATGTTCTCGATCGCCATACGCTGACCGAGAATGTCTTGCGTACGGCGGATACGCGCAGCGACGTGATGCACGGACTCTTCGCTGAAGGGCAGCGGTAGCAGATCGTACAACTGGCCTTTCGCATCGCCGCAGGCGCTCAAATGCTCGCTATAGAGCGGGCAGCGATGCGCGTCCATGAGCTTGCGAATCTTGAACAGCAGCGTCTCGTCGAGCGCTGCGGGGCCGCCGACGGACAAGGAAAGCCCATGCAAAATGATCGGATAACGCGCACTCAGATCGGCGAATGCATCGCCGAGCGTACCGCCGACGCCGATCCAGTTTTCGGGCGCGGCTTCGAGGAAGTCGAAACTCCCGGCGGGTGCGGTGCGCAACTCGGCGAGTAAGTTGCGACGCAGACCGAGTCCTGCGGCATGAGTGGGAAGAGTGGTCGCAGCCATAGCGGATATCGAAACGTGCTCGTGAAGGTCGTATTGCGAATGCGGTTCGTAAAACGAGCCGGGCGGTCGTTGCCGACCGCCCGGAGTGTTCTACGCAAGCTGATGGATGAATCCGGCGGGCGTCGTATTCGATCGAAGCAAGACGGATCGGTGCGAGGATCAGATCGAGAGAATCGGATTTGACCGAATCAGATCGAACCGCCGCACTTGCCTTCGCCGCACTTACCTTCGGCCGCTTTCTTGGCTTCCGGCTTGGCATCGCCGCCGCACTTGCCTTCACCACATTTACCTTCGCCGCATTTGCCTTCGGTGGCCTTCGTTTTGCCGCCACACTTGCCTTCGCCGCATTTGCCTTCACCGCATTTGCCCTCGTGCATGGCTTTCATGGCTGCAACGCTGACGAAGCCATCCTTATCGGTATCGTGCTTGGCGAAATCGCCGCCGCCATTTTTGTGCGCGGCATCGTATTCGGCTTTGGAAACCTTGCCGTCTTTGTTGGTGTCCATCTTGTCGCCGCACATACCTTCGCCGCACTTGGCTTCAGCGGCTTTCTTGTCACCGCACTTGCCTTCGCCGCATTTGGCTTCAGCGGCTTTGTCGCCAGCGATGGCCACGGTGCCGAGCAGATAGCCCTGGCTGAGTTGAGTCGATGCGAACGCGGAACCGGATAACAACAAGCCGCTCGCCAGAGCGGTGGACACGGCGATCGCGACAGGTTTTTTGGTGCTGGACATCGTTGATTCTCCTAGGGGTGGGTGTCCCGGTTTCGAGGGACAGATGCTAACGCGTGCCGAGACGAGATGACACCCGTCTCAGGCGGTTTGGGGAAGCGCCTCGCTGGATGGTTCAGACGAGAGGTATTGTCTCGCCAAGCTGCGAGCCCGATGGAGTCGTGCTTTGGCGGCTTCGGGGTGCAGGGACAAGGACTGGGCGATTTCAGCGGTCGTCAGCCCCTCCAGATCGCGCAATAGAATGATTTCGCGGTAATGAAGCGGAAGCGCCGCCAACGCCGCAGCGACATCGCGGACCAAGCCGTTCGGTGCCGGTACGTGCGGACCTTCGATTTCCTCGAGATCGGACGGCTCCATGAACAACAGGCGCGTCGCCCGTTTCAAGCGATTGCATTCGCGTTTGACGATTCGGAACAACCATGAGGCGTAGGCTTCGATCGCACGCAGATCGCCGATCTTGCGTGACACCAGCAGCATGCTTTCCTGCACGGCGTCTTCGATATCGTTTATGGCGCAATGGTATTCGGCGTAACGGCGCAGATCCTGGCGCGAGACTTTCAACACACGCTCAAGCGCCTTGCGGTCGCCCGACCGTGCGGAGATCAGAGATTCCTGGAACTCGTGCGTTTGCATCGATCGCGTTCGTCCTGTTAGGTGCCATCCGCCGGCTGCGGCTGCATACGGGGACATAGAGTGGTGACCGCAAGCGAAAGGTGCCTGCCGACCACGGACTTTACGTTTACTTAACGAATAAATTTATTTCATATTCAGTTTGGTGGAACCGAGGTGTACCCGATTCGCAAACGACATCGCCCGGACAATACGCTGCCCGGGCGATATTCGGATGCACTCGGAAGGCCGAAAGGCCCACGCGTCAGGTCACGGCGTCGGTCTCGTCGCGTTTATCGCGGGGCGGCATCGGTAATTCGCCGTATTCTTGGAACCAGACGTTCTCGGCGATGTTGGTGGCGTGATCGCCTACACGCTCCAGATTCTTCGCCATGAACAAAAGATGCGTGCAGGGCGTGATCGCTCGGGCATCCTCCATCATGTAAGTCAGCAGTTCGCGGAATAGCCCGGTGTACTGGGTATCGACATCTGCATCGCGCGCGCGGACGCGCTGTGCGGCATCGGCATCGCCTTCGCGATAAGCGGCCAATACATCCCGAACCTGCGCGACGACCAGCTTGCCCAAGTCTCCGAGGCCGCGAGTGTGCGGTAAGGGCGGGGCGAGATTCAGCGCGATCGAACGCTTCGCCATGTTCGAAGCGTAATCGCCGATGCGTTCGATATCGGAGGCGATACGCAGCACCGCGAGTATTTCGCGCAGATCGCGCGCGAGCGGCCCGCGCAGCGCCAACTTCATCGCGTCGTGGCCCACGCGCAGCTCGAGCGCATCGATCGCCTCGTCGTTGGCGATGATGCGTTCGGCCGCGCGGTCGTCGCGACGTTCGACCACATCCAGCGCCGATTCCAACTGCGATGCTGCCATCTCGCCCATGCGCAGGAGTTCGCCGAGAAGCTGCCGGCGCTCTTCGTCGTGACTCTTGACGATGTGTTGATGTTGGTTGTTCATGGCCTATGTCCTGAAAGTGCAATGCCGCAATGCGCATCGATCGCTGCCGTCGTAGCGCGCCGAGGTCGGCAAGGCGAACGGCTGTTCGATAATGGGTAATGAATGAGTAGACCTGAAATGCATCGATGTCGGCTCGCTCGAGCACGACGCGCAAGCGCTTTTCATCCAAATCGCCCGGTGATGTAGTCCTCGGTCTGCTGTTTGGACGGCGACGAGAAGATTTTTTCGGTCGAGTCGTGTTCGATCAGATCGCCGAGGTACATGAAAGCGGTGAAATCCGACACGCGCGCGGCTTGCTGCATGTTATGGGTGACGATCGCGATCGTGTAATTCTGTTTGAGTTCTTCGATCAACTGCTCGATACGGCTGGTCGAGATCGGATCGAGCGCCGAGGTCGGCTCGTCGAGCAACAGCACGTCCGGACGCAGCGCCACGGCGCGCGCGATGCACAGCCGCTGTTGTTGCCCGCCGGACAGACCGAGCGCGCTTTGGCCGAGCTTGTCTTTCACTTCTTCCCACAGCGCGGCTTGGCGCAACGCTTCTTCGACGCGCACCGCCATGTCGGCTTTCGATAGACGCTCGTGGTGACGGATGCCGTATGCGACATTCTCGAAGATCGTCATCGGGAACGGCACCGGCTTCTGGAACACCATGCCGACCTTGCTGCGCAGACGATTCATCGGATACTTCGGGTCGAGGATATTCTCGCCGTCCAGCAATACCTCGCCTATAGCTTCTTGCTTGGGGTATAGCGCATAGATGCGGTTGAAGATGCGCAGCAGCGTGGACTTGCCGCAGCCGGACGGACCAATCAGCGCGGTCACGCGCTTTTCCGGAATCGCCAGTTCGATATTCTTCAGCGCGAGAAACTTGCCGTAATAGAAGTTCAAGTTTTTAGCGCTGATTTTGGCTGCCGCTACAGGCGCAGCATCGCGTTGGGCGGCGACGATACGATGCGTGGTTTGGTGAGCAGCCGTTGTTTCGCGGAGATCCGCCGGAGAAGCGTCCGCATTTGTTGCAGTGGTCATATGCATGTCCAGAGCGATGTCAATCATGGGAAATCTTGTTGCGCAGCAAGATAGCGCGCGCGGTCAGGCTGATGGCGAGCACGAACATGGTGAGTACGAACGCACCTGCCCATGCCAGCGTGTGCCAGTTGTCGAAAGGACTCATCGCGAACTGGAAGATCACCACCGGAACGTTCGCCATCGGCGCGTTGAGATCGGTGCTCCAGTACTGATTATTCAATGCGGTGAACAGCAGCGGCGCGGTTTCGCCGCTGATTCGCGCGAGCGCGAGCAAGATGCCTGTGATGATGCCGGCTGAGGCGCTTCGATACAGCACTTGCACCGTTACTTTCCATTGCGGCACGCCCAGCGACAGCGCGGCTTCGCGCATTTGCGTCGGCACTAATCGCAGCATTTCGTCGGTCGTACGTACGACCACGGGCAGCACGATGAAGGCCAATGCGATAGCGCCCGCCAGTGCGGAGAAGTGGCCCATTTGCGCCACGACGAGCGTGTAGACGAACAGACCGAGCACGATCGATGGTGCCGACAGCAGAATATCGTTCACGAAGCGAACGGTTTCGCCGATGCGCGACGACCATGTGCTCCGGGAATACTCCGCGAGAAAGGTGCCCGCCAAGACTCCGATGGGGGCGCCGATCGCGACCCCGAGCAGGCTCATGATGACGCTGCCGACGAAAGCGTTGGCCATGCCGCCGGTATCGCCAGGTGGCGGCGTCATTTCGGTGAAAAGAGCGAGATTCAGCGAGCTGATGCCTTTGCTCAGCGTGGTCCACATGATCCAGCCTAGCCAGAACAAACCAAACAGCGTGGCCAGAACCGCTAACGTTTGAGCGGCGATATTCTTGAGTCTTCGCCGAAAATAAAGAAAATCGGCCGGTTTCGTCTGGGTCGCCATCAGTTGCCCTCGCGCTTTTTGAGTTGGCGCAGCATCAGCCGCGCGATCGTCAAGACCACGAATGTGACGAGGAATAGGACGAAACCCAAGGCAATCAACGACGATAAATACATCGGCGAATCGGCTTCGGCGAATTCGTTGGCGATAGTTGCGGCGATCGAATTGCCGGGCTCGAGCAAAGAAAAGCTGAGACGGTGCGCGTTGCCGAGCACGAAGGTCACGGCCATCGTTTCGCCCAAGGCGCGACCGAGTCCCAGGAAAATGCCGCCGATGACCGCGGAACGCGTGTAAGGAAGCACGATGTCCCACACGACTTCCCAGCGCGTGGAGCCTAGCGCGTACGCGGACTCTTTAAGCCGTCCAGGCACGGTGAGAAACACTTCGCGCATGACCGAACTGATGAACGGAATCACCATGATCGCCAGGACCAAGCCTGCGGTCCCCATGCCTAGGCCGAGCGGGGGGCCGGAAAAGAAAGTGCCGATAGCAGGTAACTGACCGATGTTCTCGTCGATCCACGGATACACGTGCAACGACAGGAACGGGACCAATACGAACAATCCCCACATGCCGTAGATGATCGAGGGGATACCTGCGAGCAGTTCGATTGCGGTGCCCACTGGTGTGCGCAGCCATCGCGGCGCGATCTCGGTCAGAAACATCGCGATGCCGAAGCTGATCGGTACAGCGATCAAGAGCGCGATGAACGCAGTGACCAGCGTGCCGAAGATCGGTACTTGTGCGCCGAAATCCTGCAGCACAGGATCCCAAGCGTCGCGCCACAGGAAAGCGAGGCCGAACTTTTCGAACGCGGCACGACCGCCCCAGAGCATCGAGAACGCAGCGGCGGCGAGCGATACCAATACCAGGAGCCCGGCGCCGGTCACTAGCCAGCGGAATCCGCGATCCGCGCGCGTGTCGAGCACGTCGCGTCTGGAACCGGGTATCGAAATCGAAGAAGTGCTCATGCGGTCGTCATAGCGTTCGATAGTATGTCGTGAGTGCTGCGGTCGTAATGATCGCGAGCAGTGCCGAAATCAATATCCCTCAACGCCGACCACGCGCACGAAGCGCGTGGTCGGCGTGAAGCGTCGAAAACATCGGCGAATGGCGCACGCATGTCGGGCGTGCGGTCGTCCGGCGCTTGAACACTCAGAACTTCAGTTCTTTGGCCCAATAGGCTTCGACTTGTTTGACCAGCGCGTCCGGAAGGGGAACGTAATCGAGCGCTTTCGCTTGAGCATCGCCATTGGCGTAGGCCCAGCGGAAGAAAGCAAGCACTTCCTTCGAGCGCGACGCGTCCTTTGGTTTTTTCTGCATCAAGATGAAGTTGGTCGCAGCGATCGGCCACGCTTCTTGGCCCGGCGCATTGGTCATCACTAAGAAGAAATCCTGCGCTTTGGTCCAGTCGGCGCTGGCCGCTGCGGCTTGGAAGGTGTCGTCTCTCGGTTGTACGTAGTTGCCGGCGGCGTTCTTCAGGCGGGTGAAGGACATTTTGTTTTGCAGCGCGTACGATAGTTCGACATAGCCGATACCGCCTTTGATCTGCTTGACGTAAGCGGCGACGCCTTCGTTGCCCTTGCCGCCGACACCGACCGGCCATTTCACCGAGGTGCCTTCGCCGACTTTCGTCTTCCACTCTGGGCTGACTTTGGACAGATAATTCACGAAATTGAAGGTAGTGCCCGAGCCGTCGGAGCGATGAACGACGGTGATCTTGGAGGCCGGCAGCTTCACGCCGCCGTTGATGGCGACGATGCGCGGGTCGTTCCACATCGTGATCTTGCCCAGATAAATGTCGGCCAGTACGTCTGGATCGAACTTCATCGCACCAGCGGGCACGCCCTGGATATTGACGACCGGTACCACGCCGCCGATCGCCGATGGGAATTGCACAAGCCCCGAAGCTTTCAGTTCGGCCGGCGGCAGGGGCTTATCGGACGAACCGAAGTCCACCGTTTTCGCCTTGATCTGTGCGATGCCGCCGCCTGAACCGATCGACTGGTAGTTGATGTTGGTGCCGGTCTTCTGCGAGTAATCGGCCGACCACTTCGACAGCAGCGGATAGATGAATGTCGCGCCTGCGCCGGTGATGTCGGCGGCATGCGCACCGAGGGCTGCGCTGCCAGCGAGAACGATGGCGGCGGCGCGAAACTTCATTGACTTGAGCACGGAGGACTCCTGAGTGGGGTATGACAACGGGTGTTCCCGGGTTGCGGGCATTCAAACCCAACTCGATGACAACCTTGTGAGCGAAAAATGACAGTAAAATGACAATTGTCGTAAATGCCGCCAATCTCCCCGTCATCGGCACGGTGATTCGACATGGCTATCCAAGCAAACACGCCACTCCCCGGTCTTGAAGTGCCTGCGACGCGGGCATCGATCCGAAACGATGGTGGCGTTGCATCTCGGTGGGGTGTCGCGACGTCATCTGAATGCTAGTCATCGAACTGTCATGTTACTCACATGCCGCTGTCAAAATCCCACTCCACGCTGGCAACCCAAGCATACACACGCCGGACGTAGTGACCTGCAATCGCACGATCGGCGCCATTTTTTTTTCACAACGTTGGGAATCACCACATGCGCCACACTCTTCTCGCTCTGGCCGTCGGCACTGCGCTCGCCGGAACCAGCTTTGCGTCGTCGGCCCAGTCACGGGACGCGGAGATCCAAGCGCTGAAAGCGCAGATCGAAGCGCTGATGGAAAAAGTCCAATCGCTCGAAGAGCGCACCGATGCCCAGTCCGACGTGAACGTCGACACCGCGACTCAGCTCGACAATCTGTCCAATAAATCGGTCAAAGTCGATACCAAAGGCGGTATTAAAGTCACGTCCGCCGATGGTAAGTTCGAGGCCAATATCAACGGCCGCGTCCACTTTGATACGTACGCATTCGACCGCGATATCGTCGATACCACAGGCACCACCGAATTCCGTCGCGCGCGCTTGACCTTGTCGGGTAAAGCGTTGGGCTGGGAATACAAGATGGAGCAGGATTTCGGCGCAGGCACAAATCTCGACGGTCTCCGCGACTTGTATATCGCCAAGAATGCTTTGGGCGGCAAGTTCACGATCGGTCATTTCAAGCCCTACCGTTCGATGGAAGAACTGACAAGTTCGAACGAAATCCTGATGATGGAGCGCCCGTTCTCCTCCGCGACGGGCCTGTTCAATGCGCGTCAGTTCCAGCAGGGCGTGGGTTATCAGCGCGCCGGCGATAAGTACACTGCGAGTCTGTCGGTGTTCAATCTGCGCAGTGCGGCGGGTGTACGTAACGAAGGCGTGGGCTTTGCGGGTCGTGCGACATATGCGCCCATCAACAATGAGAACAGCACGCTGCACCTCGGTGGGTGGTTCAGCTCGGAAGACATCAACAAAGGCTCAGCCACCACGACGGCGGTCGCTAACTATGCGGGTCGTCGCGGTCCGTCGTTGACGATCGCGAGCATCTCTGGTGCCGGTGGCGACAAAATCACCGCATACGGGGCGGAAGTGGCGGGTTCCTTCGGCCCTGCATTCTTCCAGGGCGAATACGTGCAGGCGACCTACGAGCAGCCATTCCGCACACCGGACCAGGACGTGACCACGTGGTATCTGCAGGGCAGCTGGATCGTCAATGGTGGGCATAAGGCTTATAAGCCTGCCACCGGTGTGTTCGCTTCCCCGAAAGTCGCCGATAAGGGTTTGTGGGAGTTGACCGCGCGTTACGACACGATCGAAAACGAAGCTATCGCCAATCGAGTCGCTAACAGTTGGCTGTTCGGTGTGAATTACTACGTCAATCCGAACCTGCGTTTCATGTTCAACTACACGCAAGGCGAAAACGAAGCGAACGGCGACGAAACCGGTCAGTACGCACTGCGTACGCAGTTCGCGTTCTGATTCCGTAACACCGTTAACTCTCCCTCCTGATGTACTTCATGCCCCGGCGCGAGCCGGGGCTTTTTTGTCGAGGCATCGGGCGGTGCGTCTGCGGCTACATCACGTCGGGCAACACCCGCAAGCGGGTTTTCGCGTGATGTATATGCGTAGCGGCCGTACAAAAATCAACCGGCCTGCTTCAGCGAGTCCGCGCCAGAATGATTGGGCCGCGCCAGCGGCCGATGTCGCGGACGCTCAACGATCGGGTGTTTCGATCTTGTCTTTGAACTTACATAGATCGCGAATCGGGCATCGCCCGCAAGCAGGCTTGCGCGCGATGCAGGTGTAACGCCCGTGCAAGATCAACCAATGATGCGCATCCTGCAGATACTCTGCCGGCACGCGCGCGAGCAATGCTTTTTCCACCGCCAACACATCGTTCCCCGGCGCAAGCCCCGTGCGATTGGAGACGCGGAAAATATGCGTATCCACCGCCATCGTCGGTTCGCCGAACGCGGTGTTGAGCACCACATTCGCGGTTTTGCGACCGACGCCGGGTAACGCTTCCAGCGCAACGCGGTCGCGAGGCACTTCGCCGTCGTGTTCGGCGATCAGCTTCTCGCACAGCGCGATGACATTCGCGGCCTTGGTGTTGAACAAGCCGATCGTCGAGATGTAAGTCTTCAGCGTTTCGACGCCGAGCGCCGCGATCGTCTGCGGCGTATTCGCGACCGGGAACAAACGACGCGTCGCTTTGTTCACGCCGACATCGGTGGCCTGCGCGGATAACACGACCGAGATCAGCAGCTCGAATGGGCTCGAATACTCCAACTCTGTGGTCGGATGCGGATTCAATTCGCGCCATCGCTCGAAGGCTGCGCGGATGTCTTCGACGCTCATTTTCGCCGAGGCAGTTTTTTTTTCAGCTTTCGCTGCAGCGGTACGTTGCGATATCGCTGCAGCGGGGCGCTTTGTATCGCTGGTATTTTTTTTTGCCGCGGTCTTTTTCGCTGAAGCACTCGTTCGTGCAGATATTTTTTTCGCCGACGATTTCGGTTTTTTCGACGCGCCGTTCGCTGCGGACGTTGTACGCGGGGTTCTCGTTTTTTTTGCATCCGGGCTCATGTTTCGCTTCCGTGCTTGGCAGCGGCTTTGGCTTTCGCGCGCGCCAATGCGGCGGCGGCGGCGGCTGGTAGTGATGGCTTTGCGGACGGTGCGGCCGATTCTGGATGTCTTTGTTCTGCGGAAGCGCGCTTCTCAGCACGAAGGCGTGCGCGTTCGCACAGGCGTGCTTCGCGTGCGCGATAGCGTTCACGAGCGGCGAAGGCAAACAAGCGGCCGTCGCGTGCGGCGACGATCATCCCGATCCTGCGGGTACATGCATCGCATGCATTGGCAGGCGTCGAAAAATCAAGCAGGCCAAGCGAAATCGCGCGATCGATGTCATCGGACTCGACCGCGAGGGCAAGCGCATGAACCTGAGCTTCGAAACATATCGTACATGCGGGCGCGACTAAATTCATATTCGATTGTTTACTCGCATCCAGGGGTGCGTGCAGAACGCACAGCGTCAGGCGCTAAAGCGCGTGCCTGTGTGAGGCGTTTTTCGCTCGATGCGTTCATCTTATGCATGTCCCGCAGTCGTTCTATCGCGCGAACCGCAGCCATAGGGTCGTATCCGGCGCGCGCCATCAGCTTGATCGCCGATCGGTCAGACACCTGGAAAGCGGCCGAATCGTCTTCCGGCGGCACTTCGGGCTGAGGCTTTTGCCCGAGTAGCCCGAGCAAGGCCGACATTTGCTGCCTTCGCATGGTCCGCTCCATGCGTTCCTTGACTTGCTGGAGCGTCACCTGCGAGATGAGGGTCGCGATCACGTATGCCATTTCGTCGCGATCTCGAGCGATGGACTCGATGCCCGTATGCAGAATGAGCTGGCCTCCTGGTAGTGAAGACGCATTCGCTTGTAGATCGTTTACCACCACGATTTCCCATTCGGTGCCTTCGGGGATGGGTTTTGCATGTTCAGCGAGATCGCGCATCAGGCACTGTGCTTGTTCGAACAATGGGCCAGATTCGATCAGCTCATATTTCTTTTTTGTATCCTCGAATGCTTTCTTGGACCATTCGTTCAATTGCCGGGGAGTGAACAATTCGGAATTTTTGGCCGCCAGTGATGGAAGTGCGGCGGCCCATAGACACACGAGCAGTAGGATTCTGCCCATGAGGGTAGCGATATTTCGCGAGCGGTGGGTTTTGCGGCGGGTCGGCATGTTTATTTTCCGACGAATGCCGGTTTCCGCCGCTCCAGAAACGCGCTCGTGCCTTCGCGCATATCGTCGGTCGAGAAGATCAGCCCGAACTGCGCGGACTCGTACTCCAAGCCTTCTTCGAGGCCGCATTCGCCGCCGATGTTCACGCAATCGAGCATGCCGCGCAGGGCGAGCGGGGCGGCGCTGGCGAGTTGTTCGGCGAGCTTCATGGTCTCGGCCTCCAGATCGTTCGCAGCGACGACGCGATTGACGATGCCTAGTGCATAAGCGCGAGCGGCATCGATCGGCGCACCGACTAAGCAAAGTTCCAGCGCGGCCGCGCGTCCGCACAGGCGCAATAGACGCTGGGTGCCGCCGAAGCCCGGGATCAGGCCGAGATTGATTTCCGGCTGGCCGACTTTGGCGCTGTCGGCGGCGATACGCAGATGGCAGGCCATCGCCAGTTCCAGACCGCCGCCGAGCGCGAAGCCATTGATCATGGCGATCACCGGTTTCGGCATTTTTTCCATACGTCGCATCATCCGCTGACCGCGCAGCGAGAAATCGCGGCCTTCGACTGGGCTGAGGCCGTTCATTTGCGAAATGTCGGCACCTGCGACAAAGGCTTTGGGCCCGGCACCGGTCAGCACCACCACGCGCACCGCGGGGTCCGTTGCGGCGGCGGCGAACGCATCGTCGAGAGCGTCGAGCGTGGCGGCGTCCAGTGCGTTCAGGCGCTCCGGGCGATTGACGGTGATGCGGCGGATCGCGCCGAGGTCGGCGATCAACAAGGGTGAAGGTGCGGCGGTCGCGTCGGACATGAGGTAGGGGGCTCTCGAAAATGAACGGGAAAGGCGATCGCCCGGGAACTTGCGGACCGACGGTGGGTCGGAACATGCGTTCTCGGTGGCGGTCTCGCGTCGTGGACAGTATCCTACCGTGCTGTTTTGTCGGCCCCCAAGGCCGGGACCTCAGCCGAGACCCCAATGGGATGCTACCTAGCATCCCCATCCTATGCCGCTCCGCCGGCAATCCTCCCCGGAGATTCACTGAATGAAGTTGCGTTTGCTCGTTGCCGCCACCCTCGCGGCGTTGACCCTCACCGCCGGTGCCGTGGGCGCGCAGGACACCACGTCCGAGAAAGGCAAGCTCAGCTATGCCATCGGCTATAAGACTGGCATCGATATCGCCCGTCTGCAGGCTCGCGGCGAGCAGGTGGACATCAACACCGTCATCAAGGCGTTGCAGGATGCCGTGGCGAAGAAAGATCCGGCGGTGCCCGCCGAGCAGCTCGGTCAATCGATCGAAAGTATGCAGAAGCGTTTGGCGGCGAAGGCCAAGGCCGAATTCGACAAGATGTCGGCCGAGAACAAGACCAAGAGCGATGCCTTCCTCGCCCAGAACAAAGGTAAGAGCGGCGTGAAGACGCTCGCCAGCGGCGTGCAGTACCGCGTGGTCGAAGCCGGCGCCGGCGCGAAGCCGACCCAGGCCAGCCAGGTCCAGATTTCGTACAAAGGCACGCTGCCCGACGGTCGCGTGATCGTCGATACCGCACAGGCGGCTCCGAATCAGCCAGCCGGTCCGGTGAGCATCAAGGTCAGCGAAATTCCGTTGTCCGGTCTGCGTGAAGCGCTGCAGATGATGCCGACCGGCGCTCGCTGGGAAGTGGTCATGCCGGGCAGTGCCGCTTACGGCACCACGATCGACGCCGGCGAGATGGCTAATCAGGCCGTCGTGTTCGACGTGAAGCTGGTCAGCATCAGCAAGTAATTCCGAAGACAGGCACTGGCCGATAGCCGGTGTCTTCTTCGTTAGTCAAGGTAACTGCCGACGGCCCGCTAGCGGGCCGTTTCGCTGTCGCGGGTTTTGTGCGGATCCTTAGCCGGCCAAGGACGGTCATGTCATCCTTGCGCCGGCTTGCCGGCGCAAATCGTTTTTCTAAGCACCCAATTGAAACACCCATATCCTAATCTTTAGGCGTTCGCTCACCTTTCGATCGCCACCGCCGCAGCCAAGCGTCAGACGATGAACGACTCCTCGAATCACTACCCCCGCGCCGTTCTCACGCCTTGCATCGGTGTATGCACTCTCGATCCTCGCGGTCTGTGCGATGGTTGTTTGCGTACCACCGACGAAATTTGCGATTGGATCGATATGAGCGACGAGCGCCGTCTGCACATCATGAATGTGGTGTTGCCCGAGCGCGAAGCCCAGCTCGGGAGCGTTGAATCATCGCCATCGTATCGATGACGGACCCCGCCGCGACCGCACCGGCAGACACAGGGCAGGCCCTGAGCGCGCATAATATCGGGATGACGCTGGCGACCATTCCACCGATTCCGACATCGCTCTCGATGGCGGGCGCGATCGCGATTCCGAGTACCGCACTGCATCCGCTCGATGCGATGCCGATCGTCGAGCCATGGAATCTCGATGAGCTCGCCGATCTGCTGCCGGCAGCGACGGCGGTCGAAGCCGCGGTTCTGGTCGGTCTCGTACCGCGTCAGCATGGGGTACAAGTGCTGCTGACGCAGCGCACCGAAGGTCTGCGGCATCACGCCGGGCAAGTGAGTTTTCCTGGAGGGCGGATCGAGCGCGACGATGTCAGCCCGATCGCGGCCGCACTACGCGAGGCCGAGGAAGAGATCGGCTTGCGCACGCACTTCGTCACGCCGCTGGGATTTCTCGACCCGTTGGTGACGATCACCGGCTTCCGCGTGCTGCCGATGGTGGCGTGGATCGCGCCGGAATTCGTGGCCACGCCCTGTCCCGACGAAGTCGCCGAGGTGTTCGAGGTCGACCTCGATTACCTGATGCATCCGGATCACCTCGAACGTATCGCGCTCGAATACCGTGGCCGCTTACGTCACGTGCTGCAATTCCGCAATCCTCCGCAGGCACCGCAGAAGCGTATTTGGGGCGTGACCGCATCGATCCTGTTCAATCTGCGCGAACGCCTCGCGCGTGCGAACGAGGTGGCCGAGTGACCTCTTGGCGCACCTTGGTCGATGCCGAAGCGTTAGCGGCGGAGTTGGGCGCGCCGAATCTTATCGTGTTCGATTGTCGGTTTTCGCTCGGCGATGCCGACGTCGGCGAGGCCGCGTGGCGCGTATCCCGCGTGCCAGGCGCGCGTTATGCGCATTTGAATCGCGATCTATCCGATTTGGGCTCGCCGCATGTTTCAGGAAGCGGCCGGCATCCTTGGCCGCAAGCCGAAGTCTTCGTCGCTTGGCTCGCGCGCCAGGGCGTGAACGCACAAACGCAAGTCGTCGCCTACGATGCCGGTGACGGCGCATACGCCGCACGGCTATGGTGCTTGCTGCGTGCATTGGGACACGACGCGGTGGCTGTACTCGACGGCGGGTGGGAGCGTTGGTGCGCCTTGGGCTTGCCGGTGGAAGAGGGGCATCCGGCCGATGATGATGCACGTGCGCATGATGATGCGCCGTCACTCGCATCAACGTTCGTCCCGCGCTTCGACGGTCTACGTTTGTATGCTGCGGCCGATATTCCTGCGCGCTTGGCGGCAGGCGATGCGTTGATCGATGCGCGCGCCTCGGAACGCTACCGCGGCGAAGTCGAACCGATCGACCGTATCGCCGGCCATGTGCCTGGGGCGTTGAACCGGCCGTACGCATCGAATCTTGAAGATGGGCGCTTCAAATCGCCGCAACGGCTGGCGGAGGAATTCCGTGCATTGCTGGGTCAGCGCGATCCCGCGAACAGCATCGCGATGTGCGGCTCCGGCGTCACCGCCTGCCATCATGTGCTGGCGATGGCTCACGCGGGGTTGCCCGGCGCCGCTTTGTTTACAGGCTCATGGAGCGGTTGGATCGAAGATGCCGAGCGACCGATCGCGATGAACATATGATTTAGTGTTATTGGAGATTCTGTTATGCAGATCGGTGATCTATTTTTTGTCTGCGCATGTGCGATCGCGATTTTTATGATTTTTCGCGGTTTTTTCTTGCTGTACCGAGCGAGAAAATTAGTTCGCACTGCTCGTCGTGCGACGGCGAATGTCATTGGCTACACTGAAGAAAAGGGCGTGCGTACCGGTCTTGTATATCGTGCCCTGTATCAGTTTGAAGATGAAACGGGCGCGATACGAACCATCAAATCTAAAACAGCAGCGAGTTGGAAGGTCGAGGAAATCGGCGATTCGGACGTGGTGCTTTTCGAGTCTGGGGCGTCGCACGCAGCAAAGTTTGAAAAAGAGATACGATGGTCGCCCATCTATAGTTTTTGTTTTGGCGTTCCTCTTCTGTGTTTGCTCGCTTACGATCGTTTGACGGCTTGCCCATGGCATAGTTGTATCTGAATCTGCTAGGAGCGAATCATGAAAGACAGATCGCAGAGTTCTCGCGAGACCGACGTAGAAATCTGGCATAACCCCGCTTGCGGTACGTCGCGCAACGCCTTGGCTTTGATCCGTCACGTCGGTATCGAGCCTACGATCGTCGAATATACGAATTCGCCGCCGACGAAGGCACGTTTGGCCGAGGCCATCGCTGCGTCAGGATTATCGGTACGCGATGCGATCCGTCAGAAAGGCACGCCGTATAGCGAACTCGGCTTGGACGATGCGTCGTTATCGGATGACGGTTTGCTCGATGCGATGATCGCGCATCCGATCTTGATCAATCGGCCGTTCGTGTTTTCGTCGCGAGGCGTGCGTCTGTGCCGGCCCTCGGAAGCGGTGCTCGATCTGCTGCCGCCGACCGACAAGCCGTTCACGAAAGAAGATGGCGAAGTCGTGATCGACGCGAATGGTGTGCGCGTGCTCTAAGCCGGCGATTCACTCGCAGTGTGTGCGCGCGTCATTTCCCCAGTTTCGCGACCAGCGCTTTCAACGCGGCTTGCGTATCGGGTTGAAACCAGCCATCGACGAAGCGTTCGAGTTGCACGAATTCCGGGGACAGCGCATCGATGACCGCTTCGCGCGCGATCGCGCGGGTTTGCAGCATCGGTTGGTGCGGAAGCTTGAGTAGATCCTGCAACCAGGCGATCGCGCGCGGGACGACCTGCTCACCGTCGACCAATTCATCGACGAGCCCGAGTTCGTGCGCGCGTTCGGCCGAGAGCATGGCACCGGCGATCAGCAAGCGTTCCGAGCGGTAGTCGCCGACCACGCGCCGCATCAGCCGCTGAATGCCTTCCGGTACTGTCAGCCCGACCTGCGTTTCGTTCAGGCCGATCTGCAACGGGCGGGCCGGGTCGGTGCTGCGCGCCATGATTCGATAATCGCAGCACAGGGCGAGTACGCAGCCGCCCGCGGGCGAGTGCCCAGTTAAAGCGGCGACGACCGGTACGCGGAACGCAGCGAGCAAACGCGCCACGCCGAAAAATGCCTGCCAGGCTTCGAGCAAGGCGCGGCGATCCTCGCCCAGCGAAATCAGATAGGGCACATCCAGCCCGGCCGAGAAGATCTTGGAATTCCCGGCGAGAACCACGCCGCCGACATCGTCGTGCAAAGCGGTTTCGAGCGCGGCGATCAAGTCGCGGCATAGGGCGGGGTTCAAGGCATTCACCGGAGGCCGTGCCATGCGCAGCACGCGGATGGTGCCGAAGTCTTGGGTGTCGACGAGTGCGGTCATCGTGCGGCGGCCGATTCTGAGAAAGGAAGCGTTATGATAGAGCCATGCGCATCGATCTCAGACACCTCTCGCTCGCTTTCCTGCTCTGCGCCGCCGCATGCGTCGCGACGCCAGCCTCGGCGCGCGATTGCAGGCCCAATGTCCGTGAGGGCTGGGTCCGCTTACCCCCGACAGGCCCTTCGAACAGAATGGCGCCGATGATGGCCGGGTACGGCCGGATCGTGAATACCTGTCCGATGCCGGTGACGATCGTCGGTGCGAGCAGTCCGTCGTTCGGCAGTGTCGAGCTGCACGAAACGCGCATGGTCGATGGTGTGAGCAAGATGCGCCATGTACCTCAGCTTCGGCTCGCGCCCGACGGTACCGCTATCTTTAAGCCCGGCGGCATGCACTTGATGATGATGAAGCCGCGTACGCCGTTGAAAGCCGGCAGCAAGATCGTGATCGAATTCGAATTGGCCGGCGGCGGCAAGTTGCTCGGCGAGTTCGAGGTGCGTAAGCCGGAGTTATAAGCACGGCGAAGATCGATGATGGTGAACGCATCGAGTTTCTCGCCGTTCGCCGTGAACTGAGGTATTCATGTGTCGGTTCATCACCGCTGTTCTTTCTAAAGACGCTGATATCGAAGCGACTGCTGCGGTATTCAGAACCTACGGCCGTGAGTGCGTGGCTTTCGTCAACAGCTCGCTCGCCGCGCAGATCGGGCATGCCGAAAATGTATATTTCACGACACGAGTCCACTGCGACTGCAACACTTTATTAGGTTCGTCGGTTACGTCGCTCGACGCTGGCGATGCGCGCGAAATCGATGCGGCTCGATTGCGCCGCAAAGGCTGGAGCGAAGCGAAAATCGCTCGCGCGCTCGATCAGCGGAACGATGCGAATGCGAGGCCGCCCCGTAGCGACCCATCGCAGACGAGCCTCAGCGCATGGTGCGCCTTGATCCGCGATACGCTCAGTTCATCATCGCGCACCCAGTACGTCGGTTTGCTACTCCACGCCTATCACAGCGGCATGAGCGAAGAAGAGATCGTACTGCGCGAACGGGTCACATTGCATGCGACTGAATTGAACGAAGCATCGCTGGCCGCGATGCGCGAAGATACGATCTACGAATTCGGGCGCTAAACCTGCGCCACGCGGCGCCTAGCTTCAAGTGGTGGTCGCCGCTGCGCGTACGCCTTCAGGCAAGGGCACAGGCCGGCCCGTTTCGCGATCGATCCACACCAACACGCAGTGCCCGTCGGCGTATACGCGGTGATCGTCGCCGACGATACGATGCGCGATGGTGATGCTCGTCTTGCCGAGCCGTTCTGCGGACATCTCCACCGAGATCTGCGCAGGGTAAGGAATCGGCAGCCGATAGTTCATCTGCACCGCTGCCAACAACGGCGCGATCTGGTCGGTCATCCAGTGTTCGACGCTCGTCTCGAACCAGCGGATCCGTGCCTCTTCGATGTACGTCATAAAGTTGGCGTTATTGACGTGATTGAAGGCATCAAGATCGCGCCAGCGCAGTTCGAGCGGCATACGAAACAGAATGCTTGGCGTGCGTTCGCCAGTGTCGGCCGTTGGTGTCATGCAGCGCTCGTCCGTCGCTTGGGTTTGTCGATCGGTTTCGCCGGCTTTTTGGGCGGCAGCCCGCGTTCGCCCTTCGATATGGTCGATGCCTTCGACGGCGTCTTGCTCACGCGCTGCGACGGCGACAAGGATTTCGCCAAGAACCGCCCGGTATGCGATTGCGGCATCGCAGCGAGTTGTTCCGGGGTGCCTTCGGCGACGATCTGACCGCCGCGGAAGCCGCCCTCGGGACCGAGATCGATCACCCAGTCGGCGGTCTTAATCACGTCGAGATTGTGTTCGATGACGACGATGGTATTGCCTTCGTCGCGAAGTTTATGCAGCACCGCGAGCAGATGCTCGATGTCGTGGAAATGCAGGCCGGTGGTCGGTTCGTCGAGAATATAGAGCGTGCGGCCGGTGTCGCGGCGCGACAGTTCTTTCGATAATTTGACGCGCTGCGCTTCGCCGCCGGAGAGCGTCGTCGCTGACTGGCCGAGCCGGATATAGCTCAGACCTACATCGATCAACGTTTCGAGCTTGCGCGCGAGCGTCGGCACGGGCTCGAACAGTTTGAGCGCGTCTTCGACGGTCATTTCCAGGACATCGCGGATGCTGTAGCCCTTGTAAAGAATTTCCAGCGTCTCGCGGTTGTAGCGTTTGCCGTGACAGACGTCGCAAGCCACGTAGACATCGGGCAGAAAATGCATTTCGACTTTGATCAAGCCGTCGCCCTGGCAAGCTTCGCATCGGCCGCCGCGCACGTTGAAACTGAAGCGGCCCGGCGAATAGCCGCGCGCGCGCGCTTCGGGTACTTGCGCGAACAGTTCGCGCAGTGGCGTGAATAGGCCGGTGTACGTCGCGGGATTGCTGCGTGGCGTGCGGCCGATCGGCGATTGATCGATATCGACGATCTTGTCGAACAGATCGAGGCCTTTGACTTCGCGGTAGGGCGCGGGCTTGTGCGAAGCGCCGTTGATTTCGTTCGCGGCGAGCGCATACAGCGTGTCGTTGATGAGCGTGGACTTGCCCGAGCCGGAAACACCGGTGATCGCGGTGAATAAACCTGCATGCAGCGTCAAATCGACGTTTTTCAGATTATTGCCCGATGCGCCGCGCAGGCTCAGTTTCATCTTCGGATTGGGCGCATGGCGATGCTTCGGAATCTCGATTCGCTTCTTGCCACTGAGATACTGGCCGGTGAGCGAACGCGGCGAGTTCAATAAATCTTCGAACGTGCCTGCGGCGATCACTTCGCCGCCGTGTATACCCGCGCCGGGGCCGATATCGACGACGTAGTCGGCGAGCCGAATCGCGTCTTCGTCGTGTTCGACCACGATCACCGTATTGCCCAGATCGCGCAAGCGGGTGAGGGTGCCGAGCAAGCGTTCGTTATCGCGTTGATGCAGGCCGATCGAGGGTTCGTCGAGTACGTACATCACGCCGACCAAGCCCGCGCCGATTTGCGAAGCGAGGCGAATGCGCTGCGCTTCGCCGCCCGACAAGGTGTCGGCTTTGCGTTCGAGCGTGAGGTAATCCAAACCGACATCCACCAGAAAATTGAGGCGGTCGCGGATTTCCTTGACGATTTTGGTCGCGATCTCGCCGCGCCAGCCGCTGAGCGTGAGCGTGCTGAAGAAACTCAGCGCCTCGTCGATCGGCAATATCACCAGCGACGGCAACGGCCGGTCGGCGACGAACACATTGCGTGCCGAGCGATTCAAACGCGCGCCGCCGCAATCGGGGCAAGCGCGCTCGCTGATGTACTTCGCCAGTTCTTCGCGCACGGCCGACGATTCGGTTTCGCGGTAACGGCGCTCGAGGTTCGGCAAGATGCCCTCGAATTTATGTTTGCGTTGCGTGCGTCCGCCGGCGTCGGTCAAATAATTGAACGCGATGACGTCGCCGCCGCTGCCGTTGAGCACGGCTTCGCGCACGTTTTGCGGCAATTCTTGCCATGGCGTGTCGACGCTGAACCCGTAATGTTTCGCGAGCGACTGGATCAATTGGAAATAGTAGACATTGCGGCGGTCCCAGCCGCGCACCGCGCCTGCGGCGAGCGAGAGCTCGGGATGCGCGACCACGCGCACGGGGTCGAAAAACTGGGTGATGCCTAGGCCATCGCAGGCGGGGCAGGCGCCGACCGGCGAATTGAAGGAGAACAGTCGCGGTTCCAGCTCGGGTAATGCGTAATCGCAGACCGGGCAACTGTATTTCGACGAGAACAGCAACGGCGGGGCTTTCGTATCGTCCAGCGATTGCACCGTCGCCATGCCATCGCCGAGTTTCAACGCGGTTTCGAAAGACTCGGCGAGACGTTGTTTCAAATCCTCGCGCGGTTTGAAGCGGTCGATCACCGCTTCGATCGTGTGTTTCTGGCGCAGCGCCAGCGGCGGTACGGCATCGATCTCGTGCAACACACCGTCCACGCGAACGCGCACGTAACCTTGCGCGCGCAATTGGTCGAACACCTGGGCATGCTCGCCCTTACGCTCGCGCACCACCGGTGCGAGCAGCATCCAACGTTGCTCCGCGGTTCCCGGATCGTTCGCCAGCGTGAGCACTTGATCGACCATCTGGCTGACGGTCTGCGCTTCCAATGGGAAATGATGGTCGGGACAGCGCGGCGAGCCTACCCGCGCGTAGAGCAGGCGCAGGTAGTCGTAGATTTCGGTGATGGTGCCGACGGTCGAACGCGGGTTGTGCGACGTCGATTTCTGTTCGATCGAAATCGCGGGGCTCAAGCCTTCGATGTGATCGACATCGGGCTTCTCCATCACGCTCAAGAATTGACGCGCGTAGGCCGACAGCGATTCGACGTAACGCCGTTGCCCTTCGGCGTAGATCGTGTCGAACGCTAACGACGATTTGCCCGAGCCGGATAGACCTGTGATCACGATCAGCTTGTCGCGCGGCAGATCGAGATCGATATTTTTCAAATTGTGCGTACGCGCTCCGCGAATGCGGATGGTATCCATCGCCATGTGGGGCAGGCCATCGGTAATGCAATCGACAAGCGTACCGAGATGGCGAGTGCGGGGCAATCACGTGGATGGAAGTATTCAGCGTGACGTTTCGGTCCGGGCGGTTCGGCATCGTGCGGCGGAGCGATGTCGAGCATCGATCGAGCGTGCGATCGATGGGCGTGGCGACGTTGGTATGGTCCAACACCCCTTGAGCGGGAATCGCAAAGGAGAAAATGCGTTTTCGCGCCGTTTGGTGCGATCAGGCGGTTGTCCTCTACCGCTCGGACGAGATCTCCGCCGAAGGATCGCTCGCCCGGGCCGTGTCGGCTGCCGGCGACTTGATCAGTTCGAAACGCATCGGTGCGCCTTCGGTCGGCGGCGTACTGGTCGTTTCGGGCGTACTGCCGTCGGAGTTTTGCCCCCAGCCACGGGTTTCGATCACGCCCGGGTTCACACCGCTGAGGATCAACTGCGCTTTCAACGCCTCCGCGCGTTGTTTGGAGAGGAAGATATCGTTACCGCTGTCGTTGCTCGCGACGACCGGGCCGACGATCAGCAGACGCGTGCCGGGCGGCGCCGCGGCGATCGCTTTTGCCGCTTGCGAGACCAAGGCCAGACTGGCTTCGCTGACGTTGCCTTTGCCCTCTTCGAAACGTACGGGCATTTGATTGAGCGCGCGAGTCAATTTGACCGCGTCGGGATTCGGCGCTGAAGCGAGGGCATCGAGTTCGGGGTTTTTTTCGGATTCGGCCAGCAAGCCTTCGAGTTTTGCGTTCGGGAAGGCGAGGCGCGCAGCATCGCGGAGTTTGGCTCTCGTCGCTTCGTCGGCTTGGCCGCTAAGCACGATGCGATCGCCTTCGAAACGCAGAGCGGCGCCATAGGCCGGCTCGAATGCGCGAAGTAGCGGTTCTAAGCCGGATGCCCATGCGGATGGGCGCGCGGCATCGTCGGTATCGATAACGCCACTGGCGCTATCGCCGGCATAAACGGCGCCGAGTGTCGTTCTCAGGGCGGTCTGGGTCGCGGTGGTATCCACCGTGCCGTTGTAGTTGATGCGACCGCTGTTGTTGGTGAGCGTCAAATGCGCGTCGAATGCTGCGCGCGCGGGCGCTTCGGCCGCCAATGGTGTGGTGTTTTTGGGCGTGTTGTCTTCGCGTTGGCAACCGGCAGCGAGCGCCATCGCAGCGAGCAAGGCCCATATCGGCTGTGCGAGGCGTATGCGACGGATCGTGCGCATCGTTTTGGAGTCGGTGTCGATCATCGGAGTGCGCTGCCTGGTGTGCGGTATTTGCATGGAAAAGCCTCGAAAATATGAAATCGAGCGTAAGCGCAGGATTTAGTGGCGACCGGCGACGTACTTGAGGCGAATCGATCCCGAGACAGCGCATGCCGAGAGAGTCGATATCTTCAACAAAGAGGGCCTGTCGCCAGGCCCTCTTCGCGCGTTCGGTCGATTCGACGCCATCTTCCGGCATCGATACGAACCTGCCGCAACTACGATTAACGCAGCGCGCCCTTGCCGGTGAACAGGCCGTGGCGCGTGCGGATGCCCGCAGCCGGCTGGCCGGCGGCGATCGCCGCGATGCCGCCGAACCTGGACGCACTCGCGGCGCCTGCCGATCTTGCCGAGGCGAAATCCACCGAGACTTCGTTCGAGCACTCGGTGGTGCCTTGGTTGCAGATCTTGTAAGTCATCGTGCCGGTGCCGACGATACGGAAGTTGTCGGTGAACGCGAACGTATTGCGACGGGAGTTGTAGATCATCCCGTTGCGATAGATATCGACGTTGCGCTTACCGTGCTGCCAGGTCAGGCTCACGCGGGTGCGATGGTTGCTGAGTTGTTCGACCTTCGCGGCTTCTTTGTACGGATAATTCGCATCGACGAAGCTGGTGTATAGCGCGAAACCAGCCGAATCGGAGAAGCCATTGATGTTCACGTACCACACGCCGCTCTGCGGATGCGGGAAGAAACACGTTTCGTCGTTGCCGAAACGGAACGGACGGCAATCGAACGTACTATTGGTCGGAGGCGCACCGTATCTCACGTAGATATCGGCATCGCCGGTACCGTCGAACATCGCGAACAACAGGTTGCTGGCGCCGTTGGGTACGACCAGCTGGTAACGCAACGTGCCGTCTTCCAGTACTTCCAGGCCGGTGATCGTCACACCGTTGGACAGTTCGGTGGCCGGCGGCGGCGGCGGCGGCGGCGGCGGATCGGACGGCAACGGATCGGTACCGTTCGCGACTCTTACCGCAGCGGTGGCGTCGGCGACGCCGGTGCCGCAAGGCGTTTCGTAGCTGCAGCCACCGGGGAATCCGCCATTCGCGAACGCGGTGTTTTCGATGATCTTCTTGACCTGGGCTGGGGTTTGCGGCGTGGTCGAAACCGGCTTGGATCAGCGCGGCGATGCCAGCGACGTGCGGCGAGGCCATCGAGGTGCCGGCATACCATGCATAGCCCTCGGCGCCTTGCGTGGTCAGGCCGAGATTGAGCGTGGACAGCACGTTGTCGCCTGCCGGATTCGCACCGGTGCCGCCAGGGCCCGCGACGTCGACCACAGGGCCGAAGTTGGAATACGACGCCAGCGCGCCGGTGGGCCCGACTGCCGATACGGAGATCACGTTGTTGCAGCTCGCGGGCTGTTCGCTTGCGGCGTCGTCGCCGGAATTGCCGGCAGCCACTACGACGGTCGTACCGCGCGCGACAGCCGCATCGATCGCGGTCTGGAACGCGACGCTACACGCGCCGCCGCCACCGAGGCTCATGTTGATGACTTCAGCCGGATTTGCATTGGCCGGAACGCCAGCGACCGTGCCGCCCGAGCTCCAAGTGATGCCATCGATGATGTCCGAGAAGAAGCCACCGCACTTACCGAGCACGCGGACCGGCAAGATCTTCGCCTGTGGCGCGACGCCAGCGACGCCAACGCCGTTGTCGGTCAACGCTGCGATCGTGCCGGAGACATGCGTACCGTGCCAACTGCTGTCTTCGGGGATACCGAAGAAGTTGCACTCGCCATCATGCCAATCGCCCGGATCGTTCGGATCCGCATCGCGGCCGTCGCCATCGACGGCAGTATCGATATCGCCGATGAAATCGTAGCCCGGTACGGTCTGCCCGAGCAGGTCCGAATGCGGCACGATGCCCGTATCGAGCACGGCGACTACGGTTCCGGCGCCTTTGGTGATGTCCCATGCCGGTTCGAGATTGACGCCGCCGGCGCCGTTCTTGTAATGCCATTGCTGGGCATACAGCGGATCGTTCGGTACGAACAGCGGTCGGGCGCGCGCATCGACTTCCACCGCAAGTACATTCGGGTCTTTCATCAACTCGACCATCATCAGCTTGGATTCGGCAGGATCGAGTTTGCGGTCGGTGCGGAGCAGGTCTGCACCGGTCGAAAGCGAGCGCGACATCCGCACAGAAGTACCGACGGCTTTGGATGCGGCCTGGAGTTTGCTATTGAACCCGCTCGCATTGGCCTTCGCCGCGGCGGCGCTGCGATAGGTGACGATGAATCGGTCGGATAGATCGTTTTGCGCCGCGCGCGCGGCTTTGGCCGAAGGTGCGTTGGCCTTATTGACCACCGCGGCTCGGCCGCCGGAATGCGCGAGTGGAATGATGACCGCTGCGGCAGCGACGGCCAGCGCGCTGAGCTTCAGCGCATCGAGTGTTTTACGGGAACTCATGCAACGTCTCCTTCATGGAACCTACATGGCAAACGGACTCCGACACGGGGGGTGTCGGAAGCGATATCCGGTGCGGGTGGAACCGATCCACCGGAAAATGAATAGCGTTGACGCAGCGACGGCATCGCGAAGCGGAGTTCGCGAAGTTCGGGGCGAAGTGGGGCTGCAGCGCCGGCATCGAGTCGTATGGCGCGCGGATACTGCGATAGGGAAACCGAGTCGGCATGCATCGGTCGACGCGCGAGTCGTCGAAAGCGAAGCCTTACTGCGGACTGCGCAGATAGGTGGACAAATAGATGTCAAGGGGAACCCCTAATCCCGAGGTGCTCGCGTCGCGTTTCCTTTCCGAAACGCAACTGAACCGGTCGTCATCCGATCGGTGCGATTGATATCCGGCAACCCCTGTGTATTTCATTTGCCGAATGTGGCTGAGCCTAATGCGGGCTTTGGCATGTTGCAAGTGCCAGCCAGCGGCATCGCTGCGATCGTCAGTTGCAGATAGATATCGCTTCCGAGGCAAGTTTTCGCGAGGCCCTGTTATGCATTCGATCCCATATTGTTGAAAATACTTGATGTTGCGCTCGCATATCCTGCGGCATATTTAAGACAATGCTGAAAAATCGGCGTTGCGTAGACACAAACTGATGTGCCGCTCGCAGAGCAAGTCGTGTATCTATTTTGCTCTGTTAATTTATTGTGAAATACGAAGACGGTGCAAAGATTCGAAGTTGATGACAATGGGTGCTTGTGCGATACGTGCAAGGCAAGACGTGCCGGGCGCGACATTTCGCGGGAGTCGTAATGGGCCTCCGATGGCTGATGGCACCTCGATCGCGGCCTAGACCTAGTCGCCAGCCCAGCACCAGCCCTCCCTTCAAACGACCTGTGGCTGCCGATCCCTGTCGAGTCAGGGGGAGGTGTGCTAGTGGGGCTGAAGGTAGCGTCATAACAGTGAGTGTTGCCGCAGCACAGGCGACCATTCGCAGATCAATCACGCAAGTGTTTGATCTGACAGCAGCGAGTTCGGGCCTGCACTGGGCCCGCGACCACTGAACACGTCTGCGATGGACTTGCCCAGTGTTTCCTTAAATGAGTCCTGCCGGGTTGCGATTGGGCGCCTAAGTCATTAGAATTCCGCCTCTTTACGCCCGCCTGGGCGGTATTGCGGCACCCGAACCACTTTCGCGGCACTTCAGCGGCATCTCAGTAGCATTCAAAAGACAACCTAGTGAAACCCAAATAACGACAGAGGAATCCGATTCATGTACGCAGTTCTAGTCACTGGCGGTAAGCAATACCGCGTGATGCAAGGCGAGACGCTCCGCGTCGAGTTGCTCGAAGCCGAAGCCGGCAGCGAGATCAAGTTCGACAACGTCCTGATGCTGGGCGACGGCGAGGGCGTGACCCTCGGCGACGCACTCAAGGGCGCCAGCGTCACCGCCAAGGTGCTCGGCCACGGCCGCGCCGACAAAATCCGCATCGTCAAATTCCGTCGCCGTAAGCACCATCGTAAGCAGATGGGCCATCGGCAGCATTACACCGAAATCCAGATCACCGGCATCGCCGGTGGCAACAAGTAAGGAGAAGCCGCCATGGCACATAAAAAGGGCGTAGGTTCTTCGCGCAACGGCCGCGACTCCAACCCGAAATACCTCGGCGTGAAGCTGTTCGGCGGCCAAGTCGTCGAAGCCGGCAACATCATCGTCCGTCAGCGCGGTACCCAGTTCCATCCGGGTCCGGGCGTCGGTCTCGGTCGCGATCACACCTTGTTCGCGCTGGTCGATGGCAAGGTCGATTTCTCGGTCAAAGGCCTGAAAAAGCGTCGCACGGTCAGCGTCGTCTGATCGATGCCGCTTCCGCGAGAGGCCCCGCTTCGGCGGGGCTTTTCGTTTGCGGGAACCGAGAAACGCGCCGCTTCTCGCGCACTTCACCGAACACTGCCAAAATGACTTTTCCCCGGATGCAGGCCACATGAAACTCGTCGACGAAGCCGAAATCAACGTGTTCGCCGGAAACGGCGGCAACGGCTGCGTCGGGTTCCGGCGCGAAAAATTCATTCCGCTCGGCGGGCCCGATGGCGGCGACGGCGGCGACGGCGGTAGCGTTTACGTCCAGGCCGACGAAAACCTCAATACGCTGGTCGATTTCCGCCATCAGCGTATGTTCCGCGCGGAGCGGGGCGAGAATGGCATGGGCAGCCAGCGCTACGGCAAAGGCGGCGAAGACCTGACCATCACCGTGCCGGTCGGCACCATGATCATCAATGTCGATACCGACGAGGTCATCGGCGACCTGACCCGTCATGGCCAGCGCCTGTTGGTCGCCAAAGGCGGCAAAGGCGGCCTGGGCAATATGCATTTCAAAAGTTCGGTCAACCGCTCGCCACGCAAGGCGCTGCCGGGGCTACCGGGCGAAGAGCGCACGCTGAAGCTCGAATTGAAGCTGCTAGCCGATGTCGGACTCTTGGGCTTCCCGAACGCAGGCAAAAGTACCTTTATCCGCGCGGTGTCGGCGGCGACGCCGAAGGTGGCGGATTATCCGTTCACCACGCTTTACCCGAATCTCGGGGTGGTCAGCGTCGAGCAGTACCGCAGCTTCGTGATCGCCGATATTCCGGGGTTGATCGAAGGCGCCGCCGACGGCGCCGGCCTCGGCAGCCTGTTCCTCAAGCATGTACAACGCACACGGTTGCTGCTGCATCTCGTCGATATGGCGCCGATGGCCTACGACGAGGGTATGGAAGCCGGCGGCGTGCAGGCATCGCCGGTCGAGCAGGTTCGCGCGATCGAACATGAATTACGGAAATACGATCCCGGCATGCTCGAAAAGCCGCGCTGGCTGGTATTGAACAAAGCCGATCTGATGTTCGAGGACGAAGCCCGCGAACGCGCGGAGGCGATCGTCGCCGAGCTCGGCTGGACCCAGCCCTGGTACATGGTGTCGGCGATTTCGCGCGAAGGGACTTGGCCGATCATGCTGGAGATTCAACGTTTCTTCGATCGTTTGCGCGAGGAACAACTCGAAGCCGATGCCGAAGCCGCGGCGCAGGCCGAGACTGCGACTAAGGCGAGCGATGCGGGTTGAAGCGCAACGTGCCGAAGAACGGCATGCCGACGTGCCGATCGTCGCGGTTGCGGATGGTGGTGCTGCCGACCATCGCGCCGCGCCAAGCACGGATCGCGGTGGCGTCGGTCGTTTTTGCGGAATAGATCGAACAACGAAAAACCCGGCCGAAGCCGGGTTTTTGTCTGCGCGCGCAACCGCTATCGAATCAAGCGGCTTTGAGGGCCTTGATGCGCGCGGTCAGGCGGCTCTTATGACGAGCGGCCTTGTTCTTGTGGATCAGGCCGCGGGCGCTGAAGCGGTCGAGAATCGGCTGGGCGACGGCGAAGGCGGCTTCGGCGCCGGCGGCGTCGTTGGCGTCGAGCGCTTTGAGCACTTTCTTGACGGCGGTGCGCAGCATGGAGCGCTGAGCGGTGTTACGGGCATTGCGCACGACGGTCTGCTTGGCGCGTTTCTTGGCGGACTTGATGTTGGCCACGATGGAATCCTGAGATGCTGTGAATTCGACCGTCGATCACTGAAAGCCGAGGCTTTCGAACGCGTGCGAATCCCGTTGGGTGATGAAAAAAGAAGGGAACAGACCGCCGCTATGCGGACAGTTAGACCGAAAAGTATGGGCGATTCATGGGTTTGCGTCAACTGGGCCCGCACTCCCGACGGCTTAGGAAAGCGCCAATGAGCGGAATCGACCCGAACGAGCCTACATCACCGCCGCGCGATGCCGCTGAGGGCGCGGTATCGCCGAGCCCAAAGCGTGCGCAACAGGACGCTCCTTCCGCAGCGCCAGCGCCAGCGGATGCCGAGGCCCCGGAGGCCGCGGCGACCACCAGCGCGCCCAAGTCGGGCGAGGCGACGGTCAAACCGCCTCGCCGCGGCGGGTTGTTGCGCTCGACCTCCATCTTCAGCGCGATGACCTTGCTGTCGCGGATCGCAGGTTTCGCCCGCGATGCGCTGCAATCGCGCTACTTCGGCAGCTCGGCGGCGATGGACGCTTTCGTCATCGCCTATCGCATTCCGAATTACCTGCGGCGCATCTTCGCCGAAGGCTCGATGCAAATGGCCTTCGTGCCCGTACTCAACGAGATCCGCGAGCGCGGTACCCCGGCCGAGTTGAAGGAGTTCGTCGACCGGATGGCCGGTGCGCTGTTCGTAGTCGTGTTGTTGGTCTCGGGCATCGGCATGCTGGCCGCGCCGCTGATCGCCGGCATATTCGCGCCTGGGTCGGTGGATGAACCGGAGAAATTCCGACTGATCTCCGAGATGTTGCGCATCACGTTTCCGTATTTATTGTTCATCTCGATGATGGCTCTGGTCGCATCGGTACTGAACAGCTTCGGTAAGTTCGCGTTGCCGGCGGTGACGCCGGTGCTGCACAACCTCGTGATGATCGCGGCGATGGTGTGGCTGGCGCCGAAGTTCGCCGAACCTGCGAAAGCGCTGGCCTGGGGCGTGTTGATCGCCGGCATTCTGCAACTGCTCGTCCTATGGCCGGCGCTTGGTCGACTGGGACTGCGGCCTACGTTGAAACCCGGGTTCCGCCATCCCGACGTCCGTCGGGTGGCGAAATTGATGGTGCCGACACTGTTCTCGTCTTCCGTCGCCCAATTGAACTTGCTGGTGGGCACGATCTTCGCGTCGCTCTTGGTCACGGGCAGCCAGACGTGGCTGTATCTGTCGGATCGTTTGATCGAGTTTCCGTTGGGACTGTTCGGCGTGGCGATCGGTACCGTGATCCTGCCGCACTTGTCTCGCCGCCATACCGCGACCGACACCGAGGGTTATTCGGTCGCGCTCGACTGGGGATTGCGTCTGGCCTTGTTGGTCGGCGTGCCGGCAGGAGTCGGTCTGCTGCTGCTGGCCGAACCGTTGACGGCAGTGGTCTACCAGGGCGGGAAATTCACTGCCGACGACACGCGGATGGCGGCTATCAGCCTCAGTGCGATGAGTATCGGCGTTCCGGCGTTCATGTTGAGCAAAGTGCTGTCCCCGGCGTTCTATGCGCGACAGGACACCAAAACGCCGATGCGTGCGGCGATTTTCACCGTGATCGCCAATGTGCTGATGACGATCGCCTTCACCTGGCCGCTCTGGCATTACCAGGTGGAAGGCGCGCACGGCGGCATCGCGTTGGCGACCGGTCTGGCGGGCATCTTCAATGCTTGGCTGCTTTGGCGCTATCTGCGGCGCGATGGCTTGCTCAAGCCGCAACCGGGCTGGGGGCGGCATCTGCTCCGGATCGCGATCGGCTGCGTGGTGATGGGCGCCGCGGTCTTGGCGTTGAACGCTCGAATCGGCGATTGGACCGCGATCGACGACCCCTGGTGGCGAGCGGGCTTGTTACTGGCGGTGGTCGCCGCCGGTGCTGCGGCTTACGGCATCGCACTGGTCGCGATGGGGTTGCGGCCGCGGCACTTACGTCACTGAGATGCGCGGTTCGGACTCATCGCCCGCGGATCGTTATACTGCGGAATCGTCTGAACTTTACGCGTCTCGCTCCTGCGCTGGGCGCCCCCAACCGACATGACCGAACTCTTCCGCGACCTCGACGGCAGGCCGCTGTGTCCGAACGGCAGCGTGGTCTGCATCGGCGCCTTCGATGGCCTGCACTTGGGCCATCGCGCGCTGGTGCGGCACGCGGTCGAACGCGCGCGTGCGCTCGGTGTGCCTGCGGTGGCGCTGAGCTTCGAACCGTTGCCGCGCGAATTCTTCGGCGGTCCAGCGGCGCCCGCACGGTTGCAGTTGCCGGCGATGCGGATTCGCGAATTCCAATCGCTCGGTATCGATCGCGTCGGCTTGCTGCGTTTCAACGCGGCGCTCGCAGCGGTGAGCGCCGAGGCGTTCGTGGAACGTATGCTGATCGGCCGGCTGGGCGTGCGCGAAGTGTGGGTCGGGCCGGATTTCCGTTTCGGTCATGGCCGCGCCGGGAATTTGGCGTTATTGCAGCGCATGGGCGCCGATGCCGGATTTTCCGCCGACACCATCGTGCCGGTCGAAATCGATGGTGCGCGCGTTTCCAGTACGCGTATCCGCACCGCGCTGCAGGCTGGCGATTTCCGCAGCGCTGCGCGCTTGCTCGGTAAGCCATACGCGATTCGTGGTCGCGTCGTGCGCGGGCAGCAACTCGGGCGCACGCTCGGTTATCCGACGGCGAACCTGCGTTTCGCCGGCAAAGTGCCGGCGCTGCGCGGTATCTATGCGACATGGGTGCATGGCGTCGGTGGCGAACGCCGGGCATCGGTGTCGAGTTTCGGTACGCGCCCGACGGTGGGCGGCAAGGAGCCGTTGCTCGAAGCGCATTTATTCGATTTCGATGGCGATCTTTACGGCCAACATATCGAAGTCGAATTCGTCGCTAAATTGCGCGACGAAGAGAAATTCCCCGACCTGCCGACGCTGGTCGCACAAATGGACCGCGATGCCGAACAGGCAAGGCGGATACTGATGCAAACGACAGAACGAGTCAGCGCGTGAGCGATCAAGACAAGCAATCCGACAAGAAGCACGACAGGCCGCTAGAGAACCAGCGCTACAAGGCGACGATTCAGTTGCCGGCAACGGAGTTTCCGATGCGCGGCGACCTACCCAAGCGCGAGCCGCAAACGCTCGCGCGCTGGCAGCAGAGCGATCTGTACGCGCAAGTGCGCGCGCACTCGAAAGGTCGGCCGCTGTTCGTGCTGCACGACGGCCCGCCGTACGCTAACGGTGCGATCCACATCGGTCATGCGGTCAACAAGATCCTGAAAGATGTGGTGGTGAAATCGAAATTGATGGCCGGTTTCGATGCGCCCTATGTGCCGGGTTGGGATTGCCATGGCCTGCCGATCGAACTGCAGGTCGAAAAGAAATTCGGCAAGGTCGGCGACAAAATCGACGCCGCCGAGTTCCGCAAGCGCTGTCGCGAGTACGCGACGCAGCAGATCGATCTGCAGCGCAATGATTTCAAGCGACTGGGTGTGCTCGGCGATTGGGACAACCCGTATCGCACCATGGATTTCCGTTACGAAGCGGACATGCTGCGGTCGTTGGCGAAGATCGTCGAACGCGGCCATCTCGCGCGCGGCGTGAAGCCGGTGCATTGGTGCTTCGATTGCGGCTCGGCGCTGGCGGAAGCCGAAATCGAATACGCCGATAAAGAATCGCCAGCGGTCGATGTGGCTTATGTCGCGCGTGATCCGCATGCGCTGGCGGCAAAGTTCGGCGTCGTTCTCGACGACGACGCGAGTGTTGCAGTGCCGATCTGGACGACTACGCCATGGACGCTGCCGGCATCGCTGGCGGTGACGCTCGGCCCGGAACTCGAATACGCCTTGGTCGAAGGCCCTGCGCACGATGGTAAACGTCGTTTGTTGGTACTCGCAGAAGCCTTGGTCGAAAAAGCGCTGAAGCGTTATGGCGTCGAAGACATCCAAGTGCTCGGTCGTGCGCAAGGCGCTGCGTTGGAAGGCATCGTGCTCGCGCATCCTTTCTACGACGAACGCGATATTCCGCTGATCCTGGGCGATCACGTCAGTGCCGAAGACGGTACCGGCGCCGTGCATACCGCGCCTGGTCATGGTCAGGAAGATTTCGCGGTCGGTCTGAAATACGGCCTCGTTGCGAAATACACCGCAGCGCAATTGAATCCGATCGATGGCAAGGGCGTCTACTTGCCTTCGACGCCGCCGTTCCGCACGGCGGATGGCGATATCGCCATGGCAGGCCTGTACATCTGGAAAGCGAATCGCGTCATCGTCGATGCACTGCGTAGCATCGGTGCGCTACTCGCGTATTTCCCGCTCACGCATAGCTATCCGCATTGCTGGCGGCACAAATCGCCGGTGGCGTTCCGGGCCACGCCGCAGTGGTTCATCTCGATGGATCAAGCGAACTTGCGCGCCGATGCGATGGATGCGATCAAGCAGGTCGAATGGTTCCCCGATTGGGGTCAAGCGCGCATCACCGGCATGATCGAGAATCGCCCCGATTGGACGATCTCGCGTCAACGCACTTGGGGCGTACCGATCGCGTTGTTCATCCACCGCGAAACCGGCGAACCGCATCCGAATTCGCCCGTATTGATGCGCCAAGTCGCCGAACGCGTCGAACGCGAAGGCGCCGATGCGTGGTACGCGCTCGATGCGGCGGAATTGCTCGGCGAAGAAGCGAAGGATTACGACAAGGTCAAGGATATCCTCGACGTGTGGTTCGACTCCGGCGTCAGTCACGAGTGCGTGCTCGCGCAGCGGCCGCAGGATGGCCTGCGTAAGCCGGCCGATATGTATTTGGAAGGTTCGGACCAACATCGCGGCTGGTTCCATAGCGCATTGCTCACGGGCATCGCGATGGACGGCCATGCGCCGTATCGCCAAGTGCTGACTCACGGTTTTACGGTGGACGAGCACGGCAAGAAAATGTCCAAATCCATCGGTAATACGGTCGAACCGCAGAAGGTCATCGATCAGATGGGCGCGGACGTGCTGCGTTTGTGGGTGGCGTCGGCAGACTACCGTAACGAGATGTCGGTCTCCGACACCATTCTCAAGCGAAGTGGCGATGTGTATCGCCGCATTCGCAATACCGCACGTTTTCTGCTCGGCAATCTGCATGGGTTCGATCCCGCCCAACATCTCCTCGCGCACGAGGACATGCTGGCGCTGGACCGTTGGATCGTGCATCGCGCCGATGCGCTGCAGCACGAGATCGCCAATGCTTATCGCCGCTACGATTTCGCCGAAGTGGTGCAGGCCGTCGTGAACTTCTGCAGCGTCGATCTGGGTTCGCTGTATCTCGACGTGACCAAGGATCGCGTGTACACGATGCGCGAGGATTCGCGCGGCCGCCGCAGCGCGCAGAGTGCGATGTACCGGATCACCGAAGCGTTCGCGCGCTGGATCGCGCCGATCCTGAGTTTCACAGCCGACGAGCTGTGGCAGCACTTGCCGACGAATACCGATAAGGGCCCGCGCGAAGCGAATGTGTTGTTCGCGACGTGGTATGAAGGATTAGCGCCGATGCCTGCGGATACGATGCCCGGGAGCGTGGGGTTGGATGCGGAACGATTCGAGCGTTTGCTGACGCTGCGAGAACAAGTCGCGAAGGTGCTGGAACCGATGCGCGCCAGCGGCGAGATCGGTGCGGCATTGGATGCGGAAATCGCGATTCGTTGCGGTGCCGACGACTTCGCTTGGCTTGCGCCGCTTGCCGACGAACTACGTTTCCTGTTCATCAGTGGCGACGTGACGGTGGAGCAGGGCGAGAGCGAGGAAATCGCGACGGTCGCGACGGTCAGCACCAAGCCCAAATGCATCCGCTGCTGGCACCATCGTGCCGATGTCGGCGCGCATGCCGATCACCCCGAAATCTGCGGCCGCTGCGTCAGCAATGTCGAAGGCCCGGGCGAAGATCGACAATGGTTCTGAGGGCGTCTAAGAAAAATGTCATCCCGAGTGCAGCGAGGGACCTGCTTGTCGTGTCGATGACAAAGCCGAAAAGCAGGCCCCTCGCTGCGCTCGGGATGACAGGTCCATTCGTTGGGCGTTCTGAGGATAGAGCGGGCTTCAGCCCGCTGCTGTGCCGATCAACAACCAGCGGGCTGAAGCTCGCGCTACCGAGCCATGGATTCGTATGACCCAAGCCCCCAAACCCAATGCATTGCTCTGGCTCGCACTCTCGGCGGTCGTGATCGCTCTCGATCAGTGGAGCAAAGCCTGGGTGCTCGCCGCACTGCCGGAGTACGAAGCCGTGCCGGTCATCGACGGCTTTTGGAACTGGTACCGCACCTATAACACCGGCGCGGCGTTCAGTTTTCTCGCCGATGCGGGCGGTTGGCAGAAATACGTGTTCATGGGGCTCGCGGTCGCGATCTGTTCGGTGTTGGCCTATTGGCTCAGTCGCACCGCGCGCGCCGACTGGCGCAACGCCTTGCCGTTCTCGTTGGTGATCGGCGGTGCGCTGGGCAATCGTGATCGACCGCGTGCAGCATGGCCACGTCATCGATTTCATCCAATGGTATTGGCAGGACCACTATTGGCCTGCATTCAACATCGCCGATTCGGCGGTGGTCGGCGGTGCGATCGGATTGATCGTGTTCGGCCTGTTCGATGGTCGTCGCAAAGGCGCCGAACCGCCGAAACCGGACGAATCAAGACCGAACGAATCGAAACCAGGCGAATGAGTGGATAATCCCGCCATGGAAATCATCCTCGCCAATCCCCGAGGCTTCTGCGCTGGCGTCGACCGCGCGATCGAGATCGTCAAACGTGCGATCGAAACTCTCGGCGCCCCGATTTACGTACGTCACGAAGTCGTTCATAACCGCTTCGTGGTCGAAGACTTGCGCCAGCGCGGCGCGGTGTTCGTCGAAGAACTCGATGAAGTGCCCGATGGCGCGACGGTCATTTTCAGCGCCCATGGCGTCTCCCAGGCAGTGCGCAGCGAAGCCGCTACCCGCGGCCTCAAGATTTTCGACGCGACCTGTCCGCTGGTGACGAAGGTGCATCTGGAAGTGACGCGGCACTGCCGCGCCGGGCGCGACGTGGTGCTGATCGGCCATGCCGGTCATCCCGAGGTTGAAGGCACGATGGGCCAGTGGCTGGCCGAAGCCGGTCTCGGCACGATCTATCTGGTCGAAGACCTCGACGATGTGGCAAAACTCGTGGTCGGCCAGCCCGAGAATTTCGCCTATACCACCCAGACCACGCTCTCGGTGGACGATACCCGCGACGTGATCGAAGCCCTCAAAGCCAAATACCCGGCGATCCAAGGCCCGCGGCACGACGACATCTGTTATGCCACTCAGAACCGCCAAGATGCCGTGCGCGAGCTGACCGAGCAGGCCGATTTGGTGCTCGTGGTCGGTTCACCGAACAGCTCCAACTCCAACCGCCTGCGCGAATTGGCCGAGCGCGAGGGCGTCGAGGCCTACCTGATCGACGGCGCGGAGGAGATCGACCCGCGCTGGATCGAAGGCCGGCGCCACATCGGCGTCACCGCCGGCGCCTCCGCCCCGGACGTCTTGGTTCAGGGCGTGATCGCCCGCCTGCGCGAACTCGGCGCCGACGGATTGCGCGAATTGGTCGGCGAACCCGAGGACATGGTCTTCGCCCTGCCCAAAGAATTGCGCGTGCAATTGGTCGATTGAAGTCCGGTATCGACGGCCGATCGATCGCCGAGATTGACCAATAACCTCGCGAAATCTAGAATCCACCACTCGCCCGGCCATCCGACCCGGCGAAAGTACCAAATGCCGGAATAGCTCAGTTGGTAGAGCGCGTCATTCGTAATGATGAGGTCGTAGGTTCGATTCCTATTTCCGGCACCACGCCTCGGTTAAAAATGGCAACGACAGACTCCAACGAGTCGTCACGAGCGATAGCCCCAAAACTTGGGGCTTTTGCTTTTTAGGGGCAGGGAGCAGTCGATAAACGAGTAATCGCGAGCGACAGCACCGAGTTACCGATGCTTGTTTCGACTCCAACGAGTCGTCACGAGCGATAGCCCCAAAACTTGGGGTTTTTGCTTTTTAGGGGTAGGGAGCAGCGGATAAACGAGCGATCGCGATCGACAGCACCGAGTTACCAATGCTTGTTTCGATTCCAACGAGTCGTCACGAGCGATAGCCCCAAAACTTGGGGTTTTTGCTTTTTTAGGGGCAGGGAGCAGCGGATAAACGAGTGATCGCGAGCGACAGCACCGAGTCACCGATGCCCGTTTCGACGCCAACGAGCCGTCACGAGCGATAGCCCCGAATCTCGGGGCTTTTGCTTTTTTGGAGAGTAGAGTGCGCCGACGATCGACCAACGATCGCGCATACTAAGGCGACGCGTTAGCGCTATCGACGCGGGTACTGACCCCGTAATGCAGCCCTCCCCATCGGAACCAATCACCGATGTTCAAAAAAATCCGAATCGCCGTTCTCCTGTTCGTGCTGTTCATCGTCGGCATGAACACCTGGCGCAGCCAATCGCAGGCGGTCGCGTGGGAACATCCGCTGCATGCGGTGGTCTTTCCCATCAACGGCGACGGTAGCGATGTCTCTTCGCGTTACATCGCGGGATTGAGCGCAGAGAGTTTTCGAGGCGTGGACGATTTCTTCGCGACAGAAGCGAAACGCTACGGTGTGACGTTGAAGTACGACCAGCCGCCTCTGCGGGTCGCGTTGGCGCCGGAAGTCAAATCCACGCCGCCAGCACCGCCGCAAAGCGGGAACGTGCTCAGTGTCGTCGCATGGAGTCTTCGTTTGCGCTACTGGGCGTGGAAGCATGGCGACACCGACGGCATGCCGGCACAAATCCGGGTGTTCGTCGTCTTCCACGATCCTGCGGCGCACCCGCGCTTGGCGCATTCCATCGGTCTGGAGAAAGGTTTGATCGGCGTGGTCAACGCCTTCGCCGCGCCGGAGATGGCGGGGCAGAACAGTGTCGTGATCGCGCACGAAGTGCTGCACACGATCGGTGCCCGCGATAAATACGACCCGACGAATAATCAGCCCCTTTACCCGGACGGATTCGCCGCTCCCGCGCAACTGCCGCGCTATCCGCAAACGGCGGCGGAAATTATGGGCGGCCGCATACCGCTTTCCGAATCGGCCGCCGAGATTCCCGAAAGCTTGCAGCAAACGGTCGTCGGCGAACGCACAGCGTTGGAGATCGGTTGGCGTCGATGAGGCGCGTGCGACGGGGCGCGCGCATGCAGTGCCGATGCGTCAACGGATAGAGCCGCGCAAAGCGAGACTATTCTCGAACATGCCGTCTCGATCAGACTCGGGCCGCATCGATCGTCGTAGCGGCGAATGCCCGCTCGAGAAGCGTGCGCCATGGCACTGTTTTCACCGGTCGCTGTAGCCGTTCTGCTCGATTCGACTTGGCATACGCTATCGTACGACGCACACCGGAAGCCAAGCATGCCCAATCTAATCTTGTCCATCGCGATCCTGCTGTCTGCAGTCGCTGCGATCGTCGGTGCGTGGCTCGGCGATGCCGGACTCTGGTTGCATTATCTCGGTAAGCCGCTGACGACGGGTTTGATGTTGTGGTTGGCCGCTTCCGCCGATCCTGCGATGGGATCTCGATACAAACGAGCGGTGCTGGCTGGCATGGTGCTGTCGCTGATCGGCGATGTGCTGCTCATGTTGCCCGGCGATTTGTTTGTGCCTGGATTGATCGCATTTTTACTCGCGCATCTTTGTTATATCGTCGCGTTCGCGCCTGGGTCGTCGACGAAAGCGCTGGTTATGGCGTTCGTGCTGTTGATCGCGGTAGCGGCTGCGAATCTGACAGGGTTATTGCCCCGGATCGGCGACGAGTTGAAAGGTGCAGTGCTCGCGTATGTCGTGGTGTTGTCGTCGATGGCAGCGTTCGCACTGGCGCGCGCATGGACGCTTCCGCTGGCGCAGGCGACGCCACGCAGCGTGCGTTTCGCGGCCGTCGGTGCATTGTGTTTCGTACTGAGCGATAGCCTGCTGGCTTGGGACAAGTTCGGCGGCGGTATTCCACTGGCGGCGCCGTCGATTCTCGGGAGTTATTGGATCGCGCAATGGTGCATCGCGCGATCGGTACACAGGAGCTGAACATGCCGAAAGCCGACACCATCATGATGTACGCCATCCCGGGCTTCTTCGCGTTGATGGCGGTGGAGTTGGTCGCGTCCTGGGCGATGCGTCGGCGTGTGTATCGGCTCAACGATGCGATCAATAGCATCGGTCTTGGTGTGTTGTCGCAGATCGTCGGTGTCTTTTCCAAGGTTCTGACCATCGGTCTGTACGCTTGGACGGTGGAACGAGCGGCACTGTTCGCGCTGCCCGCCGATAGCCCGTGGGTGTGGGTCGGCGCTCTGATCCTGTACGACTTCTGTTACTACTGGTTGCATCGCTGCGGGCACGATGTCGGCATCCTGTGGGCTGCGCATGCGGTTCACCATCAGAGCGAGCGCTACAACCTCAGCACGGCGTTACGCCAGACCAGTAGTGGAGCGCTGCTGGGTTGGATCTTCTATCTGCCGCTGGCGCTGTTGGGCGTGCCGGTGGAGGTGTTTGCGGTGGTGGCGGTGATCGACCTGATCTATCAGTATTGGATACACACGGAACTCGTACCGAAACTCGGTTGGTTCGATCGTGTCTTCGCATCGCCCTCGAACCATCGCGTGCATCATGCGGTGAACGACCGTTACCTCAATAAGAATTACGGCGGCATATTCATTCTCTGGGACCGGTGGTTCGGCACGTTCGTCGAAGAAGCCGACGACGAGTCGCCGGTGTACGGCACCCGTATCGCATTGCGAAGTTGGGACCCGTTGTGGGCCAATGTCGAGGTTTACTGGGCGATGGTGAAGGACGCCTGGCATGCGCGACGATGGCGCGACAAGTTGCGTCTCTTTTTCGCGCCGCCGGGTTGGCGGCCCGATGATGTGGCCGAACGATTCCCCAAGCCTGCATTCGATCTGTGCCGCGCCGAGTTCGATCCACCGTTGTCGTGGTTGATGCGCGCGTATTGCCTGTTGCATTTTGTGTTGCTGTTGGGGCTGAGCGTACGCTTCCTATCCGCAGCGGCGTCTTTGAACGCTGCGCAGGTTGTGGCGTATGCCTCGTTTCTGCTGCTTGGCTTGGCGTCGCTGGGACGGCTGCTGGAAGGCCGAGCTTGGGCGTTAGCCTTTGAAATACCCAGATTGTTATGGCTCGCGTTCTGGCCGACGTTGATCGTCGAATGGCCGGGACACGCAGAGATGGCATCGCTCCTGCGTTGGCCGTGCGCATCGATCGCGATGCTCAGTTTGCCGATGTTGTTCCTGGCGTTGCGAGGCACGAATGCGATGTACGTCCGAGCGGCGAATTGAAAATCGCTCGTGGTATGTACCTGATTTCCCGTTGCTATCGCATATTCCCCTTCGACGACGCACGCATCATCGATGAAACGAAAAGAAGGGTCTCGAAAAACGAGACCCTTCTCGAACATACCGTCGCTTCGCGTCCTTGCGAATCCCCGGGCAGAGTCGTTTCCGACTCAGGCTACGGAGCCCGGTCGGCGGCGTTCGTTGCGCGATGACTCAGCCACGACTAGAACCCAGCGATACCGGTGATGAAGTTACGGATCGTGGACCGCGAGACGCGGGTATACACGCCGAAGAAATTCGGACGTGCGCAACCGTTGCCCCAACTGACGATACCGGTCAGCACCGAGCCCTGAGTCAGCGGACCGCCCGAATCGCCCTGACACGTATCGATACCGCCGCTATCGCGCCCGGCGCAGATCATGCTTGTGGTGATTTGACCGTTATAGGAATTTGCGTCGTTGCAATTCGTACGGCTCACGAGTGGTAACGAGACTTTGCGCAGACTGGTCGGGAAGCTACCGCCTTCCGACAATGCGCCCCAACCGGTGGCGAGCAGGCTTGTACCGACAGCAGGATCCGCAGCCGCGAGCGAGGCCAGCGGAATTCCGGTGGCCGAGGTGGAGAGCCGCCACACCGCGACATCGTTATTGAAGGTGTTCGGATTCCAACTCGGATGGATCGAGATGCTGAGCACATCGCGGCGCACGCCGGTGCCATCCAGATTGCGCGTGCCTGTCAGCACTTGCACTTGGCCTGCGGTGACGAAGTCGCTGCAATGCGCTGCGGTGACGACGTAGTTGGCTTTATACAGCGTACCGCCGCAGAACTGCGCATTGAAATTATTCGCGACGCTCTTGGTGAGCAGGGCGACTTGGAACGGATTATCCGCGGCGCCAGCGACCGAGCCGCCCACGATCATCGGCGTGACGATTTGATCGAGTTCGGCTGCGGTCAAGTCGGGCATCGCGGCCAACGTACGTTCGGCGACGCGGAGCCTGACGTACTCGCGCATCCAATTGCCCTTGCCGACGCCTGCGTCGGATTTTTGGGCCATTGCAGGGGCTTGCGCGAAGCAGGCGGCGAACGCGACGAGCGCGACAGCGGCGCGGAACGAGATTCTGCGCTTTGACGGCGGGTGATTGACTGAAACGTTACGCATGTCTTCCTCCATTAAGATCTACGTGGTTCCGTAGCATCGCGACCGGGGGAATATCCTAATGTCGCGATGAACGGTGTGCGTAATGCACGTTGTCGGCCTAAGCTGTTGCGCGCGATATACGCGGATGGCCGCAGAGTGTCGCAAAAAAACGACTGCATTCAGCGCGTTTTGCGAGTGTCGTTCGTTACTGCGTTAGGCCGCATCCGATACTGCACGCGCGCCCTAGGAGTGTCAATTAAATAATCGTAAAGCGATGCGAGCATGTGATCCATGTCATCAATTCGTTTATGCGCCGCACTGTAAACGCGCGCTTGTCTGCCTAAATCATGAGACATGATGTTCATCGGAATATTCATCTTATCGAATTAATAACGCTGCTGAGCCGTATCGGTTCAAAAACAGAATCGTGAATATCGACAGAGACGCGATAACGCGCACGCACTGACCGAGATCTACGCGCTGGCGGTCGCTATGTGATGTGAACTCCAAATTATTGCCTTCGTGCGACCGCTATCGGTTTCAGAGATCACTTAGACGAACGGCGGTCATCGTCGTATGCATGCGAGGACGCCCTGATGCGCTTTGGGCGCATCGGGAGTCCGTGTCGAGGGCAGGGTTCGCGTCTCTGAGTCTCACTTGCTGCGACCGGCCCGGTTAAAGTAGCGGCTGGTCCCGCTGCCGCCCAGGTTCATGAGCAAATCTGCCAACAAAGCCTCATCCAAGACCCGCACCGCTTATGTGTGCGGCGAATGCGGCGCCGAATTCAGCAAATGGCAAGGGCAGTGCGGCGAGTGCGAGGCTTGGAACAGCCTCAGCCAGATCGCGCTCGGCCCTGACGCCGATACGAGCGCGCCAGCCGCACGCCGTGGCGGCTGGGCAGGGAAGGTCGACCCGCCCAAAGTCACGGCACTGAAAGACGTGCAGCATCGCGAAGACGCGCGCACCAGCACCGGTATCGGCGAATTCGATCGCGTGCTCGGCGGCGGTTTGGTCGAGGGTGCCGTGGTCTTGGTCGGCGGCGATCCGGGTATCGGCAAATCGACGCTGTTGTTGCAGGCCTTGGCGAAGATGGCCGGCCGATTGCCTGGGCTTTATGTCACCGGCGAAGAATCCTTGGCGCAAGTCGCCGGTCGCGCCGGACGTTTGGACTTGCCGCTGGATGGCTTGTCCGCGCTCGCCGAGACCTGCGTCGAGCGTATTCTCGAACAAGCGGTCGTCGCACAGCCGCGGATGATCGTCGCCGATTCGGTGCAGACTTTGTGGACGGAGTCTTTGACTGCCGCGCCAGGTTCGGTCAGCCAAGTGCGCGAGAGCGCTGCGCGCCTCGTGCGTTACGCGAAAGAAACCGGCACTGCGATTTTTCTCGTCGGCCATGTGACCAAAGAAGGCGGCATCGCCGGCCCGCGCGTACTCGAGCACATGGTCGATGCGGTGCTGTATTTCGAGGGCGACAGCGGCAGTCGCTTCCGCATCCTGCGCGCGTTCAAGAATCGGTTCGGCGCCGTGAACGAACTGGGCGTGTTCGCGATGGGCGATAAGGGCTTGCGCGAAGTGCCCAATCCATCGGCGATTTTTCTGTCCGGCGGCAGCGCCCAGCAACCGGGCAGTTGCGTGATGGTCACGCGCGAGGGTACGCGGCCGCTCTTGGTGGAGGTGCAGGCGCTGGTGGACGCTTCGCCATTGTCGAATCCAAGGCGCGTCGCGGTGGGCCTCGAACAGAATCGGCTCGCGATGCTGTTAGCGGTGTTGCATCGTCACGGCGGTATCGTGGTCGGCGATCAAGATGTATTCGTCAACGTGGTCGGTGGCATTCGCGTGCAGGAAACCGCCGCCGATCTGCCGGTATTGCTCGCGGTGCTGTCGTCGCTGCGCGACCGCCCATTGGCCGAAAAGACCATCGCGTTCGGCGAAGTCGGATTGTCCGGCGAAATCCGCCCGGTGCCCAACGGCGAAGAACGTTTGAAAGAAGCGGCCACGCACGGCTTCAAGCGTGCGATCGTGCCCAAGGCCAATGCGCCGAAGTCCGCGCAAGCCGCCAGCGCTTACAAAGGTTTGGAGGTGATCGCGGTCGAACGCTTGGCGGATGCCCTGGATGCGGCCGCGGAATGAAAGATCAGCGGCTTCAATGCTGGCGGCCACTGTGACAAGATAACGTTTCGTTCGATGATGAGGGGGTAGGGGTATGGAGTGGATGTTGATGCCGCTGAAGCGGTATTTCGATTTCGAAGGCAGGTCCAGGCGTAAAGAGTATTGGATGTTCACGCTGTTGTATGCGCTCGTGATGCTAGTGCCGCTCACGATGCTGATCGTCGGCATAGTCACAAGCGGAGACAGCGATAGCATGCCCTTGATGGCCTCTCTGGGGCTCAGTCTGATGGGACTCATCATGTTGTTGGGTCTGATCCCATCGCTTGCGGTCCAAGTGCGGCGGTTTCACGACCAGGACAAATCCGGTTGGCTCGCGTTGCTGAATTTGATTCCGTCGATCGGTGGCCTGATCGTTCTGGTCTTCATGTGCCTCGAAGGCACGCGTGGGCCGAACCAATACGGCCCAGATCCGAAGCAGTGAGTCGGAGGCGGTGCGTGCGTCCGACGCACCGCTTTCGCTCTTGAAATAAAGACTGCCGATTCGCTATCGGCTTTGCTATCGGTTTATCGGCCAGCGGGTCGATTCCGTATCAGCGTTCATCCATGGCACGACGACCCAATGCCGGGTCGTCGGTGAAAAAAGCGTCTAAGCCGAGCGCGACGTAATCGCGAATTTGGCGGACCGATCCTGCTTCGTGTCGCGCCGCGTCGCCGCTATCGTCGCGATAGTCGCCGCCCAGAAAATGATTTTCGGGCCGAAACGTGTAAGCGACGACTTGCAGGCCTGCAGCCTTCGCTTCGTCGACGAGCCTGCTGCGCCTGCTTCCATCGCTGCCGACGTTCGGATCGAGATCGCGATACGCGACGCCGACGGCATCGGCATACGTCGCGATCTCGCGCAGGCCATCGGCGCCCATCATGCGTCCGTAATCGATCGGCGCGCCGACTGCGATGGTGTCGTATGGCCGCTCATTGCGTCTGCCGAGCAATTGCAGCAGTTTGATATTCGTGTCGCGCCCGATGTCCGCTCGTAAAGCGCGTAGATTCGCGATCTCGAAAGACTGAACCATCACCGAGGCGCTGCGCGTATGCGGGTGAGCAGCGAGCGTCGCAAGCACGCGGTCTTCCATCGCTAAACCGAGTGTCGCGAAATGGGTCGGATGCTTGATTTCCGGCGCCAGCCCGATCGATCGCCTGTGTTCCACGGAAGCCGCCGCTGCGAGCGCGATGATTTCGTCGAAGGTCGCGATCTCGAATTGACCGTCGTATGCCGTGGAACGCAATTCCGGTAAACGCTCGCGTGCGCGCAAGGTTTTGAGTTCGGCCAACGTGAAATCTTCCGTGAACCAGCCGGTCACGCGCTCGCCATCGATCTCCTTAGTGGTCTTTCGCGACACGAACTCTGGATGAGCGGCGATATCGGTGGTACCGGAAATCTCGTTCTCGTGTCGCGCGACTAACACGCCATCGCTGGTACTGACCAGATCGGGCTCGATCCAATCGGCGCCGTCTTCGATCGCTTTGGCGTAGGCCGCAAGGGTGTGCTCAGGCCGCAACGCGCTGGCGCCGCGATGGCCGATGACCAGGGCTTTTGTGGAAGACATCAAAGTAGGTCCCTGAGGAACGGTAGTGGAGATGCATCCTGTCGCGATCAGTAATGTACTGAGACCGATGAGTAATGCGTTCGGTGATATTGTCTTACCTTCGGCGCTTTTCATGATTAGAAGATTGCCATGACAATATTTCAATCCGGCGAAATCATCGACCGATCGGTTTCGAATCGATCAGCGTTGCGTGCTTGCAGTTTTCATTCTTTGCTCGATCTCTGAAATTCGTTTCTTGAGAGAGGTATCGTCTGGTGCAATTCTTAAGGCTTCGCGGTAATCGCGTAGTGCGCGTGGATAGAATCCGACCCGTTCCCATCTCCATCCACGACCGACTAATGCATCTTTCGGCTCGTGTTCGAAACGAATGAGCTGCGACATATAGACAATGGCTTCTATTTCATATCCAACTTTATCGGAATCAAATGCTGCTTGGCTAAGAGATGAAAAATGAGGTCCGTGCTCAAGCGCATCCCGCGCTGCCGTAAGCGCACGGCCATGCCGTTCGCCATTGCTACGTATATACGCTAGCTGAGACTTGGTGTTAGCGAATAGTAAGCTGAGTCTTGGGTTGTCTTCGAGATGGTCTTTGGCGTCGTCGGCCAGTGCGTCTAATTCTTTAGGTGTGCCTCGCCAAATCAAGCGAAGATAGGAGGCCCCAGTGGCACGGACATAATAATTGTCTGGGGAATGCCTCGCTGCTATTTGCAGCGTGCGCCGCATTAACTCAGGTTCTCCACTCAGCATGTACGCTTCGATGAGGGTCTCGTAAGCGGGCATCAATCGCGGTTCTTGTTTGATCGCTCTTGTTAGAAGAATGCTGGCTTCCCGTGCGAGCTTGGTGGATTCGCGATCTTGTTCTGGAGAAACGGTACTGGCGAAGCCGTCGCCGCGGACTTTCCATGCACGCCAAATCAGGTATCTCGATCGTAAGGTGTTCGCGTAAGGATCCTGAGGTTGCGCATCTAGCCAGCGCTTCGTATATCCCGCCATATCTGCTTCATCGCGCCAACTATATGTAGGGATGGCCCGGTAAATCGCCCTTTCTGGATCCTGCTTTGCATAATGACGCGTAAGGTAGCCGTCGTAATGCGCACGCAGCCCTTCCCAGTCGCGTTTGTCGATCATCGGTTTGATCGCATCGGATTGACGGACCAGGGTGAATTCGTCGCGGCAAAGGGCTTCGACCAAAGCCTTAGGCCATTGCAAATGCGGCGGCGATGGGTGCTCGATGCAGCGTCGCAACGGATCTTCGATCGAATACGTATGTTCGATGTCTGCGATGACTTTTTCCCATTTTTTGGGTTCAGATAACTCTGATATTTCAGATGGCGTTATGTCGCAACCGGTGATGAGCATGGTAGTAGCAATCAAAGAAATCGGAAAAATACGTATCGATTTCAGAAATACAGAAGCCATGTAGTGCGTTCCTTGAGTCGTGCAGGTCCGGTTATGAGATTATTAACGCAGTTTCATGAATCACACTATCTGTGCATCGCGATAGAGTATTTGCGATTGCGGTAAGCATGCTGCCAATGTCGGGGTGCATCAAACTGCGTAAAACGCTCGGTACCACTCCACGAATTTCTTCACTCCTACTTCTACCGATGTCGTCGGCTCGTACCCGGTGTCCCGATACAACGCGCTGACATCGGCATACGTATCCGGCACATCGCCCGGTTGCATCGGCAGTAGGCGCTTCTCGGCTTTTCGGCCGAGGCAGTCTTCGATCACTTCGATATAGCGCAGCAGTTCGACCGGCTGATGATTGCCGATGTTGTAGACACGGTACGGTGCGCTCGACGTGGCGGGTGAGGGCTGCAACGGGTCGTAGTTCGGATCGGGGCCTGGAACACGATCGAGGCTGCGGATCACACCATCGACGATGTCGTCGATATAGGTGAAATCGCGGCTGTGCTTGCCGTGATTGAAGACGTCGATCGGTTCGCCGGCCAGAATCTTCCGCGTGAACAGGAACAGCGCCATGTCCGGGCGGCCCCACGGGCCGTAGACGGTGAAGAAGCGCAGACCGGTGGTCGGCAAGCCATACAGATGGCTGTAGGTATGCGCCATCAACTCGTTGGCTTTCTTCGTGGCGGCGTAGAGGCTGACCGGGTGATCGACGCTGTCTTCCACCGCGAACGGTAGTTTGCGATTCGCGCCGTAAACCGAGCTGGACGAGGCGTAGACCAAGTGTTCGATCTTGCGATGACGACATGCTTCGAGAATATTCATGAAGCCGACGATATTGCTGTTGATGTAGGCGTGCGGATTTTCGAGCGAATAACGCACGCCGGCTTGCGCGGCGAGATTGACCACGCGATCGGGTTTGAATGCATCGAACGCCGCTTCCAGCGCCGCGCGATCTTCCAACGAACCCTTCACGAATGAAAAACCCGCTTTCGGCGTCAATAACGCCAGCCGCGCGTCTTTCAGCGCGGGGTCGTAGTAGTCGTTGAGATTATCGTAGCCCAACACTTCGTCGCCGCGTTCGAGCAAACGGTGGCTGAGGGCGGAACCGATGAAACCTGCGGCGCCGGTGATGAGGATACGCATGCGCAACTCCTGAACGAATCTGTCGCGTAGAGGTTAAAGGCGGCCGTCGACGGACTCGCGCGGTAGCACGCCCTTCACATCGAATAGAACGCTGCCGGATGTACCGAAACTGCGGATACCGTCAACGCCGAGGCCGACGAATTCATCGTGCGCGACGGCGAGGATGATCGCATCGTAGACGTTGGGTTCGGGCGCGGCGGTCATCGCGATGTCGTACTCCGTCTGCGCCAGCGTCGCATCCACGCGCGGGTCGTGCACGTCGACGCGAACGCCGTAACTGTGCAGTTCTTCGACGATATCGACGACACGGGTATTGCGCAGATCGGAACAGTTTTCCTTGAATGCCAAACCGAGCACCAAGATCCGCGCGCCCGCGACCGGTAGACCGCGCTGCGTCATGGTCTTGATCGTGCATTGCGCGACGTGCTGCCCCATGCCGTCGTTGATGCGGCGGCCGGCGAGAATCACGTCGGGGTGATAGCCGATTTCTTGCGCCTTATACGTGAGGTAATACGGATCGACGCCGATGCAGTGACCACCGACCAAACCCGGTTTGAATTGTTGGAAATTCCATTTCGTACCCGCAGCGGCGAGAACTTCCTGCGTGTCGATGCCGAGGCGATGGAAGATCAGCGCCAATTCGTTGATCAGCGCGATATTCACGTCGCGTTGGATATTTTCGATGACTTTCGCCGCTTCGGCGACGCGAATGCTCGAAGCGCGATGGGTGCCGGCGGGCACGATGCCTGCGTACAGCGCATCGACGAGATCCGCTGCCGCGGGTGTCGAGCCGGACGTGACCTTGATGATGGTTTCGAGGCGATGCTGTCGATCGCCGGGATTGATGCGTTCGGGGCTGTAGCCGGCGTAGAAATCTTCGTTGAAGCGAAGCCCGGATTCGCGCTCGACGATCGGTACGCATACGTCTTCGGTGGCCCCGGGGAAGACCGTGGATTCGTAGATCACCACACCGCCCGCGCCGATGGCCTGTCCGACCGTACGGCTCGCGGCTTCGAGCGGGCCGAGATCGGGGCGTTTGTAGGCGTCGATCGGCGTCGGGACGGTGACGATGAAGATGTTGCAACCAGCGAGCGCCTGTGGGTCGTGGCTGAGCGTCAGACGCTCGGCTTCGCGCAACGTGTGCTCAGACATTTCGTGCGTGCGGTCGTGCTGGCGTCCTAGCTCTTCGACGCGCAGGGCATCGATATCGAAGCCGACCGTGGGATAGCGCCGGCCGAACGCGACTGCCAACGGTAGCCCGACATAGCCCAAGCCGATGACGGCGATACGGATCTCGGAGTCGGCGGGTAAGGCGGCAGGCATCGTGAGGTTCCGGTGCGGGCGTCGTAGGAAGGGCGATTCCTAGTCTACCAGCCGCTGCCGCGAGGCTCCGAAACATTCGGGAGCGCCGCAGTCGGGGCGGCGGTTTAGCCGTCGAAACGCGCCGGTCGTTCCGTCGCGGCGACGGCATGTTGAATCGACTTTGCCGGTTTGCGCGCATTTCTACGTTAGGGACGGTGTCGTTAAGGAAGCGCTGAACATCGCCATCCTGGATATGTTCAGTGGTCGCGAGTCCGGTATGTGCCCGAACTCGTTCACGCGAATCAATCACTTGCGTGATCGATTCGCGGGCGGCGCGTCGCTGTGCCGCGGCAATACCTCGTTCGTAGCGTTGCCAGCCGATAAGGGACGTCCGCACGCGCGATGAGCGCGTACGAGTCGACGCGATCGAATCACCGGAGAGTCATGCGTGCGGATATTGGTATGCGGAGGTGCGGGCTATATCGGCAGCCATGTCTGTGCTGTGCTGTGCGAGCGTGGTCACGATGTCGCCATCGTCGACAACTTCAGCAACAGCACGCCTGCGGCGTTGCAGCGTCTGGAGCACCTGATCGGCCGCTCGCTCGACGCGCATTGCGTCGACTTGCGCGATGGCGCGGGGCTCTCGGCCTTGTTCGCGCATCATCGTTACGATGCGGTCGTGCATCTGGCCACACTGAAATCGGCCGCGGATTCTCGTACGCGGCCCTTGGCGTATTTCGATAACAATATCGCCGGCACCATCATGTTGTTGCGGACGATGCGCGAAGCCGGGATCGGTCGATTGGTCTATGGCTCGTCCGCCGCGATCTACGGGGATGTCGCGTCGATGCCGATCGACGAGGATACGCCGCTGTCGTGCGACGACCCCTATGCCCGTACGGTCGCGCTCGCCGAACAGCTCATCGGCGATGTCTGCGCCGCCGATCCTGGTTTGCGCGCGATCAGTTTGCGGCACTTCAATCCGGTCGGTGCGCATCCATCGGGGCTGATCGGCGACACCGGCGAGGGTATCGCATGCGATGCGCTACGAACGATCTGCCAGGTCGCCGCTGGGTTGCGCGAATGCGTACCGATTTACGGCGACGACTGGTCGACGGCCGATGGCACCTGCGCGCGCGATTATCTTCACGTCATGGATCTCGCACGCGCGTATGCGGATGCGTTGGATGCATTGAACGACGATGCCCGCGAGGCCGAGGGCGGACATTGCGCATTGAATCTCGGTACCGGTCGCAGCGTCGGTATCGGTCGATTACTGCGAGCGTTCGAGGCCGCGAGCGGCCGCACGATTCCTTATCGCATCCTCGCGCGCCGGACCGGCGATATCGCCGAGATCTCTATCGATCCGCGGCAGGCGCAGCACTGGCTCGGATGGCGCGCCGAATTGGATCTGGATGCGATCTGTCGCGACGCTTGGCGTTGGCAGACGATGCGGCCACGCGTGGCATCGACCAGCGAGGCCGATGCGGATTCCGAATCCAACACTTAGGGCAACGCTGAACAAGTCCATCCCCGGATCAAGTCCAGGGCAGGCTCTGGCCTTGTTCAGCGGGCAGCACATCCGTGTGTTGCGGCAACGCTGACTTAATCAGCGTTGCCTAAGATCGTGGCCGCTTACGGCGCTGCGCCGAAGTGATCGAGCACCAACACGTCGCTACGACCGGGGCGATATCCACCGAGTAAGGCGCGATGGATGTAGTCCGAGGCGGCGACGCAGGCATCGGCGAGCGCATGTCCGCGCGCGAGATTGGCGGCGATCGCGGCAGCGAGCGTGCAGCCGGTGCCGTGCGCGTTCGACGGGCAAACGCGGATGACGGATTTCGCGGATCGTCAATCCATCGTCGTCGCGCATCGCGAACAGATCGACGACCTCATCGCCCGACGCCAGATGACCGCCTTTGAGCAGCACCGAAATCGCACCGAGATTCAGCAGATCGATGCAGGCGGCACGCATCGCCTCGACATCGGGAATGGGCTTGCCGAGCAGGAATTCGGCCTCAGGCAGGTTCGGCGTCACGATATCCGACAGCGGCAGCAAGCGCTCGCGTAACGCGTGAAGCGCGTCGTCGGCCAGCAGCTTCGCGCCGGAGGTGGCGATCATCACCGGGTCCAGCACGACTTTCGTCGCGCGATGCATGACCACGGTATCGGCCGCCGCCCAGATCACGTCGCGGGTCGCGAGCATGCCGAACTTCATCGCGCGGATATCGAAATCATCGAAACAGGCATCGATCTGCGCGCGCAAGAAATCGATCGGCGGCACATGCACGGCCGTCACTCCGCGCGTGTGCTGCGCGGTCAAGGCGGCGATCGCGCTCAAGCCATGCACGCGATGCGCGGCGAAGGTTTTGAGGTCGGCCTGAATACCCGCGCCGCCGCCGGAGTCCGAGCCGGCGATGGTCAATACGGAGACAGGATGCGCTGGCGAAGGGTTCATGACGACAAATCCTCTTTTGCGGTGCCGGCGATCAGTTCCGACGAGAGCGCGAGCGCCGCGTCGAAATCCTGCACGATATGCAGCATGCCATGACGTGGATGCACACGCATTTTCGCGAAGACATGGCGCGGCTGGGATTGCAAACCGGAGAGGATCAATACGATACCGCGACGCTGACAGCGTTCCAGCAAGGCTTCCAGCGCATGAATACCGCTGGCGTCGACGACCGGCACCAGACGCATACGCAAGATGAAGACTTTAGGCGGGATGCGGAATTGATCGAGCAAATCGTCGAGCCGATTGGCCACGCCGAAGAACAGCGGGCCGCTGATTTGGAAGGCTTCGACGCCCGCAGGCAGTCGCATTCTTTGATCCGGGTCGGCGCCAGCATCGTCGTCGTCCGCGGCGATGCCCGATTCGATCCGAACGGCATCGGACATGCGAAACATGAAGACGAACGCGGCGGTGACGATACCGACTTCGATCGCCAAGGTCAGATCGAAAAAAACCGTCAGGAAGAACGTGAGCAACAGCACCAAGCGGTCGCCTTTCGGTGCCCAGAGCGTGTGCCGGAAGGCTTCGGCTTCGCTGATATTCCAAGCCACGACGAGCAAGATCGCGGCCAATGCGGCAAGCGGGATGTAACGCATCAGCGGTGTGAGCAGCAGCATGAACACGAGCAATAACACCGCATGCAGCATGCCGGAGACCGGTGTGCGCCCGCCGGCGCGGATATTCGTCGCAGTGCGGGCGATGGCGCCGGTCGCCGGTAAACCGCCGAACAAGGCGGACGCGACGTTGGCTGTGCCTTGCGCGATGAGCTCCATGTTCGAACGGTGTCGTCCGCCGGTCATGCCGTCGGCGACGACGGCCGAGAGCAACGATTCCACGCCCGCCAGGAAAGCGATGGTGAACGCGCTCGGCAGCAGTTCCCGCGTACGCTCGAACGGAATATGCGGGAAATCGAATTGCGGCAAGGCGGACGGCAGGTCGCCGAATTTGCTGCCGATGGTTTCGACGGGAATCGCGAAAATCGTGCAAATCGCAGTGCAGCACAGCAATGCGATCAAGAATCCGGGCCAGGTCGGCCGCCAACGACGCAAAGCGAGAATCGACAATAAGCCGAATGCGGTGAGCGCGATCGTCGCCGCTTGCGCGGTGCCGATATGCTGCGCGTAGGCGGCCCAGCGCGGAACGAATTCCGCTGGCACTTGGCCCATCTTCAAGCCCAACGCATCTTTGATTTGGCTGGAGAAGATACTGACCGCGATACCCGCAGTGAACCCGGTGATGACCGGCTGCGGCATGTATTTCATCAATGTGCCCAGTCGCAGCAACCCGGCGGCGATGAGCATCAGTCCTGCGAGCAGGGTGCACAAGATCAGGCCGCCGTAACCGAATTTTTCGATCACGACGAAGACGACCGGAATGAATGCGGCGGTCGGTCCGCCGATCTGCACCTTCGAACCGCCGAGGAAGGAAATCAGAAAGCCGGCGATGATCGCGGTGTGCAGCCCTTTTTCGGGGGTGGTGCCGCTGGCGATAGCTAATGCCATCGCCAGCGGTAAGGCGACGATCGCGACCGTCAGCCCGGCGACCGCGTCGGCGCGGAAGTCCGCGAAGCCGTACCCATGGCGCAGAGTGGAATACGATTTCGGTACGAAATCCGATAACGGCGATTTTCCTGGGGTAGGCGTCGACATAAGTGCTCAGTGTCCCGCCTGCGTTAAACCATCACCATGCCATAGATCGTCGGGCAACAACGAATGCACGATCGCATCGTGCGCGCGGCCAGCGACCACGATGCTGTGACGCGCGACGCCTTCGCGCACGGCGCCGAGTTTCGCCGCGACACGCAGACTGGCGAGGTTTTCGGGCTGGATCAGAATCGCGATTCGCTGCAGATCGAGCGTGTCGAAACCGAATCGCGCCGCCTGCCGCGCCGCCGCAACGGCGATCCCGCGCCCACGGGCCGCGTCCGCCACCCAATACCCCATATTCGCGGTGCGATAGGCGCGAATGCGATGGTTCAAACCGACGCCGCCGAGCAAATCGCCCGATGCCGTATCGAAGATACCGAAGTGGTACTCGTGCTCGGCCTCGCGCGCAGCGATGCAATACGCGATCCAGTGCTGCGCATCCGAATGTCCGTATGCGGGCGTGGCCCAAGGCAGCCAATGCGACAGCGTGGCCATCGAGGCACGGACCCGCGCATGCAAGGCATCGGCGTCACCATCGGTCAATGGGCGTAGCGAGATGTCGCCGATGCCCGCGCCCGGTGGTGTCGCCGCGCTCACGTCACAACACCTCCGACGCGTAATCCGCCAAGCGCGAACGTTCGCCGCGTTTCAAGGTGATATGCGCGCTGTGCCCCCAACCCTTGAAACGATCGACGGCGTAGGTCAGGCCCGATGTGGTTTCGGTGAGGTAAGGCGTATCGATCTGTTCGACGTTGCCAAGACAGATGATTTTGGTGCCTGGGCCTGCGCGCGTAATCAGCGTCTTCATCTGTTTCGGCGTGAGGTTCTGCGCTTCGTCGAGAATCAACCAACGACTGAGGAACGTGCGCCCGCGCATGAAGTTGAGCGAGCGGATCTTGATCCGCGAGGCGAGCAGGTCGTTGGTCGCAGCGCGGCCCCAGCTGCCGCCGTCCTGCGTGTTCGGCATCAGCACTTCGAGATTGTCGGTCAACGCGCCCATCCATGGCGTCATCTTCTCCTCTTCGGTTCCGGGCAAGAAACCGATGTCTTCGCCGACGCTGACGGTCGCGCGAGTCATGATGATTTCGCGATAACGCTGCTGATCCATCGTCTGCGCCAGGCCCGCGGCCAGCGCGAGCAAGGTCTTGCCGGTGCCGGCGGTGCCGAGCAGGGTGACGAAATCGATCTCCGGATCCATCAGCGCGTTCAACGCGAAATTCTGCTCGCGGTTGCGCGCAGCGATGCCCCAAACCGCGTGCTGATGACTGCGGTAATCGTCGACGATCTGCAGAACGATGCGATCGCCGTCGATGCGCGCGACCCGCATTTCGGTCTCGTCGTCGCCGGGCAGATACAAAAATTGATTCGGATACCACTCGTCGTCGGCGCTGCGCGTGATTTCGTAATACGTGCGGCCTTTCTCGGTCCACGATTTCAGATCTTTGCCGTAGCGTTGCCAGAAATCTTCCGGCAGCGGGCTCGATCCGGTGTAGAGCAAGCTGAAGTCGTCCAGCGCGCGATCGTTTTCGTAATCTTCCGAAGCGATGCCGGCGATCGATGCTTTGATCCGCAGATTGATGTCCTTGGAAACGAACACCACCGGCACATTGGGTTCGGCGTCTTGCAGCACCAAGATCGCGCCGAGAATCTGGTTGTCCGGCATCACCGCGCCGAAACGCTTGGCCGAATCGAAACTGCCGGTTTGGAAGCGCAACTTGCCGATGCTCTCGGCCGCGCGCAGTTGCAGGCCTTTCGGTCGCGATAGCGTCAGCCCTGTCGAAATTTTATCCGTGCCGTGCTCTTCGATCAGCTCGTTCAAAAAACGGCTGACCTGGCGCGCGTTTCGGCTGGATTCGGACGTGCCTTTCTTGGCGTTATCGAGTTCTTCGATCACCTGCATCGGCAGGAAGACATCGTGCTCCTCGAATTTGAACAGCGCGGTCGGGTCGTGCATCAACACATTGGTGTCGAGGACGTAGATGCGTTTACCTTTAGTCATCATGCGGTCGGCTTACCGATGGTAGGAAGAATGAGGTTGAGAGGCGTCGCCCGGTAGAGCGGAGCGCAGCTCCGCTGGGAGAAGCCCGGTAGAGCGGAGCGCAGCTCCGCTGGAGAAGCCCCGGTAGAGCGGAGCGCAGCTCCGCTACATGAAGGTTTAGCGGAGCTGTGCTCCGCTCTACCAAGGCAGCGGACGACCGCAGCCCGCGAAGCGGGACGGCGACCGGCTACGGAGCGCGAATGGAGCACTAGGCCTGGGTTGCTTTCAATGCGTCGAGCACGGCTTGCGCGTGGCCCGGCACTTTCACGCCGCGCCATTCGGCGGCGAGTTTGCCTCTGGGGTCGATCAAGAAGGTGCTGCGCACGATGCCGAGCACTTTCTTGCCGTACATGTTTTTTTCGTGGATCACATCGAAGGCTTGGCACAAGGCTTCGTCGCCATCGCTCACGAGCAGGAAGTCGAAGCCTTGCTTGCTGCAGAAATTCTGGTGCGACTTGACCGAGTCGCGCGAAACGCCCAGCACGTCGGCACCGAGCCGTTTGAATTTCGGTAACAGTGCGTTGAAGTCGAGCCCTTCGGTGGTGCAACCAGGGGTCGAATCTTTGGGATAGAAATACAGCACGAGCCAGCGACCGGCGTGGTCGGCGAGTTTCGCTGCGCTGCCGTCGGAGAGGGCGAGCGGGAGATTGAGTGTCGTCTTAGGCAGTGCTTTGCCGGTGGGCGTCATCGCGGTCTCGGTCGGGTCGGAAATGTCTAGCTCAAAACGTAACGACGGGTCAGAACTTCATCGGGTCCATGATCGCATCGAGATTGAGGTGATCGCAGAATTCGAGGAAATCGTCGCGCAACGCCGCGATATGCATATCGGCGGGAACGCCGATGGTGATTTGGGCCGAGAACATGTCGGCGCCGGTCTGCATCGCGCGGTAACGGGCGCAGTGCAGACTTTCGATGGTGATGCCCTGGCGGTCGAAGAAGTCCGCAAGTTGAAACAGAATCCCGGGCTTGTCCGCCGCCACCACTTCGACCACGTAAGGCAGCAGATTCGACTGTATCGGTTTGGCGCCGGTGCGGTACCAGATCAGCTTGATACCGTCTTCGCGTTCGAGCCGGGTCAGCATGGCTTCGAGTTTCGCGATGGCGTCCCAGGAGCCGACCGCGAGCGCGGTAACGGAGACATCGCGGCCTACCGTTGACAGGCGCGCATCGGCCAAATTGCAGCCGCTGTCGGCGATCCGTCGGGTCACGAGCAAAAGCGGGGACTGCGGATGCGTCGTGTAGGCGTTGATCAGCAGGTGGTTCTCGTTCGGCGCAGGCCGTGGAGCTGAGGCTGAATCGGTCAATTTGGCGTCCGCGCGTCTGAGGCTGAGATTACATGAGGGCCGTGCAGCGCCCTGAGGGTCTGCCGGTTCCGATCGTTCTAACCGATTCATCGGCGATCCGGCAGGCTGCCAGCATACTGGTCCGCGGTTTCGGCCCGCAACCCGCGCGAAGACGCGATGCGGCTGCGGTTACGGTAGGCATCGCCAAGGAACTTCGCAGACCGGGTACCATTCCATACTTGAGGCTCGGGCACCGCGTTAGCATCACGTGACGCCGCTTCGCCGGCCGCTCCTTTCAACACCCTAATCAGGCATCCCCGAGGCACCGTTTTGGATCTTTCCGGCAGCATCACCGCGCTGGCTACACCGTTCACGGCGACCGGAGCGCTCGATTTCGACGCTTGGCGTCGTCATCTCCAACATCAATTGCAGGGCGGGACCCAAGGCGTCGTCGTCGCGGGCTCGACCGGCGAAGCGAATGCGCTCAGCGATGGCGAATACGACGCTTTGCTGCAAATCGCCATCGAAACCATCGACGGCCGTATTCCGGTCATCGCCGGCACGGGTCTGTCGAACACCGTCAAAACCATCGAATTGACCCGCCGCGCTGCTGCGGTGGGCGCCGATGCCGCCCTCGTGGTCACGCCGCCCTACGTGCGCCCGACCCAGGCGGGGCTGATCGCGCATTATCGTGCCCTTGCCGACGACGGTGCCCTGCCGGTCGTGCTGTACAACGTCCCCGGCCGCACCGGCTGCGACCTTCTGCCAGAAACAGTGGCCGCGCTGGCGTCGCATCCGCAGATCGTGGGGATCAAAGAAGCGCGTTCCGAGCCCGAACGCATGACAGGGTTGTTGGCGATCCGCAGCGACGCTTTTTCGATCCTCAGCGGCGACGACCCGACCGCGGCGCGGGCGATGTTGGCGGGCGCGGACGGTACGATCTCGGTGGCTTCGAACGTGATACCTGCCGCGTTCCGACGTCTTTGCGACCTCGCGCGCAACGGCGCCCGTGCCGAAACCGAGGTCTGGAACGCGCAGTTGCAGCCGGTGTTCGACTTCCTCGGCGTCGAACCCAACCCGATCCCGGTCAAGGCGATCCTCGACCGCCAGGGCATCGGTCGCGGCCTGCGCTTGCCGCTGACCGACCTCTCCGCCGCGTATACCGCGCAGGCGGACGCCATCGCCGCACTGATTTCCGCGCTCGAAGACAGCAGCCGCAGCATGGTGGCGGCCTGACCATCGCGCATCGCGGCACCTTCGCCATCACCCGATTACGTTTCGATCCCCTTGGAGTTCGCATGACCTCGTTCCTTCCGCAATCCCGACCGGCCGCTGCTCATACCGCGCTGCGTATCGCCACGCTCTTGATTCTCGCGGTCGCCATCCTCGGCACCAGCGGCTGCAAGTGGTTCCGCAAGGGCGATCGTTATGCCCAAACCGGCGAGAACCGCCCGCTGGAAATGCCGCCTGAGTTCAATGCGCAAGAAGCCGAGGCCATCTACAACGGCAGCGCGGCCACGGGTTCGGTCACGCGTTCCTCGGTAGGTACCGGCGGCGCGCCGGTCGCGCAGGCGTTGGGATTCACCGTTTCGGGCGATCGTGCCACCGTATTCGAGCGCGTCGGCGCGGCGCTGGCGAACATCGAAGGCGCCAATGTGGTCAGCCGCGCGCAGTTGCTTAGCGCCTACGACATCGATTTCGAAGGCAGCAAGTTCCTGGTGCGGATCAGCGATGTCGCCGGCGGCAGCCAAGTCGCTGCGGTTGATCCGCGCGGCCAGCCGGCTCAAGGCGCGGCGCCATCGAAACTGATCGCAGCGCTCAAAGCGGCGATGGACGCGAAGTGATGCGTCGATAGCCGCGAAACGATCCAAAAAAACGGGCGCCTTTCGGCGCCCGTTTCGTTTACTGCATTTTGAAGAGATTCGTCGTGTTCGACCGAGTCGAAACGAAGTCGATCGGCAGTCGATGTCTCGATCGACTCGCCGCGATACGACTCAACGCTCCAGATACTGCAACTTGTCCGTCTTGCCTTCCCATTCCTTCGCATCGGCCAGCGGATCTTTGCGTACGGTGATGACCGGCCATGCTTTCGCCAGTTCGGCGTTCAAAGCGACGTAACCTTCTTGGCCCGCGGGCACATCGTCTTCGGGATAGATCGCATTGATCGGGCATTCCGGCTCGCATAGCGTGCAGTCGATGCATTCATCCGGATCGATCACCAAGAAATTCGGGCCTTCGTGGAAGCAGTCCACAGGGCAGACCTCGACACAGTCCGTGTATTTGCACTTGATGCAGCTTTCGGTGACGACGAAGGGCATGGGCGATCCGTGTAGGGCTGGTCTGCAGGGAAGGGCGATGGCGCGATGACATCGGCGATGCCGATGGGCAGGCAGCGCGTCCGTCGATTGCGTAGTGTACGGCGGACGCGATTGAGCGCAATCGGAACGATGCCGAATCGGTGGATCGGTAGTGCGGTGTTGGCCTAACCGATGGGTTCGAGCCCTTCTGAATCGCACAAAAAACGAAGCCCGCGCATCGCTGCGCGGGCTCGTCGTGTTGGCGCTCCCTACGGGATTCGAACCCGTGTTTTAGCCTTGAGAGGGCCACGTCCTAGGCCTCTAGACGAAGGGAGCATGAAACTCGATTCGGTGTAGACAGTCGCCATGGCGACCGGGACAGGCTGTTAGTATACCCGGTCCCCCATACCCACGACATCCTCCGGCCGCTCCCGACCGGCCACAGCCGAACGTACCGAAGACCTCCGTTTCGATGAACGACCCGACGCCACACAGTCACGTTTCACCCGCTGCTTCGGCCTCGATCCCGGCGCCATCCGATGTCGGCATGCATGCGATTCCGCGCGATCGACATTCGATCTCGCGCAAAGACATCAGCCCGAGCGCGTTGCGAGTGCTGTATCGCTTGCGCGAGGCCGGCTACGGCGCCTACCTGGTCGGCGGTGCGGTGCGCGACTTGCTGTTGGGCATGCATCCGAAAGATTTCGACGTCGCCACCGACGCTACGCCGGAGCAGGTCAAGCATCTGTTCCGCAATTGCCGCTTGATCGGCCGTCGTTTCCGGCTTGCGCATGTGGTGTACGGGCGCGAGATCATCGAAGTCGCGACCTTCCGCGCCAACAGCGACGACGGCAGCGGCGATCGCGAGATGGGTCAAGAGGGTCGGGTGCTGCGCGACAACATCTACGGCACGATCGAAGAAGATGCGGTACGTCGCGACTTCACCGTCAACGCGCTGTACTACGCGATCGAAGATTTTTCGGTGCGCGATTACCTCGGTGGTTTCGACGATGTGAGCCAGCGCGTGCTCAAGCTGATCGGCGACCCTGAAACGCGCTATCGCGAAGACCCGGTGCGGATGTTGCGCGCGGTGCGTTTGGCGGCCAAGTTGGATTTCCGTATCGATACCGCGACCGCCGAGCCGCTGTCGCGGTTAGCGAGTTTGCTGCAAGAAGCCGCACCGGCACGTTTGTTCGAGGAATGCCTCAAGCTGTTTTTGTCCGGCCATGCCGAGACCAGTTTCCTTGGCCTAGAAGCCAACGGTTTGCTGCCGGCGTTGTTCCCGGAAACCGCTGCTGCGCTGTCGGCCAATCGCAGCGGTGCGTTACGACGCATGCTGTTGCAGGGCCTGCGCAATACCGATGTGCGCATCGCCACCGACGAACCGGTGTCGCCGGCCTTCCTGTTCGCGATGCTGCTGTGGCCTGCGTATTGCCGTGCGCTCGCCACCTTGCAAGCGCAAGGCATGCATGCGGCCGAAGCCGAGCGCCGCGCAGCCGATCGCGTGACCCTGCATCAAGTCGCGACCGTCGCGCTGCCGCGCCGTTTTTCGCTGCCGATGCAGGAAATCTGGTTGTTGCAATCGCGTTTCTCGCAGCGTCAGCGCAAGCGGGTGATGCGCATGCTGGCCCATCCGCGCTTCCGCGCGGCATTCGATTTTCTGCAACTGCGCTTGGCCGCTTCCGATAGTCATGCCGCCGACGTGACGTTCTGGGCCGAGGCGCAGCTCGACCCCGACAACGCCATTGCGCTCGTACCCAGGCATGACAGCGAAAGCGACATCGCTGAGGGCGGCGAGGGCGAGAGCGAAGGCGCGACGTCTTCGGCAAATCGAACGCGTCGCCGCCGTCGTCGCCGTCCTTCTGGGCCGAGCGGCCCGGTCGGCGATGCCTGAGTCGCGACGCCTCGGCGCGCGATGACGATGATCGAACATCCCGAGGTCGTCGCCTATGTCGGCCTCGGCGCGAATCTAGGCGATGCCGCAGCGACCCTGCGCGCCGCCTTCGAGCGACTCGATACCTTACCGCAGACGCGTCTGATCGCAGCGTCTCGCTTGTATCGCACCCCGGCTTGGGGCGTGCGCGATCAACCCGATTTCGTGAATGCCGTGGCGCAATTGCGCACATCGCTGTCCGCCGACGCATTGTTGTCGTCATTGCTCGCGATCGAGCGCGAGTACGGCCGCCGCCGCGCGGCCGATGGCAGCGACCGCTGGGGGCCACGCAGCCTCGATTTGGACGTATTGCTTTACGGCGATGCCCGCATCGACGAGGCCGGCCTGCATGTGCCGCATCCGCAGATGCATCGTCGCGCTTTCGTGCTGTGGCCGTTGCGCGAGATCGCTCCGGATGCCGTGGTACCGGGACTCGGCACCGTGCGCGAACTCGCCGCCGCGTTGCCGGATGTGGAAACGCGCGATATCGATGTCGTACCGGACGTCTGAACGACGCGGCGACTGGGCGTAGTGGTCGTCTGCATCCGGATGTGGACCGACACAGGCCGAGTTTGGATTCGACCGTAACCTGCTAGGCTTAACGCCATCCCGGGCGGGTTTCCGCCGTATCTCACCGCACCGCACCGTCCTTTCGGTAGAAGGCATCGCATGGCCGCTCACTTCGACAAACCTTGGACCGTTCCTGCACTGGCCGACGCCAAACGTGCGGGCCGCAAACTGGCGATGCTGACCGCCTACGACGCAGTCTTCGCGCGTGTCTTCGATCGCAACGGCGCCGATCTGATCCTGGTCGGCGATTCGCTCGGCATGGTCGTCAAAGGTCTCGATTCCACCCTGCCGGTCAGCGTCGATGACATCGCGTATCACACCGCTGCCGTCGCTCGCGGCTTGCAACGCGCACTGCTGGTCGCCGATCTACCGTTCCAATCCGATGCCACGCCCGAACGCGCGCTGGATGCCGCAACCCGCTTGCTGCAAGCCGGTGCGCAGATGGTCAAACTCGAAGGCGCAGGGCCGCACAAACTCGAGGTCATCCGCTTTTTGGTCGAGCGCGAGATTCCCGTCTCCGGCCATCTCGGTCTTACGCCGCAGTCGATCCTGCGCCTCGGCGGTTTCAAAGTGCAGGGCCGCGAAGAGCGCGCCGCTGCGAAATTGCGCGAAGACGCGCTCGCGATCGCCGACGCTGGCGCTTCGCTACTGGTGCTCGAATGCGTACCGACCGCGCTCGCCAGCGCCGTAACCGCCGCAAGCCCGATTCCCACCATCGGCATCGGTGCGGGCGTGGGTTGCGACGGTCAGGTGTTGGTCTTGCACGACATGCTCGGTCTCGACAACGGCCATCGTCGGCCGAAATTCGTCAAAGATTTCCTCGCCGAAGGCGGCTCGATCGCTGGTGCGGTGCGCGCGTATTGCGAAGCGGTGCAAAGCGGTGCGTTTCCCGATGCGGAGCATGCGTACGAATGAACGTTTCGATACGTTCGACGTTATGTGTGCGAATGACGTGATGCTTGCTCGCATCCCCGAAACTTAATCGAAGAGTCTCATGATCGAAACCATCACCGAACTGCGCCATCTGCGCGAACGCATTCTCGGCTGGCGCCGCGAAGGCCTGCGTATCGGCTTCGTGCCCACGATGGGCAATTTGCATGCGGGCCATTATTCGTTGGTGACGCTGGCGCGCCAGCATGCCGATCGGATCATTTCCAGCGTGTTCGTCAATCCCACGCAGTTCGGCCCGAACGAGGACTTCACCCGTTATCCGCGCACGCCCGAAGCCGATACCAGCGGTTTAGCCGCGGCAGGTTGCGATGCCTTGTGGTTGCCGACGGTGGAATCGATGTATCCCTTCGGCATCGATCTGGCTGTGCGCATGCGCGTGCCGGGCGTGGCCGATGTATTGGAAGGCTGGCATCGCCCGGGGCATTTCGACGGCGTTTGTACGGTGGTCGCGCGTCTGTTCAATCAGGTGCAGCCCGATGTGGCGGCGTTCGGTAAAAAAGATTTTCAGCAATTGGCGGTGATCCAGCAGATGGTGACGGACCTCGCTTATCCCTTGACCTTGCTGCGCGGCGAGATCGTTCGCGAAACCGATGGCCTGGCGATGAGCTCGCGCAATCAATATCTGTCGGCGGAAGACCGTGTGCTCGCGGCCGAGATTCATCGTACGTTGCAGCAGATGCACGAACGCGCGCAAGCCGGCCATGCGCGTAGCGTGGTGGAAGCCGAAGCGACGCTGCGACTGGTGCAGTTCGGGTTCTCGGTGGATTACACCGCGATCCGCACGCCCGATTTGACCGAACCCGATGCGGCGCCAACGCAATACACAGCGCCCGGGCCGCGCGTGGCGTTGATCGCTGCGCGCTTGGGCCGCACACGTTTGATCGACAATCTCGAATTCGATCTGCACTGAAAAGCTTTTTTTCGGTGCTGATCGAACGAACAGCATGAGCCGACACGGCACCATGTCGCTTTCCTCTGTCGGCGGTGACGCCGCGTTGAAGACACCACGATGATTCATTCCGTACTCGAAAATCTCCAATCCCACGCGCAACGGCTGCAGACCGAGTCGCTCGCTCAACGTATCGCCGACGACCCGATGCGCGCGCTCGATTTCGCGTGCCGCATTGGACCGCTCTACGCCAGTTTCGCGCGCCAGACCTACGATCGACCAGCGCTCGATGCCTTGTTCGATCTGGCCGAATCCGCAGGTCTCGCGCGCGCGATGCGACGTTTGATCGACGGCGATATGGTCAATATCACCGAAGGCCGTGCCGCGTTGCATACCGCGCTGCGCGGCGCGCATTCGGACACCGACACCGCACGCGGCGCCGCCGCGCAAGCGCAGGACGCGCGCGAGCGCATGGCGGGGTTGATCCGCGCTTTGGAAGCGACCGATGTCACCGATATCGTCAGCGTCGGTATCGGCGGTTCCGATCTCGGCCCGCGCTTGGTGGTCGATGCGCTCGCCGATGCACACGACGCGCGGTTTCGTGTGCATTTCATCTCCAACGTCGACGGCAACGCCGCGCGACGTACCCTGGCCGGGTTGGACCCGGCGCGTACCGCGGCGATACTGATTTCAAAGACTTTCGGTACGCAAGAAACGCTGCTCAACGGCGGCATCGTGCGCGATTGGCTCGGTACGCATGCGTCGCGCGATGGCGGCCGGATCTTCGCGGTCAGCGCGAACGTGGCGCGTGCTGCGGAGTTCGGTATCGACGCGACGCGCATTCTGCCGATGTGGGATTGGGTCGGCGGCCGTTACTCGCTGTGGTCGGCGGTCGGTTTTCCGATCGCGTTGGCGATCGGTATGGACCGCTTCGAGCGCTTGCTCACGGGCGCGGCCGAATTGGATGCGCACGCTCTGCACGCCGCGCCGCGCGAGAACATCGCGATCTGGCATGCGCTCACTGCGGTGTGGAATCGCAATGCGGTCGAAGCGAGCGCGCAGGCCGTGCTGCCTTACGACGATCGCCTGCGTTTGCTGCCGAATTATCTGCAGCAACTCGTGATGGAGAGCCTCGGCAAATCGGTGCGCCTAGCCGGCGACGACGTGATCGCGCATACCGTGCCGGTGTGGTGGGGCGGTGCGGGCACCGATACTCAGCATAGTTTTTTCCAAGCCCTGCATCAGGGCACGCAAATCGTGCCGGCCGACTTCATCGGCGTGATTCGCGCCGACCACGCGCACCGCGATAATCACGCCGCGTTGCTCGCGAATTTATTGGCGCAAACCGAAGCGTTCGCGAACGGGCAAAGCAGCGACGACCCGCATCGCGTCTACGCCGGTAATCGCCCCAGTACATTGCTGCTGCTGGATGCGCTGACACCCGAAAGTCTCGGCATGTTGATCGCGCTGTACGAGCACAGCGTCTATCTGCAAGCGACGATCTGGGGTATCAATGCCTTCGATCAATTCGGGGTCGAACTCGGCAAGCAAGTCGCGAACAAGTTGCTGCCGGCGTTACGCGGCGATATCGATGCGGACGATTCGGTGACGCGCGCTTTGCTCGCGGAGATCCGCGCGCGCGGTTGATCGGTCTCGATAGCGACATCGTGCCGACATTGACGCCTATGTCGCGCTATGACGACGCAAAGCCCACTCGATATGTTCGCGGATCATCGCTGCATCGGTTTCGGCGGTGTCGTCCGCCCTGTGCGTGAAGGTATCGGCATCGATCCCGCTTCGCGCATGCAGAGCGGCCAGTGTCCGCGTCGTCGTCGGCGCATTGCCCAGTGCGATCGCAAGATTGCGCAGCCATCGCGCATAACCGCTGCGGCGGATCGGGGAGCCTTCGGTGCGCTGCATGAATTCGGCTTCGCTCCAGGCGAACAGATCGGCCAAGCTTGCGGTGTCCAAGTCGTTACGCGTGCGGAAATCCGGCTCGTCGGTGCGTTTGGCGAATTTGTTCCAAGGACACACGAGTTGGCAGTCGTCGCAGCCGAAGATGCGATTGCCGATCAACGGGCGCAATTCTTCATCGATCGCGCCTTCGTGTTCGATCGTGAGGTACGCGATGCAGCGCCGCGCATCCAAACGATGCGGCGCGACGATCGCTTGGGTCGGGCAGACCTCGATGCAGCGCACGCAGGTGCCGCAATGCGCATCGGCCGGCGGGTCGATCGGTAGCGGCAGGTCGACGTAGATTTCGCCGAGGAAAAACCAAGAGCCGCCGTTCTTATCGATCAAACAGGTGTGCTTGCCGATCCAACCGAGCCCTGCGTTGCGCGCGAGCGCGCGTTCCAGCACCGGCGCGGAATCGACGAAGACGCGATAGCCGAACGGGCCGATCTCCGTGGCGATGCGGCTGGCGAGCTTCTGCAGGCGGTTGCGCATCAGCTTGTGGTAGTCGCGGCCCAGCGCATAGCGCGCGACATAGGCGCGTTCGCCGTCGGCGATGGTGCGCCAGGCGTCTTCGTCGTCGCCGCGCCCGTAATCCAAGCCGACCGAAATCGCGCGCAGCGTGCCGGGCACGAGTTCCTGCGGGCGGCTGCGCTTGTCGCCGTGCTGCGCCATCCACGCCATCGTCCCGTACAGGCCTTGCGCGAGCCAATCGCGCAAATGGGTTTCGTCTTCGCCCAGCGCGATATCGGCGATGCCGCAGCGCTGAAAGCCGAATTCGCCCGCTAATGTCTTGATCCGCGCGGCGAGGACGTCGAAATCGACGGAGGCCGAGGCGGGCGGTGGGGCGATGTCGATGCGTGGGTCCACGGGCGGAGTATAGAATCCTGCCATGCGCCACGCCGATCTCGATCTCCTGCCGAAGCTCTACCGTAGTGCAGCTGTGCGCACCGCGGAACGTATCGCGATGGATCATTACGGCTTGGACGAAGACGATTTGATGGCCCGCGCGGGTCTCGCCGCATGGCGCTGCCTGCTCGAACGCTGGCCGCAGGCGCAGCGCATCGGCATCGTTTGCGGCCCGGGCAACAACGGTGGCGATGGCTATGTGCTGGCCGAGCTTGCGCGTAGTTCCGGTCGCCATGTGCAGGTGTTGCGGCTCAGCGAGACGATCAAGCCCGGTGCTGCGCAGCGCGCCGCCGAGATCTATGCGCAGGCCGGCGGCGAGGTCGCGACGTTCCACACTGGCGACGATTTACCGTATGCCGATGTCTGGGTGGATGCATTGTTCGGCATCGGTCTGCATCGCGCGCTCGATGGTGTGGCCGCCGATTTCGTGAACGCGCTCAATCGCGATAACGCCTCGCCGGTGTTATCGCTCGACGTGCCGTCGGGCGTGGATGCCGATACCGGCCATCACGACGGCGTGGCGGTGCGTGCCGCGCTCACCTTGAGTTTCATTTGCGGTAAGCCAGGACTCTTCACCGGGCGCGGTCGCGCTGCGGCTGGCGAAGTGCGCATCGAGCGCTTAGGTCTCGACGACCATGTCTTCGAGGACCTCGAGCCTGCCGCGCGCCTCGCGCAGCCGCACATACTGGCGCAGTGGCTTCGTCCGCGCGAACGCGATGCGCACAAAGGCGATTACGGGCGTGTGCTGTGCATCGGCGGAGATCACGGCTACGGCGGTGCGATCGCGCTTTGCGCCGAAGCCGCGCATCGCACCGGCGCGGGTTTGGTCAGTGCAGCGACGCGGGCCGAACACGTGGCGGTGCTGTTGACCCGTCGCCCCGAGTGCATGGCGCGTGCGGTCGATAGCATCGAGGATCTGCAGCCGATGCTCGATCGCGCGAGCGTCGTCGCGATCGGCCCAGGATTAGGCCAAACGGCATGGAGTCTCGGATTACTCGATGCTGCGCTCGTCGCGTCATCCGCGCGCGCGCTGCCGATGGTGATCGATGCCGATGCGCTCAATATGCTGGCGCAGCGTAATCCGCAGCCGCTCGAAACCGCAGTGCTGACGCCGCATCCGGGCGAAGCCGCGCGACTGCTCGGTAGTGCGGTCGATACGATCGAACGCGATCGTCTGCACGCTGCGCAGCAGCTTGCTACGCGTTATGTCTGCGCCATCGTGCTCAAAGGTGCGGGCACCGTCGTGATGGCGCCGAACGAAGTGCCGGTGATCGTCGATGCCGGAAATCCAGGAATGGCTAGCGGCGGTATGGGCGATGCGTTGACCGGCACGATCGCCGCGATGCTCGCGCAAAATCTCGCATCGCGTTGGTGTTCCGTATTCGCGACGGTCGCATGTGGAGCGTTGCTGCATTCCGCCGCGGCCGATGTCGCGGCACGCGAAGGCGGCGAGCGCGGTTTATTGGCGTCGGACCTATTCGCACCGTTGCGGCGTTTGGCGAATTCGGTACCGCAGGCATGACGACGCGACATAAGCGCCGTCGCATATTGCCCGATGCGAGCGCGACCGAAACGCTGGCGCATACGCTCGCGCGCACGGCGCCGACGCCTGCCGTCGTGTTTTTGCATGGCGATTTGGGTGCTGGAAAATCCACGCTCGCGCGCGCGTGGTTGCGTGCGTTAGGTGTGCTGGGTGCGATCCATAGCCCGACGTATACGCTCGTCGAACGTTACCCATTGCCCGTAACGACACGACGCGAAGGCGATGAAACACGAGGCGATGCGCAGAAAATCGATGCGCAGCGAAGCGATGTGGAAGATTCACCATGCGAAGCCCTGCATTTGGATCTTTATCGCATCGGTAGCGGTGGTGAGTTGGAATTTCTCGGCTTGGACGATGTCCCGGCTGCGCTTTGGCTGGTCGAATGGCCTGAGCGAGGAGAGGGTGGATTGCCGGCCGCGGATTTGCATGTCTACCTCGCGCTGCCCGAGGACGGCATCGATGGCCGCGTTTGCGAGCTGGAAGCGGGCACGCAGGCCGGGGTCCATTGGCTCGAAAGATGGCTGCACGACGACGAGTTGCGGTCCCTTCCTGAAGCCTGACCAGAAGAAGTTGTGGCAGGTTACGGATTATTAAGGGAAAAATGCTTGAAAAAATTTGCGGACGGTGGTTGACTTGCGCCCATGCGTATCAAGGGGACCACCATCCAGCAAGCCATCCTCGGCCTGGCCTTACTGGCCGCGCTGTGTTGGAACCTTGCGCAAGCGAATGAAATCAATCGCTTGCAACTGGATACGGACTCGGCAGGCACCCGCGCCGAGCTGCATCTGCAGACCACGCCAACCACCTTCAAGACCTTCACCCTGCGCCAACCGGATCGCTTGGTCATCGACCTGGCCGGTGTCGATCCAGGCAAAACCCTGCAGTTGCCGGCGCCGACTGGCCTGATCAAGGGCGTCCGCACAGGGCGCCCGGCAGAAGCCACTACTCGCATCGTCTTCGATCTCGCCGCGCCGGTCGCTGCGCGTAAACCGCGTCTGGAAACCGGCCCCAATGGTGTGCGCCTGATATTGGAATGGCCGAGCGATGCCGTGATCGCAGTGGCGCCGACGCCTGTGAATACGCCGGTGCCCAAGGGCCCGGGGACCGATCCTGTGTCGCCTGCCGTAACGACGGCCCAAGCGCCGCCGCTACAAGTGGTCGCTCCAGGCGCCTCCACAGCGAGCGTGAGCACGGCTGCGAATCCGGGCATGTCGTCTTCGATACCGCCTACGGAGAATCAAACGCCAGTGGTATCGGCGCCGTTGAAGCCCGCGTCGCCCGCAGCGCCACAAGTCAGTGCGAACACGACGAGTGCCGCGAGCGCGAACGCTGAAACTGTCAAACCGCTGCCGCCCGCAACCGCCGCGGCTACGACTACGACGACAGCGCCCGCGACAGCTTTGCCTACGACAGCCGCGCCGCTCCCGATGCCGCGCAACCTCAGCGGTCGCCCGCTGATCGTCGCGATCGACGCCGGGCATGGCGGTCAAGATCCCGGTGCGATCGGGCCGACGGGCAAGCGCGAAAAAGACGTGACGCTCGCGATCGCCCGCGAATTAGCCCGTCAAGTCAATGCCACGCCCGGTCTGAAAGCCGTGCTCACGCGCGACAACGATATGTTCCTGCCGTTGCCGCGCCGCACCCAGCTCGCCCGCCAGTCCAAGGCCGATATCTTCGTCTCGATCCATGCCGACGCGGCCGAAAATCGCAATGCGAAAGGGTCGTCGGTTTACGTGTTGTCGTTGCGCGGGGCGTCCTCGCAGCGCGCGCGTTGGTTGGCGGATAAGGAAAACGCGGCCGATCTGATCGGTGGGCATCCGCTCCCCAAGTCCGACAACACCCTCACATCGGTGTTGCTCGATCTCACGCAGAGCGGCCAGATGCGCGCCTCGGAAACCGCAGCAGCGCATGTGCTCACCGGGCTCAAAGACATCGGTTACAACCACAAGCCGAACATCGAGCGCGCCAATTTCTCGGTGCTGCGGACCTCGGACATGCCGGCGATGCTGGTCGAGACCGCCTTCATTTCCAATGCCGATGAAGAACGCCGTCTGACCGATCCCGCTTACCAACGCAGCTTGGCGCGTGCGGTGCTCGCAGGCATCGATACGTATTTCCAGCGCCAGCCGCCGCCGGGCACGCTCTACGCCGCCCGCGCGAAGGCGGCCGAAGCCGCGACGAAGGGCGGCGTGCCGATCGTGGTCGCGAAGGCGACACCGGCGACGACCGGCGGTAGCCCGGAATAAGCGCTTGCAGATGATGCTCGGCGCATCGCAGCCGAGCCGGTATCATCGCGTCTGATTCGTCTTTTCGTCGCCCGAGCGACGCGCCACGCCGCGATGAACATCCGTCAACTCCCCGATACCCTCGTCAACCAGATCGCCGCGGGCGAGGTCATCGAGCGCCCGGCGTCGGTGGTGAAGGAGTTGGTCGAGAACGCGTTGGATGCCGGCGCGAGGCGAATCGAAATCGATTTAGAAGAAGGTGGCGTGCGCCTGATCCGCGTACGCGACGACGGCGGCGGCATCGCATCGGACGAATTGGCCTTGGCGATTTCGCGGCATGCGACCAGCAAGATCGCTTCGCTCGACGATCTCGAAGCCGTCGCCACGCTCGGGTTTCGCGGCGAAGCGCTGCCGTCGATCGCCTCGGTCAGTCGCTTCAATCTCGCGTCGCGACGTGCCGACGACGCGCACGGCAGCGCGCTGCAAGTGGACGGTGGTCGCGTCGGCGAGATCGCGCCGAAGGCGCAGGCGCTCGGCACCACGGTCGAAGTCCGCGATCTGTTCTTCAATGTACCGGCGCGACGTAAATTCTTGCGCGCCGAGCGTACCGAACTGAGCCATATCGAAGAGTGGTTGCGCCAACTCGCATTGGCGCGCCCGGACGTGGAACTGCGCGTCAGCCACAACGGCAAACCGCTGCGGCGTTACAAGCCCGACGGCCAAAATGCGCTGTTTTCCGGCGACCGCTTGGCCGAAACCTTGGGCGAAGAGTTTCTTGGCCATGCGCTGCAGGTCGATCGCACCGCGTTCGCGACCGAAGGCGGCAGCGCGTTGCGACTGAGCGGGTGGGTCGCGCAACCGGCGTATTCGCGCGCCAGCGCCGATCAGCAGTATCTCTACGTCAACGGCCGCGCCGTGCGCGACCGCAGCGTCGCGCATGCGGTGAAGCAAGCGTATGCCGATGTGCTGTTCCATGGGCGCCAACCGGCCTACGTATTGTTCTTGGAAGTCGATCCGCGACGCGTCGATGTCAACGTGCATCCGGCCAAGCACGAAGTGCGTTTCCGCGATGCGCGGCTCATTCACGATTTCGTATATCGCACCCTGCAAGCGGTCTTAGCTGAAACGCGTGCGGGTGTCGAAGCCGGTATCGCCGCAGGGACGCATCACGATTTGAACGGCGCGCCGATCGCCTCCAATGGCCCATCGGCCTGGCAACGGCCGATGACGCAATCCGGGCTCGGTTTGCGCGTGGAAGAGACGCGTGCGGCGTATGCGGCTTTGTACGGCAGCGCCTTGCCGTCGTCCGCATCGCTCGCGGCATCCGCACCGTTCGCGGCATCGGCCTATGCGAACGCCGAAAACGATGCGCCATTGCCGCCGACGCAAGACGGCGATGTGCCGCCGTTGGGTTATGCCATCGCGCAATTGCACGGCATCTATATTTTGAGCGAATGCGCCGACGGTTTGATCGTGGTCGATATGCACGCCGCGCACGAACGCATCGGCTACGAGAAACTCAAAGCCGCCCACGACAGCGAAGGTCTGCGGATGCAGCCGTTGCTGGTGCCGCAGACCTTGGCGGTGGCCGAACGCGAAGCGGATCTGGCCGAACGCGAGACGGCGGTGTTGGCCGAACTCGGTTTCGATGTCGGTCGCGCAGGTCCGCAAAGTCTGATGCTGCGAGGGGTGCCGGCCTTGCTCGCCCATGGCGATGTCGAGGCCTTGCTGCGCGATGTCATCGCGGATCTGCGCGAACATAGCGAAGACCCCGCGATCGGCGGGCGCCGCGTCGTCGGCGCCCGCGACGAATTATTGTCGACGATGGCCTGTCATGGCGCGGTGCGCGCCAACCGTCGTTTGAGCGTTCCGGAAATGAATGCGCTGCTGCGCGAAATGGAAGCGACGGAGCGCTCGGGTCAATGCAATCATGGACGTCCGACTTGGGCGCGGTTCGGGTTGGCCGAAATCGATCGATGGTTCCTGCGCGGGCGATAACGATGACGAGAACGAAGGGGGATGGTATGCGAGAGACGACGACGCGGTATACAGCCGCATGGAAGACGACGATATTGACGGTGCTCGCACTGCTGATGCTCGCGGCTTGCGGCGACGATGGCGGCGGCGACAAAAAAATAGAGGTCGATCCCGAGTACCGTTCCGCGATCAATCTCTGGCGTATTCAACGCCAAGAGGCGGTGACCAATCCCGATGGCTTGCTGACGCCGATCGGCTTGTTTTGGATCACGCAGAAAGCGCACTTCATCGGCAGTAGCGCGCGTAGCGGCATGCGCATTCCGAATGGGCCGCCATCGCTCGGCATGTTGCGGTTGAGCGGAAATCGCCTGTTTTTCAGCGCCGAGAGCGGCGTACCGATCACCGTCAACGGCGAGCCTGCGAGCGGCCGCGTGGAGTTGCAGGACGATCTGTACGGTGCGCCGACCGTCGTCGGCTTCGACGAAGGCAAAGGTCAGATGCGCCTAGTGCGCACCAGCGGCCGCGTAGCGGTGCAGGTGAGGCACGCCGATGCGGCCGCGCGCGCGCAGTTCAAGGGCTTGGAATTTTGGGATATCGATCCCGCTTGGAAAATTCAGGCGACGTACGTGCCGCATCCCGAAGGCAAAACCATCGAAGTGGTCGCCGCTACAGGCATGACCGAGGTGGTGCGCAATCCCGGTTATGTGCAATGGCAACGCGGCGAGGCGAGTTATAAACTCGATGTGCTCGATGTCGGCGGTTTGGATTGGCTATTGATCTTCGCCGATATGACCAGCGGCCACGATTCCTACGGCCAAGGCCGTTATATCGATTTGGCGCGCGTCGCGTCGTCGGTGCCGGTGACGATCGACTTCAATCGTGCCTACAACCCGCCAGCGGGTTTCACGTCCCACACGACGGCGATCCTCGCGCCTCGCGATAACCGTCTGGATTTCGCCGTCACCGCGGGCGAGAAGCGTTATGGCGGCAAACCTGTCGCCCAACCTGCGCAATGACGCCTTTCAAAAAAATATTCATCGCGGTAAATGTGGCCGCGGTTCTTCTCGTCGGTTTCGGTGCGGCGCTGTGGGCGGCGAAACGCGGCGGCGCAGCTGCATCGCCGCCGGTACCGTTGTTATGGAAAGTGTCCGATGCGGATAACTCGCTGTACTTGTTGGGCTCGTTCCATCTCTTGAAGCCCGGCGATTACCCGTTATCGACCGATGTCGATGCCGCGTTCGCGGATGCTGAATCGGTGGTATTCGAATTGTCGCCTGAAGAAATGAATTCGCCAGAACTAGCGCGAAACATGGAGCGTGCAGGGCAACGCGACAAGCGTTCGAACTTGAACGACGATTTATCGCCGGCCACCGCCGAACGTCTCGCGCGCTGGAGCGGCGCTCAGCGTGGGGCGCTCGCCTCATTGCAATTGGATGCGGAGGCGTTGCAACAGTACGACGCTTGGTATGCGGGTCTGCTGATCTCGCTCATCGAAATGAGCAAGCTCGGCCTCGATCCCGCGTTGGGTTTGGATCAGTACTTCGGCGACCGCGCCAATACTGCCGGTAAGCCCACCTCCGGCCTCGAACCGGCCGCAGCACAGATCGCATTCTTCGATAGCATGAGCCGTGCCGAGCAAGTCCAATTTCTGGAAGAAGCGTTGGCGTCGTCCGAAAACGGCTCGCAGGACACGCTCAAGCTGCACGACGATTGGCGCAAGGGCGATGCGGAAGCGCTTTGGCGCGAGATGGCAGCAGATTTCCGTCGCGATTATCCAGCGCTTTATCGACGCGTGAATGTCGCGCGCAACGATGCATGGCTGCCGAAACTCGAGGCGCGCTTGAAGCGTCGCGGCACTGACGACGCGCTGGTCGTCGTCGGCTCCTTGCATCTGCTGGGCGAGGATGGTCTCGTCGAAAAATTGCGCGCGAAGGGTTATGCGGTCGAACGCATCTGCAGCGCTTGCGAGCCCGCTGCCGCTCAGCGCTGATTTTATCGATGCCGATTCGATTCTGCGCTGGGAGACGTAAAGCTTCGTCAGTCCCCGCCGCGCGAAGAAGATCTGACACCGTCGATGATCATGATCTTCTGCCAAATTTTCGAAGACAACGCCGACGTCAGATTCTGGATATCGTTCGCGGCGCCCAGTACCAGCCCGTCGTCGAGATATTGCAGATACAACGCCGCGATCTTGCTGACGATCGACAGCATTTCCGAACAGTAATCCAGATACCGCGACAACTCGAAACGCGAAAGCGTGCGCTGCGGCGAGGACGAAGTGTCTGAGCCGTCCGGCAGCAGTTGCTCGGGATCTTTCGTCAATTGATGCATGTCGATGACGTGGGCGATGCTGCGGAGCTGGTGCAGTGCGCGCATCGCGCGTCGACGCTTGATTCTGGCTTCGATCGTGAGCAGGAAGAAGGCCGCGACGCCGAGAAAGATCATATCGTTGATCGCGGTTTCGGCGAATTGCAGCAGCGAAAACAGTTCGATTCGCGTGGTCGGCATCGGCGCTGTGGCACCGACGCCGATCGCGATCGCGAGGATGGTCGCGAGTACGAGCCCGGTACCGATACGGATCGGCCACAACGGTTTACGGATTTCGTCGACGCGTTGTCCCGATTCGCGCGAGAGTTCGAGCAGTTCGCGCCCCACTTTCGACAAGCCCGAGCCCGGAAAACGCTCGTCGATCCGCGTGCTCAAGCGTTCGCATGTGGTGAGGATCGCGCCGGCATCGAGTATGCGGTAAGTCGTCATGAAGCGTGCTCTGCGAGCGGGGCGTCCAACACGATGCAGTCGACCGGGCATGCGGGAATGCACAGCTCGCAGCCGGTGCATAGTGGCTCGATGACGGTGTGCATGTGTTTGGCCGCGCCGATGATGGCGTCGACCGGGCAGGCTTGGATGCATTTGGTGCAGCCGATGCAATCGGCTTCGACGACGATCGCCACCTGCGTCGGCTTATGCGTGCCGCGGCTGCGGTCGTAAGGCCGCGCGGGCACATCGAGCACCTGCGCCAATGCGCGTGCGCCGGCATCGCCTCCGGGCGGGCAACGATCGACATCCGCTTCGCCGCGCGCCATCGCTTCGGCATAGGGCCGACAACCGGCGAACCCGCATTGCCCGCACTGCGTCTGCGGCAGCAGGCGATCGAGGCGTTCGATCAGGTCGATGGTCATCGCCGAAGCCGGGTGTTCGGAGGCGTTCAGCGCACCGGCATGCCGGGCAGCGCGGCTGCGTCGGCGTCCAAGAGCGCGAGTGCGCCCGCATCGAAGCCGGCGGAGAGAATCATGCCTTCGCTGATGCCGAAACGCATCTTGCGCGGCGCGAGATTAGCGATGAATACCACGTTGCGACCGACCAAAGCCTGCGGTTCGCCGTAGCTGGCGCGGATGCCGGAAAAAATTTGACGCTTACCCAACTCGCCCGCATCCAATTCGAAGCGCAGCAGTTTGTCGGAACCTTCGACGAATTCGCAGACCGTCACCTTACCGATGCGCAGGTCAAGCTTAGCGAAGTCTTCGATGCCGATGATCGGCGCGGAAGCCGTTGCGGCCGTCGTCGCCGTCGTCTCGAGAGGGGCCGCGGGCGCAGCGGTGTTGGCGGTGTCGGCCGGAGGTGTCGTTTCGTTCATTGCGGCGTGGCGTCGGTGAGAAAGACGACGGATTATCGCATGCCACCTTCTGTGGACGCGCCGAGACGCTACGGCGTTCGCCGCTGCCACACTTGGGTGCGACCGAGCAGAGAAAATCCTAAAAAGCCACGGACTTCGAGTTTCTTGCCGCCGGCGATCGGCGTCATCTTCACCGAATACTCTTTACCGTTTTCCGGGTCGAGAATACGGCCTCCGCTCCAGCTCTTGCCATCGCGCTTAAGCCCCCATGCGATCACCATGCCGCGAATCGGTTTGTTCTTGCGCGCGCCGCTGCACTGGTCGCAAAGCGGGTTGGGGCCGTCGCTGGTATCGATCAGCTCGACGATCTTCGCCGCGAGCGCGCCGCTGCCGGCGTCGTAAATCTCGATCACCGCTTTCGCTTCGCCGGTGGCGTCGTCGATCGATTGCCAATGGCCCAGCGGCGTTTCTTGAGCGAAGCAGGGCAGAGCGAAGGCCGCGAACGCGACGATGATCCAACGCAGACACCGCGAAGTGAGGCGATGCGTTGGGTGGGCTGATGCATGCGTAGGCATACGGAAGAGCGACATAGGCGAACTCCATAAAAACAACGGCCCATGACGGGCCGTTGTTTTTTATCGATCGAGCAAGATCATGTGGCGGGACGACTTACCGAAATCAGTTTTCGCGAGTCCAAACCTGCGCTTTGCAGATCGGGCCCATACAGCCCTTGACTTCGAACTTGTCGGCGCCGATCAACTTGGCTTTCGACTTATAGGTCTTGCCGTTGGCGAGCTTGAGCACGGTGCCGCCTTCGTAGGCGCCGCCACCGATGCTCTTCTGGCCCCACATGATGACCATGTCTTTGATCGGCTTGTTCTTGTTCGCACCCGAGCAAGCAGGGCATGTCGCATTCGGCTGGAACAAGGTATCGATGACTTTCGCGGCCAAGCCGCCTTTGCCTTCGTAGACCTCCACGATCAAACGCGGCTTGCCGGTATCTTCGTCGTAGGTTTTCCAACGGCCGATCGGCGAGTTCTGCGCCGAGACGGTGGAGATGGCCGCCAGCAGCGGCAAAGCGAACAACATAGCGATGGTTTGGATGCGCATCGTTCCCCTCCCAGGGATGATGAAATGTGGTGGCCCGGGTGCGGGCGGTGCGGTCTGGACCGGGAGATCCGAATCGAGACGACCGCCTGAGCCCCGAGGTAGGCCTTTATACCGCATTCGGCTGGGTATGGAGGCGGTCTTTCGGGTTTTTTCGTGCCTGAACAGGGCTGCCGAGGGCCAGTCGCCGTCATGTCCGAATCGCCCGGTCTCCTCGATGGCTAAGGCGAAACCGTGAGCTCGTTTGGGAGCTGCGCCTGGGGCAACAGTAAGGGCTACGACGCGACTACGCGGGGCTCGGGACGCGTGCGGGTAGTTTCGTCTCGCCATAAACGCTATGCACAACTCGAACGCAGAGTTGACGCAGGACGTATACCGCAACGGGATCGTGCATATGATGATCAACGGCGTGCGATAGTCCCAGCAACACGATTAATTGCATGGCCGTTTTCTGGAATCGTTTGCTGAGCGGGGACGGCATATGCGCTGCGCACTGGGTTAACGTTTCTATGACGAACGCTTGTGCGTAGTTTGGTATTTTTCGCGGGATTGGCCGGGTGGCGTTAGTTTCCGCGTCCATATAAACGAGTCAGACATTGATGATTGCCGCATGGTTGCGATGCGGTCAGGACGTTGTCGCGCTCAGGAGGAGGTTCCCTATGGTTGATTCTCTCGTCGCGCACGCAGCGGTGGCGCATGGGCGTATGACGACGATGATCGGCGAGTCCGCCGCGTTCCAGCATGCTTATCGCTTGTTGCAACGCTATGCGAGCTGCAACGTGCCGGTCTTGATCGAGGGCGATACGGGCACCGGTAAGGAACTGGCCGCGCGCGAGGTCCATTACGCCAGCGCGCGCAGTCTGGGCCCGTTCGTCCCGGTCAATTGCGGTGCCTTGCCCGATAGTCTGATCGAATCGGCTTTATTCGGGCACCGTCGTGGTGCGTTCACCGACGCCAAGAGCAACGAACCCGGGCTGGTCGAGTACGCGCGCGGCGGCACTTTGTTTCTCGATGAAATCGATTCGCTGCCTTCGCATGCGCAGGCCACGCTGCTTCGTTTCTTGCAGAATGGGGAATTCCGCGCGGTCGGCGAAGGTCCATTGCGCATCGCCGATGTGCGTATCGTCGCAGCCACCAATCTCTCTCTGGCCGCAGCCGTCGAGGCGGGCCATTTTCGGCGCGACCTGTTCTATCGTCTCAATCCGCTTTACGTCTGTCTGCCGCCGCTTTGCGAACGTGGGGAAGACGTCGTCTTATTGGCGAAAAGGCTGCTGTGCGATGTCGTCGGGCGCTTGGACATCGGTTCGCGCGAATGGACGACGGAGGCGCTTGAGGCGTTGATGCTTCATCGTTGGCCAGGAAACGTGCGCGAGTTGGAGAACGTGATCGTACGCGCATGCATGTGTTCGGACCGAGAGGTGATCGGTCTGACCGAGTTGGCGCAGGCCGAGCCTGCGATCTGGTCGAAGTATGTTTCTTCGGACGCGAACGGGTCGGCGCCGGATGAAATCGAAGAAGAGATCAAAGAAGAAGTCAAACAAGGATTTGCGGTCTCGAAACAACAGGCCATCCGGTCGTTCGAGCGCAAGTATCTGACCGCCTTGATGCAACGCGCCGAGGGCAACGTCAGCCGCGCCGCACAGCTCTCCGGAACCGAGCGCCGGCAACTCGGGAAGATGCTTAAACGTCATGGCATCGACCATCACTGCCCCATATCGAACTAGCCGCTGCCGCTTTCGATACGACGCGTACGCAGCTTAGTTAGCCACGATCGATATTTGGCTAGGGCAACGCTACAAAAGTCATTGTTGCCGCAGCGCATGGATGCGTCCACTGAACATGTCCACGACGGACGGGTTCAATGATTCCTTAGAGCCGATCTCAAAAAAATTCTCTTGGACGTCATCTAGGCGAGTGCTAGAACGACGAATAGCTTCAATGATTAGCGAAGACACTTTGCGATGTCGCTTTCGCGCACTGGGTGCTTTCGCACCCGGACCGACGTGCACCGGGTAAAAAAGCACCCAGCCAGAAGCCATGACGGAAGAAAGAATCAACCACTTAACGATTTAAATGGTCTTCCGAAGACTGGCACGATGATTGCTGCAGTGATCCATGTGCGAATGCGGAATCACGGAGATGACCACAGATGATCGCGACAAGAGCTGCGCGCAGTTCGAGATCGAAGATGCGGTGTTGTCCTACCTCGACCGGCATCCGCTGGCGGCCGACACGCTCGAAGGTATCGCGAGCTGGTGGCTACCGCAGCAGCGTTACGTGACCGCGCAAGCGCGTATCGAAGCGGTGTTGCAACAGTTGGTGCTTCAGGGCGAATTGCGGGTGCGGACGCTGCCGAACGGCACCGCGCTTTACGCACGCAACAGCGAACGGCGCTGAAAACGAACGAGCGCCGAGAAGAGTTCGGACAAACACTCCATACGAATCACTGCAAGGAGAAAGGTTATGCCATCTGCGCTCACCTACCCGGGTGTCTACGTCGAAGAGATTTCCAGCGGCGTACGCACGATCACCGGGGTCGCGACATCGATCACCGCTTTCATCGGCCGCGCGATGCGAGGACCGGTCAACAAAGCCGTCATCGTCAACAGTTTCGGCGATTTCGAGGCGCGCTTCGGCAGCCTATGGAACGATTCCGCGCTCGGTTTCGCGGTGCGCGATTTCTTCGTCAACGGCGGTTCGCAGGCGGTGATCGTGCGCCTGTATCACGCCGATACCGCGAACATTCCCGATTCCAATCCGGCCGCTCCTCCCGCGACGAAACGCCAGATCACCGTCGGCGATTTCGATTTCGTCGCGGCGAGCGAAGGCCGTTGGGGCAATGGTCTGCGGGTGGAGATCGATCTCAAGAACGTCTCCGATGCCGCCGCTGCGATGCTCGGCGTCGCTAAGTCCCAGTTGTTCAATCTGAGCGTGCGCGATGTCGCCAGTGGTCGTAGCGAGCGTTATCTCAATTTGACCGCGGTCGAGAGCCCGCGCCGAGTCGATCGCGTTCTCGCTGCGGAATCCTCGTTGATCGCCAGCGCGGCGGCCCCGGACGGGACGGAAGCGATCGCGGCGGGCAAGGACAGCCTCAGCGTGAAGGAGGATGTCTACGCCGCGGCCAATAAGGCCTTGGTCGATAAACGAAACGCCGATCCCAGCGCCGATGTCGCCGCCGAACTGGCGGCGATCGGCGCGGCGAAAACCGCATTGGATACTGCGCTCGCGGATGCCGCCAAAGCGGTTTCGGATGGTTTGGCGCTCGCGGTATCGGACTTCCTGCCCGCGAACGGCGAAACCGAAAAGAAGGGCATGTATGCCCTGGAACAGACGGATATCTTCAATCTGCTGTGCATTCCGCCGTATCGCGCTTCGACCGACACGGTCGATATCGATGCGGGTTTGGTGTCGTCGGCGGCGAGCTATTGCGAGAAGCGCCGGGCGATGCTGTTGCTGGATGCGCCGAAGTCCTGGGACACGAAAGATAAGGCGCGCGATGGTTTCAACGACCCGAATAACGATGTAGTCGGCACGCGCAGCCGTAATGCGGCGCTGTTCTTCCCGCGTTTGCGTCAGCCCAATCCATTGCGCGACGGCCAGGTCGAAACCTTCGCCGCTTGCGGTGCGATCGCTGGTATCTTCGCGCGCACTGACGCCAATCGCGGCGTGTGGAAAGCGCCCGCAGGTTTCGATGCGACGTTGGTCGGAGTGCCGCAGCTTTCGGTGCCATTGACCGATCCCGAGAACGGCGAACTCAACCCACTCGGCATCAATTGCTTGCGTGCGATGCCGGGGACCGGGCGTGTGGTCTGGGGCGCGCGTACGCTGCGCGGCGCCGATCAACTGTCCGATGAGTACAAGTACATACCGGTGCGACGCACGGCATTGTTCATCGAAGAAAGTCTGTTCCGCGGACTGAAGTGGGCGGTGTTCGAGCCCAACGACGAGCCCTTGTGGGCGCAGATCCGTCTCAACGTCGGTTCGTTCATGCACAACATGTTCCGGCAAGGCGCGTTCCAAGGCAGTTCGCCGCGCGATGCGTATTTCGTTCGCTGCGATAAAGAGACCACCACTCAGAGCGATATCAATCTGGGCATCGTCAACGTGGTCGTCGGATTCGCACCGCTGAAGCCAGCCGAATTCGTCGTCTTGAAATTGCAGCAGATCGCCGGACAGATCGACGTCTGATCGCTTTCCGAGGACCCGCTCAAGAGAACCCGCACACATTTGTCGCTCAAGCTTCATGGAGAACCGTTCATGGCCCAGTTCACAGTCAATGCGCAGCGCTTCGATCCGTACAAGAACTTCAAGTTCCAAATCAAATGGGACGGCAAGCCCGTGGCCGGCGTCAGCAAGATCAGCGCACTCAAACGGACCACCGAGGTGGTCAAACATCGCGAAGGCGGCGACCCCAGCAGCAGCCGCAAATCGCCTGGACGCACCGAGTTCGAGGCGATCACGCTCGAACGTGGCGTCACCCACGACAAAGAGTTCGAGCAGTGGGCGAACAAGGTCTGGAACTTCGGTGCCGGGCTAGGCTCGGAAGTGTCGTTAGCGGACTTCCGCAAGAATTTGACGATTGAGGTCTACAACGAGGCAGGGCAGTTAGCCATCGCGTACAACGTGTTTCGTTGCTGGGTGTCCGAATTCCAGTCGTTGCCCGATCTCGACGCTAACGCGAATGCGGTCGCGATCCAGCACATCAAACTCGAGAACGAAGGCTGGGAGCGCGATACCGCGGTGGCCGAGCTAGGTGAGCCGACCTTCACCGAGCCGGCTTAATCAAGCGCTGGACTCTGGCATCGTCGCCGATGACCACCACTGCCGCCATGACCGAAACGCTGTTGCAGGTGTGGGAAACCCTGCACGGCGCAACCGCGACCGAGCGCTCGCTGGGCTTGTTGGGTGCGGTGTGGCCGGAATTGGACGACGCGCAGTGGCGACAGGTGAGTATCGGCGATCGCGATGCCTGCCTGTTTCTGCTGAAAGAATCGCTGTTCGGCGGCGAGCTGCAGACAGTCGCGGCGTGCCCGAGTTGCGGTGAGCGATTGGAGTCGCGCTTCGATGTGCGCGATGTCTGCACGCCATCGGCATGGCTGCCGCAGCCGCGCGAACCGTCGCTTTTGACGCACGACGACTATCGCGTTTGTTTTCGTCTGCCTTGCAGCGAAGACTTGCTCGACCTGAGCGTAGGCGCAAGAACGGATGATGCCGCTGCGGCCTTGTTGCAACGCTGCGTGATCGAGGCCGATCGCGACGATACACCGATCGCGCCGTCGGTGCTGCCGGTCGCTGTGCAGCAACGTGTGATCGAGACCATGGCCGAGCAAGATCCTCTCGCCGATCTGCAAGTGGCGGTGAACTGTCCGGCCTGCAGTCACGTCTGGTCGGCGGCGCTGGATATCGCCGCGTATTTGTGGGGCGAACTCGACGATTGGGCGCAGGACATGCTCGCCGAAGTGCATGTGCTCGCACGGCATTACGCTTGGAGCGAGCGCGACATCCTGGCGATGTCTCCGACCCGTCGTCGCTTCTATCTCGATATGGTGCAGCCATGAGCGCAGACCGCAGTCATGGCGCGATCGACTTGGGTTTTCTCGGTCATTTGGTCGAGCGCACCCAACCGCAAGCGACGCCGATGCGCACGCCGATTCTCGAACGCCGTCGTCCCGGAATTTTCGAGCCGCGCGCCCCTGTCGCCGCCGCTGCGCTCGATATCGAAGAAACGACGGTCGAGCCACGCGTATCTTCGTTGACGCGCGCGGCCGCACCGGCCATGCAGGCGCCATCGTATGCGCCGCAAGCGCCCACGAGCGACACGCCATCGCCGATGTTGAAGACGACGGCGCGCGCTGTCGCCGAAAACGTCGCCGCACCGGCGCCACGGATCGCAGCGCCTTCCAGCTCCGCGCATACGACGCAGCCGCCGTCGTTGCCGGTGAAGACACGCAAATTTCGCGACACTGCCGATGCGGCCACGCGAAATTCACAAAGCAACGTCGCGCGGGAAACGCCAGCGAAAAGACATCCGGCGACCGCGCCACGACAGATCGATTCGACGTCGCCGATGGCGCCGCTGCGACCGAAAATCGTCGCGCCGCCGACGATGACGACACGCAGCGAGAAGATCGTTCGCGTCGAGCACTCAAAACTCGAATCGCGCACGACGATCATCGAACGCGAGATCGACAAACATCGCGATCCATCGACGTCAGCAGCGCATGCGCCGATGCTGGTCGCGCCCCCGAGACTCGCTAACAGCGAGGCGCAAAAGGCCCCCGTCGCTCATCCTGTCCGCAGTGCGGCGATGATCGCGGCGCCATCGCCGCAGTCGATGCCTGTGCCTACGCCGGTGCAAGTGAGTATCGGTCGTATCGAAATTCGCGGATATGCAGGCGCTACCGCATCGGTCGCGCCGCGCAGTGCCGCGCCGAAACCGCAACTGGGCTTGGACGAGTACTTGCAACAACGTCACGGGACTGGCCGATGACTCCGTCGATACGCTTACCGATGAGCACTACAACGACGAGTAGCGGCCATGAGTAACGCGCTCGCGATCGCTGCCGTCACCGCTGCGTTGAAAGATCTGATCGGCAACGGCTTGCTCGGCCTCGACTTATCGTCGATCGGCAGCGTGACCGTCAGTGCGCTGCCGCCGGATCGAATCGCGACCGGTCAGACCGAACCGAATCAGCTCAATCTCTTTCTTTATCAAGTCACGCCCAATACCGGTTGGCGCAATCATGCCTTGCCTGCGCGCGACGCCAACGGCGCACGCATCGGCAATCCGCCATTGGCGCTAGATCTGCATTACATGCTCACCGCGTACGGTGCGCAGGATCTCAGCGCCGAAGCCTTGCTCGGTTTCGCGATGCAGTTCCTGCACGAAACGCCGATGTTGAGCCGCGCGCAATTGCGCACCGTGCTCGGCCCGCCGTCGCCGCCGTTCGGCAATCTGTCGGCGTTGAGTCTCGCCGAGCAGATTGAATGGCTGAAGATCACGCCGCAATTTCTCGGTGCCGAGGAATTATCGAAGCTGTGGACCGCGATGCAGGCGCGTTACCGGCCATCGATGGCCTATCAGGTGTCGGTGGTGTTGATCGAATCGGATGCCGCCGCTCGCGCGCCGCTGCCGGTGCTTAAACGCGGCGCTGGAGACCGCGGGCCGGTCGCATTGGCGAACACAGGCCCCAGTTTGAATCGCGTGCGGCCCGCATTGTCCGATCTTCTGCCCGCCGCGCGCCTGGGCGACGAATTACTGCTGACCGGGAGCAGGCTGCAGGCCGACGGCGTCAGTGCAGTGTTGGAGAACGCGCGCACCGACAGCCTTCAGACGCTGCCGACGATCGCAGGCACCAACGACCGCGAACTGCGCGTGCAACTGCCGGACGCAGCCGTTGCCGGCGCGATGGCGGCCTGGGGCATCGGCATGTATTCCTTACGTTTGCGCAGCGATACGCCCGGTGTGCCGACGGTTTACAGCAATGCCGTGCCGTTGGCGTTGTCTCCGCACATCGTGGTCGCGCCGCTGGCTGCGGCGCCAGGCGATATCGCGATGACGATAGTCTGCAGCCCGCGCTTGCATCCTATGCAAAACGAGGGTGTGCGTTTGATCTTCGGCGACATCGAAATCGCAGCAGATACCATCGATACGCCCGCAGACGAGACGCAGCCGACGACGCTGAGCTTCACCGTGCGTAATGCGGTCGCCGGCAGTTACCCGATCCGACTGCGCGTCGATGGCGTCGATAGCCTGCCGATACAGATCGCACCCGGTACGGGCATCGATTTCGATCCGCAGCAAACCGTTGTCGTCGCTTGAACAAGGGGCCGTCCATGCGCGATGTCGCCCACACCGAATTGAATCGTTGGATCGAAGATAACAACCGTTATCTCGCCGCGTCGCTGCATTGGCTTCGACTGCGCTTGCGGCAGATGGCGCCACCGCCAACCGCCGTCTCGCCATCGCCGACCGCCGCTGCGACAACGGCGCCTTCGTCGCATGGGCGCGGTTGGTTCGGACGCAGAACCGACAGCGCGTCGGAGCGCGCGACGACCGTGCCGTTGTTGACGCATTCGCCATCGACCGATGCGCCTGCCGATGCATGTTTGGCCGCGGCTGCGGAACGCGCGAGCGCTGCGCAAGCCGAACCTGCGCCCGCATTGTTGATGATGGCCGATCGCCTTGGCCTCGGCCCCTTCGAAACCGACATTCTGTTGCTCTGCGTGGCGATGGAATTGGATCCATCGATTCCTGGGCTGATCTCCGCGGCGCAGAACGGCGGCCCCGGTTATCCGAGTTTTGCCTTGGCGATGCAGTTGTTCGACGATCCCGCATGGGATGCGTTAGCGCCGCAGCGTCCGTTGCGTTATCTGCGACTGATCGACATCAATCAGCCCGGCGCGACGCCGCTGACGGCCGCCGCATTACGCGCCGACGAGCGCATCGTCAACGCGGTCAAGGGTCTGAGTCTGCTCGATGAGCGGCTGGCTGCGCTGGTCGCGCCGTGCGAACAGCCCCCGATGCTCGCGCCTTCGCAACAGCGACAGGCCGATGAATTGCTGGGCGTGTTGCGTGCGGCGCATGATGCGCAGACATCGTTGCCCCTATTGCAGCTGCTCGGTCGGGATCGCGGCAGTCGGTTCGCCGTCGCGGCGCATACCTGCGAAGCGCTCGGGCAGCGTCTATATCGTTTGCAGCTGGAATCGCTACCCACGCAGCGCAGCGACATCGAAACCTTCGCCCGCTTGTGGCATCGCGAAAGTCTGTTGTTGCCGGTCGCGTTGTACATCGAGGCCGATGGCCTGGATGCGGTCGGCAACGATGTCGCCGCGGCTTTGCATGCGTTGCTCGGCCATACGTTCGGCTTGGTGTTCATCGGTCTGCGCGAGGCGCCGCTGCGGCTTGGCGTTGCGCAGTGGACCACTGAAGTGTCGTTGCCCTCGCCATCGGAACAGAATGCGGCCTGGCGCGAGGCGCTACCGACGGAAATGGCCACGGAAGATCGCGAGCGCGAAGCGGCCGAACTATCGGGCCACTTCCAGTTGAATCTCGAACAGATCCGCAGCGCGGCGGCGACTGCGCGAGCGCGCACGACCGACGCCTGGAATGTGTGCCGCGACTTGTCGCTGTCGCAGCTCGATGCGTTGGCGCAGCGCTTGGAACCGAAAGCGCGTTGGGAGGATCTGGTTCTCGGCGATGAGGCGACCTCGTTGTTGAGACAAATCGCCGGGCAAGTACACGAACGCCACCGCGTCTATCAGCAATGGGGCTACGCCGAACGCATGAATCGCGGGCTCGGCATCAGCGCGCTGTTCGCAGGTGAAAGTGGCACCGGGAAAACGATGGCCGCCGAGGTCATCGCCAACGAGTTGCGACTGCATTTGTTCCGTATCGATCTATCGTCGGTGGTCAGCAAATATATCGGCGAAACGGAAAAGAATTTGCGTCGATTGTTCGATGCCGCGGAGCAGGGAGGTGCGATTCTGTTCTTCGACGAAGCCGATGCGTTGTTCGGTAAACGCAGCGAAGTCAAAGACAGCCACGACCGTTACGCCAACATCGAGATCAATTACTTGCTGCAACGTATGGAAGCGTTTTCGGGTTTAGCGATTCTCGCGACCAATATGAAATCCGCGCTCGACACCGCATTCATGCGTCGGCTGCGATTCGTCGTGAATTTCCAATTCCCTGGGCCGATCGAGCGCGCGCGCATGTGGCGCAGCGCGCTGGCGCCTGGCGTGCCTTGCGAAGATCTCGATTACGACCGTTTGGCGCGCTTCGGCCTGTCCGGCGGCAATATTCACAGCATCGCGTTGAATGCCGCATTCGCCGCCGCAGGCAATGGCGGCACGGTGTCGATGCCGCTGCTGATGGGCGCCGTGCGCACCGAGTTGAGGAAACTCGAAAAGCCGGTGAACGAGGCGGAGTTCAGATGAACCGCCGCGACGCCCGGTCTGCCCCGCATGCGAACGCGCACGCACAGCCGATGCCGGCGGTGTCGCTTGCGATCGAACGCATCGTGATCGATGGGCCGGCGTTGAATCCGCTGCAGACGCAGCGTCTGCACATGTCGATCGAGCGCGAGCTTACGCGTCTGCTGCAAAACGAACGTACGCTGCCACCATCGGGCGCGATCGAGCGATTGCCCGCACCGCCGCTCCGCGGACATGCGCGTACGGACCCGGTTCGTTTCGGCGTCGATATCGCACGCAGCTTGCATGCCGCATTGGGAACGCGCGAATGAGCCAGCGCAGTGCGACGACCAAGCCCGCAGCCGTGGCGCCATCGGCGCCCACGCTCGCGCGCGCTGGCATCAGCATTCAAGACGGTGGCCAAGTCGCGAACGACACGGAAAGGGACGCGCCGCAGCCGACCACGAAACCTTTGCTGATACCGGTCCGCAATGGCCGCCCCGATGAAACGCCGCCGCCGATCGATTTCAGTAAGATCGCCGTCACTAGCGCCTTTAGCCGTGGCCTTCAGGTGATCGATGCGGACACGGCACGCGCGGAGCTGACACGTCGTCTTTTGATCGAACTAGCACCAGCATTCGGTCTGGATATCAGTCGATTGCGCGTGACGGTCACAGCCGCTGGCGGCGCTCGAATCGAAGCGCGCGGCGCATCGGCCTTGCAGGAAGATCAGGAAGTTCTGCTGCATCCTAAGCACTATCGGCCGGAGACCGAATTAGGGCGTTATCTACTCGGGCACGAAGCGGTTCATGCCGCGCAGCGAAAGATCGATACGCCGCAACGACCCATCGAACAAACTGAAACGCAACGCGTCCAAGCTGCAGAAGCTGAAGCGACCGAACTGGGTTATGCGTTCGCACAGCGCCGCGCTTTGCGTCGGCCGCGGGTGGCGCTTCGCAGTGTTTTCGCTGCCGCATCGACGGCGAATGTGTCTGAGCCTTCGTTCGAACAGGTCGCTTTGCAGAATCATGCAGGCGAACTCGCGCGCATTCGCGAATTGCTCGGCGGGCTATGGATCTCGGACGGCGATGTCGAACGAGTGATGCTGATACTCAAGTCGTTGCCACCACCGACCGCATCGACATTGATCGCTGCGCTCGATCTCAATCAGCGTTACGACCTCATCAACAATATCAATGCCCCGCATCGTAGCCAATTTCGGGCTGAGGTGTTGATCTGTTACGGCGCGGTTGAACCAAAGGAGATGGCGCGTTTCGACGAGGATATATTCGACGCGATGGACCTGCATGGTCTGAGCGTCGAAGAGGCTTTCATCATCGCTGGCATCGTCGCTGCGATGAAGCCATCCGTCCAGAGCATATTGCGCAGTGGCGATCATGGCGCGACGATCGTCGCAATTGAGCGCTTCGCGGATGACCCGGAAGCGAAAGCGCGCAGAGTCAGCGAAGCAGCGGACGCGCGCGAAAGCGCAGGCAAGGAAGAGAAGGGTCTCGCGGAAACGCGTGAAGCGACGCGTGCGCGACGACGTGCCGACAAGCTCAGCGGAGGCCAGCTTGCATCAGTAGTGACATCGATCAAGACAGTGCTCGACGAATGGGTGGTCAGCAACAAGGACGCCATACGCGCACTCGGCATGTTGGAGCCCTACGCGCACGACATGGTAGCGATGCGCGTAATCGCCGAAGGTCTGTCCACCGGAGAAGATGCCGGTGAGGACGAAGTCGCACGCAAGAGCAGTAAGGATTATTTGCGAGAACTCATTGATCAGATACCAGTAAAGCACCTATACAGCCCGCATTCCAATGCGCGGCGCAGTTTCATGCAATTGCTGCTTGCTCGACCTGCATACCGCAGTTTGGAATCTGTACTTGAACTCACAAGTCAAGTCGATGTGCGCGTGCCATTCGTCGGCATGATCGTCAATGCCATCGGCGGATTCTTTTCCTACGTCGACAGCGAAGAGGCCTATATGGCCTACCAACTGGTGAGCTCAATGCCAGCGCGTGCGCGCAAAGCGATCATGGAATACGACAATGGCACGCGCTGGAGCAGAATCACCAGCGGTCTGTCGGTGTCGCAGCGTGAGGGCGATACGACTCATTTCTACCAGGGTGGCAAGGACGGTAAGGACCGCGATGCGATTTTGCAGCAGCTTTTGCTGGATGAGACGTGGACGCAAGCGGGCCGTCTGCATGGTGCGGTACTCCAGGCCGTCGCAGCAGGTCATTACGACTGGGTCTTCGGCGAATCACGTCGTCGGTATCTGGATGGGAAAGGCTACCCAAATATAGCGGTTGCAGCCGTTGCCGAGCGATTGAAACTCTACAACCCCGAAGCGCTTGACGAGAAGGGTGCGAGAGTGGGCCGTCTGCAACCGGAGACGCGCTCGGTTGAAGGGAATGGATGGTGGAACGAGGGTGGTGTCGGCTTTATCAATCAGAAAATCGTCGGCGGCATCGATTTCATCTTCAGTAGCAAAGATGTCGAGGTTGCAACTACCGCACTCGGTGGCACAGGTTTGAATCTGGTTGAATTCCAGGACATCACTGGCGGCAGCTTCATGGGTGCGCGCTTCGAGCACTTCGACAAGCTGGGTCAACCGGGTGCGCAGGCCAAGCGCGATCAGAAGGGTGTCAATTTCGCCAATGTCAAATGGGATCGCGCACTCGGCGTTCTGGAGTTGAATGCTGAAAGTCTGGCAATCGCGGCGATCAACTACCCGATGAGCGATATGACGGTGCGCACGGGGCGTGTCGATTTGCGCAACGTGAGTATCCTGCTGCGCTATCCCACCGATAAGAACAAAAATCAGCTCAATGTCATTGATGTCAACATCGGCGAGGCCACGATCGAGGGCCTGAACCTGATCACGGCTGACAGCATGAAGACGGTCAACACACTGCGTCTGGAAGGCCTGCGGTTATTGACTCGTCCAGGGGGCAAAGACGTTGCTCAGATGGCCAAGCCGCGCGATGGTCTGCTGGTGGACGGTGCTGCTGGACTCATCTCCAATCTCTTCCTATTCCCGATCGGCGGCGCTGCTGGCGTTGGTGCGATGAGTAATATCGCTGGTGCAGCATCGTCGGGCGCGGAGATGGGCGCCAATCTGATGAAGCCATCGACTGGTCTCAGCGTCGAGTTGTCGTTGCGCTCAATGACACTCAGTGGCGTGACGACCAGTGGTGGCGGCTACATCGATTCGATCATCGTCGAGAATCTAGACCTCGCCGGTGGCGGCACGGTTGAGGCCTATCTCAGTGCGCTGACGAATTCTGAGGCGAGACTGCAGAAACGCCTGGATAGTGAACGCCAAGCGCTCTCCACCGAGACTGACCCTGCAGGCAAGACCGCACGAGAGCAATCCATCGCTCAGCTCAGTAAGCAGATCGAACATGCGCGCGCAGAGATTGCGGGTGTAGGTTCGCGGCAGCGCGAAATTTCGGCTCTGGAAGATCTACAGCGCACGCTCGCCAGCGCGAGTCCGCCGAAAGAGCTGTCTTCCGATCAACGCAAGAAACTCCAACAACTGAAGGCTTCGTTGCTCGGTACAGTTGTCGATGTCGGTCGCTTGAAGATCGGTGGCTTCGAGGGCTCGCCGGTCAGAGATATCGATTTAAAAAATCTGCACGGCCAAGGGCAATCCACCAGCGCACTGCTTGGCATGATGACCGAGTCCGATTTCCTCAGCCGCTTCATCGAAGGCGGTAATCCGATCGTAAAGAAAGCACGCGATCCACAGGCTAAGTTCGAACTGGATATCGGCAAGGTCGAACTACCCGATCTTAAATTGACTGGCGGAATTCCAAAACGCGAAGATGCGCAGACCGATCTCGACAAATTCCTGCGTAAGATGGACACGTCGCGTCCAGAGCACGTAAATCGCAAAGAGCGCTTGGAAAAACGCCTGAAAGACGCCACCGACTATGCCAACCTGCTTACACTCGACCCGACTGCATTGAGTTCTGATCAACGTGCTCGACTGCTTGAGTCGAGGCGTCAATTGATGCTGTACGAAGAAGAGAATGCATTCCGAATCCGTTCTCTGACGATGGAAGGCGCCTCGCTGCGTTTTGGAGAAGATGGATCAGTTGGTCTAGGTGCGGATGAGCTGCACGCGGTTGGCATGATCGATCCATCGACTGGACTAAAGATCGATGCGGTGGATGCACGCGGGTTCGGCATCGATGTGACCGCTCAGAAGGGTTTACTCGGACTCAAAGACGATTGGCGTAAGAATTTGCGTACGGCGAAACTTGGTGCGTCGTATGTGCGTATTCAAGGTCTTGAGGATCCAGAGTCTGGCATCGGGGCTCAGGAAATCGTTGTCGATGGCACAGGCGAGCGCCGTGCGCTTGATCTATCGTTAGAAGCCAATGGCGGCGATGCCAAGGCGAGGATCGCGGCATCGACACTGACTGTCAAAGGTGCCAGCGTCGGGTTTACTGTGCGCCTGCTTCAGGCAGCGAGAGTGCGCCTGCAGGCGCGCGATGAAAGCACGTTGACAGAGGCGCAAAAGAAAAAACGAAAAGTATTGTTGGCGAACCTCGATCACTTCCTGGGCAATTTGGAAAGTATTGAGGCGCAAATCGCGACTTATGAAGAAAACCTCGCGCGTGCGACTCACGCCAACGATGCTCAGGCGATGGAGTCGGCAAAAAAAGAGCTAGCGATCGCTCGCGAAAGTCGAAAGTTTTGGCTGAAACAGGTCGAACTGGGCGAACTGACCGCGACCGATCTCGATCTCGCTATCGGCGGACTTGGCGATATCACCGATAAAAACTGGACATTCGAAAAGGCAAAAAATAGCGGCATCAGCATCGAAGCGGGCAAGGAAGGAGGCGCGCTTGTCGGCGGTCTTGCACTGAAACAGTTGATCGTTCGCCCGACTGGACCAGGCACGGTCAACGCCGAGAACATCACGCTCGGTCCTGTGCGCGGAAGCATCGTTTATTCGTCGAGTTACATCCGCATCCGAGACCTAGCGATTCCGGCGATCACCGTTTCGGGCATCAATTATGTCAGCCGTGATGGCGTGGTCTGGTGCGACAAGCCAAGCACTGTGAGCGGTCTCAAAGTGTCGGCGCTGATCCAGATGGCGAAAAAACCAGACGCGAAACACGATGACGACACCTATATGTCGAAAGTCGAGGTCGACGAATTCCACATCGACCGTATCGATGGCAAAGGCATCGGGTACGAGAACTTCAACAGCGGTATGCGGGTGGTTGTCGATTCTGGCGCGCTGAAAGACATCACGATGCGCGCGGTGACGTTCGAGCTGTCCCCCGATGATCTTGGCGAAACCAAGATGCGTGAGGACAATAGCCGAGCGACGAAAGACAAACCAACCGGTTTGCATGTCGGTGCGCTGGAAGACGCCAAGGTGACGGCGAGCATGGCCAGCGGCCTCACCGCTAGCGGCCGCATCAATGCATCCTCGCTTGCAGTGCATTTCGTCGAAAGCGGTGGTCAGGAGATCGACCTCGCCTCATTGACACTCAGCGATGGCAAAGTGAAGAAGAAAAGCGCTGAGCTAGACGTTGATGTCGGTGCCCAGGTCAAAGGCATCCATGTTTCGATGCTGGCGGACGGCAAGATCACCGGCCGCGCTAAGGATGTCAGCCTCACCGCAAAAGGCGCCAAGGGCAAAACCCGTTTCGATGTCGGCATCGAGCATGCTGATACCGGCGAATTCGGTTACGACGGCAAGACCTTGAATTTCCCGGCGCTCGACGTGCCTTCGATCAAACTCAATAGCTTGCATGTAGAAAGTGCCGACTTCGGCTTGGATGTGCCTGCGGGAAGCCCGGCCGAGTTGATTGGGCTCAAAGCGGATGTCGGCCTGGAGATGAATCACGAGGCGAAAGGCGATCAACCGCCGGTCAAGCGCATCCTGATCCGCGCGCTCCACGCGAACCAACTGACGACTCAGGGCTTTACCGTCACGCTGCCTTCAAAGTCACTGACGATCACGCTGCCGTCGGGTAGCAGTGGGCTGATCAGCGATATCACGATGAAACCCGGTGCCGAATACCCCAAGGCTTTCGTGATCGACGCCGAGCACGATTGGAATATGTACGGCTCGCTTGGATTCAAATCCGGCACGCTCAAGAAGTTAGGCGCGTCCCTGCCGTCTGCGGTTATGAAGCAAGGCGATCTTACCCTCGACACCTTCAATATGGGTTTCCTGGGCAACAAGGGCAATACGATCGAGCTGGCGAAAGCGACGCTAGAGAACATCGAAGGCTCGCTTGCCGGCTCGGATTTCACTGTCGTCAAAGGTCTCACCAAGCATACCGGCATCACTCCAGGGCTGACCGTCACTGGGATAAAGAAGAATGAAAAAGGCGATGTCACCATTGAGGGCATCGACTTGTACGGGTTCCGCTACACCGACAAAGCGAGCGGTCTGACGATCGATCTGCGCCATGGCCAGTTGCCGAAGCGCGCAGACGGCAAGCCGGCGTTTGAACGCCGCAACGATGGCTCCATTCTCATACCGGAGCTGGACATCAGCGACGCTTATTTCAAGATCGATGACGTCCTCAACATGGGCGGAAGTGCCAAAGCAAAGAGCGCGATCGACTATGGCCCGAACTGGGATTTCCTCGATCAGTTGCAAGGGCATATCAATTTCGATGTGCATGCTGTAGGCGGAGCTGCGTTGAACTTGCTCGACTCCGAGTATCAGATCCGTGTCCCGATCGTCAATGGTCGCTTCGACTACACCGAGGTCGAGGACACCGCGTTCGGCGCCGGAGACCTTGTCGTCGACTTCTATCATACGAAGGCCCAATTCGGTGGCGCAATCCCGCCGCGCTTCGTTATCTCGATCGCCGGTGATCCGATATGGTGGGATCTCAGCGAGCAAGAGTCCGTGATCGCATCCGGCGGCAATATCCAGATATCCACGTTCTTCAAGCACAAAGCGAAAACGCCAACGCCGATGCCTTGGCACGCACCGCCAAAACGTTCGATTACTGCATTGCGTTATTACAACGTCGACGTCGACTTGCGCATGCCCGGCAAGAGTCGTATCGACATCGGCAACGCTGGCTATCTCTTGCTAGCCGACGGCAAGGATGGCTTGCCATTCCGTTTCCAGACCTCGGACATGAGCGGTGCTTATATCCGCTCGTTGATGCTCAATCTCACCTCCAAAGTATCCGAGATGAAACTCAAGACCGATGCAAAAGGCGGCATGTTGAGCACTGGTGCGATCGACATCTCTAGTGTCGGTCTGACCACACTCTCGTTCGGCGCAAGCGCGGTCGGTCTCAACACCATGGATATGCCGAAAACACTGGAAGGCACGATCGAAACAGCCAAAGCCCTCGACATTCGTTGGACACCTCCGAAGGAGGGTACGCCATGAATCGCAACCGTCTCCCCGGAACACCCACGCGAACGCCTAGCACGTTTATAAAACCGAACTCCGCACAAGCCAAACCGTTGCCGCTCGAACAACGCGCTTTTTTCGAGCGTGGCTTCGGTCAAGACTTCTCGCAAGTGCGCGTGCATACCGGGCCCGATGCGGGCGCGTTCGCGCGTTCGATGGGCGCGAAAGCGGTGACCAGCGGCGACGACATCGCGTTCGCGCAGGGTCGTTTTTCGCCGGAGTCCACCCAGGGCCGCGTCTTGCTCGCACACGAACTCGCGCACGTCGCGCAGCAGCGTCAGGGCAGCGCGTCCGATGCCAGCGAAACTCGCGCGCGCAGCGCGGCGCAAACGGTCGCCGACGGCGGACATGCGCCGATGCAATCGCTCGGCGGTGCCGAACCCGGTGGCTTGCACTGCGACCCGGACGACGAAACGAAAAAGCCCGAAGACGCGCCGCTGCCCGCGCCCTTATTGCCGTATCGGTTGCCGAGCTTGCGTCAACCATCGTTGTTGCCGCCATTGAACTTCACGCCGACGCCGAATATCGACTGGTTGAGCATGCGCTCTAGCTTCAACGATCGGGGTATACCGTTCTCGATGCACGATGGCGGTGGAATCAACTCCGAATGGATGCGTAGTAAGGCGTTGCTTGAAAACTTTGGCATCGACGAGCGTTTCAAATTCTGGTTCATCACCCAGGACTTTATTCTCAACAAAGGCATCAAGTATCAGCTCGACACCGACAATGCGCGCAACAATCCGAATGCGATGGATCGGGCGCAGCGCGAATGGGATATCGCAACCTATGGTTCAGGCGAGAAAAGAATTCCGCCGATTCCATTCTTCACCAAGGAATTCTGAGATGACAGGGCGGTACACACCATGAGCGGATATTCAAGATCGCCGAAACTGCTGCGTGGCGGCCTGGTCTTGCTCGATCCGGTCAGCGGCAATCTGCTGCGCATCATCGGCTTGCAGTACAACCCGGACACGATGACGCGAAGTTTGCAGATTCGCGGTGCCGGTAGCGAAAGCGGCGATCACGTCGAAACATTGCGCCTGAAAGGGCCGCCGGTGGAAACCATCAAACTCGAAGCGGAAATCGACGCCACCGATGCCGGTAGCGAGGCCCCGTTGCCGGAGACGAGCCTGGGCCTGCATCCGCAACTCGCGGCGATCGAGGCCTTGGTGCATCCCGCCAGCGGCGATCTATTCGCGAACAATGCGACGGCGTCCGCCGGTTGGTTGGAGATCGCGCCCGCGTCCGCGCCGTTGACGGTCTTCGTCTTCGGCCCGAATCGGATCGTGCCGGTACGCCTCACCGAGCTAAGCATCGTCGAGGAGGCGTTCGACACGTCGCTCAATCCGATCCGCGCGAAGATCAGTCTAGGTTTACGCGTGTTGAGCGTCGACGACCTCGGCTTCGACAGCAAGGGCGGCGGATTGTTCATGGGTTATCTGCAGGCGAAAGAACGTCTCGCTGCGCAAGCGGCCGGCAGCGATTTCCGTTCTCTCGGCATACCCGGCATTTTCTGATCGCGACGATCGATACAAACCTTGGAGCGCATATAAATGGCGAACTTCGATTTTCCACCGACCAGCCGTTACTACTCGGTCGAGATCGCGACCTTGACGGCCGAGGACGGCAGCGTGACGCCGTACCTACGCCGGCGTTTTCTGCCGCCGACCGATAGTTTCGTGCTGCTGCACGAATATAAGGTGAGCGAAGACGAACGTCCCGATCACGTTGCTGCGCGCGAACTGGGCGATGCGGAAGCGTTCTGGCGGCTATGCGATGCCAATGGCGTCATGCATCCGGATGAGTTGACCGACACCGTGGGCGAGACCGTACGCATCACCTTGCCTGCCGGGTTCCCCGGGCCGGCGAGGGAATAAGCATGGTCAAGGGAATCCATCTATCGCTGATGATCGGGCCGGCGGTGCCGGTGCCGGTGCCGCGCGTGGTGGTGGATGCGCTGCAGAGCGTGCAGATCACCAGCGGCAAGGAGAAGAGCGGATTCCAACTGACGTTCGCGGTGAGCAAAGACTCCGTTCTGCTCAACACCATGCTGCCGGCCGGTTATTTCGACCCGATCACCACTCGCGTGATCGTGGTCGTCACGCTCGGCGGTTTCCCGCATGTGTTGATGGATGGCGTGGTCACTCGCCAAGAATTGAGTCCGAGCAACGAGCCTGGGCAATCGACGCTGACCATCACCGGCGAGGATCTCAGCGTGCTGATGGATATCGTCGAACTGAAAATGCCGCATATGGCGCTAGACGACACGTTGCAAGCCTACAAAATCCTCGCGCCCTACATGGCGTTCGGCGTTGTCCCGATCGTCATCCCGTCGTTCATCATGGATGTGAAAATCCCCACCAAGGGATGGGACACGCAGACCGGTACGGATCTCAAGCACCTCAAGTTGCTCGCCGGCAAGAATGGGTTCGTGTTCTATGTCGAGCCAGGGCCGCTTCCGGGCCAGAGCATCGCGTACATGGGGCCGAATATCCGCATTCCGGTGCCGCAGCCGGCGCTCAACATCAATATGGATGCGCATACCAATGTCGAATCGATGAGTTTTTCGTTAGATGGTTTAGCGAAGGAAATGATGATCGTGACGGTCAACGACCCGATCACCGGCAAAATTCCGATCCCGATCCCGATTCCCAATATCAGCATTTTCCAGCCGCCGCTCGGCGCGCGTCCAACACCGCCGTCGAAGATTACGTTCAGCACCACCGAAGGTGGGGAAACGGTCACGCATACCCTGAAGACGATCGTGGGCCGCTTGCTCAAAGGTTCGGCGAATGCGATCACGGTGTCCGGCTCGCTCGACGTGCTGCGTTACGGCCATGTGTTGCGCTCGAAAATGATGGTCGGCGTGCGCGGTGCGGGTTTGGCTTACGACGGGTTGTACTACGTCGACAGCGTCACTCACAAAATCAAACGCGGCGAGTTCAAGCAGAGCTTTCAGCTCAGCCGCGACGGCCTGATTTCGCTGACACCCAAGGTGCCCGTATGAGCCAAGACAACTATCCGGGTTTGTATCGCGGTACGGTCCAGCCCATTCCCGATCCTGAATTTCGCGGGCGGTTGTTGTTGACGGTGCCAGACGTACTCGCATTCGTGCCTTCGACGTGGGCCGAACCATGCGCCCCGTTGGCCGGTCCGCCGGGGCCGATGGGCGTGTACATGGTGCCGCCGCCGGGCGCCGGCGTATGGGTGATGTTCGAACATGGCAACGTCAACAAACCGGTGTGGATCGGCTGTCGTTTCGACACGACGGCGGACCCACCGATCGACGTCAAGCTGAGTAATCCGCTCGATCCGAGCATCGTAATGCAGACGCTGCTCAAGAACACGCTGGTGATCAGCGATTTGCCGCCGACGCCCATCACCGGCGGCATCGTCCTGCGCAGTACCACCGGTGCGATGATCGTGGTCAACGACAGCGGCATTTATCTCAGCAACGGTAAGGGCGCGACGATGACGATGATCGGCCCGGCGATCAATTTCAATCTTGGCGCGATGATCATCACTTGAGGAGTTTGCGATGCCTGGTTTTCTGCTTCATGTCAACGCGGTGATGACCTGCATCCACGCTGCAGGTCAGGCCAAGATCGCGCCGACGCAACCGCGCGTGCTCGTCAGCGGTCAGCCGGTGGCGACGATTCCGCCCGGACTGCCGACGATCGCGGTCGCCGGTTGCCCGTTCACGCTGCCTAACGGCAAGCCGCAACCGTGCGTCACCGTGCGTTGGACGATGCCGAGTGCGCGCGTAAAGATCATGGGTCTGCCGGCGATGGTCGCGCCTGCACCGGGACCGGGGCCAGGCATTTGCCAAAGCGTCGAACAGATTCCGCAAGGCGCGCCGATCGTCGGCGCGATGCAAGCGCGCGTGTTCGCGATGTGAGCGCAACGATCGAGCAGCAACGAAACGAAAGAAAGCAACGAAGCAACATCGGCGACACCGCAATAGGAGAATCGTAGTGGACATCGACTTCCCGTTTCATCCCGACGGACGCGGACGCAGCGCCGACGCCGAGTACGCGCATCACGTGCGCGACATGATCGAGCAGCTGGTGTTCACCAATCCAGGCGAACGGGTGAACCGCCCCGATTTCGGCAGCGGTTTATTGCAACTGTTGTTCGCCGCCAACAGCCCGGAGCTGGCGGCGACCGTGCAGTTCACGTTGCAAGCGGCCTTGCAGCGCTGGTTGCAAGATGTGATCGAAGTGCGATCGCTGCAGGTGACGACCGACGACGCGGCCGTGACCGTGCATGTCGGTTATCTGCTGCTACGCACGCGCGAAGCGCTCGACGCCAGCTTTACACGCGCGATCTGAACATCGCATGGCATTGCGCTGTTCAAATAATTAGTTGAGGAGACGGACGATGAGTATCACTTGCTGCAACGACCCACGGCGCGACGCGGTTCGCCGCTTTCGCGGTAGGACGGGTCTGGATTTCGTCGAAGTCTCCGCCGACCAGCGCACGCTGTTCGTCTATTTTCTCGGCAAGTTGCCGCCGGAGTTCGTACAGGACGGCCCGGAACTGTTAGACCATTTGCGTCTGGAAGGCGGAAGCCGCGTCACCGATATCCGCATTCTCGATGTCGATCCGCACATCAGCGACGATCCTGAAGTCGACGATTGGCTCGAAGTGCGTTTGGACCGCTATGGCGATTTCTCGCGCTATACCTTGCGTCTGGTCGATATCGATGGACTCGACCCGATGTACACGAGCGCGACGTTCTCGTTCAAAGTCGGCTGCCCGTCGGATATGGATTGCGCGCCGGTGGATGCGTGCATCGAAACGCCGCCGCCGGAACCGGCGATCCAATATCTAGCGAAGGATTACGCGAGTTTCAGAAGGTTGATTCAAGATCGCTTGGCGCTGATCGCGCCGGATTGGAACGAGCATCATGTGCCCGATCTTGGCGTCGCATTAACCGAGTTGTTCGCCTACACCGGCGACTATCTGAGTTACTACCAGGATGCGGTCGCGACCGAGGCCTATCTCGACACCGCGCGTCAGCGGATCTCGGTGCGCCGACACGCGCGCTTGGTCGATTACCGCCTGCATGAAGGGTGCAACGCGCGCGCTTGGGTGGTGGTCGAGACCGCTCAGGACATCGCATTGCCTGCGGCATCGGTGGCATTTCTGGGCGGTATCGATCGAGATGCGCCGCTGCCGACCGTACTCGGGCCGAGCGCGATGGCGGATATCGGCACGCAGACGTTCGAGCAATTCGAGCCCTTGCGCGAATCGAGCGATGGCGACGGTGCGATGCTGGAATGGCGCGCTGCGCATAACCGCATACGCTTCTACGATTGGGGCCGCGACGATTGCTGTCTGTCGCGCGGTTCGACGTCGGCGACTTTGATCGATGCTTGGCAGGGCGAGGGCCGTGCGCTCGCGCTGAAGCCCGGCGATGTCTTGGTCTTGAAAGAAGTGCGTGGCGCGCGCAGCGGCTTGGAAGGCGATGCCGACCCTGCCCGGTGCTGCGCGGTGCGATTGACGGCGGTCACGCCGATCGAAGATCCGCTGTTGCTGTTATCCGCAGGCGACGATTCCGTCGAGCGACCGACGCCGTTGTTGCAAGTGGAATGGCATCCGGCCGATGCATTACCGTTCGCGTTGTGTTTGTCCGCGCTTGGGCCTGCACCCGAGTGCGCGCGAATGCGCGATTTATCCATCGCTTTCGGCAATGTGGTCTTGGTCGACCATGGACGTCGACGCGGCCCGCAACCGCTCGGCACGGTACCGATCGGCTTGAGCGATGCCGAGTGTTTGTGCGAAGGCCAGGCCTCGGACGTCGAAGTCGTTCCGGGCAAGTTCCACTGGTCGTTATCGGAGGTGCCGTTGACCCATCGCGAGCCGATGTTCTCCTCGCAGCGCGCAGCGAGTTCGAGTCTCGATCAGGATCCGCGCGCGGCATTGCCGCAGATCGTACTGCGCGACAGCCATGAGCAGCAATGGACGCCGGTGTTCGATCTCTTGACCAGCAGTCCCGACGATCGCCACGTCGTCGCCGAAATCGATAATGCCGGTGTTGCCCAACTGCGTTTCGGCGATGGCGAACTCGGCCAGCTGCCACCGGCGGGCGTCGCTTTCGATGCGTATTACCGCATCGGCAATGGCGTCGCCGGCAATCTCGGCCGTGGCGCGATCAATCGACTTCGACTGCTCGATCGCGAACTCAACGGTCTCGGTCTGCGCATCGACAATCCGATGCCGGCTGTCGGTGGGCGTGAACCGGAACTGATGGCCGAAGCGCGCATGTACGCGCCGACGGCGTTCCGCAAAACATTGCTGCGCGCGATCACTGCCGATGACTACGCGCGAATCGCCGAGGGCGACGAACGCGTGCAGCGCGCCGCCTGCGAGCTGGTGTGGACTGGAAGTTGGTACGAAGCCGATGTCGCGCTCGATCCGCTCGGCAAAGTGCCGGCGACCGAGCCGCTGCTGGGGCAAACCGAGGGCCGCTTGCACGCCTATCGACGCATGGGCCACGACTTGCATATCGAGCCGGCGATCTACGTGCCGATCTATCTCGCATTGGATGTCTGCGCATTGCCCGGTTACGAACGTAGCGTCGTCAAAGCGGCGTTGCTCGAACGTTTCGGCGCGGGCCTGATGCGCGACGGCCGACCGGCATGGTTCCATCCGGATCGGCTCAGTTTCGGCCAGAGCTTGCGCATGAGCGAGATCATCGCCGAAGCGATGTCGGTGACGGGCGTCGAATGCGTCCGCGTATCGCGCATGCAACGTCTGTTCTTGCCGGCCAATCGCGAAATCGAAAACGGTCTGCTACCGCTCGCGTTGCACGAAATCGCGCGGCTCGACGGCGATCCAAACCATCCCGAGTTCGGTCGATTGTCGATCGATGTCCGAGGTGGCCGATGAGCACGACAGTTTCGCGTCGCGATCACATAGGGTTCGCTTCGCAGCGATTCGCCATTCGCTTAGCGCAACGCTGCATAAGTCAGCGTTGCTGCGGCACAGGGATGTGCCGCCCGCGAAGCAATCACGCAAGTGATTGCTTCGGCGTGAGCAAGCCCGCACTTGGTTCGGGCTTGCGACCGCTGAACATGTCCAGGATGGACTTGTTCAGCGTTGCCTTAGTGTACTCAGGGAGAACCACGCCATGACTTGCCATTCCTGCGGCTGCGATGCGGCTCGCTGCGATTGCTGCACGGGCATCGTCACGATGACGCCCGTCAGTATCGAAAACCGACCTGGGTTGTCGGCGCTGCGTTATCGAGTCGGCACCCATGGGCGTTTCCTCGCCAGTATGAAGGCGCGATTGCCGATGATCGAAGTGGTCGCCCCCGGCAAGGACAACCAGACGCTGGAGAGCTTCCGTCCGCTGCAAGCGCTGACCACGCGCGATCCAGCCGATCCCGCGATCGCGATGCTCGATGCTTGGGCGACGGTGGCCGATGCGTTGACCTTCTATCAAGAGCGGATCGCGAACGAGGGCTATGTGCGCACCGCGACCGAGCGCCGCTCGTTGGTCGAATTATCGCGACTGGTCGGCTATGCGCCACGACCTGGCGTGTCGTCCAGTGTATTTCTGTCCTACACACTCGACGATAATCAAGCCGATGCGGTCGAAATCGGTATCGGCACGCGCTCGCAAAGCATCCCCGGACCTGGGCAGTCGCCGCAGTCGTTCGAGACCTCCGAAGTGCTGCTCGCGCGTCGCGAATGGAACGATCTTCAGGTGCGCAAACAACGCCCGCAACGTATCGATAGCGCCACCATCGGTGCGATGCCGATGTTCTACGCGGCTAGCACCGAAACCGGCGTGCAACCGGGCGATATGCTGCTGTTCCGTTTCGGCGCCACCGCTGCGAACACGGTGTCGTGGGCGCGCAAAGCGATCAAGGTCGCTGCGGATTTCGGCGCTGATCGGACCGCCATTACCTTGCAGCCGATTCCATGGTTAGTGCTCGCGGCGCTGCCGTTGCTGCAGAAACTCACCATCGATCTGATTCCCAGTGCTGGGAGCGATACCGGCGCAGCCGAGGCCTTGTTCGTCGCGCGTAGTCTGCTCGAATCGATCCGGTTGGGCATGTATCCGCCGGCGATGACCTGGGCTTCGATCATCGACGACAATTCTGTGGTCGAAGATCTCGAAGCGATCGAGTTGATCCAGAAGTTCGGCGCCGAGATCGAAAAAATGTCCAATGCGCCCGCAGCGCAGCCACCGGTCTCCTCGACGCCGGACGCATTCGCTGCATCGTTGTTGAAGCCGCCACTGGCCCAAGCCGCGAACACCTTGCAGTTGCGCCGCGATCTCGGCGCTTCGTTCGCGGCCGGCGCCGATTTACAACCACAGCTATTGATCGAATTCGCGCCGCGCATGAAAGACAGTTACTACACCGCGTGGCGCGGCGCGACGCCACCGGCGAAACCCTCGCCGCTGGAAGGCGTGTACGTGCTGCGCGATGGCGAACTTCTCTTCGGTGCGACGTCCGGACCCTCGCCTACGTTCGATGGCAATGGCGAACTTCTGCCACCAGCGCAATGGACCGAGTGGCGTTATGCCGAGGACGAAACGAGCACGAACGCTTTTTTGGGGAAGGCCGACGCGCTGCTTTCTGCCGGCGATCTGGTCTTGGTGCAGCAGCCGAGTTACACCTTCAATAACCAACTGTATAACCGACAAGTGTTTTCGGTGGCCGAAGTCTTCACTGGGCCGCGCAACGCATATGGCATCTCGGCCGATACCACTCGCATCGAATTCTCTGGCGGACAGACATGGCGAACGATTAATCACGACAAGGCTGCGCCGCCGATCGGGCCTATGCGCAGAACCCGGTTCTATCTGCAGAAGCAGCGATTGCAATTGGTCGAGATGCCGATGGAAGACACGGTGTTCGGCCAAGACATCGAACTCGGTCCGTTGCATCAATCGCTGAAATCCGGGCGGTGGGTGATCTTCGACGGCGAGCGCAGCGATATCGACGGCGTCGATGGCGTACGCGTGAGCGAGTTGTTGATGGTGTCGGGGTTGGTTCATGGCTACGACGACACGCTGCCTGGCGATCGACCGCATACGACGCTGCGACTGGCGACGGAAACGGCATATCGCTACAAGCGCGACACGCTGCGCATCCACGGCAATGTGGTGCCCGCCAGCCATGGCGAAACCCGCAGCGAAGTGCTCGGCAATGGCGATGGCAGTCAAGCCTTGCAGCATTTCGCGTTGCGTCAGCCGCCATTGACTTGGCGACCGGCGCCGACGGCAGCCGGCGCGACCAGTACCTTGAAAGTGCTGGTCAACGATGTCGAGTGGCGCGAAACCGATAGCCTCGCCGGTCTCGGCGCGGATGCGCGCGCATTCGTCACGCGCACCGGCGACGACGGCATCACCACGGTCACGTTCGGAAACGGCATCGACGGCAGACGATTGCCGACCGGTTTCGAGAATGTCCGTGCCGAATACCGCAGCGGCATCGGCAAGGGCGGCAACGTCGACGCCAAACAGATCAGTCTGTTGGTGACCCGTCCGTACGGCGTGAAAGACGTGATCAATCCCTTGCGCGCATCCGGCGGCAGCGATCGCGAATCCATCGACTTGATCCGCGAAAACGCACCGCGTTCGATCATCGCGCTCGATCGTTTGGTCTCGACCTCCGACTACGCCGATTTCACCCGGATGTACGCCGGCATCGCCAAAGCTGAAGCGGTGAGATTGAGCGACGGCATGCGCGAGTTGGTGCATATCACGATCGCCGGCGTCGACGATATGCCGATCGATCCAGAATCCGATCTTTACAAAAATCTGCTGGCGTCGTTACGTAATTTGGGCGACCCGGGATTGGTCGTGCAGGTCGCGATGCGCGAATTGGTCACCTTAGTATTGCAAGCCAAGATCAAATTGGCCGATGGCTATCGTTGGGAACCGGTGGCGACGGCACTGCGTGAACGATTGCTCGACCGCTTCGGTTTCGCCCAACGTCCACTGGCGCGGCCAGCGCTGTTGTGCGATGTCGTCGCGACGATTCAATCGGTGCGTGGCGTGGCGTGGGCCGATGTCGATCATTTCGGCGGCATCCCGGAAACATTCCTCGATCCGAAGCAGAACAGTCGGCGCGTACTCGCGACTCAAGAATTCATCACCGACACCGTCGAACGCATCGTCGGTCGCGACGTCGGTACAAACACGATGAATTTCCCCGGTATCAAGCCGAACGAGAATCCGGCGCAGCGCGTCGCGGCCGGTGCTGCCGAATTCGAGAATGGCGCGATTCGCCCGGCACGGCTAGCGATGTTCTCGCCGGCCGTACCGGACACCCTGGTGCTGAATCAAATCCTATGAATATCGGATCGAATCAACTCAATCTGCGAACCCAGCGAGCGCAATCATGACCGCCTTGTCGACAAGCCCAGATGCACGGATCGATCGTTTGTATCGAAATCTGCCGGCGATCTATCGTATCCGCGATGCCGAACACGGCTATCCGCTGCAAGCGCTGCTGCGCACGATCTCCGAGCAAGTCAATGTGGTCGAAGACGACATCGCGCATTTGTACGACAACTGGTTCATCGAAACCGCCGACGATTGGGCGGTGCCTTACATCGCCGATCTGCTCGGTTTCCGCCCGGCGCCGACGGCAGGGACGCCTGCGCAGACGCTGGACGAGGAAGGGCGGGCGCTGAATCGAGTGCTGGTGCCGCGCCGAGAAATCGCCAACCTCATCCGCAATCGTCGCCGTAAAGGCACGATCGCCTTGCTCGAAGATCTGTCCCGCGATGTCGCCGGTTGGCCGGCGCGCGCGGTCGAGTTCTTCAAATTGCTCGATCGTGCGCAGCATCTGAACCACCCGCATTTCGAGCGTCTAGGCACGGCATCGCTGCGCGACATGCAGGCGTTGGATCGGGTGGATACGCCGTTCGACACGCTTTCGCATAGCGTCGATGTGCGTCGCGCCAACTCGCGTTACGTGCGTGGCGAAAACCGCAATCGCTACAATATTCCGAATGTCGGCGTCTTCGCTTGGCGCATGCGCAGCTACCCGGTCACGCGCACGCCAGCGTATTGCGTCGAAGATGTCGGTGCGCATTGCTACACCTTCAGCGTGTTGGGCCAAGACGCGCCGTTGTATCGCCGCCCGCAACCGGAACCTGGGCCGCACCATATCGCCGAAGAGGCGAATCTGCCGGTGCCGATCCGTCGCCGCGCGATGGAGGCGGCGCCGGATGCGTTCTATGGCGAGGGTCGCAGCCTCGCGATCTGGGCGGAGCAATGGGCGGGCTACGATCCGGCGCAACCCTTGCCGGTATCGGCGCTGATCGTCGCGGATCTGTCGGACTGGCAGTACAAGCCGGCGCGCGGCAAAGTCGCGATCGACCCGGTGCTCGGGCGTTTGATGTTTCCGCCGACGCAGTTGCCGAAGAAAGGCGTACGCGTCAGCTATCGCTACGGCTTTTCCGCGGATATCGGCGGCGGCGAATATCTGCGGCCGATGTCGCAGCCCGCCGAAGCGTTCACGCTGTATCGCGTCGGCGAAGCGCGCGACGACGAACCGCAGCTCATGCCGCGGATCGCCGATGCGCTGCGGCAGTGGCGCGAAGATGCGCCGCAGCATGCGGTGATCGAGTTGGCCAATAGCGGCGTATGGGTCGAGCCGGTGCATGTCCGCTTGCGCCCGGGGCAGACGCTCGCATTGCGTGCGGCCAATGGCGTGCGACCTGTGATCCGTTTGATCGATTGGCAAACCGACTTACCCGATGCGTTGACGGTCGAGCTCGACGTCGGTAGCCGATTCGCACTCGATGGCGTGATCGTCACCGGCCGTCCGGTGCATGTATCGGCGCCGCGCATACCGGCGACTTACGCCGATGAAGCGGCGAATACCCCGAATTGCGCGGCGGAACTGCTGATCCGCCATTGCACGTTAGTGCCGGGGTGGGGGATCGATTGCGATTGCGAACCGGAGCGTCCTGCGGAAGCCAGCCTGGAATTGCATCAACTCAAGGCGCGCGTGCGCATCGAGCACAGCATTCTTGGATCGATCCAATTGCAACAGGACGAAGTCGGCAGCGACCCGCTTCCGATGTCGATCGAAGACAGCATCGTCGATGCCGCCGACGGCGAACACGAAGCGATCGGCGGTTCCGGCAGCGCGGTCGCGCATGCCGTGCTCACGATCAAGCGCAGTACGATTTTCGGCGTCGTCGAGGTGCATGCGTTGGAATTGGCCGAAAACAGCCTGTTCAACGATTGCCTCAATGTCGCCCGGCGGCAGATCGGCTGCATGCGTTTCTGCCATGTGCCGCGTCATTGCCGCACGCCGCGTCGTTATCGCTGCCAGCCCGACGAGGTCGTCGCCGCGGTGCGCGAACTTCATCTGCCCGTATCCGCCGCCGGCGATCTCGAAGCCGAGCGCATCGCCAGCGAAGTGCTGCGCGTACGCCCTCGCTACGACGCGCGCCGTTACGGTCATCCGGCATACGCGCGATTGAGCGCTCAGTGCGCCGAAGAGATCAAGCGCGGCGCCGACGACGAATCCGAAATGGGCGTCTACCACCATCTGTTCCAACCGCAACGCGAGGCCAATTTGCGCGCGCGCCTCGATGAATACACGCCGGCCGGCATGACGGTCGGTCTCTTTTTTGCCGACTGACTCGGAAGGGATCTAACTATGAAAGGCGATTTCTCACGGCTGACCTTCGATGCCCGTAACCATTTCAGCCAGGTGCTGCTGCAACAAGGCCGCGTTACCCTGGATGCCGATCCCAACGAGCAGGGCGCGATCCTGCTCCATTACCTGCGCACCATGGCGCGCGATCTGTTTGGCCCATATGCGGGGCCGGCGGACAATCGAGGTTTCGCGCTCACCATCGACACCACCGATTCGGTACCGGCATTGATCGTCGGTGCCGGACGCTATTACGTCGACGGTATTCTCTGCGAATCCGATGGTTGCGACTACACGGAACAACCGCATTACATCCCCGCCGCCGCGGTGGGCAACGCCGCCGGCGACCCGCTACGCATGTGGCTGGAGAATCGCGGCGAAACCGCCGAGCATTTCTGGGTCTATCTGGATGTTTGGGAGCGTCACGTCACCGCGATCGAACATCCGTCGATCCGCGAAGTCGCGCTCGGCGGCCCCGATACCTGCAGCCGTTTGCAAGTGATCTGGCAGGTCAAGTCATTAGATGGCCGTGGTGTCGAGTCCGGGTTGAAGCGGCGCCTTGAGGCGGTCGAGATGCGTTTGAAAAAGACGCAGGATCCCGTCGAACGCGCGCGCTTGGAAGCGTTGCGTAATCGCATTCTGGAGGGAATGCGATTGCTCGAAAACGATGCGTCGGAAGCCTGCGCCGTGCCGCTGCTGGTGCTCGAACGCGACGATCTACCGGCGATCGCGGCACGCATCGATCCCGGGCAACGCCTCGATGACCCGTGCATCATCAGCCCCGAATCCGGTTATCGCGGCGCGGAGAATCATCTGTATCGCGTCGAAATCCATCAAGGCAACGGCAACGGTGCGCGCCCGACCTTCAAATGGTCGCGCGACAACGGCAGCGTGGCGACACGCTGGCTGGCGGCTGCAGGCGATCGGCTCACGGTCGCGAACAGTCGAGGTTTCAGTGCGGGTCAATGGGTCGAACTGAGCAACGACGAAGACGATGTGTTGGGACGCGCGGGCCTGTTGTTCCGAATCGCGAGCGTCGATGCCGACCAATTGACGGTCGAAGGGACGCCGGTCTGGGTGGCGGGCGCCAGCAATCCGAAAGTGCGGCGCTGGGACCAAGTCGCTTATGGCGATATCAAGTTGATCGCGGGCGCGGTGCCGGTGATCGAAAGCGACGCGACCGATCCGGTATGGATCGATCTTGAGGATGGTGTGCAGATCCGTTTTGCGCAGGATCGCGAATACCGCAGCGGCGACTATTGGCTGATCCCTGCGCGCGTCGCCACCGGTGGGCTCGAATGGCCCGAAGACGCGACTGGCTCTGCGCGGCTGCAGCCTCCGCGCGGCATCGAGCACCATTACGCGCCGCTGGGCTTCGTCGGTCGGGAGGCGAATGGCAACAATATCGAGGTCGAGAGCTGCGCCTGCACGGTCCACCCACTGAGCTCTTGCGGCCTGTTCGGGGCGCGGATCAAAAAAGAGGAAGCCGCGAAGCCGACCGTACCCGCGCCGCCGCGCGAGGTACCGGCGAAACCGGCTGCGGATGCTGTCGCTAAGCCTGGCGGCACTAATGCCACGGTCAAACCGAAGAAGACCATCGTCAAGAGGCCAAAACCGGATGCGTGAGCGGGGTAGGCGTTCGTGGGCTCCCTGTGGGTTCGAGGCGGTCCGGCGTCCGAGTTAGCGGACCTTCTGTCGGTGGCCGCCATGGGCGATCCAGGCTGTGGCGGCCTCGGAGCGCTTTGATTTGCTTGGCAAACTTGACCCCTTTACACTGGCCCGGTTCGCACGCCGGGCCTGAGCCGATCGTTCTTGATCGGCCTCGTTAAGGTGTCTTGAGCGCCTCGCTCTTCAATCCCCCCTCAGGAGTCCCGAATGCCGACATGGCTCGTGACCGGCGGTGCCGGTTTCATCGGCGGTAATTTCGTGCTCGACGCCGTCGCGCGCGGCGTGCGCATCATCAATCTCGACGCACTGACCTACGCGGGCAATCGCGACACGCTGGCATCGCTCGATGGCCATGACGGCCATGTCTTCGCGCAAGGGGACATCGGCGACCGTGCGTTGGTCGCGCGACTGCTCGCGGAGCACCGCCCGGACGCGATCGTGAATTTCGCCGCAGAGAGCCACGTCGACCGCTCGATCGATGGCCCCGCGGCGTTCGTGCAGACCAATGTCGTCGGCACGCTGTCGTTATTGGAATGCGCGCGCGATTATTGGAAGTCGCTCGAAGGCGACACGCGCGATGCGTTCCGCTTCCTGCATGTCTCCACCGACGAAGTCTACGGCTCGCTCGGGGATACCGGTAAGTTCACCGAAACCACCGCTTACGCGCCGAACTCGCCGTATTCCGCGTCGAAAGCGGCGTCTGACCATTTGGTGCGCGCGTTCCATCACACCTACGGCCTACCGACGCTGACGACGAATTGCTCGAACAACTACGGCCCGTATCAGTTTCCGGAAAAACTCATTCCGCTGATCATCGCCAAGGCTTTAGCCGGCGAATCGCTGCCGGTTTACGGCGATGGTCGTAACGTGCGCGATTGGTTGTATGTCGGCGACCATTGCAGCGCGATCCGCGCAGTGTTGGAACGCGGCCGCGTGGGCGAGGTCTATAACGTCGGCGGCGAAGCCGAGCGCGAAAATATCGTCGTCGTGAAGACGATTTGCGCCTTGCTCGACGCGCGGCGCCCACTCGCCGATGGCCGTGCGCGCGAATCGCTTATTACCTATGTCAAAGACCGTCCCGGTCACGACCGCCGTTACGCGATCGATGCCTCGAAACTCCATGGCGAGCTCGGTTGGGCGCCGTCGTTGACCTTCGAAGAGGGCATCGCGCGCACGGTCGATTGGTATCTCGAACACCAAGCCTGGGTGCGACGCGTGCTCGATGGCAGTTATCGCTTAGAACGCATCGGAGGCGTGGCATGACCGCACGTAAGGGCATCATCCTCGCCGGCGGTTCCGGTACGCGGCTGTATCCGATCACGCAGTCGGTCAGCAAACAACTGCTGCCGGTCTACGACAAACCGATGATCTACTACCCGCTGAGCGTGTTGATGCTCGCCGGTATCCGCGAAGTGCTGGTGATCAATACGCCGCACGAGCAAGCGTTGTTCAAGACGCTGCTCGGCGACGGCTCGCAGTGGGGCATGCGGATCGAATACGCAGCGCAACCGAGTCCCGATGGCTTGGCGCAGGCCTATTTGATCGGTCGCGAATTCGTCAACGGCCAGCCGAGTTGCCTGGTATTGGGCGACAACATTTTCCATGGCCCCGGCCTGACTGCGATGCTGCGCGAAGCCGATGAATTGCAGCATGGCGCGACCGTGTTCGGTTACTGGGTCAGCGACCCAGAACGTTATGGCGTGGCCGAATTCGACGCCAACGATAAAGTGATCGGCCTCGAAGAGAAGCCGGCCAAGCCCAGATCGAATTACGCCGTCACCGGTCTGTACTTCTACGACGGGCGCGCCAGTGATTTCGCCGCAGGCCTCAAACCGTCGGCGCGCGGCGAGTTGGAGATCACCGATCTCAATCGTCGTTATCTCGAAGACGGCAGTTTGCATCTGCAGAAGCTCGGGCGTGGTTACGCTTGGCTCGACACCGGCACGCATCAATCGCTGTTGGAAGCATCGAACTACATCGAGACCATCGAGGCGCGTCAGGGCTTGCGCGTCTGCTGCCCGGAAGAGATCGCCTGGAGCAATGGCTGGATCGACGACGCGCAGTTGGAAGCGCTCGCCAAGCCGCTGTCGAAGAACGGTTACGGCCAGTATTTGCTCGGACTAGCGGCGCGCGGTTTCGTGCCGTGATCGGCCGTTCGGAACTTCCACGCGTATGAAAATCATCGAGACCGATCTGCCCGGTTGCATCGTGATCGAACCGCAAGTGTTCGGCGATAGTCGTGGGTTTTTCTTCGAGTCCTTCAATCGCGACAAATTCGCCGCGCACGGGCTTGCGGTGCCGAATTTCGCGCAGGGCAACGTGTCCTCGTCGATGCAGGGCGTCTTGCGCGGCTTGCACTACCAGTGGCCCAAACCGCAGGGCAAGTATGTGTCGGTGATCGAAGGCGAAGTCTGGGATGTCGCAGTCGACATCCGTCGCGGCTCGCCGACCTTCGGCCGATGGACCGCGGTCGTGATCAGCGCCGAAAACAAACGCCATTTCTGGATTCCGCCGGGCTTCGCCCACGGTTTCGTGACCTTGAGCGAACGCGCGGTGTTCGCCTATCTATGTACCGAAACCTACGACCGCGAGGCCGATGCCGGGATCCGTTGGAACGATGGCGAGCTGGCGATCGATTGGCCGGTCTCTTCGCCGTTGTTGTCGGATAAAGACGCGAAAGCGCCCTTGCTCTCCGAAGTGCCGTCGGAACGATTGCCGGTCTACGCGGACTGAGGTTATGCGATGAGGATTCTGCTGCTCGGCGCCAATGGACAAGTGGGGCATGCGTTGCGCACCGCGCTGCGGCCGTTGGGCGAGGTGATCCCGACGACGCGCAGCGGAACGCTCGATGACGGCGCCGTTTGCGATGTCGCCGATTTCGAACGGCCGGACACGTTGTCGGCCTTGATCGCGAATACCGCGCCGCAAGCCGTGGTGAACGCCGCGGCCTACACCGCGGTGGATCGCGCCGAAACCGACCGCGATGCCGCATTCCGCGCGAATGCGTACGCGCCCGCAGCGATCGCCGAAGCGTGCGCAGCGGCGGGTATCCCGTTGATCCATTATTCGACCGACTATGTCTTCGACGGCAGCGGCACTCGCCCCTATCGAGAAGACGATGCGACATCGCCGCTGGGCGTTTACGGTCTGAGCAAGCTTGCAGGCGAAGATGCGATTCGTGCGAGCGGCGCCCGTCACGCGATTTTGCGCACGGCATGGGTATATGCGGCGCACGGCAAGAATTTCATGCGCACCATGCTGCGTTTGGCTGCCGAGCGCGATGAATTGCGGGTCGTGTCCGATCAGATCGGCAGCCCGACTTCGGCCGATTTGATCGCCGAAACCACTGTCCCGGTGCTGCGCGCGATGATCGAATCGCCGGATCGCCGCTTCGGCACGCGCCATCTCACCGCCTCCGGCCAGACCAGTTGGCACGGCTTCGCGACCGCGATCGTCGAAGGTGCGCATGAGCGGGCTTTGATCGCGCGCCGCCCGACGGTGACGGCGATCGTCACCAGCGACTACCCGACGCCCGCGCGCCGCCCGGCGTATTCCGTGCTGGATTGCGGCTGCCTGGAAGCGGAACTCGGGCTAACATTGCCGCATTGGGGCGATGGGTTGGAGCGTGTGCTGACCCGGGTTTCACAAACGACCCGAACGCACTAGGTGCGATTCCTCTTTTCGATTCATCTCGGAGCCTTCGATGCCGATCCATCGCCGATTGCTTGTCGCACTCGCCTGCGTTTCGTCCGTCTCCAGCGCATTCTTTCCGCACGCGTTCGCAGCCGAAGCGCCTCGCATTCCGGTCGAAGACTTCGTCCGTCACGCGACCTACAGCGGCGTCAAGATTTCGCCTAGCGGCGAATTCCTCGCGATGACGGTCGAACGCGGCGAACGCCATGTGCTCGTCGTGTTGCGCACGAAGGATTTGAGCCTGGTCAAGATCAACGAATTGCCCGATGAGAAGAGCGTCGGTCAGTTCTATTGGACCAGTCCGACTCGTTTGATGTTCAATTCCATACGGCGTTTCGGACGTTTCGCCGCACCGTTCAACACCGGCGAATGGTATGGCGTGAACGCCGATGGCTCCCAGCCGCGACCGCTCGTGTTTTATGGCACCCGCGATGCCACTCAACGCAACAAGACGATCTTCAATCAACGTTTCGGTTTGCTCGATACGCTGGACGAGGACGACACCAATGTGTTGATGACAGTAGCGTATCCGCGTTCTTCCGAAGGCGCGGGGGTCGAAGTGGTGCTGTTCGACACGCTGTCCGGGCGCTGGAAAAGCTTGGCGCGCGCGCCGCGCCCGAATTGCTCGATGGCGCTGGACGCGAAGAAAGCGCCGCGATATGCGGTTTGCTACGACGACGAGGACGCCGCCGGTCGTTTCGATACCAGCGCCGAGCTGCATCGCTTGGGCGACGATGGCAAATGGACGCTCGTGAACAGCTCGAAAGCGTCGGGCAAGTTGTTGGCGGTGATCGGCACCGCGCCCGATGGGCGCGTCTACGCGACCGAGAACGACGGCAAAGGCACCGAGGCGATCGGCACCATCGACACCGCGACCGGGGCGTTTTCCGAATTGTTCAAAGATCCGGTATCCGATCCGTCGGGTTACATTCTCTCCGCCGATCGCGACACGATCCTTGGGGTCGTCACCGAAGCCGGTGTGCCCAAAGTGACGATGATCGACGAAGACCATCCGGATACCGCGCTCTACGCGTCGTTGGCAGCGGCGTTTCCCGGGCAATTCGTCAATTTTGCCAGCGCGACCCGCGACGGCAAGAAGATCGTCGTCTCCGTCTCCAGCGATCGTAATCCGGGCGAGCTGTATTTGTACGATCGCGACACCGCGCAGGCGCGTTTCCTGATGCGCGGCCGCAAGTGGCTCGACCCCGAAGCGATGGCTTCGGTGAAGCCGATCGCATTGACCGCACGCGACGGGCTCAAGATTCACGCTTATTTGACGCTGCCCAAAGGCAGCGACGGCAAGGGATTGCCGATGATCGTCAATGTTCATGGCGGCCCGATGGGTCCGCGCGACGACTGGTCCTTCAGTTGGGAGAACCAGATGTTCGCCAATCGTGGTTACGCGGTGCTGAGCGTGAATTACCGTGGTTCAGGCGGTTTCGGCAAAGCCTTTCGCGACAAGGCCTACGGCCAGTGGGCCGAAGGCATCATGAACGACATCATCGATGCCACGCGTTGGACCGTGCAACAGGGCTATGCCGACAAAGATCGCATCTGCATCTACGGCGGCAGCTTCGGCGGCTACGCATCGATGATGGCACCGGCGCGCGAGCAAGGCATGTTCAAATGCGCCTTCGGCTACGTCGGCGCCTACGACGCCGAAATTCAGATGGCCAAGAGCGATACCAGCGAAGACGAAGGCGGCCGCCGTTATCTGCAACGCGCGCTCGGGCAAACCAAGGCCGAGCGCGACGCGATGTCGCCGGTCAACCACGCATCCAAGATCAAGATTCCGGTTTACCTCGCCGCCGGCGCCCGCGACCCGCGCTGCCCCCCGGAGAATACCGAAGCGATGCACAAAGCGCTGGTCGCCGCCGGCAACACGCCGGAGGGCATGATCATCCAGAGCGGCGAGATGCACGGATTCTATAAGGAAGAGAACAATCTCAAGCTTTACACCGAAATGCTGAATTTCTTCGCTAAGCATATCGGTGGGGCGCTGGCGCAGTGAGTGGCGAAATTTGCACGTGCGATTGAAACTACACATGGGGGCAATATGAAAGTAACGAAGTATTTGGCGACGATCGCGATCGTTATTTTCGCGGTACCTGCGGTCGCGCAATACAAAATTGATGATTTCATTCGCAGAGAGAAATTTATCGATATCAAGATTTCGCCTACAGGCGAGTACTTGGCGGCGACGGTGCCGGTCGAACGAAAAACGGCTTTAGCGATACTGCGCCGCTCCGATAACAAAATCATGGCTTCGTTGTCGATACCTGGGGATCGGACGCATGTCGCCGATTTTTGGTGGGTCAACGATGAGCGCGTACTGATCAGCGCCGCGAGTAAGATCGGCGATCTTGAGCAGCCCAGTTTGACTGGCGATCTTTATGCGATCAATGCCGACGGTAGCCGAGGCGGCATCCTCGTCGGACAAAGTGTCCAGAGCGAAGGCCCAGGCACGAGGATACAGCCGCGTAAAGTCGAGGATGTTGCGGCATTCTTGATCGACGATTTACCGGATGACGATAAATTCGTTTTGATATCGGTGAGGCCATTCTCCGCTGATCCCTACACGAAGGTCGAGCGGTTGGATGTGTATAGCGGTCGGCGAGTCGCCGTGACCCAGGCGCCTATCCGTAATGCTGAATTCGTTACCGACAATGCGGGTAATGTGCGCTTCGCCTATGGCCAAGATATCGATTTGAGTCGTCGTACTTATTATCGGACAGCGACTAGCAGCGAGTGGAAGCTGTTCAATAGCGATGGAAAAAACGGGCGAGCTGAAATTCCTATCGGTTTCTCTCCCGACGACAAAGAAGTTTATCTGCTCGTCGAAAACGACGATGGTCCTAACTCGATCGTAGCCTGGGATAACGTATCCAATCAGCGTAAAGACGTGTTCCGAGACGATAATACCGACCCGTCCGACATCCTCTTCGATCATCGAGGCGTCCCGGTGGGTGTCGCGATCATGGATGGCCTGCCCAAAACGGAATTTTTCGACCCGCAGTCCGCAACGGCGAAGTTATATCGAAAACTCGAAAAAGCGTTCGTGGGCCATAGCGTTGATGTGACTTCGATGACCAAGGACGGAAGGCTAGCGCTCGTTTCCGCTCACAGCGACAAGAATTCTGGCGATTACTATCTTTTCGAGTCGAGCGCAAATAAGGCCGATTATTTGCTGAGCGGTAAAGATTGGTTGGACCCGGAGAAGATGGCTTCCACGAAGCCGATCGAATTCAAAGCGCGGGATGGCATGCGGATTCACGGCTATCTCACCGCTCCGGTCGGAGCGGAGCCGAAGAATGCGCCTCTCGTTGTCTTGATCCATGGCGGCCCTTTCGGGCTTTTCGATACTTGGAACTTCGACGACGAAACCCAAATGCTCGCCGCGCATGGATACGCAATCCTGAGAGTCAATTTCCGTGGCTCCGGCAATCACGGTGTGGCGTTCAAAGAAGCAGGCAGGCGCGAATGGGGCGGCAAGATGCAGGACGATATTACCGACGCAACGCGTTGGGCGATCCAGCAAGGTATCGCCGATCCGAAGCGCATTTGTCTTTATGGCGCAAGCTATGGCGGTTATGCCTCGCTGATGGGAGTCGCGAAGGAGCCGGATTTGTATCAATGCGCCGCCGGTTATGTCGGAGTCTACGATCTGCCGACCATGCATACGATGGGCGACATCCAAGAAAGAGGATCGGGCGAGTCGTTCATTAATGAGTGGATCGGCGCCAGAGAAAGCTTAGGATCTGTTTCGCCTAATCGAATCGCTGAGAAAATTAAAGTTCCGGTATTCCTCGCGGCCGGCGGCGAAGATGAACGTGCGCCGATGAAGCATACTGAGATGATGGAAAAGGCGCTTCGGCAAGCCAGTGTCCCTGTCGAGGCGCTCTACTATCCGACAGAAGGACACGGTTTCTACAAAACCGAGAACAAGCGCGAGTATTACAAAAAGTTACTCAGCTTTTTACATAAACACATCGGCGGCCGCGCGCCGCAATGACGATTCTTCACGCACTTGGAATACTTGAATGAGCATCAAATACTGGCTGACCTCGATCCTGCTCGCGCTCTCATGGCTTTCGCCAGGAGTAGTGCTCGCCGCCGATAAGGCGAACTACGAAGTCGCGGATTTCATTCGCGACGATCGCTTCATCAGTGTCAAGATATCGCCGAAAGGCACCTACGCCGCGGCAACGGTGCCGCGCGGCGATAAGACGTTACTGATCATCATTAAGCCTGGGCAACAACAACCTTACGGGCTGGTGAACTTTCGCGAGAACAATACCCATGTCGTGAATTTCTGGTGGGTGAACGACGAGCGCATTCTGTTCAGCGTCGGCGAGAAGGGCGGCGGGTTGGAACAACCGGTCAGTTTCGGTGAAATTTGGGGCACGAATGCCGATGGTTCCAAGCAAGGAATTGTTGCCGGCGCTCGCGCATCGCGAGATGCGGGTCGAGCAGGCGGCCGTGCTCGAGGTTCGCAAGCAGCGCTGGATATGCTAGATCCGCTGGCCGACGATGATGATCACATTCTAGTCGCCACCTTTCCATTCAGTTCGGGCGAAGCTCCGTACACGGCCGTGGAGCGCATGAACGTGTACACCGGTGTGCGTGTGCCGGTCACGCGCGCGCCCGCGCGCGCCGCATCGTTCCTGACCGACCAGAAGGGTCAAGTGCGTTTCGCGGTTGGCCAAAACCGCGATTTCAAGTCGGCCTTGTATTACCGCGCAAGCGATAAAGCCGAGTGGGAATTGATCAACGATGAATCCGCCACCGGCTTGATTGTGCAGCCGCTGGACTTCAGCGCCGACGACAAGTATGCGTATCTGCAAACGCAGGAAAAGAGCGGGCCGGACTCGTTGATGGAGTTCGATGTCGAAACCAAGAAAATGGAACGGATCGCACGCGACGACTTGGTCGATCCCTCCAACTTGATCTATGCGATCGGAAAGCGTCACCCGATCGGCGTGATGTTCATGGACGGCAAGCCGCGCTTCGAGTACTTCAACGAAAAATCGCGCGATGCGCAGATTCATAAGAGCCTGCAAGAAGGCTTCGGCGGCGAGTTCGTGATCGGCGGTTCTTTTACTCAGGACGGGAAGCAGGCATTGCTGTCGGTGACGTCGGATAAGAACCCTGGCGAAATCTTTCTTTACAACACCGATACCGGCAAAGCCACGCGCTTGATGAATCGCGCCGATTGGTTGGATCGTAAGCGTTTAGGCGAAATGCGACCGATCGTTTTCACCAGTCGTGATGGGCGCAAGATGGAAGCCTTCCTGACTCTTCCGCCCGGTAGCGACGGTAAGAAGCTCCCGATGATCGTCAACCCGCATGGCGGTCCATTCGGGCCGAAAGACGAGTGGGGTTTCGCGCTGGAACCGCAATTGATGGCGGCGCACGGTTATGCCGTGTTGCAGGTCAATTTCCGCGGTTCGGGCGGCTACGGCAAGGAATTCACCGAGTCGGGCTATAAGCAATGGGGCGGCACGATGCAGGACGACCTCACAGACGCCACGCAGTGGGCGATCAAGGAGGGCGTCGCCGATGCTAAGCGCATCTGCATCTACGGCGGTAGCTATGGCGGTTACGCTTCGTTGATGGGCGTGGCCAAGGAGCCCGATCTGTATCAATGCGCGGTCGGCTATGTCGGTGTTTACGATATGAAGATGCTCTGGGGACAAGGCGACATCAGCGATTCCACGCGCGGCCGCGATTTCTTGGGTTATGCGGTCGGTAAGGATCAATTGGATGTGGCTTCGCCGACCAAACAAGTCGCACGCATCAAGGTGCCGGTGTTCTTGGCGGCCGGTGGCGCCGATGTGCGCGCACCGCAAGCGCATTCCGAAGCGATGGAAAAAGCGCTGAAGGGCGCGGGCAAGTACGTCGAATCGCTGTATTACCCGACCGAAGGCCATGGCTTCGCCAAGGAAGAAAATAATCGCGAGTACTACGCGCGCTTGTTGACGTTCTTCAACCGCTATATCGGTGGACGTGCGCCCGCAGTAGCGCCTACGACCGGCCCGGGCAAGAAGTGATCTAGAGGCGTATCGACTTGGCCGTCGATACGTACGTCACGGCAGCGCAGTGACGAAGCCGAGAAAAAGCCCGGGGCATCGAGCCCCGGGCTTTTTTATTTCGATGTCGATTTCCGACAGCGGCTGCGGTTCGTCGATGCTTTAGGCCGTGACCAGCGTGCCGATCTTCTCGCCGCTCAGGATCCTCAGCAATACACCCGGCTGGCCCATATCGAAAATACGTAGCGGCAAGCGGCTGTCGCGGCATAGCGCGAAAGCGGCGGTGTCCATCACTTGGATATCGCGCGCAATCACCTCGTCGTAAGTGAGGGTGTCGTAGCGCACGGCGTCCGGAAATTTCTTCGGGTCTTTGTCGTAGACGCCATCGACTTTGGTCGCTTTCAGCAGCAAATCGGCGCCGATTTCGATCGCGCGTAACGCGGCACCGGAATCGGTGGTGAAGAACGGATTGCCGGTGCCTGCGGCGAAGATCGTGATTCGACCTTTTTCGAGATGGCGGATGGCGCGGCGGCGGATATAGTCCTCGCACACGTCGTTGATCTTGATCGCGCTCATCACGCGCGATTTGGCGCCGAGTTTCTCCAGCGCGTCCTGCATCGCCAGCGCATTGATGACGGTGGCGAGCATGCCCATTTGATCGCCGGTGACACGGTCCATGCCTTCTGCGGCCAAGCCGGCACCGCGGAAGATATTGCCGCCGCCGATGACCAGGGCGATTTCGGCGCCGGCGTCGCGGGCTTCGATGACTTCGCGGGCCAAGCGCTGGATGACCTTCGGGTCGATACCGTAATCCTCGTCGCCCATCAGGGCCTCACCAGAGAGTTTGAGTAGGACGCGGTGATAGGCGAGCTTGGACATAACGGACTCCGGGGGTGAGCAAACCGCCGAATTCTAACCTGTCCGGGCAGGAGTACGGGCTCGGTTTCTTGTGGTCATCGAGCCGGTTCGTATACCGCGTAGAGTTTTCGGGCCGGCGCCAGCACCTCCCAAATGCCTGAAAATCCAGCGGGAATCACGAAGCTGTCGCCCGCGGTGACGATCCGCTCGCTGCCGTCGTCGCCCACGATCCGCACCCGACCCGCCAGCATGTGACAGAACTCATGTTCGGTGTAACGCACCCGCCATGCGCCGATATCGCCCTCCCAAACGCCGCAATGGAAGGCCTGATCGTCGCTGGAATACGCGTTGGCGATACGCTGCGTTGGTCGGCCGGCGACTAGACGCTCTTCGGCAACGGCCTCGGCGGGTGCGTCTGAGGCATCTTGCGGGACCATGACGAGCGCTAAGGCCGAGTTCGGTGTGTCGAGCTGGGGCATGACGCGGTTCCGATCGCGAAGGACAGGGCATGACTTTACGGGATGGCGTTGCCGAACGCCTGCCGCCACAATCGCAGCCATCGCATTCCATCCATCCAACTGAGGACTCGTCCATGACCGCCAAGACCCTACAAGAATTCGTCGCCAATTCGAAAGAAAAAGACATGTCCGGCGATGCGTTCGAACTCGAAAGCTCGCATATGCTCGAAGCGCGGATTGATGGTCTGATTTGGGCGAAGTCCGGCGCGATGGTGGCGCGCAAGGGCAATATCAAATTCACCCGCCAGGGCATCAGGGAGCAGGGCCTCGGCAACCTATTGAAGAAAGCCGTCAGCGGCGAGGGTATGACCTTGATGAAAATCGAAGGCCAAGGCCGCGTGTACTTGGCCGATGTTGGCAAGAAAATCACCTTGTTGCGCCTGCAAGGCGAATCGATCTTCGTCAACGGTAACGACGTGCTCGCCATCGAATCGACGATCAGCAACGAGATCAAACTCATGCGCAAAGCCGCCGGCATGATGACCGGCGGTCTGTTCAACGTGAAACTCAGCGGCCATGGCTTGGTGGCGATCACCTCGCATTACGAACCGCTGACGCTGCCGGTGAGCGCCAGCACCGGCCCCGTGTTCACCGATCCGAATGCGACCGTAGCGTGGTCGGGCGGCCTGCAGCCGGAAATCGTCACCGATATCAGTTTCAAAACGCTGATCGGCCGCGGCTCGGGCGAAAGCATTCAACTGCGTTTCGCGGGCGAGGGCTGGGTCGTGGTGCAGCCGTACGAAGAAGTGTATTTCCAACAGGGCGGTGGTTCGTCAGGTGGCGGCGGTTTGCTCAGTGCGTTGACCGACTGAGCGGGTCGCGAATCGATGATGTGCGTCGCGCTCGCGTGAGCCCGGTATCGGTACGTGTGGCGTCGCCGCTCGTACCGAGATCGGCGCCCATGCATGCGCACACACGGCACTGCCGTTTTCATGAGGGTCTGCGATGAATCGTATGTTGTCTCGACGCTGCGTTGCGGTACTCGCGTGCTGGATATCGTTGTGCCTAGTGACGTTGTCGACATTCGCGGCGGGCAGGGCCGCATCGGCGCCCGTCGCGTATCCGCCGAATTGGTGGGTCGGTATGCGCGACCAGCGCCTGCAACTGATGATCCAGGCGCCCGGTATCGGTGCCAGCGAACCGCGTCTGGAAGACACCGCGCGTGCGCGTATTCGCAGCGTGATTCGCGTCGATAGCCCAAACTATCTCTTCATCGATTTGCAGATCGCCGCCGATGCCGCACCAGGCGATGTTCAGTTCCGTTTCGAGCGTGATGGCCGCACGTTCGCGCTGCGTTATCCGCTAAGGTCGCGCAGGCCGGGCTCGGCCGAGCGGCGCGGTTTCGATGGGCGCGATGCGATCCTCAACTTGATGCCGGATCGTTTCGCGAATGGCGATACGCATAACGATCGCGTTGCCGGCTACGCGCAAGCGGCCGTTCGCAGCGATCCTAACGGGCGCCATGGCGGCGATCTGCATGGCATACGCGCGCGGCTCGATTACATCGCAGGCATGGGTTACACCATGATCTGGCCGACACCGCTCGTCGAAAACGCGCAGGCCGAGTATTCGTATCACGGTTATGCCGCCACCAATCTGTATCGTATCGATCCGCGTTTCGGCAGTAACGAGGACTATCGCGATTTCGTCGCGAAGGCGCGCGATAAGGGGCTTGGCGTGATTCAAGACGTGGTGCTCAATCACATCGGCGATGAGCATCCATGGGCTGCCGACCCACCGACCGCTGATTGGCTGACGCATAAAGGCCGCTACGAACCGACGCGACATGGACGTACTGCGATCGCCGATCCATACGCCGCGCAAAGCGACCGCGACGATTTCACCCAGGGTTGGTTCGTGCAGACGATGCCTGATCTCAATCAGCGTCAGCCGTTGCTATCGACGTATCTCATTCAGAACGCGATTTGGTGGATCGAATACGCCGATCTCTCCGGGCTTCGCGTCGATACGTACGGCTATTCCGATACCGCATTCCTCGCGGAATGGACGCGTCGTATTCGCGCCGAATACCCGAACTTCTCGATGGTCGGCGAAGAATGGAGCGCGAACCCGTCGGTCGTTGCGCGTTGGCAGAACGGTTGGGTCGACGGCACGCCGGGCATGCCGAACATGATGGACTTCCCGCTCAGCGAAACTTTGCGCATGGCGCTGAGCGAACCTGAGCGCGATTACGCCGGTATGTACCGAATGTACGAAGCGATGGTCAACGATCGTTTATACACGGCACCGACGAACTTGGTCGCGTTCGAGGGCAATCACGATATGCCGCGGCTTTACAGCGTGCTCGGCGAAAATCTGGACACCTACAAATTGGCCTTGACGTACTTAGCGACGGTGCCGCGCATTCCGCAGTTTTACTACGGCAGCGAAGTACTGATGACCAGCCCGACCGTGCGCGACGATGCCGCTGCGCGTCGCGATTTCCCCGGCGGCTGGGCCGGCGATCGCGTGAATGCATTCACTGGAGCAGGGCTCACTCAGAAGCAAATCGAGGCGCAGACCTGGCTGCGTACACTGCTGAAGTGGCGAAAGTCCGCCACCGCTGCGCACAACGGCCGGTTCCTGCATTACTTGCCGCGGGATGGTATCTACGTCTATTTCCGCGACAACGACGAGCAGCGATTGATGATCGTGCTGAGCCGCAGCGATAAAACAGTCGAGCTGCCGCTCGATCGCTTCGCCGAAGGTTTGAATGGCGCTAAATCCGCCCGCAACGCACTGACAGGGACCACGCTCGCACTCGACAATACGATGACGGTGCCGGCGCATACCGCGCTGATCCTCGATGTATGCACGCCCGCGCGCGTCTGCTGAGCATAGTCCGCGGCAGCTACTCCTTCGCGGGCTCGACCACGCGAAGGCGCGCGCCCCTCATCCGGCCTTCGGCCACCTTCTCCCCGTTTCACGGGGAGAAGGAGAGCGACCGCAGCGACCGCAGCAGAAGCAGTGCTTTATTCTTTCTCCCGGCCAGCAGAGGGAAGGAAAGCAACGATTGCAGCAAGTGCAGCAAGTGCAGCAAGTGCAGCGTTCTTTCCTTCTCCCCATTTCACGGAGAGAAGAAGTAAAGCGCAACGCAGATAGTTCCTTCTCCGTCGCAGACGGGGTGAAGGGGTAAGACGCAGGCCGATATTTTCCTTCTCCCCGCATCGCGGGGAGAAGGTGGCCGCAGGCCGGATGAGGGGCGAGCGGTGTCCGTGCTTTTTCGGTCGATGTGTCCAACACTCAACAGACAACAAAAAAACCCGCAGTCGCCTGCGGGTTTTTCGGGTTCTTACAGATGTGAACGACGATCAGACTTGCATCGCCTTCGCGACTTCAGCGGCGTAGTCTTCCACCACTTTCTCGATGCCTTCGCCCACGGCCAAACGCTGGAAGCGGGTGACGTCGGCGCCGGCGGCTTTCAGCGCGGCTTCGACGGTCTGCTCGGTGTTCAGCACGTAGGGCTGGCCGTACAAGGTGTTCTCGTTGACGATCTTGGCGATCTTGCCGCCGATGATCTTCTCGAGAATATCGGCCGGCTTGGCCTTGTCCTTATCGGTCATTTTCGCCAGTTCGATTTCTTTTTCCTTGGCGATGAACTCGGCCGGGACGTCGCTGGCCTTGTTGTGCGGCGGGTTCATGGCGGCCACGTGCATGGCGATGCCACGAGCGAGATCGAGATCGCCGCCTTTGAGTTCGACCAGCACGCCGATCTTGCCGCTGTGCACATAGGCCGCGACGTTGTCGCTACTTTCGATGCGGACCATACGGCGGACCTGCACGTTTTCGCCGACCTTGCCGACGATGGTGGCGCGGGCTTCTTCGACGGTTTCGCCCGAAGCGACTTTCGCCGACTTCAGCGCTTCGATGTCGGCAGCGCCGGAGGCCAGCGCGGCCTTGGCGACGGTATCGACGAAGGCGAGGAAGTTATCGTCCTTCGCTACGAAGTCGGTTTCGGAATTGATTTCGACCAGCACGGCTTTACCGCCGTCCTGTGCCATCCCGATGCGGCCTTCGGCGGTCACGCGGTCGGCTTTCTTGCCGAGTTTGATGATGCCCTGCTTGCGCAGCCATTCGGAAGCGGCTTCGAGATCGGCGTTGCTTTCGGTGAGTGCCTTCTTGCACTCCATCATGCCGGCGCCGGTGCGCTCGCGGAGTTCCTTGACCAGGGAGGCGGTGATTTCAGCCATGACAAACCTCGATATGAATCAGTGTAGGGCGGGTCTGAACCCGCCATAGAAACGCCAGTCGCACGCGCATACGACGCATGTGGGACGTGGCGGGATGGGGACTGCGGCCATGCAGTGTCGCGTGGCCGCATGAAGTACCGATGACGCGGCGACGATTACTCGGCGGCAGGTGCGTCGGCGGTTGGAGCTTCTGCCGCCGGTGCGACGGCAGCGGCTTCGGCCTTCTTGGCTTCGGGCTTCTTGCCGGCGCCGCGCGGACCGCGCTTGTCGCCCTTGCCTTCGCCATCGCCTGCGGTGAACTCTTCTTCGCGGACCGTCGCGGCCTGCGGCGCAGCGGCCTTGCCTTCGAGCACGGCATCGGCGGCGGCGCGGGCGTACAACTGCACCGCACGGATCGCGTCGTCGTTACCTGGGATGGCGTAATCGACCAAGTTGGGGTCGTAGTTGGTATCGACCACGGCGATGACCGGGATGCCGAGCTTCTTCGCTTCCTTGATCGCGATGTCTTCGTGGCCGATATCGATCACGAACAATGCGTCGGGCAAGCGGGCCATTTCCTTGATGCCGCCGAGCGAAGCGTAGAGCTTCTCGCGTTCGCGACGCAGGTTCAGCACTTCGTGCTTCACCAGCTTTTGGAAGGTGCCGTCGGTTTCGCCGGCTTCCAGTTCTTTCAAGCGAGCGACCGACTGCTTCACGGTGCGGAAGTTGGTCAGCGTGCCGCCCAACCAGCGCTGGGTCATGTACGGCATGCCGCAACGCTCGGCTTCTTCCTTCACCGAATCGCGCGCGCTGCGCTTGGTGCCGATGAACAGGATGAGGCCGCGCTTCTGGGCGATACCCGAGATGAAGTTCATCGCGTCGTTGAACAGCGGAACCGTCTTCTCGAGGTTGATGATGTGGATCTTGCCGCGGGCGCCGAAGATGTACGGACCCATTTTCGGGTTCCAGTAACGGGTCTGGTGGCCGAAATGGACGCCGGCTTCCAGCATCTGACGCATGGTGATCTGAGGCATTACGAAACTCCGAAGTGATGGAACCCAGCCGCTCATATTCGATCCGGTGATCGATCGGGAGCGGTGCGTCGGTATGAAGCGAACGCGGGGTTCCGGGGTTGGGCCTCCTCGTCGCCTCCGTGGCCAGATCCCGCTCCTGAAGGAGAGGGACACCCCGGCACGGGTGTTTACGACGAGTGTGGATTCGAGGTGGCTGCCGTCGATTCGATCCCGACATCGAGCGGTAGCGGTTCGCCCCTCGTGGGCGACTCTGGCAGGCCTGAGCCCAGCAAAGCCGCGGGAGTATAGCGGTTGAGACTGCGGCCGAGCAAGCCGCGGTGCTGTCCGCTGGGCGGCGAGGGTGGCCAGATAGCAGTTGAGGCGGCCTTCGAGCCGCGCCCATCGAACTAAGCCCGACCAGTGTCACTCCGCGTCGGCGAGGAAGCGGCTTTCGGCCCGTTGCAGACTGAAGAGCCATCCTGACGATTTGAGTCGATAGGCCGCACGCGCGGCATCATTCGTCCTGGAGGGGCAGTTCGATCATGGGCGGGGATCGGCCATAATGCCGGCATGCCGATCACCATCAAAACCCCCGAAGACATCGAGCGCATGCGCGTCGCCGGCCGTCTGGCCGCCGAAGTGCTGCAGATCATCGCGCCGCACGTGAAGCCCGGCGTCAGCACCGGCGAGCTGGACAGCATCTGTCACGACCACATCGTCAACGTGCAGCAGGCGATTCCGGCCAACGTCGGCTACCGCGGGTTTCCCGCGACGGTGTGTACGTCGGTCAATAACGTGATTTGCCACGGGATTCCCGGGGCGACCAAGGTGTTGAAAGACGGCGACATCATCAATATCGACGTCACCGTCATCAAAGATGGCTGGCATGGCGACACCAGCCGCATGTATTACGTCGGAACGCCGTCGGTAATGGCCAAACGCTTGGTCGAAGCCACTCGCGAGGCGATGTTCCGCGGGATACGTACGGTGAAGCCGGGCGCGACTTTGGGCGATATCGGTCATGCCATCCAAACGTTTGCCGAAGGCGAGCGCTTTTCGGTGGTCCGCGAATACTGCGGGCACGGCATCGGTCGCATCTATCACGAAGACCCGCAGGTTCTGCATTACGGCCGTCCTGGCGACGGCATCGTGTTGGAAACGGGCATGGTGTTCACCATCGAACCGATGATCAACGAAGGCGCGCGGCATACGCGGTTGATGCCCGATGGTTGGACCGTCGTGACCAAAGACCGCAAGCTCTCGGCGCAATGGGAGCACACCGTCGCAGTGACCGAAGACGGTGTCGAAATCCTGACCCGTCTGCCCGGCGACGATAACGATCTCTGAATCATGAACCCCGCGGCCGAACCTTCGTCTGCGGAGAGCGTTTCGACCGAGCGCGCGTCGATCCAGGCGACACCCGATGGCGATGCCGCATGGGCCGCTGCGGCGCGTGCCGAATTGGCGCAAACCGATGCGCGCCTGGCTAAACGCTTCGATCAAGGCGAGACCGTCGATCGCCTCGTCGCGCTGCGCGCGCGCGCGGTCGACGATATCGTGCGCGGCGCTTGGCGGCGCTGTTGGCCCGAAGATGCTGGTCTCGCGCTGTTCGCCGTCGGTGGTTATGGCCGCGGCGAACTGTTTCCGCAGTCCGACATCGATGTATTGATTCTGGCCGAACCCGAGGCGCAGAACGCGCAGCGCGAACGCTTATCGAGATTCTTCGCGATGCTGTGGGATGCGGGCGTCGCGATCAGTCAGGCGGTGCGCTCGGCGGTGCAATGCACCGAAGCGGCGGCCGATCAAACCGTGCTCACCGCCTTGATCGAATCGCGCCCGGTGATCGCCGACGACACGGCGCAGGCCGCGTTGCGCGCCGCGATTTCGCCGGAAAACGTGTGGTCGCCGCGCGACTATTTTCTCGCGAAAATCGAAGAACAGCGTCAGCGTCATGCGCGCTTCGGCGATACCTCCGACAATCTCGAACCGAATTTGAAGGACGGCCCCGGCGGCTTACGCGATTTGCATACGCTCGGTTGGCTCGCGCTGCGCAGTTTCGGTGTACGCGAACTCGAACCGTTGATCGGGCTTGGGCATCTGGGCGCCGACGAAGCGGCGGCGCTCGATCGCGAGCGTCGTGCGCTCGGACGCTTGCGCTACGGTTTGCATTTGGTGGCCGGCCGCCGAGAAGAGCGCCTGCGTTTCGATCATCAAAAGACGCTTGCCACGCGGCTCGGTCATGTCGATACGGCCGATAGTTTGGCGGTCGAGCAGATGATGCAGGGCTTCTATCGCAGCGCGGCGATCGTTCGTCGCATCGGCGATCGATTGTTCCAGCGTTTGGAAGAACATTTCGATGGCGCGGGCGAGCCCGAGCCGCTCGACGACGATTTCGAAACCCGTCGCGGCTATTTGGCCGCACGCGACACGGCGTGGTTGCAGCGCGATCCCGCGCATGTTTTCGCCATGTTCGCGGCCTGGGCCGCGCATCCCGAACTGCGCGGCTTGCATTCGCAGACCGCGCGTACGCTCGCGAGCGCTTTGCCCAGCATCCCCGCGTACGACCAAGCCGGCCATGCATTGCGCGAAGCCTTCATGGATCTGATCCGCAGCCCGCAACCGGTGAAGATGCTCGAACGCATGGCGCGCCTAGGCGTGTTGGGGCGCTGGATCCCCGCGTTCGCGCAAGTGTCCGGGCGCATGCAGTTCGATCTGTTTCATGTCTACACCGTCGATCAACACACGCTAGCGGTTTTGCGCAATCTCGCGATCTTCGCCAGCGATACGCCGGACGAACGTTTCTCGGCGGCCAATCGCATATGGCCTTCGTTGCGTAAACCCGAACTGCTGTTGCTCGCCGGCCTGTTCCACGACATCGCCAAAGGCCGCGGCGGCGATCATTCCGAACTCGGCGCCGGCGATGCTCGTGATTTCTGCCTTGCGCACGGCTTGTCGGAACCCGATACCGCGCTCGTCGAATGGTTGGTGCGGAAACATTTGCTGATGTCGCTCACCGCACAGAAACAAGACATCACCGATCCGGATGTGATCCATCGTTTCGCGACCGAGGTCGCCGATCGCCAACGCCTCGATCATTTATATCTGCTGACCTGCGCCGACATCGCCGGCACTTCGCCCAAATTGTGGAACGCGTGGAAAGATCGGTTGCTCGCCGATCTGCACACCGCGACTCGCTTCGCATTGCGACGTGGGCTGGAACATCCGGTGGCCGCCGCAGAACACCGCGCGGAAACCCGCGAAAAAGCGCGTGTGTTGCTGCGCGAAGCTGGATACGACGACGCGACGATCGACGTACTGTTCGCACGGATGCCCGAGGATAATTTTCTGCGCAGCCGGCCGGATCAAATCGTCTGGCAAGCCGAGGCGCTGCAGGCCACGCCTCCGGGCGAGACGGTCATTCGCGTGCGGCCGATGCTCGGACATGTGGCTGGTCAGGGCGCGGGGCAGTCCAGCGGGTACGAAGTCTTCGTTCATGGCCCGGATCGCGACGGTCTGTTCGCGGCGATCGTGATTACCCTCGATCGCGTCGGCGTGGCGATCCAACAAGCCCGTGCGCTCGATGGCCCGCAGCACACGATTTACGACAGTTTCCAAGTGTTGCCGCTGCAACCGCTGCATCCGCCTACGGCCGATCAAGTCGAAGCCAGTCTGCGCCGCGCGCTCTCCGGCCCGCTCGATCGATTGCTGCCGTCGCGCCGCACCCAACCACGGCATTTGCGGCATTTCCGCATCGCGCCGCAGATCGCGTTCGAGACCGTCGAGGATGGCAGCCGTACGCGATTGAGCCTGATCTGCACCGATCGCCCCGGGTTGCTCGCCGATATCACCCACACCCTGCGCCATCAGCGAGTACGCGTTCACGATGCGCGCATCGGCACCTTCGGCGAGCGTGCCGAGGACGTGTTTTTGCTCAGCAGCCGCGAGGACCGCGCATTGGCGCCGGACGATGCCGAACGCCTGCGTGTCGCGCTATCGCATGCGCTGGACATCGCGAAAGCCTGACCTCGTAACGGACGAAAACAGCACGAAGCGCCGGATGAGGGGCGAAGACGTTCAGATGCGAGTGCGCACAGGTAGAATCGTCTTCACCCACCGACACGACGACCGAGCCCGACCGATCACATGAACGACGACCAGCGCTCCACTCTAAGAATCACGATCGAACAGGCTTGGGATCGCCGCACCGAACTCGCGGCCGATGAGATCGAAACCACGCTGCGTCCCGCTGTGGATGCCGCGATCGCTGGTCTGGAATCGGGCGACTTTCGCGTCGCCGAGCCGAACGGGCAGGGCGGTTGGATCGTCAACGAATGGCTGAAGAAAGCGGTCTTGCTGTTTTTCCGCACGCAGGACATGCGCGTGATGCCTGGGCACCCGTCGCCGTTCTGGGACAAAGTGCCCTCGCGTTTCGAAGGCTTCGACGAAGCCCGGTTCCGCGATCTCGGTGTACGCGTAGTGCCGGGCGCGGTCGCGCGTCGCGGCGCGCATATCGCGAAGGATGTCGTGCTGATGCCGAGTTTCGTCAACATCGGCGCTTACGTCGGCGAAGGCACGATGGTCGATACCTGGGCCACGGTCGGTAGCTGCGCGCAGATCGGCAAGCATTGCCATCTGTCCGGCGGTGTCGGCATCGGTGGCGTGCTCGAACCGCTGCAGGCTTCGCCGACCATCATCGAAGATCATTGCTTCATCGGCGCGCGTTCGGAAGTCGTCGAAGGCTTCGTCGTCGGCCATCACAGCGTGATCGGAATGGGCGTGTTTCTCGGTCAGAGCACCAAGGTTTACAACCGCGCGACTAAAGAAATCAGTTACGGCTCGGTGCCGCCGGGTAGTGTGGTGGTGTCGGGGCAGTTGCCTGCCGCCGACGGCTCGCATTCGTTGTACTGCGCGGTGATCGTCAAGCAGGTGGACGAGAAGACGCGGAGTAAGACATCGATCAACGATCTGCTGCGGGGGTTAGCGGAATGACGACGGAGCGTCTTTCCGGTGCGACGTTTTTCATGAAGCGGGTGTTCCCAGCCCTGTGGTTTGGGTTTCTGGCGTTTTTCGTGGTGGGTGGCGTGATTTCTGCGCGCTCCGATGGCAAAGCGTTTTTGCCGTTCGTATTGATGCCATTGGCGATGGCGATTTTCGGATTCGTTTTATTCCGCAAACTCATATGGGATCTCGCCGACGAGGTTTCTTTGCTCGGAGATCAACTCCTCGTGCGCAAAAATGGCGTGGAGGAACGGATTCGCCTCGCCGACGTCATGAACATCAGCGTGACTCAGATGACAAATCCGGTGAGGATATCCCTGCGCTTGCGCAAGAAAGGCAAGTTTGGCGATGAAGTGGTGTTCATGCCGCGTACGAACATCAGGTTCAACCCGTTCGCACGCAATCCGATCGCCGAGAAGCTGATCCTGCTCGTCGACAATGCACGCCAACAGGAGCATGGGCGATGACGACGCTTTACGGCCTCGCCAACTGCGACACCTGCAAAAAAGCCCGCAACTGGCTAAAACGCTTCGAGATCGCGCACGAGTTCGTCGATTATCGCGATCACAGGCAATCGCTGGAAACGCTGATCGCGTGGAAAGACAAGCTCGGTGGGTGGGAGACGATGATCAACAAGTCATCGACGACCTGGCGGCAGTTGCCCGATAACCGCAAGACGCCGGGCTCGGATGCGGAGTGGAAACTGTTGCTGAAGGAGTATCCGCAATTGATTCGCCGACCAGTAGTCGTGACCGACGATGGCGAAATATCTCAGGGCTTCAGCGACAATGCCTTCAAAGCGCGATTCGGAGTGACGAAATGAACGACGACATCACGAACGACGTGCTGGTACTGACCGAGGACTTGATCGCGCGCCGATCGGTTACGCCGGAAGACGCGGGTTGCCAGGCATTGATCGCGGAACGCTTGCAGCGCGTCGGATTTCGCTGCGAGCACCTGCGTTACGGCGACACGGACAATCTTTGGGCGACGCATCGTAGCGAGTCGCGCGAGGCACAGGGCCCGGTGCTGGTGCTGCTTGGGCATACCGATGTCGTGCCGACTGGCCCGCTGGATGCCTGGGCCAGCGATCCGTTCGCGCCGACGATTCGCGATGGCCTGTTGTACGGGCGCGGCGCAGCCGATATGAAAGGCAGCGTGGCTGCGTTCGTGATCGCGCTGGAGCGCTTCGTCGCCGCGCACCCTCATCACTCGGGAACGGTCGCGCTATTGCTTACCTCGGATGAAGAAGGCGATGGGCTCGATGGCGTGCGCAAAGTCGCGGAGCATTTCCGCGAACAGGGTCAACGCATCGATTGGTGCGTTACCGGCGAACCATCGTCGAAAACGATCCTCGGCGACCTGGTGCGCGTGGGGCGCCGCGGTACGCTGTCGGCGACGTTGACGGTCAAGGGTATTCAAGGCCATGTCGCGTACCCCGAAAAAGCGCGCAATCCGATCCATCAGGCGATGCCGGCCCTGGTCGAACTCGCCGCCAGGCGTTGGGACGACGGCTACGAAACGTTTCCGCCCACCAGTTTGCAGATCAGTAACGTCCATGCGGGCACTGGTGCGAACAATGTGATTCCTGGGGAATTGGGCGTGATTTTCAATCTGCGCTACAACCCGAACTGGACTGCGGAACGGCTCGAACGCGAATGCGATGCAGTGCTCGATGCGCATGGTCTGGACTACGACATTCGTTGGCATCGAGGCGGTGAACCGTTCTACACGCCAGAAGGGCCGTTACGCGCGGCTGCGCGCGACGTATTGACCGAAGTCGCGGGCTTCGCGCCGGAAGAGAGCACTGGCGGCGGTACGTCCGATGCGCGTTTCATCGCGCCGCTGGGCGCGCACTGCGTCGAGATCGGACCGATCAACGCCAGCATCCATAAAGTCGACGAACACGTCTCGGTCGTGGATCTGCAGCGATTGCCCGATGTGTATTTCAGATTGATCGAACGGCTCATGTTGCCGGTATGAGATCGGAGGTCATCGCTTCAGGTTGGCCGCGTATCGTATCGATCTTGTTGTCGATCGCGGTGCTTGCGTGTGCCGTGTCATGCCAACGCGTCGATGGGGTTGAGCCGAAGACGACGGTGTTGATCGGTCAGCATAAGTTGGCGGTGGATATTTACGAGCCGCAAGGCGGTAAGCGCAGCGCGCGACCCGCAGTGTTGATGGTGCACGGTGGCGGTTGGGCCGCAGGCGATCGCAGCGAGTTGAGTACGCTCGCGCATATGGCCGCACAGCAAGGTGTGGTCGCGCTCAGCATGGACTACCGTCTGACCTCCGAAGGCGCGTATTGGCCGGCGCAGGCCGACGATGTCGCGACGGTGCTGAAATGGATGCGCGGCCATGCTGGCGATATCGGGATCGACGGCCAGCGCGTCGCTTTGCTCGGCGGCTCGGCGGGTGGTCACCTAGCCGCATGGGTCGCGCGCGATCCCGATCCGAAGAAACGCCCGAATCGATTGATCGTGCTATGGGGGCCTTGGGATATCGTGCAATTACCTGAAGGCGGCCCGGACTGGGTGCGCCCGACCGTCGCGAAATTGCTCGATGGGCAGCCTCCGCATGCCGCCTCGCCCTTGCACCATCTGGTGCGCGGAATGCCACCGACCCTGATCGTGCATGGCACCGATGATGAGATCGTCCCGATCGATCAATCGCGCCGCGCGTGCGCGTTGTTGCGCAAGATCGGCAACGACTGCACGTTGGTCGAACTGCCGGGGCAAGCGCATGCGCCGGAGGATTCCAAGCAAATCCAGCGCACGCTGGCCGCGGTGCGGGAGGCTCCGGCGGCGCTGTGATGCCGGCCTCGTATCGCGGGGGGCTGCGTGTCGACTGATCACACTCGATGCCGGTTCCGGCTGCGATGCGGGATCGAAATCTAAGGCTTGCCAAAGCAAGACGGGCTAGGTTAGGGTTGGGCCATGAGTCGTCGACCCGTCAACAACCGCAACCGCGCGAATAATCGTGTCGCTCATAACGGCGCGAATAATAATTGCATGCGCGCAGCGGGACGGCGAACGGATCACGTGTAAACAGCGATCAATCCGAACCCCGAAACCCGCGCCGAAAGCGCGGGTTTTTCGCTTTCGGCACCAGAAAACCCCATAGGAGTTGTGCCCCATGTGTTCGATTCTCGGCGTCTTTGATCTTCGTCCCGGTGCCGATCTCGGTCCGCTGCGTCCGCTGGCCTTATCGCTCTCGGCACGGCAACGCCATCGCGGCCCGGACTGGTCCGGTGTCCATGTCGAACCGCGTGCGCTGTTGGTGCATGAGCGCTTGGCCATCGTCGACCCTGCTGGCGGTGCGCAACCGCTGCATTCGGAAGACGGCGACCTCACGCTCGCGGTGAACGGCGAGATCTACAACCATCGCGCGCTCGAAGGCGCGCTGCGCAAACCGTATGCGTTCCAAAGCGGGTCGGATTGCGAAGTGATCAATGCGTTGTACGCCGAAAGCAAATCTCGCGATAACGGCGACATCGGCGCATGGCTCGATCGGCTCAACGGCATTTTCGCGTTCGTGTTGTGGGATCGCGCCGCGGGCCGTTTCGTCATCGCCCGCGATCCATTCGGCGTGTGCCCGTTGTACTGGGGGCACGATGCCGATGGCCGCGTCTGGGTGGCCTCGGAAATGAAAGCCTTGGTGCGCGTCTGCGACGATGTCGCGCAATTCCCGCCTGGGCATTACTACGATAGCGCGACCGGCGAGCTGCATCGTTACTACGAGCGCGCATGGCGCGATTACGACGCGACCGCCGGGGTGCAGGTTTCCGCGCGCGAACTGCGCGAAGCCTTCGAGGCCGCGGTGCATCGGCAACTGATGAGCGATGTGCCCTACGGCGTGTTGCTCTCGGGTGGTTTGGACTCTTCGCTCGTCGCCGCCTGCGCTGCGCGCTTCGCGCGGCGTCGCGTCGAAGACGGCGATCAGACCGAAGCATGGTGGCCGCGTCTGCATTCGTTCGCGATCGGCTTGAACGGCTCGCCCGATCTCGCCGCCGCCGAGGTTGCAGCGAAAGCCTTGGGCACGGTGCATCACGGTTTCACTTACACGTTCGAGGAAGGCCTCGATGCGTTGCCGGAAGTGATCCGTCATATCGAAACCTACGACGTGACCACGATTCGCGCATCGACGCCGATGTTCTTGCTGGCGCGTCGGATCAAAGCGATGGGCGTGAAGATGGTGCTGTCGGGCGAGGGCAGCGACGAGGTCTTCGGCGGTTATCTATATTTCCACAAGGCGCCGAACGCGCGCGAATTCCACGCCGAGACCATCCGCAAGCTCGACGCGCTTTATAACTACGACTGCTTGCGCGCGAATAAATCGATGATGGCCTGGGGCGTGGAGGCACGGGTGCCGTTTCTCGATACCGAGTTCCTCGACGTCGCGATGCGAATGGATGCGCAAAACAAGATGATCGATAAAACCTCGGATACGCGACGCATGGAGAAGGCTGTGCTGCGCGAAGCCTTCGAAGGTTATCTGCCGCCGGAAATCTTGTGGCGGCAGAAAGAACAGTTCAGCGACGGCGTCGGTTATGGCTGGATCGATGGTTTGAAGGCGCATGCCGAAGCGCAAGTCAGCGATGGGGATTTCGCAGTGGCCGAACAGCGTTTCCCGATCAATCCGCCGCAAACGAAAGAGGCGTATTTCTACCGCCGCATGTTCCAAGATGCGTTTCCGGGCGATGGCTGCGCGAACACGGTGCCCGGCGGAAAATCCATCGCGTGCTCATCGCCCGCGGCGATCGCGTGGGATGCGGCGTTCGCGAATGCGGCCGACCCGTCGGGGCGCGCAGTCGCGGGCGTGCATCAGGCGGCGCTGACGACTGCGTAAGCGTGCGGATGCCGGTAGAGCGGAGCGAAGCTCCGCTGTGCCATTACGGCTGACCGTGCAGCGGAGCTTTGCTCCGCTCTACCATCGTGATCGGGTATGTGCGGATATTAGTTTCGCTGCGCTAGGGGCGTGGTGTTCGTGAAAGCGGCGGACTCATTGAATCGTGATGTCCTGGGTGTTCATCACTTATCGAAGGTGAGTGCATGAGTCGTGCAGATTGCGCGATGCCAGTGCAATTTGCAGAGTAGGAATGCATTCAATCAGTCACTATCTGTTGCGCGTAGACTCCGATGCTCATGCACTTCACAGCAATGAGCGAGGCGTCAACGATGAATACTACGAATGTACAGCGAACCCAGCGAGTGCAACTCCATGTGGAAGATACCGGAGGCACGGGGCGCCCCATCGTTTTGATTCATGGCTGGCCTTTGTCTAGCGAGTCGTGGGCAGCGCAGGTTCCAGTGCTGCATGATGCGGGTTTTCGGGTCATTGCTTATGACCGCCGAGGCTTTGGTCGTTCCGAAAAACCAGAGGATGGTTACGATTACGACACGCTTGCGAATGATCTGGCAGGGCTCGTCGACGATCTGGATCTGCGCGATGCGGTGCTGGTGGGATTTTCGATGGGAGGTGGTGAAGTTGCGCGTTACATCAGTCTGCACGGAGAAGAACGCTTAGGTGGCGTCGTGTTTGCCGCCGCGGTGACGCCATGTCTGATGAAGTCGCCTGACAACCCAAACGGTCCACTTACCCCCGATAAGGCGGAAGAAAAAGCAGCGGGCCTGAAGGCCGACCGGCACGCATATTTCGAAAATTTCACCCGCAACTTCTTTTCTGTCGACGGTGAGCTGCAGGTGGACGAAAGTCAACGGCAAGCTGCGATAGGATTATGTTTGCAGTCGAATCATATCGCCGCACTCGGCTGCATGCATGCGTTCAGTACTACAGATTTTCGCAACGATCTTAAGCGTATTAGTGTTCCCGCATTTGTCCTTCACGGGGACTCCGATGCGGTGGTGCCACTCGAGGGCTCAGGTGCCTTGACCCATGAAGCGATCGAGCACAGCGAGTTGCATGTGTTGAAACACGCACCTCACGGCTGCAACACGAGTCATGCGGAGGCGTTCAACGCTGCTTTGCTAGGATTCCTGCGTGAATAATGGCTATATGCGTCATTGTGCTTTGTGCCTTATGACGGATTCAAATTAATCGTTCGCATGTTGCGATTCGCTTTGGTCGTTCGATTCCTCAGCGAAGAAGCCTGCTGGCGATGATTTGAATTTTCAATGAAGAAGCCTCATGGCGGGCTTGAGCCCGCCTTACGGTTTCGGTTTGAGCGTCAGGGTATAAGCGGTCTTGCCCGGCAGAAACGGCGTCGGCCGCCCGTGTACCCAATCGTCGTGGCCTGCGCCCCAAAATGGCGAGAGAATATGCCCGCTTTGACCGCCGGGCATTTGCGCGATGCCCTGGTCTTCGTGGCCCGGTGCGACCACCATGCGCTCGGATGCACCGAAGTCCGGGCCGACGACGCGCGGCATCGTGCCGTCGCCTACGAGCGCATCGGGCGGCATGCACAGGAATTTTTTGCCGACGACGGGCAGCGCTTTCGCGAGCGGATGGCAAATCGACGCTGTATTGCGCTCGCCCCATGTCCGTTCCGAAAGCGGACCTTGTGCTTTGAGTTTTTTGCGCACGTCTTTCGCCGCATCTTCCAACAGCGCATCCCAACTGGCGTATTTGCGCGAGAGCAGATGCATCGGTCGTTGTTTCATCAGCGGCCAGACCACGCCTTCTAATTGCTGAAAGGCGGGCATCTCGAATTTCTTGCCCAATGCAGCGTGAGCAGGGGCGGTCAAACCCTCGGCGATACGCTCGTGTACCGCCAATCGCCATGCACGAACCACGCGATAGCTCACCGACTCAGCGCTGGCGCGCCCTTCCCAGGTCTTCGCGGCGGCGGCGAGTTCCTTCAACGCCGGTGATTTCGCGCGTGCGGCGGTCTCGCGCAGCAAGCCATGCCATTCGCCGAGGAACACGGCGCGGTCATCGAGTTGAATCGCGAACAGTGCGCGTTCGTCGAAGCGCTCGTGCGCGAACAAACCGTCGCGAATTTGCCTTGCGCGCGCACCGAAGGCATAGCCGCCGTCGCCGGCCTGGGCGAGCGGCGCGCCATCGAGCGTGCGGTTGTTCGCGGTCCATAGACGATGCGCGGCCGGGTCGATGATCGTCGGCGCACGATCTGCGGCGATCGTCCATGGAGCGCAATTCCCCGCTTGTTCGGCATCGGTGCCGGGACGCGTCGGATCGCAGCCTTCGGCGCGTTGCGCCAATGGCCCGATCAAGCGCCATGCGATGCGGCCTTTGGCATCGCCGATCACGAGATTCTGCGTCGGCAGCGCGGACTTATCCGCGATCGCGAGCGCTTGATCGAGATCGCGCGCGATCGGCATGTCGGTCAATCCGAATCCTAATGCGCCCTTCTGATGCGCATTCCAGCGCAGCGCGAAGACGGTGTCGCCTTCGCGGTGAAGGATCGGGCCCCATTCGGTGTCCTCGACCTTGATTTTGATTGGCGCACCGCCGGCCACGAGAATCGTTTCGTCGTGCGATGTCGGTTTCACGCACGTCGAGGTGTCGGTGTCGGTGGCTTTGCACACGGTGTGGATACGCCAGTCGGCGGTATCCGCATAGCTATTGGTGAAACCCCAGGCGACATGTGTATTGCTGCCGGTCGCCATCAACGGCAAGCCGGGCAGTGTGAAACCGGTGATATCCACTTTGCCGTCGGGTGCGCGTGAATCGGCGTAGCGCAGGCGCGCACGGAACCAAATATTGGGCGCGCGCAGGGTCAGATGCATATCGTTGGCGACGATCGCGCGGCCGTCATCGGTGAGTGCGCCAGCGACCGCGAAATTATTGCTGCCCGGCACGATGTCGTCTGCCGCTACACCGTGACGTTTGCCGGGTGCCTTCGGCAGTTTTCGCAGATCGACTTCGTCGGCTGTCGGCAGAATCGCATCGCCGCGCACGCTGCCCATCAACGGTGCGTCCCAGCGCGTGCCATCGCGCGCGAGTAGGGCGTACAGCGACGGCGGCAGATGCGGTCGGATCCGCCACATCGCCAGTTCGCGTTTATTTTCGGCATCCTGCAGATCGAAATACATCGCATAACCCGGGAGCGACGAATCGATCAGTTGCCAAGGTTTCGGTTCCTGGCGTAAGAGCAGATAAGGCCAAGGGCGCACGCGCAGCACGGACAACCCGGCGTTAACGCCTGCGGTATACGCTTCTAACTGCGGACGTTTGTCCGCGGACATCGTCTTGATATCCGCTTCCGTGCGTGCGCGGATGCGATGCACGCGTTGCTCTTTGTCGCGTTTGACCGCCATCGAGCCCAGCAATTCGGATAACTCGCCCGTGGCCATGCGTCGCAGCAGATCCATCTCGAAATAACGTTCCTGCGCATGCACGTAGCCGAGCGCACGCATCGCATCGGTTTCGTTCGCCGCATCGATCGTCACGGTGCCATTGGCATCGCGTTGTATCGTGACTGGCGCCGATAAGCCATCGAGCGCCAATTCGCCATCGAGCATCGGCAGACTGCCGCGCAGCAACCACCAACCGATGCCGCTGCCGACCACGATCGCCACGAGCGACAAAACAGCAATGCGCTTAAGCCATGTCTTCATGAAGAGCCCGCCTCGAACGGGATGTTTCAATCTGGGGCGGCTCGTGCCGCGACTGCGAGCTTTTGTGCGGTGAGCCGTTCGGCTCGATGTCGAATGCGGCATCGGATGCGACGAGGACGCGCGTACTTCGCTATGGCGCCATTGCGATGCATCGCCAGCGACTTCGATTTCGGCGCGTTCGATCATGGCATCGAGTCTCGCGGCGATCCGCTCGGCGATATCGTCGTCTCCGTCCTTGGCGATGCGTTCGTCGGCCATCGTAGTGGCGATCGCCATCGCCGCTTTCTGCCAGCGGTCGCCGATGATGTCGCGCAGGACTTCGTCGATGACATCGTCGGAAACGATCATTCCACCGCCAAGGCTTCGACTTTCTGCCAGCCGCGCGGCAACAAACCGCCGCGGCTGCCGCGGGCGCCGACGTACTCGTCCAGTTCCTTGAACGACAGCGTCATCGTACGACTGCCGGACTTCACCGACAGACTCGTGCCGGGTCCGACGACGGCGATCGCGACTACGCGCTCGGTACCGCGTTTGGCTTTCGGAATCTCGATGATCTTGTTGCCTTTGCCTTTATCCAGCTCGGGCAGTTCCGACACCGGGAACGCGAGCAAATGCCCGGCGCTGGTGACGGCGACGATTCGGCCTTGTTCTGGATTCGCGACCAACGCGGGTGCGACGACGCTCGCGCCCGGCGAGAGCGACAGCATCGCCTTGCCGGCTTTGTTGCGGCCGGTGAGATTCTCGAAACGCGTGACGAAGCCGTAACCGTGCGACGAGGCGAGCACGAAGCGCGCATCGTTGTCGCCGGTCGCCATCGCTTGGAACGATGCGCCCGCAGGCAATGCGAAACGCCCGCTCAACGGTTCGCCGTTACCGCGTGCGGAGGGCAGGGTATGCGCGGCGGTCGAATAGCTACGACCGGTGGAATCGAGGAACGCGACTTGCTGCGTGCTGCGGCCGCGCACTGCCGTGAGCAAACTGTCGCCATCGCGGTACGACAGCGCAGCGGCATCGACATCATGGCCTTTCGGCGCGCGAATCCAGCCTTTCTCGCTCATCACCACCGTCACCGGCTCGCTCGCGACCAGTTCGGTTTCGTCGATCGCTTGTGCGGCTTCGCGCGCCACCAACGGCGAGCGTCGCGCGTCGCCGAATTTCTTGGCGTCGGCGAGCAATTCGTCTTTGATCAGTTTCTTGAGCTTCGATTTGCTGTCGAGGATGCCGGCGATCTTCTCGCGTTCGGCTTCCAATTCGGCTTGCTCGCCGCGAATCTTCATTTCTTCCAGACGCGCCAGCTGTTTCAGCTTGGTGTCGAGAATATAGTCGGTTTGATCTTCGCTCAGCGCGAAGCGTGCCATCAAGATCGCTTTGGGCTCGTCCTCGGTGCGGATGATGTGGATCACTTCGTCCAGATTGAGGAATGCGGTCAACGAGCCGGCGAGCAGATGCAGGCGGCGTTCGACTTTCTCCAGCCGATGCTTGAGCCGACGAACGACGGTGTCGCTGCGGAACACTAGCCATTCGGCCAGCAGCATCTTCAGATTCTTCACCTGCGGCCGGCCGTCGAGGCCGATCACATTCATATTGACCCGGTAGCTTTTTTCCAAGTCGGTGGTGACGAACAGATGCCCCATCAGCTGTTCCACATCGACGCGGTTGCTGCGCGGGATCATCACGATGCGTGTGGGATTGGCGTGATCGGATTCGTCGCGCAGATCTTCCAACCACGGCAGTTTTTTCGCGCGCATCTGCTGCGCGATTTGTTCGATCACCTTGCTCGGGCTGACTTGATAGGGCAACGCCGTGATCACGATATTGTTGTGCTCGCGCAAGTACGTCGCGCGCGCGCGGACGCTACCGTTGCCGGTTTCGTACATCGCCAGCAGATCGGCGGCGGGCGTGATGATTTCTGCCGTGGTCGGGTAATCGGGGCCGCGGACGTGTTCGTACAGGTCGCGCACGGTGGCATCGGGGTCGTCGAGCAAGCGCACGCAAGCGCTGACGATTTCGTTGAGGTTGTGCGGCGGCACGTCGGTGGCCATGCCCACCGCGATGCCGGTGGTGCCGTTGAGCAGCAGATGCGGTAAGCGCGCGGGCAGCCACGTCGGTTCTTCCAACGTGCCGTCGAAATTCGGATCCCAGTCCACCGTGCCGTGGCCGATTTCGCCGAGCAGCACTTCGGCGATCGGTGTGAGTTTCGATTCGGTGTAGCGCATCGCCGCGAACGATTTCGGGTCGTCGCTGGAGCCGAAATTGCCTTGGCCGTCGATCAGCGGGTAGCGGTACGAGAACGGCTGCGCCATCAACACGAGCGCTTCGTAACAGGCGCTATCGCCGTGCGGGTGATACTTACCGATGACATCGCCGACGGTGCGCGCCGATTTTTTCGGCTTGGCGCCAGCGTTGAGACCGAGTTCGCTCATCGCGAAGATGATCCGGCGCTGGACCGGCTTCAGACCATCGCCCAGAAAAGGCAGGGCGCGATCGAGCACCACGTACATCGAGTAGTCGAGATACGCGCGTTCGGCGTATTCGCGTAAGGGAATCTGTTCGAAGCCGTGGAAAGCAGGGCGTGCGGTATCGCTCATGTGTCGAGTTTGGATCCGGGCAAACGGGCATTCTACGCGGTCATCGATATGTCGCTGCCCATGCACGGTAGGGGCTCGGCTTGGATCGGGAGCCTTCGGCCGATGCCGAGGGTGGCTGGCCGGTCGACGGCTCTTTCCTCGTTTGTGCTGGTTGGAAGCAAGAATTTCGACACGGAACCGTCATCGATTCGTGACTAGTATCACGAAATGAGACCGCAATCGGATATTCTACGATTCATCGTTAGTGCGGGGATGGGAGGCTGAATAGGCCACCCATGCGCTATCGATGACCATCAATACTCAACTCTTTTAGGGAATACATACATGCGACTGAAACAGCTTCCTGCAAAGCTGGCGCTGGCTTGCGCCCTTGCGATCGGCACGATTGGTGCGGCTCAGGCCGCCACGCTCGTGACCGATTGGAACGATCAAGCGCTTCAAGCAGTCCGCGCGACGCGGATGGCGCCACCGATTTTCGCCCGCGCCAACGCTATCGTGAATACCGCGATGTACGACGCCTGGGCTGCCTACGACAACAAAGCCAATGGCACGCAGCTCGGTGGCGAACTGCGTCGCCCGGCCGCCGAGCGCACCAACGCCAATCGTCGTAAAGCGATGAGCTTCGCTGCTTACCGCGCGCTGGTTGAGCTGTTCCCGAGCCGCACGGCGCAATTCAACGCCGAAATGGCGCGTCTGGGTTACGACCCGGCCGATACCACCGGCAACTTGGCGACACCGCAGGGCGTGGGCAATGTGGCCGCCGCTGCGGTGATCCAGTTCCGTCGCAACGACGGCTCGAACCAGCTCGGCAATCTCAACGGCGGCGCGCCGTACAGCGATTACACCGGTTATACCCCGGTCAACACGCCGACGCAGATCATCGATCCGACCCGTTGGCAGCCGCTTTCGGTGCCGAACGGCAGCGGTGGTTTCGTGACCCAAGGCTTCCTCACCCCGCATTGGGGCAACGTCGCAGGCTTTGGTCTGAGCAGCTACAACCAGTTCGCGATCGCCACACCGGCACCGCGGTATAGCTTCGAGTTCTGGCGCCAAGCCGTCGAAGTGATCGGCTATAGCGCCACGCTGACGGACCGCACTAAGACCATCGCCGAATGGTGGGCCGATGGTCCGGGTTCCGAAACCCCGCCGGGCACTTGGATTCTGTTCGCGAAGCAGGTGTCCGACCGCAAAGGCCACACCCTGTCGCAAGACATCAAGATGCATTTCGCACTGACCAATGCCATGTTCGACGCGGGTATCGCGGTGTGGGGCTATAAGCGCCAGTACGACTATGCGCGCCCGATCACCACAATCCACTACTTGTTCAATAACAGGCCAATCGTAGCCTGGGGCGGCCCGAATCAAGGCACGAAGGTGATTCTGGGTCAGAACTGGCGCCCGTATCAGATATCGACGTCCCCGACGCCTCCGTTCGCTGAGTATGTGTCTGGCCACAGCACCTTCAGCTCGTCTGGCGCGGAAGTGCTGAAACTGTTCACCGGTAGCGACCGCTTCCCGAACTCGGCCGTCGTGCCGGCGGGCTTCTCGGTGGTCGAGCCGGGTGTTCCGGCGACCGATATCACGTTGTCTTGGCCGACGTTCTCGGCGGCCGCCGATGAAGCGGGTATCTCGCGCTTGTACGGTGGTATCCACTTCCGCATGGGCGACTTGGAAGGCCGCAAGCTGGGCCGCAAGGTCGGCGCGCAGGCGTACAACTTGGCGGTCGCTTACGCCAACGGTACCGCGGGTAATTGATCCATCGTTCGTGATGCGCCCCGGTCGTTTCGACGGCTGGGGATGCGTCAGGAATAATCGATCGACGCAATACGAAAGAGCCGCAGCGATGCGGCTCTTTTTTTTGCGCAGATTCTGTAAGAAAGACCTCATCGATAAAGCGGTTCCTCCCATTGCGGGCAAAAGGAAAGCCTTATCAATAAAGCGGTTCCCTCTCCCTGTGCCACGCACGGGGGTGAAGAGGCGCGTTTGCGAGGCATCGCGCCTCGCGCGCCGATGAACGCCCAAGCGCTACGCGCGAGGGCCGGACGAGGGTGGCCGAAGGCCGGGAGAGGGGCGCTGTTCGCGCGATGCATGGCGGCGGCGTTCGCCCCTCATCCGGCGCTGCGCGCCACCTTCTCCCCGCTGTGCGGGGAGAAGGAACAACGCATCGATAAAGTGGTTCCCTCTCCCCGTGCGAGGCACGGGGAGAGGGTGGCCGAAGGCCGGGAGAGGGGCGCTGTTCGCGCGATGCATGGCGGCGGCGTTCGCCCCTCATCCGGCGCTGCGCGCCACCTTCTCCCCGCAGTGCGGGGAGAAGGAAAAATGTCATCGATACGATGAGCGCGACGCGACTCTTGCATTACGTGCGACGCGCGTCGTGAAATGAGTGACGCTCAAGATGCGAGGCTGGACTAGCTCAGCCTTGTCTTAAGACTAAGACTTGAATCGGGCGCTCTCGATGTCGTACCACGGTGTGCATAGCTGGGATTGACGTGCGACCGCTTCGGCGCTCGCCATCCAAATCGTGCCGCGGTCGCTGGCTTGCGGGGCGCGGAATTGCGTCTGGTCGAAAGCGGCGACCGCCACGCACCAACGGACGTTTTTGGGCGATGCGCCATCGAAGCCGACGTGAATGAAGGCATCGTTCAGCGTTTCGCCGGGGCCGACGTGTACGGCGAGCGGCGTCGTTCTCATATCGTCCTCGACGCTAGGCATCGCCGAGTGCGTGAGCGTGGCCGAGTCGTTGTCGATCGTCACGCGCGGTTTGCCGACCGGGCCCGGCGCGTACGCGACGCCGGCCCAGTCGCCATAAACGCCGCGATCGAAGACCGCGATGGCGGTGTCTTTGCTGTCGTTATGCACTTGGTATTGCAGATAGAACGTCTGCGTGTCTGGCGCGTAGTGCAATTGCGCTTGCAGCGAAACCGTGTGGCCTTCGCTGAGCGCGATGGTGCGAGTGGCGGTGTTGTCGGATGCGACGTGTGAACTCATGGGTGGCTCTGAAGTGGTGTGCTGCGACGGATGCGAACACGCGGTCGCGATGGTGAGCGCGAGCGCGAGCGATGCGAAAGTAAGGACGGGCGCACGCAAACGATGCGCTCGATTCCGTGAGAACGGCATGTGCCTGCGCGCATCGTCGGGTGCGTGCTCGGGGGCGACGGAGCGTTCGCGATACGAACTCACCGGCGCATGCCGCCGACATCCGCTTTCAGCGGTTCGATCTCGGGCACGGGGATTTGCGGCGGTTGGATCGGCTGACGCTCCAGCTGCTGTCGATCGAGCGCTTCGGCGCCTTCGCGCCGGAACTCTTGGCCGAAGGGGCTCGTGGAAAGCTGCTGCGTCGCTGCGCGTAGCGCATTCGGATCGTTCGCTTCCACCGCACGAATCATCTCGTGCAGATGATGGTCGTGCACAGGCGCGCCCGCGGCGGGTTGCAAACTGCCCGGACCGATCAACGCAGTCGCCGATGCCGAATAACTATTGCGTGGGCCTAGGCCCATTTCTTCGCGCAAACCATTCTCGGTCAGCGGCCGCGGATTCGCCGTGGTGTTGGGCGTCGCCGGATTGTTGTCGAAATCGAAGGCGACGCCGCTGTTGTTCAAGCCCACCGCTTGGCGTTCGGAATTCGGCACCGAACCGCTGTCCGGGCCGGTGCCGACGTACGTGCCTCGTTGCAGCGTGCCGTTGACGATATTGGAGGCGTGCGAAAGTTCGTGATGCAGCACGACCACAGGGTTGGAGAAGAAATCGCTGTGGAAGGACGGGTTGTAGGTGACGGTCGCATTCTGGCCGGGGCCTGCGGTGGTCACGCCGGTGGTCGGGTCGGTCCGCAAGAAACCATTCGCGGTGATCGGCGAAGCGAAACCATTCGTCTCGTTCTGCAATTCGTTGATGGTGACGTTGTTGCCTTTGCCGGTGACCGGATCCGCGGCGCGGTCGAGTTCCGCCAGCATCTGTCGGCCGCTAGGCGAGCTGCGCAAGGTTTCCAGATCCGCTTCGACGCGTTGACGGAACGCATCGGAACCGTTGATGACGATGCTGGAACCGACCGGTGCCGTCATATCGACATTGACGACATCGTTGCGCGCGCCGCGCGCCGCGGTGATCGTGTCTTCGCCGGTCTGCGCGTAGACCTTGTCGCGCCCAGACGTATTGTCGACCGTGTCGGCGCCAGCGCCCGCGTAGATCGTGTCGCGGCCTTGCTGGCCGCGCAACGTGTCGTCGCCGAGGCCACCGGAAAGAATATCGTTACCCTGGCCGCCTTCGAGTACATCGTTGCCGCGGCCACCATCGAGATAATCGTTACCGCGGCCACCGCGTAAGGTGTCGTTGCCGTCGCCGCCGTAGACCACGTCGTTACCGTCGCCAGCGTCGATCGTGTCGTTGCCGGCACCGCCGAATACATCGTCGCGACCGCCACGGGTTTGGATGATGTCGTTACCAGCGCCGCCATCGACGCGATCGCGGCCTTGCCCCGTCGTGATGGTGTCGTTGCCGTTGCCGCCTTGGACATCCATCGCGACACGCACGTTTTCCGCGGCTTGCACGATGTCGTTGCCGTCGCCGGTGCGCACGCCGAGCTGCTGACCGGGGCCTAGCGTGATTTCGAACGGCTTGCCGTTGATGGTGACGTCGAGCATGCCGTTGTTGCGCTGCGAGACCTGGACGTTGTCGTCGCCCGCGCCGGTATTGATCACCACCATATCGGCGAACTGGCTGCCCGAGGGCACGCGCTCGCGACTGATGGACACATCGCCTTGGCGGAACAACTCTTGGCTGACGGTCGGTTTACCGTCGACGGTCGCACCGAAGGTAGGGGTCGGGCTGCCTGTCGGTACCGTCGTGCCGTTGATGGCGACAGGCGTCGGCGGCGGGACGGCTTGTGCGTCGGTACTCGGAGTGGGCTCGGCCATGAAACGGTCCTCGTAGAGGTGCTGCGAACTTCAAAAAAGCCCGCGTTAGGGAACGGTGGTGTACGAAAAAATGGCGCTACGCACTCGTTTTTATCACATTCCGTGGCGATGTAGTGCGAACGATCGGGCGGGGACGTCGGTCGAGCGCAGACGATCGTTCGAGCGGAATAATTGTTAAAAAATTGTTTTAATTGATAAGCCGATAAGCGGTGATTTTGCATCTCGCTTAACGCGTATCGGCTTCGCGTCGTAATGCATGGCTGCCGTGCATATGCGAATCAAAAAAGAGCCCGGCTTTCGCCGGGCTCTTTGGTTTGCATCGGAACTGCCGAATCAGCGGAACTTGTACTCGAACTGCGCCGAAATTTCGCGGCCGGCGGTGCCGTATGCACGCCAGAAGTACGGGTAGGAGTTGAAGCCGTCGTCGCGCGGGTGGAACTTGTTGAAGATGTTATTCACGAACAAGGTCACGGTCGCCTTATCGGTGATCTTCTTGCTCGCATTCGCGTTCCACAGGAAGTAGGGCGCGATGCGATCGGTTTCCTGCCAATTCGGCAGGCTGCCATAGCGGGTCGTGAACAGGTTCGCACTCCAGTCGCCTTCCGACCATGCCATCGACGCGCGGACGCGGCTGCGGAAGTCGAAGTTGTTCGCGTCGTCGCGCCAATCGGTTTGGATCGGATCGGTCGCGAAGGTTTGCAACTCGTTCTTCAGGGTGTGCGACCACTCCAAGCGCCAGCGGAAATCACCAAAGCGATCGGTATCCATGCGCCAATTGACCGCCGCGTCGATGCCGGTGACGCGTTGGAACGACTGATTGACCGGGCCGCTACGGACGCCGGTGATGCGGTCGCTCAGTTCGCCCGGTGCGGGTGTGCGGGTGACGCGGCTATTGATTTCTTGGCAGAACGCGGAGCCCGGTGCGAATTGGTAGGGCTGACGTGTGCGGGTGAAGCCAGTGCGGCAACCGCCTTCGGCGTCGAGGATGAAGGTCGACGTCAAATTCGCGATCGCGCCTTCCAGCACGATGTTGTAGTAGTCCACCGACATCGAGAGATTGTCGGTGGCATCCCACACGATACCCGCAGTGAAGGACTCGCCGGTTTCTTCTTCCAGTGTCGGCTCGCCACGGCTGGTCGCGAACACCGAATAGATGTAGTTGGCGCCGCCGCAGAGCACCGCACCTGCGGGTGGCGGATTCGGCAAGGTGGCGTAACCGCCGGTGGACAGACAGCGGAAGGTGTCGAGCGCATTACCGAAGCTGCCGCTACCTTCGTTGTAAACGAAGTGCATGTCCGGAGCTTTGAAGCTGGTCGAGTAGTTGCCGCGGATCAACAGTGAATCCAGCGGGCGCCATTCCAGGCCGGCTGCCCAGGTTTTGGCGTCGTCGACATTCGTGATGTCGTCGTATTTGTCGAAGCGACCCGCCAAGCTCATTTTCAGCGACTCGAAAATCGGAATGCTGAACTCTGCGCCGATGGCGTAACGGTCGCGATCGCCGCCGCCATTGGTACCGGTGAGGTTATAGGCCAGACGATTCGTCGGCAGAATGTCGGGTGGCGAGTTCAGGTCGTAGCCTTGTTGTGTCCCTTCGACCACCGCAGCGAAGCTGAGTGGGCCGGCCGGCAGTTCGAACAGATCGCCGCTCAACACGAAGCTGCCCTGATTGACCCAGGAATGCGATTCGTATTTCAGAGTCGTCGACAGCGAGCGGTATTCGGCCGGCGTCAGTGGGCGATAGAAGCGCTCCAGGTTGATCAAGTAGCGCGGCGTGCCGGTGGTGTTCAGACGCGGGCCGAAGTAGAAGTCGGACACCGCCGATCCGTCGAAACGCGGACGCGTGCGGTCGGCCCAGTAGTCGGCACGACCGATGGTCAAATCCCAATCGAACCGCTCGCCGAACGTGCCACGCAAACCGGCAGCGACGTCGATCGATTTTTCGGTGAATTTTTGATGCGTATCTTCGATGCCGCCGTATTCCTGCGGCGTGAAGATGCGTTGGATCTGCACGTTGCCGTTGATCGTTGGATTCGTCGCGAAGAACGTGCCAACGGTACCGACGCCATCGATATGCGGGCCGCCGATGAACTCGACGCCGCCGGTCAGTTGCGACTTGGAGTGATAGCCCGTCAGGCTCGCCCAGGCTTCCAAGCCGTTGCCGAAATCGTAGTTACCGTAAAGGTAGCCGGAGAAATCGCTGTTACCGTTGCCGGTCGACTGGTAGCCGACGTCCTTCCAGTAGCCGCAGGTAGTCCCTTGATTGAACGGGGTGCCGTTAGTGAGTACACCACGGTAGTTCCAGTTCACGTATTCGCCGAAGAAGCGTTCGCAGGTGCCAGCGGGCGGCGTGATGATGTTGACCGAGCCCAAGGGCAGGCCGGTGCGAGTGATGCGCACAGTACCGACAGGCTGGAGGCCAACTACTGGCGGCGGCAGCGGGTTGTCCTCGCGCGAATCCATGAAATCGCGTTGATAGGCATATTGTGGCTCGTCAGCGAAATATTCCATCGCATAGGTCAGGCTCCAATTGTCGCCGGTCCTACCGCCGACCCATTGGAAATCGGCAAAATCGCCGCCGCCGGTGGTGGTGGTGCCGGCGCGCAGTTTGAAGACGTCGCCTTCGTAGTTTTTCTTCAGCACGACATTGATTACGCCCGCGACGGCGTCGGAGCCGTAAATCGCGGAGGCGCCACCGCTGAGGATTTCGATGCGATCGACCGCAGCGGTCGGGATGTTGCCGAAATTCTGGAAGTTGCTCTGTCCGTTGTACGGGAACGGATAGTCGGCCGCGCGGCGACCATTGATCAACAACAGCGTGCGACCGGTACCGAGGCCGCGCAAATTCACCGGACTGCCGTTCGGCGTGAAGCCGCCGGCGGAGTTCAATTCGTTCTGCACGCTACCGGTATTCTGGGTGAGGGTTTCCAGTGCGTCGAAGACGGTGACGAAACCTTCTTTCTCGAGCTGCTGCGTGCTGATGATCGTCACTGGGGACGGTCCTTCGATCTCGGCGCGCTTAATGCGGCTGCCGATCACTTCGATCTTCTGCAGTTCTGTCGCGTTCTGGGAACTCGACTCGGTCTGTTCCTGTTCGTCCTCGGCCGGTGGCGCGGTCTGCGCGAACGCGGCGCCAGAGAACGGAAGCAGAAGGGTCGCCAAGATGGCGGAGGTCAAACGATCGCGCCGCAACTTGCGGTTTTTTTCATAGTTCATGGAAATCCCCGATACGAAAGATTGATTCGCTCAATGCGATACGGTGAGGCATGCCGTGTCCCCCTGGCCTGCTCAAGCCGAAGTTAACACGACCTTAACGCTAATGTCATGTGGCGCCTGTATGGGTTTTTGACGGCCGGTCACCCATAGCCCCAAGTATTGGGATGTTCGGCCGAGGCGAAGCGTCGCGGGCTGGCGTACGCAGGCCACCCCGGGGACAATGCAGCGATGCAAACACCCTCTGCGAATCGGCTACCGGTCCATGCGGTCCAGCCTAATGTCTCCCCGTTGACGCGGGTCCGTAACATCATCGCGATCGGTTCTGGCAAAGGCGGGGTAGGGAAATCCACCACGGCGGTCAATCTGGCGCTGGCGCTCTCCGATATGGGGTTGCGGGTCGGAGTGTTGGATGCCGACATCTACGGCCCCAGCATTCCGACGATGCTGGGCTTATCGGGTAAGCCCGAGAGCCCCGACGGCAAGTCGATCGTGCCCATGCAAGCCCATGGCGTGCAGACCATGTCGATCGGTTTTCTGGTGGAACAGGACACCCCGATGATCTGGCGCGGCCCGATGGCGACCTCGGCGCTGACCCAGTTGCTCAGCGATACGCTCTGGGGTGGGCTCGAAGGCGACCCTCTCGACATCCTGGTCGTCGATCTGCCCCCGGGGACCGGCGATATCCAGCTCACCTTGGCGCAGAAGATCCCGGTCGCCGGCGCGGTGATCGTCACCACACCTCAGGAAGTGGCGACGCTCGATGCACGCAAGGCGTTGAAAATGTTCGAGAAAGTGCAGGTGCCTGTGCTGGGCCTGATCGAGAACATGGCGCAACACGTGTGTACGCAGTGCGGCCACATCGAGCATTTGTTCGGCAATGGCGGTGCCGAGCGAATGGCGACCCAGTACGGCGTACCGGTGTTGGGGTCGTTACCGTTGGAGATCGCGATCCGCGAGCAGGGGGATCTCGGCGTGCCGGTCGTGCGCGCGGCACCGTCCTCCGCAGCGGCGCAGGCGTATCGCGAAACCGCCCAGCGTCTGCTGGATGCTTTGGCGGCACGGCCTCGGCTACGTGCTGAGATCGGTGCGCAACTGGTTTAGCGTTGCCTTGAACGATGCATCGTCGCTACTGGCTCATTGCATGACAGCTACGAGCACGGTATGCAGCTCGAAAAGTTGGAGTTGAGTTAGCAATTCGGAGATTGATGTTGCAGTGCAGCGTGCTGAGTGGCGTAGATCACGATACGTTCGATCGGATACGTCGCGACATGTCCGGCGTATCTTCGAACAACATCTCACAGGGGCTCAAACTCGTATGCACCATACTTTCCGTCGCGCCGCGTTGTCGGCTGCGGTTGTAGCTTCGCTCAGCCTGTCTTCCGCCGCCTTCGCTGGCGGCCGTCCCGATGCGGTGCTCGCCGGTCTCCAAGCCGGTCGCGCGCATGAAACGGGCGAACTCATCATCAAGTTCCGCGACGGCGCCACTGCGGCCGACCAGGACAGCGTGCGTCGTGCGATCGGCGCGCAGAAAGTCGATGTCGTTCGTGCCGGCCGCACCGGCAAGGGCGAAATGTCGCTGATGCGTATGCCGATGATCGCCGACGTGGCGTCGGTCGTGCGCGTGTTGTCGATGAACCCGGCAGTCGAATACGCCGAGCCGAACTGGATCTACAACCACACGGCAGTGTCGAACGACACGTATTTCACTAATGGTTCGTTGTGGGGCATGTACGGCGACGCGTCTTCGCCGGTCAATCAGTACGGTTCGCAGGCCGCCGAAGCTTGGGCCGCCGGCCATACCGATTGCAGCGGCGTGCTGATCGGCGTGATCGACGAAGGCATCTATTTCAACCACAGCGACTTGGCCGCCAATATCTGGACCAACCCCTTCGATCCGGCCGATGGCGTCGATAACGACGGCAACGGCTACGTCGACGACGTGCGCGGTTGGGACTTCGACGGCAACAGCAACAACATCAATTCCGGTGGCGCCAACGACGACCACGGCACGCACGTATCCGGCACCATCGCCGGCGTCGGCGGCAACGGTGCGGGTGTGGCTGGCGTGTGCTGGAGCGGCGTGAAGCTGATCTCGGGCCGTTTCCTCGGCCGTCGCGGCGGCACCACCGCTAATGCGATCAAAGCGGTCGATTACTTCACCGACCTCAAGACCCGCCACGGCTTGAACATCGCCGCGACCAACAACTCGTGGGGCGGCGGCGGTTTCTCGCAGGCGCTGCAAGACGCGATCGGTCGCGCCGAGACGGCCGGCATCCTGTTCGTCGCGGCCGCCGGTAACTCCGGTGCCAATAACGACACTACCGCCAGCTACCCGTCGAACTATCCGAACTCGAACGTCCTCGCAGTCGCCGCGCTCGCCAGCAACGGCACGCTCGCCAGCTATTCGCAGTACGGTGCGACCACGGTCGATATCTGCGCGCCGGGTTCAGCGGTGAATTCGACCGTGCCCAGGAGCTCGAAAGGCGTGTTGACCTCCGCCTACGCCAGCTACAGCGGCACCTCGATGGCGACCCCGCACGTGACCGGTGCCGTCGCGTTGTACGCGTCCTCGCATCCAGGCGCCAGCGCGGCGAACATCAAGTCGGCGATCATGGGTACGTCGGTGCCGACCGCGTCGTGCAACGGCAAAGTGGTCAGCAATGGTCGTTTGAACGCCAGCAGCTTCTGATTCTCTAAAGCAGTTGGTTCGCAGAAGGCCCGGCAATCGTCGGGCCTTCTGTTTTCGGGCTGCGGTAAATCCGTTAGCCCGATAGAATGCCCAGCTTGCGGGGCACATTCGCCCCAGGACCACGAGCATGAGCATCAAAAGCGACCGCTGGATACGACGTACGGCCGAGCAACACAAGATGATCGAGCCATTCGAGCCCGGCCAGATCAAGCGGGACGCCGACGGCCAGCGCATCGTCAGCTACGGGACCTCCAGCTACGGCTACGATGTGCGCTGCTCGCGCGAATTCAAGATTTTCACCAACATCAACTCGACGATCGTCGATCCCAAACACTTCGACAGCGGCAGCTTCGTCGATATCGAATCCGACGTTTGCATCATCCCGCCGAATTCGTTCGCGTTGGCGCGCACCGTCGAATTCTTCCGTATCCCACGCGATGTATTGGTGATATGCCTCGGCAAAAGCACCTATGCCCGCTGCGGCATCATCGTCAACGTGACCCCGCTGGAACCCGAATGGGAAGGGCACGTCACCCTCGAATTCAGCAACACCACGCCGCTTCCCGCGCGTATCTACGCCAATGAAGGCGTGGCGCAGATGCTGTTCTTCCAATCGGATGAGGTCTGCGAAACGTCGTATCGCGACCGCGGGGGCAAGTACCAAGGGCAGATCGGCGTGACCTTGCCGCGCACCTGATTACGCTTTGTGGAGTGTTCGTAACCTGATACGAATCGCACGACTGTTGAAAACACTGCGAACTTATGCGGCCTCGCGACTTGCGTTGCCCGTAACACCGGGTCACGTCTTGCGGGAGATACGATGTCGCGCAACATGCTCAAAACTGTTCCCTCTCCCGTGCCTCACACGGGGAGAGGTGAAATCTGCTCTCCGTGTCGCGCAAAAAAGCTCAAAACTGTTCCCTCTCCCCGTGTGTGCCACGGGGAGAGGGTTGCCGAAGGCTGGGAGAGGGGCGCTTTTCGCGCGATGCATGGCGGCGGCGTTCGCCCCTCATCCGGCGCTGCGCGCCACCTTCTCCCCGCGCAGCGGGGAGAAGGAACAACTCATCGGTGCGCGAGGTGGAGCGATGAGTCGTGCATCGTTGGTGCATAGCGCATGAGCACTAGCGCATCACTCGACGTCGTTCATGCGTTGTTGCGCGCATCGCGTTTCGCCGAAGCCGAGCGGATGCTCGCCGAATTGTTCGTCGCCGCGCCGGACGCGCCGGAATTGCATCACGCGCATGCGGCATTACTGCAGATGAGCGGCCGCCCGCAGGACGCGGTCGAGGCGATGCATCGTGCGGTGGCGGCAGCGCCTGAGGCCGCACCGTTACGGCTCGCGCTGGGGCAGGTGGCGGCTTCGGCCGGCCGCACCGACGAAGCGATCGCGGCCTTTCGCGACGCGACGACGCTGCAGCCCGATTTCGTCGAGGCATGGTTTCTGCTCGGTGCGACGCTCTACGGTGCCCGTCGCGATGCCGATGCCTTGCCGGCGCTGCGGCGCGCGCATGCTTTGGCGCCTGCGCATCCGCAGATTCTTCGTGCGCTCGCCGAGACCGAGTACGCGCTCGAGCATCATGCCGAAGCGTTGGCGCTTTACGATCGAATCGCGCTATCGGGCGATGGCAACGACCCCAGTCTGTGGCTGCGGCGATCGCAATGCGAACGGCGCACTGGCGCACCGTCGCGGGCGTTGCAGCATGCGCAGGCGGGGCTTGTGCGTTTCCCTAACGATGCGTTGCTGTGGCAAGAAATGGGTTGGGTGCAAGAAGATTTGGGCGACGCCGCGCAGGCGCAAGAAGCGTATGCGCGCGCGCATGCGTTACAGCCGAACTGGGCCGATCCGTTGGGCTCGGCGATCGCGTTGGCGCGGAGCGACGCACCGCACGCATTGATCGAAAAAGCATCGGCATTGCTGGCATCGGGACGGTTGCCCGATGAGCAACAAGCGTTCTTGCATCATGTGCTTGGCAAGCGCGCCGATGGTATCGGCGAGTATGCGAGCGCTGCCGCGCATTGGCAGGCCGCGAACCGTTTGCGTCGTGCTCGCGATGGCGATTTCGAGCGCGATGCGTTCGTCACGCAGATCGATGCGGCTATCGCTGCATTCACGCCGGATTCTTTCGCATCGCTACGCGGTGCTGCGATTCGCGATGCGCGTCCGTTGTTCGTCGTGGGTATGCCGCGCAGCGGCACGACGTTGATCGAGCAGATCCTTGCGGCGCATCCGCAGGCGCACGGTTGCGGCGAATTGACTGGTATCGTCGGGATCGCGGGCGATATTCCTCTTCGAACGGGCTTGCTCTGGCCGCAGAATGCCGCACGCGTCGATGCGGATTGGTTGCGCGCCCGCGCGCAGGACTACCTCGATATCGCCGCACGCGGTGCGCCCGCGGATGCGCAGCGTTTGATCGACAAGCAACCTTACAACTTCTTGCATATCGGCTTGATCGCGATGCTGTTCGCCGATGCCCGCATCGTTTGGTGTCGGCGCGACCCGCGCGATATCGCCTTATCGATCTTCAGCGAGAGTTTCGCGCCGTCCGCGACTTACGCCACCGATCTGGACGACATCGCATTCGTGATCGCGCAACAAGAACGGATGATGCGGCATTGGCAAGCGGTTTCGCCCTTGCCGATCGTCGAGATGCGCTACGAGACCGTCGTGACCGAGACCGATACGCAGATTCGTCGGCTCATCGATTTCGCCGGTTTGCCATGGGACGACCGCTGTCTCGATTTCCACGCGAGCGGTCGTTCGGTACAGACCATCAGCCGCTGGCAAGTACGACAGCCGACGCATACGCGCTCGGTCGGGCGGTGGCGGAATTACCCGCAGTGGTTCGGCCCGCAGTCGTTCGGTGCCGATGCGTAACGATGAGCGGCTCCGCTAGCGATGATGTGCGGTCGTCAACGGGGCGGGTTCGTTTCTTCCGAAAATATGCTCGATGGACTCCGCGAACGTATCGCCGGTCGACGCATTGAAGCCGGTGTACGTCCCTTGTTCGACGGCCACGTGACCGTCGACATCACGCACGAAGAGATCGACCGAGTAGAAGCTAGGCGATTGTTCGATGCGCAGCGTGCCATCGCGTTCGGAGATTCTCGCGATCTGCGACCGGTGCATGCCCGACCCCCAGGAATAGCTGCAGTACAAGATATCGTCGACGACGACCGCCGACATCAAGCCGAAACCGCCGAAGACGGCGCCGAACGGCATGATCTGACCGTCCCGGTACAGAAAAAGCATTTCGTTGAATTGCTGGCCGTCCTTCGCCGAAAGCAGACGCCCACGGTATGCCTGAGAACGTAGCGATTGCTGTAAACCCGGGATGTCGTATCGACCCAGCGCGATCTTGAAGTTCGTATCGATCGTGGGTATGTCTTTGAGTATTTCCGCTCGCAATAACGACTCGACCGCCGAGTCCGAGACCGTCGATGGGTTCGCAGCGCGTTGTTGCATCGTGGAATCCGCTGTCGTCGAGGGTGCGCACGCGGAGCCTGCGCAAACGCATGCGGCGAGCATAACGGCGCGATGGCCATGCCAATTGAATCGATGCATCAGTGTTTTCTCTTCATGGATGTGGAATCACGGTGCCGATTGCAGCGCCGCGCGCAGCAATTCCACGCGTTCGATCAAGTGTTCCGGCGAATACGGTTGCGCGGAGGCCATGCCCCAGACCGGGCGCGGCCAGGCGATGTCTTCGCGATAGCGCGCGATCACATGCACATGCAGTTGCGGCACCATATTGCCCAACGCGGCGACGTTCAATTTATGCGGCTTCATCGTCGTTTGCAGCGCGCGACAGGCGCGGTCGATTTCGCGTATCAGTGCGACTTGTTGGTCGGAGTTGAGATCGACGATTTCGACCGCGTTCTCGACGCGCGGCGCCAGGATCAGCCATGGATGATGAGCATCGTCCATCAGGCGTACATCGCACAGCGGCCAATGCGCGAGCGGATGCGTGTCGTCGGCCAACTGCGGATGCAAATGCCAGCCCTGCGGGGCGGTGTGGGCATGTCGAGTCATTGCAGATGCTCCTCCAGAAAGTCGATCGTGCGCGACCACGCCAAGGCGGCGCAGTCGGCATCGTAGTCGTCGCGTTCGTCGCAGTTGAAGCCGTGACCGGCTGGATACACATGGATCGTCGCCTCTGGATGGTGCAGACGATGCATTTCGACATCCTCGGGCGGAATGATTCGGTCGTGTTCGCCGAAGTGGAACAGCATCGGCGCTAACGCGGGTTCGTCGAGGAACGGCACGCTGCGGCCGCCGTAATACGTGACCGAGGGCAAATGCAGCCGCGTATTGGCGAGCATCGCGATCGTCCCGCCCCAACAAAAGCCGACCGCACCGACGCGGTGCCCGGACTCGCGGAGCCAACTCGTAGCGGCGCCAACGATCTCCAACGCGCGCTCGAACCCGATCTGCGCGGCGAAATCGCGGCCCTCCGCGACGCCGTTCTGGTCGTAGCGCAACTGGGCGTCGGGACGCACGGGATCGAACAGCGCAGGCGCCATCGCGGTGAACCCAGCGTCGGCGAAGCGGTCGGTCACTGCGCGGATATGCGCATTCACCCCGAAGATCTCTTGGATCACCACCACCGCACCACGCGGCGGGGCGTCCGGGCGCGCTAACCATGCCCGCACAAGGCCTTCGGGGGTCGTCAGTGAAATCCATTCGCCCATGCGGGCTGCCTCCTATACCGAAGAACTGCATCGTAACCCCGTACTGCCGTGCCTGGGCAGGCCGAGGAATGGCGGCTGGGGCAGGGGCTATACTGCGCGACCTCTCGCTCACCATTTCCGGGCCGCGCGCGTTTCGGCGAGCGTCTATGCTCCCGCCGCCCATGCCCCAGCCGCCCATGTCTCAGCCCGATTCCGCCTCTACCGCTTCCAATGGCCGCAAAGTCGGTTTCGTCAGTCTCGGCTGCCCGAAAGCCTTGGTCGATTCCGAGCGCATCCTCACCCAGTTGAAGGTCGAGGGCTACGACATCGTCCAGTCCTACGACGATGCCGACGTGGTGGTGGTGAACACCTGCGGATTCATCGATTCGGCCGTGACCGAGTCGCTCGATGCGATCGGCGAGGCCATGGCCGAGAACGGCAAGGTCATCGTCACCGGATGTTTGGGTAAGCGCCCAGAGAAAATCCGCGAAGCGCATCCGGATGTGTTGGCGATCTCCGGTCCGCAGGATTATCAAAGCGTGATGAAGGCGGTGTACGCCGCCCTGCCGCCGATGCGTAACCCGTTCACCGATCTGGTGCCGCGGAAATTGGCGGACGATGACGTTGGCATCAAACTCACGCCCAAGCATTACGCGTATCTGAAAATTTCAGAAGGCTGCAACCACCGCTGCAGTTTCTGCATCATTCCGTCGATGCGCGGCGATCTGGTCTCGCGCCCGGTCGATGACGTGTTACGCGAGGCCGAAAAACTCGCGATGTGCGGCGTCAAGGAATTACTCGTCGTTTCGCAGGACACCAGCGCCTACGGCGTCGATACGAAATACGCCGAGCGCACTTGGCGCGGTAAGGCGTACCAGACCCGGATGAAAGCGCTCTGCGAAGGATTATCGGAGCTCGGCCTGTGGACGCGCCTGCATTACGTGTATCCGTATCCGCACGTGGACGACATCATCCCGCTGATGGCCGACCGCAATATCGAAGGTTTGCCGAAGCTGTTGCCGTATCTCGATATTCCATTTCAGCATGCCAGTCCGCGCGTATTGAAATTGATGAAACGCCCAGGCGCGGTCGATAAGACCCTGGAACGTATCGAGCGCTGGCGCGAGATTTGCCCCGATATCACCATCCGCAGCACGTTCATCGTCGGCTTCCCGGGCGAAACCGATGCCGAGTTCGAGGAACTGCTGGATTTCCTCGACGAAGCTCAGCTCGACCGCGTCGGTGCGTTCGCGTATTCGCCGGTCGAAGGCGCCGCAGCGAATGCGCTGCCCGACCCGGTACCGGAAGAGGTGAAGCAAGAGCGGCTCGCGCGGTTCATGGAGCGGCAAGCGGCGATTTCCGAAGCCAAGCTCGCCGACAAAGTCGGTAGCGTGTTGTCGTGTCTCGTCGATTCGGTCGATGGCGATCTCGGTATCGCGCGTTCGATGGCCGATGCGCCGGAGATCGACGGCCTCGTGCAGATTCAGAACAGCCTCGAAGCGAGCCTGCGCCCGGGCCAGTTCGTCGATGTCGAGATCATGGGTAGCGATGAGCACGATCTGTATGGCGAAGCGATCGTCGATTGATCCCACACTTCATTCTGCGATAGCTGCTACATCGCCCAGCAAGCTCAAGATTGTTCCCTCTCCACGTGCGACGGGGGAGGGTGGCGCGCATCAATAAAGCGGTCCCTCTCCACGTGCAACGGGGAGAGGGTGGCCGAAGGCCGGGAGAGGGGCGCTCTTCGCGCGATGCAATGCGGTGGCGTTCGCCCCTCGTCCGGCGCTGCGCGCTACCTTCTCCCCGCACGGCGGGGAGAAGGCAGAACGCATCAATAAAGCGGCCCCTCTCCACGTGCAACGGGGAGAGGGTGGCCGAAGGTCGGGAGAGGGGCGTTCTTCGCGCGATGTATAGCGGTGGCGTTCACCCCTCATCCGGCGCTGCGCGCCACCTTCTCCTCGCACGGCCGGGAGAAGGAACGGCTCATCGAGGGTGATGCGTTGTCCGGCAGATTGTGAAGTGTGAATTGCGAAGAGAGTGCTGCTATACCATGGCTCAAATAGCCTCAAGCGCTACACTTACGTGGGCGAAGCAGCAGGTCCCTCGCTGCACTCGGGATGACAGTGGTTTATTTCGCGTGGTTCGTGCATGAGTAAGCGTCGCTTCGTCGCACCATTGCGCAACGAAGTGGATGCCGCGACCTTCGCGCATCCGATCTTCGATGGCTACAGCGCGCATCGCGATTGGTTCGTCGCTTCGCACTGGCCCACGATCGAAACGTTGAATGCGGCGATGCCGCTCACCGATAAGCGCTTCGTCGTGCAGGATCAGATATTGCTCGACGATGGCTTGCATTACGAACTGCGCATCGGCGAGCGCGACGCTATCGCGACCCGCGCCGAGAATTGGCACGACTTGTTCAACGCTGCGGTCTGGTGCCGCTATCCGGCGCTGAAACTCGCGATCAACGCTCAACAGCGTGCGCATATCGCCACGATGGGCGCATCGCAGCGCAACCGCGCGCAGTACGCGCTGACACAGTTCGACGAAGCCGGTGCGATCGTCTGCGTGCGCGATGCCGAGTTGCTTGCACGCTGGGACGCGCACGACTGGACCGCGTTGTTTCACGACGCCGCACGTGCCTGGCGCGATGGCGGTATTCGTATCGCCGCCATCGTCGGTCACGCGCTACTGGAAATGGCGCTCGTGCCGGCGTTGTACCCGGTCGGCAAATGTTTGGTGGTGCTAGGCGATGCCGATGATGAGGCTTGTGTCGCACATGTGGCCGATGCGATCGCGACCGGCCGCGTCTTGAACGATCCGCTCGAACTGCGTCCTCTGCCGCTTGCGGGCATTCCCGGTTGGCGGTCGAATCAAACCGAAGCGTTTTACGCTAGCGCCGGTTGTTTTCAGCCGGTGCGGGCAGGCAGAGCCTATCCGTCGCCGTTACCTTAAAGACTGCCGGCGTCGCTCGATGGATTCTCCCGCTGCTTCGATATTCCGCAGGACTCTAAGGTAACGGTCGCTCTCGCCGGATCGTGGTCTTTTCGGTCGCGCACCGTTTTTCGCGAATGCCGTCTCTGCTTGTAGCCTGTTGGGGTAGGACGTACCCTCGCAGCAGGCATTGCCTCGTGTCGGAAGAGCCATATGACATCGATTTCGTTACCCGAACCTGTATCCCAGCGCGGCCAATGGCGCACGGTACTGCGTCACCGCTGGCCATTGCGTTGGATGCATTGGATCAATTTGGCTTGCATGATCGCCCTGACCGGTAGCGGCTTGCAGATCTACAACGCGCATCCTCACTTGTACTGGGGGCATACATCGGTCGACGACGCCAAACTCTTTTCGACCACGGGCGAGCGCGACGCGAAAGGACAGTGGCGTGGCGTCACCCAGGTCGGCGGGCGCAAGTTCGAGACCACCGGCGTGCTCGGCGTCTCCACCGACCCCGACGGCGAAGTCCTCGCTCGTGGTTTCCCGGCATGGACCACGATTCCCAGCACGCGTTCGCTCGCGGTGGGCCGCCGCTGGCATCTGTTCTTCGTCTGGGCCTGGGTGATCAATGGCGCGTGCTATCTGCTGTGGTCGCTGGCGAGCCGGCATCTGAGCCGCGATCTCGCGATGCAGCGCCGCGATTGGCGCGATATTCCCAAATCCATCGCCGAACATCTGCGCTTCCGCCACCCGGTGGGCGACGAGGCGTTACGCTACAACCCACTGCAGAAGTTGGCCTATTTGTTCGTGATCTTCGTGCTGGCACCGCTGGCCGTGCTTACGGGTTTGTCGATGTCGCCGCAGATGGCGAGTGTGTTGTCCTGGTTCATGGATGCGGTCGGTGGGCGCCAGTCGGCACGCACCTTGCATTTCGTCGTCATGTTGTTGTTCGTGCTCTTCGCTCTGGTGCATGTGCTGATGGTGGTGTATGCCGGCCCGATCAACGAGATGCGTTCGATGATTACCGGCCGTTTCCGTGTGCGTTATCCGAGCGACGCCGCGCAACGAAGCGATACCGACGCAGCCGTGGCGCGCGATTCCATTCCATCTGCGCCTCAACCAGACCCAGCAGGCGCGCGCGCAGACGGCACGAATACCGAGAGTGCGAACGCTGAGGACAAGCCATGAACGATCCCATCCATACTGCCCGCCGTCGTCTGCTGCGCGCGGTAGTGGCCGGTGCCGGCGTCGGTTTGCTCAGCGGCTGCGAAAAGTTCGCGCGCAACCGCGATGTCGTCGGTGCGCTGAAACTCGCCGAGCCGCTGAATCAGAACGTGCAGCGCTTTCTCACCGGCAATCGGTTGGCTCAGGAATTTCCGGCTTCGATGATTTCGCCGGTGTTCCGTCCTAACGGCAGCATTCGTCCTAACACACCGGAATATCTGGCGGTTCAAGGCAACGATTTCGCCGACTACCGGCTACGCATTCGCGGCCTAGTGCGGACGCCCCTGGAACTGTCGATGGATGCTTTGCGCGCGATGCCATCGCGCACCCAAATCACGCGTCACGATTGCGTCGAAGGCTGGAGCGTGATCGGTCGCTGGACCGGCGTGCAGTTGTCGCGATTGCTCGATCTGGCCAAGCTCAAACCCGGCGCACGCTATGTCGTGTTCCATTGCTACGACGACCTCCGCGGCGACGGCTCGCGTTATTACGAATGCATCGACCTCGACGACGCTTTTCATCCGCAGACCATCGCTGCCTACGATATGAACGGCGCACCGGTGCCGGTCGCAAACGGTGCTCCGCTGCGGATGCGGATCGAACGCAAGCTCGGTTACAAGCAGCCCAAGTACGTCCACACCATCGAAGTCGTCGATTCCTATGCCGGCATCTTCGGCGGCAAAGGCGGGTACTGGGAGGACAGCGGTTACGATTGGTACGGTGGGATTTGAATCGCTGCTGATACGTTGCGTCCCCGCGAGTAAATAAGGCGCATGAGCCGAAGGCCTCATGCGCCATCACGATCGTCATAGCCTCGAAGAGGGGCCCTTAGTCAGCGTGTTTGTGCCGATTCGTTCGGCGCTGGTTTGACGCGTCGATACTGTTTGACGGCACTGTCGATCAGCACGAGAACGACGATGAGCAGCATGATGAACTTGGCCGTTCCGTCGCTGCGGGGCGACATGAAGATCGGGCCGTCCATAATCGTCCACACCATCGCTGCACAAGTGATCAAGGCCAGTCCGTGTTCGAGGCGTTGCAAGAGGGGCGGCGATAGGCCTTTCACGATCGTCGCGATGAACAGCGGAATATTGATCATCAGAAGTACGAGCAGTACCGGTGCTTGTCGCTGAAGAAACGACTTGGTGTACGTCAACGCTTCGTAGGCCGCAGGCGCCGCATGACCGCCCCAGAAGACATCCAACAGCCATGTCGGATTGATCAGTAGGAAAATTCCGCACAGGATGCCGATCAGTCCCATCGTCGTAGAGACGCGCCCCCCTTGAATGCGGCCGCTAACCCGTGGTTCCCATACCGAGGTTTGCGGTCGACGACGGCGAGCCCAAGCGGCCCAGCCGAAACCGACGACCAGAACACCCGGCCACCACAGGGATGGGATGACCGTCGAGAGCCACCAACGGCTCAGTGCGCCGAGAACGCCGCCGGTTGCGGGGTTGATCGGTTGCGAAAAACTCGCGAACAGACCCAGGCTCCAGATGATCGCCAGCCCGATGACCGTCGTGCGCACAAAACGGGGCCCGTCCGCAGGATCGATGATGGTGAGCGTAGGACGGTAGCGCGCGGCCACTTCGTCGGGCCGGCCGAAGGCTCTGCAAGAATTCGGTCGCCATCGCGGCGTCGACGCTACGCCCGGCGGCCTCGGCTTTGTCCTGTAAGGCTTCGTCGATCAACTCTCGCAATTCGAACGCCACATCGTTGCGTTGCTTGCGAGGAAGTCGCTTCGCGACCTCGGTGACGTAGGATTCGATGACGTCGTTCGCATTCATGAGGTCAATCCTTCTTCGAGAGTGGTGCGTTCAATTTGCAGCGCATGGCGGCGGAGGCCGCAGGCGAAAGCGGACGCGAAGATCAGTCTTCTTTCAGCAACCGATCCATCGCGTGGTTCATGTTTTGCCATGAGGTGGTGAGTCTTTTCAGTAGTGCCAGACCATCCGTATTCAGCGAGTAATAACGCCTCTGCGAACCGCTCTCGAGTTTCCACTCGCTTTTCAGCAAGCCTTGCGCTTCGAGGCGGCGGAGCAGCGGGTACAACGTGCCTTCTTCGATCGGCATGCCCTTGTCCGCTAGCGCCTGCCTCAGTTCGTACCCATAGCGCGGCGCCCGCAATTGCGAGAGCGTGGCCAAGACCACCACCCCGCGCCGCAGCTCGAGTTCCAATTTGCCGAAAGCGTCCGATTCACTCATGCGGCGCACAGTACTGTGCAATACACAGTATGTCAATCGTCTTTTTCTTCAGCCGACGAACGGCCGCTTGAGTCGCTTTGCCTTTGGAGGTGGTGTTTGTCTCGTTCCTGGCGTGACGCGTGCTCAGTCGTATTCCACCGCGATGATGAAAAACCGCTGCAGCCCACCAGGCAACAGGGCCTCGAATTCGTCGTCGATGCGTTTTTTCAGCATCGCGCGGGCCAGCGGGGAATCGATGCTGATCCAGCCGAGTTTGGCGTCGGTTTCGTCGGGGCCGACGATGCGGTAGCGGCTGATCTCGCCGCTGATGGCGTGTTCGATGTCGATGTTCGCGCCGAAAAAAACCGCATCGCGGTCGGTGGGCGCGGTGTCGACGACGCGTAGGGCTTCCAGTCGTTTCGAGAGATAACGCACTCGGCGATCGATTTCGCCGAGTTGTTTTTTTCGATAGGTGTACTCGGCGTTTTCCGAGCGGTCGCCTTCGGCGGCGGCGGCGGCGAGCGCTTTGACGACCTCTGGACGGCGCACGCGCCAGAGATCGTCCAACTCGGCTTTCAGCCGAGCATGGCCCTCCCGCGTGATCAGCGCGGTGCTTTTCTCCGGCGGCGGGCGCCAGCGTGACATCGCGCGAACTCTGGCTTAGCGGGCGTTGGCGGCGCGCGGCAGGGTGGGGCCGCCGATCAATTTGACGGTGCCGTCGGGGAGCACTTCGAGCAAACGGTCGGGTTCGTCGCTGGCGCTCGGGTCCAAGACGATGGTGGCGCCATCGGGCCGCAGCTTCCATTGACCATCGATCGTCTTGGTGTCCACCGAGAGCGAAAAATGGCCATCGGCCGTGACCGCTAACGAAGTGCTGCCATCGGCGCCATAACCGCCCGCAAATGTTTTCGGGTCGAAAGATGCCGGTAGTGGCGCGATGAAGCTGGCTTTGTCCGCCTCGGCATCGGCAACGGCCGCTTCGGCGGCTGCGGATGCGGCTGCAGCATCTGCGGCTTCCGCCGCAGTGGCCGTGTCCACGGGCTCGGTACTGGAAGGTTCGATGACAGCCGGTTCGTCCGAGGCTTTGTCCGTCGGCGCGCTGTCCTTTTGGCAGCCGGCGAGGGAAACGGCGAGCAGGATTGCGGCGCAAAGCGCCGTAGAACGTTTGTTGCGCATAGGGATGATGGTGCCGAAGTAGGTGATGGGATGGCGGCTTAGCGTTTGCCGCCGAAAATGCCGCCGAGCAGGCCGCGCAGGATTTGTTTGCCGATTTGATTGCCGACCGTGCGCGCAGTTTGTTTGGCCATCGTCTCGACCATGCCCTGACGACGCTTGGTTCCGAACACGGCGTCTTTGACCGACTGTCCGAAACCGCCTTCCTCGGCATCGTCCTGTGCGCGAGTGCGCGCAGGTGGGGCTTTCGTTTGTTCGGCGACCGTTTCGACTTTCTTCGCTAGCAATTCCGCTGCGGATTCGCGATCGACGCGCGTGTCGTATTTGCCGCCGACCGGGCTGCCGGCGCGTACTTGCGCGCGTTCGGCCTCGGTGATCGCGCCCATCCGGCAGCGCGGCGGCGCGATCAACGTGCGCTCGACCGGCATCGGAATGCCTTTTTCCTGCAGCGTCGAAACCAGCGCCTCGCCGGTGCCGAGTTCGCCGATCGCTTTCGCCACATCCAGTGCCGGGTTGGCGACGAACGTTTGCGCGGCGGTCTTCACCGCTTTCTGGTCGCGCGGCGTGAACGCGCGCAGTGCGTGCTGGAAGCGGTTGCCGAGCTGGCCGAGGATTTCGTCCGGCACGTCGTCGGGGAATTGCGAACAGAAGTACACGCCGACGCCCTTGGAGCGAATGATGCGGACCACTTGCTCGATCCGTTGTTGCAACGCAGGCGGCGAATCTTCGAACAGAAGATGGGCTTCGTCGAAGACGAAAACGAGTTTGGGCTTATCCAGATCGCCGACTTCCGGCAGATTCTCGAACAATTCCGACAACAGCCACAGCAGGAAGCTCGAGTAGAGCTTGGGTTTGAGGATCAATTGATCGGCGGACAGGATATTGATGACGCCGCGACCATCGGTCATCGTGCGCATCAAGTCGTTCAGCTCAAGCGCCGGCTCGCCGAAGAACATTTCAGCGCCTTCTTGTTCTAGGCGCAGCAGCGAGCGCTGGATCGCGCCGATCGACTGCACGCTGACCAGGCCGTAGCTGGTCGAAATGTCTTTGCGCTCTTCGGCGACGAGGCCGAGCAGGGCACGCAGATCTTCGAGATCCAACAACAGCAGGCCGCGGTCGTCGGCCAGTTTGAACACGATGTCGAGCACGCCGGCTTGGGTATCGTTCAGTTCGAGGATGCGGCCGAGCAGGGTGGGGCCCATCTCGCTGACGGTGGTACGGACCGGGTGCCCGTGTCTACCGTACAGATCCCAAAACACGACCGGAGCGGCTTCGTTGCGATATTCGGGGTTGCCCATCAGCGCGAGACGTTGCTGGATCTTCTCGTTCATGGTGCCAGCGGTGGCGAGACCGGCGACGTCGCCTTTGACGTCGGCCAAGAACACCGGCACGCCGATCCGCGAGAAACCTTCGGCGATCGTCATCAGGGTGACGGTCTTACCCGTACCGGTGGCGCCGGCGATCAGGCCATGGCGGTTGCCGAACTTCGGCAGCAAGTGAACATTGCCGCTGTCGGCGGTCGTCACCGCCTTGCCGACCAGAATGGGGTCCATGAACGATCCTCGAATAGGGTCCGTGGATTTTATGCGGGAATGCCCCGTGGCGGTGCCCGTGTGCGGCCTTTGCGTGAGCCGAGGCCGACGACGCGATGCCCAAGCTATTCGAGGCATGCCGTTCGACGGTTGCCCCGGCCGCCGCCCGCGGCTACCCTGCAGCCCCACGTCTTTTCGCCTGCAGTAGATGCCACTCTTCGCTTCGATTTCTGGGCGCATCGCCCGCACCGTCTTATTCCCCGCCTTGGTTTGCGTCGCATGGACGGCCCTGCCGGTCGCTGAGGCGCAAGCGCAGTCTCGACGCGAGCGCGACATCGGCGCCTTGACGATCAAGATGGCCGGCGCCGAAGCGCGCTATCGCGATGCGCTCATCAAGGTGCAGAACAACGACCCCAATGGCTTGCTCGAAAGCAACTCGGCGCTGGAGGACATGGAAGACGTCATCGACGCCTGCATGAAGCTCAAAGGCTGCCCGGTCTCGACGTTGCTCGCCAGCTATAAGCGTCTGCTGAAGACCGAGATCGATGCGCAGGTGCGCGGAGACGATGACGGTACTGAAGGCAGCGACGACGAACCCGGCGACTTGCCGACCGCGAATGTGCCGCAATCGGCGGAAGCCGCTGCCCTGCTCGCCGCCGATGGCGAACGCTTCATACGCATGGTGCAGATGAACCCCGCAGTGCAAGCAGGCATTCGCCGCTGGCTCACTGACATGCGTGTCTCGCTGGTTCAGAGCCACGAGAATTATCAATACATACGCCACTCGATGTCGCCTGCGTTCCAGCGCAATGGTCTGCCCGAAGCGCTGCTGTTCGGGATCATGGCTAAAGAATCGACCGGGCGTGCGCATATCGGTTCGCGCGCTGGTGCGGTCGGCTTACTACAATTCATGCCCGCCACCGGCCGACGTTTCGGCTTAGGCGTGGATGGCAGCGGCTTCGATACGCGCTACGACGCGCGGATGTCGGCAGAAGCCGCGGCGGCCTATCTCAACGAGCGCTATGCCGAGTTCGGCAATAACATCGAAATGTGGCTGGCCGCGTACAACGGTGGCGAAGGCCGTGCCCTGCGCGTGTATCGCAGCTCGGGCGGTCGTAATTTTTGGGACGAATCGGTGTACGAGCAATTCCCGGCCGAGACCAAGGACTACGTGCCGATGGTGATCGCTGCGGCGTGGTTGTATTTGCATCCAAAGGAATACGGCCTGAGCTTCCCGAAAGTGGATGCCAAACCGGCGACGATCAAACTGGTGCGGCCGGCCACCATTTACGAACTGACCATTTGTCTCGGCAATGGCGGCACGCGCGACGGTTATATGCGCGCGCTGCGCAATCTCAATCCGCGTTACGAGGCCGATGGCTGGATTCCTTCGGGCACGTATATCAATGCGACGGTGAAGATCGCGGGCCTGTACAACCGCAATTGCGTCCAAGGCGCGCGCGCGGAACTGGCCAAACAACTCGTAGCGAGCGACCCCAGCAGCGCGATCGTGCGCGTCGGCGAGATCGAGACCACGCCGCTCTCGGCGGTCGGCGAAGACGGCACGGCGGTACCGCAACCCGTTCAAGGCGAGACCGGCACCCCGCCCAAGGCGGAGCCTAAGCCGCAAGAAAAACCGAAGGCCCAAGACAAAAAGCCGAAACCCAAGCCGGTGGCGCAGCACAAAGTCGCGCGCGGTGACACCTTGGTTTCGATCGCAAGAAAGTATTCCTGCGATGTCGGCGAACTGGCCAAAGCCAACAAGATCAAAGGCCCGCGCTATTCGGTAAAACTAGGTCAACGGGTCAAACTGCAAGGATGTCGGGACTGAAGTATCCGCCGCATCCATGCGTGCGCAGGCGGCATACCATCGCGGCATGCCATTCGACGGCATGCCATCAACGTGCCGGCAATTCCATCGCCGATAACTTCCACCACAGCAACATACGGCGGGTGAGGATCAGTTTGACCCGACGGCCGCTTCGCGGCTCATGCACGTTCACCGCAAAGCGTCCGAGCGTTTCGTAACCCATCGTCGCGTGGACATCCGATGTGCGGATCGTCGCGATGCTCGCATTCGGATCGTCGCCGACAGGCTCCGATGCAGGCGAGGGCAGCAAAGCATATTCGTTCGCCAAATCGTGCCCAGCGAACAATGCAGACAGTGCTTCGGGCCGCACCATCCCATCGACCGTAAGATCGAGCGCCTGATCGCCGAGCACGCCCGCGATCCGCGCGCCGAAGCGACCGAGCTCGCTACCGCCGGTAAGACTGGCGATTCGCGCACCGAATTCTTTCGATAGCTCAGTTTTCACGCTTTCGCGCAGCGCCGGAAAATCGACGTGCCGCGACAGCGCTCGGGCATCGCCGGCTTCGGCAGCCAATCGCATCGAGCGAACGGTCAGGTGCGGAGCGAAATACGTCCAGACCGTAAAGGCCATGGCGAGTAAGACGGCGAGCGGGGCGACGAAGCGGCGCATGCGCGATCCCGAATAGAGGTAGACGACGAAGTCTAGCAGCGAGCACGATCACGGCGCCCGATTCGGCGTTCTCGTCCGTCGAATCTTGACGACGAACGGGACGTGCTACGTTCGAGACTATGGGATGATCGCCCTGCATCCGTGCCGCCAGACGATCGACAGGGGATCTATGATTCGCTTAGCCATACGCGCCGCTGTCGCCACCATGCTCACGGCCGGACTCGTCGCGGCCCAGCCGAGCTTGGTTCGCACCTTGCCATCGCCAGCGCGTATCGTGCAGAAGACCGACGATCCGCGCGTGCTGCGGGTGGTCACGACAGGCCGCCAGCGCGAGACCACATCCGGCGCAATGCGTTTTTGCGAGCCCGGCGCCGCATGGATACGCTTGAATTTCGATGCCCTGCGGTTGGATGGCCGAGATACGTTATCGGTGCGCAGCGACAGAGGCGACCGTTACGACTTCAGTGGCGCGCAGTGGAATGGCCGCAGCGCCGAATTACGCGCGCTGCGTGGCGCCTGCGTCGAACTGGAGCCGCATTTCGCGGATGTCGACAGCGCTTACCGCATCGCTGGTTATACCTTCGCGTCGTTCCCACTGACGCAAAGCGCGACGGTGGTCGCTGGCGCGGGCGATCTGTGCCCAACCACCGGCGATGCGTGCATGCGTACGTCGGACACCATGCTGTCGATCGCGCCGAACGCCGCGTTCTTGCTTGGCGACAACGCTTACGACCGAGGCACGCTCGCCGAGTACAACGCCCAGTACGACCCTGCCTGGGGACGCTTCAAGGCGATGACCAAACCGGTGCCCGGCAATCACGAATACATTACCGCGAACGCTGCGGGCTATTTCGATTACTTCAACGGCGCAGGCGTGCAAACCGGTATCGCCGGCGAGCGCGGCAAAGGCTATTACAGTTGGAATATCGGCGAATGGCATTTCGTCGCGTTGAATTCGAATTTCGCGCCCGGCGATTCCGCCGATGTCGCGCAAGTGAATTGGTTGCGCGCCGACCTCGCGACCAATACACAACCGTGTACCGCTGCGTACTTTCATCATCCTATGATCAATGTCGGTACGCACGCTGGCGTAGCCGCCATGAAAACGTACTGGGACGCGCTCTACGCCGCGCGCGCCGATTTGATCCTGGTCGGCCACGATCACAACTACCAACGCTACGGGAAAATGACGCCTTCGCAGTCGCCGGCGCTGGATGGCATTCGTCAGATCGTCGTCGGCACAGGAGGGCGCGCGTTCTATCCTATCTCGCGCAGTCATCCATCGCTGGAAGTCGCCAATGCCGATAGTTTCGGTGTGCTTAAGCTCACGCTCACCGCGAACAGCTATGCCGGCGAATTCGTGCCCGCGGCCGGCAGTACGTTCACCGATAAGTTCACCGCGCGTTGCAATAAAGCGAGCATTACCGACATCATCAAGATCGCGAATTGCCGGCTGCCGCCGAAGCGCATCGTGCCCGCCGGCAATAAAACGGTGTCGAGTTCGCCGCGCGAACCGCGGCCGGCTTCGCAACCGCACAGAACCGGTATGAGTGAAATGCCACAACGTTGATGCCTTTCCAGGTCAGATCTTCGCCGCGAGGCGGTAGATCGATGTTCGTGCCCGCGGAAACCTGCGCGATGCCTTCGATCTTGCGGATAGGTTCGATCAGGTCGGGCTTCGCTGCATCTCCCCGCGCCGCATTTGCGATATTCGGATAAGTGTTATGCGGCAAGGCCGCGTGCTGCGCGTCGATCGCCCACCCGGTTCGACTGTCGCTTTCACCCTAAGCTGCCCGGAAACTGCAAACGAAGCGTCGCGTCGTCGACGTTGTGATTCTGTACGAAAACCTCGTAATAGATCTCTTTCGTCGTGTTCCGATAAGTCTCGAAGCCGAGGTTCTCGTCGTTCTCCCATTCGATTGTATCGCCCAGGTCCATCGCCCAGTCGGGATCGATTTCGACGATGGTGTATTCGCCGGCTCCTGTACGGATCGCCGCGGCGGATTGTTCTAGATCGATGACGGCGACAATGCCTTGTCTGCTCATGCGAATTCCCTTTCGTCGATGCTCCGTGCGGAGCGAGTCGTCTCACGAATCGTCTTGCACGACCTCGTGTCGCGCGTCTCATGCCGCGTCGTGACGTGGCGTGCGGGTTCACGTTACGGGAAAGCGAGCTCTGGGATCAATACCAAAACGACTGTCAAAAATGACAGGGTCGTTATATCTGCGACCTGGGTCGCGAATTGAGCGGCGGCGATGCATGAAGTCGCCGGAATGCATGCCCGATCGCATTATCGATTGCGTATGCAGTCGGTGCATACGCAACAGGGCATACCAAATTACTTGGAGATCATGCGCTCGTGCGTAGACCCAAGGCTTCGCCCAAGCGCACCGGGCATTCGGCTTTCAAGGCATCGTTCAAGGTCGCCACGCCTTTGGGCAACAACACGATCACGGTCGAACCGTAGTTGAAACGCGCCATTTCGGCGAAGCGATCGAGAACGATGCCCTTGCCGCGATAGTCCTTGCGCGTGATGCGATCGCCGTAGGCCGGTATTTCGACGCCGCTCCAGACGGTTTCGACACCGGAGACGAGCAGGGCGCCCACCATCACCGAGCACATCGGGCCGAAGTCGGTATCGAAATGGCAGACCAAGCGTTCGTTGCGCGCGAACAGGCCGGGCACCGATTTCACCGCGTCGGTGCCGACGCTGAACAGCCGTCCGGGGACATGCACGGTTTCGCGCAGCGTGCCGGCCCAGGGCATGTGGACGCGATGGTAGTCGCGCGGCGAAAGGTAGACCGTGGCGAAGACACCATCGGCGAACGGGGCCGCTGCCGCTTCGTCGCCGAGCAGTTGCGCGGCGGTGAAGGACTGGCCCTTCGCTTGAAAGATTCGTCCGTCAACGATGTCGCCGCACTGGCTGATATGGCCGTCGGCCGGCATCAGCAATGCATTCGGATCGGGATGGGGTACGCGCGCGCCGGGTTTGAGCGCGCGAGTGAAGAAGGTGTTGAAGGTCGGATAGGCGTTCGGGTCCGGTTCCGCCGCTTCGCTCAGATCGACGCCGAATTTGCGCGTCACCGTGTCGATCAACCACTGTTTGATCGCACGGTTGCGGGAATAGGCCAGGCGACGCGCGAGCGAGGACATCAGCCGATGCGGCAGCGCATAGGTCAGCGCGGTGATCGGGCTCATCGGCCTTCCTGGGTCAGGACGATCAAGTCCTCGGCGATCGCCTTGGGCTGTAACGGCGGCTGGATCACACCCGCCATCCGTCCTTGCGGATCGAGGACGACCATCGCCGCAGAATGGTCGATCGTGTACTGGTCCGCCGGTGCGTCTTTGCCCAGCGGCACTTTCGCGAACACCAGCGAGAGCGATTTCGCGAACCGCTCCAGTGCGGGGATATCGGCGGTGGCCGCAAGCGTGTCTTTATGGAAACCATGCGCGTATTCGCCGATGCGCTCGACCGTATCGCGTTCGGGGTCGACCGAAACGAATAAGACCCGCGGGCGTACGCTTTCGGGCAGCGATTCCCAGCGTTTCTGCGCCTGAGCCAGTTCGGCAAGGGTGGTCGGGCACACGTCGGGGCAGGAGGTGAAACCCAAGAAGACCACGGTCCAATGCCCACGCAATTCACCCGGGATGAGCTGGGTGCGATCGGACTGTTGCAATTGGAAACCGGGCAATTCCCGCGGTTGCGAGAGTCGCCGCACGGTCGTCAGCTCTGGCCCTGCGGGTACGCGGCGGTTGTATACGTATTCGGCGGCGACTAAACCGGCGCCGGTCGCCAGTGCGACGAGGAGAATCAACAAAGTCGTGCGGTTGAACATCGCGTCGGGTTCTAGTCAGGTCGCGGACAGTGCGGCCATGATAACCGCGCGGCCGCTATACTTCGCCGTCTTCTCCGCGAATTTTTGGGCGCCGCCATTGCCATGACCGACGAACTTCAGACGATCATCGACCTGATCCGGTATGGCGCCAGCCGTTTCAATGCCGCCGGCTTGACCTTCGGGCATAGCTACGACAATGCGCTCGACGAGGCCACGCAACTGGTCTTGCACGCATTGCATCTGCCGCACGATCTATCGCCGATCTACGGTCAATCGCGGGTCACGGTGGCCGAAAAAGAAGATGTGCTACGCCTGTTCTTGCGTCGTATCGAAGAGCGCGTGCCAGCCGCTTATCTGACCGGTGAGGCTTGGTTCGCTGGCTTGAGTTTCAAAACGGATACGCGCGCCTTGGTGCCGCGCTCGCCGATCGCCGAACTCATCCAATCCGGTTTCGAGCCATGGATCGGCGAACGCGAAGTGCGTCGCGCACTGGATCTATGCACCGGTTCGGGCTGCATCGCCATCGCCACTGCGCACTATCACCCGCACTGGCAGGTAGATGCTGTGGATATCAGCGACGATGCGCTGGCGCTCGCCGCCGAAAACAAAGAACGCCTGCACGCCGAAAATGTCCGCTTGGTCAAATCCGATTTGTTTTCGAACCTTCAGGGCGAGCATTACGATTTGATCGTGACCAATCCGCCGTACGTTACCAACGACGAAACCGACGCGTTGCCGCAAGAGTATTCCTACGAACCCGAACTCGGCTTGCGCGCGGGCGACGACGGTCTCGATCTGGCGCTGCGTATCCTGCGCGATGCGCCGCTGCATCTGACCGAAGACGGCCTGTTGATCTGCGAAGTGGGCGAGGCGGAACGTGCGCTCAGCCGTTTGTTGCCGGAACTCCCGCTGGCATGGGTCGAATTCAAAGTCGGGCAGATGGGCATATTCGTCGCCGAATGCCGCGATCTGGTGACGTATCACGCGCGTATTCGCCAGCTCGCCGATGCGCGCGAGGCGAAATCCGAAAACGATGCCGGAGCCCCGGCTGCGTACGCATCGACGAGCTTGTTTTAAGGACGCGCTTGAACACTTTCGGCCAGTTGCTCCGCGTCACCACCTTCGGCGAATCGCACGGTCCGGCGATCGGTTGCGTGCTCGACGGGTGCCCGCCGGGCTTAGCGATTTCCGAAGAGGAATTCGCGCACGATCTCGAACGCCGCGCCACGGGGCGCAGCCGCCATACCTCGCAACGGCACGAGGCCGATGCGATCGAAATCATCAGCGGCGTGCACGAAGGCCGCACCACGGGCACTCCTATCGCGCTGTTGATCCGCAATACCGATGCGCGCAGCAAGGACTACAACGACATCGCCGCGCAATTCCGCCCTGCGCATGCCGACTACACCTACTGGCAGAAATACGGCATCCGCGACCCGCGCGGCGGCGGGCGCAGCAGCGCGCGCGAAACCACGATGCGCGTTGCCGCTGCGGTCATCGCCAAGAAATGGTTGGCCGAGCGCTACGGTGTGCATGTGCGTGGCCATCTCTCGCAACTCGGCGAGGTGCTGCCCGACATCGCGGTCGGTGCGTTCGATTGGAGCGTTGTCGAAGACAATCCGTTTTTCTGGCCGATCGCCGAACAGGTGCCGGCGCTGGAACGCTATATGGATGCGTTACGCAAATCCGGCGATTCGGTCGGCGCGCGCGTGACCGTGGTCGCCGATGGCGTGCCGCCGGGGTGGGGCGAGCCGGTTTACGGCAAGCTCGACGGCGAACTGGCTGCGGCGATGATGTCGATCAACGCCGTGAAAGGCGTCGAGATCGGCGATGGTTTCGCCTCGGTCGCGCAAAACGGTAGTTTTCACCGCGACGAAATGAGCCGCGAAGGGTTCCTGTCGAATCATGCCGGCGGCGTTCTCGGCGGCATCAGCAGCGGCCAACAGGTGGTGTGCTCAGTGGCGTTTAAACCCACATCGAGTCTGCGCTTGCCCGGTCGCGGCATGAACGTGTTGGGTGAAGAAGTCGAAGTGATCACCACCGGTCGCCACGACCCTTGCGTGGGTATCCGCGCGACGCCGATCTGCGAGGCGATGATGGCGCTGGTGCTGATGGATCAAGCGCTGCGTCATCGCGCACAGTGCGGCGATGTCGGCGAGATGTCGCCGCGAATTCCAAGCACGGCCGGTGAAGACGCGAAACCGTAGCGGTGAAGTGCTGGATCGAGCCTGATGTCGCGCCTTAACCGGTAGCGACGCGCCATCGCGATAGAATCGACGCAATCCAAATCCAAAGTAGGAATGGCTTCAGCCACGGCTCCTGCGCAATCGGCTGTTCGGGCCTGAAGGCCTCCTACGAGCTACGACATCAGGTGAGATCAGAATGAGCAAGCAATTCAGAGTGGCGGTCGTCGGCGCGACAGGCGCAGTGGGCGAGGTGATGCTGGCGGTGCTGGCGGAGCGCAAATTTCCGATCAGCGAGATTTACGCGCTGGCGAGCGAACGCTCGGCCGGCGAATACGTGCAGTTCGGCAACGACGAAGTGATGGTGCGCGACCTCGCGACCTTCGACCCCAATGGGATCGATATCGCGCTGTTTTCGGCTGGCGGTTCAATTTCTAAGCAATATGCGCCGATTTTCGCCGCCGCCGGTGCGGTGGTGATCGATAACTCATCGGTGTTCCGCGGCGATGCCGATGTGCCGCTGGTGGTCAGCGAAGTGAACCCGGAGCAGATCCGCAACCGTCCACGCGGCATCATCGCCAATCCGAACTGCTCGACCATGCAGTTGATGGTCGCGCTGGCGCCGATCCACCGTAAAGTCGGGATCGAACGCATCAATATCGCGACCTATCAGTCGGTCTCCGGCACCGGCAAGCGTGCGCTGGAAGAACTCGGCAGACAGACCGCGGCATTGCTCAATTTTCAGGGCATCGAGCCCAAGGTGTACCCGGTGCAGATCGCGTTCAACGTGATTCCGCACGGCGGCGACTTCCTCGACAACGGCTACACCAGCGAAGAAATGAAACTGGTGTGGGAGACCCGCAAAATTCTCGGCGACGAATCGATCCAGGTGAACGCGACCGTCGTGCGTGTGCCGGTCTTCTATGGCCACTCCGAGGCGGTTCACATCGAAACGCGCGAGAAGATTACCGCCGCCGAGGCGCGGGCTTTGCTGGAACAGGCGCCAGGCGTTGAAGTGGTGGATGAGCGCAAGGCGGGCGGCTATCCGACCCCGGTGACGCATGCTTCGGGTCGCGACCCGGCGTATGTCGGCCGGATACGCGAGGACATCTCGCACCCGCGCGGCTTGGATCTGTGGGTGGTGTCCGACAACATCCGCAAGGGCGCAGCCTTGAATGCGGTGCAGATCGCCGAATTGGTCATCGCCGAGACCTGATGCGACGCCGCGAATGTCGGGTTGGCGCGGTGCGACGCTCGAGCCATCACGGGCCGCCGCAACACTACGCGGAGTATGCGGAGATTTTGAACGGGCTCTAAGGCCCGCTGCGGGGCGCTGTTAGTCGTATAAGAAATTGATTTTCTTAGAGTTAGTTTGGATGCATATCGAATTGACGGCCTTTGAGCGTGTCCTGCAGTCGCTCATTCGTCGTGCAGCTAAACATTGCGAACCCCGGGGCAGATGGCTAGAGTCTCCGGGTTGGCCCAGGGGACAAGCGTGATCAAACACTTGCGGATCATAGTTAGCGCGTTACTGGCAGTGGCGGCCTTGTGCATGCCGCTGCCGTCGTGGGCGTTGGGCCTCGGCCAAATGGAGGTCAAATCCCAGCGCGATGAACCGCTCTTGGCCGAAATCGTGATTATTTCTAACGATCCGGCCGAACTCGAAGCCTTGCAGGCGCGGCTCGCCTCGCCCGAAACCTTTTCCCGCATCGGGCTGGCGCCGCCGAGCGGCATCGTCTCCGACCTGCAATTCACAGTCGCTTTGAGCGCCCAAGGACGGCCGGTCATCCGCGTCACCAGTGCGGTGCCGGCGCAGCAGCCGTTACTGACCTTTTTGGTCGAGGTGGATTGGGGCCAGGGCCGATTGGTGCGCGAATATTCCGCGTTGATCGACACGCCGCAGACCGCCGCGGCGCCGGTACAGCCGCCGATCCAAGAAGCGGTGGCCGGTACGCAGAACACCATCGTTCGTCCCGCCGAGCCATTGCCGACCAACCCATTGGATGCTGCGAGTCCGACGGCGGTGCCGTTGACGCCGAACCCTACGGTTGCGACCGCGCCTCAGGCGGCCAATCCATTGGATGCACCGGCGCCGATCGCGGTGCCGCTGCCGCCGAGCGAGATCCCCGCGACCCAGCCCGCCCCGATCGTGGCGTCTGCGCCTCCGATCGCGCCTGCCGAGCCGCTGTCGAGCACGACCGGCGAAACCCGTGTCGTTCGCCGTGGCGAAACGCTGGGCAAGATCGCCGCGGACTTGGGCAGCGGCTACAACCTCGATCAAACCATCGTCGCCTTGCTGCGCGCGAATCCCGAAGCCTTCATCGGTGGTAACGCGAACCGACTGAAGGCCGGTGCGGTGCTGCGCATCCCCGATGGCGACAGCATCGCCGGTTACAGCGCCGACGAGGCCGCATTGGTGATACGCGAGCAAATGGCGCAATGGCGCGGCGAGCGCCGTGCCCTGCCGCAGCCGCCCGCTGTGGTCGGCGCAGCGCCGAGCGAAACGCAGGCCTCGGCATCCAATAGCACGGCGGCCATCGCGCGTCGCGCCAGCGAAGCGCGACTCCAAATCGTTCCGGCCAGCGCATCCGCTGCGGGCCGTGCGGCCACTCGGTCCGGTATCAGCGCCGGAGGCAAAGGCGATATGTTGCGAGAACAGGAATTGTTGCAAACCCAAGAAACCCTCGCGGCGCGCAGCGCCGAAGTCGACGAGCTGAAAGCGCGCGTCGCGGAATTGGAAACGCTGCAAGCGCAGCAGCAGAAGCTGATCGCGTTGAAAGACAGCGAGTTGGCGGCGGCTCAGCAGCGTCTGGCCAGCGGCAGCGCAGCGCAGACCACCGCGACCGCTAGCGCCGCAGCATCGAAGCCAGTCGAAACCATGAACCTCGGGCCGTGGCTGGGCGTCGGCGCTGGCCTGCTGACGATCGGCTTGTTAGCAGCGTTCTGGTTGCGGCGTAAGTCGAGCGCAGGGTCGGTCGCACGTGCTTTCAATACCGAGCGTTTGGCCGCTGCCGTTCCAGAATCGAATCTCAGCGACGAAGCCGCTGCCGATGCCGCCTTCGCCGCGTCCGAACCCGAGCATGCGCCAGAGCCTGCTTGGAGCCGCAGCGCAAAACCGATCGTCGATGCCGAACTTTCCGCGCCGCCGATCCCGAAGGCCGCGACCCCGACATGGCACGACCCCTTGAATGTCTCGCTCGACGATGCCGCCGCATCGGCCGAAATCGCGCCGCTGAACCCGGCACCGCCGGGATTGGCTCGCATCGATTTGGCGAAGGCGTATCTCGACATGGGCGATCGCGACACCGCGCGTGCGCTGTTGCGTGAAGTCGCGGCACTCGGCGACCGCGCCTCCCGCGACGAGGCCGCTCGCCTCTTGCGGGATTTAGCCTGAGTTTTCGATGCGCTACGCCCTCGGCGTCGAATACGACGGTAGCGATTTCTTCGGCTGGCAAAGGCTGACCTCGTACGACGCCACCCCAGCCGAAATCGCTGCCGCACCGATCACACTACAAGCGACGCTCGAAGCCGCGTTGTCGAAAGTCGCCGCGCACCCGGTCGCGACCATCTGCGCGGGCCGCACCGATGCCGGCGTGCATGCCGAATGCCAAGTCGTGCATTTCGATAGCGACGCCGCGCGCACGCCGCGCGCTTGGATGCTCGGCACCACCTCGGCGCTGCCGCCGTCGATGCGCATCCGCTGGTGCGCCCCGGTCCCGGACGATTTCAACGCGCGTTTTTCGGCGCGCGCGCGACGCTATCGCTATCGATTATTGAATCACGCGGTAAGACCCGCGCTTGGCCGGCAATGGCTGGCGTGGGAGCGGCGGCCGCTCGATGCCGACGCGATGCATCGTGCGGCGCAGCAGTTGCTCGGCGAACGCGATTTCTCGGCGTTCCGCGCCGTGCACTGCCAAGCGGCCCATGCGCGCCGCGAGCTACAACGTTTGGACGTGGCGCGCGAGGGCGATATCGTGAGTTTCACCGTGCAGGCGAATGCCTTTCTGCATCATCAGGTGCGCAATATGGTCGGCTCGTTACTGGAAATCGGCGTCGGCGAGCATCCGGAGTCGTGGATCGTCGAGGTTCTGGACAGTCGCGATCGCACCCAGGCCGGCCCTACCGCGCCTGCGCAGGGTTTGGTGTTCGTCGGGCCGCGTTACCCGCGCGAATGGCCGCTGCCCGATGAGGTGCTGTTGGATGCTTGAGATCGATGCGTCCGGATCGATGATCGACGTCGCGCGTCGCCCGCAGCGCACGCGCATCAAATTCTGCGGCATGACCCGCGTCGAGGACGCGCTGCAGGCATCGGCATTGGGTGTGGATGCCATCGGATTGATTTTCGCTGCGCGCAGCAAACGCCGCGTGACGCCGGAGGCAGCGGCGGCGATCCGCAATGCCTTGCCGCCATTCGTCGACGCCGTAGCGCTGTTCATGAACAACTCCGCCGATGACGTGCGCACCACGATTGAGCGCGCGCGCCCGACGCTGCTGCAGTTCCATGGCGACGAAGACGATGCGTTCTGCGCGGCGTTCGGGTTGCCGTACATGAAAGCCGTGGCGATGGGCGGCGAGGGCGTCGAAACGTCATCGACGCAGGTCGCGCAGGCGCTGATCGCGCGTTGGCCGCACGCCGCCGCATTTTTGTTCGATAGCCATGCCAAGGGCGAGGCCGGCGGCAGCGGCCATACCTTCGATTGGGCGCGTGTGCCGTTGGATATCGCGCGACCGTTCCTGGTCGCGGGCGGCCTTGGGCCGCACAACGTCTTCGATGCGATCCGCGCCACCGCCTGCTGGGGCGTCGACGTATCGAGCGGCATCGAAACGGATGGCGTGCCGGGTGTCAAAGACCTCGCGCGGATGCGTCAGTTCGTCGATGAAGTGCGCCGCGCCGATGCGGTATGCGCCGCAGCCCCATGACACGCCCATCGCAGAACGAAGCCCGCATCGCTTACGAACAATCATCAGCCGAACGCGCTCGCCGATAGGGAACCGGTGCCGTGAACCGGTATCCTAAGCATCCGCGCGCGCCCGCCGAATGCGAAGCGCCCCACGATGCCCTCGCTCGGATGCCCCGATGCTCGACACGCCTACCGATTACAACGTCTTCCCGAACGCTGAAGGCCATTTCGACCGCTTCGGCGGCCGGTTCGTCGCCGAAACCTTGATCGGCCCGTTGCAAGAGCTCGCGGCGGCGTACGACGCGGCGCGAGTGGACCCGGCATTCGTCGCCGAATTCGAGCGCGACCTCAAATACTATGTCGGCCGCCCGAGTCCGATTTATCACGCGGAACGGCTCAGCGACTACGCCGGTGGCGCGCGCATCCTGCTCAAGCGCGAAGATCTGAATCACACCGGCGCGCACAAGATCAACAACACCATCGGCCAGGCGATGCTCGCCGTGCGGATGGGCAAGAAGCGCGTAATCGCCGAAACCGGCGCCGGCCAGCACGGCGTGGCGTCGGCGACCGTCGCGGCCCGCCTCGGTTTGGAATGTGTGGTCTACATGGGCGCGACCGATATCGAGCGCCAGAAGATCAACGTTTATCGCATGAAGCTGCTGGGGGCGACGGTCGTACCCGTGACCAGCGGCTCGCAAACCCTCAAAGACGCGTTGAACGAAGCGATGCGCGACTGGGTCACGAACGTGCGCGATACCTTCTACATCATCGGCACCGTCGCTGGACCCGACCCGTATCCGCGCATGGTGCGCGATTTCAATGCTGTCGTCGGCCACGAAGCGCGCGCTCAGATGCTCGCCGATTACGGTCGCTTGCCGGATGTGATCACCGCCTGCGTCGGCGGCGGCAGCAATGCCATCGGCATCTTCCACCCTTTCCTCAACGATGCCGGCGTGCGTTTGGTCGGGGCCGAAGCGGCGGGCGAGGGCATTCTCACCGGCTTGCATGCCGCCTCGCTGGCCGCCGGTCGTCCTGGCGTACTGCACGGCAACCGCACGTATGTGCTGTGCGACGACGACGGCCAGATCATCGAAACCCACTCGGTTTCGGCGGGCCTGGATTACCCCGGTGTCGGTCCCGAGCATGCGTTCCTCAAAGATCGCGGCCGCGCTGAATACATCGGGATCACCGACGACGAAGCGCTCGAAGCGTTCCATCTGCTCGCGCGCACCGAAGGGATTCTCGCCGCGCTGGAATCCAGTCACGCCATCGCGCAAGCGATCAAACTCGCGCGCGAACTGCCGAAGGATGGCTTAGTGTTGTGCAACCTCTCCGGCCGCGGCGACAAAGACGTGCATACCGTCGCTTCGCGGGAAGGGATCGTCTTTTAAATAACCGTACGCGAATATCGTTCGATCGAACGATGTCGCGAACGGCCGCCTTCGTTGCTGATCGACCACTACTGCGTTGTGAATTGAACACCACTGCGCGGTGAATCAACCATCACCATTGGACTTGAATCGATGTTTCGGAACTTGATCCGCGTTCTTGCGCTTCTCCTCGTATTTTCAGCTGGCCCTGCGTTCGCGCTCAAATATGACCCGGTCGCTTGGCCGTTACGGGATGGGTTGATACCGCCCTTCGACATGGCGGGCACGATCGAAGTCGTCAATGCGCAGCCGTCGACGGACGAGGCGGTCGTCTATAAATACGGCGTCTCGATGAAATCGAACTACAACGCGATCACTGCTGTGATGGCCCAGCAAATTCGTGATGAGATCGCGAAAAACGGTCGCGCGAGCGAAGGCGCCGCCAAACGGATCGAAATCAAAGTCGTTCATCTGCTCAGCAAGTACAAATTCTTCTACTGGAACAGCGTGATCCGTTTCGAAGTCGCGCTCGGCAACGGCGCGACAATCAGCAAGGAAGTGCCGCATGGCAGCGGTAACGTCCATCAGGATCTCAACGGCTGTATCGCCGAGGGGGTGATGGTGCTGCTCAACGATCAGCAGGTCCGCGACTATCTTTCTCAAAAAGTGGCCGACACGACGACTCCAGAGGCTGATAGCGCCGTCTCGGATACCACGGCGACGCCTACGCCGCCTCAGCAACCTTCGGATCGGCGTTGAAGATGAACCGCATCGACGCACGCTTCGCCCAACTCAGATCCCGCGGACGTAAGGCGCTGGTGCCGTTCATCACCGCGGGCGACCCCTCGAAAGAAGCCGCCGTGCCGGTGATGCACGCGCTGGTCGCAGCGGGCGCCGATGTGATCGAGCTCGGCGTGCCGTTCTCCGACCCGATGGCCGACGGCCCGACGATCCAGCGCAGTTCCGAGCGCGCCCTGGCGCGAGGTGCGGGTCTGAGCTTCGTGTTCGACGCCGTACGCGAGTTTCGCCTCAGAGACGCCGAAACGCCTGTGGTGCTGATGGGGTATCTCAATCCGGTCGAGATTCGCGGCTATGCGCGCTTCGCTGAGGAAGCCGCTGCCTCTGGCGTCGATGGCGTGTTGTTGGTCGATCTACCGCCGGAAGAGGCAGACGACCTCCGCATCGCCCTGGTCGAAAACGGGTTATCGCTGATCCTGCTGGCCTCGCCGACCACGCCTGATGCGCGCATGGATCTGCTGTGCCGCGATGCTCAGGGTTATCTCTACTACGTCAGCTATGCCGGCGTAACCGGCGCCGATCGGCTGGATACCGGCGACGCTGGCGACCATTTGGCGACCATTCGAGCCAGCACCTCTGTGCCGGTGGTGGCGGGGTTCGGCATCAAAGATGCCGCCAGCGCCGCGGCCATGGCACGGATCGCCGAGGGTGTGGTGGTCGGCAGCGCCCTGGTCAGCGCGTTGGCCGAGGCGGCGAATGTGGACGATGCCGTCGCCCGTGCCCAGGCCTTCCTGGCGCCGCTACGCCTCGCGCTCGATGCCGCTTGATGCGCGCCGGCTAAGCGTCCCGAGCCGCCACCATGCCCCAGCGAACGGAACAGCCTGGGCAGACTTGATAGACTGGCACGCTAGGCCCCAAGCCGCCCCTGAAAGACGACACTAAACCGCATGTCTTGGCTGAAAAAACTGATGCCCGCCCAAATCCGCACGGAAAGCGGATCTTCGCGCAAGCGCAGCGTTCCCGAAGGGTTGTGGGAGAAATGCGATGGCTGCGGGGCTGTGCTCTATCGGCAAGAGCTGCACGACAACCTCGAAGTCTGCCCAAAGTGCAGCTTCCATATGCCGATACGGGCCCGCGCGCGCCTCGCCGGTTTCCTCGATAGCGGCAGCGGCCGCGAAATCGCCGCCGAACTCGGTCCGGTCGATGTTCTGAAGTTCAAAGATCAGAAGAAATACGCCGATCGCATCAAGTCCGTGCAGAAAGCGACCGGTGAACGCGACGCGTTGATCGTGATGGAAGGCATGCTCAAGCAGCGGCCGATCGTCGCGGCCTCGTTCGAATTCTCGTTCATGGGCGGCTCGATGGGTTCGGTGGTCGGCGAGCGCTTCTCTCGCGGCGCCGAACGCGCTTTGGAATTGGGCTCGCCGTTCGTTTGTTTTTCCGCCAGCGGCGGCGCGCGTATGCAGGAAAGCCTGTTTTCACTGATGCAGATGGCGAAAACCTCGGCGGCGCTCGGCCGGCTGCGTGCGGCGGGCTTGCCGTATTTCTCGGTGCTCACGCACCCGACTACCGGCGGCGTGTCCGCCTCGTTCGCGATGCTCGGCGATATCAATATTGCCGAGCCCGGCGCGCTGATCGGCTTCGCCGGCCCGCGCGTCATCGAGCAGACCGTGCGCGAGAAATTGCCTGAGGGCTTCCAACGTTCTGAATTCCTGCTCGAACACGGCACCGTCGATCAAATCTGCGACCGCCGCGAACTGCGCGAACGCATCGCGCATTTGATCGCGATGATGATGCGCTTACCGCCGCCGGAGGACGATCCGGTCGTGGATTGATGGTGCCGGGAATCGGGAATCGAGAATCGGGAATCGCTAAAACAAGCGGCACGACGTTCTCTATCTTCTACCGATTCTCGATTCTCGATTCCCCATTCCCGTCTCTTTGTATGAGCAGAAAATACTTCGGCACCGACGGCATCCGCGGCAGAGTGGGCGAGGGCGCGATTTCCGCGGATTTCGTGCTGCGTTTAGGCAATGCCTATGGCCATGCGCTGCGCGCGTCGGTCAGCCACGTCGACGAACAGAACGGCGGCGAGTGGCGTAAGCCGCTGGTGGTGATCGGCAAGGACACGCGCATCTCCAATTACATGTTCGAGGCGGCGCTGGAAGCCGGTTTGGTCGCGGCGGGCGTGGACGTCCAGTTGATGGGGCCGATGCCCACGCCGGCCGTCTCGCATCTGACGCGTTCGTTGCGCGCCGATGGCGGCATCGTGATCAGCGCCTCGCATAACCCGCATTACGACAATGGCATCAAATTCTTTTCGGCCGAAGGCGAGAAACTCGACGACGCCACCGAATTGGCGATCGAAGCCGCGCTCGAACGTCCGTTCAGCACCGTGGCGTCCGATCGTCTGGGTAAGGCGGTACGTACGCGCGATGCCGTCGCCCGTTATGTCGAAGCCTGCAAAACCTCGGTGCCGCGGCATTTCGATCTGGGCGGCATGAAGATCGTGGTCGATTGCGCCCATGGCGCGACGTATCAGCTCGGTCCGTTGGTGATGCGCGAGTTGGGTGCGCAGGTCGACGCGATCGGCGTCGAACCTAACGGCGTGAACATCAACGATGGCGTGGGTTCGACCCATCCCGAAGCCCTGGTCGCACGCGTGCGTGCCTCCGGTGCGGCGCTCGGCATCGCCTTCGACGGCGACGGCGATCGCGTGCTGTTCGTCGACAGCGACGGCAATGTGCGCGATGGCGACGATCTGCTTTATGTGCTCGCGACCGATTGGCAGGCGTCCGGGCGTTTGCAGGGGCCGGTGGTCGGCACGCTGATGACCAATTTCGGCCTGGAGAAAGCACTGACCGAGCGCGGTATCGGCTTTCTGCGGACCAAGGTCGGCGACCGTTACGTGCATCAAGGTCTGCTGCAGCACGGCGGCACGCTCGGCGGCGAAACCTCGGGGCATTTGTTGTGCCTGGACCGCGTCAGTTCCGGCGATGGCATCGTCAGCGCCCTGCAGGTGCTGGAAGTGCTGCGCCGCCGCGGGCTTAGCTTGCAACAGGCGTTGGCGGGGCTGGTGAAGGTGCCGCAACAGACCATCAATGTTCGCGTCGCTAACGGTGCCAAACCGGCCGAGGCCGAAAGCGTGCAGGCGGCGCTGGCCGAGGCGCAGGCGGCGGTGCAGGGGCGGGGGCGTGCGTTCCTGCGCCCGTCCGGCACCGAACCGGTGGTGCGGGTGACGGTCGAGGCCGACGACGCCGAGTTGATGCGGACCACGGTCGATCGCCTTGCCGATGCCGTACGCGCGGCGGTTTGAGTCCTACGTCTCCAATCATGTCGGACGGCATGCAGGCTCGCGCGTCCGCGCGAGTTGACATCGATCAAGCCGGCCGACCTGTCGTCTCGCCAGAATTCGCCCACGCCGCGATCCGCGTTACCTTATTGCCGCTCCAATTCCTATCCAACGACATCATCAGGCCCGCCGCATGAGCATCCCAACCCTGGACATCCGCCACTACGACACGGACCGCGACACCTTCGTCGCCGAACTCGGCGCCGCCTATCGCGAATGGGGCTTCGCCGGCATCCGCGGCCACGGCATTTCGCAACAGTTGATCGACGATGCTTACGACGCGTTCGTGCGCTTTTTCGCGCTGCCGGACGAGGTGAAGAAGCAGTACCACATCGCAGGCGGCGGCGGCGCGCGCGGCTACACCCCGTTCGGCGTCGAAACCGCGAAAGGCGCCAAATATTTCGATCTCAAAGAGTTCTGGCACGTCGGCCGCGAAATCCGCGACGCGAAATACGCCGATGTGATGCCGCCGAACGTATGGCCGAGCGAAGTGCCGGAATTCCGCGAACGCGCCCTCGCGCTTTACGATGCGCTCGATACGCTGGGTTCGCGCGTGTTGTGCGCCTTAGCGCTGCATATCGGCTTGCCCGAACATTTCTTCGCGGACAAAACCAACAACGGCAATTCGATCCTGCGCCCGATCCATTACCCGCCGATCACCGCCGACGACATCCCGAACGTACGTGCCGGCGCGCACGAAGACATCAATTTCATCACCCTGCTGGTCGGCGCGAGCGCGGCGGGTTTGGAGGTCAAGTCCAAGCAAGGCGATTGGGTGCCATTCACCTCGGACGCAGACACCATCGTCGTCAACATCGGCGACATGCTGCAGCGACTGACCAATCATGTGTATCCGTCCACCACCCATCGCGTGGTCAATCCTCCGGGCGAACAAGCGCGCAAACCGCGCTATTCCACGCCGTTCTTCCTGCATCCGAACCCGGATTTCCTGATCGATGTGCTGCCGTCGTGCATCACGCCGGACAATCCGAGCCGCTATCCGCAAGCGATTACCGCGCATGGGTATCTCGAAGAGCGGTTGCGCGAGATCAAGCTCAAATGAGTCTTCGTCGCTTTGCGTTTGCTGCCGAGAAGCGAGCGCAGATGCCGACGAAGTCTTCACTGCAAGTTTGGAAAGTTTTCTTATGCACATGTGGCCTTGCGGTGAGCAATGCAGCTGCGCCTCCCGCGGCCGCTGTCGAAGTGCAGGGCGCGGGCGAGAAATGGTTGGCGTGCGGTAAGCAGTACAAATCGGAGAAGAAAGCTGATAAGGCGGTACTGAAGTGCGACGATTCGAAGTTCAGTTGCGACCAAGTCGCCGCGCGTGGTTTCGCAAGCTTGCGCAAAGGGCGACTCCCCGACAGGCCTGACGCGGCTCACCGTGGTCCTTTCGGTACGGTCATCATCGCATTCGAGTTCGACGAGTCTGGTAAGCACTTTTCATCGCGCATCGTGCGATCCCCCGATGATTATTTGTCTGAATTGGCGATCGAAGCGGCCAGGACCTGGGAGGTGTATCCATCCTGTCCTGGTGGCGATCCCGTGCGGCAGAACGCGCGGATGCCGATGACCTTTGTTGCTCCCTGAGGTGTCGCTTGATGGCGCCGCTCTGCTCGATATGGCCCGGCATCGCGGAAATCGAGCCGGAGATGGCGCACTATCCATCGCTGACTTGAATCTCACTCCGCATCCCGGAATTCTTTGCTTTTGCTCGCCACGAGCGCCCGCGCTAATCCGTCGGGCAAATATTTCGATAGCCCGGCGATCACGCGGTTCGCGCCGCCGGTGATGCAGCGCACATCGCCGCGCTCGACCGCCTCGATGCCCAAGCGCGCGACGGTGTCGGCATCCAGCCATAACCACTTGGGCAATCCCGAAACGCGTTCGCGCATACCGTTGATGTCGTGGAATTCGGTGTAGGTGAAACCGGGACATAACGCCGTCACGTGAACGCCTTTGGCTTGCATTTCCAGCGCGAGACATTCCGAAAACCGAATCATGAAGCCCTTCGCTGCGCCGTAGAGCGTATGACCGGCGGAGGCGGGCACTAAGCCGGCCAGCGACGCGACGTTGAGGATGCGGCCATGGCCGGCCGCTTCCATCGCGGGCAGAAAACGATGCGTCAGCTCCGCCACGGTGGTCACCATCACCTGCAGGAAATCGGCGTGCGTTCGCCAAGACTCGGACAGATAGCGGCCGGGCACGCCGTAGCCGGCGTTGTTCACCAGATGCGAAACCATGAGCCGGCGCGTTTCGATATTCGCCTGCAGCGCGGCGGGTGCGGCAGGATCGGCAAGATCGGCCGCGATCGTGACGACCGATACTTGGGCGCGGAGCGATTCCGCGAGTGCGTCCAGCCGGTCGAGCCGACGCGCGGTCAGGATCAACGGCACCCCACGGCGCGCGTATTCGCGCGCGATCGCGCTACCGATGCCGCTGGAGGCGCCGGTGATCAGGGCATAACCGTTCGGAGCAGGAGACGCTTCGTTCGCTTGCATTGTTCGGAGTGCTCCGAGAAACGAGCCGGCAAGCATAACGGTCTCGTTCGGATGCTGCCCACGACCACCGTGCCCGACCTTTGCGCCGGCCATCGGTTATCCTGAGCGCCTTCTGTTCGAGAGACCGCACATGCGCCGCAAGATCGTCGCCGGAAACTGGAAAATGCACGGTAGTCGTGATTTCGCAAACGGCTTGGTGAACGAAGTGGTCGCGGGTCTGCCTGCGCACGGTGCCCAAAGCGGGCACGCCGTCGATGTCGTGCTGCTGCCGCCGATGCCGTATCTGGGCGAGTTGATCGAATCGTTCCACGATCGCCCGGTGCAATTCGGTGCCCAGGATGTGAGCGCCAACGAAAAGGGCGCGTTCACCGGCGAAGTCTCGGCGAGCATGCTCGTCGACATCGGCGCCCGCTACGGCCTGGTCGGCCATTCCGAGCGTCGCCAGTACCACGGCGAAACCGATGCGCTCGTCGCCCGCAAATTCGCCGCCGCCAAGCATGCCGGCCTCGTGCCGATCCTGTGCATCGGCGAGTCCCTGCACGAGCGCGAAGCCGACCAGACCGAGTACCGCTTGCAAATTCAGCTTGAGGCGATCTTCGAGATCGCCGGTCCTCAGGCCTTTTCCGGTGCGGTCATCGCCTACGAACCGGTTTGGGCGATCGGTACCGGCCGCACCGCGACCCCGGCGCAGGCGCAGGCGACCCACGCCTTCATTCGTAGCGAGGTCGCGGCCCGCGATGCTACAATCGCCGGCTCGCTGCCGATCCTGTATGGCGGCAGTTGCAAACCGGACAACGCGGCTGAGCTGTTCTCCCAGCTCGACGTGGATGGTGGGTTGATCGGCGGCGCCTCGTTGGTGGCGTCCGATTTCCTCGCCATCGTCGCGGCACGCAGAGGCTGAGGCTTGTGACGCGGTGTCGTAGCGCGTCCACGGCATCCACCCCTACGCCGCGCCATCGTTCCGATCGCTAACGCTTAACGTTTTCGCAGCGCCGGTGCTTGGCCTGCGATCGCGCCGAGTCGCCCCGACCATCGTGTCGCCCTGAAAGCTTCAGTTCGAGTCGAACGTCCCATGATGTTGATCCTCAATGTTCTTTATGTCCTGCTTGCGATCGCGATGATCGCCCTGATCCTGCTGCAGCGCGGCGCCGGTGCGCAGGCGGGCTCTGGATTCGGCGCTGGCGCCTCCGCGACGGTCTTCGGTTCGCGTGGCGCTTCGAACTTCATGACCCAGGCCACGAAGTGGCTGGCGGTTCTGTTCTTCGGTATCAGCCTGTATATGGCGTGGTATGCGACGCACTCTTCGAAGCAGACCGCGACGCCGGCTAAAGAAGACGCGAGCTTGATGAGCGATGTCGGCGCCAAGCCGGCCGAGAAAACTCCGCCGACACCGGTGCCGCAAGCGATCCCGCAGGCACCGTCGCAGGTGCCCGTCGCACCGACGCAGACGCTGCCGGTACCTGCCGCGCCGACGCCCGCTACGCCCGCACCGCAGCCGACGCCCGCACCGTCCGCGCCGACGAAAGCCGGTTGATCGATCGCGACGCGTAAGATTTTCGGAATTTTCGGCGTCGTAAAAGCGCGGGCATGGCCAACTAAAGTACATACCCGCGACGCGCAGAAGCTCGAAACGACAGGCAGTCGATCGATCATTCTCGAGATGAGCCAAAGGGGCTCGGACTTTTCGGCCGCATCCTTTACAATTACCCGGCTTCGTCCGCACCGCGGCACGTAGCGCATGCATTGCCCAGATGGCGGAATTGGTAGACGCACTACCTTGAGGTGGTAGCGACTTAGGTCGTGGGGGTTCGAGTCCCCCTTTGGGCACCATACAAATGGACGCACGCAGCGATGCGCGCGTCCGAGTTCGGGGAGGCTTCAACCCCGCCGGCTTCGCTTCGATCGCATGCTTCATGCATGACGCTCGTGCGATTCGGTCGTCGGTACCTTCGCGGCTAAATGCCGCCGCCGCGGCGACGTGGCGCCGCGTCATGATCGTCGGAAACGACACAAGCCGAGAGAACAACGCGTGCTGGCCGAATATCTGCCGACTCTAGCTGTTCCTGATCGTCGCCGCCGGTATCGGCGTTTCGCTCATCGTTATCGGCAATATTCTCGGGCCCAATCGTCCCGGTATCGAAAAACTCTCTCCTTACGAATGCGGCTTCAACGCATTCGAAGACGCACGCATGCAGTTCGACGTGCGCTATTACCTCATCGCCATCCTCTTCATCGTGTTCGATCTCGAAATCGCCTTCGTCTACCCGTGGGCGCTGATTTTTCGCGATCTGGGCGTGTTCGGTTTGATCGAGATGGGCGTCTTCCTCGGTCTGCTGGTGATCGGCTTCATTTACGTGTGGAAACGCGGAGCGCTGGAATGGGAATGAGCGCAGGCATGGCCGATACACTTCGCGGGGGCATAGCTCACAGGAGCATGATCTGAATGGGCGCCACCAATCCCTTGCAGAAACTGGCGGATCTCGCCAATAACCCGATCCCGGACGGTCGCGTCGACGACATCCTGCGTCCCGAGAGCTTGCTCGGTACCGAAGGCAATCCGCTGCTCGAGCACGGCTTCGTCACCACCAGCATGGACGTGCTCTGGAATTGGGCGCGCACCGGCTCGATGTGGCCGATGACCTTCGGCTTGGCCTGCTGCGCGGTAGAAATGATGCATGCAGGTGCGGCACGCCTAGACCTGGACCGCTATGGCGTGGTGTTCCGCCCGTCGCCTCGTCAGTCGGACGTGATGATCGTCGCAGGCACCTTGGTCAACAAGATGGCGCCGGCGTTACGCAAGGTCTACGACCAGATGCCGAACCCGAAGTGGGTGATCTCGATGGGTAGCTGCGCCAACGGCGGCGGTTATTACCATTATTCGTATTCGGTCGTGCGCGGTTGCGATCGCATCGTGCCGGTCGATGTCTACGTGCCGGGTTGCCCGCCCACCGCCGAGGCGCTGGTGTACGGCATCTTGCAGTTGCAGAAGAAAATCCGTCGCGGCACGAACTTCGGCGACGACAAGCAGGGCGTGTACTGATGGTCGAGACTTCAGCTCAATTCGCGGATCGCCTGCGCGCGCGCTTTCCGTCGGCGACGGTCGTCGTCGCTGAGCCTCGCGGCGAGGTCGGCATCGAATTCTCCGTCGACGACTACCACGTAAGCTGCGTCACCCTGCGCGACGAGTTCGGTTTCGAGTCGTTGGTCGATGTGTGCGGCGTCGATTACCTGAGTTACGGCAGCGACGAATGGGACACCGACGTGTCTTCCGAAGGTTTCAGTCGCGGCGTCGAAGGCCGCGGCCCTGGGCGTTTCAAGTACGGCGAGACGACGACGCAACAGACCTCAGGGATCGAAGGCCAGGCCATCGAATCCGTGCCGCTGCGCCGCTACGCCGTCGTCGCGCATCTGTTGTCTGTTCAACACAACAACCGCTTGCGCGTGAAGTGCTTCGCGCCGAACGACGACCTGCCGATCGTCGCCTCCGTGACCGACATCTGGCCGGTCGCCAACTGGTTCGAACGCGAAGCCTTCGATATGTTCGGTATCGTGTTCGAGGGCCATCCGGATTTGCGCCGCATCCTGACCGACTACGGTTTCGTCGGCCATCCGTTCCGCAAGGATTTCCCGCTGATCGGCAATGTCGAAGTGCGTTACGACGCCGAGAAGAAACGCGTGATTTATGAGCCCGTGACCTCGGTCGAGCCGCGCGTCGGCGTACCGCGCGTGATCCGCGACGATGCCCGCTACGCCACTGCAGCCGGCGAATCGACCGCGCGCCAAGCGGAGACCAAGCGATGAGCATCTGTGCATCCCGCCAGCGAGGGTTTCGCCAGCAACGCAGCGGAATCGCAAACAGGAAATCCGCAATTACACGTTGAATTTCGGCCCGCAGCATCCGGCCGCGCACGGTGTGCTGCGTCTGATTCTGGAAATGGACGGCGAAATCGTCCAGCGCGCCGATCCGCACATCGGCCTGCTGCATCGCGGCACCGAAAAACTCGCCGAATCCAAGCCGTTCAACCAGTCGATCGGTTACATGGATCGTCTCGACTACGTGTCGATGATGTGCAACGAGCACGCCTACGTGCGGGCGATCGAAACCCTGATGGGGATCGAAGCGCCGGAACGTGCGCAGTGGATCCGTACGATGTTCGACGAGATCACCCGCATCCTGAACCACTTGATGTGGGTTGGATCGAACGCGCTGGATCTCGGCGCGATGGCGGTGTTCCTGTACGCCTTCCGCGAGCGCGAAGAGCTGATGGACGTGTACGAGGCGGTGTCCGGCGCGCGCATGCACGCGACGTACTACCGACCGGGCGGCGTCTATCGCGACCTGCCGGAGAAGATGCCGCAGTACCGCGAATCGCCGTGGCGCAAGGGCGGCAAGCTCAAGCGCTTCAACGAATGGCGCGAAGGCTCGATGCTCGATTATCTCGATGCGTTCACCGACGACTTCCCGAGCGCGCGTCGACGAATACGAAACGCTGCTCACCGACAACCGCATCTGGAAACAGCGCACGGTCGGTATCGGCGTGATTCCGCCGGAACAGGCGCTCGCCTGGGGCATGACCGGTCCGATGATCCGCGGTTCCGGCATCGCCTGGGATCTGCGCAAGAAACAGCCGTACGCGAAGTACGCCGAAGTCGATTTCGATATTCCGGTCGGCGTGAACGGCGATTGCTACGACCGTTACCTGGTGCGCATCGCGGAAATGCGCGAGTCCAACCGCATCATCAAGCAGTGCGTGAAATGGCTGAAGGCGAATCCCGGCCCGGTGATGATCGACAACTACAAGGTCGCGCCGCCGCAGCCGCGAGTCCATGAAGGACGACATGGAAGCGCTGATCCATCACTTCAAGCTGTTCACGCGAAGGCTATTGCGTGCCGGCCGGCGAGACCTATTGCGCGGTCGAAGCGCCGAAGGGCGAATTCGGCTGCTACCTGGTCTCCGATGGTGCGAACAAACCGTTCCGCGTGCACCTGCGCGCGCCGGGCTTCGCCCACCTGTCGTCGATGGACACGATCGTGCGCGGCCACATGCTGGCCGACGTGGTCGCGATGATCGGCACCTACGACATCGTGTTCGGCGAAATCGATCGCTGAGGGCGCACAGAAGAATGAAAGCGACTGGAAATTTCGAAGCCTGCCGCAACGTCGACCCGATGGTCGCGTTGACCGACAAGACGCGGGCGCATATCGATCACTGGCTGGCCAAGTTTCCGCCGGATCGCAAGCGTTCGGCGGTGCTGCAGGGCCTGCATCGCGGCGCAGGAGCAGAACGGCGGCTGGCTGAGCGACGAGTTGATCGCTGCGGTCGCCAAGTATCTCGACCTGCCGCCGGTGTGGGCTTACGAGGTCGCGACCTTCTACTCGATGTTCGAGACCGAGAAAGTCGGTCGCACAACGTCGCGTTCTGCACCAATATCAGCTGCTGGCTCAACGGCGCCGAAGACCTGGTCGCGCATGCCGAGAAGAAGCTCGGCTGCAAGACTGGGCGAATCCACCGCCGACGGCCGCATCTTCCTCAAGCGCGAAGAAGAATGCCTGGCCGCATGCTGCGGCGCGCCGATGATGGTGATCAACGGTCATTACCACGAGAAGCTCGACGCCGCGAAGGTGGACGAGCTGCTCGACGGTCTGAAGTAAGCGGACGACGATGGCCGATCATTCCCACACTCGACAGCCACCGGTCCCGGTCGGCCCTGCGCCGAAGGAGCACCAGGTCGTCTACACCACGCTGCATTTCGACAAGCCGTGGTCGTACGAGAACTATCTGAAGACCGGCGGTTACAGCGCGCTGCGCAGGATCATCGAAGAGAAGATCCCGCCGGAACAAGTGATCGAAATGGTCAAGGGTTCCGGCCTGCGCGGTCGCGGCGGCGCGGGCTTCCCGACCGGCCTGAAGTGGAGCTTCATGCCCAAGGGCACCGGCATGCAGAAGTACATTCTCTGCAATTCGGACGAATCCGAGCCGGGCACCTGCAAGGATCGCGACATCCTGCGCTTCAACCCGCATTCGGTGATCGAAGGCATGGCGATCGCCTGCTACGCCACCGGTTCGACCGTCGCCTACAACTATCTGCGCGGCGAGTTCCATCACGAGCCGTTCGAGCATCTGGAAGAGGCCACCGCCGAGGCCTACAAGCAACGGCTGGCTGGGCAAGAACGTGCTCGGCAGCGGCATCGACATCGATCATCTACAACGCGCTCGGCGCGGGCGCCTACATCTGCGGCGAAGAAACCGCGCTGATGGAATCGCTGGAAGGCAAGAAGGGCCAGCCGCGCTTCAAGCCGCCGTTCCCGGCCAATTTCGGTCTGTACGGCAAGCCCGACCACGATCAACAACACCGAGACCTATGCGTCGGTGCCGGCGATCATCCGCAACGGCGCCGAGTGGTTCCTCAATCTGGGCAAGCCGAACAACGGCGGCCCGAAGATCTTCTCGGTGTCCGGCCACGTCGCCAAACCGGGCAATTACGAAGTTCGTCTCGGCACCTCGTTCGCCGACCTGCTGGAAATGGCCGGTGGCGTGCGTAATGGCCACAAGCTCAAAGGCGTGATCCCGGGCGGTTCGTCGATGCCGGTGCTGCCGGCGGAGACGATGATGGGCCTGACCATGGACTACGACGCGATCCAGAAGGCCGGCTCCGGCCTCGGTTCGGGTGCGGTGATCGTGATGGACGAGACCACCTGCATGGTGCGCGCCTGCCAGCGCATCGCACGCTTCTATTTCAAGGAAAGCTGCGGCCAGTGCACGCCGTGCCGCGAAGGCACCGGCTGGATGTACCGCATGCTCGACCCGCATCGTCGAGAAGCAGGCGACGATGGACGACCTGCACATGCTGCGCGCCGCCGCCGGACAGATCGAAGGCCACACCATCTGCGCGTTCGGCGAAGCCGCCGCGTGGCCGGTGCAGGGCTTCCTGCGCCATTTCTGGCACGAATTCGAATACGCGATCGTGAACAAGCGTTTCCTGGTCGACGACGAACGCGCCGGCACGCTGGTCAAGTCGAGAAGGTGGCCGCATGAGCGCCGAAACCGGTGAACGCTCCGGTAGCACCTGTCGTGCCCGAGCCACGTCACCGATCGAGATCGACGGCGTCGACTGTTCGCGCCGAAGGGCTCGATGATCATCCATGCCGCCGACAAGGCCGGCATTCCGATTCCGCGCTTCTGCTATCACGAGAAGCTGCCGATCGCCGCCAATTGCCGCATGTGCCTGGTCGATGCCGAAATGGGCGGCCGCCCGATGCCCAAGCCGCAGCCGGCCTGCGCCACGCCGGTGATGGACGGCATGAAGATCTTCACGCGCAACGAGAAGGCGCTGAAGGCGCAGCGCAACGTGATGGAATTCCTGCTGATCAACCACCCGCTGGACTGCCCGATCTGCGATCAGGGCGGCGAGTGCGAATTGCAGGATCTGTCGCTGGGCTACGGCCGTTCGGTCAGCCGCTTCTCCGAGCGCAAGCGCGTGGTCGCCGACGAGGACATGGGGCCGCTGGTCGCGACCGAGATGACCCGCTGCATCCAGTGCACGCGCTGCGTGCGCTTCACCGCGGACATCGCCGGCACCTACGAACTCGGCGGCATGCAGCGCGGCGAGAATCTGCAGATCGGCACCTACGACGGCAAGCCGCTGACCACCGAACTGTCCGGCAACGTCATCGACGTCTGCCCGGTCGGCGCGCTGACCAACAAGGTGTTCCGCTTCCGCGCGCGCCCGTGGGAACTGATCGCGCAAGGAATCGCTCGGCTACCACGACGCGCTCGGCAGCAACCTGTTCCTGCACGTGCGCCGCGGCGACGTGCTGCGCACCGTGCCGCGCGACAACGAAGCGGTGAACGAGTGCTGGCTGTCGGACCGCGACCGTTATTCGCATCAAGGCCTGTACGCCGAAGATCGCGCGACGAAGCCGCTGATCCGCGTCGATACGGTAGCGACGGCGGCGAATTCCGTGAAGCATCGTGGGACGAAGCGCTGGCCAAGGCCGCGCGAGATCCTGCGCGCGAACCGCGGCGACGATCTCGGCATGCTGGTGCATCCGGCCACCTCGAACGAAGAGGGCGCGCTTGCTGGCCCGCCTGGCCGATGCGCTGGGCACCGGCAATCTCGATCACCGCATCGCCCAGCACGATCTGTCCGATGGCGCGATCGCCGACAGCGTTCGGCATGCCGGTCGCCGATATCGAAACCGCCGATGCCATCGTCATCGTCGGCTCGAACCTGCGCCATGAAGTGCCGTTGCTGCATCAGCGCCTGCACAAGGCGGCGAAACGCGGCGCGAAGATCCACGTGTCAATCCGGTCGATTTCGATGTGACTTTCAAGCTCGCATCGAAATCGATCGTGCCGCCGTCGCAGCTCGCGGCGACGCTCGCCGGCCTCAAGCTCGATGGCGCCGCGCGCGCACGTCGCGTGATCGTCGGCGCCGTCGCCGAGAATCGATCCATGCCGCTGCGATCCGCAAGGCCGCTGCCGATTTCGCTGCTGCCAATAGCGCAGCCATCTGCCGCATCCCGCAAGGCGCGAATGCACTGGGTCTGACGCGCTACGGCGTGTTGCCGAGCGCGCGCGATGCGCAGGCGATGCTCGCCGACGCGCGCAAGGCTTATGTGATCTACGGCATCGAGCCGGGCCTGGATTTCGCCGATCAAGCGCGTGCGCTGAAGGCGCTCGGTGCGGCGAAGGTCGTTGCGTTCAGTCAGTTCGCCTGCCGTTCGACGCGCGCCGTCGCCGACGTGATCCTGCCGATCGGCGCGTTGCCCGAAATCGATGCGACGCTGACCAATCTCGATGGTCGCGATCAACGTGCGATCGCCGGCGGCAAGTTGCCGGGCGATGCGCGTCCGGGTTGGCGCGTGTTGCGCGCGCTCGGCGGCGAACTCGATGCGACCGGCTTCGATTTCACCGATCTCGCCGGCCTGCGTGCGACGCCTCGACACCCGTAGCGTCAACGTCGCCGTGTCGAAAGCGCAGGCTGCGGTGGGCGAGGGCCTCGAATTCGCGGTCTCGCCTGCGATCTATCGCGTCGATGCGCGTCGTACGCGTCGCGCCGCTGCATTGCAGGCGCATCCGCTCAATGCCGGTCCGCGCATCGTGCTGCACTCCGCCGATGCGGCTGCCGCTGTCGCTCGCGGAGGGCGCGATGGCGAAGGTCGGCAACGGTATCGGCACCGCGACGCTGCAGGTCGTGGTCGACGACCGCGTCGCGCGCGGCACGCGTGTGGGTCGAATCCGGTTATGGCGCGACCGCCGCGCTCGGCGCCGGTCGCGTCCGGCGTCGCAGCGCATGACCGACGCATGAACATGCTGTTCGACTCGCTGCGCGACTGGCTGCTCGCTTTCGGCACCACGGGCGCGCTGGCGTGGATCGTGTTGAAGAGTCCTCGCGATCGCGATGCCGGTGATCGTCACGCGTCGCGTTCTACGTGGTCTGGGAACGCAAGCTCATCGGCTGGATGCATGTCCGTCACGGGCCGATGTATGTCGGCTGGGGCATCCTCCAGGCCTTCGCCGACGTCTTCAAACTGCTGTTCAAGGAAGTGATCCAGCCGAGCAGCGCGAATAAACCTTCTGTTCATCCTCGCACCGATGATCGCGCTGGTGCCGGCGTTCGCCGCGTGGGCGGTGGTGCCGTTCGACGCGCAGCGTGGTGCTGTCGAATGCGAATGCCGGTCTGTTGTACCTGCTGGCGATGACCTCGCTGGGCGTGTACGGCGTGATCCTCGCCGGCTGGGCATCGAACTCGAAGTATGCGTTCCTCGGCGCGATGCGTTCCGCCGCGCAGGTGGTGTCGCTACGAGATCGCGATGGGCTTCGCCCTGGTCGGCGTGCTGATGGCCGCCGGCAGCCTGAACCTGACCGACATCGTCATCGCGCAGTCGGCGGCAATGCCGGTTTGTTCGAGTGGTTCTGGCTGCCGCTGCTGCCGCTGTTCGTGGTGTATTTCGTCTCCGGCGTGGCCGAAACCAATCGCGCGCCGTTCGACGTGGTCGAAGGCGAGTCGGAAATCGTCGCCGGTCACATGGTCGAGTATTCGGGTTCGCAGTTCTCGCTGTTCTTCCTGGCCGAATACGCCAACATGATCCTGGTCAGCTTCCTGACCGCGCTGTTCTTCCTCGGCGGCTGGCTCAGCCCGCTGCAGGGCTGGATCGTCGGCGACGTGTCGCCGTGGGTCGACTGGATCTGGAAGGGCGGTTGGCCGTGGCTGCTGCTGAAGGTGTTCTTCTTCGCCAGCCTGCTTCATCTGGTTCCGCGCTTCGTTCCCGCGCTACCGCTACGACCAGATCATGCGCCTGGGTTGGAAGGTCTTCATTCCCGATCACCATCGCCTGGATCTTCGTGACCGCGTTGCTGGTGTACTTCGGCGTGTTCGAGGCGGGGCAGTGATGAGCAAGGTAATGTCCTATCTCAAGAGCCTGCTGCTGCTGGAACTGTTCCAGGGCCTGTGGCTGACCTTGAAGTATCTGTTCCGCCGAAGTACACGCTGATGTACCCGATGGAAAAGACCCCGCAGTCGCCGCGTTTCCGCGGCCTGCACGCGCTGCGTCGCTATCCGAACGGCGAAGAGCGCTGCATCGCCTGCAAGCTGTGCGAAGCGGTGTGCCCGGCGCTGGCGATCACCATCGATTCGGAGCAGCGCGCCGACGGCACCCGCCGCACCACGCGCTACGACATCGATCTGTTCAAGTGCATCTACTGCGGGTTCTGCGAGGAATCCTGCCCGGTGGACTCGATCGTGGAAACCCATGTCCACGAGTACCACTTCGAGAAGCGCGGCGAGAACATCGTGACCAAGCCGCAGCTGCTGGCCATCGGCGACCGTCTGGAGGAAGAGATCGCCGAACGCCGCGCCGCCGACGCTCCGTTCCGCTGAGCACGATCCGATAGAACGACCGCTGAGGACCCCGTGGATTTCACCACCCTCGCTTCATGGTATTCGCCACCGTCGCGGTCGTCGCCGCGGGCGGCGTGATCACCGTGCGCAATCCGGTGCATGCGGCGCTGTGCCTCGTGCTGACCTTCTTCTACCGTCGCCTGCACCTGGATCCTCGCCGGCGCCGAGTTCCTCGGCGTGGCGCTGATCCTGGTCTACGTCGGCGCGGTGATGGTGCTGTTCCTGTTCGTGGTGATGATGCTCGACATCGACACTGCGCCGATGCGCGAAGGCTTCGTGCGCTATCTGCCGGTCGGGCTTGCTGGTCGCGGTGGTGATGCTGGTGGAGATGCTCACCCTGATCGGCGTGAAGGCTGGGTTCGACGAACGCGTTCGGCCAAGATCCGGCCGAAGCGGCGGGCTTATCGAATACGGACGTGGCTCGCGCGCGCGCTGTTCACCGATTTCATGCTGCCGTTCGAGGTCGCTGCGGTGATCCTGACCATCGCGGTGATCGCCGCGGTGATGCTGACCCTGCGTCGCCGTGTCGGCACCAAGCATCAGGATCCGGCCGAGCAGTCGCGCGTTCGCGCGCAGGATCGCATCCGCATGGTGAAGATGGATGCGACACGTTCCGGTCGACGCGATGGACGCACCTGAGACATCGGCGGTCGCGTCCGAGGAGATGAAATCGTGATGGGTTCGCTTGCCCTCGGTCACTACCTCGCGCTCGGCGCCGCGCTGTTCTGCATCAGCGTCGCCGGCATCTTCCTCAACCGGAAGAACGTCATCATGCTGCTGATGTCGATCGAGCTGATGCTGCTCAGCGTCAACATCAACTTCGTCGCGTTCTCGCGCCATCTCGGCGACGCCGCCGGACAGATCTTCGTGTTCTTCATCCTGACCGTGGCCGCTGCCGAGGCCGCGATCGGCCTGGCCATCCTGGTCACGCTGTTCCGCAATCGGCGCACGATCAACGTGACCGAACTCGACACCCTCAAAGGCTGACGGCCCCGGCATGGAATACGTAATCACCAAGCCCATCCTGCTCGCGGTCGTCCTCGCGCCCTTGCTCGGCGCGATCCTCGCCGGCCTGTTCGGTCGCCGGATCGGTCGCGCCGGTGCGCACAGCGTCACCATCCTCGGCGTCGCGACGAGCTGCGCGCTGTCGTGCTACGTGCTGTGGCAGCTGTCTGCAGGGCGCGTCGCCGTTCAACGAGAACCTCTACACCTTCTTCGATGTCGCCGGCTACGACGCTCACGTCGGTTTCATGATCGACAAGCTGACCGCGATGATGATGGTCGTGGTGACCTTCGTGTCGCTGCTGGTGCATATCTACACCATCGGTTACATGGCCGAAGACCCCGGCTACCAGCGCTTCTTCAGCTACATCCGCTTGTTCACGTTCTCGATGCTGATGCTGGTGATGAGCAACAACTTCCTGCAGCTGTTCTTCGGCTGGGAAGCGGTGGGTCTGGTGTCGTACCTGCTGATCGGCTTCTGGTTCAAGCGGCCGAGCGCGATCTTCGCCAACCTCAAGGCCTTCCTGGTCAATCGCGTCGGCGACTTCGGCTTCCTGCTCGGCATCGCCGGCGTGTTGTACTGGTTCGGTACGCTCGACTACGCGACCGTATTCGCGAATGCCGGCTCGCACCATCGGCGGCGATCAGACCGTGCAGATCATCGCGGGCTACGAGTGGTCGGTCGCGACGCTGATCTGCATCTGCCTGTTCATCGGCGCGATGGGCAAGTCCGCGCAGGTGCCGCTGCACGTGTGGTTGCCGGACTCGATGGAAGGCCCGACCCCGATCTCGGCGCTGATTCATGCCGCGACGATGGTGACCGCCGGCATCTTCATGGTCGCGCGCATGTCGCCGCTGTTCGAGTTGTCGGAGACCGCGCTGCAACTTCGTCCTGTTCATCGGCGCGACCACCGCGTTCTTCACCGGCTTGATCGGTATCGTCCAGAACGACATCAAGCGCGTGGTCGCGTATTCCACGCTGTCGCAGCTCGGTTACATGACGGTGGCGCTGGGCGTGTCGGCGTACTCGGCGGCGGTCTATCACTTGATGACGCATGCGTTCTTCAAGGCGCTGCTGTTCCTGGCGGCCGGCTCGGTGATCATCGGTATGCACCACGAGCAGGACATGCGCAAGATGGGCGGCCTGCGCAAGTACATGCCGATCACCTTCTGGACCAGTGTGCATCGGCACGCTGGCTTTGGTCGGCACGCCATTCTTCAGCGGTTTCTACTCGAAGGACACGATCATCGAGGCTGCCGCGCATCATGCGCACGAGTCGCACAGCTGGGTCGCGACCTACGGTTACTGGGCCGTGTTGCTCGGCGCGTTCGTGACTTCGTTCTACAGTTTCCGATTGTTGTACATGACGTACTTCGGCGAAGAGCGCTTCCGCCATGCGCATGTCGATCACGCGCATGCCATGACACGGATGCACGATGCACATGATGCGCATCATGCAGACGCTCATCATTCCGACGCGCATGACGATCACGGCCATGGTCGCGCACGAGCCGCATGAGTCGCCCGTGGGTGGTGACGCTGCCGCTGATTCTGCTGGCGATCCCGTCGATTCTCATCGGTTTCTTCACCGTCGGCCCGATGCTGTTCGGTACCGATACCAGTGGTCATCATGAGGTCGCACCGTTCTTCCTCGGCGCCATCGATGTGCTGCCGCAGCACGATGTGATGGCGGCGTTGAAAGAAGAGTTCCATGGCGCTGTCGCGTTCGCCTTGCACGGCTTCAAAGCACCGGCATTCTGGCTCGCGTTCGGCGGCTTCCTGCTCGCCACCTTGATGTACTGGTGGAAGCCGGAATTGCCCGGCAAAGTCGCTGCGTTCGGACCAGCCAAGCTCATCGCGCGCATCCTCAACAACAAATACGGCATGGACGATCTGTGGATCGGCGGCTTCGCTGGCGGTGGTCTGCTCGCGGGCAAGCTATCGCGCAAGCACGACGAGAAGGTCATCGATGGCTTTTTCGTCAACGGCAGCGCGCGGATCGTCGATCTGTGCGCAGGTCTGCTGCGCAAGACCCAGACCGGCTACCTCTATCACTACGCCTTCGCCATGATCCTCGGCTTGATCGGCTTGTTGGCTGTACTGATCAAGTTCTGGCGCTGACCCCGACGACGGATACCTAAGCACGATGCATCCCTGGCCCTTACTCAGCATCTTGATCTGGCTGCCGATCCTCGGCGGCGCGCTGACCTTGATGCTCGGCAACGAACGTGCGCAGACCGCTCGCTGGTTAGCGCTCGGCGTCGCCTTGCTCACCTTCGCGCTCAGTCTGCCGCTGCTGGTTCACTTCGACTATTTCACCTCGGCGATGCAGTTCGTCGAGCAACGCGAATGGATTCCCGCTTACGACATCCAGTACCACCTCGGTGCGGACGGCATCTCGGTCGCGTTGATCGTACTGACCACGTTGACCACCGCCTTGGTCTTGATCGGCGCCTGGAGTTCGATCGAGAAACGCGTGAGCCAATATGTCGCGGCGTTCCTATTTCTCGAAGGCCTGATGATCGGCGTGTTCTCGGCCGTCGATTCGCTGCTGTTCTATGCGTTCTTCGAAGGCATGCTGATTCCGATGTTCATCATCATCGGTATCTGGGGCGGCCCACGGCGCGTTTACGCGTCGGTGAAGTTCTTCTTGTACACCTTCCTCGGCTCCGTGTTCATGTTGGTCGGCCTGATTTATCTGTATTTGAAGACCGGCAGTTGGCAGCTGCCCGATTTCTACGCGGTATCGCTCGATGCGAAGGAACAGATGTGGTTGTTCTTCGCCTTCTTGGTCGCGTTCGCGGTCAAGGTGCCGATGTTCCCGGTGCATACCTGGTTACCCGATGCGCACGTCGAAGCGCCCACCGGCGGCTCGGTGATCCTGGCGGCGATCATGTTGAAGATCGGCGGCTACGGTTTCTTACGCTTCAGCCTGCCGATCTTGCCCGATGCCAGTCACGAATACGCGATGCTGGTGATCGTGCTCAGCTTGATCGCGGTGGTCTACATCGGCCTCGTCGCACTGGTGCAGGAGGACATGAAGAAGCTGATCGCCTATTCGTCGATCTCGCACATGGGCTTCGTCACCCTCGGCACCTTCATCGCGTTGATGTTGGTGCGCGATGCCGGCAATCCGGAAGCCGCGCGTCTCGGTATGCAGGGCGCGATGGTGCAGATGATTTCGCACGGCTTCATCTCCGGCGCGATGTTCTCCTGCGTCGGCGTGCTCTACGACCGTATGCATAGCCGCATGATCAAAGACTACGGCGGCGTCGTGAACGTCATGCCGTGGTTCGCTGCGTTCTTCGTGTTCTTCGGCATGGCCAATTCCGGTTTGCCGGGCACCTCGGGTTTCGTCGGCGAGTTCATGATCGTGCTCGCGAGCTTCCAAGCGCATCCGGGTCTGGCCTTTACCGCTGCGACCACCCTGATCATCGGCGCGGCTTATACCCTGTGGTTGGTCAAGCGCGTGGTGTTCGGCGAGATCGGCAATGCGCATGTCGCCGAACTCGAAGACATCAATCCGCGCGAATGGATCGTGCTCGGCACTTTCGCGATCGGCGTGCTTGCTGATCGGCGTGTATCCCAAGCCGCTGACCGATCTGATGGAACCCGCGATCGCCCAACTCGCCAGCCAAATCGCTGCGAGCAAGCTTTGAGAGACCAATGATTCCCATCACCGTCACTACCGCCGATTTGATGCCGCTGCTGCCGGAACTGGTGCTCGTCGGCGCCGCGTTCGCGCTGTTGCTGTTCGATCTGTTCACCAACGAGCGTCGCCGCGGCGTGGTCCACGCGCTGAGCGTCGTCAGCTTGATCGCGGTCGCTGCGATGCTGATGAACGGTACGGGCGGGCAGGGCACCGTGCTCAACGGCATGTTCATTCGCGACACGATGGCCGACGCACTGAAATTCTTCGTCGCCGTGGTCAGCGCGATGGCGTTGATCTACAGCTACGACTTTCTGAAACAGCGCGGGCTGTATAAAAGCGAAATTCCGGTGCTGATGCTGTTCTCGACCGCCGGCATGATGCTGTTGATCTCCGCCGGCAATCTGGTGATGGTCTATCTCGGTCTCGAAATGCTCGCGCTGTGTTCGTACGCGCTGGTCGCGATCGATCGCGACAATCCGACCTCGTCTGAAGCGGCGATGAAGTATTTCGTACTCGGTTCGCTCGCATCAGGCTTGCTGCTTTACGGCATGTCGCTGGTCTACGGCGCGACCGGCTCGCTCGAACTGTCGCACGATCCGCAGCGCCAGCACCACGGGGCCGATGCTGCTGACCGGCATGGTCTTCATGGTCGCTGGTATCGCTTTCAAATTCGGCGCCGCGCCGTTCCACATGTGGCTGCCGGACGTGTACCACGGCGCGCCGACGCCGATCACGTTGTTCATCGGCGCCGCGCCGAAGCTGGCGGCCTTCGCGATGGCGTATCGCCTACTCGAAGGCGGCGTCGGCCCGCTCGCCGAGCAATGGCGTTTGCTGCTCGCAGGTCTCGCAGCCTTGTCGTTGATTCTCGGCAATCTGATCGCGCTGGCGCAGACGAATCTCAAGCGCATGCTCGCGTATTCGACGATCTCGCACGTCGGCTTTTTGTTCATGGGCTTATCCGGCGGCGGCGAAGTCGGCTACGCGGCTGCGATGTTCTACGCGATTTCCTACGCATTGATGTCGGCTGCAGCGTTCGGCGCGATCGTCATGCATGTCCCGAAAAGGGTTCGAGGCCGATCGCATCGACGACTTACAAAGGCCTCAACGCGCGCAATCCATGGATGGCGGGATTGATCCTGTGCGTCATGGCTTCGCTGGCCGGCGTTCCGCCGTTTCTCGGCTTCTGGTCGAAACTCGCAGTGCTGCGCGCGGCTTGGGAGGGCGGTCAAATTTGGCTCGTCATCGTCGGTATCGTATTCGCCGTGATCGGTGCGTTCTATTATTTGCGCGTGATCAAAGCGATGTACTTCGATGAGGCCGAAGGCGAGCCCATGGTCGAACGCGAGGATAAATCGCTGCGTTTGGTATTCGCGGTCAATGCATTGGCCTTGTTCGCGCTCGGAATCAGTTGGAGCCCGATCATGGCGTGGTGCCAGCGGGCTTTCGCCTGATCGGCATAGCACGCGCGATACGTAGTTTCGATCGGTCATCCATGCGGCGGTAGTTGCCGCCCTCCGCGACGACCGTTCACCACGTTGATGGTGTGATTCCCCGTACTCTGGCGTTCACTGTTCCATCGTTGTGTCAGGCGACTTGCAATCGGAGACCGGGATCGCCATAATTCCGCTCCTGATGCGGGGTGGAGCAGTCTGGCAGCTCGTCGGGCTCATAACCCGAAGGTCGCAGGTTCAAATCCTGCCCCCGCTACCACGTTTCAGTTCGTATTCGCGGCCCGGTTTTATGGGCGAGTCGCGAGTCGGCAAACGGGGCTTGTCGAAGCGATTGCTTCCGCTTCGACGCCGACATCCAGCGGTATCGGACAAGGGGCCCCTGTGGCCCCTTCGTCTTTTCCGGCTTTCGGAATGCGACGGCCCGAACGAAATGCGGATGGCTTCAAGCGAGCCAGCGGCGTTTTTGTTTAGGCATTCCCGACTCACGCGATTCTCGAACGACGCGACACATCGACACGACCATGGCGGATAAAGCCACAGACATCGCGACTTTGCTATCGCCGACGATCGAGGCCCTCGGTCTCGAACTGCTCGGCGTCGAATATTTGCCTTCGCCGGGCGGTGCCATGTTGCGTCTGTACATCGATATTCCCGTCGATGCGATCGACCCGGCAGCGGAAACGCCGCGAATGGTCGGGATCGAGGATTGCGAGACGGTGAGTCGTGAAGTGTCCGCGCAGCTCGATGTCGAAGACCCGATCAGCAGTCACTACACGCTGGAAGTGTCTTCGCCGGGGATTGACCGCCCCTTGTTCACCGCCGCGCAGTTCGCGCGCTTCATCGGCGAACAAGCGAAGGTCACGCTGAAACTGCCGCAGGATGGGCGTCGTAAGCTGCAAGGCAAGATCGTTGCGGTCGAGGGCGAGCGCATCGAGTTCGAAGTGGAGTCGAAGGCGTTTTCGGTGATGTTCGAGAACATCGAGAAAGCGCGGTTGGTACCGGATTGGGCGGCGCTCGGGTTCGCGTCGGCCAAGAAGGAAAGCCCATCGAAACCGGGCAAGAAAAGCGTTGGTAAGAAAACGAGCAAACGGCGTCCGAGCGAAGCGTGATTTCGCTGCGGTACGAAAGAATCGAGCGAAGGCGCCTAGAGACGCTTTTGCGGAACGAAGACACGAACTTAGAGTTCTAGAGGCGTAACAGAATGAGTAAGGAACTGTTGCTTGGTCGTGGATGCGGTCGCCAATGAAAAGGGCGTGCCGGAATCGGTCATCATCGAAGCGCTCGAGGCCGCACTGGCGATCGGCGGCGAAGAAGCGCTATCACGACGAGGACGTGCTCACCCGCGTGTCGATCAATCCGAAAGACGGCAGCTACGAGACATTCCGTCGCTGGGAAGTGGTCGCCGACGATGTGGTGATGGAGTCGCCGGATCGCCAGACCCGTTTGATGGACGCCATCGATGAAGTCGAAGGCGTGGAAGTCGGCGACTACATCGAAGAGCAGATCGAGAATCCCGAATTCGGACGCATCGCCGCGCAGGCCGCGAAGCAGGTGATCGTGCAGCGCGTGCGCGAGGCCGAGCGCAACCAGGTCGTGGACGGCGTGGAAGGATCGCGTCGGCGAGCTGGTGATCGGCGTGGTCAAGCGTGTCGAGCGCGGAAACGTCTATGTCGATTTGGGCGGCAACGCCGAGGCCTTCATTCCGAAGGACAAGGCGATCCCGCGCGATGTCGTGCGCGCCGGCGACCGCGTTCGCGGCTATCTGTTCGACGTGCGCAGCGAGCCGCGTGGCCCGCAGTTGTTCATCAGCCGCGCCGCGCCGGAATTCATGATGGAGCTGTTCAAGCTCGAAGTGCCGGAAGTCGGCCAGGGCCTGGTCGAGATCAAGGCCTGCGCCCGCGACCCGGGCGACCGCGCCAAGATCGCGGTCATCGCCTACGACACCCGTACCGATCCGATCGGCGCCTGCATCGGCATGCGCGGTTCGCGCGTGCAGGCGGTGTCGAACGAATTGAACGGCGAACGTGTCGATATCGTGTTGTGGTCCGACAATCCGGCGCAATTCGTGATCAACGCGATGGCGCCGGCCGAAGTGCAGTCGATCATCGTCGATGAAGAGAAACACTCGATGGATCTGGCGGTCGCCGAAGAGCGTCTGGCCCAGGCCATCGGCAAGGGCGGCCAGAACGTGCGCCTCGCCAGCCGCTTGACCGGTTGGCAACTGAACGTGATGACCGCCGATCAGGTGCAGGCCAAGAGCGAGGCCGAGCAGATCGCAGCGCGTCAGTTGTTCATGAACAAGCTCGAAGTCGACGAGGAAATCGCTAGCATCCTGGTCGCCGAAGGTTTCAGCACGGTCGAGGAAATCGCCTACGTGCCGGTCGGCGAACTGCTGGCGGTCGAGGGGTTCGACGAAGACATCGTCGAAGAACTGCGCTCGCGCGCCCGCGACGCCTTGCTGAACGAAGCTCTGGCGGTCGAGGAAGAGCTGGACGAGCATCAGCCGGCCGACGATTTGCTGGCACTCGAGGGTATGGACAGCGAAACCGCTTATGCCTTGGCGTCGCACGGGGTATGCACGGTCGAACAATTAGGCGAGCTGGCGGCGGATGAAGTCGTCGAATTCGGTATCGACGGTGTGGACGAGGCCCGCGCAGCGGCCCTGATCCTGGCCGCACGTGCCGAGGAAATCGCTCGTCTGGAGCGGGATGCGTAACGACGATTGCGACCGGATGTCTTCGGGCATCGGGTCTGTAATCTCGAAGACCGGCCGCGTTGGTCGGTCTTCGAAGGGTGGAAGCCGCCGTCGGGCGCTGAGTCAGGTTCGGATGAACCGCTCATCGCCGATGTCGGTAGCGAGGCCCCAGGGTTGGGTCGAGGCCGGACGAGATGTCCGCATCGGTCTTCTCGGTCATGAGGCATCGCCAGCGCAGTAAACTAGAGTCATCACGCGTGCGGCGTTCGTCGCACCATTAGATACGGACACCGAATGTCGCAGCAAACCACTATTCGAAAGCTCGCCGAACTGGTCAATACGCCGGTCGAGAAATTGCTGGAGCAACTGGCCGAGGCCGGTATGACCTTCAGCGGTCCCGATCAGACCGTGACCAGCGCCGAGAAGCTGAAGCTGCTCGGATTCCTGAAGCGGTCGCACGGAAAGAGCGAGACCACGGCCGAAGATTCGGCCGCGCCGAAGAAGATCACGCTCAACCGCAACCGCAAACAGGAAATCACTGTCGGCGGCGGCAAGCACAAGACGACGGTCGACGTGGTCGTGCGTAAGAAAGTCACCCTGGTCAAGCCGGCGGACGGCAGCGCCACAGGTGCGCAAGGCGGCGACGACGAGCGCACGGACATCCTGCGCAAGCTCGAAGAATCGCGCCAGCGCAATCGCGAAGAACAAGAACGTCTCGCCGAAGCGGATCGCAATCGCGCCGAGGAAGCGGCCGAGCGCAAGCGCAAAGCCGATGAGATCGCCGCGCGCGTACGCGCTGAAGCCGAAGCGGCTGCCGCAACGGCGACGAGCGCTAGCGATAGCGATGCCACGACCACCACGACGACGGCACGACCCAAAACCGGGCCTCATGGCCACGCCAAACCGGCGCGTACCGAGGCGCCGCGCGCCGACGACCGCAGCGGCCACAAGGCGAAGCCCAATCGCGGCTCGCACGTCATGGTCGCCGATGTCGAAGACGACGACACCACCGCGCGTTTCGCCGGTCAGTTGCATCTCACGCCTTCCGACCGCGAGCGCCGCTCCAGCGCACGAAACAAACCTAAGCCCAAGCGCCAGCTCGAACAGAGCCGCAGCGGCGGCGGCCAACACGGCTTCACCCGCCCTACGGAGAAAGTCGTGCGCGAGATCGCCATCGGCGATGCCATCACCGTGTCCGATCTGGCGCAGAAGCTCGCGCTCAAGGGCGGTGATGTGGTCAAAGCGTTGTTCAAGATGGGCGTGATGGCCACGATCACCCAGACGATCGATCACGACACTGCGGCGCTGGTGATCGAAGAGCTCGGTCACATGGCCGTGCGAGCCGCGAGCGACGACGCCGAGACCGAGCTGCTGGCGCATATCGAAGGCCAGCAGGGCGAGAAGACTCCGCGTCCGCCGGTGGTCACGATCATGGGCCATGTCGATCACGGCAAGACGTCGTTGCTCGACTACATCCGCCGCACCAAGGTCGCGGCGGGCGAAGCCGGTGGCATCACCCAGCACATCGGCGCGTATCACGTCGAAACGCCGAAGGGTGTGATCAGTTTCCTCGATACCCCGGGCCACGCCGCGTTTACGGCGATGCGTGCCCGTGGCGCTAAGCTCACCGATATCGTGATCCTTGTGGTCGCCGCCGACGACGGCGTGATGCCGCAGACGATCGAAGCCGTGCAGCATGCGAAGGCCGCTGGCGTGCAGTTGGTGGTCGCGGTCAACAAGATCGATAAATCCGGTGCCGATCCGTTGCGCGTGAAGAACGATCTGCTCACGCATGGCATCGTGGCGGAAGAATTCGGCGGCGAGACGCAGTTCATCGAGGTCTCGGCCAAGACCGGTCAAGGCGTCGACGAACTGCTCGACGCGATTTTGCTGCAGGCCGAAGTGCTGGAGCTCAAGGCGGTTGCGCAGGGTCGCGCCACTGGCGTGGTCATCGAATCCGCGCTCGACAAGGGCCGCGGCCCGGTCGCGACGGTGCTGGTACAGGAAGGTCTGCTGCAGAAGGGCGATTATCTCGTCTGCGGCGTGCAGTACGGCCGTGTCCGTGCGCTGTTCGACGAAACCGGCACCCAAGTGCAGAACGCGGGCCCGTCGATCCCGGTGCAGGTGCTCGGTCTTTCGGGCGTGCCCGATGCCGGCGACGATTTCGTGGTGGTCGCCGACGAGCGTCTCGCGAAGGAAGTCGCGCAGCAGCGCGATACCAAGCGTCGCGAATCGCGCTTGGTCGCCCAGGCGGGCAACCGGATGGAAGACATCATGGCGCAGATGGGGCAGGGCGGTTCTCAGCTCAGTCTCAATCTCGTCGTCAAGGCGGACGTGCAGGGTTCGGCCGAAGCGTTGCGTCAAGCGTTGGTCGGTCTGTCGAACGACCAGATCCGCATCAATATGATCGTATCGGGCGTGGGCGGCATCACCGAATCCGACGCCAACTCGGCGCTCGCGGCGAAGGCCACCATCATCGGCTTCAACGTCCGAGCCGATGCTTCGGCGCGCAAGGTGATCGACGCCAATGGCTCTCGACTTGCGCTATTTCTCCATCATTTACGACGTGATCGATCAGGTGAAACAGGTCGCGTCGGGTCTGCTCGGCGTGGAGATTCGCGAAGAGATCATCGGCACGGCCGAAGTCCGCGACGTGTTCCGCAGCTCGAAGTTCGGCGCCATCGCCGGCTCGATGGTCATCGAGGGCGTGGTCAAGCGCAACAAGCCGATCCGCGTGCTGCGCGACAATACGGTCATCTTCGAAGGCGAACTCGAATCGCTGCGTCGCTTCAAGGAAAACGTCGACGAAGTCCGTAACGGCACCGAATGCGGCATCGGCGTGAAGGCCTACAACGACGTCAAACCGGGCGACCAGATCGAGTGCTTCGAGCGTATCGAAGTGCAGCGCACGCTGTAATCTCGACGCCTCGACGCGAATGCACTGATGCCGAAGAAATCGTTCCATCGTACCGATCGCGTTTCTGCCCAACTCCGTCGCGAGTTGGGCACGATCGTGCATGCCATCGTGCGCGAATACGGGCTGCCCTCGGTCAGCGTCTCCGATGTCGAAGTGACCCGCGATATGGCGCATGCCAAGGTGTTCTTCACCGCGCTGCAGGGCGAGCGCTCGAAAGAAGCCTTGAAAGGCTTGAAGGAACTCGCGCCGGAAATCCGGCACGAATTGTCCCGTGCCGTGAAGATGCGGCACACGCCTGAGCTACATTTCCAGTACGACGATTCGGTCGATCGCGGCGAGCGCATCGACAATCTGCTACGCGACCTCGATACCGACGATGTCGACCCTGACGATCTCGACCCTGGCGCTCTCGACTCAGAGTGATCGGGTGCGCATTGGCGCATCGTTGCCTGGAAAGAGCCGGTGTGCCGAGGCGCGCCCTATCCACTGCCGATAGGCATATCATCTTCCGAATGGCCCAGGCCTCTAAGAAAAATTTCCGCAAACTCGACGGCATTCTGCTGCTCGACAAGCCGCAGGGGCTGAGCTCGAATCAGGCCTTGCAGCGCGTGCGGCATTTGTTCCGTGCGGAGAAGGCTGGGCATACCGGTAGCCTCGATCCGCTCGCCACCGGCTTGCTGCCGGTGTGCTTCGGCGAAGCGACCAAGATCGCCGGCGGCCTGCTCGGTGCGCGCAAGGCGTACGACACCGTCGCGCGTTTGGGTATCGTGACCGATACCGACGATGCAGAAGGACAGCCTTTGATCGAGCGTCCGGTCGGTCGTTACGATATCGAAACGATCGATGCGGCCTTACGCGGTTTGACAGGCCGTATACAACAGCGCCCGCCGATCTATTCCGCGCTTAAGCGCGGCGGTGAGCCGCTTTACGCCAAAGCGCGGCGCGGCGAGACGGTCGAAATCGAAACGCGCGAAGTCGAGGTTCACCGCTTCGATTTGCGATCCGAGGCCGATCTTTTAGACGGCGATGAGCCGCTGCTGCGGTTGCATGTGGAATGCGGGTCCGGCACCTACGTCCGCAGCTTAGTGCGCGATCTGGGCGAGGTATTGGGCTGCGGTGCGCATGTCGCCGAACTGCGTCGGCTGTGGGTCGATCCGTTTCGCGACCCGCGGATGTGGACCTTCGAAGCCCTGCAAGCGTTAGCGGAACGCGACGAGCGCAGCCTCGATGCCTGTTTGTTGCCGCTGGAAGTGGGCTTGGTCGGTTACCGCCGGATCGATCTCGGCACGGAGGCGGTTCGTCGTTTCTTGCAAGGCCAGCGTCTCAAACTCGTATCGCAAGCCTCCGGCCCTTGCGCCGTCTTCGACAGCGTCGGTCGCGCCCACGGTTTGGCGCACATCGACGAAGAGGGCATGTTGCTTCCGCAGCGCATATTCGTTTCGCATACCGCATAAAGGACATCCAGATGACGCTCGCACCTCGTCGCCGTTTCGCAGCTGTAGTTCTGGTCTTATCGTCGATCTTCGCGGCCGCGTCGTCTTTCGCGGCCGATCTCACCGTCACCGACACGCCGGAAACGGTGCTGCGCGAGTCGTACCGCCGGATGCAAGCGAACGATTGGGCAGGTACGGCCGAGACCTTCGACCCGGCGGCGTTGAAGCAACTTCGCGAGATGTTGATGCCGATTCTGGACGCCACCGGCGACAACAGCGTGAGCGATGGCCTACTGGTGCTGTTCTTCGGCGCGGACGCGACACCCGAATCGCTGAAGACCAAGAGCGATCAAGAATTCTTCGCCGGCATCGTCGGCAGCATGATGCAGGCCTCAGGCGGTCGCTTGGAGGGCCAGGACGTGCTCGGCGGCGTCGCCGAGGGGCCGGACCTCATGCACATGGTGGTGCGCAGCAAGGCCGCCGCGATGGGGCTTTCGATCACCAAGATGGAGGTCGTAACCATGAACAAGACCACGGCCGGTTGGCGACTGGCGCTCAACGGGAAAATGGAGGGCTTAGTTCAGGCATTGCAGCAAGCGCGCAGCCGTGCCGCGCCCGCCGAATCCGAGAACTGAACGGCCGCATTGCCGCCGCTGGCGGCTGGGCAAGGCCTGAATCGAACCGCCGATCGAGCTTGTACGGGTGTTGCCTTGTTGGGGGCCAGGGCACAGGCTATAATTTCGCGGCTTTCCAGGGGGCTTCCCTGGCCGGCTCATCACTCACTTTCACGGCGGCCCAGGCGGTGCGCCGCGGACGACTCGCCGAACAGGCCGTTATCCGCGCGACGTTCCTGCCGTTCCCGCGTCTACGAGGCTTTCACATGTCCATCGATTCCAGCCCCGATCATCGAAGCGCACAAGCGCGGCGACAACGACACCGGTTCGCCGGAAGTCCAGGTCGCATTGCTCACCGCTCGCATCACCCATCTCACCGAGCACTTCAAAGTTCACAAGCAGGACCACCACAGCCGTCGTGGTTTGCTGAAGATGGTCAATCGTCGTCGCAGCTTGCTCGACTACCTGCACCGTAAGGATGCCGACTCGCTACAAGGCACTGATCGAAAAACTCGGTCTGCGTCGCTAAGTCTCAGACCCGCCGCGGCGCAGCAATGCGCCGCGGTTTCGTTTTTGGAGACGAGAGCCGTTGTCGTCTCGGCGCCGCTTTTCCAAAGACGATTGTTCAAACGATTCTTAGCAGCAAAAACATCTGCTCGAAAAGTACTCGCTGTAAGAAATACCCGCTTCAAAAATATTCGCTCCGCAGATCGTTGTTCTACCGATGGAGAGCGTTCCACAGCCCCATCGTTATCGCTTCACGGCCGCAGCGCGCGGCCACCCGCACGGGGCAGGGGCTTCGCTCGGTTCATCGACAAGATTCTCGAGGACATTCCAACGTGGCAAAAGTGACCAAGCGTTTCCAGTACGGCAAGCACACCGTGGTGCTCGAGACCGGTGAAATCGCCCGCCAGGCCGGCGGCGCAGTGATGGTGTCGGCCGAAGGCACCGTCGTGCTGGTGACGGCCGTCGCCGCCAAGACCGCGCGCGAAGGGCAGGATTTCTTCCCGCTCACCGTCGACTACCAGGAAAAGTTCTACGCCGGTGGCCGTATCCCGGGTGGCTTCTTCAAGCGCGAAGGCCGCGCAGACCGAAAAGGAAACGCTGACCTCGCGCCTGATCGACCGTCCGATCCGTCCGCTGTTCCCGGAAGACTTCAAGAACGAAGTGCAGATCATCGCCACCGTGATGTCGTTGAACCCGGAAGTCGATGGCGACATCCTGGCCCTGATCGGCGCGTCCGCCGCGATGGCGCTGACCGGCGCCCCGTTCGACGGCCCGATCGGCGCCGCCAAGGTCGGTTACAAGAACGGCCAGTACATTCTCAATCCGAGCACGACCGAACTGGTCGACAGCGAACTCGAACTCGTCGTCGCCGGCACCAAGAGCGCGGTGCTGATGGTCGAGTCCGAAGCGAAGGAACTGTCGGAAGACGTGATGCTCGGCGCGGTGATGTTCGGCCATCAGCAGATGCAGATCGCGATCGACACCATCAACGAACTCGTCGCCGAAGCCGGCAAGCCGAAGTGGAATTGGCAGGCGCCCGGCCAAGAACGACGCGCATGATCGGTGCGATCAAGGCCGCGGTCGGCGATCGTCTCGGCGCCGCCTTCCAGGTGCGCGACAAGCTCGAGCGCAAAGACGCGATCTCGGCGCTGAAGAAAGACGTGATGGCCTCGCTGGCCGCGCAGATCGAAGCCAACGGCTGGAACGCCGCCGAAGCCTCGAAGGAATTCGCGCGAACTCGAATACCAGACCCTGCGCAACGCGGTGCTGAGCACCAAGATCCGCATCGATGGTCGCGCGCTCGACACCGTGCGTCCGATCACCTCGAAGGTCGACGGTGCTGCCGCGCGTTCACGGCTCCTCGCTGTTCACCCGTGGCGAGACCCAGGCGATCGTCGCGGTCACCCTCGGCACCGCGCGCGACGGCCAGGTCATCGATGCCGTCGGCGGCGAGTACAAGGAACACTTCCTGTTCCATTACAACTTCCCGCCCTATTCGGTCGGTGAAGCCGGCCGCATGATGGGCCCGAAGCGTCGCGAAATCGGCCACGGCCGTCTCGCCAAGCGCGGCGTGCTCGCGGTGATGCCGACGATGGAAGCCTTCCCGTACACCATCCGCGTCGTGTCCGAAATCACCGAGTCGAACGGTTCGTCCTCGATGGCCTCGGTCTGCGGTAGCTCGCTGGCGCTGATGGATGCCGGCGTGCCGATCAAGGCACCGGTCGCGGGTATCGCGATGGGTCTGGTGAAGGAAGGCGACGACTTCGTGGTGCTGTCCGACATCCTCGGCGACGAAGACCATCTCGGCGACATGGATTTCAAGGTCGCCGGCACCGAGAAGGGCGTCTCCGCGCTGCAGATGGACATCAAGATCCAGGGCATCACCGAAGAGATCATGAAGACCGCGCTGGCTCAGGCCAAGCAGGGTCGTCTGCATATCCTCGGCGAAATGGCCCATGCGCATGACCGCGCCGCGCGCCGAACTGTCCGAGTACGCGCCGCGTCTGATCACCATCAAGATCCACCCCGACAAGATCCGCGAAGTGATCGGCAAGGGCGGTTCGGTGATCCAGGCGATCACCAAGGAAACCGGCACTCAGATCGACATCCAGGACGACGGCACGATCACCATCGCGTCGGTCAGCGCCGCTGCCGGCCAGGCCGCCAAGTCGCGGATCGAGCAGATCACCTCCGACGTCGAGCCGGGCCGCATCTACGAAGGCAAGGTCGCCAAGCTGATGGATTTCGGTGCGTTCGTCACCATCTCCCCCGGCAAGGACGGTTTGGTCCACGTGTCGCAGATCTCCAACGATCGCGTCGAGAAAGTCAGCGACGTGCTCAAGGAAGGCGATATCGTCAAGGTCAAGGTGCTGGAAGTCGACAAGCAGGGCCGCATCCGCCTGTCGATGAAGGCGGTCGAAGAAGGCGAAGGCTGAGCGAAAGACTCATCGCCTACATCTGTTGATGTTTGAAAAAAGCGGGCTTCGGCCCGCTTTTTTTATGCGTGCGACGGCACGGCAAGGCGATCGGCCAAGAATGAGCGGCAAGATTTTCGTCGTACAGGGCGAATCGCATGCTACGGGTGGATGTGATGTTAGATTGCCGTGGCAATACAGAAGTCCATGGCCTACTTCAAGGAGGATATACGCATGACAAGCTCGCAAAAGATCACCGTCTACATCAATAATTTCGATACCCAGAATCCTGGGCCGACGACCAATCCCACGCTCGCGCAATTGCAGGGTTACGCCAGCGATATCGGCAGCTCCGGTATGACCGTCGGCGTGTTTTGGGCGCTGCACGTTCGCGACAACGGCGATTTCGCTTACAACGATGGTGCTGCGCTCGTGTCCGGTGGGCAGTTGCAGAGCGGGTTCAGCGAGTTGCCCGGCCTGATCGCCACGCTGAAAGCCTCCGGCAACGTGACTCAATTGCTGTTTTCGGTAGGCGGGTGGAGTTGCGAGAGCGATTTCGTGAACATGAAGAACCTGATCGCGCACTACGGGACAGGCGCGACGAATCCGCTCTATCAGAATTTCCTCGCGTTGAAGAATGCGTTGTCGATCGACGGCATCGATATCGATCTCGAAGCCAATTCATCGCCCGCCCCGTATTCGCACGACTACGATTACTACACCGACACCATCGTGCAATTGGCAGGCATGCTGGACGCGATCGGGCTGACGACCACCTTTTGCCCGTACACGGCCGAGGATTTCTGGCTCGGCTGTTTGTCGAAGATCTACGCCAGCAATCACCGGCAACTGGTCAGCACGATGAATCTGCAGTGCTACGACGGCGGCGCGAGTAACACCCAGTCGCAATGGGTCGGTTATCTGCAGCAATCCACCTCGCCGTTGGGGGTCGCGAATCCATCGGCATTCGTCGTGCCGGGATACGACGCGCAGCAGACGCCTCCTGCCGCGCTGCAATCGACATTCGCGAACGATCAGGACATGTCGCAGGGGATCGTCGGCGGCTTCGTTTGGAATTACGGCGAGGTTTTGCAGAGCGGGGCGGCGACGTCGGCCTACGCATCGGCGATCGTCGACGGTATCGCCCAGTTGTAGCGATCGTTCTCGCGGGCTATTGAAAAATAGCCTGCTTGTGCCCCGTCCGGCGAGCGGTCGGCGGCACGCTCGGCGGCGGACATGTGTGAGAATCGGCCCATGTCCGCACGCCGTTTTCAATTGCTGGCCTTGTGTTGCGCGATCGCGTTGCGGGCGCACGCCCAGGACGTGGATGTCGATTCCGCGCGCCCGCCACCACCCGCAACGGCAGACATGCTCGATACCGTTCATGTCGTTGGCGCAAGACGTACGCTCGATGAATTGCCGGCATCCGTTTCTGCGATCGACACCAGCACGCTCCGCGACGGACAGCGGCAGGTGAATTTGTCCGAATCGCTGCAACGCGTGCCTGGATTCACCGCACTCGATCGCCAGAACTACGCGCAGGATCTGCAAATCCAATCGCGCGGTTACGGTGCGCGTTCGACCTTCGGCATTCGTGGCATTCGTTTGGTCGTCGATGGCATTCCCGCCAGTGCGGCGGACGGGCAAGGGCAGGCTGCTGCGTTTCCCTTATCGTCGTTGGATCGCGTCGAAGTGATACGCGGGCCCCTGGCATTGTTGTATGGCAATGCAGCGGGCGGTGCGATCGTCGGGCATACGGCGCTGGCAGAGACATCGGGTTTCGAGACCGATGCCTGGATCGGCAGTCGCGGTGCGCATCGTATCGCCGTGCGTGCGGATGTCGCTTCGCCCGAGAATCATGATATCTGGCGTTTGCGCGCAGGCGCGAGCGTGTTCGCGACCGACGGCGCACGCGATCACAGCGCCGCACGCCGGGAGCAATTCAATGCCGTGGCCGCATGGATGCCGCGCGAAGGCGATTCGCTGCGTTTGGTGGTCAATGCGCTGCGGCAACCGCTGGCGCAGGATCCGCTCGGTATCGATCGCGCGACGTATCGCCGCGACCCGTTCGCGACCGATCCTGTGGCGGCTCAATTCGATACCAGAAAAACCGTTGCCGAGGATCAGCTCGGACTGCGCTGGCAGCGCACGGACGCGGACGGCGAATGGTGGCTAGGTGCATACGGTGGGCGACGCGCGATCGAACAATTCCTCGCGGTTCCGATCGTCGCGCAGCGCGCAACGAGTAGCGCCGGTGGCGTGATCGATCTGCATCGAGATAGCACAGGTATGGACGTGGGGCGTCGTTGGCGTGGTGGGCGCGGCAGTCTCGCGATCGGCATGGAGGCGCACGCATTGCGTGAAGATCGCCTCGGCTTCGAGAATTTCATCGGCAGCGACCCAGCGACCGCGATCCTGGGCGTACGCGGTCGGCTGCGCCGCGACGAGCGTAATCGCGTCGATGCATTCGATGCGTTCGCGATCGCCGACGCCGAAATCGCACCGCACTGGACCGCGCTAGTCGGCGCACGACGCTCCTGGCTGCATGTCGAGAGCGATGATCGTTATTTGGAAAACGGCGACGATAGCGGCGCCCGCCGCGAAACCAGCGATGCATGGTCGCTCGGTATCGCGCGCGCGTTCGCGCACGGAGAGCTGTACGCCAGTCGAGGGCGCGGTTTCGAATCGCCGACGCTCGTCGAGTCGGCGTATCGCCCGGATGGCGGGGCGGGCTTCAATCGCGAGTTACGCAACGCGCGTAGCGACGCTTGGGAAATCGGCGGACGCTGGCGCTCTAGCGACGATAGGCATCGCGCCGAGATCGCTTTGTATCGTATCGATGGCCGCGACGAGATCGTGCCGGCGCTCAGTCGCGGCGGTCGCGCCAGTTTCGCCAATGCCGGTGCGACACGACGCATCGGTTTGGAAGTCGGTGCGTCCGGTGCTTTATCCGAACATTGGCGATATGCGCTCGCCGCCAGTTGGATCGATGCGCGCTTCGTCGAGGACTATAGCTTCCGTGTCGCTACAGGCACGCAGATTGTGGTGCGCGAGGTCGAGGCCGGTGCGCGTATTCCTGGTATTCCGCATGCAGATTTATTCGCCGAATTGGCATGGCGTTCGCGCGATACGCGTTGGACCAGCGCATTCGAAGCGCGCGTACTCGGCGCGATCGCGGTCGACGATCGCAATAGCGATGCGGCTGCGGGCCACGCGCGTTTCGCATGGCGAGGCGAGTGGATGCCGCGCGCGAATGCGCATTGGCGCGTGTATGCGCGCATCGATCATCTTTCCGACCGCGCGCAAGTCGGCTCGGTGATCGTCAACGAGGCCAATGGCCGATTTTTCGAGCCGGCGTCCGGGCGCGAATTCACGCTCGGTATGATCTGGCGTTTTGCGCCTTAACGGCCGTTTCGCGCGAATCGTATCGCGTGCCGAACACTGGATACCGAAGGCAGCATCCTGAAAACGGAGTCCTGAAAATAACATCGGCGGCTTTCGCCGCCGATGTGGTGAATGACCGTTGCGATGCGCTGATCAGCGCCGGAACACTTCGCCCACGCGTTCGAACAAATCGCGTCGGTCTGCGCCGGGTCGCGCGCGCACGCCGACATCGGTTAGCGACTCGCCATAAGCCGGTTGAGTCGGTTGCGAAGGCAGCGCGACCTGCACCGGTGCGACGACTTGGGTTTCGCCGTACTGCGGCGCCAGATCCGTGCCCTGGAAAATGCCCAGCGGCGTATAGCCACCGTAACCGGGGAAGACCGCACCGATGCGGTTGTTGGCCATGCGCCGGATCATCAGTTCGGTGAATACGCGTCGGAAGTCGGTGGTGACCGGCACATCGCCGAAGTAAGGCGAAAGCACCTGCGGATCCAAGCCCAGCCATTGCCCGTAGAAACGACGGCCGTTGACCGGGCCGCCCATCACGATCATCGGATTACCGTAGCCGTGATCGGTACCGCCGCTGCCGTTCTGGCGGACGCGGCGACCGAATTCCGACTGCACGATCACGGTCGTGCGCGCTATTTCGCCGCTGGTGTTGAGCTCGTTGTAGAACGCGGTCAACGCTTGCGAAAGTTCGGCGATCTTATTTTGGTAATAGTGATAGCCGCTGCCGGCGGTGCCTTGGCCATCGTGCGTATCCCAACCGCCGAGATCGATGGTGGCGTAACGCAAGCCGAGGTTGAAACGAATCGATTGCGCGACCGTCCACAATTGACGTGCGAATGAGGTGGTCGGCCAGCTCGCGGGCAGGGTGTCGTTGTAGGGTTGCTGGGCGATGACGCGCAACGAGTTATCCGCGCGTTGGCCGGCGATCTCGGCGCCGGTGCCGCCGTTCCACAAGTTCGCCAGTGTTTCGTTCAAACCCTTGGTGCCGGCCGGCATGCCGCTGCGGAATTGCTGCCACTGCCATGCACCGGTGTTGAGCGCGAAATCGCTTGCGCTCGGCATGCCGAGCGACTGCGTCGAACCCAACAGATTCGCCGGTTGACGGCTGGCGACCGCGAGTTGCGGCATCAATGGATTGCCGAGCGAGCCCGGTTGACTGTTCCATGCGCGCGTCATCCAACCCGTACCGGTGCTCTGCACGCCGGGCGTGCCGAGATCGAGATACAACTGCGCATCGAAGTGACTGCGCGTGACGACGTTAGCGATACCGCAACTGTGGACGATCGCGAGTTTGCCGGCGTCCCAGATATCGCGCAGGCCCGTCGCCGAAGGATGCAGACCGAAGCCGGTCGCAGTGCCGTTGCTCAACGTGAGCGGCAACGCGCCGTAGGTGCCGGTGGCGTCGATCTTGAGATTCGGTCGCGCTTCTTCGTAGTGACTGCGGTCGTTGCCCGAAACCGGCGGCACCAGATTCAAGCCATCGATCGCGCCGCGCAGGAAAATCAGTACGACGGTGTCGTAGGTATTGACGGCGGCTTGCGCTTCGCCGGCGAACATGAGGGAAGGGCCAGCGGCGCCGACCGCCGCGGTGGCGCAGCAACCTTTGAGAAAGTGGCGCCGGTCGATTCGTAGATGATGCATGGCGGACTCCTCAGCGGGTGATGAACTCGGGGGACATCAGGATCAGAGCGACCATACTGCGCAACCGCTGATGCACGTAATGCGTTTTCGGATTGCTCGCGGCCCAAGCGTCGGTGTCGGGCAGCACTTCGGTGGCGGTGCCGTTTTGGGCCATGAACGACACCAGCACCTGCTTGCGCGATGCCGTCGGAATGTAGCCGAGGATACGTTGACACCAAAAATCCACGAGATTGTTCGCGGTCCAACTGCCGACGTTCGCGCGCGTCGTCGCGAGGATCGGCGCCATCGTCGGCGTGCCGGCATCGTTGGCTTCGGTGATCCAGTTCAACATTCGCCACGTCATCGCGTACGAATTCGACCCGGACCATGCGACCGCGACATCGGGATAACCGTTGGGCGCGGGCCATTCGTAAGGCGCATGCCCGGTGAAGCCCATGCGCCAGAACATCTCGTCGCTCTTCGCGTCGCCGATGCGCGGCGTCCAATCGCTACCGACCGCGCGCAATGCGGCGGCGGTGAGCTCGAACGGCCGGCGATGCTTCTGACCCCAGGCGTTCTTGAACGCCTCGGACAACAGGATGTGCCGGATCGTCAATTGGATCTGATTCGCGTTCTGCCAATTGGCGCGGAAGATCGTCGCGGCGCTGTTGACGAGCGCAGGGTCGGGCGCATCCGCCACGAAACGTCGAATCAGTTTCTTGCAGATGAATTTCGCCACGCGCGGATGGCTGGCGAGACGATCGAGAATATCGCGACCATCCTTCATCGCCGGTTGTTCGGGATTGAGGAATTTACCGAGCACGAACTTCGGGCCGGCATCGTGCCAGGCTTGCCGATAGACGAAGGAACCATCGTCTTCGGTCGGGTATTGCCAATGCCCATCTCGGATCGACCAACCCGTGAAGGCCGCGGCGGTTTCGTACACGTCCACATCGGTGTAGCCGATCGGGTAGGCGGGATCTTCCGGTGCCGGCGGCACTTGGAACGGATCCATGAAGCCGAGATAGTTCTCGGCGCCGAAGGTGTGCAATTCCAGCAGTTCGCGCGCGAAATTCTCGTTCGGTCCCGAACGCGTATTCGAAGCGTTGTCGAGGAAGTACATCATCGCTGCGCTCTGCGCGACCGCTTCGAGCATCGTGCGGAAATTGCCCAGCGCGTTGGCGCGGATCACATCGCGGTTGTAATGCACCGACACCGGGCCGACAGAGAAATCGTTCACGGCGACGTTGAAGTGGTTATGCCAGAACCCGACCATCACTTCCTGCACCTGGCGCTTGGAATGCACCGCGCGCGCCAGCGCCCCGCGTTGCACTTCCCAGGCCGGACGCATGCGGATGTCCCACACCGGGTCGGGAGCGACGTGATCGGCCCATAACTGCGTCAAGGACTTACTCAACGTGCTGTAACCGGCGGCGCTGAGCCGCGCGTCGAGCGCGCTATCGTCGATCGCGTTGGCGTTAAGTTGTTGATCGACGAAGGCGGTCAAGCGCGCGTTGTCGTTGGCGCCGAGCGCGTTGAATTCGGCGATCGATGCCGCCGTCGCGCCGTAAGTGATGTTATTGAGCACGCGAACCGCGAAAGGCGCGCGCTGCAGCGTGACCAATTGCGCGCGCGAGATGCTTGCGGCGGGTCGGCGCGGGACGGTCGCACCTTGCGAAGGCGCTGGCGTCGGCGCGAGACTTTCCACGTTCGGCAGCGCAGCGGCGCCGAGGAGAGCGTCGTCGGTATCGATCCCGCGCAGTGGCGCGTTGAAGCGGATGCGTCCCTCGATGCCGTATCGGCGCGAGAGAATTGCATAGGCTTTACGTCGGGATTTCGAGGTCTTTTTCGGCATCGGCTGAACTCCGAAACGCAGGCCGGTAGGCAGGTTGAGTGCTGAAGCGATGGATCCCCTCTGCGAAGCATGCCACAGACGCATCGGCAAAACGTGAATCGGCTTCGTATTCCGGGCGGAAATCCATCAGTCCTGCGTGACATCGCTTGGGTCCGCGACGATAGCGAATACGCTGCACCCGCGAGTCTCTTAGCCATTCGGCAGTGCTCAGGTCGAATGTTTCAATCTCGTTAAAAAACAAAGACTGGTCCGTGTCGTCATCGTTACACGATGCCCGATTGGTATCGCCGACGACGACGACACGCCCGGCGGGCCGGAGGGCCCGCTTCGCTGCGAATAAATAGCGCTGCTGTGACGGCGCGCTACGATAATCCGAGGATCGACATAAGACGCCTGATCCAGGTGTTCTCGTCGCGCTCGCGTGCGCGACGCGCGGGCGAGCTTTCGCGTAGCGATTCGCCATAGGCGGGCTGCGGATGAGAGCGCAGGTCGGCCCGGACCGGCATTTGATCCGGCGTATCGATGTACTGCGGTGCGAGGTCGGTGCCTTGGAAAAGGCCGAGCGGCGCATAACCGGTATAGCCCGGGAAAACCGTGCTGAGTTTGTTGTTGCCCATTCGACGGATCATCAGTTCGCTGAAGACGCGACGGAAATCCGTGGTCACCGGCACATCGCCGAAATACGGGGCGAGTACGGTCGGGTCGAGGCCCAACCACTGGCCGTAAAGCTGGCGACCGTTCACCGGACCGCCCATGACCAGCAAGGGGTTGCCGTAGCCGTGGTCGGTGCCACCGCTGCCGTTCTGGCGTACGCGACGACCGAATTCCGATTGCACGATCACCGTGACTCGCGCCATTTCGCCGGTGGCGTTGAGTTCGTTGTAGAACGCTGCGAGCGCCTGCGACAGCTCGGCGATCTTGTTCGAATACAGCGAGCCGCCGACGGTGCCTTGGTTCTCGTGCGTGTCCCAGCCGCCGAGGTCGATCGCCGCATAACGCAGACCCAGGTTGAAGCGGATCGACTGCGCCACGGTCCACAACTGCCTCGCGAACGTGGTGGTCGGCCATGCGACGGGCGTCGTCGGTAGCGTGGAGGTATAGCCCTGCTGCGCGATCAAGCGCATCGAGCCGTCGGCGCGTCCGCCGGCGATTTCCAATCCCGTCTGCCCTGCCCACAAGCTGGCCATGGTTTCGGTGACGCCTTTGGTGCCGACCGGCATACCTGTGCGATACGCGTACCACTGCGACGCGCCGGTGTTGAGCGAGAAATCGCTGGGGCTGGGCATCGATAGCGATTGGGTGGAGCCGCGCATATTGTTGGGTTGACGGCTAGCGACGGCCAGCAACGGCATCGATGTGCCGCCCACTGCTTGCGCTTGCCATGCGCGCGTCATCCAACCGGTACTGGCGTTGAGGTTGCCCGGCGTACCGAGATCCAAATACGCCTGTGCGTCGAAGTGGCTGCGTGTGACGACCGACTGCAAGCCGCAAGATTGGACGACCGCCAGCTTGCCGGCATCCCAAATATCGCGCAGGCCGGTGGCGGAAGGGTGCAGGCCGAAGCCCGTGGCGGCGCCGGACGCTAAGGTCAGCGGAAGCGCGGCATCGGTGCCGCTGGCGGGGATTCTCAGGGTCGGGCGCGCTTCCTCGTAGAACGAACGATCGTTGCCGCTGACCGGCGTGACGAGGTTCAGCCCATCGTAGCCGCCGCGCAGGAACACCATCACCACGGTGTCGTAGGTGTTCGCTGCCGCGTGCGCCTCTTGCGAAAACAGCAGGCTCGGGCCGAGTGCGCCGATCGCGACGCTCGCGCCGCAGCCTTTGAGGAATTCGCGCCGATCCAAACTTGGAGTGTGCATGGCGTCTTCCTCAGCGGGTCATGAATTCGGGGGACATCAGGATCATCGCCACCATGCTGCGGATGCGCTGCTGGTTGTAATGACGTTTGAGGTCGGTGGTGGCGGAGGCGTCGGTATCGGTAATGACGTAGGTCGCCGGATCGCCGTTCTGCGCCAGGAACGACACCAGAATCTGCCGGCGCGAGGCGATCGGCAGATATCCGAGCAGTTTTTGGCACCAGAAATCGACCAAGTTGTTCGCGGTCCACGTGGCCACACTCGTGCGGCTCAACGCCAGAATCGGCAACAGGGCCGTCGTCGCCGTATCGGTGTCTTTAGCTTCGGTCAGCCACGCCAACATTCTCCAAGTCGTGACCATGTTGTTGGACGCCGACCACGTCACGCTCACGTCCGGATAACCGTTCGGCGCGGCCCAATCGTAGGGAGCGTGCCCGGTGGAACTCAACCGGCTCATGAAATCGTTGCTGCGAGTCTCGCTGATGCCTTTGATCGTCCAATCGCTGCTGCCAGCGCGTAAGGCGGCGGCCATCAATTCGAAGGGGCGTCGATTCTTCTGCCCCCATGCATTGATGAAGGCGTTCGACAACAGAATGTGACGTAGCGTAAGCCGGATCTGATTCGGGTGTTGCCAGTTAGCGCGGAACACGGCCGCAGCGCTGTCGATCAGCGACTGGTCCGGGTTATCGGACACGAAGCGGCGGATCAGTTTTTTGCAGATGAACTTCGCGACGCGGGGGTGCGTGGCGAGACGGTCGTAGATGTCGCGGCCGTCTTTCATCGCCGCTTGCTCGGGCAGAATGAACATGCCCAACACCTGTTTCGGGCCAGCGTCGTGCATGGCTTGGCGGTACACGAAGGTGCCATCGTTTTCGGTCGGAAAACCGTTGCCGCCATTCTTCACCGTCCAACCGGTGAACGCAGCGGCCGCGTCGTAGACGTCCAGGTCGGTATAGCCGATCGGATAATTCGGGTCTTCCGGTGCCGGCGGCACCTGCGATGGATTGACGAAACCGAGATAATTTTCCGCGCCGAGCGAATGCAGCTCCAGCAGTTCGCGCGCGTAGTTCTCGTTGGGACCGGAACGCGAATTGCTGCGGTTATTGAGGTAATACATCATCGCAGTGCTTTGGCCAACCGCTTCGATCATGGTGCGGAAATTGCCGAAGACGTTCGCGCGGATCACGTCGCGGTTGTAGTGCACATAGACCGATGAAGCCGTGCCGCTGTTAATGGCGACGTTGAAGTGGTTCTGCCAGAAATCGACCAGCGTTTCCTGCAACTGACGCTTCGAATACGCCGCACGCATCAGCGCGGCGCGCTGGGTTTCGCGCGCGGGCGCCCCACTGTCGGTGGTGACGAGGATATGGTCGGCCCAGAGTTGAGTCAGCGATTTGGAGAGCGTGGTGTAACCGTTAGCGGCCGAAAGCCGCGCGTCGAGCGCGGTGTCGTCGATCGACGCTGGGTTGAGCTGTTGATCGACGAAGGCGGTGAGGCGCGCGGTGTCGTTGGCGCCGAGCGCGTTGAACTCGGCGATCGACGCTGCGGTCGCGCCAGTGGTCAGGTTATTCAGGACGCGAACGGCAAAAGGCGCGCGCTGCAACGTGACCAGGAGCGCGCGCGACAGATCGGCGGAAATTTGTCCGGAGCGTGAAGGAATTCCGGTCGAAGGCGCGACGATATCGGGCTCGAGCTCGGGTTCGGGCTCCAGGATGCGACCCGGAATCGGTTGGAACCGGACCCGGCCGCGAATGCCGTTGCGTTGCAGGATCGCGGTGTGCAGCGCTTTACGTCGCGAGAAAGGGAGAATCGGTCTGGTCATCGGACATGCTCCTGATCTGCGCGCGACCTGCGACCGCGCTTTACGAGATGATGAACGATATATGAGACAACACGTTAACGTATCGCGCTTCGAAGCGTGACCGACAGCTCGTTATGAATAAAAAACATCGCCGTTTAACGAAAGCTTTACTGTGCGGTCCAACCGCCATCGATCGGGAACGATGCGCCGGTGATGTTGTGCGCTTCGCGGCGGCATAACCACAACGCCATCGCGGCGATGTCTTCAGGCAGCGACATGCGTTGACTCGGCTGCTTCTCGCTAACGAGCGCGCGCACGCCGTCTTCGCGGGTCGCCGCTTGATCGCCGAGCGAACGACGTCGTGCTTCGATTTGCGGCTCGATCAATGCGGTTTCGACCCATCCTGGGCAAATGCAGTTGACGGTGATGCCGCCCGACTCGCGGCTGCCCGTTGCGGCGTATTCCAAAGCGGCGACTTTACTCAGGCCGACGATGCCGAATTTGCTCGCTACATAAGGCGCCTTATTCACCGACGCTACTAGGCCGTGGACCGAAGCGATATTGATCACGCGACCGTAGCCGCGTTCGGCCATGCCGGGCATCGCTAAGCGCATCGTGTGGAAGGCAGCGCTGAGGTTGATGGCAATGATGTCGTTCCATTTCTGGGTCGGCATCTCGGCCAATGGCACCGCATATTGGATGCCTGCGTTGTTCACCAAGACGTCGGCTGGCGACCACGTCGCGATCGCCGCCATCATCGTTTCGATCTGGTCCGCATCGCGCAGATCGGCGCCGAAATGACGCACATCGGCCGCACCCGCCGCGCGGACGGCCTGTAGCGCGCCTTCGATTTGCTCGGGCGTACCGAGGCCATTGATCGCGATGTTCGCACCGGCCGAAGCGAGACCGCAGGCGATGGCCAAGCCGATACCGGACGTGCTACCGGTAACGAGTGCGGTGCGAGAGGCGAGGAAGCGGTCGGACATGGTGGGCTCGACAGGGGCGATGGGAAAGAGAAATGCGTCGCCGAACACGCGGCGCGGAGGCGAAATTATGCGGTATCCATGTCGCTGGTAGAGCGGAGCGCAGCTCCGCTGGCCTGCATCCCGAGGTTCTGTGGCGGAGCTATGTTCCGCTGTGCGGCTTCAGCGATTCAGCGGAGCTGCGCTCCGCTCTACCCCAGGGTGCGGTCCTTCACACCAAGCCGGTGACGTAGAACACGCCGATGATCACGAACACCGCAGTGGTCTTGATCAGCGTGATCGCGAAAATGTCCTTGTACGCTTGGCGATGGGTCAGGCCGGTCACGGCGAGCAGGGTGATCACCGCACCGTTGTGCGGCAGCGTGTCCATGCCGCCGGAGGCCATCGAGGCCACGCGATGCAGCACCTCCATCGGGATTTGCGCGGCATTGGCGTTGGCGATGAACGTCTCGGCCATCGCCGCCAGCGCGATGCTCATGCCGCCGGACGCCGAGCCGGTGATGCCGGCCAGCGCGGTGACGGTGATCGCCTCGTTGACCAGCGGATTCGGAATCAGCCTGCAGCGCGTTGGCGACCACCAGGAAGCCGGGCAGGGCGGCGATGACTGCGCCGAAACCGTACTCCGATGCGGTGTTCATCGACGCCAGCAAGGCGCCGCCGATCGCCGACTTGCTGCCTTCGGCGAAGCTCGCGATCACCGGTTTCCAGGCCAGCAGCAGCACGCGGCGATGCCGACCAGCAAAGCGCGCCTTGCACCGCCCAGATCGCCGCGACTTTCGAGACTTCCTGCACCACCGGCGCGGCGTTGCCGATCACCGCCGGCACGAACTCGTGGCTCTTGCCGTAGAACTGCGGAATCCACAGTCGTCAGCAGTTTGTTGACCACACCCACGAGCAACAGCGGCGATAGCGCGATCAACGGGATGCGCGAGTTTGCGATCCGCCGGCGAATGGCACGGGCTCGTTCAGCAGAGCGGCGGCATCGCCATAGCCTTCGCCATGCGCTTGGCGACGCGGCGGCGCCATTCCAGATAGCTCATGCCGAGCGCCAGGATGAAGATCGCGCCGATACGTGCCGAGCCACCGGCGCGGCCCAGGCGTCGGTGCCGAAGAACGAGGTCGGGATGATGTTCTGGATCTGCGGCGTGCCCGGCAGCGCGTCCATCGTGAAGGTGAAGGCGCCCAGCGCGATGGTGCCGGGGATCAGACGCTTCGGGATATCGCTCTGGCGAAACAGCTCGGCCGCGAACGGATACACCGCGAACACCACCACGAACAGCGACACGCCGCCGTAGGTCAGCAGTGCGCAGACGGCGACGATCGACAGCATCGCGCGTTCCGGCGCCGAACAGCCGGATCGTGGCGGTGACGATCGATTTCGAGAAGCCGGAGATTTCGATCAGCTTGCCGAAGATCGCGCCGAGCAGGAACACCGGGAAGTACAGCTTCAGGAAACCGACCATCTTGTCCATGAACAGGCCGGTGAACATCGGCGCGACCAGTCGACGCGATCGGTCAGCAGCACCGCGCCCAGCGCCGCGATCGGCGCGAACAGGATCACGCTGTAGCCGCGATAGGCCACGAACATCAGGAAGCACAGCGCGGCCAGCACGATCAGAAACGACATGAACGAATCCTTGCGGAGAAGACGGAGATCCGCGCGCTCGACGTCCGTCGAGGACGCGCGCGGGCGCCCGGTCGGTCGCCGGGCGGATGCGGCAGTGTCCTTGGCCGTGCAGACGCGGCCCATTGTCCGAAGGTACAAGTGCTGTCGCCGGGCATGGCCTCTAGGCTTGCCGCATCCTCGCCGCCGAAGGTCGGTGGCGCATGGGCAAGATTGCAGTGACAAGATCATGAGCAGCAACCTGCACAACCAATTCGACGAGTACGAGAGGCGATCTAAATGAAGGGTTCGGTGACGAAACGTGGCGATACGATGCGCCGTAATGGCTTGAGTCTCAGCGTCTGGATGGCGCTGACCGCGGCGATATCGCCGGTCGCCGTCTTCGCTCAAGAGAGCGGCGCGGACGCGCAAGCCAAGGATCAGTCGACGCTCGACACGATCACCGTGACTGCGCGCAAACGCGAAGAAACGCTGCAGGACGTGCCGGTCGCGGTGACCGCGTTCACGGCGGATAACCTCGATAAGCTCAATGTCGAAGACCTCAGCGATCTCGACGCGCAGGTGCCCAATCTCACCATCTACGCCGCGCGCGGTTCCAGCAGCACGGTGACGGCGTATATCCGCGGCGTCGGTCAGTCCGATCCGCTGTGGGGCGTCGATCCCGGCGTCGGCATTTATCTCGACGACGTGTATATCGCTCGGCCGCAGGGCGCGCTGCTCGACGTATTCGACGTCGATCGCGTCGAAGTGCTGCGCGGCCCGCAGGGCACGTTGTACGGCAAGAACACCATCGGTGGTGCGATCAAATACATCTCCAAACCGATGTCGCGGGAGTTCGACGGCTTCGCTTCGGTCACGGTCGGTAACTACAATCAGCTCGACGTGAAGGCAGCGTTCGGCGGCCCGATCGGCGGCGAAAACAGCGGTTTGCTCGGACGTGTCGCCGTCGCCAGCATGAATCGCGATGGCTTCGGCGAGAACATCAACACCGGTCAGCAGGCGAGCGATAAAGAAATCAACGCCGTCCGCCTGAACCTGGGCGGTTATTCCGGCGACGATTTCGACTTCCAATTCGCTTTCGACTGGATCGACGACAAATCGGGCGTGCGCGCAGCGCAAATGTTGGCGCCCAATCGTTTCGCTCCCGGCGTGCTGCCGCTGAGCGATCGCTACGATGTGCGCAACGGCATGCCGAACATCAACAACACCGAAATGAAAGGTGTATCGGCGATCTTGAATTGGCGGCCTAACGACGATTTTTCGGTGAAATACGTCGCCGCGAAGCGCGAGTCCGATACCGAAACCAACATCGATTTCGATACCCTGCCGAACAAGATCGCCGACGTGAAGGCGTTCTACAGCGACGAGCAGGTGAGCCACGAACTGCAGGTCAATTACGATGGCGGTGGCCGCTCGCGCGGCGTCGTCGGGCTCTATGCGTTCGACGGCGAAGCCGGCGGCCAAGTGCTCAACAACTTCTTCAATCTGTTGTTCGGCGATACGCAGGGCAAAGTGCTGACCGAGAGCGTCGCGGTCTACGCCGACTGGACCTTCGATCTGACCGATCGCCTCAAGCTGGATGTCGGCGCGCGTTATACCGACGAAGATAAGAGCGCGAAAGTGCTCAATCGTTTCTATACCGATGCCACTTACAGCACGCTGCGGCCGTTCGCGCCGATCGCCGCGAATTTCAACAAAAGCATCAATTTCAAGAACGTCTCGCCGAAGGTCTCGCTGGATTATCAGGTCAACGACGACGTGATGATCTACGGTTTAGCGAGCCGCGGCTTCAAATCCGGCGGCTATAACATCCGCGCGCAAGCGGTGGCCGTGCCGCGCTCGGCCGAGCCTTTCGACGACGAGCAGGTGGATAGTTTCGAGATCGGCAGCAAGATGTCGCTGTTCGATCAGCGCCTGTTTCTGAATCTGTCGGCGTTCCACAACACCTACAAAGACATCCAGCTGTCGGTCTTCACTGCTTACGACAGCAATAACGACGGCATCGACGATGCGTTCTTCGGCGATTTCACCAATGCCGGTCGAGGGCACGGTCAATGGTCTCGAAGTGGAATACCAATGGCTGCCGACCGCGAATTGGCTGATTTCCGGCAACGTCGCATGGCTCGACGCTAAGTTCGACGAATATCTATTCAAGAATGTGGATATCGCCGACCAGCAAGAGTTCACCAATGCGCCCGAGTTCTCCGGCGCCCTGAACGTCGAATACCGCATGCCACTGTCGAATGGCGGTAATCTCTCCGCGCGCATCGGTTACAGCTATCAGGACGATGTCGTCGCCACGACCGAAGTCGTGCGCGACCCGGTGACCGGCGCGACGGCAGTGCCGATCACGCAGGACGGTTACGGCTTGGTCAATGCGGGCGTGATTTGGAAGTTCAACGATGCCTGGACGTTATCGTTGCAGGGCAGCAATCTCGCCGATGAGGAGTACCTGACCACGGGCTATAACTTGGTCTCCGCGCTCGGCGTGTTCACGGGTTTCTACGGTCCGCCGCGTCAGTCTCGCTGAGCGCGCGTTACGATTTCTGACGCTTCGCGACACCGTTATTCTGAGTGAGGCCAGAAGCGCCGCGCGAAAGCGCGGCGCTTCTGCGTTATCCTGCGGCGAATTCCGTTCGCACTGCGCTAGGGGCGTGACGATCGCGTTGTGTCTATCCGAGCGGCGAATATCGAACGGTGAATATCGAGTCGTGAATATCGGGCTATGAGTATCGTGCAAAGGAGATCGAGACCATGCTGACCGCCGGCGGCGTGATCGCTGCTGCGCTGGTTTGGCTCGGCCTGATGTTCGCCGTCGCGGTCTACGGCGAGCGCCGACCGCAGGCGTTCGCGCGGCGCATGGCCCGAGGTGTACACGCTATCGCTCGCGGTGTACTGCACCTCGTGGACGTTTTTCGGTACGGTCACGCAAGCCGCACGCTCCGGTTGGCCGCTGCCGCCGACCTTCGTCGGCACGATTTTGCTGTACATCTTCGGCATCGGGCTCTTAATGAAACTGGTGCGCTTGGTGCGCGAGAGCAATAGCACCTCGATCGCGGATTTCATCGCGAGCCGTCTCGGCCGCGATGGCTGGCTGGCGGCCGCCGTCACCTTCGTCGCCGTGCTCGGCATCGTGCCTTACATCGCCTTGCAGTTGAAAGCGGTGGCGATGAGTTTCGCGATGTTGATCCGCGACGACACCGCGCAAGTGCCTGCTTGGCAGGACAGTGCGCTGTACGTGGCGTTGATGATGGCGGCGTTCGCGATGCTGTTCGGAACGCGCAGCGCCAGCGCGGTCGAACACAACCGCGGTCTGATCTTGGCGATGGCGTTCGAGGCGTTGCTGAAGCTCGGCGCGATGCTGGCATTGGGGTGTATGTCGTCGGTTTGCCGGCTGCGCCATCGACAGCGGAATTGTTGCGCCCCGGCACCGGCGATCTCTCCGGCTTCGCGCCATTGGTGTTGCTCGGCGCATTGGCGATGTTCACGCTGCCGCATCAGTTCCATGTCGGTGCGGTCGAGTGCCGCGACGAGCGCCATGTACTGCGCGCGCGCTGGTTGTTTCCGTTGTATTTGCTGCTGATCGCACTGCCGATATTGCCGCTCGCGCGCGCCGGCGATGCTTTGCTCGCAGCGCGCGGTGTGCCATCGGATCTGTACGTGCTGGCGTTGCCGCTTTCGCAGGGCAACGAAGGGCTCGCATTGCTCGCTTTTCTCGGAGGTTTGAGCGCGAGCACCGGCATGGTGATCGTCAGCACCTTGACGCTGAGTTTGATGATCGGCAACCACTGGCTCACGCCGCTGTGGTTGCGCGGCGCGTGGTCGCCTGCGCGCAGAAGCGCTTCGCTCCAGGCGCCGCGCGAGATGCATGCCGGCGCTCTCGTCGAGAACGGCGAAGCGAACGATGCGCACGCGCGCAGCGGCCGACAAGAGCGCCCAGACCTGCGCCGCGTCGTGGTGATTCAACGTCGCGTCGGCATCCTCGCGATCGTGTTACTGGCGTGGGGCTATGGTCGATTGATCGCCGGCAACAACGCTTTAGCCGATGTCGGTGCGCTTTCGTTCTCGGCGTTAGCGGCGCTCGCGCCGGCTCTCGGCTTCGCGTTGTGGCGTCCGCACACATCGCCTCGCGCGGTGTTGTTCGGCATCGCGGCAGCGGTCGGGCTGTGGGTCTGGTTGCTGTTGGTGCCCGTCTTCGTCGAAGCGTTGCGGCTCGATCCACGTCTGCTACGCGATGGGCCGTGGGGCTGGTCGTTGTTCGCGCCGGATGCGTTTTTCGGACTGATCGGTTGGAGTCGGCTTGGGCGCGCGGTGGTCGTGAGTTTGTTCGCCGGCGTGGTCGTGACCTGGATCGCGGCCGTGCTGGCACAGCGCGACGCCGCGCCGCGCCGCTGCGCGCGGGCTCGATGTCGATACTTTGCGCGAAGTCGGGCAGCGGTTCCTACCGCGCGATGCGGTGCGCGCCGCTTTGCACGACGCGCCCGCCCGTGGCGCGGTATCGGAATTGCACGAAGCGCGACTCGAACGCGAACTCGCCGCAGTGCTCGGTTCGGCATCGGCACGGCTGTTGCTCGATGCCGCGCGTCGCGAAGTGGGTCATGATTTCGACACCGTCGCCGCGATCGTCGGTGAAGCTTCGCAGGATCTTCGCTTCAATCAGCGCTTACTGGAAGCGGCGCTGGAGAATATGAGCCAGGGCATCAGCGTCGTCGATGGCGAATTGCGATTGGTCGCATGGAATCGTCGTTACGCTGAGTTGTTCGGTTATCCCGAACAGTTGTTGAGCGTGGGCGTTCCGGTCGCGGATCTCGTCCGCTACAACTTGCGTAACGGCTGGCGTGCCGATGCGATCGAAGAAGAAGTGCAGAAGCGCGTGCAGCATATGCACGCGGGCACGCCTTACGTCAGCGAGCGTGCGTTTCCCGACGGTGCTGTGGTCGAAATCCGCGGCAATCCGATGCCGGGCGGCGGCTTCGTCGCCACGTTCACCGATGTCACCGCGTTTCGACGTACCGAAGACGAGTTGATTCGCAGCAACGAAACCCTCGAACAGCGCGTCGTCGACCGCACCGAACGCTTGGACCTCGCGCGCGCTGAGGCCGAGCGCGCGAACGACGCCAAGAGCCGATTCCTCGCCGCCATCGGTCATGACTTGTTGCAGCCTCTGCACGCTGCGCAATTGTTCACCGATGCTTTGCACGAACAATTGCCGGACGAGGCGCATCGCGCGACTGCGCAGCGAATTCGCGGCGCGCTCGATTCCACCGGCGATTTGCTTTCCGGCCTGCTCGATATGTCGCGATTGGAAGCGGGTGGTTTGGTGCCGCAGTCGCGCGCATTTCCGCTCGCCGATGCGCTCGATCCGCTCGCATCCGAATTCCGCGCGCTCGCTGCGGAACGCGGGCTCTCGTTCCGCTATCGGCGTACGCGGTTGTGGGTGCAGACCGACCCGCAATTGCTGCGCCGGGTGTTGCAGAACTTCCTCGCCAATGCCGTGCGCTACACCGATCGCGGCGGCGTGCTTGCTCGGTGTGCGGCGCGTCGGTGGGATGGTGCGGATCGAAGTCCACGACACCGGCCCGGGCATCGCGGTGTCGCAGCAACGCGCGATCTTCCAGGAATTCAGGCGCGGCGAAGGCGTTGCGGGGCAGGGGTTAGGCCTCGGTCTCGCGATCGCCGACCGTATCGCCACTTTGCTCGGTGCGCCGCTGACCCTCAGCAGTACGCTCGCCCGCGGCACGGTATTCGCACTGCGGTTGCCTGTGATCGCGCAGTCCGCTCAGACGATGTCGCCCGCGAACGCGCAGACCGACGGCATCGGCCTCGATGGCCTGCATGTGCTCATCGTCGATAACGATGCCGATGCATTGGATGCGTTGCGCGCGATTCTCGAAAGTTGGCGTTGCCGGGTCGATGCGGCCGCCGACGGCATCGCTGCCGAAGCGCGGCTCGCCGAAAGCGGGGGCGGCGATCTGTGGTTGTTCGATTACCATCTCGACGATGGCGACACTGGGGTCGCGCTGCGCGAACGCCTCGCCGAGCGCTTCGGCCCGCGCCCGACATTGATACTGAGCGCCGATGGCAGCGGCGATGTGCGCCGAATCGCACTCGAGCACGGTTTGGGTCTGCTCCCGAAACCGATCAAGGCCCTGGCGCTGAAATCCATGCTGCGTCGACTACTGACCGCGCGCGCGGCGTGACGTCCCAGCTCCGCACGATGTAGCAGCGCCACAAGGCCCGAAGAAGTCGAAAGCCAGATCGGACCCAGCCATCTCGACGAAACCACAAGCAGATCCCTCCCCCGCCTTCGCGGGGGCTGAAAGGCTAATCCGCTCGCGACAACCGCAGGTTGAACGGCGCAGCCGGCCCGAAGGGCGAGGCGCGTAGCGCCGAGTCATCAATCATGCAAGTGATTGATTCGGCGGGAGCGAGTCCGAATTCATTTCGGACTCGCGACCACTGAACACGTCTAGGAGGGACGTGTTCAGTGTTGCCTTAGAATGCTGGCTTGCCCTGGAGCCCAAGCATGCCTTACACGCCCATCGTCGCTACGCTCGGTTATGTGCTTTCGCCGGATCGCAGCGAAGTGTTGCTGATCCATCGCAATGCGCGGCCCGACGATCAGCATCTCGGGAAATACAACGGCCTCGGCGGCAAGCTCGAAGCGGACGAAGACATCGTTGCGGGGATGCGTCGCGAAATTCATGAAGAAGCCGGCATCGAATGCGAGGAACTCACGCTGCGCGGAACGATCAGTTGGCCTGGCTTCGGTAAACACGGCGAAGATTGGCTCGGCTTCGTATTCTTGATCACGCGCTACAGCGGCACGGCGCATGCATCGAACGCCGAAGGCGCACTCGAATGGGTGCCGATCGTACGTATTCTCGAATTGCCGCTTTGGGATGGCGATCGACACTTCTTGCCGCTGGTGTTCGACGACGATCCGCGCGGGTTTCACGGTGTGATGCCGTATCGGGATGGGAAGATGGTGTCGTGGGGGTATTCGCGGGTGTGAGTCGGTGCGTACACCTTTAGCCTTTCGCTAAGCGCGATTTCGAGAATGAGGCGTCATTTCAGTTCGAAACTGACCGTAACACTCACCCGCACCGAAATCGTGCCAGGAGCGTACAGCGTCGTATCTTCGCTATAACTGCCGACCGATAACGAGCTGTTGGAGGAGAATCGGTAGGGGTCGCTATTTTCGGAAATGCGAATAGCCTTTCCGATCGACTGGCCGATGGCGCCAGCCATCGCGGACGCTTTCTCGCGGGCGGCCTTCATCGCCTGCGCTCTAGCGATGCTTTTCAGTTCGGAGAGCTTCGACGTACTAGGGATGACGCCTTCTACTTCGCTTAGGCCCGTTCTCAGCAACTCGGTATAGAACGGCTCGAACTGGTTGATGTCGCTTAATTTCACGATCATGGATTTCGCGACTGTATAGCCGACGACCGCGCCTGTTCTAGGGACGTCATCGTCTTCAGCCTCGCGTTTCGTCGCTGGCGCGCGGACCATTTCCATGGAGACTCGGCGGGTCTCGATGTCGCGAGCCGGAATCGAATATCGCTTCGTGAGCGACATGATCTTCTCGACGCTTTCGTCGTTCATGCGCTTCGCGACTTGCAGGTCCTTATCCGTTTTTTCGATGCGAAGAGTAATGAGCATCTCGTCCGGCTCGACGTTGACCTCGCCGATGCCGCCCACGACGATGACTGGGGGGCCGTCGTTCTCTATCGCCGTCGCGGAGAAAGACAGGCATGCCAAAGCGAGAGCGATGAGGATGCTTTTGATCTTCATAGTGCGAGTTCCGATGTCGGCGATGGGCGGTAGCGAGTGTGTAGGACGCGCGACCGATCCTCAACCCGCTCAAATGTGTCTTGACGGGTCGCTGATCTCCAATTCCCGCAGAATCACGCTGGCCTGCGTGCGATTGCGGGCGCCGAGTTTCTCGAAGATCGCGCTCAGATGCGCTTTGACCGTTCGCTCCTGCACATCGAGTCGGTCGGCGATTTGTTTGTTGAGTAGGCCTTCGGCCACCAGTGCGAGGACGCGGAATTGCTGCGGCGTCAGGCTCGCGAGCCGAGCGGCGAGGCTGGCGTCGGCCGGGGCGGAAGGTGCGCGCGCAACTGCAGGACGCAGCGCGGGCGGCAGCCATTCTTCGCAGGCCAAGACCGTGCGAATGGCATCGCGCAGTTCGTCCAGGCCCGCGCTTTTCGGGATATAGCCGGCTGCGCCGTGATCCAGCGCGCGACGGACGATGTGCGGATCCTCGTTCGCGGACACAAGTGCCACCGCCACTGCCGGGAATTGCGCGCGGATCGCGGCTAAGCCGCCCAGCCCGTGGTTGCCCGGCATGTGCAGATCGAGCAGCACTAGATCGATATCGCTGCGCGCCTCGAGCACGGCCAGCACTTCTTCGAGCGTGGCCGCTTCGCAGGTCTCGATATCGTCGGCGACTTCCGCGGCGGCGCTACGAAGAGCGGCACGGAATAGCGGGTGGTCGTCGGCGATTAAGATTTGCGGCATGGCATGATTGTCTGCACGGATCACGATGAGGAAAGGCGCGGTTCTGGAGTCTATCGCCCTTCGCCGTCCGGAAACCGTATTCGCACGGCGTTGGACGAAAGTACGATGCCGCGATGCGCCATCGCTGCTACGTTAGGATGTTATGACCGTACTCATCGCTGTGCCCGATGTCGCCCATGTCGCCGTAAGCCGCGCGACCATCCGCTGTGCGGAAACAGTCCGAACCGCTGCGCTGATCGTATCGTCGACGTTGTTGTTTGCGACGATACTGCCGGCCTGCGCCACGAAGCGCCTGTCCTCATCTTCATCTCAGGCCCGCACGATGACCACTGCCGAATTCCGCGCCGAGCGCGTCACCGAACATCGCGATGGCGACGACTTGCTCACCGCTGGCTTGGGCATCGCGGGTTTGCGCCAACTCGTGCCGCCGGCATTCGTCGATCCGACGGCGCCGACGGCGCCGGAACTGCGGCGCCGCGCGATCTGGAGCAATTGGCGCGGTATCGCCGACCTTTCCGCGGGTGGTGGTTACGGTGAGGTCTACGGCAGCACGCAAACCGTGCCGGGCCGTGAGTATTCGACGTACGCAACCATTCCTGGCGCACGGCATCCGCATCGCATCGCGGTGCAGGTGCCTGATGACTTCGACCGCAAACGTCGTTGCGTCGTGATCGCGCCGTCGTCCGGTTCGCGCGGCGTTTACGGTGCGATCGCCGTCGCCGGCGCATGGGCGTTGCCGAAAGGCTGCGCGGTGGCCTATACCGATAAAGGCACCGGCACGGATTACTACGATCTCGCCGCACGCAGCGGCGCGCGCGCCGACGGCACGCTAGGCGTTACTGGCCGTGATGAGGATATCGCGTTCGCGCCGCAGGCATCCGATGAGGCACGCGGCGTCGCATTCAAGCACGCGCATTCGCAGGACAATCCTGAAGCCGATTGGGGTCGTCATGTGCATCAGGCGGCGCGATATGCGTTGAGTGCCTTGAATCGTGCATTCCCCGACGATGCGCCGTTCACCTTCGAGAACACGCGCACCATCGCGGTCGGTCTTTCCAATGGCGGTGGCGCGGTGTTGCGTGCGGCCGAAATCGAGGATGGGCGCGGCGGTAAGCGTTGGCTCGATGCGGTAGTCGCGGCCGAGCCGAGCGTGCTGGCCGAAGGCGAGGGCGCACGTGCGCTGTACGACTACAGCACCGAAGCGGCTTTGCTGATGCCCTGCGCGTTGTTGCATATGAGCGAGTTGCCGCAGCCGCCGTTGCACGCGCAGGCGCGAACAGCATGGACCGAGCACTGCGCCGCATTGCGCGCTGCCGGCTTGGTAGAAGGTGATACGCCTGAAGCGCAAGCGCGCGACGGTTACGAGCGGATGCGCGCAAACGGCTGGACCGAGCGCGCATTGCGTGCGGGCGCATTGAGCGCCGGTTTCGATCTATGGCGCGCGGTCGCCGTGACCTACGCGTCGGCTTACGGTCGCTATGGCGTCGGCGAGCATCCTTGTCGCTATTCGTTCGCACTGATGAGCCCCGATGCGACTGCACGCGCCGCGACCCAGCAAGAGCGTGCGGCGTGGTGGAGCGACGCGAGCGGCATTCCGCCGGGCGTCGGCGTCGGCATCGTCGATGAAGCCGCGAAGAGCGACTCGAGCTTGGATCGTTTGCGCTGTCTGCGCGCGCTGTGGCAGGGCACCACGGCCGATGCCGACCGTGTGCGCGAAGGCGTGGCGGCTACACGCGCCGGATTACCGCGCCGCAAACTGCCGGTGACGGTGATCCACGGTGAAGACGATGGCTTGATCCCGATGGCTTTCACCAGTGCGCCCTATGTCGCTCGCGCCAAACGCGCCAAACGCGATGTGCGTTTCTGGCAGGTGCGCAATGTGCAACATTTCGATGCCTTCCTCTGGTTGCCGGATTACGGCGCGCGTTATCTGCCGATGCTGCCGTATGTTTATACAGCGCTCGACCGCACGCTCGCGCATCTCGAAACCGGTGCGCCGTTGCCGAGCGATGCGGTGATCGAAGCTCGCCCGCGCAAGGGCCAGCCGCTGACACGCGAGCATCTCGCGATTCCCTGATGCCGGTCGTATCATCGCTGGGACGGTGATCGAGCCGTCGAGCTCAGCGAGGCGCAGAAGCAACATGGCGAACGTGGCTGCGACCGTGATTTCTCAGTGCGAGGCGTTCATAACGGTGAGCACAGGCGCCGCCTTGCGGCACTATGGTCGGCCGGTTTTATGCGGGCTCACGCTCTCGATCGTAGCCGCTTGCGGCGGGCTCGGTGGCTGCGTGCGAACCGAATCGGCGTCGTCGGTCGATGCGGAACCGAAAAGCGCACGCGTCGCCGCACACGCACCCGCTGCAGTGACGCCTCTGCAGGCGAAGGATGCACAGGCCGGCGACGCACGACCGAACATCGATGCGGACACTCTATTCCTAGGGCACCGCGAGGTCGCGGTATCGGAATTATTTGCCGCGCTTTCGTCGGAGGCCGATGCGCTCGGTCGCGCGCAGTCTTTACGTCGCGAGTACGAGGCCTTGCTGACCAAGCATCGCTTGCGGGGCGACGATCGCTTGTATGCCGATTATGTGCGAGTGCGGCTCGCGTTCGAAGCGACGCGCGCGGGAGGGTTATGGGGGCTGGAGTGGCAGATCACGGATCGATTGCCGCAATCGGATGCGGTCTGGTCGCAGTGGCGATCGATACGCAGTGCGGACGCCGCTGCGATACCGATGACGACGGCGATCGCGGAATGCGATGAGCTCTCGGCGCTGTTCGCTGTGGTGGCGCGCGGCATCGGGCTTTCGCGTCGTTCGGAAGTCGGACTGTTGTGGCCGACATCGAACCACACCGTCGCGGTCTGGGTCGTCGGCGATACCGATGGTGCCGAGCGCGCGCGCGTGGTGGTGCCGACGTCGCAAATTTTCCTCGACAGCGTGCAGAGCCTCGACACCGATGGCTTCGACCCCTGGGGACAACCGCGGGTCTACGATTACACGCGTAGAGATGTCCCGGCAGATGCAGCCTTGCCTGCGCCGCTAGCGCGTTATTTTCTCGCGCAGGTTCGACGCTATGGCACACGTTCCCGCGGGGAATTGCAGGGCATGCGCAACCGCCGCGCCTACGAACAGCGGCAAACTTCGGCGGTGCGGATCAGGCCATGACTCGATAGCCGTTGATGCAAAGCGTGTTGCGCTCGCGGCGTCTAGGGACGGACGAACCGATAGTGAGCGACCAGCCATTGCTGCCCGTTTTCGTAACCGAACATTTCCGCACAGGCCATCCAGAACATACGCCAGCGCTGCGACCATAGTGCAGCAAGCTCCGTACCGTAGACGTCGTGCAGCACGGCCATCACCTCGTCGTGGCGAGCATCTTGATTCTGCAGCCAATGATTCGATGTGCGTTCGTAGTGACGACCGTCGAGATGCCAACGCTGTTCGATACGCAGCGCATTCTGAAACCACAGTAGGGTATCGGACGCCGGCATCAGGCCGCCGGTGAAGAAATGACGACCCATCCAATTGTCCTCGCCCTCGGTCTCGAACGGATACATCAGTGTTTTATGCGCGAAAATGTGCACGAACAGTTTGCCCCCTGGCCGTAGCCAAGTGGCGATGCGCTGGAGCAGAACCTCGTAGTTGCGCATATGCTCGAACATCTCGATCGAGACGCAGCGATCGAACTGCGCTGGGTCGAGTTCGAGCCGATTCGCGTCGGTCGTGATAACGCGCACATTGCCGAGTCCGCGCTCGCGGCACTGCGCTTCGATATGCTCGCGCTGGGGCCGCGAATTCGAGACCGCGGTGATGCGTGCATTCGGATAGCGCTCAGCCATCCACAGCGTCAGCGAGCCCCAGCCGCAACCGAGTTCGAGAATCTCTTGGCCATCGGCCAATTCCGCGCGCACGCCGTACAGCGCCAACATCGCGTCCTCGGCTTGGTCCAGCGTCTCGTCGCCGCGCAGGTAGTAGGCGCAGGAATATTTCAAACGTTTGCCGAGACACAACTCGAAGAAAGCCGGAGGCAGTTCGTAATGTTGCGCATTCGCGGCGTCGGTGTGGATCGCGACCGGGCTGTGGCGCAATTGTTCGATACGCTGACGGAAGCGCTCGGCCTGCGCATCGAGACCACCGTCTTGTTCCTGATGCAAGCGTTGCGCGCATTGTCGACGGATGCCGTAGCGAATCAGGGCATCGGGCAGTAACCCGCGTTCGGCGAGACCGATCGTGCCCGGGCCGGCGCGATCTCGCGCGAGTTCGTTGATGATCGTGCTATCGGTCATATTCGATGAGGTCATGAAGAAAGTCGCGAGAAGAGGTGAATGAAATCGGCTCGCATCGGCGCGATCTTCCGAGAACGTTTTGCCGATGCAGAAAGATCGTTACGCGGCAGCGCGGGCCTCCGCTGCATTGGGTATCGCTTGCGGCGGCGACCAGCGGCGAACCAGCAGCGATAACGTCAGCAGTGCGATGCCCCAGCCGATCGACAGCGCGGCGAGCGGTTTCCATTGCGGTGCTGCGAATACGATCGCCGACCATGCGCTGACCGGCACCGAGGTAAGCCAAAGGACCGAACACTGCGCCCACGACGAATGCGACTGCAGGACGACGGACTAACACGAACATCGAATGCCGCAGCGTCAGCGCGAACGAGGCCCATAGCGCCAGGATCCACAGCGGTGCGCCTCCGCTGGGTAGCGCGAAGGTATCGCCCGCGTAATCGGCTAAGCCGCTGCGCGCGAGGCTGCCGTCGAGCAGTACGCCGATGAGTAACGCGACCGCAAGCAAGCGCACGTCGATCGCGCGATCCGAGGGCATCCGGTGACTGGTCGCAAGATGCTGCAGGATGAAAACCGCTGCGGCGGCGACGCCGGGCCACCAGAGACCGCGTCCGCCGCCGATGATCGCGGCGAACCAAACGACTTGGTAGCCGATGACGTTGATCCAGAACGTGAGCGTCGAGGGCATCATGCGCGGTCGGTCATGCATGAAGCGTGCCGTACGGCAGCGGGTCGCCGCCCAGCTCGGGCATCGGCGCTGCGCCGCGATGACCGGGTTTAGCCAGCAGCAATTGCGCGACGCCGATGGAACGCTCACGGAAGCCGCCTTCGCAATAGGCCAGGTAAAACTCCCACATGCGAATGAAGCGTTCGTCGTAGCCCTGTGCGCGCACCTGCGATAAGGCCGCGAGAAATCGCCGTCGCCAAGCTTCGAGCGTGCGCGCATAACCGAAACCGAAATCTTCGAGTTGGATCAAGGCCAGATCGCTTGCGTGCGACTTAGCGTCGAGCATCGCGGCGATCGACGGGATGAAACTGCCTGGGAACACATGACGCTTGATGAAATCGACCGAATTCAGCGCTTGCTCGTAGCGATGGTCCTCGATCGTGATCGCTTGGATCAGCGCAAGGCCGTCGGGTTTGAGCAGAGCGCCGAGTTTGCCGAAATAGGTCCGTAAATATTGCGCGCCGATCGCTTCGATCATCTCGATCGACACCAGTTTGTCGTAAGTTCCGCTGAGATCGCGATAGTCTTCCAGTAGTAACTCGACGCGATCGCCGACGCCCGCTTCGCTCACGCGCCGTGCGGCCATCGCGTGCTGTTCGCGCGAAATCGTGGTGGTGGTGACGTGACAGCCGTAGTGCTTGGCCGCATACACCGCGAAGCCGCCCCAGCCCGTGCCGATCTCGATCACACGGTCCCCCGGCTTGAGATCGAGTTTGCGGCAGATGCGATCGAGTTTCCGCGTGGAAGCGGCCTCTAGCGTATCGTCGTCGCCGGCCCAGATCGCCGACGAATACATCAAGTCCGGCGAGAGGAACAGAGAAAAAAAATCGTTGCCGAGGTCGTAATGGGCAGCGATGTTGCGTCGACTGCCGTTGCGGGTATTGCGATGGCGTTCGTGCCACAGCCGCATCGCCCAGCCGCCGAATCGGGCGAACCCGCTCTCCATGCCGTCGAGAAGGTCGCGGTTGCGCACGAGCAAGCGCACGAGTGCGACTAGATCGTCGCAGCGCCAGTGCCCGTCCATGAAGGCTTCGCCCGCACCGACGCTGCCGTTGGCGGCCACAGCGCGATAGAAACCAGGGTCGTCCACATCGATGCGAATCTGCAGGTCGTTACTGGCCACAGCGACGTCGCCCGTTGCAGCATCCACGCGTGCGCCACCGCCGATGTCCTCCGTGCCCAGCGCATCGCATAGTGTCAGACGGCCGCCGTGCAGTTTCGACATCTGCGCGATCAGCCGCTGGCGCAGGAAGCGATCCAGCGCGCTGTATTCCGCAGTAGATCCCGCTGAGTCGTGAGTGACGGCATCGTTCATCGAGAACCTCTGAATGAAATAGCGTTGGTCGGGTGATCGTGAACGGGCACGCGTTTGCACCATAGACGCAGTGCCTGCCAATGGATCGCACCGACGACCGTTGCCGTCATCAATGGATAACGCCATAGCACGCGCCGTAGCGATGCCGCATCGAGCGTGCGCCGGCGCAGATGCAAAGTCGCATCGAATTCGCGTTCGCCGCATTCGCGGAATACGTCCATGTGGACGTATAAATCCTCGCCCGGTGCGGTAAAGCGCCAGCCGTAATCGCGGGCCATACCGATGAATGGCGACACGTGAAAGCGTTTGGCGAAGGTCCAGTGGAGCGCGCGGCCGTGCGGCGCGGCGGTGCCGACATCCAGCACGTAGGTATGGCGTTCTTTCCAAGGCGTATTGGTGATTTCAGCGACGATGCATTCCAGCGTGACGCCGTCGACGGCATAGCAGTAGTAAAAACTGACGGGATTGAAGACGAAACCCGCATAGCGCGCATGCGTGAGCAGACGGATCGGGCCCAGCGGCCGTCGGCCGAGCGCATGTTCGACGCCATCGCGTACCGCATCCGCGAGCGGTCGCGTCGAGTCGCCGTAATAGTCGCTGCGGCGAAATTCGGCGAAATTCCGCCGCTTCGACGACCACAGCCAGCGAGACTCGAACGCACGGTCGATTTCGTCCAGATCCAGATACAACTGCGCCATGCGATAGCGGAATGTGTGCGCACGCGGCGTATGACGGCGATGCCGCACGATGCCTTCGTAGACGGCACTCGCGAGCGCGCCATCGGTGTCAGAGCGTTCGAGCGACGGCGGCAGGTCGATCGCAGGCACGGTGCGCAGCCGGCCGAATGTGCTTTCGCGCTGCGAGTTCGGGTCGATCGCGCCGAGATGCTGTGGGTTCATGCGTGCGCTTCCAATGCATGACCGGACGCGGTGATCACAGCGTGCGCGTCTGCGAGTATCGGCGTCGATCGCGGCCAACGTACGCCCATCGAGGCCACGGCCTCGACCGCGCTGCGGATGCCGTCTTCATGAAAGCCCCAGCCCCAGTACGCACCGGCGAACCAAGTGCAGCGTTGGCCTTGGATCTCGGGCCTGCGCGCTTGCGCCGCCACCGAGGCATGGCTGTATTCGGGATGGTGATAACGCATGCGGCGCAGGATTTTGTCGGGGTCGATCGCCTCGCTACGATTGAGGGTGACGATGAATGTTTGCGGCGCGACGATGCCTTGCAACAGGTTCATGCAATAGCTGACGGTGCAGACATCCGCCGGGTCGCGCGGAATCGTTGCGTTCCATGCCGCCCACGCTTTGCGGCGCGTCGGTAGCAGCCGGATGTCGGTATGCAACACGGTGTCGTTCGGCTGATAGGTCATCGCGCCGAGGATCGCTCGCTCGGCCTCGCTCGCATCGTCGCCTAGGATCGCCAGCGCTTGATCACTATGGCAGGCGAGGACGAGACGATCGAAACGCTCATCGCCACGATGCGTTTCGATGCGTACGCCCTCGTCATCGCGCACGACGCCGAGCACCGGCGTGCGCGTTCGTTCGTCTACTCGCCATTGCGCTCGCAGAGCGCGCACGTAAGCGTTCGAGCCACCGGTCAGCACGCGCCATTGCGGACGATCGGTGATCTGCAGCATTTGGTGATTGGCCATGAACTGCAGCAAGTACTTCGCTGGAAACTGCAGGATCTTCGCCGAGGGCGACGACCACAGTGCGGAGGCCATCGGCACTAGGTGCTCGTCGCGGAAGGCGGCGCCGTAGCGATGCGCGTCGAGGTAATCGCCCAGCGTCGGGCCCTCGCCAGGGGCATCGAGCAATGCAGGCGCTTCGCGATAGAACCGAAACAGATCGCGGATCATGCCCCAGAATCGCGGCGATACCAGGTTGCGACGCTGGCAGAACAGCGCGTCGAGATCGGTCGCGTTGTATTCCAGACCGCTTGCTTCGTTGCGCACCGAAAAACTCATGGTCGTCGGCTGCGTCGCGACGCCGAGTTCCTCGAAGAGCTGGGTCAGCAGGGGGTAGTGCTGCCGGTTATGAACGATGAAACCGGTGTCCACCGCATAGCGATGGCCTTCGAGTTCGATGTCGTGGGTATGCGTGTGACCGCCGATGTAATCGTTCGCTTCGAACAACACGACCTCGTGGCCTTCATTGGCGCGCGACAATAGCCATGCTGAGGCGAGGCCCGCGATGCCCGAACCGACGACAGCGATGCGCATCAGCGTGCCCTCGCGTGCGCGATGACCCATGCGGGCACTGGTTTCAGATCGTGAATCAGTCGCAAGGCAGCCATGGTGCGAAGACCGTAATAAGTCAGATCTATTTCCCACCAGCGGAAGCCCTGGCGCGCAGAACCAGGAAAAAAATGGTGGTTGTTGTGCCAACCTTCTCCGAATGTGAGAAGAGCGAGCCAGAGATTGTTACGGCTTTGGTCGCGGGTCTCGAAGCGACGCTGACCGAAGCGGTGCGCGAGCGAATTGATGGTGACGGTGGCGTGGAACAGCACGATGGTGGATACGAAAAATCCCCAGACCAACATCTGACCGCCGCTGGTGCCGAGTTGCGGTGCAATGCGATCGAGCAATACGCCAAGACCGAACAGAGCAGTGGCCAAGGCGATCGGCACTAAGGTATCGAACCGATCGAGCAGACGAAGCTCAGGAAACTTCGTCAGATCGCGGATGCGCTGCCAATCGGTGCGAAAGCCGCTGCGGGTGAGGAACCAACCGATGTGGCTCCACCACAAACCGTGGACCCCGGGCGAATGCACGTCGTGTTCGGTATCGGCATGACGATGATGATTGCGGTGATGCGCGGCCCACCAGAGCGGCCCGCGCTGAACCGACGATGCGCCGATCAACGCGAACGCGAATTGCACCGGGCGCGAGGTACGGAACGTGCGGTGCGAGAAATAGCGGTGATAGAAGCCTGTGATCGCGAACATACGCACCGCATACAGCGCGACCGCAATCGCAACCGCTATCGGCGACACGCCGACCCAAAACACCAGAAGGCAGGCCGCATGCATCGCGATGAACGGCAGCACGCGCAGCCAATCGATGCGGCGAGGATGCGTACCGTCGAAGGCGACATTGCGGTCGTCGATATCGGTGTCGAGCCACCGCGCCAGGGCGGCGAACGGGGTACGCCATGTCCACTTCGGCCGTGGTGCGGCCGAAGTCGGCGTGAGGTCGTGAGTCGATGTTGCCGGCATACCGCTTTCCGAGTGCGATCTACACTGGTACGGGACGACGGTCCATTTAGATGCAGTGCCTGCTTAGATGCAGTGCCTGCGCGATTGATTCGTCGCGAGCGAGCTCGGGCGTGTGCCTTACGCGCGACGGCTGAACCAAGACCATGGCCTGCCCCGGACTTGATCCGGGGCAGGGGTGGTGGGCATGGTCAGTACTGTCTTACAGCGTGACGATATCGCCTTTGGCGATGATCGGACCGGTCGGGCTGCCCTGAGGTGCGCCGCCCTGCGGTTCTAACGAGACCGCCAACAACGCACCGTTTCGGAGCGCATCGCGAAGCGCATCGGGCACCTTGACCGTATGCGCGCGATCGATCGAGACCAGACCGAGCGATTTCGGTGCTTCGCCCGGTGGGATCAGCCACAGTTCGGGGACGCGCCCTTGTGCGTCCGCAGCCGAGGGTACCGGCACCATCAAGACTGTGCCTTTGGCGTTATCGACCGAAGCCAACCAACCGGTACGGCCATCCTCGCGGGCGAGCGTCGTCACGGGTTTTGTCGCATTGGGGTCTTCGACGGGTGTGGGCACGACGACGACAGGGCCCGGCGTCGGCGCATCGATGTTCGAGCTCAGATTGCGGCCGAAGAAGAAAGCGGCGATCGTCGCTGCGACCGCAAGTCCGGTGGTCGCACGCCAGAACCCGGTACGCTGCAAGATCGTTGGTTGGACAGGTGCGACCGGCGAATGCAGCGATTGCGCATCGCGTTCGACCGCTGACCAGCCTAAACGGCTGCGCACTTTGGGCCAGACATAGGCTGGCGGCTCGACCGCATCGGTCGCCTCCAGCCATGGCGCCAATCGCTGCTGCCATTCCAGTACGAGCCGGGCGAAGCTGGGGTCGCGTTCGATTCGGGCTTCGGCATCCAGGCGATCTTCTGCACTCAATAACCCGAGCGCGTATTCGCCGGCGAGGATGTCGTTCGAGGGCGGACGATCGCCACCGAAGTCTTGGTCTTCGAGGTTGCGAATGTTCATGATTCCAAGCACCCCCGCAATTGCAGCAAACCGCGACGAATCCAACTCTTCACCGACCCCAGCGGCGATGCGCTGCGCTGCGCGAGTTCTTCGTACGTCGAGCCATCGAAAAACGCGGCGCGGATCAAGGCTTGGCGTTTGGGTTCGAGCTGAGCCATGCATGCTTCCAGCCGGCTGCGGTCGTCCGCGGCCTCGGTGCTGCGTAGCGGGGTTGGGCCAGCGTCGGGTATTTCGTCGGCCAGTTCGATCGACGCTAAGGTGCCGCGCGCGGGCAGGCTGCGTAACCGATCGATCGCTTTGTTGCGGGCCACCATTGCCAACCACGCGATCGCGCTGGCGCGTTCGGGGTCGAATTGCCCCGCCTTGTTCCAAATACCGGTGAAGACGTCCTGCAAGACTTCTTCGGCATCGGCGCGATCGGGTAAAACGCGCAGGCAGATGCCGAAGAGTTTGGACGAGGTCGCGCGATACAGGGTCTCGAAGGCGGCGCGATTGCCGCGCGCGACATCGACCAAGAGTTCGTTCAGACGACCGGCGTCTTGAGTGGGCAGTACAGAAGAGAGATCCGACATTCGGGGAGCGGCTCGGTCGACGAACGTGACGCGTATGTTCAGGGTTAGAGGGGCGAGCAGCAAGTGCGCCTGCAGCAACGGCCAAGATCGATCACGATCCGCGATACCGTGCCGTTTCGCATCGCTACAGCGTTTGGAGTTGCCAATGAATACGTCGACACCTGGGTTTTGGATGCAGGCGATAGAGGTTCAGGGAAGGCTGCGGCGCCCAGAAACCAAGAAGGCCCGGGGTACCGGGCCTTCTTGCTTGAATCGCCAGACCGCGCAGCGCGCAGCCCCGACGCGCTTACCAGATGGCAATGCGTTTTTCGCCGTCGCGGACCATCGCATCGCCGGCCTTGCACTGGAACGCAGCGGAGAAGGCGGGATGGTTGGAGGGCGCACCGACCGCACGGAAATTCGCCGGGGCATGCGAATCGGTGACTAAGCGCACGCCTAATTCTTGCGGCGTGAAGTTACGGCGCCACACGGTGCCCCAGTTCATGAAGAAGCGCTGGTCGCGGCTTAAACGATCGATCATCGGATCGGTCTTGCCGGAGGTCGCGCGCTTCATCGCGTCGTAAGCCACGGCCAAGCCGCCGAGATCGGCGATGTTCTCGCCGAGCGTCAGGTTGCCGTTGACGAACTTGCCCGGAGCCGCTTCGTACGCACTGAATTGCGCCACGAGTTTGTCGGTGAGAGCCTTGAAGCCTTTCGCATCGGACTCGGTCCACCAATTTTCGAAATTACCGGTCGGCCCGAAGCGGCTGCCTTGATCGTCGTAGCCATGGATCATTTCGTGGCCGATCACCGCGCCGATACCGCCGTAGTTGCGTGGCTCGTCCGCTTTCGGGTCGAAGAACGGCGGCTGCAGGATCGCGGCCGGGAAGACGATCTCGTTCTGCTGCGGGTTGTAATACGCGTTGACCGTCTGCGGGCTCATGCCCCATTCGGTCTTGTCGACCGGTTTGCCGATCTTGTTCAGGTTCCAACGATAGTTGAATGCGTTCGCCGCCAGGATGTTGTCGACATAGCTCTTACGCGTGGTGTCCAAGCCCTTCCAGTCGCGCCATTTATCGGGATAACCGATCTTCGGCGTGAACGTCGACCATTTCTCCAGCGCCTTCTTCTTCGTATCGGGGCTCATCCACGCAAGATTTTCGAGGCGAACTTTCAGGGCACCGCTGAGATTGCCCACGAGTTTCTGCATCTGCGCTTTAGATTCGGGCGGGAAGGCCACTTGCACGTACATCTGGCCCAGGGCTTCGCCGGCTTGGCCTTCGATGGTGTCGAGCACGCGCTTCCAACGCGGTTTCATTTCTTTCTGACCGCGCAGGGTCTTGCGGTAGAAATTGAAGTTTTCCTGCACGAAAGGTTCGCTCAGGAACGGCGAGGCGCCGTCGACGGTGTGGAAGCGCAGATAGCTCTTCCATTGTGCGGTCGGGACATCGGCGATCATCTTGTCGACTTCTTTGTGGAAGTCGGGGATCGCGAACGAGAACATCTTCGGTGCGGCGATACCCTGCGACTCGAAGAAGCGGGTCCACGAGAAATTCGGCGTCATCTTGTCGGCGTCGGCCGGACTGACCGGGTTGTAATACAGCGAGACATCGCGCGAAAGTTCTTCGCTGGACTTCGACGCTTTCGCCAAACGGCTTTCGAACGCGATCACGTCTTTGGCTTGTTTGGCGGCATCGGCCGCGGCCACGCCGGACAGTTCGAGCACCTTGGCGACGTGAAGTTCGTAGGCGGCGAGTTTTTCTTTGTGCTCGTCCTTGCGGTAGTACTCGACATCGGGCAAGCCCAGGCCGCCTTGAGCGACATAAGCGATATTCATCGAGGAATCTTTGAAATCGGCGCTGGGTCCGAAGCCGAACAGCGCGCCCTCGCCGCGCGCGAACGATTTGCGCAAGTATTCGACGAGGCTGGTGCGGTCGCGCAGCGCGTCGATTTCGGCCAAGCGGCTCTTCAGCGGCGCGATGCCCTGTGCGTTGATCTTGGCTTCGTCCATGCCGGTGGCCCAGAAGTCGCCGACGATCTTTTCGATACCAGCGTTCTTCGGGTTCTTCGCCGCTTGCTCGGCGAGTTGGCGTTGCACCGAGATCGAACGCTCGCCGAGCATTTCGAACGCGCCCCAGGACGTGCGGTCGCTAGGAATCGCATTGCTGGCCAACCACTTACCGTTGACGTAACCGCTGAAGTCCGCGCAGACGTTCTTGGATGCATCCAGATCGGTGATACGGAACTGATTGAACGGCGGCAATTTGCTCTCGTCGAGCATCATCGCGTTCGATTTGCCGCCTTTGGCGGCATCCGCTGGCTGCGGGGCAGCGAGCATCGCGCCGCCGATCGCCGTGGCCACGGCCAGCGAAAGCGCGAGCGTGCGCGGGAAAGAGGAATTCAAAGCTTGGGCGTTCACGGTATCTCCGGCCCGGAGGGCGGTTCATTGGGAGGAAAGCGCCGTTATCGGCGACCCCCGACTGTACCGCGGGGCCTGGGATCGATTCAGGTGTCGAAGGTCATGGCGCTGGGTTACGGCATGTCCGAATCAGTAGGCGCTGGGCATCGCTAGCGCCCTTGTCTATGAGGACGAGTTCCTCCAAGGTGTCGGTATCCCGTTCAGAGGACTGCAACATGCGCGTTTGCTTTCACGGCGCCGCCGGCGAAGTCACCGGCTCACTGCACGAGGTCGAAGCCGCCGGCAAACGGCTGCTGATCGACTGCGGCATGATCCAGGGGAGTCCCGAAGCCGAGGCGCGCAATAAGGATGGGTTTCCTTTCGATCCCACGCAGATCGACGCGCTCGTCGTCAGCCATGCGCATATCGATCATATCGGCCGCATCCCGCTGCTGGTGAAGCGCGGTTTCGAGGGGCCGATCTACGCCCAGTCCGCGACCGCCGATCTGATGCTGATCATGCTGATGGACGCTGCGGGCATCGCCGAGGGCGATGCGATGCGCGCCAATCGCCATCGAAAACGCGGCGAGCCCGAAGCGGTGCCGCTGTATACCCGCGACGATGCGCGTGCGGCGATGGCACGGGTCAAATCGATTTCCTACGACGAACGCACCGAGTTGTTTCCCGGTATCGAGATCGCGTATCGCGATGCCGGCCATATCCTCGGCTCGTGCAGCGTCGAAGTGTGGGCGGATGGCGCGAAAGTCGTGTTTTCCGGCGATATCGGCCCCAAAGGCACACCGATTCTGCGCGATCCTGTGGCGATCGCCGAGGCCGATCTCGTGCTGATGGAATCCACCTACGGCGACCGCTTGCATCGCGAGCGTGCCGAAACCATTCGCGAGCTCGGCGAAATCCTCGACGACGCGTGGCATAGCGGCGGCTGTGTATTGATTCCCGCGTTCGCCGTCGGTCGCAGCCAAGAACTGTTGTATTGGTTCGCGCGCGAGTGGGACGAATGGAAGATGTCGCGCTGGCAAATCTATCTCGATAGCCCGATGGCGGCGAAGGTGGTCGAGGTCTACGACCGCCATCAGGAATTGTTCGACGAAGAAGCCAAGCGCGTTTGGCGAGACCGCCCCAATCCGTTCCGTTTGCCGAATCTGCGGATCACCGAAAGCCAAGACGAATCGATGGCGATCAATCGTATCGAGCGCGGCGCGATCATCATCGCCGGCTCGGGCATGGCCAATGCCGGCCGCATTCTGCACCACATGCGGCACCGCTTGCATCGGCGCCAGACCCATATCGTGTTCGTCGGCTACCAGGCCGAAGGCACCACGGGCCGGCGCATCGTCGATGGGGCGAAATGGGTGCGTATCCACGGCCACGACGTGCGCGTCAACGCGCAAAAGCACACCGTCGGCGGCCTTTCGGCGCACACCGACCAACGCGGTTTGTTGGAGTGGTACGGCCATTTTCAGGGGCGCCCGCCGCTCGCCTTAGTTCACGGCGAAGACAAAGCCCGCGAAGCCTTGGCTGGGGAACTCGGCGAAGCCTTCGGCATCACCGCGATCCTGGCCCGGCCTGGGTTGCAGCTCGATGTGCCCTTGACGAACGGCAATGGCGATAGCGCCGCCGCCGTGGCCGGAAGCGAATCCTAAGCGTCCTAAGTGCGTGCGGGATCTCGATATTTCGGGCTGAACGCCCGACGTAGCCCAAGGGAATGTCGCGGGTTTCGTTGGCGTTCTCGGGTCGTTTCCTGTAGTGTTCGCCCCGTTTCGCGCACGGCTGGCCCGTTTTCCAATGGCAGCCCGCTGCAGTTCCGGCCTCAGCCCGATCTACGCAGCCTTCTCCGCACGTCTTTCGTCGCGCCGAACACGATCCGCCATGTGGCGCATCGTTTCCTTGTCTCGCAGCGCGGTTGGAAAGCTCCGAGTCACGCATCGCAGTCGTACCGCGGTGCTCTCAAAGCTTTGGAGCCATCATGAATTTCGAAACCCTCGGGCTTGCGCCCGCGTTGTTGCGCGCGCTCGCCGACAACGGTTACACCGTGCCGACGCCGATCCAGGCCGACGCGATCCCCCTCGCATTGGCCGGCCGCGATTTGCTCGGCGGCGCCCAGACCGGCACCGGCAAGACCGCTGCTTTTGCGCTGCCGTTGCTGCAGCGTCTGAGCGAAGACGGCAAACCCGCCACCGGCCCGCGTAAACCGCGCGCCCTGATCCTGGTACCGACCCGCGAACTCGCAGTGCAGGTCGCCGATAGCCTGCGCAGCTACGGCAAGCATATGCGCCTGAACGTCACCACCATCTTCGGTGGCGCCGGCATGCAGCCGCAGATCGATAACTTGCGTCGTGGCGTCGATATCCTCGTCGCGACGCCCGGTCGTTTGATCGACCACCTCGAGCGCGGTTCGGCCAAACTCGATGCGGTGAGCATCCTGGTGCTAGACGAAGCCGACCGCATGCTCGATATGGGCTTTTTGCCGGCGATGAAGCGCATCCTGACCCGCGTCCCGGCGCAACGCCAGACGATGCTGTTTTCGGCGACATTCGAAGCGCAGATCAAGCAACTCGCGATGGAATTCATGCGCGACCCGCAGCAGGTGCAGGTCTCGACCCAGAACGCCGTGGCCGACACCATCTCGCATCGCGCGCATCCGGTGGACGGTTCGCGCAAACGCGATTTGTTGATCGATATCCTCAGCAAGCGCCATACCGAACAAGTACTGATCTTCGGCAAAACCAAGCATGGCTGTAACCGCTTGGCCGAGCAGCTCGAAGCCGCAGGTTTGCCGGCGGTCGCGATCCACGGCAACAAGAGCCAGGCCGCGCGCCAGAAAGCGCTCAATCAATTCAAAAGCGGCAAAGCGCGCATTCTCGTCGCCACCGATGTCGCCGCCCGTGGTTTGGATATTCCGAACTTGCCGCTCGTCATCAATCACGACCTGCCCATGGTGGCTGAAGACTACATCCATCGCATCGGCCGTACCGGCCGCAATGGCTTACGAGGCGAAGCCTTGTCGCTGGTGTCGCCGGACGAAGCGCAGTTGCTGCGCCAGATCCAGCGCGTGCTGAAGGCCGACATCGCTTTGGAACCGATCGCTGGTTTCGAGCCGAGCCGACCGATTCGCCTCGACGGCTATGCGCCGGGCGCGCCTCGCAGTGGTGCGGGCCGCCCCGCCGGGCAGCGTCCGAGTGGTGTTCATCCGCCGCGCAAGCCGGCGCATCGCGCTCACGGTAAGCCTGCAGATCGTGGCGCGCATGCGCATGCGCACACGGGGCAGAAGCCGCGTGGCGGGCAGGGCAAACCTGCAGGCGCACGCCGCGACACGCGCGCTTGATCCATTAAGGCAACGCTAGCGTTCGCAGCATTGCCTTCAAAACGCAAGAAAAAGGGCCGGCATTGCCGGCCCTTCGTTTTTGTACCGATACGTTCAGCGTTTCTCTTCGTCGCAATCGTCGCCGCCGAACAATCCACCGAGCATGCCTTTCTTCTCGCATTTGGGTTTCGGCGGCGGAGCAGGGCGGTTGCGCGCTTCTGCAGCGGCTATCGCCTGTCGTTTTTTCTCGCGCGCATCGGCCAGTTTGGCGCGGATTTGCGGCATCACCGCCAGTGCGGCGCGTTCGCCTTCGAGAATCGCATTGCTGCGTTGTTCGAAATCGGCCGGTCCGATGTCGTTGACGTTCGGCCGGATGATGATGTCGGCGCGGGCCATTTCTTGTTCGCCGAGTTTTTGGCCCATGATCATGATCGACTGATTGACCACGCCGAGCAGACTGCCGGGGGTTTTGCCGGCGGCTTTGCTGGAGATATCCACGGCGATCACGAATTCCGCGCCGAGTTGGCGTGCGGCATCCACCGGCACCGGGCTGACGATACCGCCGTCGATGTAATGGAACTCGCCGATCTTCACCGGCTCGAACACGCCGGGAATACTGCAGGAGGCGCGCACCGCTTGACCGGTGTTGCCGCGCGTAAAGACGATGCGTTGGCCGTTCTGCAATGTGGTCGCTACTGCGGCGAACGGGCGTTTCATTTTCTCGATGCCGCGGCCGCCGACCATCGTGTTGACGTAGTCCTGCAGTTTCTGGCCTTTGACCAAACCGCCGGCGAAGAGACCGACATCGCGAATGCTGGCTTCATCCAGCGCGACAGCGTTTTTCTGCATCTGGAACACATCCATGCCGCTGGCGTAAAGCGCACCGACGACGCTGCCGGCACTGGTGCCGGAGACCACCTCAGGCTCGAAACCGTTGGCTTCGAGCATCTTGATGACGCCGATGTGCGCGAAGCCCTTCGCAGCACCGCCGCCCAAGGCGAGACCGATCCTGATTTTCACCGGCTTAGGCGGCGCTGGCTTCGCGACGGGTGCGGGCGGCGGTGTGGGTTTAGTCGGTTGGCCGCAGCCGGCGGCGAGTATGGAAACGGCGAATGCGATGCAGAAACTGCGGAAGGCGCTCATAGAGGTCGTCGAAGGCCCGTGTTCCGGGCTAAAACCGGCATTATGCCGGTTTTAGCGCCATCGACGGATTGTCCGGATGATCGTGAAACGTCGATCCTTCGCCCGGACTTCCTGCGAAACCGGACGCCAGCGTTGCGCTTACGCCTTGTCGCATCACTGACCGCGTACATCCCAGGTCTGTTGCTGGGTGCCGTTGCAATCCCAAACCTGCACGCCCGTGCCGTTGAGATGCTGCTCGGGCGCATGCACGTCCACGCATTTGCCGGCGCCGCTGCGGATCACCCGGGTGCGGCCATCCCACTCGAACTGTTGTTGCGGCGAACCGTTGCAATCCCAGACCTGGATGCGACCGCCGTTGTTGTTCTGGTCGGGGGCATGCACGTCCAGACATTTGCCGGCGCCGCTGCGGATGGTCTTGCCATCGCGCGCCCAGGTCTGCTGTTGGCTGCCGTTGCAGTCCCAGACCTGCACCTTCGCGCCGTTGTTGAACTGGTCCGGCGCATGCACGTCGAGGCATTTACCGGCACCGCTGACGAAGGCGATCGGACGCATGGCGATCGCGTCGCCGCCGCAGATCGGCTTCATCGAGGAAATTCGGTCGTTCCACTCGTCGCCGACATAAGAAATGGCGCCGGTGAATGTCCTGGCGGCGCCCTGGTAATCGCGATGTTCCCAAACCCGCAGCGCACAGCTGCCGGAACAGGCGATAGAGGAAATTCTGTCGTTCCAGGTGTCGCCGACGTAGCGACGATTCAATCCGAGCGGGATCTCGCGACGTTCGCCACCAAAATTGTCGTGCTCGTAATAGAAGCAGCCTTCGATAGTGACTTCGGGGCCGGCGCTGGTGCCGGTTATTTCTTGGGCAATGGCGGTTTCGGGTTGGGATAGCGCGATCAACGCCGCGAGACAGGTCGCTGCGGTTGTTTTGATCGGCGCTTGAGTGCAAGGCGATGGAGAAGACGACCGTCGGCGAATGGCAGCGATGTATTGCGCGAATCGGACGCTGTTCATCGTAGATCCTCCTGAAATGACGCATAAAGCCCCCTGCTTCGGAATCCAACGGCGGCGATGGATCGAAACGGTCAACCGTTCGTCCGCGCATCCGCGAGATCACCGCCGAGGGGCGAACGCGCACCGTTTCGCGGCTTGGCCTGCTCTATTTCGGCGATTCTCTTTCGGAGCGGCACCATGTTCCTGCGTTTATCGCATCTGATTCGCGCCTCACTGTTGCTGTTCGTCGCTAGCGGCGCGTCCGCGGCCGAAATCTGCAGCGTCCGCAGTGGCGCGGACGTGGTGCCGCTGGCCGAGCTGTACACCTCGGAAGGTTGCAGCAGTTGCCCGCCCGCGGATCGCTGGCTGTCGCAACGTCTGCGCGATGAGAGGGGCGCCACGAACTGGCTAGCCTTCCATGTCGATTACTGGGACGACCTCGGCTGGCCCGATCGTTTCGCTTCGCGGCGCAATACCGAGCGCCAGCGCCAACGCGTCGGCGCGCTAGGCGGCACGACGGTTTACACACCGCAGGTGATGGTCGGCGAGAACGTACGCGCGCAGTGGCGCGACGAGACAAGCTTCACGCGTGCGCTTGCGGAGGCGCGTACACCTGCGAGCGTAGGCTTGGCGATGTCGATGCATCGCGTGTTGAACGGGGACGATCCCAGCGGGTTAGAACTACGGCTTGCCGCAGTACGGGTCGAAGGCCGCGCGGCAGTGGGGGCATCGGTCTGGTTGGCGGAAAGCATCGACGGCCAGACCACCGATGTGCGAACGGGCGAAAACGGCGGTGTACGTCTGCGGCACGATCGCGTGGTGCGCAAACTCTGGGGCCCATGGCCTTTGGGGGCGGGTACATTCGTGCAGCGCGTGCAGGTCGCTTCGGCAACGGCCGATTTCACCGTGTTCGTGCAAGACGCACAGGGCCGTACCCTACAGTCGCTGCGGTTGCCTGGCGACTGCCGCAAATGAGACGCGCACTTCAATCCGACGCGCGTTCGCGCATATGCCGCAAAGCGGTGCCGATATCGAAACGATAGATCGCGTCGTCGTTGCGTAGATACAACGATTGGCCACGACCGACGAGATTGTGGCCGGGCAGCCGACGTCCGTGCTCATCGGTGAGTGCGAAGCTCGCGATGCGTTCGCTGCCGCCATCGTCGTGCAAGGCGAACAGTTGAATATGGTCGTAGTCCGCGTAGCCGCCACCGAACAGCGCGTAACCGCCACCGACAGCGAAACCGTGGCTACCTTGCACCGCGGGTTTCCATACGCCGGTTTCGCGGCCGTTTTCGATCCGCACGAGAGGAAATTGGGTGTAGTAGTAACACCAGGTCGCATCGTCGGCGACGTTGACCGCATAGCAATCGGTCATCCTGTCCGTCCCCGCCGGCGGCGAATAGCGATAGACCGCTTCGCCGTCGCGGTTCCATGCGACTAAACCGCTGGCGCCCAATGGCTGGGTCCAGCCGTTGTTACCGATGACGCCTTCGTCGAAATAACCAGTCCAGATCGTGCCATCGCCTCCGGTCTGCAATGCGCCGATCCCATCGCCGAGTACGATCGCGCGCTTGCATGCGCCATCGCTGCCGTAGATACGCCCATTCGCATCCGCTTCGCCGCCGGATCGCCGCTGCGAACGTGCGCTGACGACCAATAGATCCTCGCCTAAAGACTGCAGATCGTGCAGGTCGAACGGCGCATCGTCGATCGCGATATCCAAGCAGCGCGCGCCATCGCGCACAGCGATCGCGCGATAACGACGTGGGGTATCCATCGCTCGCGCCGCGAACGCATCGTTCGCATCTGCGTGCGGTGCCCACAGGCCATAAAAGGAGTGATCGTGGCCGACATTGAAGGCGACCAATTGGTGATCGGCGAGATCCTCATCGAAGCGGTGCAGGGGAGCGATCGAGGCTGTCAGCATGAGTACGCGCGATAAGGTGGGCGCTTCCTGCGAAAGTAGTGGAAATATGAATTCGGGCTATGAGCTTACGCATCGCCCGAAGGTCACGCATGTTTGCGCTCCTTACCGACAAGATGCGCAAAGAGTCGGTTCGGTCGCAGTTAAGACGGCCTTTGCGGCGTAGGGCGTTCGAAGGCGAACTCAACGGGGCGGGCTCAATAAGGCTTGTTCATATGGCATCGTCGAGCGGCATCCCAGCGCAGAGCCGCGCGACGAGCGCCGCAAACGACAAAGCCACGCGGTGCGTGGCTTTGGGATTTCGCTTCGTGGTATTTCGAATCGGAGCGAAGCTCCTGATTCTGTGCCCTCGCTCGCAACGATGCATTCAGCCGTCGTATGCGAACGCCGCAGGGCGTGGTGCCGAAGGTGGGACTCGAACCCACACGCTTTTAAGGGCGGCGGATTTTGAGTCCGCTGCGTCTACCGATTCCGCCACTTCGGCGCGGGCGGGCAGTATAGCGGAGGGCGCGAGATTCACAAACCCGTAGCGTCGATCCGATGCGCCCTGGCCTAAAGCTCGCGTACGAGCCGGAACCCGACGTCGTCGTAGCCGCGCGAGGGGTCGAGGGCGCGCCCGGCCGATGCGGTAACACGCCAGCCTTTACCGTTCGTGAGACGACGGCTGCAATTGCCTGCGTCGCAATCGCTGACCCATTCGGCCACCGCCTTGCCGCTCTGCGCTTTCGCGATCGCCTGCGCCTCGGCGGCAGTGGGGAGTCGATAACGGTGTTTGCTGCGTTGGCTTTGCCAGCGCGCGTAGGCTTCGGCATCCTGCAAGGACACGCACACCACAGGGTGGACGCCCATTTGATCGAAACCCGGCGACACCCAGGTTTTGCGAGGGCCGAGCACGCGCAATAACGAGACGCGCTCGCGGCAGAGCGCAGCAGGGCGCTGCATCGACTTCGCGAAGTCCGCGTAACTGTCGCGGCTGGTCGGCGCGCGTGCGATCGCGATGGTTTTGCCATCGGTCAACGTCAGCGTCATTTCACCGGTTTGGCCGACGATCCGGTCGCCAGGCTGGGCGATTTTCGTGGATTTCATCTGCAATGCCGCGATCTGAGTTTGCGGCAAGTCCAACGCCTTGGCGCTGGCGACGATCGCCTTAGCGGCACTGCGGTCGGCTTTCTTTTGCGCATCGCCCATGCGGGCGTTCAATACGGTATTCATGTCCTTGCGCAATTGCGACAAACGCGCAGCGTCGCGACTGTCGTTACGCTGAGACAGACGCCCGGCGCGATCGATCAAATCCTTGACGCCGCTGTCCGCACCTTGGCGCACTTGCTGCAGCGCTTGCCAGCTCAGCATGTCGACCAACTTGGTGGTCAATGCGGACAGCGCCGGGTGGCTAGGATCGGTACGCCATGCGGTCATCACGCTGTCGTAAGCGTTGTTCTCGGCGGGAGAAATCAAATGCCGCTGCTGTAGCTGCTGTTGCGCGGCTACGACGTACGGCTGGGCCGCGGATTCCGGCGCGGCGCGCAGGATGGAGTCGGTAGGGTCTGGCTCGGGGGCGCCGAGCGTAGGGTCGATTCCGCTCTCATCGGCGATTGACGTGGATGTAGGACTTCCGGATGCCAGAGGCCAGGCTTGGCGTTGCTGTTCCGGCAACATCGTGATGCCGGCGACGATGATCGCAACGAGTGCCGCGCCGCCCATCAGCCACTGCCGTGTGGTGAATTTGCTGCTCAATCGCGCGATCGCGGCGCGCATCGGCTGGCGCTGCGCATGCGGCACCTGATTCATGCTGTCGCGCATGCTCGGCGCATCGGGGAAGCGATCGATCGGCGCCTTCGCGAGCGCACGATCGAAGAACCGCTGCCAATGCGCCAATTCCGGCGGCAGGCGAGGAATCGGATCCTGCAGATGTTTCAACGCCATCGATAGGGCGTCGGTGGCTTGATACGGCAAGGTGCCGACCAGCATTTCCCAACCCAATACCGCCAAGCTGTAGAGATCGGCGCGGAGGTCGACTTCGACGCCGCGGGCCTGCTCCGGTGCCATGTAAGCGGTGCTGCCGACGGCGACGCCATCGGTGGTCACGCGCGCGCCGTAGCCTCGGCGCAGGGCGATGCCGAAATCGGTCAGCATCGCGCGGTCGGCTTCGTCGAACAGTACGTTCTCGGCCTTCACATCGCGGTGGATCACGCCGCGGCTGTGGGCATAGCCCAAGGCCGACAGCAACGCCTGAAGGATATTGCGGACTTTGGATTCGTCCAAGGCAAGATGACGCTTGCCGACATGGCCACGGCGCAGCACAGCCATCACGTAATAGGGAAGCCCGTCCGAGGTTCGGCCGACTTCGTGGATTTTGACGATATGCGGATGGTCCAGCCGCGCGATGGTCCGGGCTTCGTTCTCGAACCGGCGACGGCCGGTTTCGTCGGATAGGGCCTCCGGCAGCATGACCTTGATCGCGACCTCGCGGCCCAGCGATAACTGCTGCGCCAAATAGACCGTCGACATGCCCCCTCTGCCGAGCACGCGCAGCAGCTTATAGCCCGCGATCTCGGGCAATGGCGGGTCGTTCAGCTTTTTGTGTATCGACATCGTGTCCTTCCCCTGTTACCGCCTCGCCAGCATACCCGGCGACGGCAGTAGAGTGAATGCGCATAAACGCTTATTTAGACGGCGATCTCACCTGGGGATGGACAAGATGCGAGGCGAATCGTCCGACAGCGCTCGGGGCTCGGTTGAATTCGTCGGTGTGATCCGCCGGAATAGTGCTCGATTCGCTTCGAGCGGCGAGCGAGGCGAGTGCTTTCGATACAGCGCTCACGGTATGCGCGCGGTTGCTTCGACGGTATGAGAGGTCGTGCCCAGCAAGAGGCACTTCTTGGCGGGGGGCCTGCGATTCAGTCGGTCTCGTCGTTTTGCGGCTGCGTTTTTTTTCGGCGCACATACAACTGCTTTCGTACGCGGGCGACGACTTCGCCGTCGCCGTCGAGGACTTCAGTCTCGAACCAGCGCAAATGCTTTTGTCCGTCGGCCGTGGCGGTGCGGATCTCGTCCAGAACCTCGTCGTGAAGCGCGAAGATCGCGCGCACTGTGCCGCGGCCGGGCTTGAGGAATTCGATCGCGCCTTCGCGATCCCAGACGACGTAGTCGCTGCCCAGTGCATTGATCGTCAGCAACATCCAGAACGGATCGGTCATCGCGAACAGGCTGCCGCCGAAATGCACGCCGACGTAGTTGCGGTTCCACCAATGCGCGCGCAGTTCGACTTCGGCACGGCGCCAATCGTCGGAAATCCCGACGATACGCACGCCCGCGAACAGATACGGCGGCCACGCATTCATCAAACGACGCAGCTTACGCGCCGTCATACGCCGCAGCATGCGCGTTACACCAACAGCAGCGACGACATCTTGCGACGGTAGCGACCGACCACGTCGTCGTCTTCGATGATCCGAAACGCATCGATCATGGTTTTTCGGGCGAGACCGTCTTGATAGCTACGGTCGCGACGCAGCATCTCCAAGAATTCGTCGAGGCCCGCCTCCGTATCGCCTGCGACGATGCGATGGACGCCGAGCAAATGCCGCGCGCGCAGATCGCCGGCATCGGCGGCGATCGCAGCCTCCAGCGCCGGCGCCGATGGTGCGTCTTTGAGCAAGGTGGCGAAACTCATGCGCGCTCGCGCTCGGATCGCCCGATCGTCGGTGGCGAGATTCGCGGGTAGGGCGTCGAGCATGGCTTCGGCTTCATGCGCTTCGCCGACTTGCAGCAAGGCCAGCACGAGATCGAGTTTGAGTTCGGCTTTGTCCGGTTCGGCGGCGGTCGCCTCGCGTAATCGGGTCACTTCAGCCTGCGGATCGAGTGCGGCGGCGACCGGGGCTTCGACGACCGCTTCCTCGACGGCTGCCGCAGGTTCGATCCCATGCATCTTGAGAAATTCGCGTAGCTGGGCTTCCGGTAGCGCTCCTTGGAAGCCGTCGACCAGCTGCCCGCCTTTGACCAGGACCACGGTGGGGATCGAGCGGATCTGGAATGCTTGGCTCAGCTCAGGCTCGGCTTCGACATCGACCTTGGCGAGCTTGAACGCGCCGTTGAATTCGGCAGCGAGTTTTTCCAGGGTCGGCCCGAGCGTTTTGCACGGGTTGCACCATTCGGCCCAGAAATCGATCAATACCGGCGTTTGCAGCGAGTACTGGATGACATCGGCCTCGAAGCGTTCGGCGGTGACGTCGAAGACATGGGCGGTCGAATCGGACATGCGGGGCGTTCTCGATAAGCGTTGTATGCGGCGCTGGCGCCGTGCGTGGGGTCGTAAATGGCGGCTGCCTGCGACGATTGCAAGCGTCGCGGGTTTCGGTGCTCGATTTTCAGTACTCGATCAATAGATTCACCGGTGCGTATTGATCGGTCAGCGGGGTATAGCCGCGCGAATCGGGCGGCGGCTGGAATTGACTCAGCACCGCGCGTACATCCACGCCGACGCTGCGCAGTTTCGGCGCTAGGCGTTCTGCATTCGCCTGCAGCGTCGCCTTCGGCGGCAATCCATCGCGCCCGGTGAGCAGGATTTTGTTCTTGCCGGCGGCGTCCACCACTTCGAAATGGCCGAAGACCGATTGATACGTCGCAGCTTCGTACTTCTCTAAGGTTTTGCTGGTGAACGTATTGGCCGCCAGCATGCCGCCAGGAGTCAAGGCCGCGCGCAGTTCGCCGATGAATTCGCGGGTAATGAGGTGTTCGGGGATGTAGTTGATGTCGAAAGCATCGACGAAGATCAAATCGTAGCGTGCTCCCAGCCGCGTCTGTCGACGTAAGAACACGCGCCCGTCGTTGGCGTACGCATGCAGTCGAGAGTCTTCGCGGAAACCGAAATGCGATTTCGCCACATCGATGACCGAAGGGTCCAATTCGACGACGTCGATCTGCACGGTGGGATCCATTTTGCGTAGCGCCATCGGCAAGATGCCGCCGCCGAGGCCGATGATCAACACCCGCTTAGGTGTCGGCTGCGCCATCAGTCCCGCCATCATCGCGTGCGCATAGGGCATCACGAGTTGGTCCGGGCGAGCCTTGTCGATGCATGTTTGCAACGAGGCGCGGCGGCCGAACGTCATGCACCGATACTGATCGCCTTCGGCGACGAGGATATTGCGGTACATCGATTTCTCGCGATGCACGATGCGTTCGAGTTTGAAATCATGCGTCTGCGCGTGCGCGCCGCTGAACGCGAACAACATGCTCAGCGATATCAGCGCCTTAGCGAGCATGGCGACGACGCTCCAACACGCATAGCGCGGCGCCGATCACGAAGGAAATCGCGATCAGACTGATGATGATCGTGTTGATCTCGAACAGCAGCACCAGATAGAAGGTCGTCAGGATCGTGCCGCCGGCGGAGCCGAGCGTCGACGCGAAGTACAAGCGACCTGCGGAACGCCCTGATTTTTCGACGTTTTCGATCAGCAGCCGCACCGCATACGGCGAGACCATGCCGGAGAACACGGTCGGTAGTCCGAACATCAAGACCGAGGCGATCAACGAACCGTAGCGCGGGTCGGCGATCGCGAAAGAGAGTTTGTCGAATAATGTGTCGCCGAACATGATGATCGGTAACGCGAGCGTGGATTCGGCCATCAGCAGTAAGCCCAGGCCGATCAACGAAGGCGAGCGCAGCGATAATTGGCCGCCGATCAGATAGCCGATCGACAGCGCAGTCATGAACACCGCGATCAGCGCACCCCAGACGAAGATCGAACTGCCGAAGTAGGGCGACAGCAAACGTCCGCCGAGCAGCTCTACGCCCATCACGAAAAAGCCGCTCCAGGCGGCTGCGAAATAGATGACGGGATTGCGCCAGCGTGGGATCGAGATGGGAGAGGGATCTGAAATCTCGGTCTGAGGATCGATCGCTTCGGAGAGGCTAGAGGTCATGCAAGGCGTCCTTGGGGCGGTGTCGGATCGCACTCAAAGCGCGATGGGCATTCGGAGGATTGTGCCAGTCGGCTGGGCACAGCGGGCATATGGCGGCTGTTCGTCGCCCCGAACCCGTTACGATGTAAAAAGGACTTGACATCAATAATTTGAAATGTAAGCTAAAGATTACATTATGTTCAATGAAGGTGACTTTTATGAACTTGGAGCGTGTCCGCTGGACGGGATTGATTGTCATGGCCGGCTTAGCCTTATGGTTGCTCCTGGCTGGCCCAGGGCGGTTGTTCGGCTTGCGAACCGATTTGATAGGAATTTATCTGCTGATGGCGGGGACGGGGCTGCTGCTCTACGCCGTTTCGAAAATCCCGCGCGAGGCGCTCGAATCGGCGGCCTCGCCCGCGGAATGGAAGGCGCGAATCGGCTTGGTTTTCAGCGCCGTCGCAATCGCGTATTTCCTGACGAATGCGCATGTCGTCAATGACGTGCCGCTCGGGCACAACCGCGAAGCCGCCGCGGTCGGCACCAATCTGGTCATGCTACTGATCGCATGGCTCATCCTGTCCTCAATCGTGTCCTCGCGTTGGAGCGGCGCGGTTGAGCAGGACGAGCGCGATCGCGAGATCGCCGTGCAGGCGGCAGGTTGGGGCCATGGGGCATTGATTTTTTGCGTCATCGGCATCGCGGTGATGCTCGGTTCCCCTGCAGAAAAAATCGCCTGGGCGACGCCGCCGATGATCGGCAATATGCTGATTTTCGCGTTGATGTGGGGATGGTTCTGCGAGTACGTCGCGACGTTGGTGTTAGTACGCAAGCAATCGGACAAGGAGCGAAGCTCATGGATGACGATAAGCGCGCTTTATCGGCCTTATATCTGCGGAGCCTTGCTGTTTCACGATGATTGAATCTGAGTCCGTTTATTCCGTTTCGATTTGTTATTTTCCAGCATCATGCCGGATGATTTCGTATTTCGAAAAAATAACTTCGTATACGGTCTGTTGTTCGCTTACTGGCGCTTAGAGTTCTTAGTTAGGAAAAAAGGAAAAGAAAATTCGAGAGAGTATATGGCGTGGATAGATGTTCTGCTGTTAAAGCTGCTCTGCTTATCTCCTTTGGGTCCTGTATAGCGCGCCGGGGCTTCTGAAGACCAAAGATGGCTTTGCGTCGCTTTGGCTGTTCCCATCATTAGTTTTTTCTATCAAATTTTCTTTAGTTCTTGGATGTCTCCGCCTTTTTTTGGCATGATGAAAAATTAGAACTGAAAGATGAGCGGGATGTCTCGATTTTGCATCGAGCGAAAAGCGGAGGGTTCGTTGTGCTTTTTCTGCTCATTTTATTTTCTAATAGTTTGCTAGATATGACTCCGAACAAAAGATGGGTGCAAGTGCCGCAGTTGTGGGTTCCCGTCTATTTGATTACGAGCATCGCAATCGCGAGATTGGTCGAACGAGCCACGATTGCTGTCAGATACGCAAGAGACCGGAATACCGAGGTTGCGTCGTGAATAAACAAACGCGATATCGGGTAACGCGCGTTGGCGGCAAGGGCGCCAGCGCGTGTAATCCTTTCTCGCTGCACACAGCGCGGTGATCATGAAACGCGTTGAATGAACGTGAGCCAACGCATCCCATCGCCAACCACATCCGCCGCTTGCGTTTCGAGGACGGTGAGATGACGCAGGAAGTCTCTCGCGCACGCCTGTGGCGTGACCCGTCAGACCATCATCGCGCTCGAAGCCGGTCGCTATACGCCTTCGCTGGAACTGGCGTTTCGTATCGCGCGGACGTTCGGCATCGGCGTCGAAGATGTCTTCCAATGGAAGGACGAGGCATGAGCCGTTACGCGCGTATCGCCAGCCACGCGGCGTTATGGGTCTTCGTCGGTTCTGCTGCGATCTTCGGCGCGTTGCCGGCGGCGGAGTCGATCGGGTTCTCGCATCGTACGCACCCCCTCGCCTGGCTTGGCGCGGCGGGAGTTCCCGGTGCGTTCTTATTCAATTCGTTTTGTTTCGTGCTTGCCGGGTCGCTTGCGGCGATCGCGTTGTGGCCGCTGCGGAACGCGTTGCCGGTAAAGGCCGGATGGTCCGCGCGGATCGGTGCGCGACTGGCGATGCTGTCGGCGTTCGCGTTCGCGGCGCAGGGGCTACTGCCGATCGATCTCGACGATCTCGACGGCACCGCCAGCGGGTTGCACGGTATTGCGTGGACACTGTGGTGGATCGCCTTCTCCGCCAGCAATCTCTTTCTGGCGTGGGGGTTTCGGCATATGCGTGAGGCAACCGACCGCGAAATCGCATTTTACGTCGCGCAGCTGGTGCCGGTATGCGCTCTACTCGGGCAAGAGGTCGTACCGATTGCGCTCGCGCAGCGGCTCGCTTTCGTTCTGTGGTTTGCGTGGATCGTTTGGATATCGGGCCGCTACCGCCGGCTGAGCGGCCGCGCGTGAGCGCGCATCAGCCGTGCTTGAGCTTCATCGCCAGAATCGTGCCGGACAGTAAGAACGTGACGATGTTCGAGAGGATCATCGGCATCGAATTCAACGCGATGCCGTAGATCAGCCAAAACCCGATCCCGATCGTGAACACCACGTACATCCCCAGCGAAATACTGCGGGTGTCCTTGCTGCGAATAGTTTTGACCGCCTGCGGCACGAAGGCGAGGGTGGTCATCACGGCCGCGATATAGCCCGTCCACTCCATATTGAAGTTTTCGATCATCGTGTTGTCTTGCCCGGATCGGCGTAGATCACGCCGTCCTTCATCACGAAGTCTACTTTCGTCGTTTGCTGGATATCGACCACCGGGTCGCCAGGCATCGCGATGACATCGGCGCGCTTGCCCGGCTCGATGACGCCCTGATCCTCGACGCCCAGCACTTCGGCGGCATGAATCGTGGCCGATTGCAGCGCATAGGCCGCAGGGATTCCCGCTTCGACCATCAATACGAATTCGCGGGCGTTATCGCCATGCGGACTGACGCCGGAGTCGGTGCCGAACGCGATCTTCACGCCTCCTTTGTAGGCTTTCGCCGCGGTGGCTTGGATTTGGCTGCCGATACGCGCGGCTTTCGGCCGCACGACTTCGGGGTAGTAGCCATCGATCTTCGCTTTGTCCGCGACGAAGCGTCCGGCAGTGATCGTCGGCACGTACCACGTGCCTTTCTGCTTCATCAGCGTCATCACTTCGTCGGTCATGTAGGTGCCGTGTTCGATGCTGGTCACACCGCCGAGAATCGCGCGTTTCATGCCTTCGGTCCCGTGCGCATGCGCAGCGACTTTGTAGCCGTAATCGTTCGCGGTTTCGACGATCGATTTGATTTCGTCGACCCGAAATTGCGGTGCATCCCCCGACCGTGCGTAGCTGAGGACGCCGCCGGTCGCGGTGATCTTGATGACGTCGCTGCCTTCCTTGTAGCGCTGGCGCACGGCCTGACGCGCATCTTCGATCGAATTGATCACGCCATCGGTCGGGCCAGGAGGGCCGATGAGATGCGACAACGCGGAGTTGTAACCATTGGTCGGGTCGGCATGCCCGCCTGTGGTCGCGATCGATTTACCTGCGGCCCAGATGCGCGGGCCTTCGATCGCACCTTGATTGATCGCGTCGCGCAGATTGGGCGTCACTTCGCCGCCAAGATCGCGCACGCTGGTGAAGCCGGCGAGTAAGGTCTTGCGCGCATAGCCGACGCCGCGTAGCGCGAAATCGACCGGGTCGAGCCGGAAGCCTTCTTCGTAGGAGCGCGGGCTGGACTGCTGGCCGAGATGCACGTGCAGATCGGTCCAGCCGGGCGAACACGTGTGGCCGGCCAGATCGATGGTTTTTGCATCGGCGACGTCGACGCGGCCATCGCGCACTTCCGCGATCTTGCCGGCTCGGACGACGATCGTCTTCGCGCCGAGCATCTGCCCGCTGCGGCTATCGAACATGCGCTCGCATTGCAGGGCGTACGCGCTAGCGTCGGCGCCAGCCGCGAAACTCGCGGTGCTTTGGAACACGAGGGCGGGGAGGGCGACGGCGAGTAAGGTGATGCGCGGCATGGGACTGGCCTCGGGAAGCGAGGCCGAATCATAGCCTGTCGGGTTACGCCGCGCGCGAAGGCGACTGCGGCACTGGCGTACGGAGCGTCAGATTTTGATCTCCAAGGCTTTCACTTCCGCGGCGGGGAATAGCCGCTCGGTGAAATACTTGTCCTTGAAATATTTGATCTTGTCGCATAGCACCGGATTGCGGGATACCTTCGTAGAAGAAGATTTCCTTGTCGAAACCGATCGCTTTGAGCTCTTGCGGCAGCATCAGCGCGCGACGTTCTTCGGATTCGCTACGGCTGAATTCGCGGCCGCGGGTGAAGCTGTCTTTGCGCACGGTGGTGTAGCCGAGCATTTCCGAATAGTCGTTGGCGTCTTGCTGCTCGCGCGGCGCGTAGACGATCTGCAGCGCATGGTTGGTGATCATCGTGCGCGACAGATCTTTGCCGTAGGTCGCGTCGAGCTGCGACATGCTCTGGATGATCGGCAGCAGGCGGATGTTGTAGCCGGCCATGTACGACACCGCGGTGGCGATGATGTCGACTTTGCCGATCGAGGTGAATTCGTCCATCAGCAACAAGCACTGGTGCTTCAGCTCCTTGTTGTTTTGCGGCAATTCCTTGGTGTTCTGGTTGATGAGCTGGCTGAAGAACAGATTGATGATCAAGCGGCTTTCGGCCAGCTTGTTCGGCTGGATGCCGATGTAGATCGTCATCTTTTTCTTGCGCACATCGGTGATCAGGAAGTCGTCGTCGCTGGTCACGGCGTCGAGGATCGGGTTGATCCACGCATTCAAAGGTTCCTTGAAGGTGCCGAGGATCGATGCGAAGGTTTCGTCCGCCTGCGACAGCATGCCGGCGAACGCGGTCTTGGCGTGGCTACTGAGGAAGGGGCGTTGCGACAGATCCTTCAGGAACGGCTTGAGCTCGCTCTGGCCATCGCCTGAAGCGAGGCGATAGATCGCGCCGAGCGTCGGTTTCTTCGAGAACGGGAAACCGATCTTCTCGTCGTCGTCGAATTTCTCGAACAAGTAGAGGGTGAACGCCATGAACGCGTTGCGGGCCTGGCTGACCCAGAATTTCTGGTCCTCGGCGCCATCCGGGTACAACATCGCCGCGATGCTCATCAGGTCCGACACGCGGAACGCCGGGTCGGCGGACACGTAGGTCAGCGGGTTCCAGCGATGGCTGCGACGGTCTTCGGCGAACGGGTTGAACAGGTAGATCTCATGACCGACGCTCTTGCGCCAACCGCTGGTGAGGTCGAAGTTTTCCTGTTTGATGTCCAGCACGACCATGGATTCTTGGTAATCCAGCAAATTCGGGATCACCACGCCCACGCCCTTACCTGAGCGGGTCGGTGCGGCCAAAATCACGAATTGCTGACCGCCCAGACGGACGATCTTGCCGCCGAACTTGCCGATCACGATACCGTTCTTATGCGGCTTGAACATGTCCTTGGCGGCCAGCTCGCCGCCGCTGGCGAAACGCGCATCGCCGTGCAGACTCTGGCGCTTGCTGATGACCATCAGGATCAGTAAGCCGGCCCACAACGCGAATGGCACACCGAAGCCGATCAAGCCGCCGATTTTGATCTTCTTCATGTAGGGCGCGTACTGCGGCAGTTCCATGACGTTGTAGTACTGAAGCCACGTATTCCATTTGAGGTTGCCGTTAGGCAGCTTCAGAAGCATCTGCGTGACGTACCCGGAGAGGTACAAGGCTGCGACCGCGCACGCCACGCCAAACACGAATAGAAAGAGAAGTTTGGCGGCGGTTTTCGAGTTATCGCTCACGTGTGGGCAACCTGTAGTTCGGCGAGTTTGGCGAAGAAAAAAGGAGGCTGCGACAGGTAACGACCCTGGCCTCTCGCCCGAGTCGCTTGGGACGTGGGACGTGGGGCGAAAGCCCGAGGGGTGATTCGGCCAATCCAGCCGCGCATCGACGAAGCCGCCGATCACTGCTCTGGCCCTGCCTGGCCCCCTGTCGATTCCGTAGCGATCTTACGACATCGATGCGGCCACGCGACAGAGGCGCCGTTCGACCGATGTTGAGCGATGAGCGCCCTTGGGCGATACGGAACGACTCTAACCCGAACGTGTCGCCCGAGTTCGGTATTTGTGCGTGAAGGCGCCTGTCGAATCAACAGCTTGAGAGATCGACGGCTAGGCGCTTCGGGTCATGCGCTACGGACTGGAGCGATCGTTTCGACTTCTGCGACCGTCAACACTCACTTCTATTGTTACCTGTCTCGACATCCAGCGATTCCGCGCTCATCCATCACGTGCCGGCGTTGGTCCATGGCGGCCTAACGTTGGAAATTCTTACGTTGTGATAGACGAGAGGCGGCGATCTGGCGACAAACGGGCGGCATCCAGCGCCCTGCAGACCATTCGCCGATTGACAGAGTTACCGGGCCTGTAGACTATTGCCCGGGGAATGCGGAGGACAGGGGATGCCCCGAGTGACATCACAATATGGATTCGGCCAACCGATCTCGGCACATGGGGGATGCGGCTTTGTTGCCCGGTGTTGAGCTAATGGGTTGCCAGGGGCTCGCGGTGCCGGCACAGGTTATGCACCATGTGGTCCGGGTCGAGTCGTCGTTCAATCCCTACGCGATCGGCGTGGTGGGTGGCCGTTTGGTGCGCCAACCGAAAAATCTCTCCGAAGCCCTTTCGACCGTCCGCATGCTCGAAAGCCGCGGTTATAACTTTTCCTTAGGCCTAGCCCAGGTCAACCGCTATAACTTGCAGCGGTACGGCTTGGGTTCCTACGAGCGCGCTTTTGAGCCTTGCTCGAACCTTCTCGCCGGCTCTCAGATACTCGCGGAATGCTATCGGCGTTCCGGTGCCGATTGGGGTAAGTCCTTCAGTTGCTACTACTCCGGCAACTTCACGACGGGTTTCCGCCACGGATACGTGCAGAAGATTTATGCGTCGATGCGCCAGGGACGGGACGTGGAAGAAGCGCCAACGGCGCCTGCGATCGAAGTGGTCAGCCGGCAAGCTAGGCGCACGGTGCCCGTGAGTCGTTTCCCGCTCTACACCGATAACCCTGCTGCGGGGGGCGTAGCGCCCCAAGTTCCTGCGATCGCCTCCGATTTACCCGCCCAGAGCCCAGCAGCCCCATCCAGAGCGCAGCAAGTACCGTCCAGGATCGTGCCTAGCACGCCTACCAATAATCTTGGGCGCGAGGCGTTCGCCGTCTCCGCGCCGCCCGCAGGGGTTGTTCAGTCGGCGCCGGTTGCGGTTCAATCATCGGCTGTGGCACCGGCGCTGATCGCCCAGAGCCCGAATTTGGCCACGGCAGCAGTCGCTCCAACGTCGGTAGTTGTACCGCAGCCCTCAGTCGTGTCAGTCTCGCAGCCGTCGGCAGAGGCTCAACAGACATCGGCCGTTCCGACGAGGTCGAGGGGAGGCCGTGACCCGGCCCTCGTCGGAGGTAAGGTTGCAGAGCAAGACGGAGCTTTCGTTTTTTAAACCGCATGCCTTTAGAGTGTTTTATGATCGGCGTGCTTTGATAGTAGTGTCCTCATAGTTGTGTCCCACCACCCACCAAGGAGTGTCCCATGAAGAAGCTGTTCAACGAAAACGCGATTCGCGATTCCAAGCGCCAGATCAAGGCCGCCCTGTACGCCGTGCTGTTCGCCGCGCTGTTGGTTAGCCCGGAATTGATGGCTGCCGGTGGTACGTTCACCTGTGCGTCGGCCGGTACGAACGTTAAATCGTTCTTCAACACCATCAATGGCCTGTTGGCCGCCGTCTCGCTTGCGGTCGTCACCATCGCTATCTGCTTCGCCGGTTACCAGATTGCTTTCGCCCACAAGCGCATTTCCGACGTCGCCCCGGCGCTGATCGGTGGCTTCATGGTCGGCGGCGCCGCTGCGATCGCGTCGATGCTCGTTTCCGGTGGTAGCACCGCAACCGGCGTGACCTGCTAATCGTGCATAAAAACGTTTTATTCCGCGGTTGCACCCGGCCGGCCATGTTCTTGGGCGTCCCGACGGTTCCATTTTTCGCCGTCGCGGGCGGATGCTTAGCTGGTGCGATGTATTCCGGCAATATTTGGAAGCCAGGTATTCTGATCTTCCTGACGTTGTTGCCGGTTTCGTTGTTCACCATGCGAATGATGGCTAGGCGTGACGAGCAAATATTTCGTCTGCTTGGCCTGAATTGGCGGTTTAAGTTGAAAGCGCGAAACATGCGGGAGCATGGGGGAATGATGGTGTTCTCCCCTCATGTGTACCGCCTGTATCAGCCGCCAGGTAAAGAACGCAATATGAAAGGCCCGTTCGTGATCACCGGTAAGTTGACACGAGACAAGCCCAGTACGCGGAAAGCTGTAGGCAGTTCGTTATGAGTCCATGTCAGAACCAGAAATAAGGTTCGGTCGTTAAAGGCAATTGACGAACTGTATGGTCCCCGCCCCGATCGTGAGATCGGGGCAGGGATTCTGTACTTAAGGGGGAGTTCGCGACCGATTCTCGAATCGTGCGACCTCGATCGTTTTTAATGGGTTTAGACCATGCAGGTCGGCCCGATCTCATCTAACCAGCCAGGTTGTATGTTCAATCCCGATACGCCCATCAGTGAGTTCATCCCGTTTTCGTCGCATGTGTCTCCGACGATCATCAAGACGCGTGAAGGCGACTACCTGATGACTTGGCATCTCGAAGGCTTGCCCTTCGTGGGGCGCGAAGAATGGGAGCTCGAACATCGCCATAACACCTTCAACCGGTTGCTGCAGACGCTGCGCGCACCGGACTTCGTCAATGTGGCGTTCTGGGTGCACGACATCCGCCGTCGTCGGCGAATCACGACCAAACCTAAATTCTCGCACCGCTTCAATCAGGATATGTCCGACGCTTATTACGCGGCGCTGTCCTCGCAGAAGATGATGCAAAACGACCTCTATCTCACGATGATTTATCGTCCGATCGTGAGCGGTAAAAGCTTGATGGAGAAAACGGGAGACCACGCCAAGCTGAAAGCCGAGCAGGATCAGGCGATCATCAAGCTCAACGAGCTTGCCAGTAACGTCGAAGCGGTCATCAAGGACTATTCCCCGTACCGGCTCGGCATGTACGAAGGCGCGAATGGCATCGTCTTCTCAGAGACGCTCGAATTCTTCGGATACGTACTTAATCGAATCGAAGAGCCGGTACCGGTTCTGCATTCTCCGATTTATAACTACCTGCCGGTCAGTCGGCATCTGTTTTCGGCGAAAAGCGGCGATTTCGCGATCAATACGCCATCGGGCACGAATTTCTACGGCGCCATCTTGAACGTCAAGGAATACAGCGATGGCACATATCCTGGGATTCTCAACGGCCTGAAGTATCTCGATTACGAATACATCATTACGCATTCCTTCAGTCCGATGGGTCGGCAGGATGCGCTCAAAGTGCTCGACCGCACGAAAGGCATGATGATTTCGTCGGGCGACAAGTCGATGACTCAGATCGCCGAACTCGACTTCGCGATGGATCAGGTCGCCTCAGGTAACTTCGTCCTGGGCGAATATCACTTCTTGATCGCTATCTACGCGGACACTCAGGAGAAACTGAGTCTGCAAGTCGCGTCGACTCGAGCGGAACTCTCTAATGCGGGCTTCGTTTCGGCGAAAGAAGACTTGGCGATCGCATCGTCCTTCTATTCGCAGTTGCCGACGAATTGGCGTTTCCGTACCCGTATCGCGAACGTCAGTTCGCTCAATTTCTTAGGGCTGTCGCCGCTGCACAACTTCGCATCCGGTAAGCGCGACAATAATCCTTGGGGCGAGTGCGTAACGACGCTCCAGACCACGAATGGTCAGCCCTATTATTTCAATTTCCATGCTACGCACCCGGCTGAAAATTCTTTAGGCGAGAAAGCGATCGCCAACACGATGGTGATCGGTAAATCCGGCACGGGTAAAACCGCACTCATCAATTTTTTGCTCAGCCAAGTCCAGAAATACAATCCGGCACCGACGATCTTCTTCTTCGACAAAGACCGCGGTGCCGAAATCTTCGTTCGTGCATGCGGCGGCAACTATCTATCGTTGGAAAACGGGCAGCCGACCGGCTTCAATCCATTCCAGTGCGAGCGTAACGAGGCGAACATCCAGTTCCTCGCCGAACTCATCAAAGTCTTGATCGGGAAAAAGGAATATACGGCGCGCGACGAGGAAGATATTTTCCGCGGTGTCGAGAACATGCTCGATACGCCGATGCACCTGCGGAGCATGACGAACTTCCAAAAGAGCTTGCCGAATATGGGCGACGACGGCCTTTATTCGCGTATGCGCAAGTGGACTGCCGGCAATTCGCTGGGATGGGTGTTCGACAACCCGAAAGACACCATCGATCTCGCTAAGGCCAATATCATCGGTTTCGATTACACCGACATCATCGACAACCAAGAGGTCCGGGTACCGGTCATCAACTATCTGCTGCATCGCCTCGAATCGTTGATCGACGGGCGTCCGCTGATCTATGTGATGGACGAATTCTGGAAGATCCTGGACGGCGAGGGCGGTCTGAAAGAGTTCGCCAAAAACAAGCAGAAAACAATTCGTAAGCAGAACGGCCTCGGCATCTTCGCGACCCAGAGCCCGGAAGATGCGCTCAAGAGCGATATCGCCGCTGCTTTGATCGAACAGACCGCGACCATGATTCTGCTTCCCAACCCGAATGCGAACAGGGACGATTACATCGAAGGTCTGAAGTTGACCGATGCCGAGTACCAAGTCATCAAGGCGCTGGACGAGCGGTCGCGCTGCTTCTTGGTCAAACAAGGCCACTCTTCCAGCGTCTGCCAGCTCAATCTACGGGGCTTGGACGATGGTCTGGCGGTCATTTCGGCTTCGACCGACAACATCGAAATCCTGCACACCATTTTGGCCGAGAAGGTCGCCCTCAAAGGCGTCGACGAGAATAGCTTGCTCCCGGAGGACTGGCTGGACGACTTCTACCAGCGCCGTAAGGGCTCGGGCAAGGGCAAAGCCGCCGCGGGGGGCGAGTCGGCTAAGACCGCCTGACCGTACGACCAAGCCTCGGGGCAGGGCCTCAATAGCACCTAGATCGCGTTATGGCATATTATGAACAAAGTGAATTCGCGAAAAGCCTTAATCTGCCACTAGTTCGCATACTGAACATTCCAACTTACTGATTGATATACACAATCCGCCACACTGGAGGTGTCACATGAAGCAGTGCAAGCCGTCTTCAACAGCCCGTAAGGCGCCGGTCTTCGCGTCTTTGGCGCTGGCTTGTGTCATGACGACCACCACCTATAGCGCGCACGCATCCATTCCTGCATCCGACTGGCCCGCATTCGGTCAACGATTGGTTGAATTTTTCCAGTCGACAGGTCACCGCATTCAAGAAGTCATCGAGTGGAAAAATAAGCTTGAGGAGCTAAAAAAACAGATTCCTGACCTCTCGCAATTTACCGATCCGCTCGGCCTCGGTGCGGGGCAAAATATTATGGACAACCTCACAAAGCGCCCTCTGAGCTATGGCATTGAGCGTTGCGACCAAGGCGGCGGCGGCGGCTTCGATATCAAGAGTTTGCTGGGTGGCTTGCTCCCAACATCGAGCGGAAATTATGTCGCGAAGCAAAAGGATATTTGCCAGAAGATCGTGACCCTCGAAAACGCCAAAAATAACGATCTCGTCGACGCCCTGACCGCCCTCAAGGAGGTGAAGGAAAAATTGGTCGACGAGAATAGAAATAAAGTATTGAGTATTGGTGGTAGTGGTACACAGGGTGCAGCGGATACAGCGAGAGTGTCTGCCATCACCACGAACGCGGAGATGGAACTTCTCACGAATAAGATCGAAATCACGACGATGGTCTACGACGGGATGATCGAGAGCCTCAACCAAGACATGAAGAATGTCGCGAGCGAAGCGATGAATGGAAAGAAGAAGAACCTGCTCGAGAATGTTGTTTCGACCGTCACGGCAACGGCCACGATGAAAATCGCGCTGGATGCCCAGGAATCGCCTTGCCCGAGCGGTTTCGATTGCGATAGCGACATTTTTTGATGGGCTGCGCTTAGCGTATGTCCTATGTTGTGGCGCAGTCGATCTAAATTCTAGAGATAGTGTCTGATTACCGCTCGAATCGCGCCACGGCTTACTGTATACAGAATGTTAAATCGTTAGAATTTCCTTAGATCAATGTTTTCTTTCGTCGGTCCAAAGCCTAACCCATTTGTATTCACAATCCGCCACACTGGAGGTGTCACATGAAGCAGTCCACACGGTCTTCCTCAGCCCGTAAGTCGCCGGTCATTGCGCCCATAGTGTTGGCTTGTGCCATGGCGGCCACATCCAGCAATGCCTATGCCAGCGACGTGCCGGCGTTCGGTCAGCGTTTACTCGAGTTCGGGTCAACGTTGATTCAACGAGGAAAGGAAATCATCGAATGGAAAAATCAGCTCGATGAGTTGAAAAAGCAGATTCCGGATCTCTCGCAATTTACCGATCCGCTCGGTCTACTTGCGGGGCAGAATATTATGGACAACATTACAAAACGCCCTTTGAGCTATGGGCTTGAGCGCTGCGACCAAGGCGGCGGTGGCGGCTTCGATATCAAGAGTTTGCTGGGCGGTTTGCTCCCGACGTCGAGCGGTAATTACGTCGCGAAGCAAAAAGACATTTGCCAGAAGATCGTGACGCTCGAAAACGCCAAATACAACGATCTCGTCGTTGCGTTGAAAGAGCTTAAAGAGCTGAAAGATCTTATGGACAAAAACGCAACGAGTGTAAAGAACGCTAAAACGCAAGGTGAGGCCGATATTGCGAACGTGGCCGCGAGCAACACGATTTCTCAGTTCCAGATGCTCTCGTCCAAAGTCAAGACCACGACCATGGTCTACGACGGCATGCTGCAAAGCCTCAATACCGACATGAAGAATGTCGCGAGCGAAGCGATGAACGGCAAGAAGCAGAACCTGCTCGAGAATATCGTATCGACGGTCACGTCGACCGCTACGATGAAAATCGCGCTAGAGGCCCAGGAGTCGCCATGCCCGAGCGGTTTCAATTGCGATAGCGATATTTTTTGATGAAATCCTTACTGATGGGCGCGCCGTATTAGGGCGCGCTCCATCCGTAATACCAAGCAAAATACGATTATTCGGATGACAGGCCCAGAGGCGTAGTCAGCGACGCGTTTCCAGCAAAGGCGGAAGACATATGGATTACTCGATTTTTAACATGGCTTTCGATGGCAGTTCGGGGCTGCTGGATACCCTATTGGGCGGCAAAGCTGGGCCAGGCCCGTTCGGCGAGTTGTTTTATTTCTCGCTGATCTACGATTTCATTCGCCACGAGATTAAAGCGCTCGGCTTCACCTTGATGCAGCGCGGCTCGATTTATGCGGCCGCAATAGCGACAGCCTTGGTCACGATGTGGGTGTTCTATCAAGGCTTACGCATCATGAGCGGCAAAGGCGATTCGATGATGGCGCTTGTCATCAACGCTTCTCGCGTCGCGTTTATCGTGACCGCCGCCATTTCGATGGGCGTCGGCGGTTCTGCCGTGTACGACACGGTCGGTTCGCGCCTCCCGAACGTCATCGCGGGCTACGTGACGGACAGTGCCGAAACACCAGAAGAACAGATCGACGAAGCATTGGCTGCGATGACGTTCGTCTTGAAAACGATCGATGTCTTGAACGTGGCGAGCGATCCGACACTCGACGACGATCGAAATCGTGCGATGTACATGGTGGCGATCGGTACTGCAGGTCCCGCTGTTACGGCTGGCGCTATGTTGTTGTTTTATCAAGCTGCCATAGCTCTCTTTGTCGGATTAGGGCCATTCTTTATCCTTTGTTTGATCTTCGACCAAACGAAAGGAATGTTTCAGAAGTGGCTGATGTACGGCATCGGTACCATGTTCTCGATGGCGATACTCGCGGCGATGGTCTCGATCTGCTTGAAAGCGGTCATCGCAGTCGCGGCAGCCCACTGGGTGACGGCAGGTGTCGGCAGTTTGCTGGGCATGAACCTTAGCTCAGGTATCAATTCGGCGGCGATGCAACAGGGTGGTATCGGCCTGTTATTGACGATGCTGATATTGACGATTCCGCCGATGGCGTCGAATTTCTTCCAGGGCACTTTGGGCAACTTCATGGCCTACACGCAGGTCGATGGTGGTTCGCGTGCCGGTGGTGGTGGGGATCAGCGTTCCCGTTATAACGCGGCGACCACAGGTGGTGGTGGGGGGAATGCAAGTCCGAATCCATCAACCAGGACTGAAAATCACAGCGTTCCACCTCCATCGTCAACAGGAGTTGGTAGCGTTGGTTCCGCGGGTGTCGTTGGAGGAGGGGGAGGGCGCGGCCAAGTATCAGGAGATCAGGTGACTTCTGGCAGCAGAGGGGCTGCTCCGGTATCAGGATCGACTAGCCCAACTGGTGCTCCTTCAAACACTTCGCAAGGCATACTAACTACGCAGAATAGTCGAGGCCAGAATGACCCAGGCAATACTGCATAAGAAAAAGGTCTGCCGTTTCGCGCTAGTGCTCTTGGCGCATGCCGTTGTAGGCAACGCATGGGCGGAGGGCAATTGCCCAGACGGCTACTTCCCAATCGGTGGTCAAGGTGTCCAAGGCTGCGCTCCTATTCCTGTAAGGGATGATGGCCCTCCGCCTGCACCGGGTCCGCAGTGGGCAACCCAATGGGGCGCGATTGCGTTGGACAAAACTGTAAGCCGTTTCGGTGGAGTAGACGGCCAGCCGAGCCGCCGCCGTGCAGAGAAAGCGGCAGTAGCGGCTTGCAAGCGAAACGGTGGAACGAATAAATGTAAGTCTGTCATGGCCTACTACAATCAGTGTGGCGCGCTGGCCTGGGGCATCGATACTGCAACCACGTCTCGAGCGCCAACTTCTGACGAGGCTGCCTCAAAGGGAATACAGATGTGTTCGCAAGAGGCTACGAATTGTAAGATTTACTACTCGGGCTGCAGTTATCCCGTGCGTGTTCGTTAAACTTGCCGGAATTTTAACGCTGGTCGTGGCTCCGCTTTTGGCAACTCCTGCACATTCGCAATCTTGTGGGAGTGGGTATATTCAAGAAGGCGGCGGTAATGCCGGTTATATAAGCTGCATTGCGATGGAAGCCCCTCCCGCGTCAGTTCCGTTGGAAAACCCAGGCCCACAGTGGGCAACGCGCTGGGGTGCGATTGCAGTTGATAATGCCGGTGGCAAATACGCCGGTATTGATGGTTTAGAGTCGAAACGCCGTGCTCAAAAAAGCGCGATTAGCGAGTGCAAGAAATTCGGCGGCAAGAAATGCAAAGTCGTCATTTCTTACTACAATCAATGCGGTGTGCTCGCCGGTGGAGACACCATGTCCACCAGCTCAAGCGGCCCGGATATCAATGAGACGATCGACCGTGCGGTCGCTCGCTGTAGCGCAAGCACAAAGAACTGCATGCCATATTACATAGGCTGCAGTTACCCCGAGCGGGTCCGTTGACATGACGTCTATGCATTGATGCTTCGCTGTCGGTGTTTCGAGCGACTCGGATGCAACGTTCGTCGGTTAGAGACGCGAGGGTCCGATTCGGGCAGGGTGCACAGATACATCCCTATTTGATGTTCTTCAGCCAGATGTTAATCTCGCTCGAAGCGCTATACGGCGAAGTGCAGTCCTCCCGATAGGGTCAATGTACTGCGTCGCGCGCATCGTAAGGTCATGCAGTCGGAGTTTCTGCAGATCATGCTGACGTTCTTGTCCATCCCAGGCAAGTCCGAATGGCCCGTATCGCGGGCCTCGGGCGATGGGGCGCGGACCGTTAAAGGACGCCACCGGAGCCCAGATACCGTGGCGCAGCAGCAAGTCGCAGCGCCCGCTTCGCAAATACCGCAGCCCGTTCCCGTTCTCCACCAACTTCTTTCGGTGTTGATGGACGATGCAGCAGGAGGCTGGCATCGCTTCGATACGATTCACGGAATCGAATGGTGCGAAAACGCGCCGCACCCCTTTTCGGATGCACAATCGCCTCGCCACGGTTACTACCGTGCCGGTCGGCTCACCTTGCCAGGGTTCGGGCATGTGGCGCTGCCTGCTCGCGATCCTGATGGTGGCTATGGCATCCGACAGGGGAGTGAGGGCGAATGTAGTCTCACTTTGTGCGGAGACGCAAAAACGGTTCACGAACTCGTACTCGTCAAGTATTATCCATGCGAGAACACTGCAGATGTGGTGGCTACGCTGTTGCAGGGCCCGTTGGACGTGCAACCGCAAGAGGTTGTCGGCGACGATCCGGCGCAGACGCTATATCAAATCCAATTCCCCGATGGCGGCATGGCCTATGTCGCGATCACGAACGAAGAAGGAGGCCGTTGCGGTCCTGGTTTCACCACATTCGTATTGAGCAAAACCGACCCCCGCGCCAGGGGCGATTAACTGAGATGTCGTGAGGAATCGGTATCACTGAACGGCATCCGTTGAATATCCATTGGAGACAGCGTAATGGCTGATATTCGACAAAAGGCAGCGGCCACTGCCTATGATTACAACCAGGGAAATATCGCTGTTCTAGACGACGATACGACCCGCAGGCTAGTTGCATCCGTCGCGCTTACTGAAAGCCGCGGCGGCAATCCCGAGCTGACAAGTCGTCAAGGCTTCGTCGGCACGTTCCAACATGGCGCGCAGGCGCTCGCGAACGCCGATTTCGTCGATTCGTCCAAGCTCAACGCTGCGATGAGCGGCTTCAAGTCCGAATGGTCTTGGGCGAATACAGGCGCAATGACCCAGTTCCTCGAGAATAAGGAGAACTGGAAGCACGGCATGAGCTTGGAACAGTTCAAACAGTCGCCTGAGTTGCAGAACGAAGCGTTCAAACGTAACGCCGAGCGCGCTTATGAGCGCGCCGTATCGGAAGGCGTACTGAAAGAAGGCGACAGGCAGGAAAAAGTCGCAGGCTTTCTCAAAGTCGAACACGTCATGGGCTATGGCCACGCGAAAGCGGCAGCCAACGGCGAGCGCGTGTTCCGTAGCCCCGACGGCACGAGTAATTACGACTATCTGCACGACATCACCCGCGATCGAGACGGTTTGCCGAAATACCTGTCGCAACAGCGCGATCAGGCGCAAGCCGCCCCAGACAAACCGGCCCCAGACAAGCCCGCCGCTACGGATCTGTTGCTATCGAACCCGAATCATCCTCAGTTCGAGCGCTACCGTCAGTGCCTCGATCAACTACGGGCGACGACATCGTTCGACTCTGAAACGAAGCTCGTGAATGCGGCGGGTTATGTCGCGATGCGATCGATGGATCAGGGCATGCAGGTCCATGCGATTATCGAGAACAAGCATGGCGAACTGTTCCCGATCCAGGATCCAGGCAAGGCTTACGAGAAGACCTTCAAGGTCGACCGCGCGACGGCCGAGACCTTCCCGATCGCGGAGTCCACGAAACAAGTCGACGACTTGAGCCATAAAGCTGCGGTCGTGCACGACAACCCGCAGCAAGTTCGCACGCTAAATGTCTGAGCGAACGATGTAGGTGGGCGGGGCAGGTCACAGGGCAGACCTGTTCTGCCCGAAAGTTCCGAACACGAAAAAACCGACCGGCTTTCGCAGGTCGGTTTTCCGTATTTTTTCCGTATCACATGCGGTGGTATGCAAGGAAAATTAGATAAGCGTTTGATCTATATGGTGGGCGGTGCAGGGTTCGAACCTGCGACCCTTGCCGTGTGAAGGCAATGCTCTACCGCTGAGCTAACCGCCCGATGTTCGGGTCGCGTATTTTACGGGGCGCCCCGGCGACAGGCAAGCGCGTGGTGCATTCATACCCTGAATCAACGTGGCGCGGGCACGATTGCGGCCTTATTCCAACTGCGATTTCGCGTAGGCCACATCCAAGGCTTCCATCGCATCGAGCGGCTTGCACTTGGCGGCTTTCTCGTAGGCGGCGGCGGCATCGTCTTCTTTCTTGTCGCCGTGCAGCAGCATCAATAGATTGCCGTATTCGATGTGGGCGATCGGCGAATCCGGGGTCAATTTAAGCGCCAGTCTTGATGTGTTTGTCGGCCTCGGTCGCTTTCGCGCCGTAGGTGAGACCGCCGATCATCGCGCCGACTTTACCGATGATCTCGCCGTGATAGATCGCCATTGCGGTATGCGCTTCGGCATGTTTCGGCTCAAGCTCCAGCGTGGCATCGATCGCGGTGCGGACTTTGCCGGCGATGCCATCTTTGAGCGCTTTCGCGATCGACAAGCCCTGGCTGTAGCGGCCGAGGGCGAAGGCGTAGCGATAGTGGCTGTTCGCCTCATCCGGCAGCGCTTTGATAGCGGCTTCCGCCAATTTGGCGGCTTGTTCGAAACGTTTGAGTTTTTCGGCATCGTTATCGACCAAATGCGTCGCGTGGATGCCGAGCGCTTTGATCGCTACCGATGCGCCCACCGGACCAAGGGCTTCGCCGGCCTCGAACGCGGCTTTGAAATCGCCGCGATGGAAGGCGCGCCAGGCGTCTTGCAGGGCGTCGGCGAGCGTGTTCGCGGTCATCCCCTTCGGTGCTGCTTTGCCGGCGGCTTCGATCAGCGCTGTGGCACGCTTGCTGTCCGGGAATGGTTCGGCATCGCCGGCATGCAACTTGGGCCAGGATTTCTTCAGTGCATCGCCGGTATAGGCGAAGGCTTTAGCATCGTGCGGAAAAGCGGCCCAGGCGGATTTGGCCATGTTCGGTTCCTCGTTGCGCATGCGAATCGGAAAGAGGGCGACAGCATCCCGCGAGTCGCTGATTCAGGCAAGCCCCAACGATCATGGCGAGGACGGCGTCTAGCGTATCGGGTCGCGGCGTGGACCGATGCATCGCAGGAGATCCTCGCTTGTGGGAGGCAGTAGCGGCCGCCTAGTGTGTTTGCTCGGCGGACCCTCGGCATGATGCGCTCATCCAAACCGGCCCCCTCGGCCTCAGCAACGGAGCAACCCCATGGCACGCAAGAAAATCGCCCGTACCTTGAACGCTCGCATCCGTACCGATGCCAGCCCCCGTCATCTTTGGCTCGCCGGCCTCGGTATGGCTGTGATCGCCGGACGCGAAGGCAAAGCCGTCGTCGTCGACGCTGCGCAGCGCGTCGCCCGCGCTCGCAAACAAGCGATCGCTACGATCGGCCAGGCCCAATCGAATATGCTTTCGGCCGCCGCTGATCTGCGCAGCCAGATCGAAACCGGCGCTAACGAGATCGTCGGCAAGCTCGAAGCCAACGTCGAACCGCTGATCGCTAAATTCAAGCCTGCGAAGGCGAAACGTGTTGTGCGCCGTGGCCGTCCCCTCGGTAGTAAGAACGTCCGCCGTACTGCCAAGAAAGCCAAAGTCGTCACGCGTGCGCGCAAGGCCTAACTCGTTCTGAAGCCACTGCATAAAAGAAGGGCGCCGATGGCGCCCTTCTTTTTGGGCAGATACGTTGAAAGATCAGGGAATCGGGCCGCAACCCGCTCGGGAGCGGCACAGCTCGTATCTGGCCTCACAAATATCGGGGTTAGTGCCGCGAGCGATGCAGCTTTCGAGTCCCGCTAGACAGGTGGTGGGTGTGCAAACCGCATTGGCTGAGGTCGATGCGGTAATCAGCACGAAAGCGATGGTGGCGAGCATGGTTTTCAGTTGCAAACGTTTCATCGAGAACTCCTTCCTTTGAGTACCCCTGTCGCTTCACCTTAGCGGGATAGCGAAGCGGTTTTCTTGCGCTAGTACACGATTTGGATCGCCCACTTCGGCCACGCGAATCCTGAAAGTGCGGATCAGCATGTTCAGATGCCTATGTTCAGCATGTTAAGCCGGGTCGCGTGTTCTATATAAAGAAAGAGCACCTAAGCGTTCTTTCTGTTCAAATGCGAGCGTTCAGCATCGCGTTGAAATAGAGCGGGGCGCGTCATTGCTCGATGCGCGATCGATTTTGGTCGCAAGATAGATAAGAAGAACGGTCGAGAAAAAGAAAGGGTGCCGTTAAAGCACCCTTTCTTATTGCAGCATTTCCGTCTGTTCATTAGCGCTATATTTCACTCGCGGTGCGCTTCACTAGCCTGCAATGCAAGACCCGTGCATTTGAAAGTCTCGTTACTCAGGGAATCGGGCAGCCGGCAGCAGCGAGGCAGTCTTCGTATCTCTCATAACAGACATAGATATTCGTGCCGGCACTACGGCATTGCAAATACGCGCGGTAGCAGTTGCTGCAGGGATTGCTTCCAGCAGCAAAGGCTGTGCTGGACAGCAGCATGGCAGTGGCGAATAGCACCGCAACGGTTTTCGGTACGATTTTCATGATGAACACTCCATTTCCTTGGATCGAGCCCCTGCGCGGTCGATGCTATCCCGACTGGTATTCGGCTGTAAATACATTGCTGCGATTGCAGCGACTCAATCCTGATACGCGCGGATCAGCGTATTCAAATGCACGCGTTCGGCATCGCGTAGAAACGGCGCGAGCAGCATCATTACCTGAATGATGCCTTGGCGGATCGCCGTCTGTTCGTCGCGATCGCCGCGCGCCGCCGAGTAATTCAGCCAAAAAGTGGAGAGCACCAACACGTTCGTCGCGGCGGCGTTCAACTCGTCGGCAGAGCCGCGCATGATGCCGGCTTGATTCAAGCCGCGCATGACCAAATGCGCGCGTTCGTCGGCGCGCTTGAGAATACGCGCGAAGCGCATGCGCAAACGACGATTGCGACTAAGGATTTCGACCAGATCGCGATAGAGGAAGCGATAGTCCCAGATGCACTCGAATACGAGGTGCAGTTGCAGCCAGATGTCTTCCAGTTCCGGCAGGCGCCCGCTCGGCGCGGCGAGCGCGTTGTCCATGCGCTCTTCGTAGCGTGCGAACAATTGCTCGATGATGTCGTCTTTATTGCGGAAGTGGTAATACAAATTGCCCGGGCTGATTTCCAGCTCGTCGGCGATATGGTTCGTGGTGACGTTCGGCTCGCCCTGGATGTTGAACATCGCAAGCGACGCGTCCAGGATCCGTTGGCGAGTCTGCTTAGCCATCGTCTTGGGTGATCGAGGCTGGTCGGTCAGCCGACCAGCTTCTTCACCGTATCCACGTATTTTTTCATGGCGTCGTCTTGGCTGGTGCCTTTGAGTTTCGCCCAAGCTTCGTACTTGGCGGTGCCGACGAAATCGAAGAAACCGGGCTTATCACCCTTCACATCGCCTTCGGCGCCTTGCTTGTATAGCGCGTAGAGGCGTAAGAGCGTGTCGTTATCGGGACGTTCTTTGAGGCTCTGGACGTCTTTGGCTGCTTGCTCGAAGCTTTTTTTCAGATCGGACATGGTTGGCATCCTCCCGTGGTGGCCGCATGACACCATGGGACGGCAGGGCGGTCAACTGGTGACGTCGCGCTGCAGAACGGCGTTCTAGAAGCAGCTCTCTAGAACGACCCTCAAAGTCGGCCCAAAAAACGACGTCCCCGAATCGAGCGGTCATCGACTCGACGATGCGCGGCGAGGGCCATCGACGGAAACCTGCGCCAGGCGCCAGATACCGCCTTAACGCGATGCCGACCGCTGCTGGGTTCAACGGGCCGAAGCGTTTAATGATTGTCCTGATCCCTCGGCTCTGGCAACGTAGCGGTTCCGGGCCGTCCGTCGGCCCATCGGATTCATTCTCATGAGGGCGAGGACATGAGTTATTTCGTTACAGGCGCCACCGGTTTCATCGGGCGCTTTTTGGTCGGCAATCTGCTCAAGCGCAAAGGCACGGTCTACGTGCTGGTTCGTAAAGATTCTCAGAAGAAACTGGACGCGCTCGGCAAGAAGATGGGCTGGGACATGAAGCGTGTGGTCCCCGTGATCGGCGATATGACCGAGGCCAATTGCGGGGTCGGTGCCGCGCAACTGCGCACGCTCAAGGGCAAGGTGAAGCACTTCTTCCATCTGGCGGCGATTTACGATTTGACCGCGGATGCCGAGAGCCAGCGCAAGTCGAACGTCGATGGCACCCAGCATGCATTGGATCTCGCGGCTGCGGTCGGCGCGGGCTGCTTCCATCACACCAGTTCGATCGCCGCGGCCGGCCTGTATCCGGGCATCTTCCGCGAAGACATGTTCGACGAGGCCGAAGGCCTGGACGATCCGTATCTGCGCACTAAGCACGATTCCGAAGGTTTGGTCCGCCAAGAAAAACGCATCAAATGGCGCATCTATCGCCCGGGCATGGTCGTCGGCCATTCGCAAACCGGCGAAATGGACAAAATCGATGGCCCGTACTACTTCTTCACGCTGCTGAAGAAGATGCGCGAAATGATGCCGCCGTGGATGCCGATGCTCGGTATCGAAGGCGGCCGCATCAACGTGGTGCCGGTGGATTTCATCGTCGATGCGATGGATCACATCGCGCACAAGCCCAAACTGGATGGCCACTGCTTCCATCTCGTGGACCCGGAGCCGATGCGTGTCGGCGAGGTGCTGAACACCTTCGCCCGTGCCGGCCATGCCCCGGAAATGACGATGCGCCTGGATGCGCGCATGTTCGCCTTCGTGCCCAGCGGCATCCGCGGCGCGGTCGGCAGTCTGCCGCCGGTGAAGCGCTTCGTCGGCATGTTGCTGCGCGACTTCAAGATTCCGAAAGGCGTGCTGAAGTTCATCACTTATCCCACGCGCTTCGATAATCGCGAAACCGAGCGTGCATTGAAAGGCAGCGGGATTGCGGTACCGAAGCTCGACACGTATGCCTGGCGCCTGTGGGACTACTGGGAGCGCTACCTCGATCCGGATCTGTTCGTCGACCGGACGCTGAAGGGCAAGGTGAAGGGCAAGGTCGTGGTCGTGACCGGTGGTTCCTCCGGTATCGGCCTGTCGACCGCACAGCGCGTGGCCGAAGCCGGCGCGATCACGGTCATCGTTGCGCGCGGCGAAGAAGAATTGTTCAAGGCGCGCGATGAGATGAAGAAAGCCGGCGGCAAGGTCTTCGCGTATACCGCCGATCTTGCCGACATGGCCGACTGCGACCGTCTGGTGGCGACGATCCTCAAAGACCACGGCCACGTCGATATTTTGGTGAACAACGCCGGACGTTCGATCCGCCGTTCGATCGAGCTGAGCTACGATCGTTTCCACGATTTCGAACGTACGATGCAGTTGAATTACTTCGGCTGCCTGCGGCTGATCATGGGCTTCATGCCGACGATGATCCAACGTCGCAAAGGCCACATCATCAACATCAGTTCGATCGGCGTCCTCGCCAGCTCGCCGCGCTTCTCGGCGTACGTCGCCTCGAAGGCGGCATTGGATGCGTTCAGCCGTTGCGCGCAGGGCGAGTTGTCGGGCAAGGGCATCAGCTTCACGACCATCAACATGCCGCTGGTGCGGACGCCGATGATCGCGCCGACGAAGATGTACGACAGCGTGCCGACCTTGAGTCCGGAAGAGGCCGCCGATTTGGTGGTGAAGGGCATCATCGAGAAGCCCAGCCGGATCGCGACCCGCCTCGGCATCTTCTCTGCGCTGCTCAATGCGGTAGCGCCGAAAGCCTACGAGGTGGTGATGAGTACGGCGTTCGAGCTGTTCCCGGATTCGGCCGCAGCTAAGGGCGAAAAAGGCGCTCCGAAGGATTCCACGCCGAGCCAAGAGCAGATCGCATTCGCCGCGCTAATGCGTGGTGTGCATTGGTAAAGCGCATCGTCGGTGTCTAAGAGGCTAGCATCGCCTGCGAATGATGCGAACGAAAAAGGCAGCCGTAAGGCTGCCTTTTTTATCTTCGCGATGTTCACCGATGGGTGATCCAGAGGGTCGATTCCTGACTGGCTATACGATCGCGCCGTTCCGCAGGCAAAAAAAACCCGCCAATCAGAAGTCGTGAGGGGAGGGGAGCTCTGACTTCGGAGATTGATTGGCGGGTAAAGGCGGTCTTTCGACCGTCGATGGGTGCGCTGTGACCAGCGCGAGAGAGATTTCGTGTCGGTCGTGAAGACCGTAAAGCAAGTTCATCGTGAAACAAGTGCGCGCAGTTTCGATACGACTTCAAACGATCGCGCTTCCTGGTCGTCGACTCAGGAAGCGCGACGATGCGCGATTACTCGCTCGCAGCAGCCTTCGGCTTACGGCCACGCTTGGCCGGAGCGGCTTTGCGCGACGTCTTGGCTTTACGCGTAGCGGCGGCTTTGCGCGGCGCAGCGGCCTTTTTCGTAGCCTTGCGGGCCGGGACATTGCCGCCCTGGCGACGCAGCTCGTTGGTCAGGGTTTCGACGCGCGAGCTCAGATCGTTGAGGTCTTCGCGGCTCGGTACGCCCAGCTTCACCAGCGCGCGCTGCACGCGGTCTTCGAAGACTTTTTCCAGCTTGTCCCACGTATCCGTGGCGCGTTCGCGGGCTTGACCGACGCGGCTTTCGACGACGTCGCGGACCACTTCAGCGCGGCCGCCTGCGAACTTGCGCATGGTCTGCTCCAGACCCAGGCCTTCCTTCACCAGGCCGTCGAACAACTTGGTGCCTTCGGCCTGAGCGCGCGAGAACGCACCGACGCCAGCGAGCCAGATTTGCTGCGCGGATTCGCTGATGCTCTTGGAGAGGTGATCGGCTTGCGGAGCCTTAGCGGCGGAAGCAGTCTTCTTACCAGCGGATTTCTTGAACTTAGCCATGGATGCCCTCCCAACGGGCGTGTGATCGATTGCCCGGCAGAATGCGCGAGTTGTCTAGAGTATTCACACGAGGATGGGAATCAGGAATCGAGAATGGGGAATCGGCAGAGCGAAATCGTCGTTTGAGGCATGGGATGACAACGATAAAAGCTTTCCCGATTCCCGATTCCCGATTCCCGATTCCCGATTCCCAAGTCACTTGCCGTTTCGGCGTTTCAACAGATGCTCGGTCTCGTTCAACGCACGCCGCAGCCGTGCGGTGGTTTCGGTGCTGCGCGGCGGAGCTGCGCCCAGGCCGGTGAGGACAGTGCGATGCTTGTCGGCGAGGATGTCCTCGCGCAGTCGCACGCCATGGGCTGCGAGCACAGGACCGAGCGCATCGGCCCGATTGCGTAGATCCTGCAGCATATTGCGATAGCCCAGTTGGCAAACCCGACGACGGTTGGCGAAGCTGAAAGCGTTGGTGAAGAACATCTCGCCGTCGTTGGAATTGGGCTCGAAAATCAGTTGGTCGATATTGGGATACTGCTGCGCGTACTTCGCCAGCCCCACCTGCATCCGCGATTGCAGCAGCGTGCGGAAGGTTTGCGACATCACGGCCGGTAGACCGCCCTGCCAAATGCGATGCGGTTCTTTCGAGGCATCGCGGACACCGGCATCGCTGTCTTTCTGGGTCGAGTCGAACGGGACCAAGGGATTGATGCCGATCAACAGGTCGATGCCGCGCTCCAAAAGCACCGAAGCGTGCATCGTGCGACGCAAGGCGCCGTCGACGTAATGCCGACCGCGCACTTCGACCGGCGGATACAGGCCGGGTAGGGCGGAACTGGCTTGTACGGCTTTGGAGATCGGGATGTCTTCCCACTCCGGGCCGCCGAAACGCACGGCTTCGCCGCTATCCAGATCGACCGCCACCACATACAACTCGCGGTCGAGCGTGCGGAAATCGTTGCTGCGGCCACGGCGGGTAAATATTTCGCGCAAGAAGCGCTCGACTTCGGTGTTGTCGAACAGACCGGCGGGCACTAGGCCGCCGAAGCGCATCATCAGGTCGGACAGCCGCGCTTCGCGCTGCGTGAGCAGGCTGCCCCACCATTCCAGCGTGAGCCGCGGCAGCGAGGAGGCGCGGCGCATGTATTCGAAGACCGCCGGACGCAGGAAGGTTTCCGGGCGGAAGCGCACGTCGTCGCTGTCGCCGGTGATGAATATCCGGCACATTTCGGCGGTCGTCATGCGGTTGACGAGGCCTGCGGCGAGGAACGCACCGCTGCTGACGCCGACGTAGCAATCCATCCGGGTCAAGTCGATGCCGTCCAGCGCTTCGTCCAGGGCACGCAGGGCGCCGAGTTCGTACATCGCACCGATCGGACCGCCGCCGGCGATCGCCAAGCCGATGCGGCCAGTGGCGCTGCTGGGGCGTTTGCGGGAGGCGGCTTTGGCTTTCGAAGTGCGCGGAGCGGCGTGGAGAGAGAGCATGCGGACGATGTGAGCGGAGTGCGCGGAGTGTATCCGAAAGCCCGCAGCGACGATTTGCTCGTGCGCATAGACTCGGCGATTCGGCGTAGCGCATGCGTTCAACCGATTGATTCGTCTGGTCTTCGATGCCACGACCGGCAGGGTGGCCGATGTCCTTAACCGGACTTACCGCAGTCGGCGCGTGATTCTGGGCTTGTCGTCGCGGGAAGCGAGGACGATCATCTCCAGAATGAAAATCGTGACGCCATCTCCGACCCAAGGCCGGCAGCGTTTGAATAAGCGTGCGCTCGGCGAGCATTTAGCCCGTCGTCTCGCCTGGCATCAGTATGTGCACGACCCTGAGCGCGAGCCGCGCAACCGACTGCGCTGGCTACCGGAAGTCCGGCGCTGGCAGGCGGCGCGTTTGGCCGCGAGTTTCGAGGGCTTCATGCAGGATACGAAGCGACGCCCGGCGGCCGAATTTTTTCTCACCGACCTCTACGGCGACCGCGATTTCAGCCGTCGCGACGCCGATATCGCTCGCGTGGCGCCGATGATGTTGCGGCTAATGCCGCAGAGCCTGGTCGAAACCTTGCTCGATGCCATCGAACTCGGCGCGCTCAGTCATGCGTTCGATTTGCGCATCGCCGAGGCCCTGCATCGAATCGCGCCGCAGCGTAAAACCTTGGACGATGCGTTGTATGCGCAGGCCTATCGCGAAGTCGGCCTGCCGCGGTTGCGGGCGCATCAGATCGATCTGATCGTCGTTGCGGGTTACGGCCTGGGCCATGCGCTGCGCTCGCGCGGGGTGTCGACGCTGCTGGCGATGCTGCGCGGGCCGGCGCGTGCGGCAGGTTTCGGCCAGTTGCAGACCTTCCTCGAACGCGGCTTCGGCGCTTACGCCAAGCTCGACGATGTGGCCGATTTCATCGCCGATATCGAACGCAGCGAACGCGAAGTGACACGGCGGATCTTCGCCAAGCACCCGGACCCCTTCGCGCCGCTGCCGGATGCGCATCCGCCTAAATCGTCGAAGCGCAGCAGCGTCATTCGCGATCGCTGAAGCGCGGCAGGGCGGAGCGCTGCTCCGCTCGATTTCAAGTGTGTCTCGATGCGATTTTCGGCTTAGGCCCCGAACCGCTCGTCCAGTACGCGGCGGATTTCGTGTTCGATCGGTCCTTTGAAGGCCGAAAACAGGAAGCCGAGTTTGGCGGTGACGTGCAGTTGTTTCGGCGCTAAGGCGATCCTGCCGTCCACGCCGGCGCGATTGAACAACAGGTCGTCGCCATCCCACTCGTATTCAATCTCGAAACGTTCGGCGAGCTTCTTCGCCACTTCCTCCACGGCTTTGCGCGCTTTTGCGTGCGTCAGCGAATGCGAGTGAAGGATATCGATACCGGACATGGGGCCTCCCTGGGCGGCCGTGATGATGCGTGGCGGTATTCTGCGCATATCGCGCGGCCGATCAAGCGGCAATGCCGAGCAGGCTTCGCGCGGTCGCTCGCCCACGCCGTCGTGGGCGTGGGCGTACGCGAAAGCCGGTCGCAGGCGCAGGGGTTCGGGTAATCCCTGCACCCATGCTAGATTTGCGCCGCATGGATCGTCTGAAACTGCGCTTCCCCGAGCATCACCACCCCGAAATGCCCCTGTCCGCAGGCGTGCATGCGTTCGGCCGTATCGGCGACACCGTCGGCCTGGTGGACGAAGCGGATGCGCCGCTGATTCGGCTATTCGTCGATCGTCGCGGGGTGTGGATGACGGTGGCCGAAGGCGCGCGCGGCGTACACGTCAATGGCCGCCCGGTGCAGCGTATGGCGATGCTGCGTCTGGGGGATTCGATTTATCTCGACGGCGTCGAGATGGTGCTGATGTCGGAGCGTCGCACCGAGCCGCTACCGGAAGCATTGCGTCATGTCCCCGGCGAATTCCGCGGCGATCCCCGTGTGGTTGTGCGAGGCGTCGGCGGTCAGCATCACGGCCGCAGCTTCACCCTGGAAGCGCCTCGCTTGGTCGGTCGTAGCGACGATGCGGACATTCGTATCGACGATGCCGCCTTCGCCGAGCGTCACGCGCGGATCGAGATGATCGGCGACCGAATCGTTCTGCGCGATCTGGGTGGCGGCGAGGGCAGCGTGGTTAACGGCGAACCGATGCGCGACGCGGTGCTGATGCCGGGCGATCAGATCGTGTTCGATACCCATCACCGCTTCGTGATCGAAGCCGCGGCCCCAACCACGGCGCAACTGGCCGAAGCGGCCGCGCACCGCAGCGATTCCGAGGCACCCGAAATGGTCGGCGATGCGCGCAAGCGTGGCCGGAACTTACCCTGGCTGCTGCTCGCGGCCGCGGCGATCGCGGCGATCTTGGCCGGATTACTGGTCTGGGGTGGCGGCTGATATACGACGATTTTTACAAGCAGTAAGTTACATGAAGTACTTTTCATAACTTATTATTTTTATTGCATTTTCTTAGTGTTCTATAAAGCGCTATTCCGAAGTCTCGTATTCGGGTTGAAGTGTTATCCCGAGCGAAGCTGAAGCTTGGGAGAGGCTGTTTTAGCTTTCTTCAGCCGCATCATCGGGTTCCCCACCTGCTGCGCAGGCGTTCGGAATAGCTGCGAACGGATCCAGCTGTGGGGTGTCGATCGTCTCGCCAGCCGCTATGCGGATGCAGCGCAAGGGCTGGGACCGATCGGTAAAGCGGCAAACTCAATCGGCTGTGACGACTAAAAGACGGCACGGTAGAGCCTGCCGCTGCGCCGGCGGGATTTTTTACGCGGGCGTGAGGTTCGATGCCACAACGATGCTGCGCTGCGGCATACTCGTGCCCCCTCAGTCGATGGAATGTTCCGATGTCTCGCGCTTTCAACTTCAGTGCCGGCCCCGCCACCCTGCCCGAGAGCGTGCTGCGTCAGGCGCAGGCCGATATGTTGGAGTGGCGCGATTCGGGGGCGTCGATCGTCGAACACAGCCACCGCGGCGCGGAATTCATCGCGGTCGCCGCCGAAGCCGAAGCCGATCTGCGCACGCTGATGTCGATTCCCGATGACTATGCCGTGCTCTTTCTCGCCGGCGGCGCGACCACCCAGCAAGCGCTGATTCCGTTGAACTTCGCCGCAGCGGGTCAAACGGTCGATTACGTCGTCACCGGTCACTGGGGCAAGACCGCGATCAAACAGGCGAAACCCTATGTCGACGTGAACGTGGTCGCCACCAGCGAAGCCGGCGGTTTCCGCGATATCCCAGCACGCGATACCTGGCAGTTGTCGAAAGACGCCGCCTACGTCCACATCACCGCGAACGAAACCATCCACGGCGTCGAATTCCGCGATACCCCGAATGTCGGCGACGTGCCTTTGATCGCCGATTTCAGTTCCAGCATCGCCTCCGAGCCGGTCGACATCTCCAAATACGCCGTGATTTACGCCGGCTCGCAGAAGAATCTCGGCCCGGTCGGCGTCACGGTGGTGATCGTGCGCCGCGATATGCTCGAACGCACAGGCCAAAACCGTGCCGACATCTTCGATTACCGCTCGCATTTGAAAGGCGAGTCGATGCTCAACACACCGCCGACCTGGAACTGGTACATGCTCGGCTTGAACGTCAAATGGATGCTGGCCGAAGGCGGCGTCGCTGAATTCGCCCGTCGCAGCGCCGAGAAATCCACGCTGCTGTATTCGGTGATCGATGGCTCCGGTGGTTATTACCGCAACGAAGTCGCGCCGACCGTGCGCTCGCGCATGAATATCCCTTTCTTCTTGCACGATGAGGCGTTGGATAAAGCGTTCCTTTCGGAAGCGAAGGCAGCCGGCTTGATGGCCCTCAAGGGCCACCGCGCTCTCGGTGGGATGCGTGCTTCGATCTACAACGCTATGCCGGTGGAAGGCGTGAAAGCCTTGGCCGATTTCATGAAAGATTTCCAACAACGACATGGCTGAGCGCAGCAAGGGCGCCGGCACCCGTAAGTCGGCCAGCACACGCACGACGAAGCCTTCTGCAAAGAAGGCTGCGGCAACGAAGACTGCCGTAGCCAAGACCACCAAGGCCGTCGCGAAAAAAGCGCCCACTGCGAAAGTCTCATCGAAACCGGCAACGGTCCAGCGTGCAGCGCTGCCGAAAGGCGCGGTGGAAATTCCTATCGACACCCACGGCAAGCCGGATTTGCTCGCCGTACGCGCACAGATCGACGGCATCGATCACGAAATTCAGAGTTTGATCGCCGAGCGCGCGCTCTGGGCGCATCAGGTCGGTAAGGCGAAAGGCAAACTCGCAGCGGCGGTGGATTACTACCGCCCCGAACGCGAAGCCCAAGTGCTGCGACGGGTCGTCGACCGTAACGAAGGCCCGTTGTCGGACGAAGTCTTGGTGCGGCTATTCCGCGAAATCATGTCGGCCTGCCTCGCGCAACAGGAGCCGCTGCGCGTGGGGTATCTCGGCCCTGAGGGCACGTTCTCGCAGCAAGCGGTCTACAAACATTTCGGCCACTCGGCGAAAGCCTTGCCGTTGGCGGCGATTGAAGAAGTGTTCGACGAAGTCGCCGCCGGTCACGCCGATTTCGGCGTCGTGCCGGTCGAGAACTCCGGTACTGGCACGATTCAATCCACGCTCGACCTGTTCCTGTCTTCGCCATTGATGATCTGCGGCGAGGTCGAACTTGGTGTGCATCAATATCTACTTTCGCGCACCGGCCATATCGAAGACGTGGAGCGGGTGTACTCGCATGCGTTGTCGCTGGCGCAGTGCAAGTCTTGGTTGCGGCAGAATCTTCCCAAAGTCGAGAAACATGCGGTCGTCAGCAATGCCGAGGCCGCGCGTCGCGCCAAAAACGCCGACGATGCCGCGGCCATCGCTGGCGAGAACGCTGCGCACGTCTACGGTTTGAAAGTGATCGCCGGCCCGATCCAAGATCGCGCCGATAACACCACCCGTTTTTTGGTCATCGGCCGCGCTTCGTTTCCGTCATCGGGCAACGATCGCACCTCGCTGCTGGTCTTCATCCGCGACCAACCCGGCGCGCTGTACAAGATTCTCGAACCGCTCGCGCGCCGCGGGATCAGCATGAATCGCATCGAATCGCGTCCGGCGCACGGCAAACTCTGGCAATACGCCTTCTTCATCGACGTGACCGGTCATGCCGAAGAATCGCCGCTGAAGGATGCGTTGGCCGAGATCGATAAATACGCGGGCGATGTGCGCGTATTGGGTTCGTATCCGGTGGCGGTGCCTTGAGCCGTATCGGTGCGATGTTTCGGAATTTTTCGCCTATTCCGTCGTCCCGGCGAATGCCGGGATCCAGCGCTTCGATCATCGATACGCCTTTGAAATGCTGGATCCCGGCTTGCGCCGGGATGACGAGCTAAGCGTAATCTTCCTGCTGCCATGACCGACGAAACCTTCTTTTCTGCACTCGCCCAGCCCGGCATCCAGCGCCTGCGCGCTTACGATCCGGGTCACGATCTCGTCGCCTTCCGGCGCCGTTTCGAGAACCAGCATCTGATCGAGCTTGGCTCGAACGAAAACCCGTACGGGCCAAGTGCACGCGCGAAAGAAGCGGTGCTGGGCACGATTCACGACAGTTTTCGCTATCCCGATCCGCTCGGTGGCGATCTCAAGCGTGCGCTCGCCGCGAAGCACGGTGTCGAGCCCGCGTCCGTTCTGCTCGGAAATGGTTCCCACGAATTGCTGATGCAATTCGCGCAGGTGTTCGCCGGGCCCGGCGTGGACGTCGTCGCCTCGAAGTTCGGATTCGCGGTCTACGCCATCGCTGCGCAGTGCGCGGGCGCGACGCTGCGGGTCGCGCCGTGCAACGCCGAGGATCACGCGATGCCCCGCGGTCACGATCTCGAAGCGATCGCAGTAACTATTACGGATGCGACACGCTTGGTGTATCTCGCCAACCCGAACAATCCGACGGGCACTTGGTACGGCGCCGAAGCGTTCGCCGCATTCATGGCGAAGGTGCCTTCGAACACTGTCGTCATCGTCGATGAAGCCTATGCGGAATTCGTCGATGCGCCCGAATGGGCGTCGGCGCTCTCGTTGCGCACGATCTATCCCAATCTCGTCGTCACCCGCACCTTCAGCAAGGCCTACGCGCTCGCGGGGCTACGTGTGGGTTACGCCATCGGTCATCCGGGTTTGATCGCGGTGATGGAACGCGTTCGCGAGAGTTTCAACGTCAACAGCCCCGGTTTGGCCGCGGCCGAAGCGGCGCTCGGCGACGACGCCCATTTGCAGTGGGTGCTCGCACGCAATGCCGAGCAACGCGTCGCGCTCACCGCTGCGTTGCGCGATCGCGGCTTGCGTGTGTTTCCGTCGCAGACGAATTTCCTGCTGGTGCAATTCGCCGGCTCGAATCGGATCGATGCCAGCGACGAAACGCGTGTTGCGCGCATCGAAGCGGCGCTCTGCGCGGCTGGCGTCGTGTTGCGTCCGATGGTCGGTTATGGTCTTGGCCAATGTTTGAGAATCACGGTCGGCACCGTCGATGAGAATCGGCGCTTGCTTGCCGAATTGGACACGGTGCTGGCATGAGCGGTGAGTCGCGTCGCGATTGGATCGTCGGCCCAGGGAAACCATTGCAAGGGCGCCTGCGCGTACCGGGCGATAAGTCTGTTTCGCATCGCGCGATCATGCTCGCGTCGCTCGCCGAAGGCGTGTCGCGCATTTCCGGTTTTCTCGAAGGCGAAGACACCCGTGCGACCGCAGCGGTATTCCAACGACTGGGCGTGAAGATCGAAGCGCCATCGGCGCAGTCGCGAATCGTACATGGCGTCGGTCTATACGGCTTGCGTGCGAGCGCCGAAGCCTTGGATTGCGGCAATGCCGGCACCGGAATGCGCTTGCTCTCGGGCGTGCTCGCGGCGCAGGCCTTCGATAGCACGCTGATCGGCGATGCATCGTTATCGAAGCGGCCGATGCGTCGCGTAATCGAGCCGTTGTCGCTGATGGGCGCGCAGATCGACAGCGAAACCGGCGGTCTGCCGCCGTTACGATTTCATGGTGGCTGCACGCTGCGCGGCATCGACTACGCCTTGCCCGTCGCGAGCGCGCAAGTGAAATCGGCATTGCTGCTCGCTGGCTTGTATGCCGAAGGCGATACCGTGGTGCGTGAGCCGCATCCGACCCGCGACTACACCGAGCGCATGCTCGCGGCCTTCGGCTGGCCGGTCGAGTTTTCGCCGGGCCTCGCGCGCATCCGCGGCGGTGCGGGCACTGAACAAACGCTGCGCGCGACCGATGTGCGGGTGCCGGCGGACTTCTCGTCGGCGGCGTTCTTCTTGGTCGCTGCGTCCGTGATGCCCGAATCCGATCTTACGATCGAAGCCGTTGGCATGAACCCGCGCCGCACCGGTTTATTGCAAGCCTTGCGCGCGATGGGTGCGAATATCGTCGAATCCAATGCGCGCGAAGAAGGCGGCGAGGCCGTGGCCGATCTGCGCGTGCGCTGCGCGCCGTTGCACGGCATCGACGTGCCGGACACCATCGTGCCTGACATGATCGACGAATTTCCCGCGCTTTTCGTCGCGGCGGCCTGCGCCGAAGGCGAGACGCGCATCCGCGGCGCGGCCGAATTGCGCGTCAAAGAATCCGACCGCCTCGCTGCGATGTCCGCAGGCTTGCGCGCGCTCGGCATCCGTGTCGATGAAGTCGAAGACGGCGCGACCATCTTCGGTGCGCCTTTCGCATTGCCGGGCGATGGTGCGATCGAGATCGATAGCCGCGGCGATCACCGCATCGCGATGTCGCTGGCCATCGCGGCGCAACGCTGCCCACGCGAGTTCGCGATCGGCGATGTCGCCAATGTGGCGACCTCGTTCCCAGGCTTCGATGCGCTGGCCCGCGGCGCGGGCTTCGCATTGCGCGATCGCTGATCGATCGCTCATACGGTGCGCCCGCAGCGCACCGATCCCTTCACCCTGTGTGCCCATTTTGAACACCACTCATTTCGCGACTTGCGTCTCACGGTATACGAGGCGTTGCTCTCACAGTATTGATGAGGTGTTCCTTCTCTCCGCATAGCGGGGAGAAGGTGGCGCGCAGCGCCGGATGAGGGGCGAATGCCGCCACAATAATGCATCCGGCGAAAAGCGCCCCTCTGACCCTTTGGGCACCCTCTCCCCGTGCGTAGCACGGGGAGAGGGAAGATAATTGGGCTTCCTGTGCGACATCGCGTCTCCCACAAGCCCCGACAGGTGTTGTCTGCGTCACAGGCCGCGAGGCCGCAAAGTGAATGTTCGTTATTAGTGAAGCACTGCACTAGAACCTAGGTTCTAGTAGCGAGCTTTTACGAAAGCATCCACTCAACGATCCTGAAACGTAAACTCGAACGGCACGTCCACGCTCGCGACGACGGCGCGGCCATCGCGCTGCGCTGGGCGGAAGCGCCACTGCCGTACTGCGCTCATCGCCGCGCGATCGAGCGAACGCGAACGGCTGCTGCGGGCGATGCTGATGTCTTTGGGGGTGCCGTCGGTATCCACTTCGACGCGCACCACCACCGTGCCGGTTTCGTTGCGTCGCATCGCCTCGGCCGGATATTTGGGCTGCGTGCGCGAGATCGGTTGCGGCACGCTGCCGGCGGCGAGCGCTTGCGCGGGTCGCGGCGCATCGGCGCGCGCGGTCTCGGTCGGGGTTTCGACGGGTCGGGGCCTTGGCGCCGGCACCGGCGGTGGTGCAGGGCGCGGCGCCATGGCGATTTCGCGCGCGGCCTCGGACAGGCCGCTGGCGCTGCGTCCATCGGTATCGCCTTGCGGCGTGGGTAACGGCTCGAAGACTTGCCCGCTGGGGCCGTCGGCAGCGCGCTCGGGGCGATAGAAATCGCGGTCGTTGCGTTGATCCAACCAGATCATGAAAAACAGCAACAGTCCGAGACCGAAGCCGGCGGCGACGACCCACCACGCACGTTTCGATAGACCGAAGCGCGAGGGGCGTGGCGAGGAGGGCGGTGTGGATGTTGTGGGGCGGACGGTCGACATGCGGGCGGGGGAGGCATCGACGGGCCTCGATTGTGGCACAGCCGATTCGTCCGCGATCCGTTCGTGGGCACCGAATCGAGGCGCGATTCATCGGGGCGTGATTCATACAAGCGCGATCCGGGCGATAATTGCGGCCCCTGTCACGCTGTCGTCCGCCTCCCATGCTCGATCCTGCACTGCTGCGCAATCAACCGGCCGAATTGGCCGCCCGCCTCAAGGACGCCCGCGATTTTGATCTCGATGCGGCCGAAGTGCTGATGCTCGAGTCCGAGCGCAAGCAAATTCAGGTCCGCACGCAAGAGTTGCAGAACTTGCGTAACACCAAGAGCAAGCAGATCGGCATGCTCAAAGCGAAGGGCGAGGACGTGTCGGCGGTGATGGACGAAGTCGCAGCGTTCGGCGATGAACTGAAACAGAAAGAACACGATCTCGAAGTGATCAAGGACAAGATCGAGAAGATCGCCGAGGGCATTCCGAATCTGCCGCACGAGTCGGTTCCTCAAGGTCGCGACGAAACCCACAACGTTGAAAAACATCGCTGGGGCACGCCCCGCAGCTTCGATTTTGAGGTGAAAGATCACGTCGAACTCGGCGCACGCCACGGTTGGTTGGACGGCGAAACCGCCGCGAAGCTCAGTGGTGCGCGTTTCACCGTGTTGCGCGGGCAGTTGGCGCGACTGCATCGTGCGTTGGCGCAGTTCATGCTCGATCTGCATACGAACGAGCATGGCTATGAAGAAACGAATGTGCCGCTGTTGGTGAATGCCGATTCGATGCGAGGGACGGGGCAGTTGCCGAAATTTGAGGAGGATTTGTTTGCGACGTTTAAGGCGCCTGAAATCAAAGATGGAGTGATAACCGAGACGATTCCAGCTCAAGCTATGATGAAGATGGCTTTTGTTGGTATCAGAGCGCGAAATCAAGAGGAAGGTAGTGGTTTTACATTCGGTGATGCTGACATGGGGGCAATTATTTCGATTGCGCATGCGTTCAAAGACAAATACCTAATCCCCACCAGCGAAGTCCCCCTCACCAACATCGTCCGCGACGAAATCGTCGACGCCGAACGCTTGCCTTTGCGCATGACCGCGCACTCGATGTGCTTCCGTGCCGAAGCCGGCAGCGCGGGGCGCGATACTCGCGGCATGATCCGCCAGCATCAGTTCGAGAAAGTGGAGCTGGTGTCGATCGCCAAACCCGACGACAGCGATGCCGAACACGAGCGCATGACTCGCTGCGCTGAAGTGGTGTTGGAAAAACTCGGTCTGCCGTATCGCAAAGTGCTGCTGTGCACCGGCGATATGGGGTTTTCGGCGCAGAAGACCTACGACCTCGAAGTCTGGCTGCCTTCGCAGAATACCTACCGCGAAATTTCTTCGTGCTCGAACTGCGGCGATTTTCAGGCGCGACGCATGCAGGCGCGTTGGCGCAACCCTGCGACCGGCAAACCGGAACTCGTACACACGCTCAACGGCTCCGGCGTCGCCGTCGGCCGCGCGCTGATCGCGGTGATGGAGAATTATCAGAACGCGGATGGGTCGATCACCGTGCCTGAAGCGCTGCGCGGTTATATGGGCGGGCTCGAACGAATCGCTTGATTCGCTAGCGATGTACGGCCTCATCGGTCGTCTTCGCCGCACTCGACATCGTGTTTGCAGGGCGTTTGAACGTATCGCGCGATCGGAAAATTTCGACGAGACCTCCATGTCTCGTCGAAGACTTGTCGCGATTTGCGTTTTTCAACAACCTGTTAGATGCCTTGCAGGCGTTCGTACGATGCCGTGGTCGTGCGTTACCGGGCGATCTGAATCGGCAAGGACTCTTTGCAGTGCTGCCAGACGACTTTGCATGAGCCGCCAACGGTGGCGTTGCAGCGCAGAGCGAGCTTCGTCAGCGCAGGCAGTGCGGTGTACGGGCCGGTATCGGTGACACCCTGAGTATTGAGGTGCTTCTCGTAGACTTTCGTGCTACCGGTGTAGCCGAAGATCGAGAGGGTTTGTTGGCTGTTGCCGCTGACGCACACGGCGTCGGGGCCGGAGCAGAGTTTCACCCGGATCACCGAGACGCCGGGCAGGAAGCTGGTCATGACGGTTTCTGTAGCACCCTCAGAGACATATTCCATGCAGGGTTTTCCGGGTGCGCCGCAGTTGGGCGCGGGCGTGCAGTTCGACAGCTCGGCGCGCGTTGGCGCAGCGTGCATGAGCAGGGCGACGGCGGAGGCGATCAGGGCGGTGTTGAGGGTTTTCATGGCGGATTCCTTATGGATGGATGGGCTGCGGGATCGATCCCACACAGCCTCCGTCGCAATTCATGGCCCAAACCCGCCACATCACGCCATTTCCGGCAGGATGCGAGCGTTTGTTCACGTTTCTCTGGGCGCATTCCGCTCCGTATTCGCCCGGATCGCCCGATTCGCGTGGACGGTGGCGGGATTCCTCGCCGTTTTACGACGTAGTAAGCAGGCGGTGCGTCCGCGTCGCCGGTCCTTCACCATGAGGAGAGCATCGTCATGTTCAAGCTGTTCGCTTTACCGTCGCCCTTGTTGATCGGCTGTGCGCTGAGCGTGTTCGCGCACACAAGCCTCGCGTCCGGACCGACGCCCAGCGACCAGATGGTGTCATCGGATTTCAATAGCACAGTCGTGCCCACTGTCGACGGCCCTGCATCCTCTGGAGCGGGGCAGGGCGATGTCGAGCCGGTCAATGGCGCCAACGTCGGCGGCGTGTGGGTGCCGTGGAATGGCGTCGTGACGCTGCCAGCGTCGAGTGCGTTGACGTTCCGCGATGGCAAATGCGTATTCGATTACGCCTATTGGGTCGCGAACGAAGGCGTTGCGATCACACCGCCGACGTACAACCTGATCCGCCGTAACGCGACGGCCGGCGCGGTGCTCGATCGGACTTCGATGCCCCCGTTCAAACCCGGAACGTTTATGACCACGACGGGGGCGGTTGCCTTGTCTCCCGGCACGACGATGCTCTACGTCATCGTCGACGCGCCGAACCGGATCATCGAAAACAACGAGAACGACAACATCCGACGGGTCACGGTGCAGGTCACGGGGACCTGCGCATTCCCGCCGTGAGTACGAGCGTGGCGCGCGGTTAGGGCCGCGCGCCACACATCACGGTGCCGACGCAACGGTCGGAACGCGGGCCAGCGTCCGCATCGCCTCCTGCGTGCGCTCATCCTCGGCGCCGAATGCAGCGGTCCGAATGCGGACCGCATCCAGCAACAAGGTGCGCGCTTCGTCGTGCGCGCGGCGTTCGATCAGCAGTGCGCCGAGCGACAGTTGCACGCCGGCGATGCGGGGATGGTCGGCCGGTAGTCGTTTGCGATAGATCGTGAGTGCGCGTCGTATCGCGATTTCGGCTTCGTTGAGTTGTCCGCGTCGGTGCAGGACGATGCCGAGCCGATTCAGATCGGCGCCGACCCGGTCGTGGTCGGCGCCGAAATCCTTCGTCTGCAAGTCCACCGCGCGTCGGTACAGCCGCTCGGCTTCGGCGAAGTCGCCGCGCCGTTCGGCGAGTTGTCCGAGGTTGAAGGTGGTCGCGCCGATGCCGGAGTCGCCTTCGGGATAGGCCGCCAGCGCGCGCCGATAAAACGACTCGGCGCCCGCACTGTCCTGGCGTTTCGACAGCAACAGACCGATGTCGTTGAGGTTGGCGGCCGTCAGCGGATGGCGTTCGCCGAAATTATCGAGGCGGATACGCAGCGTCTCGCGTAGCAGACGCAGTGCGTCCTCGTCCTCGCCCTTATTGCGTAGCAGCAAGGCGAGATTATTCATCACGATCGCGCGGTCCGGATTGTCGGTGCCGAAGCTACGCTCGAGACCGTCGATCGATTCGCGATACAGCGCCTCCGCCTCATCGTGTCGGCCCAGATCGCCGAGCACGAGCGCGAGATTCGAGAGACTGGTGTGCAGATCGGGATGACGCGGCGGCAGGAGCTTGCGACGCAGCGCCAATGCGTTCTCGAGCGTTCGCCGTGCTTCGGCGTAGTCGCCTTTTTGGCGCTGGGCCACGCCCAACACGCTCAAGGCTTCGACGACATCGGGATCGTCTTCGCCGCGTAGGCGCCGCCGAATATCCAGGGCCGCGCGGTAGAGCGCTTCAGCGGATTGGGCATCGCCGCGCAGGAGCAATGCACCGCCGAGGTCGATCGAGGTCGTCGCGATGTCCTCTTCGCCATCGCGTCCGCGTCGTCGGTAGTGCGCGAGCGCAGAGCGAAGATCGCGTTCGGCCTCTTCGTAGCGTGCGAGATCGGTGAGGACACGGCCGCGGTCGCGCAATGCGCCCGCCAGCAGCGCCGGCTGCGGTGGACGCATGGTCCGCGCGGCCTGGAGCGCGCGCTCGGACAACGTCAGCGCACGCCGGTATTCGCCGAGTCTGCGATACGTTTGCGCCAGCGTGCCCGCGACTTCGGCCTCGACGTCCGCAGGCACATCGGCTTCGTGCTCGATGCTGTTCCAACCCGCATCCAACACGTCGCGCGCGCTCAACGCGACGCCGCCGGTCATCCGCGGATCTGCGGAGCGGAAGACGCGCCCGAGCAGATCGAGCGTTTGTCGCGTTTTCGCGGCTTCGGCGCGCGCCCGGTCGCGTTCGCGCGCAAGCGCATCGGCCTGGCGCGTCGCCGTCACCGCATAACCGAGGACGAGGGCGAAGATCGTGACCGTGGCCGCCGTCGCCAGCGCGTTGCGGCGCAGGAACTTACCGGTGCGATACCGCCACGTTTCGGGGCGTGCGCGTACGGTCAGGCCACGCTGCCAGCGTTGCAGGTCGTCGATCAGCGCAGTCACCGAGGCGTACCGACGTTCCGGCGCCTTGCGCAAAGCCTTCAGTGCGATGTTGTCGAGATCGCCGCGCAGCTTGCGGCGTAGCGCCGCTGGACCGCTCGCGCGCGCAGCGCAGCGTTCGCGGTCGTCGTCGGCGATGCGTTCGCTCGGCCCCAGCGGCTCGATCTCGCAAACAGCGCGCTCGATCGCGCGCTGCGAGGGATCGGCCGCGTGTTGCGCGCGATGCCCGCAGAGCAATTCGTACAGCAGCAGGCCGAGCTGGTACACATCGGTAGCGGTCGATGTCGGTTGCCCGAGCACCTGTTCGGGCGCGGCGTAGTCAGGGGTGAATGCGCGGATCGCCGTTCCGGTGGCGTCGGTTTCGCCGGGTGTCTCCGGCAAGGCCTTGGCGATGCCGAAATCCAGCAGATGCGGTGCACCATCCGCATCGACCAAGATATTGCCGGGCTTGAGGTCGCGATGGGCGATCAGGCTGCGATGCGCGTACGCGACCGCTTCGGCGATGCGCAGAAACAACGCGATACGCGCATCGATGTCGAGCGCGCGACGGTCGCAGGCGCGATCGACCGGTTCGCCATCGACATATTCCATCACCAGATAGGGCCGACCATCGCGATGACGTCCGCCATCGAGCAGCCGGGCGATGCCCGGATGCGTCAGGCCGGCGAGAATGCGGCGTTCCTCTGCGAAGCGCTGCAAAAAAACGTCGGTCTCGATACCCGGACGCAGCAGCTTGAGCGCGGCGGTCTGGCGGAAACCGTCTTCGTTGCGCTCGACCAGAAACACCGTGCCCATGCCGCCTTGGCCGATTCGTCGTAGCGGCACCCAGGCGCCGATGCGGCCGGGAAGGCCATGGATCTCGGTCGCCGCGATAGCCGTGTCCGCCTCGTACAGCGACTGCCAGCGCGCACCCGCGACCTGCGACGCGGGGAGGATGTCGACCTCGCTGGCGGCCAGCCGCAACAACTCGCGCAGGCGTTCGCCGAGCGCGGGATCGCTCGCGTCGATGTCTTGCAGTAGCCGTTCGCGTGCTTCGCCGTCCAGCTCGAGCGTGCGTTCGAACAGCGCATCCAACCGTACGTTCGCGGCGGCATCGCTCACGGCGGCGTGTCCAACAGTTTCAGCAGCCAGGCACGGGCGCGCATCCAATCGCGCTGCACCGTGCGCAGCGAGGTGCGTAGCGCTTCGGCGGTCTCTTCCTCGGTCATCCCTGCGAAATAGCGGCATTCGACCAGTTGCACCAGGCGCGGGTTGATCTCGGCCAGTTTCGCGAGCGCCGCATCGATCTCCAGCAAGTGTCCGGGCTCGTCGCCGGTCGCGGCGGCCAATTGCGGGCTGAAGCTCACCTCGACCCAGTCGCCGCCGCGTTTGGCCGCGAGCCGGCGGCGCGCATCGTCGATCATGATCCGTCGCATCGCCCGCGCGCAGATCGCGAAGAAATGCCCACGGTCGCGCCAGTCCACATCGTGTTCGCCGACCAGTTGCAGATAGGCCTCTTGCACGAGGCTGGTGGTGTCCAGCAATGGGCCGCGCGGGCCGTTGCGCTGCAACTGGCGATGGGCGATCGCCCGCAATTGTTCGTAGACGAGCGGGACCATGCGGTCGAACGCCTCGCGGTCGCCGGCATGGTGGCGCTGTAGCAATTGAGTGATTTCGCTGGACATGCTCGGGGAACGTGGAAGGGGTATCGGCGAGGCCGACTACTACACCATGTCATGCCCCGATGCACGGACGGGCCCGCTATGACCTCTGGTGCATTGCACTTATGCGACGAAATTGCTTAAATTTCGCCCGGTGTTCCGAATTTGGAAATATCCCGATGAACGATTTGAACGACCTGTATTACTTCGCGATGGTGGTCGAGCACTCGGGTTTCGCCGCCGCCGAGCGCGCCTTGGGCATCCCGAAATCGCGCCTCAGCCGCCGCATCAGCCAGCTCGAAACCGACATGGGCGCGCGTCTGTTGCAACGCTCCACGCGCCGATTCGCCGTGACCGACGTCGGCCAAAGCGTGTACCGCCATGCGCAGTCGATGTTGGCCGAAGCCAGCGCCGCACGCGAAGTGGTGGATCGCCTCAGCGCCGAACCGCGCGGTCTGGTCCGCGCCAGCGTACCGGTGAGCATCGCGCAGGAGTTGATGCCGCGATTGCTACCGGAGTTCCTCGCGAAATATCCCAAGGTGCGTGTGCAGTTGCTCGTCAATAATCGCCGCGTCGATGTCATCAACGAAGGCTTCGATGTCGCGATCCGGGTTCGTTCCAAATTGGACGACGACGGCAGTTTGGTGATGCGCAGCTTCGGGCAGATTCAAGAATTGTTGGTGGCGAGCCCGAAATACCTCGATCGTGCCGGTCGCCCGCGCGATCCCAGCGAGCTGGCGAATCACACCACCTTGAGCATGAGCGAAGACGATGCCCGTCAGCGCTGGGATCTGCACGACGCCAGCGGCGAGGTGCGCCGGGTCGAGTTGAAGCCGCTCATCGCAGGATTCGACTTCCCGATGTTGATGGCTTTAGCGAAGCAGGGCATGGGCATCACGTTATTGCCGGAAACCATATGCGCCGAAGCCGTGCGCAAGGGCGAGCTCGAAGTGGTGTTGCCCAATTGGCGCTTGCCGATGGGCATTTGCCATGCGGTATTCGCCTCGCGTCGCGGCCTGTTGCCGGCGGTACGGATGTTCATCGATTATCTCGCCGAAGCCTTGCCGCCGCTGCTGGAATCCTCCCGCCTGCAATGCAGTAACTGCCCGAAAGCCAAAGAAGCGATGCGAGCTGCAAAAGACACCGAGGCGGCTTAGAATTCGCAGCACCAATGGAAGCGTGGCCGAGTGGTTTAAGGCAGCAGTCTTGACCGCGCAGGCAGGATGCCGGAGCGGAACATCAGCCGTAGGCTGATGGCCCGAAGGGCGAGGGACAGGATGTCCCGAGTCACAAAGCGGCAGGATTGCCGCTTTGGACAGCCGAAGGCTGCCGTAGGCGAGGGACAGGATGTCCCGAGTCAAACTGCCGTGTCGCGCGTCAGCGCGCCGCTGCAGACACAACTGAATCTGGAAGCGTGGCCGAGTGGTTTAAGGCAGCAGTCTTGAAAACTGCCGTGGGTTTACGCCCACCGTGAGTTCGAATCTCACCGCTTCCGCCAGACACGCAACGCCCCCGCATGGGGGCGTTTGCGTGTCTGGCGGAAGTGGTCGGTGGACGAACGCACTGAGTTCGACACATCGGCAGGACTGCCGATGTGCACAGTTGCGCGCAGCGCAACTGCCCGCAGGGCGAGGGCCATGGATGGCCCGAGTGAATCTCACCGCTTCCGCCAGACACGCAACGCCCCCGCATGGGGGCGTTTGCGTGTCTGGCGGAAGTGGTCGGTGGACGAACGCACTGAGTTCGACACATCGGCAGGGCGAGACGGGAATTCGCGCGGCATTGCCGCGCGCCGTCGAGCGCCCGCGTAATAACGCGGGCCGGAGATATGCATAGTTGCCTGTACAGGATGGCCCGAGTGAATCTCACCGCTTCCGCCAAACACACAAAGGTCCCTGCAAAGGGGCTTTTGTGTGTCTGGAAGAGGCATTGGCAGAGGCCAATGCCTTCAGTGCCAGAAGCGCCGATGATCCATATCCGATACCGCCGCAAGTCCGTTCGCGCCTGCTAAAGACGTTATAGACTCTCGAATCGATCGCATCGGAATGCCTGCTGCAGTGCGTTCGCCGATGGTCAAGACACATGGAGAGGCGGCGATGAACGAAAAACGTGTCGCGACTGACCCGCAAGCGCAGCCTCCAGCGGATTCGTCGCCTGCGCCCGATCCGTGGATCGATGCGGAATTCGATCAAGCCGTGGACCCTCGCCGTAAGGAAGCGGGCCTAACGGACACCAACGCCGAACGTTGGGGGCTGGCCTTGTCGGGCGGCGGTATTCGCAGCGCGACGTTTTGCTTAGGGCTGGTGCGAGGCTTAGCCAAGAATCATACGTTGAAGCGCTTCGACTACCTGTCCACGGTATCGGGGGGCGGTTATGTCGGCGCATCGTTGTGTCGGTTGTTCGGGCATGGCGTTTCTGCCGAGCAAATCGAGCGCGGCGTCGAGAGCGATCGTTCGTTGTGGCTATGGTGGTTGCGCTCGAACGGTCGCTATCTCACGCCGACGGGCTTGAAGGATATGGGGCAAGCTGCGGTGTCGATCGTGCGCGGTGCACTCGCTACGCAATTGGAGTTGGGGATTCTGCTGATCCTGTTGTCGTGCGCGGTCGTGCTGCCGCACGCGGTGATCGCCAGCATTCCGGAGATCGGGCGTAACGCCAATTCGCAGTCGTTGCCGATTTCGGTGTGGTTCTTCTTGTTGCCGCTACCGGTGTTCATGGGGGCGTATCGGTTATTCGCATATTGGCTGACGCGAGCGTCGCCGGTGCGCGGGGGCATTCCGATGATGCTGGCCTATGCTGTGCTGTGCGCCGCGCTCACGGTCGTCGCGGCCGACTGGAGCAACAGCGTGGTGTCCACGATCGAGGATATTCAACAGCAGATTTCGGAATTATCGTGGTCCCTGCGCATCGCTGTCGCCACACTGCTCGCCGCCGGGGCGTGGGCGTTTTCATTCGGGATTCGCGATGTGTTCCGCATTCGCGCCGATGCCGGCGAGTTCGTCTTACGCGAACGGCGGTTGCGTCATACCCGGGCCTTGCTGTTTTGGACGATCGTCACGCTCGGCGTATGCGCGATCGCCTTGGTCGATTGGTTCTCCTGGCGATTGGCGACGATCGCCAATAGCGAGAGCAAGACAGGAATCGTTTACGGTGGTGCGGGGCTGGCGGCACTGGGTTTGGTCGCCTGCCGCGCGGTGCAGCCTGTGTTGCAAGCATGGATGGACAAACATCCAGGCCATCACATCAACCTCGAACGCGTTCTGGGCGTGCTGGTGTACGGGTTGCTGATCGCGATCGCGATCGGATGGACCACCTTAGTCCACGACATGGTGTTGCCGGACATATTGTGGCGCGCGAACGACGAGGGCGAGCACGCATCGTCGTTGTATCCACTTGTGATCTGGAGCTTATTGTTCCTGTTCAGTCTGTTGTTCGTGGTCTTGACCGGCAGGAATTTCGATACGGTGAATATGGCGTCGCTGCACGGTTATTACCGCGCGCGAATCGAACGCGCCTACATCTCCAGCGGTAATGTCGGCACGCAAGACGAGCGCTTCGACCGCCATCCCATCACGCCGATCGATCTGTACACCGCGAATGTCCGTCCGCCCGATACGGTGGTGCGCGGCGATGACGTGCCGATGTCGGAGTACGCGCCGCAAACGCATGGCGGCCCGATTCACTTGATCAATTGCTGCATCAATCAAACCGTGGACGACGGTTCGCGTTATTTCAACGGCGATCGCAAGGGCGTCGCACTGACGCTCAGTTCGACCGGGACGATAGAAATCGGGACGAGCAGTCCGCAAGCGCCGATCGCCGACTTGGGATTCTTGTCGAAATGGATCGCGATTTCGGGCGCGGCCGCCGGGTCTGGCATGGGTAGTCAGACATCGCCGACATACTCCGCTTTGTTGTTCCTGTCCGGCATGCGTTTGGGTATATGGCAACAGCGGCTATCGCGCGGGCATCGCGGCAATATTGCGCAAGACCCGTCGCCGAAACAGTGGGGAACGCGCGGCCGGTTGCCCTTGAAAGTGCAAGCGATCGCATCCGAATTGTTCGGGCAGTTCCCGGGCCTGGACAACGACACTTGGTACGTGTCCGATGGCGGACATTTCGACAATACCGGCGTCTATCCGCTGATCAAACGCGAGATGCCCTTGATCGTCGTCGCCGACTGCGGCGCGGACCCGAAGTATCTGTTCGAGGATATCGAATCGATGGTCCGCAAAGCGCGGATCGATTTCGGCGCCGATATCGATTTCATCGATCCGAAAGACATCGTCCAGGGCAGCGCGTCGGACTTGGTGCGTTATCTGGGGACGCCCGAAACCATCGGGCCGGAGGCCGATAGCGCGTGCTTGCTGTTGGGGCGCATTCGTTACCGTAGCGGCGATACCGGTACGCTGTTGGTGGTCAAACCGCGTCGTTTGGAACACATGCCTTTCGATGTGGTGGCCTATGCTGACCGGCATGCGACCTATCCGCAAGAAACCACATCCGATCAATTTTTCGACGAATCGCAGTGGGAGTCGTATCAAAATCTCGGCGCGATGATCGGTGGCTTGTTGACGCCTGCGTTGATCGCGCAGGCGCAAGAGGTGGTGGCTGCAGGCACTTTGGCCCGATCGAGTCTGAGCGAAGCGCTGAAAACGCGTAAGAAATTCACCGCGCGGATCGATCGTTTACGCCCGGTCGTGACCGCAAGCGCTGCGGGCGCGGGAATCGGACTGAGCTTGGTGCTGGCGCTGTGGCAGGGCGGCAGTAAGGCACTCGAATTATGGCGTGGTCAGGTCGAGCAGAAAGTCGCGACAGGCAAGCGCTTGAGCGATGCGATCGCGTCCGGTCGTTTGGATGCGGTCGATGCGTCCGCTATCATCAAACTTCGGGGATTCAGCCTGAAAGAACGCGAGAGTTTCGAGCAAGCCATGCTGGCGCTGTCGCATTGCGATGAAGCGCAAGCGGCCCGTTGCGAAGAATTGAAACGATCGATCGAGCAGATCATCACATTCAATAGCCGCGATTACTGGACCACGTTCTATGCTCTGCAGAAAAAAGCGCCAGCTCAAGAAGATCAGATCGTCGTAGCCGCTGAAGCGCCGGTCAGCGCATCGCCGGCAGTGGGCGCGACGACCGCAACGACCGCTTCGGCTACGACCGGTGCGGTCGCTGGCCGTACTGTGACCTCGCTCCCGCAGCCGACGCCGCAACCTACACCGACGCCGAGCACCATCGTCGATGTCACCGGCGTCTCGCCTCCAGAACCAGCGTTGACGTCGTTACCGCCGAAGAACCCGGTGTCCACTACGGCTCCAAAAGACCCGTCGCAAGTGAGCGGTATCAAGATCATTCCGATTTCCGCCAGCACGCCTGTTTCCGGCGATAGGAAGCGTCTCGATTCGGCTGCGGTCGCAGCCGCAGCCGCTACACGCGTGGAGGCGCTTCAGCAGCGCGAGCTTCAACAGCGTGCGCTCGCCATCGAAGCGCAGCGGCCAACCGCGGCCCGTCTGAGTTTGGCGAAGCAACCTTCGACCGTCTGCGATCAAGCGGCGATCTATGTGCATATCTACGATGAAGCGTCGCGGCCTGGGGCGCAGTGTCTGGTGAATCAGATCGAAGCATTGTTGGGGCAACGGCCCCAGGGCGTGGAAAATGTCGTCGCGACCGCATTGCGTCGCGACAAGGACATGCCGACGAAGTTCTGGGGTGTGCCAGCGGTGTTATCCGGCGAAGCGCATCGAGAGCGACTCGCGGCGTGTAGTGCGCAGCTGACGACCCTACTCGGCGGCAAAGCCATGGCGCGGACATTGCCTTCGCGCATGCGCTCGCGCTCGAGCATGATCGAAGTGTGGTTGCCTACCGATTGGCGCGGCGACCCATGGTTGCTCAAACGATGCCAGACGCCGGCTACCAACCAGCGAGGTACGCGCCGCTGAGCCACGATTTGGGTGATTGGAATCTTGCATAGCGGGTGGACGCGTCCGAACCGGTAAACTATTCGGATGCCTTCCGCCCAATCCGCCGCGCCCGATTCCGCCCTCGACGCGGCCCCGACGCTCATCCGAAACGCTCGAGTCTTCGCGCCCGAGGCGCTAGGCTTGCGTCAAATCCTGATCGGTGGCGGCAAAGTGCTGTGGATCGGCGCGCACGAGGCCGCAATGCCTACGGTGCCCGGTCTCGCGATCGTCGATGCCGGTGGCCGCCGCCTGATCCCCGGTTTGATCGATGGCCATGCCCATGTCACCGGTGGCGGCGGCGAAGGCGGGTTCGCGACGCGCGTGCCGCCGGTGCCGCTGTCGCGCTTCACCCGCGCGGGCGTGACCACCGTGGTCGGTACGCTCGGTACGGACGATCTGGCGCGCAGCGCGGGCGAATTGATCGCCGCGGTCTATGCATTGCGCGAACAAGGCTTAGGGGCATACGCCTGGTGCGGCGGCTATCACGTTCCGCCGGTCACACTGACCGGCAGCGTGCGCGGCGACATCGTCTATATCGAGCCGGTGATCGGCGTCGGCGAGTTGGCGATCAGCGATCATCGCTCCAGCCAGCCGACCTTCGACGAATTCGTGCGCGTCGCGTCCGAAGCACATGTCGCCGGATTGATGAGCGGCAAGGCGGGCATTTTGCATTTGCATCTGGGCGATGGCCCCCGCGGTCTGGCGCTGGTGCGCCGCGCGCTGGACGAAACCGAATTGCCGCCGCAGGTGTTCCAACCCACGCACGTCAACCGCCGCAAAGCCTTATTCGAGGAAGCGATCGACCTCGCGCGCTGCGGCTGCGCGATCGACGTCACCGCATTCCCCGTCGAAGCGGGCGAAGACGCATGGACAGCCGCCGAGGCATGGGAGCGCTACCGCGCATCCGGCGCGCCGCTGGAACGACTTACGATCAGCGCCGATGCCGGAGGTTGCTTGCCGAGCTTCGATCACGAAGGCCGCATGTGCCGCATGGATGTCGGAACCTCGCAGGCCTTGCCGGACACGATTCGCGAATTGCTGGCGCGCGGTCACGCGCTCGATGCGGTGCTGCCGGCATTCACGCGCAATGTCGCGAAAACGCTGCGTTTAGTGGGCAAAGGCGAGATCGCGACGGGAAGCGATGCCGATTTGGTGTTGCTCGACGACGAGGGCGGCATCGCCGATGTCATGGCGCGCGGCGTCTGGCATGTGCGCGATGGGCATGCGTTGCGCACTGGCATGTTCGAACGCGGCGACGACGACTGACGCCGTATCCGCTCTCGCTGCGGCCGCGCGAGCGCTGGAATCATCCATTGCCACGACAACTTCTCTACGAATCACGAATCATCAGGACTTTCGATGTGCCCCAGTAAAGTGCCGGAAGGCGAACAACGCGGCTGGATCATCCCGATCGGTGGCGCCGAAGAAAAAGAGAACGACCGTGAGATCCTCGCGCGCTTCGTCGAACTATGCGGGGGCGAGGATGCCGATATCGTCGTGATCCCGACCGCGAGCAAACTGCTCAGCACTGGGCCGCGTTACGTCGAGATTTTCAACGACCTGGGCGTCGCCCGGGTCGATGTGATGGATTTCGACACCCGCCGCGATGCCGATGAAGCGGGCCGTGTCGCGCGTATCAAACAAGCGACAGGTGTGTTTTTCACCGGCGGCAATCAATTGCGTTTGACGACGTTCATCGGCGGCACGGCGGTCGCGCGCGCGCTGCGCACGGCGAACGCCAGCGGCACGCATGTCGCCGGTACCAGCGCAGGCGCGTCGTTCCTCAGCGAACACATGATCGCGTTCGGCGAAGAAGGCCCGACGCCGATCGCCGGCATGGTCCGGCTCGCGCCGGGTCTGGGACTGACCAACCGCTTCGTCATCGACCAGCATTTTCGCCAGCGCGATCGCCTCGGCCGGCTGACCGCGGCACTGGCCTTCAACCCTTTCGCCATCGGGATCGGTCTGGACGAAGATACCGCCGCTTTCATCGGCCCGGATAACACCGTAGAAGTCCTGGGGAGCGGCGGGGTGACGGTGGTGGATGCCGCCGGCCTGGAATTCTCGTCCATGGCCCAGATCGAGGAAGGCGAACCGGTCTGCCTGCTCGGTTTGCGCTTCCACATCCTCGTCGCCGGTGCTACGTTCAACCTGCACACCCGCAAGGCATCTGCGGGACGTTTGCTCGAACCCAAGGAATAAAGGAACTCAACGCCCTATGCGCATTATCGATCGCTCCGTTTTCGTCGGCCCTTCGCTGTATGCGCATTTCCCGGTCATCCGGTTGGAGCTGGATCTCGGCGCGCTCGAACACTGGCCGACCGGCAAATTAGGCGCGGCCTATGTCGATGCGCTGATCGAAGCGGTGCCGGGCTTGCAGGAACACGGCTGTTCGTATCGCACGCCGGGCGGCTTGATCCGGCGGATGAAAGAAGGCGAGGGCACGTGGTTGGGTCACGTGCTCGAGCACGTCGCCATCGAATTGCAAAACATGGCCGGCGAAGACGTGACCTTCGGCAAGACCCGCAGCATCGACGACCGCCCGGGCGTGTATTCGGTGGTGTACGAATACGCGCAGCGCGAAGAGGGCATCGAAGCCGGCGAATTGGCGCTGAAACTGTTGCGCTCGCTGCTGCCGGCCAACTTGCGTTCGGCCGATGCCGTGCCCGACGACTGGAACTGGCCCGAAGCGCGCGACACCTTCATTCGCTATGCGCAACGTCGTGCGCTCGGCCCGTCGACCGCCTCGTTGGTACGTGCCGCCGAGGAACGCGATATTCCGTGGTTGCGTTTGAACGAACAATCGCTGGTGCAATTGGGTCACGGCAAATATCAGCAACGCATCCAAGCCACGATCACCGGCAAGACCTCGCATATCGCCGTCGAATTGGCGAGCGATAAAGAAGAAACCAATAAGATTCTCGGCTCGCTCGGCTTGCCGGTGCCGCGTCAGGAGCTGGTGCAAAGCGAAGGCGCTGCGCGCCGCGCCGCGCGCAAGATCGGTTTCCCGGTGGTGACCAAGCCTTACAACGGCAATCACGGCCGCGGCATTTCGATTCGCCTCACCAACGACGAAGAAGTGGTCGAAGGGTTCCTGAAAGCCAAAGAGATCTCGCGCTCGGTCATCGTCGAAACCTATTTGGAAGGCGACGATCACCGCTTGCTGGTGGTCAACGGCGAACTGGTCGCCGCGACCAAGCGCACGCCGGGTCACGTCGTCGGCGACGGCACGCACACCATCCGCGAATTGGTGGAGATCGTGAATCAAGACCCGCGCCGCGGCGTTGGTCATGAAAAAGTGCTGACGCGGATCGAACTCGATGCGCAGGCCGAGATGATGATGGCGCGGGTCGAAGTGACCGCCGATAGCGTGCCCGAAGCCGGCCGCATCATTTATTTGCGTTCCACAGCGAATCTGTCCACCGGCGGCACCGCCACCGACGTCACCGATATCATCCATCCCGATAACCGCGATATGGCGGTGCGCGCGATCAAAGCGATCGGTCTGGACGTGGGCGGCGTCGATTTTCTCAGCACCAATATCGCCGAGAGTTACAAAAGCATCGGCGGCGGCATTTGCGAAGTCAACGCGGCGCCGGGCTTCCGCATGCATGTCGCGCCGAGCGAAGGCAAATCGCGCGATGTCGCCGGCCCAGTGATCGACATGCTGTTCCCCTCGGGTACGCCTGCGCGTGTGCCGATCGCCGCGATCACCGGCACCAACGGTAAGACCACCACGTCGCGCATGCTCGCGCACATCGCGAAGATGGCCGGTTACACGCCGGGCCTGACCACGACCGATGGCGTTTACATCGACGGGCAGCGCACGGTCGAAGGCGATATGACCGGGCCGGTCTCGGCACGGATGGTCTTGGCCGATCCGCATATCGATTTCGCGGTGCTGGAAACCGCACGCGGCGGTCTGTTGCGCGCCGGTATGGGCGTGCGCGAAGTCGATGTCGGCGCCGTGCTCAATGTGCAGAGCGATCATCTGGGCATGAAGGGCATCGATACCTTGGAACAGCTCAGCGAAGTGAAGCGCATCGTGGCCGAAGTCGCGAAAGAATGCGCGGTGCTCAACGCCGACGACCCGAACGTATTGAAAATGGGCGGCTATACCGATGCGAAAGTCATTTGTTATGTGACGATGAATCCCTCGCATGGTCTGGTGCGCGAGCATATCCGTGCCGGCGGCCGCGCCTGCGCATTGGAAGGCGGCGTCAACGGCCAGATGATCACGTTGTACGACAAGGGCAGCCATATTCCGCTGCTGTGGACGCATTTGATTCCGGCGACGCTGGAAGGCAAAGCGATGCACAACGTGCAGAACGCGATGTTCGCGGCGGCCATGGCGTTCTCGATGAATTTCAAACTCGACGCGATTCGTCAGGGCTTGCGCACCTTCGATAGCAGCTTCTTCCAAGCGCCGGGCCGGATGAACGTGTTCAACGAACATCCGTTCAAAGTGCTGTTCGATTACGGCCACAATGCGCATGCGGTGGGTGCGATGGCCGACTTGGCCAAGCGTTTGGATGTCGCTGGCCGCCGCATCGTGGTCGTGGCGGGTCCAGGCGATCGTCGCGACGACGATCTGCGCGATATCGCGAAAGCCGTAGCGGCGGGCGAGTTCGATCACTACATCTGTCGCCGCGACGACGGTCTGCGCGGCCGCGCGAGCGATGAGGTGCCGAAGTTGATCGCCGCGACGCTACGCGAGTTGGGCGTGAGCGACGACAAGATCACGATCATCCCCGACGAGCAAGAAGCGATCGATGCCGGTTTGCGGATGGCGCGGCCGGGCGATCTGTTGCTGGTCTTCGCCGATGCCTTGGTGCGCTCGTGGAAGCAAGTGATCAAATTCAAACCCGAAGGTGCGGCGGATAAACCAGCGGCGCGTGCGGCCGCTGCACCAGCGGTGGATGATGCCGATGTGGCCGAGCCCGCGTTTTCGCCCGAACAATGGGAAGGCGTCAGTCGCGATGAGCGCGGCATCTTCATCTCGCGGGAGAGCGACGACTGAGCGGCACCGTGCAATATCGTATGCCGCCTGTCTCGCCCCCGTTCGAGGATTCGCGTCGACTCACCGGCCCGAATCTGTACTTCGCCCACGCCGGTGCGGTGCTGGAGACGCTCGGTGCGCGCGCACGCGATAGCGAGGCCCACGATGCGTGGCGCGAGCGCGTACGCGCGGTCTGCGCTGCGTTCGCTTGGCCGTCGCCGGAGTTGATCGTGCGCGTACACGCCAGCGGCGCGTCGCTGGCGTTCACCGCGCCGGAGGATCAACTCTTCACCGCCACCGAAATCAACGAGTGGGCATGGTGCGCGGCTGTTGATCAGGGTGAAGTCGATGAAGGTGACGTCGACGATGGCGAATCGGTAGGTCGCTTCCACGCGCCAGGGCATCCGGCGGTATGGGACCGCGAACTCGCGCTGCACACGCTGCGTCGTTTCGCAGCGGAGGAAGCGCGACCCGATGCGATCGCGTTGCTGCGTGCGGCGCAAGCACGACGACTGCCGGTGTTGTTCGACGACGAAGCGGTAACGATCGGACTCGGGCGTCATAGCCGCACATGGCCGCTCGATGCCCTGCCTCATGCGGACGCCGTGCCGTGGCCGTTGCTCGGCCGCATTCCGACCGCGCTCGTCACCGGCTCGAACGGCAAAACCACCACGGTACGTTTGATCGCTGCGATGCTGCGCGCTAATGCATTGCGTACTGCGCACTCTTGCACCGATGGTTTGTTCGTCGGTTGTGCCGACGAGACGCTGGAACGTCTTGAAAGCGGCGATTATTCCGGCCCAGCTGGGGCGCGCCAAATTCTTCGGCGCGACGATGTCGATGCGGCCGTGCTCGAAACCGCGCGCGGCGGCATGTTGCGACGCGGGCTTGCGTTGACCGAAGCCGATGTCGCGATGGCGACGAATATCAGCGCCGATCATTTCGGCGAATACGGCATTCATACGGTCGAAGATCTGGCGGCGGTCAAACTCACCGTCGCGCGCGCCGTGGCCGAGCATGGGTGGCTGGTATTGAATGCCGACGACCCGTTGCTGCGCGCGCAAGGGCCGCAAAACGCTGCGCGTATCGCTTGGTTTCATCTGGATGCGCCACGTGAAGACGAGACCGATGCCGCTGCGCGTACGGCGGTGCTCGAACGCGCGCAGGCGAGCGGCACGCCGATATGCGGTGTACGGGCCGGACGTTTGTCGCTGCGTGTTAGCGGCACTGACGTCGATCTCGGCGTCATCGCAGATATGCCGCTTACGCTTGCGGGCGAAGCGCGATACAACGTCGCGAATCTAGCGGGTGCGGCATTGGCGGCGCATCTGCTCGGCGTTCCAGCCGAAACCATTCGTAGCGTGTTGCTCGCCTTCGGTCGCGATGCCGACGACAACCCTGGTCGCTTGCAGCGGTGGCGTCTCGGCGGCGCCGAAGTCTTGCTCGACTATGCCCATAATCCGGAAGGCCTCGCTGGTTTGCTGCGCATCGCACAAACATTGCGCAGGTCGCATCGGCTTGCGTTACTGCTCGGTCAGGCGGGCAATCGCGAGGATGCCGATATTCGTGCGTTAGCGACGACGGCCGCTGCGTTCGCACCAGATCTGGTGGTGCTCAAAGACATCGACGGTTATATGCGCGGTCGCGCGCCTGGCGAAATCGCGACGATTCTGCGCGACGAATTGAGCCGCCATGGTTTAGCCGAAACCGCGATGCCGGTGCGCTTGAACGAAGTGGATGCCGTACGTGAAGCCTTGCTCTGGGCGCATAGCGGGGACGTACTCGTGCTACCGATTCACGGCTACGACGCCCGCGATGCCGTCGCTGCGCTGCTAGATCGTTTGCAGATGGAAGGCTGGCGACCGGGCGATGCGTTGCCGGTGGGCTGAGGTCAATCGTCTGCATTAGAGCAACGTTGAAACAGTCAGCGTCGCGGCGTTACATATCGGCCATCCACACACCAATCAGACGAGCAATTGATTCGCCGAGTGCCCTAATTTGGCCAAAGATCGGCACGGATCTTGCTGTCGCTCAGTCTGGCTTGCCCGGGAAATATGTTAGGGGTAGGCTGCAGCCGTCGCACGATTCGTTCGCGGCTGTCTCTGCGAATGAGACGGTCGCCCGTGAAGATAATCGCCTCTCGCATCAGGAGCGTATCGATGGCTTGGAACACCTTGTATTCGCGCGGCAACGCGCATATGAGAGCGATGCGTTACTCAATCTTCGTGACCGTACTACTGATCGTCGGCGCCTGGTCCGGCGCAGCGCAGGCGTACACGCAGGCCGAGGCGCTGCAAGTCTGCATCAACGACGCGACTTTTCGCTATGGCACCTATGTCGCGAGTCACGGCACGCAATACGTGAAGCCCTGGTATTGCGAGCATCACTCCGAAGGCATCCCCGGCTATTGGCGTTACGAGTCTTACGTCGAAGTCGATATCTACCACAACGGTACGTACTACAAGATCGGCGGCCCGGTCGCTGGCTATGCCGAGAACACGCACGACGATGGTAAGTTTTGTGCTACTGGCACGCCGGCCAGCGGGCCGAGTTGCCCGTGGTTGAAATCGGCCCAACCGATCAATCTGGTCACCGGCGCGAAATACAAGACCGAGACCGATCTCTCTGCCGCCACCGCATCGGATCTCGCGTTCACCCGTTACTATTTCGGCGATAAGGTCTCGCGCCCGGGCGGCGCCTTCGGTGGGCGTTGGCGCAGCGGCTACGACCGTAGTTTGCTGATCCTCGAACAGAACATTCCGGATGAAGCGGTGGCCTATCGCCCCGATGGTGCCACCCTGTATTTCCGCGATAATGGCGCGGGCTTGGTGCCAGCCGATAGCGATGTGCCGTTCAAACTTGAGAAACTATTCAGTGGCGCAACGCACATCGGTTGGAAGCTGACCGACAGCGGCGACCGCGAAGAGATCTACGACACCAACGGCCGCTTGACGCGGATGCAAACGCCCGATGGCGAGTATCGAGATCTCATTTACGATGTCAACGGTCGTTTAAGCGACATCGTCGCGCGCGATGGCCGCCGTTTGACGTTCGCTTACGACACCGCGAACCGGCTGACGACGCTGACCGACGCGACCGGCGCGATCACGACCTATGCGTACGACACCAACGGCCAACTCGGGACGGTGACGTACCCCGGCGGCGCGACGCGACGCTATTTCTACAACGAAGCAGGGCGAGTGGTGTCGCCGCCCCCGGCCACGTACTACCTCACCGGGATCGAAGACGAGAACGGCCAGCGCCACGCCGACTATCATTACGACAGCGCGAACCGCGCCATTGTCAGCACCTTGGCGGGCAATGCCGATCGCGTGGACGTGAGCTACGGCACCGGCAGCAGCGTGACCGTGACCGATGCCCTGGGCCGGGTCACGACACGTAACTGGCAAGTCTCGCAGCGGATGGCGAAGTTCACCGGCGCATCCGGACGAAGCGTCAGCAGCGGCAACCAGACCGCGGCGATGAGCTACGACACAGCCGGGTATCCGAATCTCGCCACCGATTTCATCGGCACGCAGACCGATCACGATTACAACGCCCGCGGCCTCGAATTCCAACGCATCGAAGCGGCCAACGACGCCACCGGCAAGAAACGCACGATCCAGACCGACTGGCATCCGACCTTCCGCAGCCCGAGCGAACGGCGCATTCTCGATTCCACGGGCGCGCTCAAAGCTAAAACCACATGGAGTTACGTCGCAGCTGGGCGCAATCAAGTGCAACAGATGACGGTCGTTGACCCAAGTATCACGCCGAATGTCCTACGCACCACGGACTACACGTATTGCGAACAAGCCGATGTCACTGCGGGCACGTGCCCGTTCGTGGGCCTGCTCAAGACGGTCGATGGTGCGCGTGCATCGCCGACGATCGACGTCACCACCTACACTTATCGCCAAGCCGACGATCCGCTCTGCGCGACTGCACCGACGACTTGCGCGTTATCGCAAAGGCGATCTGTGGAAAGTCACCAATGCGGCTGAGCCAGACCACCGAGATGCTGGCTTACGACGGCGCTGGCCGACGCGAAGTCGATCAAGGACATCAACGATGTCATCACCGACCTCGAATACCACCCCCGCGGTTGGCTGACCGCCCGCAAAGTCCGCGGCACCGACAATGCGGTGGAGACCGACGACCAGATCACCCGCATCGAATACTGGCCCACGGGCTTGGTGAAGAAAGGTCACGCAGCCCGATGGCGCGTTCACCAGTTACACCTACGATGCCGCGCATCGTTTGACCGGCATCGCCGACAACGCGGGCAATACCATCACCTACACCTTGAATAATGCGGGCGAGCGCACCCAGGAGCAAACCAAGGACCCGAGTAATGTCTTGATGCGCACGCTCTCGCGCACCTTCAACGCCTTGGGCCAATTGCAGACCGCGACCGATGCCTACGGTCGCAACACCGGCTTCACCTACGATGCCAACGGCAATCTCGATCAGACGACCGATGCCTTGACGCGTGTCACCGACAACAACGTCGACCCGCTGCAACGCCTCAGCCGCACGCTGCAGGATACGGTCGGCATCGCGGCGGAGACGAAGTTCACGTACGACGCGTTGGATAACCTCACCCAAGTCAACGACCCGAAGCTGCTCAACACCAACTACGTCTACAACGGCTTCAGCGAGTTGACGAGCCTGCAAAGCCCGGACACCGGCACCACGGCGTATCTGTACGACATCGCCGGCAATCGCACGCGCCAGACCGATGCCCGCGGCAAGGTCACGAACTACGGCTATGACGCCCTGAACCGGCTCACGACGGTGACGTACCCGACAGCAGCGGCGCTGAACACGACGTACACCTACGACACCACGCAAACAGACTGTCTCACGGGCGAAACCTTCAGCAAAGGCCGCCTCACCAAGTTCGTCGATCAGAGCGGCAACACGGTGTACTGCTACGACCGCTTCGGTCAATTGGTGCGGAAGGTGCAGCGCACGAACAACCAGGTGTTCACGCTGCGCTACGTCTACGAGACCAGCGGACGCTTGCAGAAGATCGTCTACCCGAACGGTGCCGAAGCCGATTATCAGTACGACACGCAGGGTCGCATCGTTGAGGTGGGCGCGAAGCCCTCAGGCGGCACGCGCCAAGTCTTGCTGACCGGTGCCACGTATTACCCCTTCGGCCCGGTGCAACAGTGGACCTATGGTGGCGTCGCGGGTACTCGCGTGATGCAGCGCAGCCTCAATCAGAACTACCAGCCGGGGTTCGTGCAAGTCGCCGCGAGTGGCGGCATCGATATCGGCTACGAGTTCGACGAAGTCGGTAATCTCAAGAAACTGCGAGGTGCGAATCAAGCCGACCCGCCCAAACGTCTGTTCGGTTATGACGCGCTTAATCGCTTAACCGAAAACAAAGACGGCACGACCAATGCGGTGCTGCAGGGCTACGCTTACGACAAGACCGGCAACCGCACCAGCGCGACCATCGGTGCGACCACGACGCCTTACACCTATATCGCGGGCAGCCACAAACTCGGCCAAATCGGCGCACTCGCGACGCGCGTCTACGACGCCAATGGCAACACCACCTCGGCCCCCGCCACAACGACGAAGAACTTCGTCTACGGCGATCATAATCGCATGACGCAGAGCCGAAACGGCAGCACCACGGTGATGAACTACGTCTACAACGGCAAAGGCGAACAGGTGCGTAAATACCTGAGTACTGCCAACACCTACAGCCTGTACGACGAAGCTGGCCACTGGTTAGCGGATTACACCAACGTGACCACCCCGGTGCAGCAAGTGATTTGGATGGGCGATCTGCCGGTCGGCGTGATCGTCGGCACGGGCGCGGCGCAGAAGTTGCATTACATCGAACCGGATGCGCTCGGTACACCGCGTGTGGTCGTTGATCCAACACGAGGCGCGAATGGCACGGTGGTGTGGAACTGGGATCTTGCGGGTGAAGCGTTCGGGACAACGGCGCCGAATCAGAACCCGGATGGGGATGCGAACCAGTTCGTGTTCAACATGAGATTCCCGGGGCAGCGGTTTGATTCGGCGAGTGGGTTGAATTACAACTACTTCAGAGACTATGAATCGGGAACGGGGCGATACTCGCAGAGTGATCCGATTGGACTGGACGGGGGGAATAGCACCTATCTGTATGCTTCTGCTAATCCACTGTTAAAAACTGATTCATTGGGCTTGTGGGATAGGCCAAGAGATAGAGGCCCTGGAACTCAAGGCGATTGTATAAACGTTGGCATGTTGTTTTGGGGGCCGTATGTATTTCCCGGCGGAAAATTATTCACAGTTCTGTGTGTGTATGACTGTAATTTTCAATGCCCAAGTACATATGGCGAAATCAAGTTTCGTTGGCACACATCTTATAATTTTCCAATCTGTCCGAAAACTCTTCCATGGTGGAGTTTCAATTGATCGGAGTAGAATTATGCTCAAGCTCGACACCTCAATTTACGTGCCTCTGAAAAGAACCATAACTGACAGTGGCTGCAAAAATGCAGTCGTAGTCTTTAGCATGGCTTCACACATTTTTTATGGAAATAGTCGGCTTCGTGATGATTTGTTTTCTAGCGATCCACATAGAAAGTTGGATTCTTCCAGGGAAGCATGGGAGCGGATATCTTCGACGGACAGCATGAGTTTATCGCTGGATATATACGAAGTAACAGATATTCCATCCGATGAAATCGTATTTATTGGTGATTTTTGCTTTTATTTGCCGCGGTTCCTGATGAGTTTTTTTGAAAGATCGTCACTTATTTTTGATAATGGTGTTTTTGTACTTAAAGATGACTCAGGGGGGCTCATCCGGTTGCCAACGGCTCCGCCTGACTTTGAATCTTAAGCCTTGCTGGAGTAGGCGTTCTAAAGGCCATAAGGTGTACAAAAGCGGCGTGCTTGAGCACGCCTTATGCCCACCTCTCGAATGTCGCATAGGGTGCGCCCTGGCGCACCTTTTTTCGATGTGCGATGCAATGTCGTAAATGGAGGGAAATTGTGATGAGACACATGATTTATTGGGCCATTGCTGGCGCATCAATCCTATCCGCATGCGACACTCGGTCCGAAAATGATTTGCAGCCAGCAATTCAAGCGGGGATCGCCTCCGTATCGTATGCGAGAGAGGATGATGTAGATTTCAGTGTGTATTCTCTGACTTGGATTACAGAGCTTGCAAATGGAGAAATGCAGATTGTTGACCGTTCTCAAACGAGTCCGCTCGTTGAAGAAATAAGGGCTGATCTGAAGGGCAAGAAGTACTGGGAAGCATGTTACGGAATTTCCAAACAAGGCGTTCTCGGCGCAATGTATTGCTACTATCTTGACTACAACACATTTGAACGATTGGCGACTTACCAGACGAAATAAGACCGTAAGGCGTAATCGTAAAGGCCGTAAGGTGTGCAAAAAATGACGTTCTTGAACACGCCCTATGCCCACCTCTCGAATGTCGCAAAGGGTGCGCCCTGGCGCACCGTTCTTCTCTTCGATGCACGACGCACTCGAGTGTTATCAACCTCGACCATTCCGATCGATGGGATACTCACCACTGTTCGGTTCGCTCTGCGCATCCCAATCGCGCAACGCCGCTTCTAATGCATTGATGCCGCGGGCGATCGTCGCCGGTTCGAGTTTGTCGATATCATCGCGATGACTATGGATGGTCGCCACCAATTTCGGTACGAAGCTGACTTTTTCGCCGGCCAAGATTCGCAGGACGCTCGGGATTTCGCCGCCATCGGTCAGCATGTACGAGACCGCGGGCCAGTCGGCGTCGTAGAACGCGAGATGGTCGCTCGCGGGGTGGCGTTTCTCGGCTCGCAGCGCGAAGCCATGACGCTCGGCCGCACGCCGACTACTCGCGACCAGCGGATGCGCGGGATCGGGCGTCATCATCCACAGCGTGTCGCCCCAGGCCAAGACATCGAGATTCACGTACAGGGCAGGGCGTTCGCCGCCGCCGGCGATATAGGCCTTCGAGCCGAACAGCCCGGGTTCTTCCAGATCCCAGAACGCGAGCGCGACCCGATGCCGTTGCAACGGGCGTGCGCGCAAGCGCTCGGCCAAGGCGATCGCGATGGCGCAGCCGGTCGCGTTGTCGACCGCACCGCGGCCTCGCCGCGTGCGGTCGGAATGCGCGCCGATCAATAGCAACGGCATATCCATCGTGCCCGCAACCGGCACCAATACATTCTCGCCGGTGCCGTAGCGCGCTTTGAACGACTCATTGGTGGCGACGAAGCCGGCCCGTTGCAGGCGCGCGCGTATCGCATCGCGGCGCCCCGTGTTGTCCTTGGCGGCCGCGATCTCGAGAATGTCGCGATACCAGTCCGAAGCGGTGTGCGCGGGTACCGTCGGGTCGAGACGCTCTGCATCGACGCTGTTCGTCGTCTTCGGCGTTTCGCCACGGCCTGGCGCTGCGCCTAACAAGCCGCAGAGCGCGAAGACAGCGGCGATAAGAGGCGCAAAGGCGCGAGAGGTCATGAGGATGCAGCGCTAGGCGTAAGAGCGATGGAGGGCATCATGCCTGCACGATCGCTTACGCGTCGATACACGGGCGTGCACGGTCTTCGTCGCGATAGCGTCAGGGCATGTCAGCGCCAAGGCATGGGACCTCGCCTCGATGGCGGACACAGGGGTAGGATTTTTCCTACAGTGCTTCGAGGCATCGCCCTGTAGCGAGTCGCGCCCGGCAAATTTATCCTGTGTCGCAAGGTCGCCGCTGCGAAGGTGCCGAAACACAGGTTCCGATGGCTCCGTGGCACCTCCGATCATGGTTATACCGTAGACGTACACTCGATCGCACTCTCAATCGCCGCAAGGCATCAAGGATTAGGCAGGGGACAGGACATGACGATTCGCGTTTTTTTGCTCGACGACCACACCCTCGTGCGCACCGGCATGCGGCTGATGCTTTCGGCCGAAACCGATATCGAAGTCGTCGGCGAAGCCGATGCCGGCGAAGTCGCATTACCGATGATTCGTAAGCTCAAGCCCGATGTGGTGTTATGCGATTTACACCTACCGGGCATCAGCGGGCTGGAAGTCACCGAGCGGTTGGTCAAAGGCGACTACGGTTGCAAGGTGGTGGTGGTCTCGGTGCTGGAAGACGGTCCGATGCCGAAACGCATGATCGAGGCCGGCGCTTGCGGTTATGTCGGCAAAGGCGGCGATGCCGTCGAACTGTTACGCGCCGTACGCGATGCATCGCGCGGTAAGCGCTATCTCGCGAGCGAGATCGCCCAGCATCTCGCGCTGGCGGGTATCGGTGGCGACGCATCGCCGTTCGACTCTTTGTCACCGCGCGAACTGGAAGTGGCGATGCTGATGGTGCAGGGCATGCGCCAGGAACAGATCGCGAAACGCTTGAGCCTCAGCGCCAAGACCGTGAACACGCATAAATCGCGATTGTTCGAGAAACTGGGCATCGACGATGTCGTCGCCCTCGCACGCCTGTCGTCGCAATACGGCTTGAGCGATCCCGCACGCGCGGTGTGAGTCGGTCGCGCGCCGCGATGAGCGACGGCATCGCGACGAGTGGAGCGTCGAAAAAGCGAAACCCCGCGCGCTTCGAAAGAAGCGGACGCGGGGTTCCGGGCGATACGCGGCGTTCGATCAGCCTTGCGGCTTCGATGCCTCGTCGGCGTGCTCGTCTTCGACCTGCGCTGCGAATGCAGGTTCGCTGTCGAACAACTGACGGCCGATCCCGTACTGCGGCGCTGCGATTTCGTGCGCGATCTCTTCAGCGACCTGGGGCGTCGCGATTTCAAGATCGGGCGAAGCAGCGGGCGCTGCGATGTTTACCGGCGCTTGGAACGCCGAAGTCGCGACTGGGCTCGCCTGCGTCGGAACTGCCTGCGCCGGAGTGATTGGCGCTTGAGCGATCCGCTCCGCATCGGTTTGCGTCGCGATGTCTTCGACGACATCGGGCAGGGCATCGGCGATCGTCATCGGCTCTGCATCGCTTGTCGCCGACACGCTCTGCGGAATCGGATCGATGGCCGAACTCGATTCGCTCACGACGGGATTCTCCGCCGGCGTATCCGTATTGGCGGCTTTCGTTGCAGCGGCCACGGCGAAAGCCGCCGCCGCTTGCTGCGCCATCGCATTCGCCGCGATCGTGGCGGAGATCGACGCCGCCAACGAGGTCGGCTGCGGGATCTGCGGCAGTCGTATCGCCATCGGCGCGGGTGCTGGCGCCTGAGCCGGCGCTTGCATCGAGGCGACTTCTGCATTCGAAGCATGGTCGCTGACAGGTGCTTCGACGGGTTGCGAAACGACGGCTTCGTCCGATGCGACCTCGGCGATCTTCGCTTCCTCACGCGGCACCGGCGCTTCGATCTGCGCGATGCGCGCTGCCGGCGTCGAGGCCTCGACGATCATCGAATCATCGGCGACTGGCGGTGCAGCAGGACGTTGCGCGGGGATATTCGTCGCAGCAGCGATCGGCTTCGGCAGATCGTCGAAATCGAACTCGGGTTGCTGACGATCGAGCGGCTGAGTCTCATCGAGACTCGGCATCAGATCGTTGTCGACGCTACCGTCTTCGGTGCCCGTACCGGCTTCGCCGTTGCCACGACGACGACGACGACCGCCGCGGCGCCCGCGACGACGACGTCCACCGGCTTCGCCCCCGGCTTGTTCGCCGGTCGCGTCCAAGGTGCCGTCGGCGAGATCGTCGCGGTCGGCATCGAGATCGGTATCGCGATCGTCGTTGTGTTTGTCGGTCTGAGCGGGTGATGCGACGTGTTGCGCGACGACCGCGGTCGTTACGCCCACGGCAGCAGCTGTTACCGCTGTTTCGACGGCTTTGTGCTCGGTTGTGGGCATCGCGGGCTTCAGCGCATCGGCTGCGGTCGGCGCCTGCATGCCATCGTCGGGTAGCGGGAACTGCGCTCGGCCCTGGGGCGCCTGCGTAGACTGCGTTTGGTTCAGTCGCGGCCCGCCGGCCTGCACCTGCGCGGTCCTCTGCGGCTGGCCGCCCTGCTGCGCCTGTTTCTGTGCGGGCGCTTGACCTTGCGGCTTTTGACTTTGCGGTTTCGGTTGCTGCGCTTGGCCACCGTTGTTTTGCGGCTTCGCTTGGGCATCGCGCGGTTCGCCGCGGCGTTGCTGCTGGCGATCTTGGCGCTCTTGCTGACGCTGCGGATCGCGTTGCGCGGTCTGTCCCGGCTGCTTCTGCTGCGAACGCTGCTCGCCACGTTGCTCGCGACGTTGTCCGCCTTGACGATCGTTACGATCTTGGCGATCGCGTTGCGACTGGCTTTGTTGCGGACGCGACGAGGGCGGGGGTGTTGCGGGAGCGGGCGCCGATGCGCCGCCGAAAATGCCTTTCAACCAGCCCATGAAGCCGCTCGGTTTGTTCGTCGGCATCGATTGCGCGAACGTCGGTGCTGCCGCTTGCGGTGCTTGCGGCTGCGGCATGGCTTGGGGCTGCGGCGCGGACTGGCGCGGCGTTTCTTCGCGTTCTTCGCGCAGCGGCGCGGGATACGCGGGCTTCACATTGGTCACGGCCGGCGCGGCTGGAACATTGAGATTGGCTTTGGTCAGCGCGATCGTCGCCAACTTGCGCGGCGTGCCTCGCTGATAACTCGGCTTCGCGGTTTCCTCGCCTAAATCGTTATCGCGCAGACGCGTGACTTCGTAATGCGGCGTGTGCAGCGACTCGTCGGCGACGATCACGATCGGCGCGTCGTGGCGCTTCTCGATTTCGCTCAGCGCGCGACGCTTTTCGTTGAGCAGATAGTTCGCGATCTCGACCGGCGCTTGCACCAGCACTTGGCCGGTGTTGTCCTTCATCGCGTGCTCTTCGGCGAGACGGATGATCGACAGCGACAACGACTCGATGCTGCGCATGCGGCCGTGGCCGTCGCAGCGCGGGCATACGAGTTGGCTCGATTCGCCCAGCGACGGACGCAAGCGCTGACGCGACATTTCCATCAAGCCGAATTTGGAGATACGGCCCAACTGCACGCGCGCACGGTCGTGCTTGAGCGCCTGCGAGAGTCGGTTCTCGACATCGCGCTGATGCTTGTTCGAGGTCATGTCGATGAAGTCGATCACGACCAGGCCGCCCAAATCGCGCAGACGCATCTGACGGGCCACTTCTTCGGCGGCTTCCAGATTGGTGTTGAATGCGGTTTCTTCGATGTCGCCGCCCTTGGTGGCGCGCGAGGAGTTCACGTCGACCGCGGTCAGGGCTTCGGTCTGATCGATCACCAGCGAACCGCCCGAGGGCAGGCGGACCGAACGCTCGTAAGCGTTCTCGATCTGAGATTCGATCTGGAAGCGGTTGAACAGCGGGATTTCGTCGGTGTAGTGCTTGAGCTTCCGCATGTTCTGCGGCATCACTTGCTCGACGAATTCCTTCGCCTCTTCGTACATTTCCGGGGTGTCGACCAGGATTTCGCCGATGTCGGCGCGCATGTAATCGCGCAGCGCACGGATGATCAGACGCGATTCCTGATAGATCAGGAACGGAGACGTTTTCTTCAACGCCGCTTCGGCGATCGCTTTCCAGACGCTGAGAAGATAGTCCAGATCCCACTGCAGTTCTTCGGCGTCGCGGCCGACGCCAGCGGTACGGATGATGACGCCCATCTCATCGGGAATCGCCAACACATCCATCGCGGCTTTGAGCGCGGCGCGGTCGTCGCCTTCGATCCGACGCGAGACGCCGCCGGCGGTGGGCGAGTTCGGCATCAGCACCATGTAACGACCGGCGAGCGAGATGAACGTGGTCAGGGCTGCGCCCTTATTGCCGCGTTCGTCTTTCTCGACTTGAACCACGACTTCCTGGCCTTCGCGCAGCAATTCTTTGATGCTGGCGCGGTGGTGATCCACCCCGGCTTGGAAATAGTCGCGAGAGATTTCTTTCAGCGGCAAGAAGCCGTGACGTTCGGCGCCGTATTCGACGAAGGCCGCTTCGAGCGACGGTTCGAGGCGAGTAATGCGGCCTTTATAGATGTTGGACTTGCGTTGTTCTTTCGACGGGCGTTCGATATCGATGTCGTAAAGCGTTTGACCGTCGACGATAGCGACACGCAGCTCTTCGGCCTGCGTCGCGTTGATCAGCATGCGTTTCATGGGATGACGTTCCTCGCGCGCTTTTCCGCGAGCGTCGTGACGACGCATCGTGGGCACGCGGAACGCCGGTGGACGTTTCGCCTGGATATTGCCTTGCTGCCGGCCGCGCTCATCCCGTTGGAAAGCGCGAAGCGGCGGATGGGGGTCTTTCCAGCGCTACGACATCACGGCGGGCCGCGGGAGCGCTTTGTTCTTTGAAGTTCGGTTACTACGGGCCGGCGTTCGCATTCGCTGCGCCGTGAGGCGCGAGCGCGGACGAGCGCGCGGGACATGTTCAGCGCCGATGTCTGACTCATCGGGCGATGTCCGGATTCGTCGACAAGCCGCTAACATGGCCGCCCCGGAGGCGGTGGTCGCGCACTGTTATCGAATATCGCGTGGGGAGGCGGGCTTTCGGCCCAGTAGTTACCGCAAACGAATCCAAATGGACCGGCGGCGGCGACAACTCCCTGCGAAATCAAACCCTTATCTCGCTTGCCGAGTGTAACAGATCAAGGCCGACCATGCCCGATTCAGATAGTCATCCAGATTCACTCCCAGATTCGCCTTCGCGTCCCTCCGCCCAGGTGCGGATGGTGCGTGTGCCTGAAGATCGAGCAGGCCAGAGGCTTGATAATTTTCTGCTGGGCCAGCTCAAAGGCGCGCCCAAGTCGCTGATTTACAAGATCGTTCGTAGTGGACAGGTGCGTGTGAACGGTGGCCGCGCCAAGGCCGATACCCGTTTGGAGAGCGGCGATGAGGTGCGGATTCCGCCGGTGCGGCTGAGCGAACCGGGCGAGAAAGGCACGCCGCCGCGTGGGTTATTGGATGCGATGGCCGCCAGCATCGTGTTCGAGGATGCGCGCCTGTTGGCGGTCAACAAGCCGTCCGGGCTGGCCAGTCACGGTGGTAGCGGCATCAGTTTTGGGGTTATCGAAACCCTGCGCGCCCTGCGCCCACGCGAAACCCTGGAACTCGTGCATCGGCTCGATCGCGACACGTCCGGCTTGTTGATCGTCGCCAAGAAGCGTTCGGCGCTGAGCGAGCTTCAGGCGCTGATGCGCGAAGAGGACGACGACGGTTCTCGAACCGGGCTGCAGAAACGTTATCTCGCGCTCCTGGTCGGGCGCATGCCCGATGGCGTGATGAGCGTCGATGCGCCGCTGCACATCGGTCTGCGCCAGGGTGGCGAGCGCCATGTGCAAGTGCATGCGAACGGTAAACACGCACTCAGCCATTTCAAAGTACTGGAACGCCGTGGCGGCCATTCGTATTGCGAAGTACGGATCGAGACCGGCCGCACCCATCAGATCCGCGTCCACGCCCAGCACATCGGTCATGCGGTCGCGGGCGACGACAAATACGGCGACCCCGCGATCAACAAACGCCTACGCGAACAGATCGGCTTGAAGCGAATGTTCTTGCACGCCGCATCGCTGGAGTTCGCCCTCGATAGCGGTCGTACGGATTACGTGCTGACCGCGCCGCTGGCGCCAGAGTTGGTGGATGCGTTAGATCGGTTGGGGTAGGGAACGCCGACGGAGCGTTCGCCCCGCAAGGCATTGTCCTATTTCTTGCACTGCCCGCGTTGACTCGATGCATGGAAGGCAAAGCGCATATTCGCGCTTGCCAAAGGGGCTGACTATGTGCGAGATCACGGTCGATTCGCTTACCGGCATCCTCACTGCGGCCGGCACTCCGCCCGCGCGTGTCGTCGTGCAGGGAAGTTCAGATTGCGAATCGGTGATGGTGACGTTCGACCGCCCGATGATCGCAGGGGATGATCGTCAGAGTTTTGGCCCGGTGCCGGTAGTCGGCGGTTTTTGGACGCTGATCTTTTGGCCGCCGAATCCGCGCTTGCGTTGCGGCGACGATGTCAAGATCACGGTCCGTTGCGTGGACGACCAGAATTGCCGCGGAGAATTCACGGCTCCATTGATCTGCACGGTGCAGCCTGCGGATTGCCCGCTTCCCAACTTGGAAGTCGTCGAAATCGCGTCCGTTTGCAGCGGCGGCAAACGACGCGTCAGATTTGCTGTTTCGGTCGAAAACGCACCTGCCGGCAGCGCGTATCGCATCGTATACGGCGATGGCAGCTCTTCTGCCGATATCACTTATGTCGATACCGGCTCCCGACAGTGGGAGGAGACTCACGATTACGCGCCCGGCAGTTATCAGGCGTTTCTCGATTCGATCGTGCCGCGCGAATGCGACGGACCGATGTTGACCGTTGGCCCGCTCGTTGCGTGCGATGTCGTTTGTCCGATCCTCAACCTGCGCGAGCCCAAGATCGCCGATTGCGATGCGCAAGGGCGCAGACGAGCGGCATTCACCGTCGACTACTCGGGGGCCGATACCGACACCGAAATCCAAATCGATTACGGCGACGGCACGTTTTCCGAAACCGCCGTCATATCGGGCACAGGCGAACATACGTACGCAGCGCATCCGTATCCGCCGCCGGGGCCATACACCGCGACGCTGATCGTGATTCGGCCGCGGGGCTGTTCAGGGGCATCGCGCCAGGTGCCGCGGATCGAGACCTGCCCGGCGGGTGGCGACCCTCCGCGCGGCGACGATGGCAATGATGGTGGTGGCACGTCGCGACCGGAGATTCCCTGGTGTGCGATCGCCGGTATCGCGGCTTTGTTCTTGACAGCTTTCGGTTTAGCGATGATGGCGTTCTTTTTCTGCGTGTTGAATTACGCGGATTGGATCATCGCAGCATTGTTGGCCCTCGGTCTTATCACGGGAGGCACGACAAGCGCCGTCAGTCTGATCATCGTGATCGTGTTGATCGTGCTGATCTTCATCGGGATGGCGATCGCGATCGCCGGGAATATTCTATTTCTGTTGTGGCTGCTCGCCTGTGCGAGTTGCAGGACGAATTGCCGGCTGCTTTGGAATATCCATTGGTTGATCGTGGGGGTGTTGATCCCGCTATGGACGTTGATCACGTTCGTAGCGGCCATCGCCGGTGTCGCGACCGGCGGCCGTCCGTGTTGGATCGGTTGGCTGTTGGGGCTACTCGATTTCGGGATACTCGACGCGATACTGCTGTACTACGGCGCTGCTGTCGGTTGCTTTCAGTGGCCGAGTTGGATCCCTGCATTCCTACGCTTACGCATTCCCGACCCTTTGCGTTTCGTCTGCGGGCGAGGGGGTTGAATGCCCGAAATGCAGGACGAAATCGAAGCAGTCAGCCTACTAACCCATCCGCCTTCGCCGCACAAATAAAATCGTTCTCGCTCAAACCGCCGACGTCGTGGGTCGAGTAGCGCACGATGCAGCGGTTGTAGTGGACGCCGAGGTCGGGGTGGTGGTCTTCTCGATGCGCGATGAAGGCGAGGGCATTCACGAAGGCCATCGTGCGGTAGTAGTCGGGGAACTCGAACGTCTTCACCAGTGCGTGTCCGTTTTCGGCGAGTTCCCAGCCGGGAATTTGCGGCATCAGTTCGGCGATGCGTGCGGGCGGCAGACGGTGGTCGTGACCGCGAAGCGGCAGGCAATGGGCTTGGGCGAGTGGAATGAGGTCGGACATAGCGATTCCTTGGCGTTGAGACGCAGATCGGCGCGAAAACTGAACACTGTGTCGTCCGCGTAACGAAAAGCTGACGAGCACGTGGCGGGTGGGCCGTTAGAATAGCCGCATGATCCAGATTTCCGAATCCGCGCAAAGTCATTTCCTTCGCCTGATCGAACGCGAGGCCCTGCCGGGGCTAGGCGTTCGCCTGAGCGCATTGAATCCCGGTACGCCACGCGCAGATGTGCGCTTGGAATTCACCGAGCCCGGCGACCTGCAGGGCGACGAGTGGGCGGTGGACTGCGAAGGTTTTACGCTGTGGCTCGACGCCGGCAGCGTGCAATACCTCGATGGCGCCGAGATCGATTACACCCATCAGCAGACCGGCGGACAGTTGCAGATCCGCGCGCCGAAGATCAAAGGCCAGGCCCCGGGCGAAGCCGCTTCGCTGGTCGAGCGCGTGCGCTGGGTGGTCGAGCATGAGATCAATCCGCAGCTCGCTCAGCACAAGGGTCACGTATCGGTGCAAGAAATCACGGCCGATGGGGTCGTGATGCTCAATTTCGGCGGTGGCTGCCATGGTTGCGGCATGGCCGACGTCACCCTCAAGCAGGGGATCGAAAAGACGTTGATGGAGAAAGTGCCCGGCGTGACCGCTGTGCGCGATGCGACCGACCATGCCAGCGGAGCGGCGCCCTACATCGCACGTTCGGCCTGAGACACGAGCGCTCCCGCGTGTTCACCGCCGCGGCGTTGATCGAATGCATGGAAGCCCGCTATCGGCGGCGATTCCCGCTGTACGCGGAACGGCCGTTCGGTGAATTTCCGCCGACATGGCGGCTCTGGTTCTTGTCGATGAAGGAGCGCGCCGACGCTGTGACCGGCGCACCCGCTGCCGATTTCATCGCGATCTTCGCCAAACGCGCATTGCGCACGCCACCCAAAGGGCAGGCCACGATCGGTCGCATGCGTGCCTTTCGGCGTTTGTTTCGCCAACAGTGGGACCCGCCGATACGCGAAGAACGCGGCATGCGGCGTTTCGCGGCTCTGGCGTCGGGGCTCGCGCACATCGGCTTCATCGTCTTGCTGATGTGGCTGGCGATCGTCGCGATCGAACAGGCGCCTAAACGAGACGAAACCGCAGACGCCGTGCAAGTGGAGTTCATCGGCGAAGGCACTCCGCAAGAAACCGGAGGCGGCCCAGTAGAAGGCGCGGACGAAACGCAGCCGCCCGCAAGCGCAGCGCCATCGACAGCATCCGCGCAAACGACGCCATCTCCGACATCGCCGCCTGTGGCTGAAGCGACGCCTCCGCCTCCGAGCGATCCTGAGCCGACTCCACAACCGCCCGAGCCCGCACCGCCGATCGCAGCGCAGCCGCTGGTCGTGACCGAACCGCGTACGCCGTCGGAAGAAGCGCCTGTCTTCGCCTTGCCATCGACGCAATTGCGCGCTCCGCAAACGACCGTCAGAACCTTGGCGGAGCCGACGCTGAATACGCCGACGACTGAGGTCGAGATGTTCGAGCCGCGTCCGCCGGTGCGGGCGCTTGAGCGTCGCGAGACTGCCCGTACCCCGACCGAGCCGGAATTGCGCGAGCGCGTGAGCGAGATCGAAATGATCGAGCCCTTGCCGACGATCCAAGCGCAGACGCCGGTGCCGCGCGCGCCGACACCGCAGTTGCGTGCACCTGTTCTGCGCAGCGAGCCCGGTGAGATCGCGATGCGAGAGCCGGTGCCGCAGGCGAAGCCGGCGCCGACGAGCGGCCCGCCGACCACACGCCCCGCACCTGCAGCACAGGCGCAGACAGCACCGGCAGCGAGCGGGCGCACGCCACAGCCATCGGCCACAACGGGTGGGCGTCCATCGGCACCACCGGGCGCACGCCCGACGACCGCCGGCACTGGTGTCGGCCCTGCAGTGACACCGCGCCCGGGTGGATTACCGAGCCCGCGTCGTAACGACGACTGGGGCGATTCGACTCAAAACCGTCCTGGGAATGCCACGGCCGGGCGCAATACCGGCCCAGGACTGTTCAATCCGGACGGCAGCATCCGCCTGCCTTCGGGCACCGGGCAGTCCGGAGGCGGCTTGCCGCCGGGCATGATCATCGAGGATTTCGAGAAAATCGATCGCATGGGTACCTGGTTGAAACGGCCGCCGATCGATTACACGCCGGGCCGCCTCGAACGTTTCTTCGTTCCGCACGGCACGCTGTTGGAAGAATGGGTGCGGCGCAATATCCGCGAAGTCTTCGTACCGATTCCGGGCACGCGTAAACGCCTCGTGTGCAAAGTGTCCCTGCTGCAAGCAGGCGGCGGCTGCACCATCGACGACCCGAATTTGCGGGATCAAGAAGCTGAAGCGCGCAAACCGCCGGACGTTCCGTTCAAGTCCGACTTGCAGGAAGATCAAGACGGATTGACGAAGCCCTGATTTGCGAATTGTCGCGATGAAAGTGCGATGGTCCGCGATACGACGCGCGATCGCACGATGCGTACAGGGTGGTCAGTGCGGCTCGATCAAGCGCACTTCGATATCGACGTTGCGGACGATACAAACCGAACGGGAGCCTTTCGGCTCCCGTTGGATAACAGCGACACGATAACGATCCCGCACGAAGCGGAAGACCGATCGAATCAATTCGTACCGTGCAGATCGCCCAGCGCACCTTGTTGCGATGCGAAATACGCAGCGACGTCGGCGATGGCTTGATCGTCGAACTTGCCGGATTCGGCCAGCGCTTTGGCGTGCGATGTCATCAACGCATTGTCGCGGGCGCCATCGCGATAGGCTTGAATCGAGTGGAACAGGTAATCCTGGTACTGGCCGGCGAGGATCGGTGCGGCCATATCGCTGCTGGGCGCATTGCCTTTATCGCCATGGCATTCGATGCAGGATTGGCGGCCGGCGATCTTTTCTTTCGCGAGCGTTTCGCCGCGTGCGGCATCGCCGTCCGAAGCCGAAACATGCTTGATTTCTTTCGCGTGCGCGTCGGCTTCTTTGCCGGCTTCATCGCTCTTCGGCGCGCAAGCGACGAGAGCGACGCTTGCGGTCAGGATGAGGGCGAGGGCGGACACGTGCGGGAGGAGGCGCTTCGTCATGAGGGCGGCGCTCACTTCTTCTTCAGACTGGAGAGATAGGCGGCGATGTCGGCGATATCCTGTTCGGAGAAGCTCTGCGCTTGTGCCTGCATCGTTGGGTGTTTACGCGTGCCCTGCTGATAGCCCTTGAGAGAAGACAACAGGTACTCGTTGGTTTGTCCGGCGATCTTCGGCACGTGATACGTGGGGTACGCATTCTTGTAGCCGGTCACGCCGTGGCAACCTTGGCATGTGTACGTGAGGGCTTTGCCGCGTTCGGCCGAGCCAGAATTCGCTGCGGTCGCGGCAGGTGCCGTAGTTTCGACCTTGGGCATAGTCTCGCCCGCAGCCGGTGTTTGGGCGGAGAGATCGGCGGTGAGTGCGAGCGAAGCCGCCACCATAAGGCAGCCGGTAACGCACAGATTTCGATACAGCGATCGGATCATGTCAGGGTCCGCAAGTTCGGGAGTCGTCGCGCCGATGGTTCACTTAGGCGCAATCCCAACAGTATACCGTGAGGCTTCGTCGACGAGCACTGGCCAAAATCCGAGGTGATGAGGAAGGGGGACTCAGCACATGGCCGGGTGTCACCATGACCTCTGGCCGATGCCCCAAGATGAATGGGTGATATACCTTGATACAACACTAAACCTTGCCCTTATCGAGATGCCCCACATGCCTTCGATCGACGCCCCCTCGCTGGACGCCGGGTTCTATCCGCGCAAACTACGCGCCACGACCACGATATTGGCGGTATTCCTGAGCGCTTCGCTGGCCCTGAGCGGTTGCAAAGGCGGCCCGCAGGGCGCCGATGCCGAGGCCAAAGACAAGAAGGGCGAAGAAACGAAGAAGCCCGAGCCGGTGCCGGTCGAGGCCGTGCCGATCAGCCGGCGCGCCATCGCGGCGAGCTATACCGGCACCGCCCCGTTGGAAGCGCGCGGCGAAGCGCAGGTGGTCGCGAAGACCTCCGGCGTCGCCCTGCACGTGATGGGCGAAGTCGGGCAGCAGGTACGCGCGGGGCAAGTCTTGGTGCGTCTGGATTCCGCCCGCGCCGCATTGCAGGCCGCCCAGAGCGAAGCGCAGTTGCGCAAGCTCGAAGCGAATTACAAACGCTCGCAGCAGTTGTTCGCGCAACAATTGGTCAGCGCCAACGATCTGGACCAATTGCGTTACGACGTCGAAAACATCCGTGCCGTGAATCGCTTGGCGAACCTCGAACTGTCCTACGCCAACGTCACTGCGCCGATTTCCGGCGTGATCGCCGAGCGCTCGATCAAAATCGGTAATTTCGTGCAGTTGAACTCGCCGATCTTCCGTATCGTCGACACCTCGCGTCTGGAAGCGGTATTGAACGTACCCGAGCGCGAATTGGCGACCTTGAAAGCGGGCCTGCCGGTGCAACTGATGGTGGACGCGCTTCCGGGCCAGCCCTTCCAAGGGCGCGTCGATCGCATCGCCCCGGTGATCGATTCCGGCAGCGGCACCTTCCGCGTGATCTGCGCATTCGAGGGCGGCGGTTTATTGCAGCCGGGGATGTTCGGTCGCATCCGCATCGATTACGACCAGCGCGCCGATGCGCAGGTGATTCCGCGCAATGCGTTGCTCGACGACGAAAACGATCCGGCGGTCTATACCGTGCGTAACGGCAAAGCGGTACGTACCTCGGTGAAATTGGGCTATTACGAAGGCGAATGGGTGGAAGTGCGCGGTGGCTTGAACGCCGGCGACCGCGTCGTCACCGCCGGTAAAGTCGCGTTGCGCGATGGCAGCGATGTGCAGGTGATCGGCGATCCCAAGCCGAAACCTGTAGCGAGCGTAAAGTCTGAGGGAGCCAAGTAATGAGTCGCGAGGTATCGCCTGAGCACGACGACGATCAGCACGGCGATCAACACGATCCCGCGCACGAGCCGGCAGCGCATGCGTCGTCCGCAAGCGGCGGCGGTTTCGATATGGTCGAATTCTCGACCCGTCGTCGCGTCACTGTGGCGATGTTTTGGATCACGATGCTGCTCTTCGGTGCCTTGGCGCTGAATACGCTGAAAGTCAATTTGTTGCCGGACTTGAGCTATCCCACGCTGACCGTGCGCACCGAATACGCTGGCGCAGCGCCGACCGAAGTCGAAACCCTGATCACCGAGCCGGTCGAAGAAGCGGTCGGCGTGGTAAAGAATCTACGCAAGCTCAAGTCGGTATCGCGCACCGGTCAAAGCGATGTGGTGCTCGAGTTCGCCTGGGGTACCGATATGGACCAGGCCAGCCTCGATGTGCGCGATAAGATGGAAGTGCTGCAACTGCCGCTGGAAGCGAAGCCGCCGGTGCTGTTGCGCTTCAATCCCTCGACCGAGCCGATCATGCGCCTCGCGCTATCGGGCAAGGCCGAAAAAGGCAAGGCGGTCAGCGAAGAACAAACGCTGCGCACGCTGACCGAATTGCGTCGCTTCGCCGACGACGACCTCAAGAAGAAACTAGAGCCGGTCGATGGCGTCGCGGCGGTGAAAGTCGGCGGCGGCCTGGAAGACGAGGTGCAGGTCGAAATCGACCAGCAAAAACTCGCGCAACTGAATCTGTCGATCGACACCGTTATCCAACGTTTGCAGCAGGAGAACATCAACGTCTCCGGCGGCCGTTTGGAAGAGGGTAGCCAGCGTTACCTCGTGCGCACGGTCAATCAGTTCGCCAGCATCGACGAAATCCGCGACATGCTGGTGACCACGCAAAGCAGCGGTAACGATGCGGCGGCGACGGCGGCCCAACAGATGTTCGCGATCGCAGCGTCGACCGGCTCCGCGGCGGCCATCGCCGCGGCGAGTTCGGTGCAAAACACGTCCGGTGGCGGCAACAGCGCACCCGCAGGCGGCATGCCCGTGCGGTTGAAAGATATCGCCGAGGTCAAGCAAGGACATAAGGAACGCGAGGCGATCATCCGCCTCGGCGGCGTGGAAGCGGTGGAGTTGGCGATCTATAAGGAGGGCGATGCGAACACCGTGTCCAGCGCCGATGCGGTCGCCAAGAAAATCGAACAAATCAAAACGCAGATGCCTGCGGATATCGAACTGACGGTGATCGACGATCAATCGCAATTCATCCGCCACGCCATCAGCGACGTCAAGAAAGATGCGGTGATCGGCGGTTTCCTCGCGATCTTGATCATCTTCTTGTTCCTCCGCGATGGTTGGAGCACCTTCGTCATTTCCCTGTCGTTGCCGGTCTCGATCGTCACCACGTTCTTCTTCATGGACCAGTTCGGCCTGAGCTTGAACGTGATGTCGCTGGGCGGCCTTGCCTTAGCGACCGGTTTAGTCGTGGACGATTCGATCGTCGTCTTGGAAAGCATCGCGAAAGCGCGAGAACGTGGGCTCAATTTATTCCGAGCCGCGATCGTCGGTACTCGCGAAGTCAGCATGGCGGTCGTCGCCTCGACACTGACGACGATGGCGGTATTCTTGCCGCTGGTGTTCGTGCAAGGCATCGCAGGCGAACTCTTCCGCGATCAGGCGCTCACGGTCGCTACCGCAATCGGTATTTCGCTAGTGGTCTCGATGACCTTGATCCCGATGCTCAGTGGTTTGAAGGGCAATCCGCCGCTGGCGTTCCCCGCGGAAGCGCCGCATCCCGACTGGCATCCCGATCGCAAGTGGCAAAAACCGCTCGCAGCGTCGGGTCGCGGTATCGGCATGGCATCGCGTGGTTCGTTGTTCGGTATCGCTTTTGTGGTTTCGCGCTTTTGGCGCGGCGCCAGTGCCGTGATCGGCCCGATCATGCGTAAATTGAGCGATTTGACGATGGCGCCGTATCACCGTCTCGAAGCTGCGTATTTACGCGCGCTTCCGGGCGCGATGAGACGGCCGGCACTGGTGCTGGTTTCCGCGACGATCGTCTTCGGGCTCAGCCTCGCCTTGGTGCCGCTGCTCGGTACCGACTTGATTCCGCAATTAGCGCAAGACCGTTTCGAAGTGACGGTGAAGTTGCCGCCGGGTACGCCGCTGCGCGAGACCGATCAAGTGGTGCGCGAGGTGCAATCGGCGCATCGCGATGAAGCGGGGATTCGCTCGCTATACGGCGTCAGCGGCAGCGGCACGCGCTTGGATGCCAGTCCGACCGAAAGCGGCGAGAACATCGGTAAGCTGTCGATCGCGATGACCGACGGCGGCAGCGAAGAACTCGAAGCCGAATTAAGCGACAAATTGCGCGGCACCTTGTCGCAGTACGCGGGCGCTCAAGTCGATTTCAGTCGCCCCGAACTCTTCAGTTTTTCGATGCCGTTGGAAATCGAATTGAGCGGTCAAGACTTGCCGAGTATCGAACGCGCCGGACAGAAAATGGCAGCGATGCTGCGCGAGAATCCGAATTACTCCGACGTGAAATCGACGGTGGAGCAGGGGTTTCCAGAGATCCAGATCCTGTTCGATCAAGAACGCGCTGGCGCGCTCGGTCTGACCACACGGCAGATCGCCGATTCCGTGGTGAAGAAAGTGCGCGGCGACATCGCTACACGCTACAGTTTCCGTAGTCGCAAGATCGATGTGCTGGTGCGCGCGCAGGCCAGCGACCGTGCCTCGGTCGACAGTATCCGCAAATTGATCGTGAACCCCGGCAGTTCGAGTCCGATCACGCTCGACTCGGTCGCCGATGTCGTCGCGACCACTGGGCCGAGCGAAATCCATCGCGCCGATCAAGTGCGGGTGGCTATCGTCTCCGCGAATCTGCGCGGCATCGATCTGGGCACTGCGGTACGCGAAGTCGAGCGCATGGTGTCCGAGAGCAACGCCCGCGACGGCGGCTTGGGCGCCGGCATCGGCATGCATATCGGCGGGCAGGGCGAAGAGTTGAAAGAATCGATCACCTCCCTGCTGTTCGCTTTCGGCCTCGCGATTTTCCTGGTTTATCTGGTGATGGCGTCGCAGTTCGAGTCGCTACTGCATCCGTTCGTGATTTTGTTCACCATCCCATTGGCCTTGGTCGGTGCGGTGCTCGCGTTGCTGGTCACGAATTCAACGGTGTCGGTGGTGGTGTTCATCGGATTGATTCTCTTGGTCGGTTTGGTGACGAAGAATGCGATCATCCTGATCGATAAAGTGAACCAGTTGCGCGAATCCGGCGTGGCTAAGCGAACAGCGTTGGTCGAAGGCGCGCGCTCGCGTCTACGCCCGATCGTGATGACCACGCTGTGCACGTTATTCGGCTTCCTGCCCCTCGCTTTGGCCTTCGGTGAGGGTGCTGAAGTGCGATCGCCGATGGCGATCACCGTGATCGGCGGTCTGTTGGTGTCGACATTGCTGACGCTGATCGTCATTCCCGTCGTTTACGATCTGCTCGATCGTCGCCCCGACGAAGATTACGTGCGTCGCGCCAAACGACAACAAGCGCTCGATGCCGAAAACTACGATAATTTGGAAACGGAGGGTTTGCCGGGATGAGCGTCGCCGAATTCAGCATCAAGCGCCCCATCACCACGGTGATGTTTTTCGTGTCGATGTTCGTCATCGGCCTGATCGCATCGGTGCGCTTGCCGCTGGAAGCATTGCCCTCGGTCACGTTCCCAGGCATTTTCTTGCAATTGCCTTACAGCGGCTCGACGCCGGAGGAAGTCGAACGGAACGTATTGCGCCCGGTCGAGGAAGCGGTCTCGACGATGACCGGCATCAAACGCATGGAAGGCAATGCGCGCTCGGATGGCGCGTCGATGTTCATCGAATTCACCGATTGGGAACGCGACGCATCGATCGCCGCCTCCGACGCGCGCGAGCGCATCGATGCGATCCGCGATCAATTGCCCGACGATTTGCAGCGCTATTTCGTCTTGAAGTTCTCGACCAGCGACGAGCCGGTGTTGAAAGTGCGCCTCGCCAGCGGTCGCGATCTGACGCGCGAATACGACATGATCGATCGCGAGTTCAAGCGCCGCATCGAGCGCGTGCCGGGCGTTGCGCGCGTCGATATCCTCGGTGCGCCGCCGAACGAAGTGGAGATCGCGATCTCGCAGGACCGCCTCAACGCGCACGGCATCGGTCTGAACGAATTGAATATGCGCTTGCGCAGCGCGAATTTCTCGATGTCGGCCGGCGAAATCGACGAACGCGGCCAGCGGCTGCGCGTGCAGCCGGTCGGCGAGATATCGGACCTGCAGCAATATCGCGACATCGTGCTCGACGGCAAGGGCACGCGACTGAGCGATGTCGCCGACGTGCGACTCAAACCTGCGCGCATGGATATGGGGCGTCGTCTCGATGGACGTCCAGCCGTGGGTTTGGATATCTTTAAAGAGCGCAGCGCCAACTTGGTCGAAGTCTCGCGACTGGCGTTGAAGGAAGTCGATGCGATCAGCGCGGATCCGGCGCTCGAGGGCGTGCAAGTCAAAGTGGTGGAAGATCAGGGCGCGGATGTCACCGGTTCGTTGTTGGAATTGGCCGAAGCCGGTTTGGTCGGTTTGCTGCTATCGATCGTCGTTTTGTATTTCTTCCTGCGGCATTGGCCATCGACCTTGATGGTCACGCTGGCGATTCCGATCTGTTTCGTGATGACCCTGGGCTTCATGTACTTCTGCGGGCGTCACGCTGAACATTTTGACGATGATGGGTTTGTTGCTCGCCGTCGGCATGTTGGTGGACAACGCCGTGGTGGTGGTCGAAAGCATCTACCAAGAACGCGAGCGCATGCCCGATCAGCCGCGAAAAGCGTCGTTGGTCGGCACGCGCAACGTCGCGATCGCGCTGTCGGCCGGCACGCTTTGCCACTGCATCGTGTTCGTGCCTAATCTGTTCGGCGATCGCAATATGATCAGCATCTTCATGGCTCAGATCGCGATCACCATCTCGGTCTCGCTGCTGGCCTCGTGGCTCGTCGCAGTGAGCTTGATTCCGATGCTCTCGGCGCGGATGAAGACGCCGCCGGCGTTACGTAGCGATCGCGGTTTGATCCCGTTGATGCAGCGTAAATACGCCGGCTTCCTGCGTTGGACGCTCGATCATCGCGGCTGGAGCGTGCTCGGGATTTTGGCCATCATCGCGCTGAGCGTGATTCCGATGACCCAAATGAAAGTGAATATGTTCGGTGGCGAAGAAGGTGGCGAAACTAACATCTTCTACCAATGGAACGGCGCTTACACCAAGGAGCAGATGTCGGACGAGATCCTCAAGATCGAACAGTTCCTCGACGCTAATCGCAAGAAATATCGGATCGAGCAAGTCTACTCGTTCTACAGCGAACAGGGCTGGGGCGGGACGCAAGTCAAGTTCGATACCGACAAGGTGGACGAAACCACGGCGATCGTCGAAGAGATTCGTAAAGACATGCCGAAATCCGCGCGCGCGAATGTGGGCATCGGCAACCAAGGCGGCCCGGGCGGCGGCGATGGTATCGCGCAAAACGTGCAGGTGCAGTTGGTGGGCGATTCTTCGGAAACGTTGCGCGAACTCGCACGCGATGTGATACCGATCCTCGCGAAGCGCAGCGAACTGCGGGATGTGCGCGTGAATACCGGCGATCAGAACAGCGAACTGTCGGTGCGCGTCGATCGCGAGCGCGCCGCGTCGTTCGGTTTCAGCGCCGACCAAGTGTCGCAGTTCGTCGGCTTGGCGCTGCGCGGCGCGCCCTTGCGCGAATTCCGTCGCGGCGAAACCGAAGTGCCTGTGTGGGTGCGCTTCGCTGGCGCCGAAAATTACGGTGTCGCCGATATCGCCTCGTTCACTGTGCGCGCACCGGACGGCCGGAACGTGCCGTTGCTGGCGATGGTGGATGTGAAGGTAGAAGCAGCGGCGACCGAAGTTCAGCGTTCTAACCGCCAAACGACTTTGTCGATTCAGGCAAATCTCGCCGACAAGGTCGCGATGCCGGAGGCGCGGAAGGCGCTGGAGGAGACGCTGAAAGGCGTGTCGTTCCCGGCCGGCTATACCTATTCGTTCGACGGCGGCGGCTTCCAGCAAGACGATGAAGCGACCCAGCAGATGGTGTTCAACCTGGTGATCGCCTTAGTGATGATCTACGTCGTGATGGCGGCGGTCTTCGAGTCGCTGTTGTTCCCCTCGGCGATCATGAGCGGCGTAGTGTTCTCGGTGTTCGGTGTGTTCTGGTTGTTCTGGCTGACCGGTACCGAATTCAACGTCATGGCCTTCATCGGTATTTTGGTGCTGATGGGTGTCGTGGTGAATAACGGCATCGTGATGATCGAGCACATCAACAATCTTCGACGGCGTGGTATGTCGCGCACCGATGCGTTGGTGGAAGGTAGCCGCGAGCGCTTGCGCCCGATCCTGATGACGATGGGTACCGCGATTCTGGCGATGGTGCCGATCGCGATCGGTCAGACGACGATGGCCGGCGATGGCCCGCCGTATTTTCCGATGGCGCGTGCGATCGCCGGCGGCCTGGCGTTTTCCACTGTGGTCAGTCTGCTGTTCTTGCCGACGATTTACGCGATGTTGGACGACTTACGCACCAGCGTTTCGAAGATCGTGCGACGCGCGATCGGGCGTCGCGGCACGAATGTATTGACGGTCACGGCGATTCAGAATGACTGAGCGTGCCGCTTTGGTTGCCCTGACAGGCTGCTTTTCGACAGCCTGTTGGGATCTATCAGCGTTGTCGCAATGCATTGTGTTCCAAGCCCTAGCCCAAAAGCGTTTTCAGCATTTTCGCGCCGCCGGTCCAGACGCCGATCGCCGTGCCTAGACTCGTCAGGAAGAAATTCAGCAACGTGCGTGCGACGCGATTGCGCCACCAGCCTTTCACGGTTTGTAAATCGTCTCGCAGACTCATGAAGTCGGCATAGGTAGGTTTGCGTACCCAAGCTTCGACCAATGCGCTCAAGGTGCCTGAGGCTAGCGCGGGGTGCAGTGGGGTGATCGGCGAGGCGACGAACGCGGTGAGAATGCTCAGCGGATGGCCGCCTGCGGCTAAACAACCGATCGCGCCGAGCGTGCCGGTCACCAGCACCCACTGCAGTACCAAATCGCTACCGACCTCGAACCCACCGCGCCAGAAGCCCCAAACGAAGCCGCCGAGGACGAAGAACGCCAGCAGCATGGTGAACCATGGAAACGAAGATTTCTGTTTCACCTCTTCCAATGCGGCTTTCGTCGGACCGGTATCTGCATCGTCTTCGGCGAGGTGTTTCGCCATCCCTTGTAAATGCCCGGCCCCCACGACGGCCAACACTTCGCGTGGACCAGGCCCGGCATCTGCCGGATGCTCCAGTGCGATTTCGCGCAGTCGCGTCGCCATGTAACGATCGCGTTCGGCGATGATCGCCTCGTAAAGCGCGGGGCTTTCGCTCGCGAATTCGCTGAAGCTCGATTCGAGAATGTCGCCCTCTTTCAGACTTTCGATTTGTTCGTCCGAGACCTCGTCGTCGCCCAATAGCGAAGCCATGATGCCGGCGGACACTTTCGTACGGCCCCACCAGCCCAGGCGCTGCATCGCACGTTTGAAAGTCAGGCCGACATCGCGATCGATCAGATGCAGTCCGAGCCCGCGCTCTCGCGCATCGAGCACCGCCGCTTTCAGTTCAGCGCCGGGTTCGATGCCCAGTTGTTCGGCGAGTCGGCGCTGGTATGCCGCTAAGCCGAGATTCGCCGCGAACAACGCGGCCTTGCCTTCGCGCAGCACTTTGACCAGATCCAATCGCGCCAGCGCATCGGGATCGGTCAAGGCTTGCGCGCGTTGCGCATCCAATTCCACGGCGATGGTGTCGTAAGCGCCGCTATCGATCGCGGCGCGAACCGCGTCGAGGCTCGCCTTGGACACGTGCGCCGTCCCCAGCAAGGTGTAACGCACGCCATAACGTTCGACGATCGCGTGCGGCTGGTCGTGCAGTGGATCGAGCGGCGTCGGTGTTGCGTCGTCTTGCGGGGGAACGCTATCGATATCGGTCATCGTACGAGTGGTAATCGTGGAGTCGCAGTGGAGGAGAGTGCCGATGCCACCTCTCCGATCCTGGAAGCGAATCCTTGGGGCGAACGCGACGTAAAGCAGGATAATCGCTTAGCTTTGGCTTGTCTGCCGGATAGCGACCGAGACCAACGGGTTCGATCGTTTCAATCGCGATAACGCTTGAGTAAATCTTGATACGCATCGATCCGGCGATCGCGCAGGAACGGCCAAATGCGGCGCACGCGCTCGCTGCGCGCCATATCGACTTCGGCCATCAAAATCGTCGGTTCGGCGCCGGTTTCGGCCACGAATTCGCCCTGCGGCCCGAGGATATGACTATTGCCCCAGAAGTCGATACCAGACGCGCCCAGCGGCGACGCCTCGTGACCGACGCGATTGCAACTGAGCACCGGCAAGCCGTTCGCGACCGCATGGCCGCGATGACTGAGAATCCACGCGTCGCGTTGGCGATCTTTCTCGGCTTGCTCATCGGATCGGATCCCAACCGATGGCGGTCGGATACAGCAGCAACTCGGCGCCGGCGAGCGCCATCAAGCGCGCCGCTTCGGGATACCACTGATCCCAACACACCAATACGCCGAGACGACCGACGGACGTATCGATCGGAGTGAAACCCAAGTCGCCCGGTGTGAAATAGAATTTTTCGTAGAAGCCAGGATCGTCGGGGATATGCATTTTGCGGTACTTGCCCGCAGTGGAGCCGTCGGCATCGAAGACGACGGCGGTGTTGTGATACAGCCCGGCTGCGCGGCGCTCGAACAACGAACTGACCAGCACTACGCCATGCCGTTTCGCGAGCTGGCCTAGACGTTCGGTGCTGGGGCCGGGAATCGGTTCGGCCAAATCGAATTCGTCCACGGATTCGTGCTGGCAGAAATACGCACCGTTATGCAGTTCCTGCAACAGCACCAACCTCGCGCCGAGGTTCGCGGCTTCGCCGACGCGCGCTTCGATCACCGTTAGATTCGCCTCGGCGTCGCCGTGGTTTTTTTCTTGGATCAGAGCCACGGGGAGGGTGGTATTTTTCATGCGGCACTCGTCATGTTCGGGCTTCCATTAGCTTCGACTGCGACGCTCCGTTGCGTCTCGCGATCCACTAAAGCGACGCGTCGAGGGCGCACCTTATCGATCACTCGACAGCACACCATCGGGCAACTGCATCGTAATGCAATGCAAACTGCCGTTCTGCCAGATCAGCGGACGACAGGGTACCGGGACGATCTCGCGATCAGGGAATGCTTGAGACATCACGCGCTGCGCAGCAAGCATCGGCTTCCGCATCGCCGTAAGCCGGCATCAACACCGCGCCGTTGACGATCAGGAAATTCGCGTAGCTCGCAGCGAGACGCCGACCTTCGTCGACGATCGGTTGAGCCCAAGGCAGAGGAAACAACCGATACGGACGCCCATCGCTCGTGCGCAGCGTCGCGAGCTCGGCCGCCATCGCCTGCAGTTCTGCGTGGTGCGAATCGTTGGCGTCGTCGCATGCTTGATAGACGATGGCGTCTTCGGACGCGAAGCGGGCGAGGGTGTCGATATGCGCGTCGGTGTCGTCGCCTTCCAGATAGCCGTGGTCGAGCCACAAAACGCGTCCTTGCATCAAATTGCTCGGCGAGCGTCGCAGTCAGTTCCTCGCGTGCGGCCTGAGGATGACGCTCGTGCAGACACCGCCACGTCGTCAGCAGCGTGCCGGCACCGTCGGTCTCGATACCACCGCCTTCCAGCGCGAAATTCACGACACCCGACGCGCGTCGTCGGCGAATACGCCACGCTCGATCAGCGCCTGGATCAATCGATCGTCGCGACTGGCTTCGTACTTACCGCCCCATCCGGTGAAACGGAAGTCGAGCAGCGCGTACTGCGAATCGCGGGTCGCCGCCACTTTCGATGCGGCTTTCAAGGTAATAGGGCCGGAATCGCGCAGCCATGTGTCGTCGTATTCGACGGCCACGAAGCGCACGCGATCCATGTCCACGCGCGCCGAGCGCAGTCGCGCTTCGGCATAGGTTTGCAGATCGTCGTCGGCGACGCAGATCAGCGCGTCTTGGAAGCGCGCGATCGCAGCGACCAGCGCGACATAGGTCTCTTCGACGTCGGCGAGGCGAGGCGCCCAGTCGGTGCCCTGGTGCGGCCATGCGATCAGGACGGCGGACTGGGGTTCCCATTCCGCCGGAAAACGATACGCGTCTGCCACGTCAGCGGATCGGGGCCTTGGGGCCGACTTCGTTCGGCGTCGGCGCGGATCGCGACCGCGTCGATCACGCGGTCTTTCTCGAAATAGACGACGAAGTTCGGATAGGTCCAACGGTTGATCGTCGGGCAGCTGCGGCTTTCGCCGCCGCGGGGCTCGAGGCGCTGGGCCGGAGCGCCGAACTTGCGCTCGACATCGGCCATGCGCATGCCGCGCGCAGGCAAAGTCATGCCGGCTTCGGCGCCGACGCGTTCGATCAAAAGCGTCTCGGCGTACGCCTGATCAGCGGTAGCCGCGAACAACGAAGCGACGAGGACGACAGGCGGGGAGATAGCGCATAGGGGGACCTCCTCAGGCGAAATGCAGATGGCGTGCAGCGGGCGGGCGCCCACGATGTCGCCGGGATTGTAAGCGTATCGCGGCGGCGAGGGCGAACGCAGGGTAGGCGATCACATTGGCGGCGTTTGGAGGCCATCCGCGACGAAGGCCGCTCGAGGCGGCCTTCGTGGTACGGCTTCGGCGCTGATGCGCCTTATGTATATTGTCTAGTGCTCACTACCCCGAACGATCTCGTTGCCTAAGCGGCGCCGTCGTTAGGCTGGTTTCAGCGCTGACGCGCCTTGAAACGCGGATTCGACTTGCAGATCACGAAGACCTTGCCACGGCGGCGAACGATTTTGCAGTCGCGGTGACGGGCCTTCGCCGACTTCAGGGAGGACAGGACCTTCATGGAAACCTCAGCGATAACGCGGTTGATGTGGAATGGAGTACGTGCCGGACGCCTTGAAGGCTTGGCCGATGCACGGGTCGTGCGAAGCTAGCCCGCAAGTATACCGGTCAATTCGCAGCCGATTCAAGCGCTTGCAGGCCCCGTTTTCGATGTCCTCCCGCGGCTGCCGGCTACAATGGCGGCCCGCCCGTTCCTAAACCGAGTCCTGCCATGCCCGAAATCAGTGCTCCCGGTCTTGACCATCGATGGCCCATCCGGCTCGGGCAAGGGCACGATCAGCCGGATCGTCGCTCAACGGCTTGGCTGGCATTACCTGGATTCCGGCGCCTTGTATCGCGGTGTCGGCGTCGCTGCAGGTTGGGCGGATCTCGACCTGGCCGACCCGGCCGCCTTGGTGCGCTGCGCCTTCGATACCCAGATCGGCTTCATCGATCGGCCTGCGGTGGGGGCCGGCTAGGCGAATTGCGGGTCATCGTGAACGATGTGGACGCGACCGACGAGCTGCGGACCGAAACCGCCGGTGCGGCGGCCTCGGCGATCGCGGCGGTGCCCGAGGTTCGCGCCGCGCTGCGCGACCGACAGCGCGCCTTTCGTCGCTTCCCTGGGCTTGTCGCCGATGGCCGCGACATGGGGACGGTGATCTTCCCGGATGCGCCGTACAAGGTCTTTCTCACCGCCAGCCCCGAGGAACGAGCCGAGAGACGCTATAAGCAGTTGAAAGACAAGGGGGTTTCGGTTAGCCTTGACGACCTGCTACGCGAAATTCTCGCCCGCGATGCGCGCGATGCCAATCGAGCGGTGGCGCCTTTACGGCCGGCCGACGACGCCGTTCACATCGATACCACCGGCCTAGGCATCGATGCTGTCGTCGAGCGCGTTCTGGCGATTTTGCCCGAACGCCCTTGACCTCATCAGATGTTTCGACACTCGCTGTCTCTATTACCAGCGTCTGCGGCATCGCGTTATCGAACGAATCGTTTTCGCTAGCGGCTTAAGGCCCCGATCGACGGATTCCGTAAGGCGTCCGGCGGCGGGTTTTCTCACTTCACTCTCACGGCCAACGGCAATCCCGCCAGGCCCCTATGGGTGGATCGATATCAGTGACGTTCGCGTCGCGGTCCATCGATCTATGTCATCAACCGAGTAATCATTCCCATGACCGAATCATTTGCAGAACTGTTCGAACAGAGCGCGGCAGCCAATCTGTCCAAGCTCAAGCCCGGCTCCATCGTCAGTGGCGTCGTCGTCGATGTACGCACCGACGTGGTCGTCATCAATGCCGGCCTCAAGTCCGAGGGCATTGTCCCGATCGAACAGTTCCGTAACGACGCCGGCGAGATCGACGTCGCTGTCGGCGACATCGTCAAGGTGGCGCTGGACTCTCTCGAAAACGGCTTCGGCGAAACCGTCCTCTCCCGCGACAAAGCCAAGCGCGCGATGGTGTGGGACGAGTTGGAAGAAGCACTGGAAAAGAACGAAACCATCACCGGCCGTATCAGCGGCAAGGTCAAGGGCGGTTTCACCGTCGACATCAAAGACGTCCGCGCGTTCCTGCCCGGTTCGTTGGTCGATGTCCGCCCGGTCCGCGACCCGGTGTATCTGGAAGGCAAAGAGCTGGAATTCAAGCTCATCAAGCTCGACCGCAAGCGCAATAACGTGGTCGTCTCCCGCCGCGCGGTGGTCGAGAGCGAGCATTCGGAAGAGCGCGAGCAGTCCTGCTCGAGAAGTTGGTCGAAGGCGCCAAGCTCAAGGGCGTGGTCAAGAACCTCACCGATTACGGCGCGTTCGTGGACCTCGGCGGTATCGACGGTCTGCTGCACATCACCGATATGGCGTGGAAGCGCGTGCGTCACCCGTCCGAAGTGGTCGAAGTCGGTCAGGAACTCGAAGTCCGCGTGCTCAAGTACGACCGCGAGCGCAATCGCGTCAGTCTCGGCCTGAAGCAGTTGGGCGAGGATCCGTGGGATAACATCGCGCGTCGCTATCCGTCGAACATGCGTATGTTCGGCAAGGTCTCGAACGTCACCGATTACGGCGCGTTCGTCGAAATCGAGCCGGGCGTCGAAGGCCTGGTCCACGTGTCCGAAATGGATTGGACCAACAAGAACGTCAACCCGTCCAAGGTCGTGCAGGTCGGCGATGAAGTCGAAGTCATGATCCTCGACGTCGATGAAGAGCGTCGCCGCATTTCGCTGGGCATGAAGCAGTGCTCGTCGAATCCGTGGGAAACCTTCGCTGCGATCCACAAGAAGAACGACAAGGTGTCCGGTCAGATCAAGTCGATCACCGACTTCGGCATCTTCATCGGTCTGGACGGCGGTATCGACGGTTTGATCCATTTGTCGGATCTGAGCTGGAACACCACCGGCGAAGACGTGGTTCGCAACTTCAAGAAGGGCGACAACCTCGAAGCCGTCGTGCTCGCGGTCGATCCGGAACGCGAACGCATCAGCCTCGGCGTGAAGCAGCTCGAACAGGATCCGTTCGGCCAATTCATGGGCACGTATCCGAAGGGTTCGAAGGTCACGGGTACGGTCAAGGAAGTGGACGCGAAGGGCGCGGGTATCGACCTGGGCGACGGCATCGAGGGCTACGTTTCGGCCCGCGACATCAGCTACGACCGCGTCGACGACGCTACCCAGCATCTGAAAGTCGGCGACAAGATCGAAGCCAAGCTGATCGGTATGGACCGTAAGGGCCGCACCTTGCAGTTGTCGATCAAAGCGAAGGACGAAGCCGAAACGCAGGAAGCGATGGCCGAGTACAACAAGACCTCCGCAGACGCCGCCAGTGGCACCACCAAGCTGGGCGCGTTGTTGCGCGAGCAGTTGGATGGCCGTTCCGAGTAATCGCTACACGTTAGCTGGCCTCGCGGCCCGGCGGCGATCCGGTTTCGATCGGATCGCCGCACGGCTCGCGGCTCGGCCACTGCCGATGCGGGCCTTGGCGCTCACGCGCTCAGCCCCGCAGCCGTAGACCTCCCGATCCCGACACGCGAATGCCCATGACCAAGTCCGAACTGATCGAGATATTGACCCAGCGCCAAGGCCATCTGAAGGCCGACGATGTCGATATGGCGGTGAAGTCGTTACTGGAAATGATGGGCGGCGCGCTCGCCGAGGGCGACCGCATCGAAATTCGCGGGTTCGGTAGTTTTTCTTTGCATTATCGTCCGCCGCGCACCGGGCGTAACCCGAAAACAGGCGATGCCGTCGCTTTGCCGGGAAAACATGTGCCGCATTTCAAACCGGGCAAGGAATTGCGCGATCGCGTCAGCGCCGTCGTACCGTTGCCGCCCGAAGATTGATCTCCGCGTCTCGCCTTAGCGGGCGGTGATTGGAGAAGCCGCACGAGCCAGCCGATCACACGTCTATGGCGCTTCCGCGGCGCTCGCTTAAGCTGCGATGCGACAAGCTGCGATGCGGCCGGCCATGCGAGGTTCTACACTGTCGCTACCCTCACGAGCCGAATCCACGAGATGATCCGTCCGATCCGTACTGTGTTCGCGATCGCTTTCTTGGCGGGCGGTGCAGCGCTTGGCGCGCTGAATCCGACGCCGGTATCGATCGATTTGGGCGTGCTGCGTTTCGAAGCGGCGCTCGGTGTAGTGATGCTCGCCGCCTTGTTGTTCGGGGTGTTGATCGGTGGACTCGCACTCACCGTTTCGGTGGTGCTGCCGATGCGGCATCGATATCGCCGCGATCGCAAAGCCCTCGCGCAGGTCGCGACACCGCTATCGACCAGCCATGCGACGCTGCGATCCACAGGACTGCAATCCACAGGGCAGGGGGAGATCGAACATGAACTTCATCAATGAGTGGTTCTGGTTCTTTCTGCTGATTCCATTGGCCGCCGTCTGCGGCTGGGTGATCGGTCGACGCGGTGGCGAGCGCCATAGCGACAACCAGGTCAGCAAGCTTTCGACCACCTATTTTCGTGGTTTGAATTATCTACTCAACGAGCAGCCGGACAAAGCGATCGAGCTGTTTTTGCACGTCGCGGAACTCGATAAAGACACCTTCGAGACCCAGGTCGCGCTCGGCCATCTATTCCGTCGCCGCGGCGAAGTCGATCGCGCCATTCGACTGCATCAGGGCCTCGTACAGCGCTCGGATCTGAGCGATCAGCAGAAAGTCCAGGCACTGCTCGCGCTCGGCGAAGACTACATGCGCTCGGGTTTGCTCGATCGCGCCGAAACCGTGTTCACCGATTTAGCCAAGCTCGATCAACGCGCGCCGCAAGCGCTACGGCATTTGATCGGCATTTATCAGAGCGAGCGCGATTGGCAGAAAGCGATCGAGATGGCTTCGCGCTTCGAAGCCGCGACCGGCGAGCCGATGGGCAAACTCATCGCGCAGTTCGAATGCGAACTCGCCGAACGCCTGCATTCGACCGGCGATGTCGATGCGGCGCGCGCTGCGGTCGCGCGCGCCTATGCGGCGGATTCCAACGCGGTACGCGCCGGCATGCTGGAAGGGCGGATCGAATTCGATGCGATGAATTATCCAGGCGCGATCCGTGCGTTCGAACGCGCGGCGCGCCACGATCCGGACTATTTGCCCGAGATACTGCCGTCATTGCTGGTGAGTTACGAAAAAGTCGGCGACCCCACCGGCGCGCGCACCTTCCTGACCGAAATGTGCGAGCACTATCGCGGCATCGCGCCGGTACTGGCTTTGACGCGGTTGGTCGAGGCCGCGGACGGTGTGCATGCCGCACGCGATTACCTCGCGAAGCAGTTGAAAGAGCGGCCTTCGGTGCGCGGCGAAGCGGCCTTGATCGATCTGAGTCTCGCCGACGAAACCGACCCGTTGGCGACCTTGCACGATCTCAAACTCGTGACCGAACAATTGCTCGTACGCAATCCGAGTTATCGCTGCAACCGCTGCGGCTTCGGTGCGCGCAGTCATCACTGGCAGTGCCCGAGTTGTAAAGAGTGGGGTTCGGTGAAGCCGCTGCTCAACTACGCGGTGGTATGAACCGGATGTCGCGTTATCGATCGCCGCGCATGCTCGCGGGCTATTCGTACGGCCAGCGAACATCGCGCGCGCAGGAGCCGGCGGCATGAACTTGCGTCTCGATGCGGTGCTGTGGTTCGCGTTGTACGCGGCCATCGGTTATGTCGGTACTTGGCTCGCACGTCGCTACGCGCTGCAACGGCGATTGCTGGACGAACCCGGCGAACGTCGCAGTCATTCGGTCGCGACGCCGCGCGGTGGCGGCATCGCGATCGCCGCGGCATTTTCGATCGCGGTACTCGCCTTGATCGTACGGCAGCCGAGTCAGATCGTTTCGCTCACCATCGGATTGGTCGGGTTTTGGTTGGTCGCCGGCATCGGCTGGCTCGACGATCACCGCCCTCTGTCCGCATGGCTGCGGCTCGCGGTGCATGTCGTCGCATCGATGTTGTTGGGATTCGGCCTATGGTTGGGCGGGACGGCCCCAGAGGTCGCCGTTATCGCCAGCCTGTCGTGCGTGGTGCTGGTGAACGTTTGGAATTTCATGGACGGTATCGATGGTATCGCCGCCACCCAGGCGGCGATCGTCGCTGCCGCATTCGGCTACTGGGCGAGTGGACCGAGCGCAGCGCTGTTGGCCCTGGCCTTATGCGCGGCGATTTGCGGTTTCTTGCCTTTCAATCTGCCGAAGGCGCGACTGTTCTTGGGCGATGTGGGTAGCGGCGCGCTCGGCTATGCGCTCGCTTGGCTGCTGGCCTCGACGCTGGAAAGCCTGCCGCAGCGCGCTTGGTTGCTGTTGTCGTTGCCGCTCAGCGCGTTCCTGCTGGATGCCGGCCTGACCCTGGCATCGCGAATATTGCGCAGGGAGCGCTGGTGGCAGCCGCATGTCGAACATGTCTACCAGCGCTGGGCGCGTCGGGCCGGTCGCCACACCGGAGTGACCGGCGCCTATGCCCTATGGACCGTGCTCGCGGCCATAATAGCGGGGTACAGTGTCGCGTCTTACCGTCGGGGGGAAGCGGACAGCATCGTGACTATGGTGTTGGCTTGGTGGGGTTTGGGGGGCGCGTTGTGGTACGGATTGCGCCGTCGCATGAGCGGCCAGAGCTCTCAGGACAACGGATAGAGGAATCGATGCATGAAGGCTTTGAGAGAACGACTGGAAGGGGCGATCCCGCGCGCGGCGGTCGTCGCCCATGATTTATTCATGGTCTGGCTGTGCTGGACCGGCCTCACTCAATTCCGCTATGCCATGACCGATGCCCTGGTCGTTCCCCCGTTCTGGGATTCGGCAGTGGTGCTGGTGTTGATCGCGCAAGGATTGGTGTTCTGGCACGTCGGTCTTTATCGCGGCGTTTGGCGCTTCGCCAGCGTGCCGGATTTGATGAATATTCTGAAAGCCACGATATTCGGTTTGCTCGCCATCTTGCTGGTTCTGTTTTTCTACAACCGTCTCGAACAAGCGCCACGTTCGGTGCTGGTCTTTTATCCGCTCGCATTAAGCCTGATGCTCGGCGCGCCGCGCTTGATCTACCGCTCGTGGAAAGATCACGGCCGGATCAATAGCGACAAAGCAGCCGTGCGCGTGTTGATTCTCGGCGCTGGCCAATCCGGGGAAGCGGTCGTCCGCGACTTGCGCCGTACTGGCGCCTATCAGCCGGTCGGTTTTCTCGACGATGCCGCCAAACTGCGCGGTAGCCACCTGCACGGCGTGCCGGTGCTGGGACGGATCGAAGACGTCGGCCGCATCGCGCCGGAAACCGCCGCCAAGATGCTGGTGATCGCGCTGCCATCGGTCGATGCCGAGCGCATGCGTCATGTGATCGAAGTCTGCGAGAGCACCGGTTTGCCGTTCCGGATGGTGCCGCGCCTGAACGATATTCTCGAAGGCAATTCGCTGCCGGGCGAACTCAAAGAAGTGGCGATCGAAGATTTACTCGGTCGCGACCCGGTGGTGCCGGATTGGAAAGCGATGCGCGATTGGCTCGGCGGACGCAGTGTGTTGGTGACGGGCGCCGGCGGTTCGATCGGCTCGGAACTGTGCCGCCAATGCGCGCGCCACGGCGCGAGCAAGATCGCGTTGGTCGAGATCGACGAATTGGCGTTGATCACCACGCAGATGAAACTTCGCCGCGATTTTCCGCAGATCGAAGTCGCGCCGGTGCTCGGCGATTGCGGCGATCCGGCGGTCATTCGCTATGCGCTGGAGCTGACGAAACCGGATGCGGTCTTTCATGCCGCCGCCTACAAGCAAGTCCCGTTGTTGGAAGCGCAATTGCGCGAAGCCGTGCGCAATAACGTCTTGGCGACCGAAACGGTCGCGCGCGAAAGCAATGCCGTGGGCGTCGGCACCTTCGTGCTGATCTCCACCGACAAAGCCGTGGATCCGGTCAACGTGTTGGGCGCGACCAAGCGGCTTGCGGAGATGCTGTGCCAAACGCTCAGCGACCCGCGTTCCACTCGTTTCGTCACCGTGCGATTCGGTAATGTCTTGGACTCGGCTGGCAGCGTCGTGCCGTTGTTCCGCGAGCAGATCCGTGGCGGCGGCCCGCTCACCGTGACCGACCCCGACGTCACTCGGTTCTTCATGACCATTCCTGAAGCCTGCCAGTTGATCTTGCAGGCCTCCGCGATCGGTTCGCAGCAGGCGATCTACACCCTCGACATGGGCGAGCCGGTGTCGATCCGCGTCTTGGCCGAACAGATGATTCGCCTCGCCGGAAAACACCCGGGCCGCGATATCGCGATCGTCTACACCGGCTTGCGTCCGGGCGAAAAATTGCACGAGACGCTGTTCCATGCCGACGAGCGTTATCGTCCGACCTCGCACCCGAAAATCCTGCAGGCCGAGCCGCGCAAAGTGCCGACGGAGGCGATCGCGACAGCGCTGACGAAACTGCGTGACGCCAGTGTGCGTTACGATCTCGAAGCGCTCGCGAGTCTGTTGCGCGAGGCGGTGCCCGAGTTCTCACCGAATACCACGAATGCCGAATCGCAGTCGCAAGCGACCGTTGTGGCGTTCCCTGCGCGCAACGCGCGCAAGACCTGATGATCGCGTCGAGAACCGCGCGGCGCGCGCGATCGGGCTACGCTTCGCTGCGATGCGCCGATACGCGCGTCGCTTTCCTTTCGCTGACCCATTAACTACTAGGCACTATGGCGCGCATCCGTAAAGCCGTTTTTCCGGTCGCCGGTCTCGGCACCCGTTTTCTTCCGGCCACGAAGACCGTACCCAAGGAAATGCTACCGATCGTCGATCGGCCGTTGATCCAGTACGCGGTCGACGAAGCGGTCGAAGCCGGTTGCGATACCTTGGTGTTCGTCACCAATCGTTACAAGCATTCGGTCGCCGATTATTTCGATAAAGCTTACGAGCTCGAACAGAAGCTCGAGAAATCCGGCAAGTACGAGTTGCTCGATGTCGTGCGCAATGTGCTGCCTGCGCACGTACGCGCGGTGTTCGTGACCCAAGCCGAAGCGCTCGGCCTGGGTCATGCGGTGCTATGCGCCAAGCCCATCATCGGCGATGAGCCTTTCGCGGTGCTCTTGCCGGACGATCTGATCTGGAACAAGGGCGCCGGTGCGCTCAAACAAATGGCCGATGCCGCCGAAATCAGCGGTGGCAGCGTGATCGCCGTGCAAGATGTGCCGCGCGAACAGACCGGCAGTTACGGCATCGTCGCGACCGAAGCCTTCGACGGACGCAGCGGCCGTATCCGCGCGATCGTCGAAAAACCAAAACCCGAAGTCGCGCCGAGCACTCTTGCGGTGGTCGGTCGCTACGTGCTGGATGGTCGCATCTTCGGTTTGCTCGAAAATACGAAGCCCGGTGCAGGCGGCGAAATCCAACTGACCGATGCGATCGCCGCTTTGCTCGACGAACAGCGCGTCGATGCCTACCGCTTCCAAGGCACGCGCTTCGATTGCGGCACGCATTTAGGCTTGATCGAAGCGACGATCCGCTACGCGCTCGATCACGAAACGCTCAGCGACGGCGCACGACGGATGATGAGCGACGCATTGAGCGAGCTGGGCGTCGTCGATCTTGAATGATCGAGGCATGCGTGCGGTATTTGAAATCTTCATGCTGTGCGGCATAGCGTCATAGGGTGCGTCTAGGCGCACCGAGTTTTCGAGCTCGCTATGCCCCGAATGATCGCCATCTTTTTCAAGCATAGGATGCGGCCATGCGCATCGCTTTTTTTTGCGATGCGATTAAACACCCCGTTTTTTTGCGTACGTTGCGCCAATGCGCACCCTATGATGCAGATCGCAAGTCGTGACCTACTATCAATCCACTCTAGGCAATACCGCCGCATACCCGCACGCTGAAGGCCGCATCGATACGAAGGTATGCATCGTCGGCGGCGGCTTCGCTGGATTGAATACCGCGCTCGGCTTGTGCGAGCGTGGCGTACGCGACGTCGTCGTGCTCGAAGCACACGACATCGGCCACGGCGCATCCGGGCGCAACGGTGGTTTCGTATTTTCTGGATTCTCGCGCGGCGAAGCGGCGCTGCTTCGCGACTTAGGCCCCGATCGCGCACGCGCTTTGCATGCGGGTACCGTGCGCGCGGTCGGAACGATCCGTCAGCGCACGCGCGATTATGCGATCGACTGCGACCTCGTCGATGCCGGCGTGCTTTGGGTCAATTGGTTTCGCGATCCCGCGGTCTTACGCGAACGTCAGCGCTTGCTGCGCGAATCTTTCGGCATGGAATGGGCATGGCGCTCGCGCGAGGATGTACGCGATCTGCTTCGTAGCGAGCGTTATCACGACGCATTGTACGAGCGCGACGCGTTCCATTTTCACCCGCTCAAGTACGTGCACGGTGTCGCCGCCGCAGCGCGAGGGCAGGGCGCGCGCGTGTTCGCGCATTCGCCCGCAATCGACCTTCGCCGCGATGGCGCAGGCTGGCGCGTGCGCACCGAAGCGGCGGACATCCACGCCGAGCAGGTGGTTCTGGCCTGCGGCGGCTATCTCGCAGGGTTACGCCGGCAGGTGGATGCCGCTGTGTTGCCGATCGCGACGTACGTCATCGTGACGGAGTCGCTCGGGGCTCGGTTGCCCGATGTCCTCGCGACGCCTGCAGCGGTATACGACACGCGCTTCGCCTTCGATTACTACCGCCCTCTGCCGGATACACGGCTGTTGTGGGGAGGGCGAATTTCGATCCGAGACCGTTTGCCGTCTGCCGTGCAACGCGTGTTGTGCCGCGATCTATTGAAGGTCTACCCGCAATTGGCGGGCGTACGCGTCGATTTCGCATGGTCGGGATTGATGAGCTATGCCCGCCACGAAATGCCGCAGATCGGCCGCATCGACGAAGGCCTGTGGTTGGCCCAGGCCTTCGGCGGGCATGGGGTCGCACCGACGACCTTCGCAGGCGAAATCTTGGCGGCCGCTATTGCCGAGGGGGACCCGGCTTGGCGGAGTTTCGCCGATTACGGCCTAGTCTCGACGATGAAACCGGTCGGTTTCATCGGTGCCCAACTCAGCTACTGGTGGTTTCAAGCGCACGATGCCTGGGCGGCATGGCGGGATGACCGCCAAAAAGGCTGAGGAGCCTATTCATCCCGCGGCGCTTCAGTATGATGGGCCGTTGCATGCATCGAGCAGGGCGGGGGCTTTGAGCGAAACGGAGATACCACTGACGGGTGCCGGCCTCAGGCAGTCGACTTGGTCGGGCTGGATCGCGTGCTCGCTCGTCGTTTTCCTGGCGTGGATCGGCTCTTTCCACGCGTCGCGACTGCTCGAATACGCGCCTTTGGCGAGCCTATGGTTCCCGCCCGCCGGCATCAGTTTCGCCGCCTTCGTGGTGATGCGTTGGCGCGCGCTCCCTGCTTTGATCCTCGCCAGCCTCGCCGGTAGTTGGTCGACCTTCGAACGTGTCGCACCCGACTTCGGGACATCCGAAGTTCTCGCGAATGGCTTGCTCTATGGCCTCGTTCATTGCGTCGCCTACTGGTTCGCGGCCGAGGCGGTGTTGCGTTCGATCCCACTACGGTCGCCACCCTCGATCGCGCGCACCGTCGCGATCTTCCTGCTCGCCGGCATGCTTGCGGCAGCGGTCGCGGCGGTCGGCGGTGCGCTGGTCACAGGGTACATGGAGCTGGTGCCGACCGATGAGTCGTGGCCCTTAGTCTTACCTTGGCTGATCGGCGACTACACGGGACTGATCGTGATCGGCCCGTTGTTGGTGTTGGTGCTGCGTGCGTTAGCCGAGCATCTTCGATTACCCTTCGCCGAGCGTCTGTTCGCATTCGACGATATGCCGCGACCTGAACATAATGCCCGCCGTTTTTTGCTGAAAACGGCGCTGGTGCTCTCGGTCGTGATGCTGTCGTTGATCATGATCGCGCAAGCGCCGGACGACGAATCGTTGATCTTCGTGATATTCGTCGCCGTCGTGTTGCAGTTGTGGATCGTGCATACCCAAGGCGTCCTCGAATCGATGATATCGATCGCGTTGTTCAGCCTGACGACGGTCGTCATGGTCTACGCGTTGGATATCGATCGGCTGGCGTTGCCGTTGCAGTTCGCGATGATCACGCTCGCGACCGGTAGTTATTTCGGCATGTCGGTGCCGATGCTTTACGCCGACAACGCGCAGTTACGGCGCTTACTGATTCACGACGCGCTGACCGGCGCCTATACCCGGCATTTTTTCGTCGATCTCTCGCAACAGGCGATCCGACAAGCGTTTTTGCGCGGTCAACCGACATCGATGCTGATGATCGATATGGATCATCTCAAAGTCATCAACGATCGCTATGGCCATCGTGCCGGTGACTTGGCGCTCACGCAGATCGTGCGCTGTTGCCAACAATGCCTAGGCGACCGCGATTTGCTCGGCCGTCTCGGCGGCGACGAATTCTGCGCTTTGCTTCCGGGACTGGACGCCGAAAGCGCAGCGACGATCGCTGGACGGATCGTGTCATCGGTCGCGGATGCGAGTTTTCATTTCGCGCCAGGCGTCGCACCGAGCATAAGCGTCGGTATCGCCACGATGCACGGCGACGACGATTACGACAATCTATGGTTGCGCGCGGATTCGGCGCTGTACATCGCCAAGCGCAACGGCCGCGGGCGTTTCGCGCAAGAAGAGGCTTGAAGAGCCGAGAATCGGGAATCGGGAATGGGTAGAGCGCAGCTCCGCTGAATTCACCGAGATCGACAAAAAGCCATGGCCCGAAATCGGGCCATGGCTTGAAGACTATTAAATCTGGAAAGTGCCGACCAACGATCACGACCCGGCACCGAGAACCGCTTCGAACGATTCCCAATTCCCAATTCCCGATTCCCAGCCGTTAAAGCGCCTCGAAAATGCCCGCAGCGCCCATGCCGGTGCCGATGCACATCGTCACCATGCCGTACTTCTGCTGGCGTCGACGCAAGCCGTGGACGATGGTGGCGGTGCGGATCGCGCCGGTCGCACCGAGCGGATGGCCCAATGCGATCGCGCCGCCCAGCGGATTGACCTTCGACGGATCGAGCCCGCAATCGCGAATCACCGCCAGCGCCTGCGCGGCGAAGGCTTCGTTGAGTTCGATCCAATCGAGTTGATCCCTGGTGAGGCCCGCTTGTTTCAACGCTTTCGGGATCGCGGCGATCGGGCCGATGCCCATCACTTCAGGGCGCACGCCGGCGACCGAGAAACTGACGAAGCGTGCGAGCGGGGTGAGGCCGTAATCTTTGACCGCCTGCTCGGAGGCCAGCATCACTGCCGCTGCGCCGTCGCTCATCTGCGAGGCGTTACCGGCGGTGACGGTGCCGCCGAACATGCCGTTACGGAACACCGGCTTGAGTTTGGCCAAACCTTCGATCGAGGAATCCGGACGCGGACCTTCGTCGTGTTCGATCAGCGCTTTCTTCAGACGCACGGCATTGCCGGCGAGATCGGGAATGCGCGACACCACTTCGTACGGTGAAATTTCGCCCCGGAACTCGCCGGCCTGGATCGCGGCGATGGCTTTCTGATGCGAGGCGAGGGCGAAGGCGTCTTGATCCTCGCGCGACACCTTCCACTCTTCGGCGACTTTCTCGGCGGTGATGCCCATGCCGTAGGCGATCGCGACATGGTCGTTGTCGAACACGCTCGGCGCCATCGCGACTTTGTTGCCCATCATCGGCACCATCGACATCGATTCGGTGCCGCCGGCCAACATCAGATCGGCATTGCCCAGGCGGATTTCGTTCGCCGCGAGCGCGACCGCTTGCAGGCCCGACGAACAGAAACGATTGATCGTCTGCGCCGCGATGGTGTTCGGCAGCCCCGCCAGCAGCACGCCGATGCGCGCCACGTTCATGCCTTGCTCGCCTTCGGGCATGGCGCAGCCGATGATGGCGTCGTCGATGCGGTTGACGTCGATACCCGGCGCTTGCGCGACGACGCTACGCAGCACGTGCGCGAGCATGTCGTCGGGACGGGTATTGCGGAATGCGCCCTTCGGGGCCTTGCCGACCGGTGTACGGGTGGCGGCGACGATGTAAGCGTCTTGAATTTGTCTGCTCATAAGGATGATTCCAAAATCAGGTGGGGGGATCCGGCACATGGATGTGCCGGCGCGGCGCCGCGTAGTGCGGTGCCGCGGCAGCGACCGAAAACCACGTTTTTCGGTCGCTGCGAAGAAGTCGCGGCAGGATGCCCGATCTTCTTCATCGATCAGTTCCTAAGCGGCTTGCCGGTCTGCAACATGTGCATGATCCGGGCCTGGGTCTTCGGCATCTGCGCCAGTGCGACGAAATGCTCGCGTTCGAGGCGGATCAGCCACTCTTCGTCGACCACCGTGCCGCGATCGACATCGCCGCCGCAGAGCACGGTCGCGATGCGGGTCGCGATTTCGGCATCGTGTTCGGAGATGAAGCGGCCTTCGAGCATGTTCACCAGCATCATTTTGAAGGTGGCGATACCGACGTTGCCGGCGACCTGGACGCGGCGCGCCGGCAGCGGCGGGCGATAGCCGGCTTCGGCCAAACCTAATGCTTGTTGCTTCGCGATGTGCAGCAGTTCGTGGGCGTGGAAGGCGACGATGTCGCTTTGGCGCAGTAGGCCCAGTTCCTTCGCTTCCAGCGCCGAGGCCGAGACCTTGGCCATCGCCACGTTCTCGAAGAGCGGCTTGAGCTGAGCGAAGACATCGCCGCCCGGACCCGCTGCCTGCGAGGCACGCACCGCGAATTCCTTCAGGCCGCCACCGGCGGGCAACAGACCGACGCCGGCTTCGACCAGGCCGATATAGCTTTCGAGATGCGCGACAGTGCGCGCGGTATGCATCTGGAACTCGCAGCCGCCGCCGAGCGCGAGACCACGCACCGCACCGACCACCGGCACCAGCGAATACTTGATGCGCTGACTGGTGGCTTGGAAGTCCGCGACCATCTTCTCGAACCCGGCGACATCGCCGGCCTGCAGCAGACCGAGCGCGCCGGAGAGATCGGCACCGGCCGAGAACGGCTCTTTCGGCTGCCAGATCACCATGCCGCGGAAGTCGCGTTCGGCGATCCCGATCGCGTCCTGCAGGCCGTACAGCACCTTGTCGTTAACCGTGTGCATCTTGGTTTTGAACGAGGCCACCGCCACGCCATCGCCGTCGTGCCACAGGCGCACGCCGTCGTTTTCGTAGACCGTCTCGCCTGGGGCGAAACGCTCGCCCAGCATCGGGTCGGGGAAACGCTGACGCTTGTACACGGGCAAGGCGGAGCGGGGCAGATCGGCGGCTCTCGCTGGGCTGAAGCTGCCGCCATCGGCGGCATGCACGCCATCGCGGCCATCCAACACCCACGCCGGGAGCGCGGCATCGCTCATGGCCTTGCCGGCAGCGATATCGTCGGCGATCCATTGCGCCACTTGCTTCCAGCCAGCCGCTTGCCAAGTCTCGAACGGGCCGAGCGACCAGCCGTAACCCCAGCGGATCGCCAGATCCACATCGCGCGCCGTGTCGGCGATATCGGCCAAGTGATACGCGCTGTAATGAAACAGATCGCGGAACATCGCCCACAGGAATTGCGCGTGCGGATGCGCGCTTTCGCGCAGCTTGGCGAACTTCTCGGCCGGGTTCTTGATCTTCAGGATTTCGACCACCTCAGGTGCCGCGGCGCGGTCGGCCGGGCGGTAGTCCTGCTTCTCAAGATCGAGAACGACGATGTCCTTGCCGACCTTACGGAAGATGCCCGCGCCGGTCTTCTGGCCCAGCGCTCCCTTTTCGATCATCGCGCCCAACCATGCCGGCGCTTTGAAGTACTTGTGCCACGGGTCGTCGGGCAGGGTATCGCCCATCGTCTTGATGACGTGGGCCATCGTGTCCAGGCCGACGACGTCGGAGGTGCGGAAGGTGGCCGACTTCGGGCGACCGACCAAGGGGCCGGTCAGGCCGTCGACCTCATCGAAACCGAGCTTGAACGCGTGGGTGTGATGGATGGTCGCCAAAATCGAGAACACGCCGATACGGTTGCCGATGAAGTTCGGTGTGTCCTTGGCATAGACCACGCCCTTACCGAGGGTGGTGGTGAGGAAGGTTTCTAGACCTTCCAGAATCGCCTTGTCGGTGGTGTTCGCCGGGATCAATTCGGCTAGATGCATGTAACGCGGCGGATTGAAGAAGTGCACGCCGCAGAAGCGATGGCGAAGTTCTTCTGGAAGAACATCCGATAACTTATTGATTCCTAAGCCGGATGTATTGCTGGCGAGAATCGCGTTCGCAGACACGAATGGCGCGATTTTCTTGTATAGATCCTGTTTCCAGTCCATCCGCTCGGCGATGGCTTCGATGATCAGGTCGCAGTCGCGCAGCTGTTCAAGGCCGCTGTCGTAGTTGGCTGGAGTGATGGCCTCGGCCAGAGACTTGCTCGCCAGCGGCGCTGGAGAGAGCTTGCCGAGGTTGGCGATAGCCTTGAGCACCACGCCGTTCGGATCGCCTTCTTTGGCGGCGAGATCGAACAGTACCGTATCGACCCCCGCGTTGGTCATATGCGCTGCGATCTGCGCACCCATCACGCCGGCGCCGAGAACCGCGGCGCGCCGTACAAGCGGTTTCTGAGACATGCTTTCTATCCTATTGAATTAATTGAATTAAAATATTCGTTTGAAGCATATAAACGCCACCCATCGGCGACGCGATGAATTCAGTTGACCTTGCCGGCCTTGAATCCGGCCGCGGCGAAGCGGATCAATTCTTGCGCCGCGCGTTGACGATGCTCGGTTTCGGACACCCCGGCAGGGCGCTTGATCATTCCGAAATCGGCCATCGCATAGGTGAGGGCGCCAGCGAGGTAATCGATGCGCCAATACAGTTCTTCTTTGCTCAAACTCGGCACGCATTGGGCGATGGCTTTGGCGAAATCGCGCAGCACATGGCCATATTGCTCGGACAGAAAGCGTCGTAGGCCGTCGTTCTTCTCGGCATACGCACGAGCGATCACGCGGATGAAGGCGCCGCCGCCGTGACGGTCCTGCGCCATCGCGAGCGCCGGTTCGACGAACGCGGCGAGAATCGCTTCCAAGTCGTCGGGATGCGCGGTGATCGTCGCTTGCAGGCGTTGCAACCGTTGCGCGCTCATTTCGTCCATGCGGCGGCGGAAGACCTCATTGACGAGGTTTTCCTTGCTGCCGAAGTGGTAATTCACCGCCGCGATATTGACGTCGGCTTGGCTGGTCACTTGACGTAGCGAAGTGCCGCCGAAGCCGTATTGTGCGAACAGCGTCTCAGCGGCATCGAGAATTCGTTCCTTTGTCGAGAACTGGGTCTTGCTCATCGTCTCAAAAACGCTCCGTCGGTGGCCTGAATCAAACGCTTGCTTGAGTCTACTCCGATCCGACGACGGCTGCCAGCGAAGGCGACGTTCGTGGTCATCTCGCGCGTGCGGCGAACGCGCTTTCGGGTTAGAATCTCCCGTAGCCGAATCCGCTAAACCCGCGTCCCCACGCGGGTTTTTCCATGTTAACCTTGCGGCCCCTACGGGATTCACCCGTCCATACGGCCGCTCACCCCGGAGACTTTTCTCATGGCGCTGGAGCGCACCATCTCGATCATCAAACCCGACGCCGTCGCCAAAAACGTCATCGGTGAAATCTACTCGCGTTTCGAAAAAGCCGGTCTGACCGTCGTCGCGGCGAAGATGAAACATCTCTCTCGCAAAGAAGCCGAAGGTTTCTACGCCGTGCATCGCGAACGTCCGTTCTTCGGCGCGCTCGTCGAATTCATGACCAGCGGTCCGGTGATGATTCAAGTGCTCGAAGGCGATAACGCAGTCGCGAAGAATCGCGAATTGATGGGCGCGACCAATCCGAAAGAAGCGGCGCCGGGCACGATCCGTGCCGATTTCGCGTCGTCGATCGATGCCAATGCCGTACATGGTTCGGACTCGCTGGAGAACGCTGCGATCGAAGCGGCGTATTTCTTCAGCAGCCACCGAACTCTGCCCGCGCTGATTGCGGCCTAGAACGAAGAACTTGCGATGAACGAGGCCGCGCAAAAACAGAATTTGCTCGACCTCGATCGTGAGGGTCTGGAGCGCTTCTTCGCCGACACGCTCGGCGAGAAGCGCTTCCGCGCTCACCAGGTGATGAAGTGGGTGCATCACCGTCACGTCACCGAATTCTCGGAGATGACGGACCTGGGCAAAGCGCTACGCGCCAAGCTCGAAGATCACGCGATAGTGCGGGTGCCGCAGGTCCAATTCGACAAACCTTCCGAAGACGGCACCCACAAGTGGCTGCTCGGCATGGACGGCAACAACGCGATCGAAACCGTCTACATCCCCGATAAAGGCCGCGGCACGCTGTGCGTGTCTTCGCAGGTCGGTTGCGCGTTGAATTGCACCTTCTGCTCGACCGCGACCCAGGGTTTCAACCGCAATCTGTCCACCGCCGAGATCGTCGGCCAAGTCTGGACCGCTGCGCGTCACCTCGGTAACGTGCCGCACAAACAGCGCAAGCTCACCAATGTCGTGATGATGGGCATGGGCGAGCCGCTGATGAATTTCGAGAACGTCGTGCGTGCGATGAGCGTGATGCGCGACGATCTAGGCTATGGGCTGGCCAACAAACGCGTCACCCTTTCGACCGCCGGTATGGTGCCGATGATCGATCGCTTGGCGCTGGAAAGCGATGTTTCGCTCGCGGTGTCGCTGCACGCGGCGAACGACGAGCTTCGCAGCACGCTCGTGCCGCTGAACAAGAAGTATCCGATCGCCGAGTTGATGGATGCCTGCGTGCGTTACGCGAAACGCAAGAAAGGCGAATCGGTCACGTTCGAATACACGCTGATGAAAGACATCAACGACCAGCCGCAGCATGCGCGCGAGCTGGTGCAGTTGATGCGCGCCTTCGATCGCTCCGTGCAGATGAAGGACGCAGCCAAGGTCAATTTGATTCCCGTTCAATCCGTTCCCCGGCACGCGCTACCAGCGACCGGACGATGCCACGATCCGTGCGTTTCCAGAAGCTGTTGAACGATGCCGGGCATGATCGCTCCGGTGCGCCGCACGCGCGGCGACGATATCGATGCCGCCTGCGGCCAACTCAAAGGGCAGGTGGTCGACCGGACCCGTCGTCAGGCCGAGTTCCGCAAAACCATCGATGCGCAGTTACTCGCGGATTCGGCGGCGATCGCGCCGGGGGCCGCCAATGCGGCTTAAGCGCGAGCACGAACGCAGCAATGAAAGCTGGGTCGCGCCGGTCGCGCAGACCGATGCGTTCGCAAACACCAAGACAGGTCGTGCGGGCGAACGCACGGCGCCACATCACACACTCACGACGCGAGCATGGACCGCTTTGGGGAGCACATCGCGATGACAACGAACACCATGCCCGACGATGCGGTTCGCGGAATCGGCCAGCGCCTGCGCACAGCGCGCGAAAGCGCGGGGATGAGCCTGACCGACGCCAGCGCGAAACTGAAAATGCAGACGCATGTCGTCGATGCACTGGAGCGCGAGGATTGGGGAAAGCTCGGCGCGCCGGTTTATATCCGCGGCCAGTTGCGTAGTTACGCCAAATTATTGGGGCTGCCGGCGGACGCGATCGTCGATACGGTGGTGATGCCTGCGGCGCGAACTGTCGGATTTGGTTCCGCAGACCTACACGCCGCGAATCCAACGCGTCGCCGAGCAGACCAAATTGCGTTTGGTGTACGTGGTGCTGACGGCGGCGATCGCCGTGCCGGTGTGGCTCGCCACTCGGCCGCAAGCGGTCGCCACCGAGGACACGACTGCGGCATTGGAGCTTGCGCCGGGCGAGGCGTTGCCGGCCGATCCAGGCATCGCACCCGCGCCCAAGGAAGCTGCGCCGGCGCTGCCATCGCCTTTGGTCGCGTCGATGACGCCGATGCCGCAGCGCCCGGCGGCCCGAACCGTTCCAGACTTGAGCGTGAGCTTCTCCGCTGAAAGTTGGGTCAAGTTGAGCGGGCCCGATGGCACGGTGATCGAGCAGACGTTGATCCAGCCTGGGCAGCAGCGGAACTTCGCTGTCTGGCCAGATCGGCAAGGCGGTGCTCGGCAATGCGACCGCCGTCAGCGTCCGCTTCCGCGGCCAGCCGGTCGATCTCACGCCCTTCATCCGAGCGAACGTCGTGCGCTTTACGGTATCCTCTGACGGTTCGCTGCAACCGGCCGCACGCTGATCTGCCTACAGATCGGGCTGCTCCGTCCTCTAATTCGCGGCCCCGCGTGGGGATATCGGCCACGCTGGTAGTCCTTGCGCACTCGGCGAGGGCGCGACCGGGACGATGCGCGCGACCGCCGGCTTACGTAGCGATACGATGACCGCCGATCGTTCGTTCAGTCGGTATCCGCGACAATCGCAATCAGCGACCCGCAACTTTTGACGGAAGCTGCGTTCCAATCGATCTACCGCAGCGTCGCAGACGCTCTTCCTTCCACTACAGCACCTCACGATAACGAAACCATGGCGATCGACGATCTTCTCGACGAACACGAACAAAGCGAACGCGTCCGCAACTGGCTACGAGGAAATTCGCTCGGCCTCCTCGTCGGCGTAGGCATCGGCCTCGGCGCGATCTATGGCTGGACCTGGTGGCGCGATCAACAGGCGGCAGAACGCGTGAAGGCCGGCGACGATTATCAAGCCATGATCAAAGAAATCGATACCGGCAAGCTCGACGGAGCGAAGGCGAAGGCCGCGAGTCTGAAGGACAGCAGCTATGCCGTGCTCGCCGCGCTTGATCTAGCTAAAGCCCAGATCGAAGCCGGTAAGCGCGACGATGCGATGGCGACCTTGCGTGGCGTGAAGACCGACGATGCTCTGCTGGTACCCGTGGTCAATCAACGTTTGGCGCGTCTGTTGATCGATGCCGGCAAACACGACGAAGCGTTGAAGTTGGTCGCGAGCGCGGACGATGCAGCTGCGATCGAAGTGCGCGGCGACGCCTACTTCGCGCAAGGCAAGGTCGAACAGGCCCGCGACGCGTACGCCAAAGCGCTGGGCAAACTCGATGTCGGCGCGCCGCAGCGACGTTTGGTCGAACTCAAACTCGCGCAGGCCGGCGGAAAACCGCCGAAAACCGACAGCGCCTCCTGACTCGATGCGAGCCCGGCCGATGCTTCGATCGGGCTCGCTCTTTTGAGCGCGAAGACTTCCGAAACTACCGGACCTGTTCCGGCATGACCAGAGCACACGCAGCACGATGAATCATTTCAACACAAGCTCGAATTCCGCCACCCGTCGCACCGTTACCGGCACTTCGGTATTACGTGTCTCCGTTCTTGCGGCGATGATCGCACTCGGCGGCTGCAGCACGGTCAAGGGCTGGTTCGCGAGCGGCTCCAGAGCCGAAAAAGCCGCAAGCGAGCCGACCGAACTCAACGAATTCACGCCTTCGACGACGGTGGCGCGGCTGTGGTCGGCGAAAGCCGGCGATGGCGACCTGAAACTCGGCATCGCGCAGAGCCCGGCGATCGCCGACGGTCGTGTGTATGCGGCCGCGGGCGAAGGCGGCGTGCGCGCATTCGATCTGCAGACCGGCGCGCAGGCGTGGCAATACAAGAGCAAGTCCGTTTTGACTGGTGGCCCTGGCGCAGGCGATGGTCTGGTCGTGGTCGGCGGCGCTCGAAGGCGAAGTGGTGGCGCTAGATGCCGCGACCGGCGCGGAGAAATGGATCGCGAAGGTGACGACCGAAGTCATCGCGGCGCCCGCGATCGGCCAAGGGATGGTGCTGGTGCGCTCGAACGACGGCCGGATCACCGCATTCGATGCCAGCAATGGGCAACGCCGCTGGTTCTGGAATCATGATCTGCCGACACTGACCCTGCGCGGCAACGACGCGCCGATTCTCGGCCCTGGCTTCGTCTTCGTCGGTAACGACGATGGCAGCGTCACCGCATTATCGCTGACCGAAGGTCGTCCGCTGTGGGATCAAGCGGTGGGCCAGCCCGATGGACGCACCGAATTGGATCGCATCGCCGACATCGACGGTTCTCCGGTACTCGACGGCGCTACGTTGTATGCCACCAGCTTTAAGAAGCAAACCATGGCGATCGACGGCCCCAGCGGTCGTCCGCTGTGGTCGCAGGAAAACGGCGGTGGCGGTCGTCCTGGCCTCGCGCCAGACCGTGTGATCGTGGCCGATCCGAATGGCGTCGTCTGGGCGCTCGATAAAAGCGCTGGCGCAGCGCTGTGGCAGCAGGCCGGCCTGATCCGTCGCGGCGTTTCCGGCGCTGCGGTGCAAGGCGATTTCGCCATCGTCGGCGATGCCGAAGGTTATTTGCACTGGCTGCGCTTGGATAACGGCGATTTCGCCGCTCGCGTGCGCGTCGCGCGCGACCCGGTGCGCAGCGCGCCTGTGGTCGTCGATGGCGTACTTGTGGTGCAGACCGCTGGCGGTGCGTTGAGCGCGTATAAATTGCAATAAGGCTATGAATCGGGAATCGGGAATCGTTCAATAACGAATCCCGTCCGCTTTCGATTCATCGCTTGCGATGAGCAGGATTCGCGATAAATCGGATTGGCCGTGATTGCGATATCACGGTTAAGCGCATGTTCGCAGCGCTAGTACGCGCCCGCTTCGCTGCCTAGCGAAACGAGACGTTCAGCCGTCGTTCGCTCAAAGATGCTCCAAAGCGAATCGCAGACTTCAAACGATCAAGATTCTTTCGATTCTCCCTTCACGATTTTCTATTCCCGGCTCTCCATGCTCCCCCTCGTCGCACTCGTCGGTCGCCCCAATGTCGGTAAATCGACGCTTTTCAATGCGTTGACCCGTACCCGAGACGCGCTCGTCCACGACGAGCCGGGCGTGACCCGCGACCGTAATTACGGCATATGCCGGCTCGATGAAGTGCGGCCGTTCGTCGTCGTCGACACCGGCGGCATCGCGGGCGAGGAGGATGGGCTTGCGGGCGCGACGGCGCGGCAATCGCGCGCGGCCGCGGAAGAAGCCGATCTGGTCTTGTTCATCGTCGATGGCCGTGAAGGGGCGTCGACGTTGGACGACGATATCCTGCGCTGGCTACGCAAGGCCAACCGCCCGACGCTATTGGTCGTCAACAAAACCGACGGCATCGATAGTCGCGCCGCGCTCGCCGAATTCGCACGTTACGGCATCGCCGATTCGGTCGCGATTTCCTCGGCGCATCGTCAAGGCCTCGATCACCTGCTGGACGATGTCTTCGCGCGGTTGCCGGAAGTCGGTCAAACCGAAATACTCGATAACGATCCCGACCGCGTCCGCATCGCATTCGTCGGCCGCCCGAACGTCGGCAAATCGACCTTGGTGAATCGCATTCTCGGCGAGGAGCGCATGATCGCCTCCGAAGTGCCGGGCACCACACGCGATTCGATCGCGGTCGATCTCGAACGCGACGGCAGAAAATATCGCCTGATCGACACCGCCGGGATCCGCCGCAAATCGAAGGTCGAAGAAGCGGTCGAGAAATTCTCGATCGTGAAAACGCTGCAAGCGATCGAGCAATGCCAAGTCGCGGTGATCATGCTCGACGCCACCGAGGGCGTGACCGACCAGGACGCCAGCGTGCTCGGCGCGGTGCTCGACGCTGGACGCGCGCTCGTGGTCGCGGTCAACAAGTGGGACGGCCTGTCGCAGTATCAGCGCGAACAAACCGAAAGCTTGTTGTCGCGCAAGTTGTCGTTCGTGAACTGGGCCGAGGCGGTGCACATCAGCGCGAAGCACGGCTCGGGCCTGCGCGAGCTGTTCGCGGCGATCCATCGCGCCCATCGTTCCGCTACGCACGAGTTCAGCACTTCAGAAGTGACCTTGGCGCTCGAAATCGCTTGCGAAACCAATCCGCCGCCGGCGATCCGCGGGCATGTCTCGAAAATGCGCTTCGCGCATCCTGGCGGTGCGAATCCGCCGACGTTCGTCGTTCATGGCTCGCGCTTACGCAATTTGTCCGAGAGCTATCGCCGCTATCTCGAGAATTTCTTCCGCAAGCGTTTCAAGTTGGTCGGTACGCCGGTCCGTTTCATCTTCAAGGAAGGCGAGAACCCGTACAAAGACAAGAAAAACGTCTTGACCGAAGGCCAGATCGCGAAGCGTCGGCGCTTGATGCGGCACGTCAAGAAGAACAAATAACGGCTTGGATCGCGACTGGATCGCGATGCGATATGCTGGCGCCGACATCATTCTGACGCCCCAAGTGGAGACGAAACGCGCGATGCATAGCGTCATTTCCGCACAGGACATTACCCTCGGCATTCTCGCCGGCGGACGCGCCTCGCGGCTCGGTGGCATCGATAAAGCTTGGCTGGAGCGCGACGGCGTGCCGCAAGTGTTGCGTTGGTCGCGGCGTTTCGCTGGCGAGCATGGGCCGCTGCTTGTATCGGCGAACCGAGATCTCGAACGCTATGCCGCGCATGAGATTCGTGCCGTATGCGATCGCAGCCGCGATCTCGGCCCGCTCGGCGGGCTCGATGCGCTCGCCGCTGCCTGCGAGACATCGTGGTTGCTCACGCTGCCCGTGGACGTGGTCGGCGTCAACGATTGCCTGCTACGCACGCTCGTATCGAAGCGCAGCGACAATGGCGCTTATGCCGCAGACGACGATGGCGCTTCAGCCGCTCGTGGCGTTGTGGCGACGCGATGCGTTGCGCGTGGGCTGCGCAGATGCCATCGTCGCAGGCGATGCGGCGGTGTACCGGCTCGCGCAGCGGTTCGAACTGTCGGCGGTCGTGTTTTCGGGCTTTCGCTTCGGTAATCTCAACACTTCGGACGATCTGCATAAAGCCGGCATCGTTCTACCGGAGACGCCATCGCCATGAATGTTCCGACTCGCATCGGTTTCGACGAAGCGCGCGAAATCGTCGGTCGTGTTGCCGCCGAGCATCGTTTGCCGACCGAGCGCATCGCGTTGGCGAAGGCGCATGGCCGCGTGCTCGCGAACGATCTTGTCGCGACGATCGATCAGCCCGGTTTCGATAATTCGGCGATGGACGGCTTCGCGTTGCGGCATGCCGATCTCGTTGCGGGCATGACCGATTTGATTTTGATCGGCGATCAATTCGCAGGACGTGCGCTCGATTTGCATGTCGCTGCCGGCGAATGCGTGAGGATCACCACTGGTGCGCCGTTGCCTGCTGGTGCCGACACGGTTCTGATGAAGGAGAACGCGTGTGTCGAAGGCGGTCGCGTGCATATCCTGCAGCCGCCAAAATCGGGGCAGCATGTGCGTTATGCGGGCGAAGATGTGCGCGCGGGCGATCTGCTGTTGTCGGCCGGGCAGACGCTCACGCCATCGCGCGTCGCATTGGCTGCGGGGCAGGGCATGGATCGCATCGAGGTCGCGCGTCGACCGACGGTCGCGGTGTTCACGACCGGGGATGAATTGGTCGAGCTGGGTTTGCCGTTGCGGCCCGGTGAGCTGTACGACAGCAATCGCGAGTTGCTGATGGGCCTGCTGCGTGCCGATGGGCTTGAGCCAGTGGCATGGCCACGATTACCCGACGATCCGAATGCGGTCGCTTCCGCGTTGCGGCATGCAGGACATGCCTTCGATGTCGTCATCACGTGCGGTGGCGTGTCGGCTGGCGAGAAAGACCATCTGCCGTCGCTGATGCAACGCGAAGGCCGCGTGTACTTTTGGAAAGTGCGGATGAAACCGGGCATGCCGCTGCTGTTCGCGCAGTCGCGCCCAGATACGCCAGAAGACGCTTTGATTGCAGGCGAGTACCCGAGCGGTAGCCGCAAACCTTTGGGCGAAGCCTTGTTCCTTTGTTTGCCGGGTAATCCAGTGTCGGTCCTGGCGACGTATCTCACGCTCGGCCGCACGCTATTCGACGGTTTGCAAGGCCGTGACGAAACGAGGCCACGGCTCCGCGCGCGCTTACGAACCGAATGGCGAAAAAGTCACGAACGCTTAGAATTCTTGCGTGGACGTTTGTCCTGCGACGAGACCGGTCAACTCTTCGTCGAACCCAATCCGGCCGACGGTTCGCACCGGATGCGCGCCGCGGCCGACAGCGATGTACTGATCGTGCTCGAAGAAGGGCCGCGATCTTTGGAAGCGGGGAGTGTTGTCGATGTGTTGGCGTATTGAAAATCAGGGGCTTTTCTGTCGTCACGAGCGCGGCGAGAAACGACGGGAATGAGACTGTCGAGACTATGAGCATCCTAGAAATCACCCCTGCCCAAGCGCTCGAACGCCAGCGCCACGGCGCGGTTTTGATCGATGTGCGCGAAGCGCACGAGCGCGCACTCGGTATGGCAGTGGACGCGCTCGGGATTGCAATGGGCGAGTTGATCGCGAACGCTGCGGAGTATTTGCCCGAAGCGAGCGCCGAGATTCTGCTGATCTGCCAAAGCGGCATGCGCTCGATGCGTACGGCGGAGGCTTTGGCTGCGCAAGGATTCGTAAGCTTAGCGTCGGTCGCCGGTGGTACGGCGCGTTGGGTCGTGGAATCGTTACCCGTGACGATGCCCGATGTCGACGCCGACGCCGACTTCGCCGAACGTTATTCGCGGCACCTGCGTTTACCGCAAGTCGGGCTGGAAGGTCAGCGCAAACTCGAAGCATCGCGCGTGCTGTTGGTCGGTGCCGGTGGACTGGGCTCGCCAGCCGCGTACTATCTTGCCGCAGCCGGCGTCGGCACCCTGCGTATCGTCGACGATGACGTGGTGGATCGCAGCAATCTGCAGCGACAGATCCTGCACACCGAGGCGAGCATCGGGACACCTAAAGTCGCATCGGCCGTAGCGGCCATCGCAGCGCTCAATCCACGTACGACGATCGAAGCGGTATCCGAACGCGCGACCAGCGCGAACGTCGAACGTTTGCTCGATGGCGTCGATGTCGTGATCGATGGCGCCGATAATTTTCCCGCCCGTTATTTGCTCAACGACGCTTGCGTCAAACTGGGCAAGCCGCTGGTATATGGCGCGGTGCACCGTTTCGAGGGTCAGGCGAGCGTCTTCGATGCGGGCCGTCATCGCGGCCATGCGCCGTGCTATCGCTGCCTATTTCCGCAACCGCCATCGCCAGAGAATGCGCCCAACTGCGCCGAGGCTGGCGTGCTCGGCGTGCTTCCAGGCGTGATCGGTCTGATTCAGGCGACCGAAACGATCAAGCTGATTCTGGAAATAGGCGATCCCTTGACCGGTCGTTTATTGCAGTTCGACGCATTGTCGATGCGTTTTCGCGAAACGCGGCTGTCGCCGGATATCGACTGCGCGGTCTGCGCGCGTGGACGCGAATTTCCAGGCTACATCGACTACGCCGCGTTCTGTGCCGGGGCATAGCGCACATGCGAACGATTTGGACGAGATAGGGCGCGAGAGATGACGTATCCAACACGACGATGCCGAGCAGCGATCGCGCTTGCGGCAATCGCGTTCCCCTTTGCGTCGTATGCGAAGGAGCTTTGCGAATTTTCTGTAGACGACGCCGAAAAGAATTCGGCTGGCGTTCGCATCGCGAGCATCGCGTGCGCGGAGCACGCGCTATGGCGCAAGCCGTTCATCAATGCGCAAGGGCGCATCGTCAGGATCGGACCGATGGAAGGCGAGCGGGACATGCTCGCCGATGGGCGCACTTCGGCATGGCGGCGCGTCTTGCACTATTGGCAAGACACGGGATTGCTCGATGGCAATGCGCGATGGGAGAAAGGGCAAGTCGCGCAAAACGGCGATACGAAAAGAAATGGCGCGTCAGACTGCGCCGGCAATACCCAGGACTGGGGCGGGAAAGCCGCATGCCGCGCATTCTTGCTCGACGTGCCGTGGTCTGCTGTCTTCGTGTCTTATGCGATGAAGAAAGCCGAAGTGCCGGAGTTCGTGTTTTCATCATCGCACTACTATTACATTCGCGATGCGGCGAAGCGCCCTGAGACCGGGCCATATCGATTGGCCGATCCGCTCAAAGAGAAACCGGACGTCGGCGATTTGCTCTGTTACTTGCGCGAAAAGAACAGAGTGCATGGTTACTCCGGGCTGATCGAAATTTTGAATAATGCCGGCCGGCCTTTCGATTCGCATTGCGATATCGTGGTCGGTGTCGATCTTCATGGCGACAGCAAGCTCTATACGATCGGCGGCAATGTCGTGCATAGCGTCACGATGCGTAAATTGAACCTCAACGCTAGAGGATTGCTGTCCCTGCAGATGAAGAAAGAGGGCGACGACACGACGATATTCGATGTCGGCCGCGAAAAAGAGTTCGGCTTCAATCGCCAAGATTGGGCGGCGCTGCTTAAGTTGAACCGCTAAGACGCCCGCGGTGGGCGCTCGGTGGGCCGGATCGACGCCGGCCGTATCGATTCGATCGACTTCGGTCGCCGGGGTTCGTATCTTTGGATTTTCGGATAAGCTTCGGGTCGGTCGAATCGTCGGCCCGTCGTCCACGTACACTAGGAGCTTCGCATGTCAAGCGGTCGCAAATCCTACGGCCCATCTCCCGCGTTCGTAGGCGCTTCGTGGTTCGCGCTGTTGGTCGGGATGGGCGGTTATCTCGTCGGCTTGTGGAACACACCGATGGCGTTGAACGAAAAGGGCTACTACTTCACCGTGCTGATGTACGGCTTGTTCTCCGCAATTTCGGTGCAGAAATCCGTGCGCGATCGCCTTGAAGATATCCCGGTCACGAATATCTACTACGGCCTGAGCTGGTTCTCGACGATACTCGCGATCTCGTTGCTGGTCGTCGGGCTTTGGAATGCCGAAATCGATCTGACCGCTAAAGGCTTTTATGCCATCGCGTTCATGATGGCGCTGTTCGCGGCCATCGCGGTGCAAAAGAATACGCGCGATGCTGCTGAAGGCATCAAGAGTAGTTACGACCGGCCCTGACCGCATCAGGGCTTGAGTACCTCATGCAGAAACCGGGCCGCCTATCGCGGCCCGGTTTTTTTACAACGACCGTATTGAAATCGTCGGAGCGTTATCGGTCGCCCGACTCGATTCCTGCCGAAGTCAGCGCAAGAATTCCGACAATGCCACCGAGAACTCCATCGCGTTCGAGATGTCGTTATGGCCGGCCTCGGCAATGCGTACGATCTTCGGCGGCTGTGCGAGCGCATCGATCAAGCGCAAGGTATTGGCCTCCGGCACGACATCGTCGCGGCCGCCGTGGACGATCAACAGCGGCTTGTGGAATGCATGCAGCGCTTTCGTCGACTCGTAGCGCTCGTTCAATAACTGATCCACCGGGAAGATCGGATAATGCGACTTCGCGGCGCCGACCATGCTGTCGAACGGCGTGATCAACGCCAAACGTTCGACGGGGCGCTGCGCAGCGACTTGGCTGGCTATACCGCTGCCGAGGCTGCGGCCGATCACTGCGATCTTCCGGCCCGAATGCCGACCGTGCACATGGTCGAACAAGGCCAACGCATCCTGCACGAGCGCCGTTTCGCTCGGAGAACCGTCGCTAGCGCCGTAGCCGCGATACGCGACGAGATAGACGCTGCGTTCGGGAAAGAGCTTCGCGAACGCATCGCGGTTGTACTCGATGCGCTCGCCGTTGCCGCCGAAGTAGAGGATCGGATCGGATTTGTCGGGGTTGACGACCCATCCGCGCAGCGTCGCATCGGGTCGCTCCAGCGCGAAGTCGGTCGCAGCGGCGTCGACGCGGGTGAAGCCGCCGTAATAGATGAGATCGCGCTGCTTCGCATGAAGAAACCAGCAGATGCCGGCATAGCCCAGCAGTACCGCGATGGCCGCGATCGCAAGAAAACTACGCATGCGCTGCTTGCGCCGCTTCGAACGCCGCCATCTGTTCCGGCGTCGCGTCTTTCTGGTGTTTCGCTTTCCATTCGCCGAACGGCATGCCGTAGACCGTTTCGCGTGCGGCGTCTTTGCTCATCTCGATGCCCTGTTCAATCGCGGCCTCGCGATACCAGTCGGCGAGGCAATTGCGGCAGAAGCCGGCGAGGATCATCAAGTCGATGTTCTGCACGTCCGTGCGCTCGCGCATGAGGTGATCGCGCAGACGGCGGAAGGCGGCAGCTTCGAGTTCGACGACGGTTTGCGGGTCCATGGGGAGCTCCTACCGAAAACGATGACCGCAATGGCTGCATTCTTTGGCGAACATGGCAAATTCCTCGTCGTCTATCAGCGACTGGTCGCAGGCTGGGCATGCGACCTTGCGTCTGAGAATTCGACCGATCGCGAAGTGGATCGGCAACACCGGTACGAGCAGTAACCACACGTGCACGAAGGGATGAAGGAAGAACAGCCAAATTAGCCCTATGACTGCGAAAATCGCGAACTCCAGCAGTATTAGGCTGAAGTACCATCGTCGAGCTTTACTGAGACCGGCAGTCTTGTCGGATACGTATGATGAGCGCATTGTCTATGTCGGACGTTCGATGGGGCGGGAGATCGAATCTTCGACGATAATACTCTCCCATCATTACTACCGCATGTCGAATGACCGCCAAGATTCTCGACGGCAAACGTATCGCCGATCTGCTGTTGGACGATCTGAAAACCCTCGTCGATGCACGGGTGGCTGCGGGTATGGCGCGCCCTGGGTTGGCGGTCGTGCTCGTCGGTAGCGATCCTGCCTCCCAGTCCTACGTGCGCAACAAGCGCCGCGCCGCGGAGAAAGTGGGTATCCGCGCGCTCGACTACGATCTGCCCGCGGGTACGTCCGAAGCCGAATTGCTGGCGCTGATCGACCGACTCAATGCCGATCCGGCGGTGCACGGCATCCTGGTGCAGTTGCCGCTGCCGGGCATCCCCGACGCGACGCGGCTGATCCACCGCATCGATCCGCGCAAGGACGTCGACGGCTTCCACCCCGAAAACGTCGGCCATCTGGCGCTGCGCCAGTTCGGGCTGCGGCCCTGCACGCCGCGCGGCATCACCACGCTGCTGGCCTACACCGACCGGCCGGTGCGCGGGCAGAGCGCGACCATCGTCGGCGTAAGCAACCACGTCGGCCGGCCGATGGCGCTGGAACTGCTGATCGCTGGCTGCACGGTGACCAGCTGCCACAAGTTCACGCCGAACGACGTGCTGCGCCGACATGTGGGTGAGGCCGATATCCTGGTGGTCGCGGTCGGCCGGCCGGGCTTGATTCCGGGCGACTGGATCAAGCCGGGTGCGGTGGTGATCGATGTCGGCATCAATCGTCTGGACGACGGCCGCCTCGTCGGCGACGTGCAGTTCGACGAGGCCGCGGCCCGCGCCAGCTGGATCACCCCGGTTCCCGGCGGGGTCGGGCCGATGACGGTGGCGACGCTGATGCAGAACACTCTCGAAGCTGCCGAGGCGGCCGAAACTGCCTCATAGGGTGCGCTCGAGCGCACCGGCCATTGTCGCGGTGGGGAAACGGTGCGCCAAGGCGCACCCTATGGCGGTACAATGACGCGCTTCATCCCCACCGGACCGGCCATGCTCCGCATCCAGGCTGAAGCGCTCACCTACGACGACGTCTCCCTCGTCCCCGCGCATTCGACTGTCCTGCCTAAGGACGTCTCCCTCACCACCCGGCTTACCCGCAACCTGCATCTGAACCTGCCGATCGTCTCGGCGGCGATGGACACCGTGACCGAAGCCCGCTTGGCGGTCGCCATCGCGCAGCTCGGCGGTATCGGCATCGTTCACAAGAACCTGTCGCTGGAACAACAGGCCGCGGAAGTCGCGAAGGTCAAAAAATTCGAAGCCGGCGTCATCAAAGAACCGTTCACCGTCGGGCCCGACACCACGATCGGTGAAGTACTGCGACTCACGCGCGCGAGGAATATCTCAGGCGTACCGGTCGTCGATGGCGGTCGCTTGGTCGGCATCGTCACCGGTCGCGATATGCGCTTCGAGAAGAAACTCGACGATCCCGTGCATCACATCATGACCAAGAAAGACAAATTGGTGACGGTGCTCGAAGGCGCCAGCGACGACGAAGTACTGCAACTGCTGCATAAGCACCGCATCGAGAAAGTGCTGGTGGTCAACGACGCCTTCGATCTGCGCGGCCTGATCACCGTCAAGGATATCCAGAAGAAGCGCGATAACCCGAACGCCGCTTACGACTCCAGTGAGCGCTTGTTGGTCGGCGCGGCGGTCGGTGTTGGCGGCGATACCGAAGCGCGTATCGAAGCGCTGGTCGCTGCGGGCGTGGACGTGATCATCGTCGATACCGCGCACGGCCATTCGCAAGGCGTGATCGATCGCGTGTATTGGGCGAAGAAACAGTTCCCGGCATTGCAGGTGATCGGCGGCAATATCGTGACCGGCGATGCGGCGCTGGCGATGGAGCAAGCGGGCGCAGATGCGGTAAAAGTCGGCGTCGGCCCAGGTTCGATCTGCACCACGCGGATTGTGGCCGGCGTCGGCGTGCCGCAGATCACTGCGGTGTCGATGGTCGCCGAAGCGCTGCAAGACCGCATCCCGCTGATCGCCGATGGCGGTATCCGCTACTCGGGCGATATCGGCAAAGCCATCGTTGCGGGTGCGTCGTCGATCATGATCGGTGGTTTGTTCGCCGGCACCGAAGAAGCTCCGGGCGATACCGAACTGTTCCAAGGCCGCAGCTATAAGAGCTACCGCGGCATGGGTTCGTTGGGTGCGATGGAAAAAGGCTCGAAAGACCGTTATTTCCAAGACGCTAGCGATGCCGACAAACTCGTGCCAGAAGGTATCGAAGGCCGTGTGCCGTATCGCGGGCCGCTAGCGAACGTGGTGCATCAACTCGCCGGAGGTTTACGCGCGACGATGGGCTATGTCGGTTGCGCGACGATCGAAGAGATGCGCAAAAAACCGTCGTTCGTGAAAGTGACCGGGGCAGGGCAGCGCGAAAGTCATGTGCATGACGTGCAGATTACGAAAGAGCCGCCGAACTATCGGATGGGTTGACGCTCATGCGATGGGAATGGGATATCGAGAAACGAAGACCGATATCGACGAGCATTCCCGGATCGTCATCCCGAGCGTAGCGAGGGATCTGTTTTTGGATTCATTGCATTCGAACAACCGGTCCCTCGCTACGCTCGGAATGACGGCTATTTTGATTCTTGATGTTCCATTCCGATTCCCAGCCCATGACCGACATCCATACCGACGACATCCACGCGCGACAACATCCTAATCCTCGACTTCGGCGCGCAGTACACGCAGCTGATCGCGCGGCGCATCCGCGAGATCGGTGTGTACTGCGAAATCTGGGCGTGGGACCACGATCCGGCGGATATCGCCAAGTTCAATCCGAAGGGCATCATTCTCTCGGGTGGGCCGGAATCGACGACGGAAGGCGGTTCGCCGCGCGCGCCGCAGCAAGTCTTCGACAGCGGCGTACCACTGCTCGGCATTTGCTACGGCATGCAGACGATGGCGATGCAGCTCGGCGGCATGGTCGAGGGCGGGCATCATCGCGAGTTCGGTTATGCCGAAGTCGATGTACTCGGCGGCGACAAGCTGCTCGGCGCGTTGACCGATCATGCCGGTCGCCAAAGTCTCGACGTGTGGATGAGCCATGGCGACCGCGTCACCCGAATTCCCGATGGTTTCAGCGTCACCGGTCGCACCGACAGCGTGCCGATCATCGCGATGGCCGATGAAGCGCGGCGCTGGTACGGCGTGCAGTTCCATCCCGAAGTGACGCATACGAAGCAGGGCGAAACTCTATTGCGCCGTTTCGTGCTGGATATCTGCGGCTGCCAAGCACTATGGACCGCCGCGAACATCATCGACGATCAAATCGCGCGCGTGCGCGCGCAGGTCGGCAGCGATGAAGTAATTCTCGGCCTGTCCGGTGGCGTCGATTCCTCCGTCGTCGCGGCGTTGTTGCATCGCGCGATCGGCGACCAACTGACCTGCGTCTTCGTCGATACCGGTCTGCTGCGCTGGAAGGAAGGCGATCAGGTGATGGCGATGTTCGCCGAGCACATGGGCGTTAAGGTCGTGCGCGTGAATGCAGCCGACCGATATTTCGATGCGCTCGCAGGCGTTGCCGACCCCGAAGCCAAGCGCAAGATCATCGGCGGTTTGTTCGTCGAGATTTTCGATGAAGAATCCAACACACTCGCGAATGCGAAGTGGCTGGCGCAGGGCACGATCTATCCGGATGTGATCGAATCCGCCGGCAGCAAAACCGGCAAGGCCCACGTCATCAAGAGCCACCACAACGTCGGCGGCCTGCCCGAGCACATGAAGCTCGGTCTGGTCGAACCGTTGCGCGAGTTGTTCAAAGACGAAGTGCGCCGTCTCGGCGTCGAACTCGGCCTGCCGCGCGAGATGGTGTATCGCCATCCTTTCCCAGGCCCAGGTCTGGGCGTGCGCATCCTCGGCGAAGTGAAACGCGAGTACGCCGAACTGCTGGCGCAGGCCGATGCGATCTTCATCGACGAACTGCGCAAGGCCGGCTGGTACGACAAAACATCGCAGGCGTTCGCGGTGTTCCTGCCGGTGAAATCGGTGGGCGTGGTCGGCGATGCGCGTGCGTACGAGTGGGTGATCGCACTGCGCGCCGTCGAGACCATCGACTTCATGACCGCGCACTGGGCGCATCTGCCTTACGATTTTCTCGATATCGTTTCGCGACGCATCGTGAACGAACTCAAAGGCATTTCGCGCGTCGTTTACGATATTTCCGGAAAACCGCCAGCCACCATCGAGTGGGAATGATTCGTCCAACCATCAGCCAGCCCGAGTATCGCCATGAAAAAATTGATCGCGATCGTTTTCATTGCCGCCATCGGTTGGTGGTATTGGGATAGCAGAAATACGTTGTCGGAAGATGTCGTCCGTGCGCATTACCGAGCGCAGCTCGATGCCGCCAAGCAACTGGATGCCGGTAAAGCCTGCGAGGGTTTGGCGGATGAATACAAAGCGACGAACACCGGCTATGGCCCGGATGGCAACGAGGTGGTGACGACGCTCGACAAAGCGCAGGCATGCGAGGCCGAGCGGCAATCGATCGCCATGCTCAAGAAAATGCAAGAAGCCGGCGGCGGAGCGTTGCCCGATATGCAGTACGAAATCAAAAGCATCGCGCTGTCTTCGGATCGAAAAAGCGCCAAGGTCGATGGCGCCTCGATCATCACCATCGCCGATCGCGGGGTCATCAAAACCACCGGCATGGAGACGCTCGTGCGCCGCAACGGACGGATATGCGCCGATGTGCGGCATTACCCCAGCACCGGAGAACCGTGCTCGTGTTGGCAACGGAGATGAGCCTCGGCGGCGAATCGAAAACGATCCAATACATGAAATGACGAATACGGCCGCTGCCTCGGATGACGATTGGATGCGTCGCGCGCTCGCGTTGGCGGAATACGCCGAACGCGAGCACGACGAGATTCCCGTCGGCGCCGTCTTGATCGATGCTGAGGGCAACGTCGTCGGTGAAGGCTGGAACCGCAATATCGGCGACCACGACCCTAGCGCGCACGCCGAGATCGTCGCGATGCGCGAGGGCGGCAAATCGTTAGGTAATCATCGCTTGGTCGGCTGTACGCTGTACGTCACGCTCGAACCCTGCGCGATGTGCGCGATGGCCGCAGTGCATGCGCGGATCGCGCGGCTCGTCTACGCCGCAAGCGATCCGAAGACCGGAGCAGCCGGTAGCGTATTCGACGTGCTCGTCGACCCGCGGCACAACCATCGAATCGACGTGCGAGGCGGCGTATTGGCCGACGAAGCGGGGACGATGCTGACGAACTACTTTCGGCGCAAACGCGGCAAACCGCTGTCGTAGGGTGCGCCTGCGGCGCACCGTTCATTCAATCGCGCAAGACACGTACTGTGCGCCACAGGCGCACCCTATCACAGCGTTCAGCCGCGTTTACGTGCGAGCTCTTGATCCAATTCCTGATCGAAACTCTTGACCGACAGGCTGACTTCCAGACCCATAAAGAAACTGGCGACCAGTAAGCACAGCATGCCGATCACTGCGAGCACCGTCGGCACCGCTTCTAACTTGAATCCGAGCAAGGCATCTGCGGCCAGCCCTAGGCTGGTGCCGACGAAGCACGCCAGCGCGGCGTAGAGCATCCAGCATGCACGCAGTACCAAGGCGGCGCGGTAGCGATGGCGCGCGATTTGGGTATCGCGTTCGGCACGGTCGGGGGCATCTTGCTCCCAGGCGACGATCAGCCCGCGCAAACGGTCGACGACGCGCGCCAGTCGCGCATTGGCCGACACCAAGAGCGAGCCGGTCGCAGCCATGAGCAGGGCGGGTGCGAGCATGGCGCCGAGGACGGCGTGGTGATCGAGTTGGCTGGCGATCGACATAGGTCTCGGGCCGTTGGAGTCGGGGCAGTGGAAGTCTGCGCTATCATGCCGTGTCTTCAATTACCTTGCGAGTCGTATGGCTTCCACCGAACACAGCGGCATCACGCGTATTTCCAGCGCCATCGATGGCGTCAGCGAAGGTCGCTTGATCTGGATCGATCTCGAGATGACCGGGCTCGATACCGGCCGCGATTCGATCCTGGAGATTGCCACGGTCGTCACCGATCCGCAGTTGAATGTGTTGGCGGAAGGCCCCGAATTCGCCATCTCGCACAGTTTGACGACGCTCGAAGCGATGGACGAATGGAATCGCACACAGCACACCAAGTCCGGGCTGTGGAGACGCGCGCTGGATCACGGCGTGACGATGCGCGAAGCCGAGCAGCGCACGATCGAATTCCTGCGCGCGTGGGTCACGCCGAAAGCATCGCCGATGTGCGGCAATTCGATCTGTCAGGACCGCCGTTTTTTGCATCGCCAGATGCCGGAATTGGAAAAATACTTTCACTATCGCAATCTCGACGTCAGCACCGTGAAAGAGCTTGCGAAGCGTTGGGCGCCGCAGACGTTGCAGGGCTTCCATAAAGATTCCGCGCATACCGCGCTCAGCGATGTGCGCGATTCCATCGCCGAGCTACGTTACTACCGCACGAGGTTGGCCGATTTCGTCAATTGAGAGAGGAGCTTTCGTTATGGCATGCAGACACATCACGCACATCGCAACGCTTGCGATCGCGCTGTTCGCATCCGCAGCCGGCGCAAAAGAGCCAGCGCCGACACCCGCATCGACGAATTCGACGCAAGCGCCCGCTGCCGCTAAGCCGTCTCTCCCGCAAGGGATGAAACAGTATTGGTTCGTGATGTTGAAACGAGGCCCGAAGCGCGACCATCCCGCCGATGTCGCGAAGCAATTACAATCCGGTCATATGGCGAACATTACCGCCTATGCCGAAAAAGGCGCGCTGCACATCGCCGGCCCGTTCATGGACGACGGCGATTGGCGCGGGATCTTCATCCTCGATGTGCCCGATCGCGCCGCCGCCGAAGCCATGTGCGACGACGACCCCGCAGTGAAAGCAGGGCGATTGGTGTGCGAGATCCATCCGTGGATGTCGCAGCCGGGCGCAGCGCTAAAATAAGATGCGTATAGGGTGCGCCAAGGCGCACCGTTTTCATCTTCCGCGGGAAAGGTCGGTGCGCCATGGCGCACCCGATGCGTAGCTTCAGCCGGCTTTCGATTTCGCCAATCGCAACCACGTATCGACCACGGTATCCGGGTTCAACGACACCGACTCGATGCCTTCTTCCATCAACCACTGCGCGAGATCGGGGTGATCGCTCGGGCCTTGGCCGCAGATGCCGATGTATTTGCCTTTGCGTTTCGCGGCTTGGATCGCCATCGACAGCATTTTCTTCACGGCCGGGTCGCGTTCGTCGAAGAGATTCGCGACGATCGCCGAATCGCGATCCAGACCGAGCGTGAGCTGGGTCATATCGTTGGAACCGATCGAGAAACCGTCGAAGATGTCGAGGAATTCGTCGGCGAGTAGGGCGTTCGACGGCACTTCGCACATCATGATGATCTTCAGCCCGGCCTTGCCTTGCTCCAGGCCATTCTCTTTGAGCACTTCGATGACTTTGCGGCCTTCGTCGAGCGTGCGCACGAAGGGAATCATCACCCAGCAGTTATCCAGACCCATCGTCTCGCGCACTTTGCGCACAGCGCGGCATTCCAGCGCGAACGCATCGCGGAACGACGGGTCGATGTAGCGACTCGCGCCGCGGAAACCGATCATCGGATTCTCTTCGTGCGGCTCGTAACGCGCGCCACCGATGAGGTTCGCGTATTCGTTCGATTTGAAATCCGATAGGCGCACGATCACCGGGCTCGGCGCGACCGATGCGGTGATGGTGGCGATGCCTTCGGCCAAGCGATCCACGTAGAAATCGACAGGGCTGGCGTAGCCGGCCATTTTCGCGTCGATCTTGCGCTTGGTCTCGGCGTCCTGATTCGCATAGTCGAGCAAAGCTTTTGGATGCACGCCGATATGACTGGCGATGATCATCTCCAAACGCGCAAGACCAATCCCGGCGTTGGGCAACATCGCGAAATCGAAGGCGCGCTCCGGGTTCGCCACATTCATCATGATCTTCAGCGGCGCGGGCGGCATGTTGTCCAGATCGGTGACGATGCGCTCGAACGGCAGTTCGGTGTCGTAGATGAAACCGGTGTCGCCTTCGGCGCAACTGATCGTCACCGGTTGGCCATCCTGTACGGTGTCGAGTGCGTTGCCGGTGCCGACGACGGCGGGGACGCCGAGTTCGCGGGCGATGATCGCCGCGTGGCAGGTGCGGCCCCCTCGATTGGTCACGATCGCGGCGGCGCGTTTCATCACCGGTTCCCAATCGGGATCGGTCATGTCGGCGATCAGTACGTCGCCCGGCTGCACGCGATTCATGTCGGCGATCGAACGCACCACGCGTGCGGTGCCGCTACCGATCTTGTGGCCGATGGCGCGGCCTTCGCAGACGACTTCGCCGCGGCGTAGCAGGCTGTAACGTTCGATTTGCGTCGCATGCGCGCGCGACTTCACGGTCTCCGGGCGCGCTTGCACGATGAACAACTTGCCGGTGATGCCGTCTTTCGCCCATTCGATATCCATCGGGCGGCCGTAATGTTCTTCGATCGTCAGCGCTTGTCTCGACAGCTCTTGCACATCCGCATCGCTGATCGAGAAGGCATTGCATAGTTCGGCCGGTGTGTCTTCGTTGCGCACGCGCTCGCCGGGCGTGTCGGAATACACCATGCGGATCTGTTTCGAGCCCATCGAGCGGCGCAGAATGGCCGGCTTGCCCGCGCGCAAGGTCGGTTTGTAGACGTAGAACTCATCGGGGTTCACTGCGCCTTGCACCACGTTCTCGCCCAGGCCGTAACTGGCGGTCACGAAGACGACATCGCGGAAACCGGATTCGGTGTCGAGCGTGAACAAGCACGCCGGAGGAACCGACATCCGAGCGCACCATCAATTGCACGCCAGCGGAGAGGAAGACGTCTTCATGCTTGAAGCCGTGATGCACGCGATAGGCGATCGCGCGGTCGTTGTAGAGGCTGGCGAACACTTCCTTGACCTTATGCACGACATCGTCGGCGCCGGTCACGTTGAGAAAGGTCTCCTGTTGACCTGCGAAGGAAGCATCGGGCAAGTCTTCGGCGGTGGCCGACGAACGCACGGCGACCGCGATATCCGAGCCACCGTTCTCCTTGCACAACTGCACGTAGGCTTCGCGGATGTCGCCGATCGAGCTCAGGCTGCAGCGGCGCTTCGGTCACCCAGCCGCGGATTTCGCCGCCGGCTATTGTGAGTGCCGGTACATCGTCCACGTCCAGCGTCGCCAGTTTGTCGAAAATGCGCTGGTGCAGATGGTTGTGCGCGATGAAGGCCTTGAAGGCCTCGGCCGTGGTGGCGAAGCCGCCGGGCACCGACACCCCCAGCCCGGCCAAGTGGCCGATCATCTCGCCGAGCGAGGAATTCTTGCCGCCGACACGGGCGAGGTCGGATAGACGCAACGCGTGCAGCCACAGGATGTTGTCGTTGGGCGCGATCTCATTCAGCGCGGTTTTGTTCAGCTCGGTCTTGTTCACGTCAGTCTTGTTCAAAACAGGGGAGCTCCGATGCGGTCGCGGCGTGGGGCCGGGAAAGCGGATATTTTAAGCTATCGACGCTCATTGTCGGGCCAGGGCTGCGATCGCCATCGTCGTCATGCATTCGCGCATACATTGCTTATATCCAATAAACTTCATATAAATCAAACGATTATTAGGAATCGCCTCGCATGTCTTCGATTCGCCCGATCTTTTACGTCTCCGACGGCACCGGCATCACCGCCGAAACCATCGGCCACAGCTTGTTGACCCAGTTCAAGGGCACCGAATTCAAGACCGATCGCATTCCATTCGTGGATAACCTCGAGAAAGCCGCTGAGGCCGCCATTCGAATCCGTAGCGCGGGCGAGACCAATGGTTGCCGGCCGATCGTGATCAATTCCTGCGTGGACGCCAATCTCACCGCACGCGTGGCCGAGAGCGGCGCGCTGATGCTGGATGTATTCGCACCCTTCATCGAGCCGCTAGAGCGGGAACTGGGCCGGCAGCGCCAATCGCGGGTGGGGCAGGCGCATGGCATGGTGGATTTCGAAACCTACCATCGCCGGATCAACGCGATGAACTTCGCCCTGACCCACGACGACGGCATCGCCACGAATTACGACGAGGCCGATGTGATCTTGGTCGCGGTCTCGCGCGCGGGAAAAACCCCGACCTGCATTTATCTGGCCTTGCATCATGGAATCAAAGCGGCGAACTACCCGCTGACCGACGAAGATCTGGAACACGACCGTCTGCCGCCGCGGCTGCGTACGCATCGCGCCAAATTATTCGGTTTGACCATCGACCCCGTACGGCTGCAACAAATCCGTCAGGAGCGCCGCGCCAATTCGCGCTACTCGCAGATGGAGACCTGCAAGCGCGAGGTCGCTGCGGCCGAGGCCATGCTGCGCGCCGAGCGCATTCCACATGCTCAGCACCACGCACACCTCGATCGAGGAAATCGCGAGCAAGGTGCTGACCACCTTGGGCATTCAGCGCGAAATGTATTGAAGCGAGGAACGGGAAGGGTGTGCGGCGGTTGGTTGTGGTGAGCCGCATTGAAATAGGAATTTGTCTGATGCCCGCAGCGTTCGCGTTCGGTGCGCGAGTATGGGTCGAATTCCTAGGCTTCTTCGAGCCGAGATTTAGGCATCTTCTGCCGCTTTTCGCGATCCGTCAATGCTGCCGAAAATCGAATCCAGCATGTAGGATCGACGCATGTCCTTCGTCATCGCCCGCCCGCGCAGCGCTCCGAAATTCAACCGTTTCGCTTGGTTGATGGGGCTGTATACGGAAAATCATCAACGCCTCGCGCGCGTGTTCCATCCCGATGCTTTGGGCGTGGGCAGTTACGTCTCGTCCGTCGGCGATAACCTCGATCTACGGCTCGATGTACTGGCGCAGCACGTCTATACGGTCGAGTTACGGCTCAGCTATGCCCTGATCGACCCGCTGACCGGCGAACCCGACCCATCGGCCTACGTGCGCTTGTATCGCGATACGCAGCAAGCCGAGGCCACGCATTGCTATGTCGGCCGGCGCTGGCAAGATGCCATCGGCCTGGATGCGCTACCCGTCGAAATCCTCGACCACCGTCTGCGCATGAACACGTTTCTGGGCAAATGGCTGCAGTACTTGGGCGAGCGCGGGCATGGGGTCGGCACGCTGGTAGGGGTGGAGCGCACGGAGACGCCGCTGGCGAGCGTTGCGTCGCTACAAGCGGACGACGATGAAACGCTCCTCAGTGCCAAGCCGAAGGATTTCTGAAGATTTTCGCAGCGAGAGGGGAGCCATTGCGATTCACGGTAGCGATCGTGTCCTTATCGAAGACATCGATATCGGTGTCGGGCGCATAAATTCGTATGCACAACACAGATTCGGACATGCAGAAACGACGAAGCCCGCTTGCGCGGGCTTCGTCGTTAATTGTGGCGTCCCCACGGGGATTCGAACCCCGGTGTCCACCGTGAAAGGGTGGTGTCCTAGGCCTCTAGACGATGGGGACGTCGTAGAACGGTTGAAACCGCTTTCGATCGAAGGCCTAACGATCGGAAGCGTTCGTAACTTGGTGGAGCCAGGCGGGATCGAACCGCCGACCTCCTGCATGCCATGCAGGCGCTCTCCCAGCTGAGCTATGGCCCCATGTGTCTGGAGAGCGCGAAAGTTTAGAGTGCCCGCGCAGAGGCGTCAAGCATCCGGCCACGGAAATTCTGCCCCATGGAGCACCACCTTGCCGGGGTTTCGACGCAGAAGTCTGCTGGGTTTGCGCTCAGAACCACAGCCGCACGCCGCCGACCAGCCGCGTTTCGCGATCCTCGTGTCCATCGGCGGTTTCGACGCGCTCGTGTACTGCGCCGAGATACGGTGCGAAGCGGCGCGTGAACTCATAACGCAAGCGCAGGCCCGCTTCGATCTTCGATAAGCCAGCACCGGTATCGCGGCCCAGGTCGCGCCGATCGTGGAATTCCAATTCGACCACCGGCTGTAAGATCAGTCGATTGGTCAGAAGCACGTCGTAACTCGCTTCCAACCGCGCCGCACTGCGGCCATCGCGGCCGAGATACGTGGTGGCTTCGACTTCGAATTTATACGGCGCCATGCCTTGTACGCCCAGCGCAGCCCAGTCTTGCGCAGCACCCGGCGCGGTATCGTGACGAATACCGACGACCACATCCCACCATGGCGTCACGCTGCGGCCATAGAGCAGCTCGATGTCTGCGGATATCGTCGTGCCGCCCTCGCGCTCGCCTTCGCTGCGTAACCAGACGCGCTGGAGATCGCCGCCGACCCAGCCGTGCAGATCCCAATGCTGCCCATGCTCGCCATCGCGCGACCATGCTTCGAGCCGGTCGACAGTCAACATCATGACCGTGCTGTCGCCGTGCATCGCATGGGCACCGAGATCGGGAAAGGCGGCGGTTCGATCGGCTTCGGTCGGGGTGGGGATGGGCGCTTTGGGCGCTTGCTCACTAGGCGCATGTTCCTTCGCAGCCGGCTCGCCGCGTTGCGTGTCGCGCGACGGCATGGCATGACCCGCATGCGGATCGTTCGGTGTTGTCGATTCGTTTTGCGCGTCGTGGCCGGTATGACCCGCATGTCCAAGATGCGAATCGCTCGCGGAATTCGCCGCCTGATCGGACGCTGTCGTAGGCTGCGTCGGATGGGCTTCGTGCTGCGCGATCGCATGGGGCGCAGCGCCCGCAAGCGCACAGGTGAACGCAAACGCGCATCTGCGCGTAGAGCGATGGCTGCGATCGACGCGTGCGAGGCTCATGTCTCGACCCGCACCTCACGCATCATGCCCGACTCCATGTGATAGAGCAGATGACAGTGATAAGCCCAGCGGCCGAGCGCGTCGGCGCGCACGCGGTAGCTACGACGGCTACCGGGCGGCATGTCGACAGTATGTTTGCGCACCATGAACTCGCCGTGCGCGTCTTCCAGGTCGCTCCACAAGCCATGCAGATGGATCGGGTGCGTCATCATCGTGTCGTTGACCAGCACGATGCGCATGCGCTCGCCATAGTTCAGTCGTAACGGCTCGGCATCGGCGAATTTCAAGCCGTCGAACGACCAGGCGAATTTCTCCATATGCCCGGTGAGATGCAGTTCGACTTCACGACTGGGCTCGCGGCCGTCGGGGTCGTCGAAGACGCTGCGCAAATCCGCATAGCGCAATACGCGGCGACCGTTGTCGCGCAGTCCGATGCCAGGGTCGTCGAGTTTCGCGGTCGGCGCCATCGTGCGCATATCGATCAGAGGGTTGCGTTCCATGCCGCTCATGCTCGCGCCGCAGCCGCCTTCGCCGCCTTTGCTCATATTCGCGCCGCAGCCGCCTTCCATCCCTTTCTTGGCGTGATTCGTGTGATCCATGCCATCGCGTTGTATGCCGTCGTGCTGCATGCGGTCGTTCGGCACTGGATCGTGATTCATCTTCGAGTGATCCATGCCCGAATGGTCCATACCGCCATGTCCCATGTCGGCCATGCTCAGGATCGGTCGCGGATCGATCGACGGCACAGGCGCACGCAAGCCTTCTCGTACGGCGAGGGTGCCGCTGACGTAGCCGGTGCGGCCCATGTCTTGAGCGAAGATCGCGAAAGCGTCCTGGCCGCTGGGCTCGACGATCACGTCGTAGGTTTCGGCCGGCGCGATGCGGAATTCGTCGACACTGGTGGGATGCACGCGCTGGCCGTCGGCGGCGATCACGGTCAGTTTCAGCCCCGGAATACGCACATCGAAGTAAGTCATCGCAGCGCCGTTGATGAAACGCAGCCGAATTTTTTCGCCCGGCGCGAACAATCCTGTCCAATTGCCGAGTGCGGTCGTGCCGTTCAACAAATACGTATAGGTCTGCGCATTGACGTCAGAAATATCAGAAGGCGTCATTCGCATTTCGCCCCAAGCCTTGCGGTCGCGTAAGGTCGCGCCGAGACCATCGCGGCGCGCGTCGCGAAGGAAATCGCCGACGGTGCGTTGGTACACGTTGTCGTGCATCGCCATTTTCTTCAGCCGACGGAACAGAGCTTCGCCGGAGAGGTCGGTCCAGTCCGACAACAGCACGACGTAATCGCGTTGGTAATCGAAGGGCTCCGGTTCGCGTGGATCGACGATCAGCGCCCCATACAAACCCGCTTGCTCTTGAAAGCCGGAATGGCTGTGATACCAATACGTACCGCTTTGTTTCAGCGTGAAACGATACAGATACGACTCGCCCGGATGGATGCCATCGAAACTCATGCCTGGCACGCCATCCATGTTCGCCGGCAACAAAATGCCGTGCCAGTGAATGGAGGTGACATTGGCGTGCGCGTCGCCTGCAGGCAACGCATTCGCGACACGCAGTGTCACGGTCTCGCCTTCGCGCATACGCAAGGTCGGTGCAGGTAAAGCGCCGTTGACGGTCACGGCAGGGCGTGTGCGGCCGGTGAAATTGGCGAGCGAAGCGCCGATCGTGAGCGCGAACTCGGTTCCGGTGAGGGTCGGCGTCGTTCGGTTCGCAAGCGTTCCGCGGGCGTAGGTCCATCCGCTGGAACCGACGAGCAAGCCACCGGCCGCAAGACCTTGGACGAAACGTCGGCGCGCGAAATCCGGAGGCGATCGATCGGACATCAGCGCCAAGAACCCCTCAAATACGAATCGAACATCGGCGAATTATAGCCCGGGCGTATGAATGTCGTGCGCGTATGCGCTCGCGGTTCACCATAGCGCATCGCGCAGCTTGTACCAGGCCATCGCCGCAACCAGCAGCGGCGTGCGCAGAGTGCGGCCGCCAGGAAAATCGCGATGCTGAATGCGAGCGAACACATCCAGGCGCTCGTTCTGCCCGCGAATCGCTTCCGCGATGACTTTGCCCGCCAGTCCAGTGGCGGCGATGCCGTGACCAGAAAAGCCTTGTGCGAAATAGACGTTTGGGCCGAGCCGGCCCCAATGCGGCGCGCGATTGAGACTGATATCGATGGTGCCGCCCCACAAATACTCGAAATCCAGATCGCCCAACTGCGGAAACACGCGTCGCATCCGATGGCGCATGATCGTGCGCAAATTCGGCGGCGTGAAATTGGAATAGCTTGCGCGCCCGCCGAATAACAGACGGCGATCGGTGCTGAGCCGGAAATAGTCCAGCGCCCAATTGGTATCCGCGACCGCCATCTGGTTACGGATCAGCGATGCGGCCACATCGGGCGATAGCGGCGCTGTCGCGCCGATATACGTGCCGACCGGCATGATCTTACGGTCCAGCTCGGGCGCGATGCCATGCACGAGTGCGTTACCGGCGAGTACGACGGTGTCGCAACGCACCGAACCATCGGACGTGCGCAATATCGGCTTCGTGCCGCGCGTCATGCCGAGTACGCGGCTGCCTTCGAAAATGCGTACACCGCGATCGCGCGCCACGCGCCCCAACCCCAGCACGTACTTCAACGGATGCAGATGGCCAGCCTTCGGATCGTACAAGCCACCGAGATAGCGTGGCGAATCGAGTTGCGTTCGCAAGCGTTCGCGATCCCACCACACCATCGAATACCCATAGTCGGTATCGAGCTCGCGCTGCCACGTTTGAAGTTCCGCGACTTGTCGCGGCTTGATCGCAACGGTCGCGTGACCATCGCGCCAGTCGCAGTCGATACCGTAGCGTTCGCGTCGATCGTGTATCAGCCGTACGCCTTCGCAGGACCAATCGAACAGCTTGCGCGCGTCGTCGCGTCCGATCAGCGAAACCAGCTTGGTCTCGCCGCAGCCGAAACCTGGAAGCACTTGACCACCGTTGCGCCCCGACGCCCCCCAGCCGATGCGTTCGGCTTCCAGAACGACGACCTTGTAGCCGGCTTCGGCGAGTTCCAATGCAGCCGATAATCCGACATAGCCCGCGCCAAGAATGCAGACATCGGCGTCGATATCGCCAGTGAGCGCGGGTTGCGCCGACAGCGGCTCGATGTCGGCGGCATACCAACTCGGCGGGTAGGCGTCAGATGGCATGCGTTGACCGACTGCTCACACCGACCGCAAATACCAGTCGTATTCCAGCGTCGTCACTTCGCGATAGAAACTGTGCAATTCCTTGAGCTTCTGCTGGCCATAGATGTGACGGAAGGTGTCGCCGAATTGCGTGGCGATGAAATCGCTAGCCATGAAATCGCGGATCGAATCGCGCCAATAGGGCGTTTTGATCTCGGTCTGTTCGTAGGCGTTGCCGACCACCGGCGGGCCTGGGTCGAAGCCCTGTTCGATGCCGTGCAGCATGCCGGCGAGCACCGCGGCGGTCGCGAGGTACACATTGGCGTCGGCACCGGCGATGCGGTGCTCGATGCGGGTGTTCTTTTCGTCGCTATGCGGAATGCGCATCGCCACAGTGCGGTTATTGAAACCCCAGACTTCATTGAGCGGCACGAAGGCATTGAGCACGAAGCGGCGATAACTATTGGCGTTCGGTGCGAACAGCAACAGACAATCCGCCGCGCTGCGCTGCAGGCCGCCGATCGCATGACGTAGCGCGTCGGTCGGCGCGTCTTGGCGGCTGGCGAAAATATTGCGGCCGTCGCGATCGAGCACGCTCGCATGCACGTGAAGGCCGCTACCGGCTTGGTCGGCCAGCGGCTTGGCCATGAAGCTCGCTTGCAAGCCTTGTTGTTGCGCGACCGACTTGATCGCACGTTTGAGATAGATCGCGTCGTCGCAGGCGAGTAGGGCATCGTCGCGATGTTTGAGGTTGATCTCGAACTGGCCCGGCGCGTACTCGGCGACGGCGGTATCGGCAGGAATGCCTTGCGCTTTGCAGGCATCGGCGACGCCGTCGATGAAGCCGCGAAAGTCGTTGAGATCTTCGAGGTAATACACCTGTGTGCTGGTGTTGCGCTCGCCGGTATGCGCATTGACCGGCGGCTGCGGGCGGCCATCGGCATCGGCCAAGCGATCGAACAGATAGAACTCCAGTTCAACCGCCACCACCGGTTTCAAGCCGCGCGCGGCATAGCGTGCGAGCACGCGCTTGAGCACTTCCCGCGGATTGGCCTCGAACATCCCGCCTTGCGCGTCTTCCATCGACAACAGTAACTGCGCCATCGGCTGCGTCGACCACGGTACCGGCCGCAAGCTGCCGGGCACCGGGCGACAGATGCGATCTTCGTCGCCGATGTCGTAGCCCAGTCCGGTTTCTTCGACGGTGTTGCCGGTGATGTCGGTGGCGATCAGCGACATCGGCAGGCACACCCCGTCTTCGTACACCTTTTCGAGCGCGCTACGGGCGATGCGTTTGCCGCGCAGCAGGCCGTTCATATCGGGCAGGATCAGATCCACCGACTGGCAGTCGTCGAGATCTTGCAAGGTGCGCGCATCATCGGGCGATAAGCTGGACGGCATCGGGCAATGGCGATTCATGGAAGTCTCGTCAGTGTGACAGTTGCGCGGCAAGACATGAACTGTCAACGATTGTGTCAAAAATGTTCAACGGCATCATGCCTTGTTTCTGCCGCTTTTGCGTGCTTTTTTGATGCTGCGACGCACAATAATTGACGATTCCCGATGCTCAGAGTCGACCTGTGTTGCAGAAATCGAACATGCCGGGTAACGTGCGTCGAACGCGTCCGCGCCTCGTCCGCAGTGTTCCCATGACCGGATTGCCCTTGGTCGGTGTGCCCACCGATCGCAAGATTATCGGCCCGCACCCGTTTCTCGCCGTCGGCGAGAAATACGTTCGAGCCGTGATCGACGGCGCCGATTGTCTGCCGACCTTAATCCCGGGACTGGAACCGCCATTGCCGCCCGCCGAACTTCTACGCGGTTTGGACGGCCTACTGCTCACCGGCTCGCACAGCAATATAGAGCCCCATCATTACAGCGATGAGCCCAGCTATCCGGGCAACCTGCACGACCCCGCGCGCGATGCGACCAATCTGGCGCTGATTCCGCTGGCGATCGAGCTGGATCTGCCGATATTGGCGATCTGTCGCGGGTTTCAGGAGGTCAATGTCGCACTCGGCGGTCGCCTGCATCAGAAAGTGCATGAGGTGCCTGGCTTCGACGACCATCGCGAAAACACCGACGACGATCTCGACAAACAATACGCGCCGCAACATGTCATCCGCCTGCGCCCAGGCGGACTCCTCGCTGCGATCGCCAGCGCGCAGTTCGTCGAAGTCAATTCGCTGCACGGGCAGGGCATCGCTCGCTTAGGAGAGGGCTTGGAGATCGAAGCGACGGCGCCGGACGGCTTGATCGAAGCCTATCGACGCCCCGCCAGCACCTTCTTGCTCGCGGTGCAATGGCATCCGGAATGGCGCGTCCGCGAGAATCCTTTCTATCACGGTATTTTTCGCGCCTTCGGCGACGCTTGTCGGCGCCGTGCGCTAAGAGCCTGTTCATGATCTTTTTGAAAGATGCGTCCGCCCGCCTGTACGGGCCAACCCGGAGGGAATGCCCGTGCGCACGCGGCAGGCAAGCATCGCGCACCTTGCCAAGCCTGGTGGGCTTGGCAAGCGTGCGCAACGTCTGCATGCCGCGTGCGCAGGGGCATTCGCACTTCCGAAAAGATCATGAACAGGCTCTAAGGAAGCAACGATGACATTCGCTAGGATATCGCTATGAGTCCACGGCACGCCGATAGTAAAGGTCGCGATAAAGCGCGCGGCGGAGAAAAAAAGAAGCCGGCGAAACGCAAGAAAGCCGATGCCGGCCGTTCGGGCGATGCCGCGGATGCGCATGCCGGCGAGCACGCGCTGCTGCGCTGGTTGAAGGATCGGCGCATCACCGAGGTCGAATGCCTCGTGCCCGACATCACTGGGAATGCGCGCGGAAAAATCATTCCTGCCGATAAGTTCTCGCACGATTACGGCACTCGGTTGCCGGAGGGCATTTTCGCCACCACCGTCACCGGCGACTATCCCGACGACTATTACGATCTGATCTCGCCTTCCGACGCCGACATGCTGCTGCGCCCGGACCCGGACACGGTGCGCTTGGTGCCATGGGCGACGGATCCGACCGCGCAAGTCATCCACGACTGTTACACCAAGACCGGCGAACGCCATGAGTTGGCGCCGCGCAACGTACTCAAACGCGTGCTCGATGCCTACGAAGCCGAAGGTTTGCGGCCGGTGGTCGCGCCGGAGGTCGAATTCTTTCTCGTACAGAAGAACACCGACCCCGATTTTCCGCTGCAACCGCCGGCCGGCCGCTCAGGACGGCCCGAAACCGCGCGCCAGTCGTATTCGATCGACGCGGTCAACGAATTCGACCCGATCCTCGATTTGATGTACGACTACAGCGACGCGATGCAATTGGATGTGGACACGTTGATCCACGAATCCGGCGCCGCGCAGTTGGAGGTGAATTTCATTCATGCCGACGCGATGTCGCGCGCCGACCAAGTCTTCATGTTCAAGCGGATGATGCGCGAAGCCGCGATGCGTCATGGCGTGTACGCGACATTTCTCGCTAAGCCGATGGAGAACGAGCCCGGCAGCGCGATGCACATCCATCAGAGTTTGCTCGATATCAAAACCGGCAAAAACGTGTTCATGGGCAAGGGCGAGCGCAAGCACAGTCGGATCTTCGAGCACTATCTCGGCGGCTTACAGAAATACGTACCGATGGCGATGGCCTTCTTCGGCCCGAACGTCAACTCCTATCGCCGATTGGCGTTGGGGCAGGTCGCACCGATCAATGTGCAATGGGGCTACGACAACCGCACTTGCGGCCTGCGCGTACCGATGGATACGCCGGAAAATATGCGCGTGGAAAGCCGTTTCGCCGGTTCCGACGCCAACCCCTATCTCGCGATGGCCGGCACGCTGGCCTGCGGCTTGTTCGGCATTCGCGAAAAACTGCATCCCACGGCGCCCTTATCCAACAGTGCGCAGGATGTCGGCTTCGAGCTACCGCGTTCGCTCGGCGAGGCGCTGGATCAGCTCGAAGCATGCACGCCCTTGCACGAATTATTGGGCCCGCGCTTCTGTCGCGCTTATATTTCGGTGAAGCGCAAAGAATACGAAACCTTCTTTCGCGTCATCAGTTCGTGGGAGCGGGAGTTCTTATTGTTGAACGTCTGATGCCTCGCTGCCATAGGAGCGACATCAGCCGCGGACGCTAGAATCGAACGAAAGGCGGCGGCTGTAGTCGCGCCTGTAAAGAAACAACGGAGCCGCCATGAAACAACACGACATCGCCGATATCCGCCATCTGCAGCAACTCGATGCGGAGCATCATTTGCATCCGTTCAACGACAACGCGGCGCTTGCGAAGAAGGGCACGCGCATTCTCGTCAAGGGCGAGGGCGCCTACGTCTGGGATGCAGAAGGCCACAAATTGCTCGACGCCTTCGCCGGGCTGTGGTGCGTGAATATCGGCTACGGCCGTAAAGAACTGGGCGAAGCCGCGTCGAAGCAGATGACGCAATTGGCTTACTACAACAGTTTTTTCCAATGTACGGTCGAGCCGACCATCCAACTCGCGGCGAAACTCGCTGAACTGACGCCCGCCGATCTGAATCACGCTTTCTTCACCAACTCCGGTTCCGAGGCCAACGACACCATCCTGCGCTTGGTCCGCCATTTCTGGGCGGTGCAGGACAAGCCGCAGAAAAACATCTTCATCGGCCGGCATAACGGCTATCACGGCACGACCATGGCCGGTGCCAGCCTCGGCGGTATGGCCGGAATGCACAAGCAGGGCGGGTTGCCGATTCCCGATATTCACCACATCGAGCCGCCGTTCTGGTTCGCCGATGGCGGCGATCTTTCGCCGGAGGAGTACGGCCTGATCGCTGCGCAGCGCTTGGAGCAGAAAATCCTCGAACTCGGGCCTGAGCGCGTGGCCGCCTTCATCGGCGAACCGATCATGGGTGCGATCGGCGTCTATATCCCACCCGCGACCTATTGGCCCGAAATCGAACGCATCTGTCGCCAATACGATGTGTTGTTGGTGGCGGACGAAGTGATCTGCGGCTTCGGCCGTACCGGCGAATGGTTCGGCTCGCAGTATTTCGGTTTCACGCCGGATGTGATGACGCTCGCTAAGGGCATCACGTCGGGGTATATCCCGCTCGGTGCGGCGATGTTCAACGACCGCGTGGCCGGCGTGCTCAAGTCGCAGGGCGGCGAACTGGCCCACGGCTGCACGTACTCGGGCCACCCGGTCTGTACCGCGGTCGCGCTGGAGAACATTCGCATCTTGCAGGAGGAGGGGATCGTCGATCGTGCTCGCACTGAGATCGCGCCGTACCTGGCGCAACGCTGGGCCGAACTGGGCGAACACCCTCTGGTCGGCGAGGCACGCATCGCCGGCATGGTCGGCGCGCTGGAACTGGTGCCGAACAAAGGCAAACGCGCCTTCTTCGAGGAGCGCGGCAAGGTCGGTGTGCTCTGCCGCGACATGGCGCTCAAGAACGGCCTGATCCTGCGCGCGACTTATGATTCAATGCTGTTGTCGCCGCCGCTGATCCTCAGCCGCGAACAGGTCGATGAGTTGTTCGAGAAGGCCTGGACGTCGTTGAACCAGACCGCTGCGGCGCTGTGATCGCCGAAGATGTAGCGCCGCCGCGATGTCTGCGCGACACTTCCGCTACGCATTGCCCCGAGCCGCACCCCGTCCGTCACCTATCCGCCCATCCGGGCCAGAGGAAAGCCATGAAACTGCGAATACTGGGATTGTCCATCGCCATCTCGATGCTCGCCGCCTGCGGCGGTTCCGATAAGCCCGATGCGGGCGGTAAGTCCGACGGCGGTAAGCCGGCGGCCGGCGGCGATAAAGTCGTCAACGTCTACAACTGGTCCGATTACATCAGCGAAGACGCCATCCCGAATTTCACCAAAGAAACCGGGATCAAGGTCGTCTACGACATGATGGATGCCAACGAGACGCTGGAAGCCAAAATCATGGCCGGCAGCACCGGCTACGATGTCGTGGTGCCTTCGCTTCAGTTCCTCGCCCGCCAAGCGCAGGCCGGCGTTTACCAGTCGATCGACCGTTCTAAGATTCCTAACTATAAGAATCTCGATCCGGCCATGATGGCCTTGATCGCTCGCACCGATAAAGACAATCAGTACGGCGTGCCTTACCTCTATGGTTTCACCGGTATCGGCTACAACGTCGACAAGGTCAAAGCCGCGCTCGGCGATGTGCCGGTCGATAGCTGGGACATCGTCTTCAAACCCGAAGTCGCGTCTAAATTGAAAGACTGCGGCATCATGGCGCTGGATACGCCGACCGAATTGGTGCCGATCGCACTGAACTATCTCGGCGAAAACCCCAATACGCAGGATCCGGCCGTGATCGCGAAAGCGGCGCCTTTGCTGAAGACGCTCAATGCGAACATCCGCAACTACCATTCCTCCGAATTCGTGAATGCGATGGCCGCGGGCGATGTCTGTGTCGTCGTGGGTTGGTCGGGCGATATCTGGCAGGCGCGCGATCGTGCGGACGAAGCGAAGAATTCGGTCAAAATCGACTTCGTCATTCCGAAAGAAGGCGCGCCGATCTTCTTCGACATGATGGCGATTCCCAAGGACGCAAAGAACGTCGATAGCGCCTATGCGTTCATCAACTACCTACTCAAGCCGGACGTGATGGCGAGCATCACGAGTTACGTGTCCTACGCGAACGCGGTCAGGGAAAGCGTGCCGTTAATCGAAGAGTCTGTGCGCACGAATCCCGGCGTGTACCCGCCCGAAGACATGATGAAGAAAATCTATCCTCTGGAGCCGCTGACGCCTGAAGTCAGTCGCCAGTACACCGACATGTGGTCGGCGATGAAGAGCGGCAAGTAACCGCTTCACACGCAAGCGGGGCGCATGGCGCTCCGCTTGCCATTCCCGTTTATCGTGCGGAGCGAATATGGCAGAGTCAGCGACCACCTCAGCGGCCACACCCTCGGCCAGTAGCGTTAAGAACGAAAAAACCGGCTCCGAGCATTACCTGAAAATCGAGCATCTCCGCAAAGAATACGACGGCGTCGTCGCTGTCGACGATGTCGATTTCTCGATTCGCAAGGGCGAAATCTTCGCGCTATTAGGTGGCTCGGGCTGCGGTAAATCCACGCTGTTGCGCTGCATGGCCGGTTTCGAGCGCCCAACCAAAGGTCGCGTCCTGCTCGATGGCGAAGACATCACACCACTGCCGCCTTACGAGCGCCCGGTGAATATGATGTTCCAGAGTTACGCATTGTTCCCGCACATGACCGTCGCGCAAAACATCGCCTTCGGCCTGAAACAGGACGGTATGCCGAAAGATCAGGTCGACGCGCGCGTCGCCGAGATGCTGAAGCTCGTGCAAATGGAAAAATACGGGAAACGCAAGCCGCATCAGCTTTCCGGTGGGCAGCAACAGCGCGTCGCGCTCGCGCGCTCGTTAGCGAAGAAACCGAAGCTGCTGTTGCTCGATGAACCGATGGGCGCGCTCGATAAGAAGCTGCGTTCGCGCATGCAATTGGAACTGGTCAATATCATCGAACGTTTGGGCGTAACCTGCGTGATGGTAACGCACGATCAAGAAGAAGCGATGACGATGGCGCATCGCATCGCGGTCATGGACACCGGCTGGATCCGACAAATCGGCACGCCGGACGAGATCTACGAACAGCCCAATTGCCGTTTCACCGCCGAATTCATCGGCTCGGTCAATCTGCTGGACGGCAAGATCAAAGACGACCACCCTGATTACGTGACCATCGCATCGCCGATGGTCGAGCACGTGCTGTACATCGGTCACGGCATTACCGGTTTTGAAGGGCAGGAGGTCTCGTTAGCGGTGCGTCCGGAGAAGATCGCCGTCTCGAAAGAGGAACCCGCCCAACCGCATAACAAGGCGCGCGGCACGATCGAAGACATCGCCTATTTCGGCAGTCATTCCGTTTATCACGTGCGTTTGCCGAGCGGCGCGAAACTGATGGCGAACTTCGCCAACACCCAACGCTGGGCATCGGAGCGATTCACTTGGAACGATGAAGTTTGGCTATCGTGGACCGATAACGACGGCGTGGTGCTGACCTCATGAACGCCTTTCGCTGGCTGAAACGAGCCGTGTCGGGGCCGCGATGGCTGGTGATCGCGCCGCCGTACGTTTGGATGCTGGTCTTCTTCGCGATCCCGTTCCTGATCGTGCTGCAGATTTCGTTCGCGAAGCCGATCATCGCCTCGCCGCCGTATACCGACCTGATCTCCAATGTCGCGAACGAGATCAACATGACGTTGAATCTCAATAACTACAAGGCACTGTTCGAAGACAGCAAGTATCTAGGCGCCTATGCGAATTCGTTGAAGATCGCCGGAATTTCGACTCTACTTTGTCTGCTGATCGGGTACCCGATCGCCTACGCGATCACCAAGCTCTCCAGTACGACTCGCAGCATCGCGTTGATGCTGGTGATTCTGCCGTCGTGGACTTCGTTCTTGATCCGCATTTACGCTTGGATCGGCATTCTTAAAGATAGCGGGTTCTTGAACAATTTTCTGATTCGGATCGGCCTGATCGACGAGCCGATGAAAATTCTCTATACGCCCACGGCGATCTACATCGGGATCGTCTACGCCTATCTGCCGTTCATGGTGCTGCCGCTCTACGCCAATCTGGTCAAACACGACAATCGTTTGATCGAAGCGGCTTACGATCTTGGCGCCAAGCCATTGAAAGCGTTCTTCAAGATCACGGTGCCGCTCTCGTTCGCAGGCATCGTCGCCGGTTGCATGCTGGTCTTCATCCCGGCGGTCGGCGAATTCGTGATTCCGGAACTACTCGGCGGGCCGTCGACCAAGATGATCGGTAAAGTCTTGTGGGAGGAATATTTCACCGCCAACGATTGGCCGCGTGCATCTGCGATCGCGATCGTGATGTTGGTGCTGTTGGTCGTACCGATCATGATCTTCCACCGCTACCAGTCCCGGCAGCTCGAATCCAAATTGGCCTGAGGAGGCACGATGCGCGCGAAAAGCGAAATGCTGTCCTTCCGCAGCCTCATTCTGCTGCTGGGCTTCCTATTCTTATATTTGCCGATGTTCAGTCTGATCGTGTACTCGTTCAACGAGTCGCGCTTAGTCACGGTCTGGGCCGGTTTCTCGTTCAAATGGTACGGCGAACTGCTCAGGGACCAGCAGATGCTCGATGCCGCGTGGATGTCGCTGAAGATCGCGTTCTACACGGCCTGCGCGGCGACCGTATTGGGCACGATGGCCGCCTTGATCATGACGCGGTTCCGCGGTTTTCGCGGGAAGACGATGTTCGGCGGCTTGATCACCGCGCCGCTGGTGATGCCTGAAGTGATCACCGGCGTTTCGATTCTGATGATGTTCGTCGCCGTCGGCGATATGATCGGCTCGCCGATTCAACGTGGCGTAATCACGGTGTGGATCGCGCACGTCACCTTAACCGTTGCTTTCGTGACCGTGGTGATTTCTTCGCGCTTGCAAGATATGGACCGCTCCTTGGAAGAGGCTGCGATGGATCTTGGCGCGAACCGTCTGCGCGTCTTCTTCTTGATCACTCTGCCGATCATCGCACCGGCATTGGTCGCCGGTTGGCTGCTCGCCTTCACGCTGTCCTTGGATGATTTGGTGATCGCGAGTTTCACCAATGGTCCCGGCTCGACCACGCTGCCGCAGAAAGTGTTTTCGTCCGTGCGTCTGGGTTTGAGCCCGAAGATCAATGCGCTCGCAAGCGTATTGATCATGGCCGTATCCAGTGCAGGTTTTATCGCGTGGTGGTTCATGGCGCGCGAAGAAAAGCGCAGACAGCGCGATATGCAGTTGGCGCTCCAAAAAGGAGATTGATAGTGAGCGTCGCGTTAACGAACCCTTGGACCGGGCAGGTCGATTATCGCTACGACTATGTGGGCGAAGTGGAGGTCGAGCGCATATTGCACCGCGCCGATGCGGCTTTTTCGGGCTGGTCGCAGCGATCGATCGAACAACGCGGCGAGTCGTTGCGCATCGTCGCGAAGGTGCTCCGCGCGCGACGAGAAACGCTCGCTGCGACGATCGCGGCCGACATGGGCAAACTCCGCCGCGAAGCCTTGGCCGAAATCGAGAAGTCCGCGTCCGCATGCGAGTACTACGCCGAGCATGCGATCGATTATTTGCGCGATTCGCCAGTCGCGACCGAGGCGCAGCGCAGCTATGTGACCTACGAACCGATCGGCTGCGTGTTCGCGGTGATGCCGTGGAATTTCCCGATCTGGCAAGTGTTTCGTTTCCTCGCGCCAGCGCTGATGGCGGGTAATGTCGCGGTGCTCAAGCATGCAACGAATGTACCGCGCTGCGCCGATGCGATCACGGACGTCTTGCGCGAAGCGGGCGTGCCCGATGGCGTATTCGGCGTATTGCATATCGATAATGCGATGGCCGCGCGTGTCATCGCCGACGCGCGGATCAAAGCGGTCACGCTCACCGGCAGCGAACGTGCGGGGCGTTCGGTCGCGTCGACTGCTGGCAGCTATCTGAAGAAGTGCGTGATGGAACTCGGCGGCAGCGATCCGTTCGTCGTGCTGGACGATGCCGATCTGGGTCTCGCGATTCCTGCCGCGGTCGTGTCGCGCTTCGGTAATGCGGGCCAAACCTGCATCGCCGCCAAGCGTTTCATCGTCACCCCAGGCATCGCCGATGCGTTCGTCGCGCGTTTCGTCGAAGCGGCGAGCAAGCTGGCCATCGGCGACCCATTGGACGATGCGACCACGCTCGCACCGATGGCGCGCAGCGATCTGCGCGACGAAATTGATGCGCAAGTACAGCGTAGCGTCGCGGCGGGCGCGGAGTTACTGCTCGGCGGCTCGCCAGGGCAGGGCGCTTGTCACTACCCAGCCACGATTCTCGACCATGTCGCCGTAGGCATGCCCGCGTATCGCGAAGAACTGTTCGGCCCCGCGGCGAGCATTATCCGGGCACGCAACGACGACGATGCGGTGCGTCTCGCGAACGACACTGACTTCGGCCTCGGCGCGAGCGTGTGGACCCGCGACAAAGCGCGCGGCGAAGCGGCAGCGCGCCAGTTACAAGCCGGTGCGACGTTCGTCAACGCCATCGTTCGCAGCGATGTACGCCTTCCGTTCGGCGGCACGAAAACCTCGGGTTTCGGCCGCGAACTCGCCGAACATGGCATTCATGAGTTCATGAATATCAAGACGGTTTATGTTGCTTAGGTAAAGGGAATAGGCTGTTATGGAAAAACCGTTGCACCTCTATAAATACGCCCCTGTGTCAGTCAGGACGTTAGAGAATCTCCAGTCGAATACCATATATTTTATATTTTGGCTCTCCTAAGCAATTCAATGACCCATACGATTGTGCACTGGTCCCAGTAGTGCCTAAATTAACAAATAGTGAGATGCGCCAAGTGCTCAATTCATACGGTATTACTAGCCATGACGAACAGCACGAGGACTATCAAGATCGGCTGACAAATGTTGCAAAAACAGTAGTCAAAAACTCAATAGAGGAATTTCTTGCAAACCGTGGCGTGTCTTGTTTCTCAGAAACGAACGACAATCTTTTGATGTGGGCACATTACGCATCTAACTACACGGGAATATGTCTTGAATTTAGCGCATCTAGCGCTTTATTCGAGTTAGGACATAAGGTCGAATACTGTCGTTCAATACCCGAAATTGAGACGGTGTCTCTGCTGACTGAAGAGAATTTTTCTCAGGTGATGAAATTGTTCTGTTCAAAGTCTGAGCATTGGTCATATGAAAAAGAGTGGCGAATAATACATGAGGAAGCAGGAACGCGTTTTCATTACCACTCGGATGATCTAACTGGAGTTTATTTTGGCCCAAATATTTCAGAGGAAATTCTTAACATCATTTGCCTCATACTCCAAGGCAACAACGATGTTGTTAAATTCTGGAAAGGGAAGCGAAGCGATACTGAATTTAAAGTCGAATTTACAGAATTTAATTATGTTTCTCATATTCAAGCCGTCAGACAAGGCCTAAAACCACCAGCTACAGTCTAACGACGCGATACGTTCATTTGGCTTCGATTAACAGCGGCTGCAGACGTATCGGAACGCCGCTCAACACCGATGTTCCCGAAAGCGGGTCGCGTTCGCCTTCATCAAGCAGCGCATTGAGATTCGCACCGGGTCGTTCGCTCGCGATATGTTGTCGCGTATCGGGCATGTCGTGACCCCAGCCATGCGGCAAGCTCAGGACGCCCAAGCGCATGTCTTCGCTGTATTTCACTCGTACGGTAATGCTTCGGTTTTCGGCGCCGCTCAAACGCGCCATTGCGCCATCGGCGACGCCAGCCGCCTGCGCATCGTGTGGATGCACTAGCGCAAGGCAGCGCTCTGGGCCTTTGGCTAAGGTGTGCAGGTTGTGCATCCAACTGTTGTTGGAACGAACATCGCGCCGGCCGATCGCCGTCAACGGATAGCCGTCGCCTTGCAGCGACGGCAAAGGGCGCGATAACGCCGCTTCGACACGCGCCAGATCGTTCAAAAACACTTTCGGTGCGATATGGATCATGCTGTCCGGTGTTCGCAGTACATCGGGCAGGCGCGCTCGCAATGGGCCGAGATCGACGCCGTGCGGCGCCTCGCGCAAACGCGCCAACGATAAGCCGCCTGGGCGAGTTCCGAAACCGTCGCCCCAGGGCCCTGCACGCAAAGCGAGATCGAGTTGACGCTCGGGGCCGCGTAAATGCGCGCTGGCATCCAGAATCGCCTGGGCCTGCGTCTCGCGTAAAGCTTCGGGCACACCGGCGGCAGTGAGCATGCTGTTGAAATCTTTACGCAAGGCCTCTTCATCGCGCGCGTCGACATCGGCGGCGGCATCGCTATCGTGGCCTTCCAGCAGCGCGGCTAATCGCGTCAGCACACGCCACTCGGGCCATGCGTCATCGGGTACAGGCAGTGCCGCGTCGCTGAAGCGTGCGGCGTGCGTCCATGCGAGTTGGCTGAAAAGCGCATCGTAATGCGGTTCTTCCAGTGGCGATAAGCCCGGTAAAATCACATCGGCGTGGCGCGAGGTTTCGTTGAGATATACGTCAACGCTGAGCATGAAATCCAGCGTATCCAGCGCCGCCGCGAGGCGAGGGCCGTTCGGCGACGATAGCACCGGGTTGCTCGCGATCGTCACCAATGCGCGCACGCGGGGGCCGTCGGCACTATCGGGCGTATCGATTTCCTCGGCGAGGCATCCCATCGGAAACTCGCCCATCACCTCAGGCGCGCCGCTCACGCGCGAGCGACGACGCCCGAATGCGACGCCGCGGCCACGTCCACCCGGGCCGGTGCTGTTGGCTTGAAACGCGGGCGCTTGCGGCCAGCGCATACCGCCTTCGGCATCGATTCGCCCCGTGACGAGATTCAGCACTTCGAGCAACCAACTGCAGAGCGTACCGAACGACTGGGTGCAGGTTCCGATGCGTCCATAAATCGCTGCGCGTGGGGCATCGCGCAAGGCTTCGGCCAAGCGACGAATCGTTTTCGCATCGATACCCGCAGCATCGGCGACGCGTTCGGGCGTGAATGCCGCGACCGCGTTTTGTAGATCGTCCAGTCCGATGACGTGAGCTTGCGCAGCGCCGAGCGACGGCGAACGGCTCGCGAACAAGTGCTGCAACATGCCCAGCATCAAGAAGACATCGCCACCGGGCCGAATCGAAACGTGCTCGTCGGCGACCGCGGCCGTTTCGCTGCGCCGTGGATCGATGACGATAAGGCGTCCGCCACGCTCGCGCAGCGCACGTGCCTTGCTACGAAAATCCGGCACCGTCCACAGGCTACCGTTGCTGGCGATCGGGTTAGCACCGATGACGATCAACAGATCGGTGCGTTCGATATCGGGCACCGGGATACTCAGCCAATGGCCGTACATCAGGCCGCAGGCCACATGCTTCGGCATTTGATCGAGGGTGGACGCGCTGTAGACGTTCGGCGTCCTTGCCGCCCGGACGAGGCGCGGCACGTACAACTGCAAACCGAGTTTGTGGACGATCGGATTACCAAGACTGAACGCTAATGTTTGTCGGCCATACGCATCCAGCAGCGGTAATAGACGTCGCTCGATTTCGGCGAATGCTTCCTCCCAATCGCAGGCGTCCCAACGCGCATCCGCACCGCGCCCGCGACGGATCATCGGCGTGCGCAAACGATCGGGGTCTTCGTGCAGATCCTTCAAAGCGACGCCTTTTGGGCAGAGGTAACCGCGGCTGAAGACATCGTCCGGGTCGCCGCGAACGGCGACGACGCTGTCGCCGTCGCAATTGCACAGTCAACCCGCAGGCCGCTTCGCAGAGCGGGCAGATGCGGTGCGCAGTACGCGGTACGTCGGTTGCTGACGTCATCGAAGCGTTCTCCTAGGCGGCGCAAGCTGCGGCGTCGGCCGCATGATGCCTGCATTCTGGCATGCCGCTAGCGATAATAGGCGACGTAAGCGAAAAGCCAGCACGGAGCATTAAATGTCGCGTGCGAAGCCCATCGCGGATCGGTCGTGGTTCGCGACGGTCGGGAAAACGACTCGCATACGCCGCCAATAATTCCTGCGCGACCGAGGCACCGGCAAGCGCAGTGAGTTCGCTGTGATCGTAGGGCGGCGAGACTTCGACCACATCCATACCGACGATATTTAAGCCTGCGAGACCGCGCACTAGACGCAGCGCATCGTGCGTCGTGAAGCCACCGACCACAGGCGTACCGGTACCGGGCGCGAAGGCAGGGTCGAGAAAATCGATATCGAAACTGACATAGCACTTGCGATTGCCGACACGCTCGCGAATCTCGGCGATACAGACATCCACGCCTTTCGCATGCAACCAGCGCGCATCGAGGACGCGATAGCCGTGCGTCTCCGGGTTCAACGTGCGCATGCCGATTTGGATCGAATGCGCGGCATCGACGATACCTGTCTTCGCCGCGTGATAGAACATCGTGCCGTGGTCGATGCGGCCATCGGCATCCGCCCAGGTATCGCTATGCGCATCGAAATGGATCAATGCGAGCGGGCCGTGTCGTTCGTGCAGCGCTTGGAGGATCGGATAACTGACGAAGTGATCGCCACCGAGCGATAACGGCGCGACGCCGGCTGCGACGATGTCGCGATACGCGCTTCGAATCGCATCGGGCGCCTCGTGCGGACGACCCGCATCGAAATACACGTCGCCCCAGTCGATCACGTGGAGTCGTTCGCAAGGGTCGAAATCCCATGCGTACGGCGCACACCACGCGAGCGATGCGGACGCTGCACGAATCGCGCGTGGCCCTAGGCGTGTTCCGGGGCGATTCGTCGTCGCAAGGTCGAACGGCACGCCGATCACCGCAACATCGACGCCCTTCAATTCCTTGGTGTATTTGCGTCGCAGGAAACTCAGCGCGCCGGAGTAAGTGGGCTCCGCATGCGTGCCGTAAGGAGAAACGCGGGTGATCGCTTGATCGACGCGGTGCGGTGGATTCGCGGCGAGGGGAGAGTCATGCGCATCAGTAGGATCGTTCATATCGGTCATCGCATCGAAACGCTCGTCGTTCGCCGGGACGCGCGATACCGGTGAGTGTTCAGCTAGGCGATTCCGCAATCCAGCGCTGCACGAGCGGCGGAATCATTTGGGTCGCAGGCCCGTGCAAAAAGGCGTAACCATTGGGAACGGATTCGATTTCGATCGCGCACAGCGCTTTCTCGGCGTCTGTACGTGCGTACTGCGTGAGCGAAGCGGCGGGGTAGACGGTCAGCGACGTGCCGACGACCAGTACTTTATCCGCTTCGGACACATGCTCCGCCGCGATGTCCATCGTCTCCACCGCTTCGCCGAACCAAACGATATCAGGCCGCAGTTGCGTGCCGTCTTCGCAACGGTCGCCGATCTCGACCGGTGCGGCGCCGAGATGCGTGCGCAGCCGCCTACGTGACGTGCCGCGCGCCCAAACGAGTTCGCCGTGCAAATGCACCACATGCGAGGAACCTGCGCGCTCGTGAAGATCGTCGACGTTTTGGGTGACGATCACGACATCATATTTAGATTCCAGTTCCGCCAGCGCGCGATGCGCCGCGTTCGGCTGTGCCTCGGCGGCTTTTGCGCGACGCTCATTGTAAAACTCAAGCACAAGTTCGGGATGCGCACGCCAACCTTCTGGGCTCGCGAGCTTGCGCCAATCGTGATTCCGCCACAGGCCATCGTTATCGCGAAAGGTCGGCAAACCGCTTTCGGCGCTGATGCCGGAGCCGGAAAGGACGACGATTTTTTTGCGTTGGCGATCGATTGTCATCGGCGTCGATTCGTAGGAGGGCCTTCAGGCCCGACTCCCGCATACGTACGGTCGGGCCTGAAGGCCCTCCTACATGCGATATTCATTTCATCGTCGGCATCACGAATTCCGCCGGCTTCGATTCCGCCGGCTTCGATTCCGCCGGCTTCGATTCCGCGTGTAGCGCACTGTCCGGCCAACGTGCAGTGATCGTCTTCAACCGCGTGTAGAACCGCACGCCGTCAGGGCCGTGCACATGCAGCGGGCCGAAGATCGATCGCTTCCATCCACCGAAGCTGTGGAAGGCCATCGGCACCGGAATCGGCACGTTCACGCCGACCATGCCGGCCTGCACGCGATGCGCGAATTCGCGTGCGGCGCCGCCGTCGCGGGTGAAAATCGCGGTGCCGTTGCCGTATTCGTGCGCGTTCACGAGCGACAGCGCGCTCTCGAAGTCAGGCATGCGCATCACGCACAACACCGGGCCGAAGATTTCTTCGCGATAGATGTGTCATCGTCGGCGTGACGCGATCGAACAGACAGCCGCCGAGGAAGAAACCGTCTTGATGACCATCGACCGTAAGCCCACGGCCATCGACGACGAGCGATGCGCCTTCGGCGACACCGGTATCGACATAGCCGCGAACCTTGTCGCGATGCGCTGCGGTGACGAGCGGACCCATTTCTGGATCGAGGCAGCCGGGGCCGATCTTCAGCGCGGCGACTTTCGGCGCGAGCTTTTCGACCAGCGCATCGGCGGTGGCATCGCCGACGCAAACGGCCACAGAGATCGCCATGCAGCGCTCACCCGCGGAGCCGTAGCCCGCGCCGAGCAGCGCAGATACCGCACCATCGATATCCGCATCGGGCAACACGACCATATGATTCTTCGCGCCGCCCAGTGCTTGCACGCGCTTGCCGTTGGCGCTGCCGCGCGCGTAGATGTATTCGGCGATCGGCGTCGAGCCGACGAAGCTGATCGCCTGTACGCGCGGCTCATCGAGCAGCGCGTCGACCGCGATCTTATCGCCATGCACGACGTTGAACACGCCATCGGGCAGACCTGCTTGCTTCAGCAGATCGGCCATGAAGACCGCAGCCGACGGATCGCGTTCCGATGGTTTCAAGACGAACGTGTTGCCGCAGGCGAGGGCGACCGGAAACATCCACAGCGGCACCATCGCCGGAAAATTGAACGGGGTGATGCCGGCGACCACGCCTAGCGGCGCGTACTCGCTCCACGAATCGACATCGCGGCCGACATTCATCGAATGCTCGCCCTTGAGCAAATGCGGAATGCCGCAGGCGAATTCGACGACTTCCAAGCCGCGGGTCACTTCGCCTTTCGCGTCCGACAACACTTTGCCGTGTTCGGAGGTGATGATCGCAGCGAGATCGCTCGCATGGCGTTCGAGCAATTCCTTGAACTTGAACATCACTCGCGCGCGGTTCAGCGGCGTGGTTTCGGCCCAAGCCGGGAACGCTGCCGCAGCGGCGTCGACCCCGGCGCGGACGTCATCGACAGAGGCGAGCGGGACGCGCTTAGCGACCGCACCGGTCGCGGGGTCGTAGACGTCGGCGAGGCGGCCGCCACCGCAGTCGACATGATGGCCAGCGATGAAGTGTGATACCAATGGACAAGACAAGAGCATCAACTCCCGAGGTCAGTATGCGCGAACGACAACGACCTCGAACCGATCATGATCCGCGGGCGGATTGCCTTTACACCCGCAACTGATCTTGAACAGGCGGGTCTCGCCTAGCTTCAATCCGCTGGAGATACTCTCGGTGTATTGATCGACGAAAGTATTTCCCTTGTAGAGATTCGCTTGTAGTTCGATCGCCCTGATAGGACGATCTTTCCGCAAGTTTTCGATCTTGCCGACGACCCAGACACCACCGCTTTCCTTCATTTCGCGCAGATCGCTTAGCCGGTAATCCTTACCAGGAAACAAGTACGTATCGCCCGATGCGACGATGCTTTGGTAATACGCGTCGTGTGCGGAGCTCTGATTGAAGTCTTGATAGATCGCGAAGACGATAAGCAGCCCGATACCAAGCAGGAAACCTTGGAAAATAGTCGTGAAGACAAATCTAAAAAAACCAGGAGGCTTTGCGTCTTGAGTACTCATTGCGTCGCGCGCTTCACTCCGTAACTCGGCGGTTTCACCAAATAAGCGGTGCGCCTAGGCGCACCCTATGTTGAATTTAATCCAAGGCCTTCGCGGCCGGCACGTAGTCGTAACCCAGATCGTCGGCGACGGCTTTGTACGTGATCTTGCCGGCATGCACGTTCAAGCCGTTGAGCAAATGTTCGTCGTCGAGCATCGCTTTCTTCGCGCCCTTGTTCGCGAGCTGCAAAGCGAAGGGCAGGGTGGCGTTGGTCAGCGCGAACGTCGAGGTGCGAGCGACGCCGCCGGGCATATTGGCGACGCAGTAGTGGATGATGCCGTCCACTTCGTAGGTCGGGTTCTGGTGCGTGGTGGCTTTCGAGGTCTCGAAACATCCGCCTTGATCGATCGCGACGTCCACCAGCACCGAGCCGGGGCGCATCAATTTCAATTGCTCGCGCGACACCAGCTTGGGCGCGGCCGCGCCAGGAATCAGCACGGCACCGATCACCAAATCGGTATCGGGCAAGCGTTCTTCGATCGCGTCGTGGGTCGAATAGATCGTGGTCAATTGATGGCCGTACACCTCATCGAGATACTTCAGTCGATCGAGCGACCGGTCGAGAATGGTGACGTGCGCGTTCAAGCCCATCGCCATGCGCGCGGCGTTGATGCCGACCACACCGCCGCCGATGACCAGCACTTCGGCCGGCTTCACGCCCGGTACGCCGCCGAGCAGAACGCCAGAGCCGCCTTGCGCTTTTTCCAGCGCGTGCGCACCGGCTTGGATCGACATGCGACCGGCGACTTCGCTCATCGGTGCCAGCAGCGGCAGGCCGCCTTTGCGATCGGTGACGGTTTCGTACGCGATCGCGGTGCAACCGGATTTCACCAGCGCTCTTGTTTGATCGGGATCGGGCGCGAGATGCAAATAGGTGTAGAGCACCTGGCCTTCGCGCAGCATCGCGCATTCGACCGGTTGCGGCTCTTTGACTTTGATGATCATCTCGGCGCGGCGGAAAATATCTTCCGCGGTGTCGACGATCTCGGCGCCGGCTTTTTGATACATCTCGTTGGTCAGACCGATGGATTTGCCGCCATCGCGTTGCACCATCACTTTATGGCCGTGAGCCACTAATTCGCGTGCGCCGGCCGGGGTGAGGCCGATACGGTATTCGTGATTTTTGATTTCTTTGGGGACGCCGATCAGCATGACGGGATTCCGAGGGTAATGTGGTTGACGCGCATTAGGCCGTTTCGGCGATCACATGCGCAAGGGTCTGGAAGATACGGTCGATATGACCGCGATCGAGGATCAGCGGCGGCGACAGCGCGATGACGTCGCCGGTCACGCGGATCAGCAGATTCTCTTGGTGGAAGCAGCGGGTGAACACGTCGTAGGCGCGAGCGCCCGGCGCCCCTGGCCGCGGCGCCAGTTCGATCGCGCCGATCAGGCCGAAATTGCGGATATCGATCACGTTCGGACGATCGCGCAAGGCATGAATCGCATCGGCCCAATAGGTTTCCAGTTCGATCGCTTTCTCGAACAGCTCTTCTTCGGCATAGGTATCGAGCGTCGCGATCGCCGCAGCGCAGGCGAGCGGATGTCCGGAATAGGTGTAGCCGTGGAACAGGTCGATGACGTTATCGGGCCCTTGCATGAAGGCCTCGTGGATTTTGTCGGCGACGAACACCGCGCCCATCGGCACGCAGCCGTTGGTCAGGCCCTTGGCGGTGGTGATCATGTCCGGCATCACATCGAAGCGTTGTGCCGCGAAGGCCTTGACCGACGCGGCCGAAACCGGTGATCACCTCGTCGAAGATCAGCAGGATGCCGTGCTTGTCGCAGATCTCGCGCAGGCGCTTGAGATAACCCTCCGGCGGCAGCACGACGCCCGCGGAACCGGCGATCGGTTCGACGATCACGGCAGCGATCGTGCTGGCATCGTGCAGCAACACCATGCGTTCCAGATCGTCGGCCAGCTCGGCACCGTGTTTCGGCAGGCCACGACTGAAGGCGTTGCGTTGCAGATCGAGGGTGTGGCGCAGGTGGTCCACGCCGGGCAATAAGCTGCCGAAGCACTTGCGGTTGTTCGGCAGGCCGCCGACCGAGATGCCGCCGAAGCCGACGCCGTGATAGCCCTTCTCGCGACCGATCAGGCGCGTGCGATGACCTTCGCCGCGGGCGCGGTGGTAGGCGAGGGCGATCTTCAGTGCGGTATCGACCGACTTCCGAACCCGAGTTGGTGAAGAAGATGTGGTTGAGGTGCGGCGGCGCGATCGCGACCAGTCGCTCGGCCAGTGCGAAGGGCAGAGGGTGCCCCATCTGGAAGGTCGGCGCGAAATCGAGGGTCTCGATCTGTTTCTTCACCGCCTCGACGATGCGCGGCCGGGCATGGCCCGGCGTTGCAGCACCACAGGCCGCCGGTGCCGTCGAGGATCTCGCGACCGTCCACCGTGCGGTAGAACATGCCGGACGCGCTGGCCATCAGGCGTGGGTTCGCCTTGAACTGGCGGTTCGCGGAGAACGGCATCCAGAACGCATCCATCGCGTCCGGGGCCTGGGTGGCCTGCCGGCCGTAGTGCTCGCTCAAGGCGGCGAGGTCCGGGGCCTGGGAAGAGGGGGCGTCATGATCGTGCATCGCGAACTCCGGGGCTCGCCGGCATCGTTGAGCCGGATGGCGGATCCAATCTACGCAGCTTATCGTGTTGAAAAAACTTTACAACCCGTCATTTCGGCCTTACAAACCATCGTTTGCGCGCCCAGTGTAAAGTATCCCGCATCACCAGAATCAATGGACAGGCATGGACATCGGCGCGCGCCTGCAGCTGGTTCGCAAGACCAAGGGCCTGAGCCAGCGCGAGCTGGCCAAGCGTGTCGGGGTGACCAACAGCACGATCTCCCTGATCGAACAGAACAAGGTCAGCCCGTCGGTCAGCTCATTGAAAAAGGTGCTGGATGGTATCCCGATTTCGCTCGCCGATTTCTTCACGCTCGATCTGGAGACAGGCTCGGGCGATGAGCCGTTCTACGTCGCCGACGACCTGCCGGATGTCGGCAATAACGATATTCATTATTTCCTGGTCGGCCAGCGCCGGCCGCAACGACAGATGTGCATTCTTCGCGAGGTGATGCCGCCGGGCAGCGATACCGGCGAGAGCATGCTGAGCCATGATGGCGAGGAGGGCGGGGTGATCGTCTCCGGCCAGGTCGAAGTGACGGTCGGCGATCGAATCCGAGTACTGCTGCCGGGCGATGCTTATTATTTCGAGAGCCGCACCCCGCATCGTTTCCGCAATGTCGGCGATACCCCAGCAGTGATCGTCAGCGCGAATACGCCGGCCACGTTTTGATGTTTTGGAGATACCCATGAACGCCCCCCACACCCGCGACACCTGGCAAGCGCTGGCCGACAGCCTGTCCTTCCGCACGCAGGCCTTCATCGACGGCCGCTACGTCGACGCCGCCAGCGGTAAGACGTTCGACTGCCTCAGCCCGATCGACGGCCGCGTGTTGGGCCAGGTCGCCGAATGCGAGCAAGAGGACATCGAGCGTGCGGTCATGGCGGCGCGACGCAGTTTCGAGTCCGGCGTCTGGGCCGATGCCAAGCCGACGCATCGAAAGAAAGTTCTCATCAAGTTCGCGCAACTAATTGAAAAATATGGCGATGAACTGGCCGTTCTCGAATCCCTCGACATGGGCAAGCCGGTCAGCGATGCCCGTGCCGTCGATGTCGGCGCGACCATTCGCTGTATGGCCTGGACCGGCGAGGCATTGGACAAGGTCTATGGCGAAGTCGCCGCGACCGGCCCCGACGAGTTGGGGCTGATCACGCGCGAGCCGCTGGGCGTGGTCGCTGCGATCGTGCCGTGGAATTTCCCGATGCTGATGGCGGCGTGGAAGATCGCGCCGGCGCTCGCGACCGGCAATTCGGTGGTGCTGAAGCCGTCGGAGAAATCGCCGTTGACCGCGCTGCGCTTGGCCGAAATCGCGATCGAAGCCGGTATCCCGCCCGGCGTGTTGAATGTGGTGCCCGGTTTCGGCAAAGGCGCCGGCGAGCCGCTGGCGCTGCACATGGATGTGGATGGCCTGGTCTTCACCGGTTCCACTGCGGTCGGCAAGCATCTGCTGCAATGCGCCGGGCGCTCGAACATGAAACGCGCCTACATGGAATGCGGCGGCAAGAGTCCGAACATCGTTTTCGCCGATGCGCCGAATCTCGCGGAAGCCGCAAAGGCCGCCGCTGGCGGCATCTTCTACAACCAGGGCGAAGTGTGCACCGCGGCGTCGCGGTTGTTGGTCGAGCGTTCGATCAAGGACGAATTCGTGGCCGCCGTGGTCGAAGCCGGCCGCAAGATGCAGCCGCGGCATCCGCTGGAACCCGGCGCGCCGATGGGCGCGATGGTCGACGAAGGTCAGACCGCACGCGTGCTGGACTACATCGCCAAAGGCCAGGCCGAAGGCGGCAAATTGCTGTTGGGTGGCCGACGCGCCGAGGTAGTGCCGGGCGGCTGCTACATCGAGCCGACCGTTTTCGACGACGTGACGCATACGCATACGATCGCCCGCGAGGAGATCTTCGGCCCGGTGCTTTCGGTGATCGCTTTCGACGGTGAAGCCGAGGCGCTGCGTATCGCCAACGACACCGAATACGGCTTGGCGGCCGGCGTGTGGACACGCGACATCGGCCGCGCGCACCGCGTCGCACGCAAACTCCGCGCCGGCAGCGTCTGGGTGAATTACTGGGACGGCGGCGATATGACCGCGCCGTTCGGCGGCTACAAGCAGTCCGGCAACGGTCGCGATAAGTCTTTGCATGCGTTCGAGAAGTACACCGAAGTGAAGGCGACCTGGATCAATCTGGCGACGTGAGTCCGTAACTCTTATCGGTCTCCCTTGGCGGCTGAAGGGGGCCGATCCCATCTGTAGGCCGTGTATTCAAAGCCTCACGCTGGCGAACTGCGCTGAAACCTTTGCGGGCGATTACTTTACATAATATGCATTATGCGAAATGAAGGACGTTAGAGATTTACCACCCATGACTCTCCTCCCCACATTCGACGGTGTCCGGCCGAGCTGTTACCAATTACCACCCGGGTCGTCATGGCACACCGTACTCGATGCACTCTGCGCCGATTTTCCAGCAATCGACCGTCTGGCGGCAATCGCGTTTCGCGCGCGGCCGTGTGTTCGACTCGCTCGGCATGACACTCACTGTAGATACGCCGTATCGTGTCGGTGCCGATATCTATTACTACCGTGAGATCGCAGACGAGCCTCGCTTGCCTGTCGAGGAAACGATTCTGCATGCCGATGAGCATTTGATCGTCGTCGATAAGCCGCATTTTCTGCCGACCACTCCAGGCGGCGCCTATGTCGCCGAAACCTTGCTGGCGCGCCTGATCCGGCGTTATGGCGACATCGGCATCGTGCCCCTGCACCGGCTGGACCGGCTGACTGGTGGTCTCGTGCTGTTCTCGCCCAATCCAGCAACGCGCACGCAGTACCAGGCGTTGTTCCGCACTCATTCGATCGAAAAGCATTACGAGGCATTGGCCTCGCCACTGCCGAACATCGTCTTCCCGTACGAACGTCGGAGCCGTTTGTCCAAAGGGCAACCTTTCTTCCGAATGCAAGAAACGGACGGCGAACCCAACACGCACACTCGTATCGATGTGATCGAACGTGGTGCGGCCGCGTGGCGTTACGCCTTGAATCCTGTCACTGGACAGAAACACCAGCTTCGCGTGCATATGGCGGCGCTCGGTGCGCCGATCCAAAACGACCCGCTCTACCCGCAACTCATGGACATGACCGATGACGACTTGAATCGGCCGCTGAAACTGCTCGCGCGATCATTAACGTTCTTGGACCCGCTGGATGGCTCCCGACGCAGTTTCGAGAGTCGCCTAGTTCTTTAGTCGCACCCTACTCGCCTAAAGCGTTCGATGCATCTCATTGACGCCGCAATATCGTCGTAGCGACTCTGACCTTTGAAATAAGCAGCGAATACGGCGTATCTCCCGGAAAAAACTGGGCGCCGAAGCGCCCAGTTTTTTGAAGCTACCGACGACTACGATTAACCGATGACGATAATTTCGGCTTTCGAGCTGACGCCCGAATCGCAGCTATGGAACGACAAACAGCCGCGAACGGCTTCATTGTCGGCATCGAAAAGTTGCAACGAAAGAATGTTGTCCATTTGCAGGTTTCCTTTTCAGTGAATTGTCGGTTGATGCCGCCCATCTGGACGGCGTGCTTTTATACCATTATCTCGGCGTTATTGCAGTAAAAAAGGCTTAAAAATAGATGTTTTCAGCATTTTATTTTATGCCATGAATCATGTATCGTGCGCACGATGCATCCACGCGCAACGATTGCGCGAAGAGATGAAACGACGACGATGACTAGCGCTGTGATGCGAGTTATCGATAATCGAAAAATGCGATGTGAAGCGTTATTTCATTGCATAGAATAAGCGGGATCCATCTCCTTCACGTCCTGTGCGTTCGCGCCATCGCTGTTGATCAAGTCGTAGAAACGGCCTTTTCTTTCCATAAGATCGTCGAAACGGCCTTGTTCAACGATGCCACCGCGTTGCATCATCACGACGCGGTCAGCGAACCGTGTCGCGATCGACCGATGCGCGACGATGATCGTCGTCGCGCCGCGCGCGCGAGACCAGCGCAGCACGGTTTCGTAAATTCTCCGCTCCGCGACCGAATCGATTCCGGATGTCGCTTCGTCGAGGATCAATATTTTCGATTCGCGCAGAAAAGCTCGCGCTAAAGCTAAGCGTTGCCGTTGCCCACCACTCAAGCGCGCGCCACGCTCTCCGATGTCGGTGTCGTATCCTTCCGGCAAACGTTCGATGAATTCATGCGCCTCGGCGGCGCGCGCGGCTTCGATGATCGCGTCGTCGTCGGCATCGAGACGCCCATAGCGGATGTTCTCCGCTGCCGTGCCGCCGAACAGGAACACATCTTGCGATACGATCGAAATGCGGCTACGCAACCAATCGACCGAAAGTGTTCTTACATCGTGACCATCGATCAGTACGCGGCCGCCGCTCGGGTCGAACAGCCTCGGCAAGAGGTTGACCGCAGTGGTCTTACCGCATCCGCTCTCGCCCGCGATCACCACGATTTCGCCGCTGCGAATATCCAGTTGGAACGATCGTAGGATTTCGTCCGAGCCATCATGACGGAAATCGACATTCTCGAAGCGTACCGCGCCTTCGATCGTGTCGGGCACGATAGGCACCGCGGGTGGACGTATCGTCGGTTCCAATGCGAGCAGTTCGAATGCGCGAGACGAAGCGCCGATCGCTTGCTGGGCGTTAGCGTACAACTGTGCGAAACCCGAAAACGCTTGCGTGATGTTCTGCACGTAAAAAAGGAATGCGACGAGATCGCCAGCAGTGATTTCTTTCGCAAAAACCTGCATGCCGCCGTACCAGAAGATGGCTACCGTGGTCAGCGATGCCAACAGATTCACCACGGCTCGGAACCACGACGAGATGCGGATAGAACGCAGCGCTTCGACCAGTAAACGATCCAAGCTCGATCGGTAACGATGCGTCTCGTGATCGCTGCGCGAATAAGACTTGATGACCGAAATACCCGACATCGACTCCTGCGCGACTACGGCGCTATCGGCCAAGCGGTCGCGGACTTGTTTCGATGCCGTCTGCAACTTGCGCCCAAAACGGTGCGACAGATATGTCGTCGTCGGTGCGAGCAAAAGGATGAGCAGCGTTAAACGCCAATTCATCGCTGCCATCAATACGACCGAACCGATCAACATGAAGCCCTGGTTCAATACACTCACCGACGTATCGGTGATCACGTTACGGATCGCTGTCGTATCGGACGTCAGGCGCGACGTCAAGTCGCCGATCTTCTGCTTGTAGAAGAAGTCGAGATCGAGACTGATCAACTTCGCGAAGAGTTGTTCTTTCAAATCGGCCACGAGCCGTTCGCCGGTGGCTTCGAGCAGATAGCTGCCGGTGAAGCTGATCGCGGCTCTGAACAAGAAGAGGAGAAGTATTCCTAGCGAAAGTAAGTGGAGCAGTGCGCGATCGTTCGCCGATACCGCACTATCGATCACCTCGGCGATCACCATAGGGAAGACCAGCGATGCGGCCGTGCCCAGCAAGATCAGAAACGCGCTGAAGATGATACGGCCACGATACTTCTTCGCTAAGCGCGCGATCCGCATCGACTGCGCAGCGAAGCCCAGAGGCGATGGATCGGAATGCTGTTGCGCGCCGCTCATACGAACGCGACCCTATCGCCTTGCCGACAAGTTGCGAGTGGGGTGCCGAAGCAGTCTCGCATCACGCAACAGCCTCGATACCGATATGCGTATCGCTAACCGCTGTAACGATCGGCGTTTGCAATAGCCAGTCGTCTGGCATCAACAGTCGGCCTTGTCTATTGAGCAAGCGATCGATGAACGCACCGATGCCGGATGAACCCTCGGCGAAATCGGTACATATCCTATAGTGATCGAAGCCGGCGAAGGCGATGCCCCCGCTGGGCCGTTTGATCGCATGCGGGAACAGCGCTTCCGCCTGGTAATAGGCCATCCGCGCATAGTTTTCGTTGCCCGTGAAGTGCGCCATATCTAAGAGGAATTCGCCGAAACCTGCCACCCCCTCGAACTGCCACAGCTTATTGGTGAAGCGCGACGATAGATTCAGAGCGCAACGCTCCGCGGCTGCTTTGTAGCGCGGTTCTCCCGTCGCAGCGAAGCAACGGATCGCCGCGACCCCTACACCGGATGCGCCATACCAGGTATGCGGCGACTTCGGATCGCCTGGCTTTGCATCGGCACTGTGCTGCCATAACAACTTACCGGCGGAATCGATGCCGTACGAAAGGTCGTAATCCATCGCCTCCATCGCAGCGTGCATGTATTTTCGGTCGTTGCTCGCCTGCGACAGGTAAACCAAAAATAAGGCGATACCGCTCTGCCCTTCTCCCAGACCCAGCGCGGTCTTACCGGCGACCGACCAAGACAGACCTCGTTCGGAACGAAGCCCCGTCGCGAGCAGCCATTCGCCGATGCCGACCGCCCAATCGAGAAATCGATCCTCTCGCGTTTCGCGCCATGCATGGAGGCAAGCGAGGCCCCAGCCCGATGCGCCGAAGTAGAGTCCAGCCGCTTCGTGAATCAATGGCGACTGCCGACACTGTTCGAGGATTTCGATCGCGCGCTCGCCGCGGCCCGTCGCGAAAAATAGCGTAGCGACACCCGACAAACCGGAGTACAAGCCGGGCGGGCACAGAGTCGACTTCGTTGCGCGATCGATCCAATCGAGGATGCGGGAATCGACCGTGCCCTGATGGCGCAGCAAGAAGAACGAAACGCCTGTCGCGCCGTGTTTGATGCAGATAGGATTCGTCGCATACATGTCTGCGGAACATGGCCAGAGCCTGTCTCTCCGATCGAACGTCGCAGACACGTGCAGGTGCTCGGCGATGCCGTCGACGAGTTCTGCGAGCTTCGACTCGATCGACGCTTCCGGTACCGGAGCTTCGCGCAGTCGGGATTCGAGCGGAAATAGAGGTAACGCGTCGGTAGGCGCCTGTACCTTGTCGAGTGTCTCCATCGCGCGCCGCAAATCCCAACGCGCGGTCGCATCGCGTTCGGTCAATCCCTTCACGACGTCGTACAACGCCATCGGAAGATTCAAGTCGATCAAATTCTGCCGGAGTTTTTCGTACAATCCTTCGCGATTCAAATCGAACCCCGAAGAGCTGAAGGTAAGGATATCCATGATCAGCACACCGAACGCATAGTGATCGTCAGCCGGCGAAGGCGCGGCGTTCGAGACCTGGTCGGGTGCGCCGTAGCCCGGTGTCCAACCATGGACCCAAGGTCCGCTATCGTCGATTTCGTGCGCGTATTCGTAGTCGATGAACTTGATCTCGCCTGCCGGGGTGATCATCACATTCGTCCGGGTGATGTCGCGCAGCATCACTCCACAGGCATGCACGCATTCGATGCCGTCGGCGATCTTGCGAATGATCGAACGGATTTCATCGAAAGCCTCAATCTGAGTCTGACCTTCGCGTGCGAAGTAATAACCCATCGCATGGCTCCACAGCGACTCGGCATCGAATTGTTCTTGGATCAGGAAGCTATGTTCCCATTCGCTGAACATATCGACGAACACGGGCGCGTACCCTGTAGTTTCGAGGCGCTGAAGAATGCGAGCCTCCTTCTCTAAAGCATCGGCAGGATTGCGCTCTCGCGCCAACAGTCCGAGCGCGCTACGCACTTCGCGTGCGACGATCTTGCGGCCGGTCTGTTCGTCTATACCGCGGTAGATACCGCCGACGGCGCTGAACTTGATGGCACCGAGCAGGCGATACCGCCCTTTTAGCAGCACCCCACCCTCCCCTGGCGCCGCGATTTCGTTGGCGGCCGCGAATGGATCTACCAGCCCCGGCGGTAAGCGGAAACGCGGTTCGCGCGAATCGGAAAACCAACTGCCATCTTCGAGGTGGAAACCGGACAAGCGATGGCCGAAACGATCCAGCTTGACCTCGCCTTTATGTTCGCCGTAACGATAATAGACGACACGGCTATCGCGATACGGTCTGTCGGTCAGCACGTGAGGGCCGGTGAGATGGCGAGTCGCTTCGTGGATCCTATCGATGGCGACTTTGAATATGTCCAGATCGGCAGGATACAGCGTGATGAACTTACCGACCTGGGAGCGCGAGGCGTTCTTATTGAACGACAATTCGAGCATGACATCGTCGGAACAGAACTTGAACGGTATAGCGTACTCGACGCAAATTCGCGTGACCGTATCGAGCGTCTCAATGGCGTTATCGAGCGTGCTTGAGATATGGATTTTCCACCCGTGCGTGGCGACGACCGCATCCGGCGGGTCGCAATGCGTCCAGTATCCGTGCGGTACGACAGTCCACTGCGGCGCAAGCGCGGCACGCGCGACGTTGGCGTAGGCCTCATTCGGCTTGTAGCGATCGAGGCTTTCGAAATGGTGGCGGTCTAAAATCGTGAAAGCGAGTTGCGGGTGGTCGACGAATGCCATTGTGATTCCATCCAGTGGATACAGCGTGAGGCCGCGAAGTCCTTAATCGAGTTCAGTACATGTCCATAACAAGGATCAAATGTCGCGGATCGCTTCTGCAGCAGGAATCGATGCGGCCCGAAGCGCCGGCTGCAATACCGAAAGCAAACCGATGATCAGCAGAATCGCAGCACCGGCGAACGCATAGACGATAGGTAATCTCTGGAACTCGTACTTGCCCATCAACGCATAATTGGCGATATAGGCCAAAAGCATCCCGATCGCCGCGCCAGTCCCTACGAGTAACGCGTTCTCGAATAGGAAATGGCCGAGTATCTGCTGGCGCGTACTGCCAAGCGCGCGTCGAATGCCGATTTGCCGCCTGCGTTTTTGCACCCAAAAACTGGAAATACCGACGATGCCGAATGCGGTCACGGCGAGCAAAGCGGCGCAGATCGAAACGAGCGCCCAGGTCAGCGCCGAGTCCTTACGAAAGTAATTCGCACGGATATCCTCGAACGTGTCTTTGCTGAACATCACGCGCTTACGCTGGATCTTAGTCAATTTTGCGACCGCAGCATCGAGTACTTCTTGGCGACGCTGCGGCTCGGTGCGAATGACGTAGTTACCATAGAACGTTTGGTATGCCGCATGCACGGGGAATATCACGGAGTTGTCGAACCCTTCTTCTTTGCCCAGCACATAGCCGCGCTTGAGATTCGCGACGATGCCAATAATCCGAACCGGGACGCTGGTTTCCGAGTAGAAGACTTTCCCGAGCGGTGTCTGCCCTGGAAATAGTTGCTCGGCGAGGCCCCGTGTCACGATGGCCTGCGGCAGCGCAGGCATATCGGACTGATCGTAACGCCAAGTCACCTCGTCTTCGGCGGTAAAACGTCGGCCTTGCACGAGGGTCAGACCCATCGCATCGACGAGGTGACGATCGCCGAAGTACGCCGTCGCCTGCATTCGTGGCGCTTTCTCTTCCGGATCTAGCCGAATCGGAATCGCATCGTCCGACTCGCTCATCGGCATCATGCTGCTCTGAGCCGCGAACTTGACGCCTGGGATGGAGCGAATCGCAGCCAGATCCTCATCGCCTTTAGAATCTGGATTCTCGACTTGTTGCGTATCGACAGGACGGATTCGAATCACTTCGTCTTCCGCTAAGCCGCTTACCATGCGCATGCGTTCGACCCGCTGAGAAACGAAGAACATCGCATTCGCTAGGATCGCGCAGCACAACGCGACTTGAAGCACGATCAGAAGCGAGAATGTCTTATGCCTGCGCAACGAGGCGAGGATGTGGTCGGCGTGCATGTTCGTCTTATGGCTCTGTCGGTATCGTTCGCGGGATCAGGATTTCAACTGGATCGAAGGCGATATCCGGCACGAACGCCACGCCGGCAGTAAGCCTGCGAGCACGCTCGCGACCAACGCCAACGCCACGATGCCGTATAGCGTGAAAAGATTGAGTTCAGCGACTTTGGCGTAGTCGCCGGGTAGACGTCGTACGACCCATAAGCCGAACGCCGAGAGCGCGATGCCGGGCACTACGCCGGCGAGCCCGACGATCGCCGACTCAACCAGATGCTGTCGGAAAATATCGCTGCGGGAGGCGCCCATCGCTTGCCGGATGCCGATTTCGGCGCTACGACGCAGGAACTTAGCGAGCAGCAAGCCCACTGCATTGATCAAGCACACGATCATGAAGCCAATCGCGAGCCAAAGCTGCAGCTCGACATCGCGCGGCACCGCTTCGTTGAACTCGAGCCATTCGGTGACATTGCGCAGACGCGTGTTAACGGGACGCTCAAAGCGGCCTGCAGAGCGTTGCTGTGCCGAATAGTTATCGAGGAAGGTCTTGTAAGCTTCGGCTTTTTCCGCAGTGCCGAGTTCGACCCAAAACTGCACCCAAGCGCAACTGGCGTTCAACGCAGTCGGATCGTCGGTCTCCTTACCCCAGCAATTCATCGTGCCGGTACGCGGCAGGGTCAAATTCAGCGCGGTTGAGAACGGCACGAAGACGTGATCTCGATAAGCCAGATCTCGAACGCCCATATCGTAGAACTGCGGCGTTGGCTGCCATCGATCGAGAACGCCTGAAATCGTGAATTCGCGATCGTTGAGCAGCAATTTCTTGCCGACGCTATTCGCGCCGCCGAAAACGCGATCGTTCAACTCTTTGCTGATCACAGCGATCAATGCCGCGCGCTCGTCTTCCACTGCGGTCCAACTGCCGCCATACCGGAATGGAGTATCGAACAAGGCGAAAAAATCGGCCGTTGTATAGCGCGACTCTTGATAGAACGGACTCGTGCCGGCTTTTCCGGGGTCGACCGCGACCATGCCGCTGCTCATCATCGCCTGACGATCGGCGCGTTTAGCCTTCATCAGCGCTTCCGCATCGTATCGCGTCAACTGCTTCTGCGGGTTTCGGTTCGGCGCATACTGCGCCATATCCTCGGCATCGAGTTGAGGGTGGAACAACTTCGCGCTTTTTTCCGGGATAGGATCGCTCGACAGAATTTGCAGCACAGTCAGGGCCGTCATGCAGACGCCGATGCCGATTGCGATGACGAGCACCGTGAGCGCCGTCAGGAACTTATGCCTGAAGAGGTTATTGAACGCGAGTTTGATGTAATAGACCAACATGCGGTTCACCGAATTGCGATATTCATGCGGCCGTAGCCGCGTCGTCCATCATCGCCGTGCGATCGACCGCAACGCCATCGACGATGTGCAGATTACGCATCGCACGAGCAGCGAGCGAAGGGTCGTGAGTGACCAGAACGATCGTGGTGCCCTGGCGATTGATGTCTTCGAGCAGTTCGATGACCCCCTGCGCCATCTGCGTATCGAGGTTGCCGGTCGGTTCGTCCGCGAGCAACAATTTCGGAGCGCTGGCCAGCGCGCGAGCGATCGCCGCCCGTTGTTGTTGACCTCCGGACAACTGCGATGGGTAATGCGTCATGCGCGACCTGAGTCCGACCATCTCCAACGCATTCTCGATACGGCGCTTACGCTCTGCGGCGCCGATTCTGCGATAGCGCAACGGCACCTCGCAATTGTGGTAGATATTGAGGTCGGGAATCAGATTGAAGCTCTGGAAAATAAAACCGATCTTCTCGTTGCGGAGCTTACTCATCTGCTTATCGGCGAGGCCCTGTACATTCGTGCCGTCGAGAAGATAAGCGCCGCCGGTGTGCGGTTCGAGCAAGCCGGCGATGTTTAAGAATGTGGTTTTTCCCGAGCCGGAAGGCCCTGTCACCGCGACGAACTCGCCCTCGCGCACATGCAGACTCAGCGAGCGCAGCGCGTGCGTCTCGACTGAATCGGTGCGATATATCTTGGAAACATCGCGCATTTCGAGCATATGGAATTCTGTCCTATTCGAGAGGCAGTTCGGGTTGACGACGATACCCACGCCGCTCTGAGCCAAACGATCGAGCGGCTGGGTTCAATAAGACAGAGCTAAGCGCGCTGTTGGTGCCATGGGCGATCATCGCTACATTCCTGCAACACGGATGCGTTCGCGATCGGCGACGCCTTCCAAGCGCGAGACGACGATCTTTTGCCCAGGCTTCAGACCGGAGAGAATTTCGACGTGCGCTAAGCTGCTGACGCCTAGCTTCACGGGGCGACGGATCAATGTATCGCCCTCGACGATCCAAACGTGGTGCTCGTCTTGCTCCAAGAACGGGCCACGTTCGACCATCAAAGTATCTTTACGCGTGTCCATTAGGATGTTCACGGAAAGCCGTTGGTTTTGGCGTAGATCGGCCGGCCGCGTGCCCGCAGCGAAGCGAAGCCGTGCGGTGACTTCGCCGGCCACCACTTCCGGCGAAATCGCGGAGATTTCGGCCGAAAATGTCTTCGCATTACCGACGATCTGCGCAGGCATTCCGATCTGCAAATCGCGGGCGAAACTCTCGGGCACGCGAATCTCCACTTGTAGCTCGGTGAGGTCCACGACCGTCATCAGCGGGCTGGCGATCGTGACATTGGTGCTTTGCGCCGCTTGGATATGTCCGACCTGCCCATCGAACGGTGCGCGCAACACAAGCGCATCCACCTGTCTACGGACTTCCATCAATACGGCCCGCTGCCGCCCTGCGAGTAGGCGCTTATTGCGCACATCGATGACCGCGCCGCGAATACGCAGATCGAAGTCTTTCTTCGCTGCCGCCAGCGCCACTTCTGTCTTTTTGAATTCGTCCCGGGATTTATCGAATTCGTTTTTGGAGACCGCGCCGCCTTCGTAGGCGCGTTGATAGCGCTCCATATCGCGCAGCGCCGCAGTGTGGTCGGCGCGCGCTTCGTCCAGCATCTTCTGCGCTGCGGATTCGGCGAGCATCACATCGAGTTCCGCGCGGCTGCTTTCGGCCTCGATACCGGCCAGCGTCGATTCTTCTTGTGCGAGCTTACTGCGAAGCTCCGGGCTATCGATCCGTGCGAGTTCTTGGCCTTTTACGACGCGGTCGCCCGCGACGACAAGAAATGTGATGGCACCTGCCGCAACCGCATGAAGTGTCGGACTATTGGCTGCGATGACGCGCCCATCCGCAGAGACGTCGCGCACAAGATCACCGCGGACGACGTCCGCGATGCGCAGACGCGAGAGGTCGACCGATTGATCGCTGAAGCTCCATCCCGCCATCGCCCATGCCGCGGACGCGACGACAAGCAGCGCAAACGTCGCCAACGGCCAATAACGTTTCAGCGCGCTAGAGCGTTGGCGTAATGGCCGATCCTGTGCAGAAGTATCGGCGATGCGGCGGACAGAATCCTGTTCCATACGACACTAGCTTCCATTGCTAACGATCAGAACCATGGCATTCGGTTCTTGAGCTATAGGGATATCATATCTGGAAGTGAGATGCCAGTTCGTAGTTTTTAGTCTTGCGTATTGTGCATTGCACAACAAATCGAACTTCCTTGTCAGCGGGTATGTGTCTGGGCATCAAATGGGCTCCATCTGGATTAATGTAATTTTAACGACGCCTTCTCTGTCGTTCGACGACGTATAGATGCACTTGCGTCAAGCCTCGCATGGTGGCGATATCGATCATCAATTTCACGAGTTCACGATGAGTGCTTGATCTGAACACAGCGAAGCACGCTGTCGTGCGCTCATAACCCTTTGCAGGCGTCCCATACCGCGCCATCGATCGTGCTCATCAGCTTGAAATCGCGTTTAAATCCGAGGCGCTGCGATTCCGATACGCGTTTCGCTTTAGCAGCTTCGCAACGCGATAGAGGCTTCGGTTTCTGCGTCCTCGCCGTCGCGATACGAATCACGCGCGTTGCGCTTCGTTCGCGGCGTTGCTGACCTTGCACACGCGCATGGGCCTGCGCGACCGTTTTCGGATCGACCGTATGCACGGCAAAACGACGTGTCGCGCTGGTGTGTTGATGGGGTCCGCAAGGTACGTCTTGGTAACTGACTGTGTTTTTTGCGCCGATGCAGCGGTAGACCGTGTGCTGTACTTCAGCAGAGGCGGGACGGATGCTCGCGCAGAAAGCTGCCATCGCCAATAACAGCATCAGGGCGATGGACACGATGCGCGACGGAGCGTCGCCTTCGGTATGCGCATCCATGCGCGCGGAGGTGTTCGTCGAGTCATTTGCGATGTCGTTCATCTAGGTTGTCCTTTGTCTGAGGGTGTACCCTCAGACTAAGAACCCGTCGATCCGTTAAGTATCGGTGCGCGCCGCATCGATATGTCGGAAAAATCCGACAGGCATCATCGTCACCGACCGCTCAACCGGCCTTGAGGCTACCGGCGAGTCGCGCACCCAGCCAGATCAAGGCGAGACCGGCGACTAAACTCGTCGTCAGATACGACACCATCAGCCCGGTTCGTTGCGACTTCGCGAACAACAGGCATTCGAGCATCAACGCCGAGTAGGTCGTGAGACCGCCAAGCACGCCTACGATCAAGAACGCGCGCCAGTACAGCGCCGAAGGCCCCCTACCCTCCAGCCATATCGTGATGAAGCCAGCGGCGAAAGCGCCGATGAGATTCGCGGCGAAGGTGCCCCAAGGCCAGCCATCGCCCAGGCGCCGCATTAACTCGCCACCGAGCCAAAAACGGCCGACTGCGCCGAGCGCACCACCGAGCGCGACCAGGAGCAACTGCTGCCACCACAGTGCGTTCATTCGTCGATGCCTTTCGCAGCGCGCTGCGCTTGCGCACGATCCGCGCGTAGGCGGTCGAGTTTCTCTTTCAATTTCAGCTCGAGGCCACGTTCGACCGGCCGATAATAGACCTGCTCGCCCATCGCGTCGGGGAAGCCGGTTTGTTCCAGCGCAACCCCGCCATCCGCATCGTGGTCGTAACGATAATGCTTGCCGTAACCGATCGACTTCATTAGCTTCGTCGGCGCATTGCGCAAGTGCAGCGGAACTTCTTGCGTGCCGTATTCGGCGACATCGTGTTTAGCCGCGCCGAATGCCTTGTAGGCTGCGTTGGATTTCGCGGTACTGGCCAAATAGATCGTCAGTTGCGCCAAGGCGAGTTCGCCTTCGGGGCTGCCGAGTCTGTCGTAGGCGTCCCATGCATCGATCGCCATTTGCAAGGCGCGTGGATCGGCTAAGCCGATGTCCTCCACCGCCATCCGCGCGAGTCTGCGCGCGAGATAGATCGGGTCGCAACCGCCATCGAGCATCCGCGCCAACCAGTACAGCGCCGCATCCGGGTTGGAGCTGCGCACCGATTTATGCAAAGCCGATATCTGGTCGTAAAACTGCTCACCGCCTTTGTCGAAGCGGCGCGTGCGGTCGGCCAACACCTGTTCGAGAATCTCGTCGGTGATGACGACGCGAGGACGCGTGTCGTCGGAACGCGCCGCGCTCTCTTCGCCCGCATGTTGTTCATCGGTCAATTCGGCGGCGATTTCCAACAACGTCAACCCACGGCGCACATCGCCGTCGGCCGCGGTCGCGATCCAGCGCAATTGCTCCGATGCGATGCGTAGACCGCGCTCGCCAAGGCCCCGCTCCGCATCGTCCAAGGCGTGCTGCAAAGCAGTCGCGATATCGTCGACCGAAATAGCTTCCATTACATGCACACGACAGCGCGATAGCAACGCCGAGTTCAACTCGAAGGACGGATTCTCGGTGGTCGCGCCGACGAAAATGATCGAGCCGCGCTCGATATGTGGTAAGAACGCATCCTGCTGCGCTTTATTGAAGCGATGCACCTCATCCACGAACAAGACTGTTCGGCGGCCTTCCGCGAATCGTTGCGCGGCTTCGGCCAACACTAGGCGCACCTCCGGCAGCCCGCAAAGCACCGCGGACACCGCACGGAAATCGGCATCGGCGTATTTCGCCAACAGCAGCGCCAAAGTGGTTTTGCCGCAGCCGGGCGGGCCCCAGAGCACCATCGAATGGACATGCCCGGATTCGATCGATTTGCGCAGCGCCGAGCCCGGGGCGAGCAAGCGACGCTGGCCGACCATATCGCCGAGCGTTCGCGGCCGCATTCTCTCGGCCAGCGGCCGTAGGTCGTCTGGATGTTCAGGTTTCATGGGTCGATTATCGCGCAGTCGCCGTTCGTATTGACGCTTGCGCCCGCCGTTGGATTAGCGCGAGCGCGCATCGACGGTACCTGTGCCCGTCCGTGCTTCTTCGGTATCCGTGCGGCGATTCGGGGCAATCTGTGACTGAGCCTCTCAGTTCCAGACATGCGGAATCGATAGGCCATATCCCTGGCGTCGAATAGGCAGATGATCGCGACGGGGGACGGATCCCTCGTTTCGCAATGCTGCTGCGTTCGGCAGTCGACCGCTCCATGGATCAGGAGGGTGCATGGAGTCACTGAATGGATATGACACAAAGGAGTGTGCAACATGAAATCTGTCTTTATTTTTTCCGCACTCGCCATCGGCCTAGCCGCTGTCGCCGTTGGGGCGTCTTCCCTGCATGCGGCGCAAGTCGGAACCGATGCCGGTTACGCCGAAGGTATTTATCGCGACTTCGCGGCCGCATCCGGTCAACGTACGGGCTTCGACGTGCGAACCATCTCGTCGGGCCCGCTGCGCAAGATCGAAGGCAAAGCCTTCGCTCAACTCGTCGGTGAGCCGCGTTATCAACTCGCATTCCAAGAAACCCGTGATAGTCGAATCGTCAGCCCGCAGTTCGGCGCGGTGCTTTCTGTCAATCGCGACGAACTCGATGCCGGCGTCGAAGGCTTCGACGTGGTGGGCTTTCCGGTGTCCAAAGGCGCGTACCGCACGCTCGCCGTGCAAGTGACGGTCAACGGCCAGACCCGCACGCATCAAGCTCTCGAAATGTGTTGGAAAGCGCAGGATCACTGCGTCGTCTACGATCCGCAAATCGAGTTCCTCGATTCGGTCGTCAACAATTACCGAGTCGCGAAAGCGGAAGGATACGGCCCCAAAATCCAGGAACAATTGCCGGCCCCCACTGGCGAAGTCAGCACTCAAGCGGTCTGCAGGCTCGCCAGTAATCTCAATATCATCGGTCGGTCGTCTACTTGGAGCGCACGTACTGTCACCTACAAGAACGTCTTTGGCATTACGCTGGTATCCAAATCCCTCGGCGGGCAGCAAACCGGTATCACTTGCAACTCCAGTTGCAACCCGGCGATGTACGGCTATAGCAATTCATCGAGCGCCTATGGGTCGTTAGGCTACGGCACCGACTGCGGATGGAAGCACTCGACCGGCACGACCGGCCGCTCGGGGAAAGCCATTTCCGAAACCAAATGCACGCATACCTTTACCGGAACCGCGCGCGCCGACGTCACGTTGAAAGGCACAGGCTCTGGCATCAACTTCCAGTGGGACACCAACGGTGGCGTGGATTCCAGCGGCGGCGCCCTCACCGATACCTGCGGCTTTTTCTGATGTGAAGCTAACGACGCCGGATACGAAAATATCCGGCGTCGTTCATCGCATCGATCGCCTCATCGACTGCCGACGACATCGACGCCTTTCGGCGGCGTGAAGCGGAAGGTTTTAGCCGCAAATTTCGGGTTGCGTTTCCAACCGCTGAAGGTAATTTCGGTACGTTGGCCCAATGCGTCCAACACTTCCATGCGCGCCAGTCCGGTCTTATCGAAGCCGAGCCGCGCGCGTTGGAAACTCGAGTCCTGAGCGAGTTTTGGTGTGAGTTCCAACCATTCCAGCCCTGACGATGCGCCGGTCTCTTTGACGTTGAAATCGCGATCCAAACGCTGCGGATCGATCAACGCCGCGAGCGGGCTGTTCTGTTCCTCTAAGCCTTGCGCACGTACGCTGGCTTGCTTCAATTCCGGGTCGTAGGCCCAGACCTGCTTACCGTCGGCGACGATTACCTGACGGAACGGTTTGAGATATTCCCACCGGAACAGTCGTGGCGCCGACACCGCGACTTGGCCGCTATTGCTTTCCTTACGTTTGCCCTTGCTATCGAACACCTGCTGGGCGAACTGGCCTTCCAATCCCTTCAGGCCTTTAGTGAATGCGTTGAGGGAATCGCGCCCGCCTGCGGCGGCAGGGCCGATCGACGCGAGTACGAGCGAGAACGTCAAGAGTATGGAGGCGGCACTGGGACGCATACGGGTATTCCGGGAGGACGTCGTGCAGAGTCTGAAGGACATTCGCTGAATGCGGATTGCACGCACCACATCGGCGATATGGTTCAAGCCAATGCCCGACCCGCGCTTTAAGTACGAGCGGCAACCGATGGGGTTGCGTACCGTGTGGAGATCGCTCATGACGTTGAAGAATTTCAAGAGAGTGGCCTATTTTGCCCTATTGGACCCAAGCGTGGCGATTGGTGCCATTACCGTAAAGTCCCAGCGCTTCCGCCGAAGCTATCCGGCATCATCACGTACTACTCGAATTCTTCGATGATGTACGAAGTGGGCAGCGAGAACATTGGCTTCAACAGCATGATTTACTTCGCTTTCGGTACGAAACCACCTACAACGATCAGGGTTCTTCTATTGCCCGCCGCCGATTCCGGAATGATCGTTCGTTCGGCCCTGCGATACGCGCCGTCTACGGGTAGCGTTTGCGCAGCGACGATAAGGATACAAGAATGCCGATGGCAATCGCGTCCCGTTCGATAATCGCCGAAGCGACTCGTGATCGGCTGCCGGCGGCTGTGCGTACTATCTAAAAACAGGAAAAGAATTTTCTTTCTCGTTAGCCCGAACGACACCGTGGCGAAATGCAGACGGTCGTCAGTCACGATGCGAACAGGCACATTGCAAGATCGATCGGATGGCGCACATTCGCTTCGCAGTCGCTATGGCTGCATCAAGAATATGGAGAGCACCATGAGAAGCATCAAACGTACGATTTATCTCGCACTGATGGCGATCAGCATCGCAACTGGCGCAGTCGTCGCCAAACCACCGCGCCCGCCACTGGCAGAACCGGCGGTGATCTACTACTTCGCGGATGCTGCACGAACCGAATACGTCGGCAGGGACGTCATCACCTGCGAAGGTCTACGCTATTTGGAATGGGGCGTTCGTACGCAGTACTCCGACACAGTGCCGAGAGATGATTGCGCGCTCTGAGGACCCTAGTGCGCATGGAGCCTGTTTCAGTGGCGCCGCTTCGGCGGCGCGATCGGCGATCTATCTCGGCGGCGGCGCCAGCACCGTACGATCGCCGTTGTGCTCAGGCGGCGACACGACACCCGCGGCTTCCATCGCCTCGACCAATCGCGCGGCACGGTTGTAGCCGATTTTCAAGCGTCGCTGCACGCCCGAGATCGAAGCGCGACGCGTCTCGGTAACGATCTTCACCGCCTCGTCGTAGAGCGGGTCGCTTTCGTCCCCCGCACCGCTACCGCTCTCCGGCAAACCGGTCGGGCCGACGATCACGCCATCGCCCATCAACTGCACTTCTTCCAACACGCCTTCGATGTAATCGGGCGCGCCGCCGGTCCGCTTGAGATTTTCGACGACGCGATGCACTTCTTCGTCGCTGACGAAAGCGCCATGCACGCGCTCTGGCATCGCTGTGCCCGGCGGCAGATACAACATGTCGCCGTGGCCGAGCAATGTTTCCGCGCCGCTTTGATCGAGAATCGTGCGCGAATCGATCTTGCTCGAGACTTGGAACGCGATGCGCGTCGGGATGTTCGCTTTGATCAAACCGGTGATGACATCGACCGACGGGCGCTGCGTCGCCAGGATCAGATGGATGCCGGCCGCACGCGCTTTCTGGGCGAGACGGGCGATCAACTCCTCTACTTTTTTGCCGACGATCATCATCATGTCGGCGAACTCGTCGATGAAGATGACGATGAAGGGCATCGGCTCCAAAGCCGGTGGCGCTTCTTGCAATTCCGGGTTCGGGCGGAACAGCGGGTCCAGCAGCGGTTGGCCGGCGTCTTGTGCGTCTTTCACCTTCTTATTGAAACCGGCGAGATTGCGCACACCGACTGCGCTCATCAATTTATAGCGGCGCTCCATTTCGGCCACGCACCAGCGCAAACCATTCGCCGCTTCCTTCATGTCGGTGACGACCGGCGCCAACAGATGCGGGATACCTTGATAAACGCTGAGCTCGAGCATCTTCGGATCGATCATCAGCATCCGCAATTCTTTCGCGCTGGCTTTGTACAGCAGCGACAACACCATCGCATTGACCGCGACGGATTTGCCCGAGCCCGTGGTGCCGGCCACCAACAAATGTGGCATGCGCGCGAGATCCGCGACCGTCGGCCTGCCGGCGATGTCCTTGCCTAACGCAAGCGTCAGCGGGCTGGGCGATTTGTCGTATTCCTTCGAGCGCAACAGTTCGCTGAGATAAATCATCTCGCGCTTGGTGTTCGGCGTTTCCAAACCGATCACCGATTTGCCCGGGATCACATCGACCACGCGCACCGACTTCACGCTCAGGCCGCGGGCGATGTCCTTGTCGAGCGAGCTGATCTGGCTGACCTTCACGCCCGGCGCTGGTTCGATCTCGAAGCGCGTGATGACCGGCCCCGGATAGGCGCCGACGACCTGCGCATCGATGCGGAAGTCTTTGAGTTTGAATTCGATCTGGCGCGAGATCGTTTCGAGGGTCTCCTCGTCGTAACCCTTCGGTTGCGGTTTCGGGTCGTCCAACAGCGACAACGGCGGAATGCCGCTGCCATCGCCGACGTTGAACAGCGGGATCTGCTGCTCTCGTTTGGCGCGTTCGCTTTTCTCCACCACCGCCGCTGCGGGCGGTTCGATCTTTACCGGCTCGCGCTTCGCGCGCTTCTCGGTTTCGACTTTGCGCACTTCCTCGCGCTCTTCGCGCATCGCGCGCGCGGCCTGCCATTCGCTGGCCTGTTGGGTGCTCTTGCGGAACAGCGGCGGGATCATCAGCACCCAGGCGCCGATCTTGTCCATCACCGTCAGCCAAGACAGCCCCGTCGCCAGCGTGACCGCGATCAAAAACAGCGCGATCAAGAACAAATTGCCACCGATCATGCCGAAGCCGCTCAACATCGCATCGCCGACCAGCCGACCGAGAATACCGCCCGAGCCGGCCGAGAACCCGGTCGCGGCGCCGATCTTCAGATGCAGCAACCCGGTGCTCGCGATCAAGAAACCGACGATACCGATCAACCGGAGCGCTGGACCGAGGTCCGCCTCGCCGTCGCCGTCGGTATCCATGCCGAACAAGGCGATCCAGGCGATCGCACCGAGGATGAGCGGCAGTACGAACGCGACATAACCGCAGAGATACAACAGGACATCGGCCAAGAAGGCCCCGACCCGTCCGCCCGCATTTTGCAGCGGCGCAGTCACGCTGCCGGAGTGCGACCAACCCGGGTCGCTGGGCGAGAAGGTAAAGAGCGTGACTAGCAGGTACAGCAGAAAGGGCGCGATCATGATCATCGCGATATCGCGCACGAGCCTTTGGCGACGCGGGTTTGGCGTCGCCGCCTCGGCGGGTTCTCGGCGTTTCTGCTTGCCGCTGCGTTCGGAGATTTCGCGAGCCACCGTGTCGGAATGCCTTAAGAAGTCTGTCTAGAGGTCTGATCTTACAGGGATTACTTACAGGGATAAATTGCGGAGGCGGAGGCGAAGCTGGCATATCGCGCCGCGAGCGATACCTTGCCGCGATTTCGTCATGCGACTGGTCGCAGGCCAGCCGCGGCATTATCCCCGGAATCGCAACCAGTGCGGTGATCCTCCGAGGGTTCAACTGGCCTCACACGGTCTATATCCGCTACAGCCTGCGTGACACGCAAGCTGTGGGATAGGAAGACCAACGAGTCACCGACTGAGCGATCCCCCATCAAGGTCGGTTAACATCCCGACGCCTGATGCGCTGTTGAGAAATCGATGAAACCCTTATTCATGGCGAGGGCGGGTCTCGCGTTAGCCGCTACCGCTCTTGGTGCGCGTGCCGAAGTCAGCCCGCTGCCGCCGATTCCAGATAAGCCGAAGGCCGTGTTGATGGTCAACGGGCCCGAACCATGGCGTGAATATCAGATTCGCGCACGTGAGGCGGACAAGATCGTCGACCGCCTGCAGCGTTGTCTTGCCTATCCCGATCTCCCCGATAATCGTTGGCCTGCCGGGCATGCCGAGGCTCATTGTCGCTACCATGCGATCGAAACGATCGGCCTGCCCGAAGTCGATGGATATCTCGATCGCGGCGATCTGAAAGGTCTGGATGCGCAGATCGATGGTTATTTGGCCAAGCACTTCTCTAAGGAGCATGCCGGCGAGGATATCCACACGTTTTTCGATAAGTTCGGGATCGTCTCTGCGGAGGTGGGTCGGATAACCCAGCGTTGGCTCGATGCAGCACCGAAGAGTGCATATGCCCTATTGGCGCGTGCAACTTTTCTTCGCGTTTCGGCAACAGAAGCACGAGGCAATGACGTCATCGCCCGAACGCCAAGCGAGAAACTCCAGCGAATGGAAGATCTGATCGAGCAGGCGATACCGCTATATCGGGACGCGATCGCGAAAAACCCGAAGCTGATGCCCGCTTACCCTGGCTTGCTCAATATCGCGATGCTGAATTCGAGGGCCGACCTGGAAACCGAAGCGATTGCCGGTGCGCGAGCGCACGACCCCGGATGTGTCGACATGGCAGGCATGCGCATGCAATCGCTGCAGCCGCGCTGGGGTGGGTCCTACGAAGCGATGCTCGCTTTCGCTAGAGAACTCGATGCCTACATCGAAAAGCGGCCGCATCTCGCGATTCATACGGCGGCGCCTTTTGGCGACCGCGGCGATATGTTGCTTAACGAAGGCGTCTACACGCGCGAAACGAACGATGTGCTTACGATGGCGATTTCGATCGGCACCAGCGAGGACTATCTCATCGATGCCGCGCGGCTCGCGCTCAGTCCAAGCGACGGATCACCAGATACGTGGCGCGCCGTGTCGTATCTGCTCCAGTCACAGCGATTTTCGTCAGGAACGGCGTGGAGTAACGGCACGATCGCGCGCTATGTTGGCGTCAGCGAGCCGGAGTGGGCATTGCCGTACGCGCAACGCGCAACTGAAATCGAGCCATCGAACGGCCTGTGGCATTTTCAATTCGGCAGTGTGCTTCACCGAGCTGGACGTTTACCCCAAGCGATCCAGGAATGGTCGATCGCGGCGAACGACGCTCGATACCGACAAAGAAGCCTGAGCGCTCTCGCGATGGCGCAGTTGCATACAGAGGATCTTCCCGAAAAAGATCGGGTTGCGGCAGCCAAACCGCATATCGACCGGCTAATTGCTGAGTATCCGAACGACGGCCGCGGATGGCTGATGCGTATCCAATCGCATGAGCTGCTGGGCAAGTCCGCTGACATCGAGATAATCCAGCGATTCTTAAAAGTCGCGAATCCCGACGATAGCTATCAACGGCAGGCCTACGATCGACTTCAAGCAGCGACGAAAGCCGCAAGTGCAGAGAAGTGACCATGCGCCTCAACAAACACATCACCGACACCGGTTATTGCTCGCGCCGCGAGGCCGATCGGCTGATCGGCGAAGGCCGGATCACGGTCAACGGCCAGCGCGCGCGCATCGGTGCGGAGATCGCCGAGGGCGATGAGGTGCAGATCGACGGGCAGACGCTGCGCCCACGCACCGCGGCCAAGGGGAAACGCCGCCACGTGTACATCGCTCTGAACAAGCCGGTGGGCATCACCAGCACCACCGAGGCCGATGTCAAAGGCAACATCGTCGATTTCGTCGATCACGAGGAGCGTATTTTCCCGATCGGCCGCCTCGACAAGGACTCGGAAGGCCTGATTCTGCTGACCAGCAACGGCGATATCGTCAACGCGATCCTACGCGCCGAGAACAAGCTGGAAAAGGAATACTTGGTCGCGGTGAACCATCGGGTGACCGACGACTTCCTGCGCGGCATGAGCCGCGGCGTGCCGCTGCATGGCCAGACCACCCTGCCCTGCAAAACCGGCAAGATCGGCCCCGTCGGTTTTCGGATCGTGCTGGTGCAAGGCCTGAACCGGCAAATCCGCTTGATGGCGGCGCACTTCGGCTACCGCGTCAAACAACTGATCCGCGTCCGAATCGGAACGATCAAACTCGGCCGCCTTAAGCCCGGTCAATGGCGCAATCTCACCGAAGCCGAATTGCGCGGGCTGTTGCCCAATCACGAAGATTGGTAAAGCCGTCCAGCCGGGATGCACCGTTACGTTGGCGCGCAACCGGTCAGCTTGATCCCGACTCCCTTGGCTACAATCTCCTCTCTTGCGCTCAGCCGATCCCCGGGCGCCCCCTCTACTTCGCATCGAGTCGCTATGAGCACCGCTAAGCATTCCAAGTTGATCATTCTCGGGTCCGGCCCTGCCGGCTGGACCGCCGCCGTCTACGCCGCGCGCGCTAACCTCAAGCCTATGGTCATCACCGGCATGCAGATGGGCGGGCAACTGATGACGACGACCGAAGTGGACAACTGGCCGGGCGACGCGCACGGCTTGATGGGCCCGGACTTGATGGCGCGCATGCAGGCGCATGCCGAACGCTTCGAAACCGAAGTGGTCTTCGACCACATCCACACCGCCGATCTGTCGCAACGACCGTTCCGGCTCAAGGGCGACAGCGGCGAATATAGTTGCGACGCGTTGATCATCGCCACCGGTGCGACCGCTAAGTATCTGGGCATCGAATCGGAGCAGAAATACATGGGCCGCGGCGTATCCGCCTGCGCCACTTGCGACGGTTTCTTCTACAAGGATCAAGACGTCGCGGTGATCGGCGGCGGCAATACTGCGGTCGAAGAAGCGCTGTATCTGTCGAACATCGCACGCAAGGTGTATTTGGTTCACCGTCGCGACACGCTGCGCGCCGAGAAAATCATGCAGGACAAGCTATTCGCGAAGGTCGCCGCCGGCAAGATCGAAACCGTTTGGCATCACACCGTCGACGAAGTGCTCGGCGACGATGCCGGCGTCACCGGCATCCGCGTGAAATCGATGCAAGACGGCGGCACCCGCGACATCGCGATCCACGGCTTCTTCGTCGCGATCGGCCATACGCCCAACACCACGCTGTTCGAGGGCCAGCTGGCGATGAAGAACGGCTATCTCAATATCCAGACCGGTCTCGACGGCAATGCGACGCAGACCTCGGTCGCTGGCGTGTTCGCCGCAGGCGATGTCGCCGATCAGGTGTATCGGCAGGCGATCACCTCGGCCGGCTTCGGTTGTATGGCGGCGCTGGATGCCGAGAAGTTCTTGGACAAAGAGCACTGACGCTCGCCCACTGATTCGATCGGTAGAGACGAAGTGCGGTATTTCCTTTCGGCATAAGGTGTTGGCATGCAAGCCGTCGTCATAGGGTCCTTGAACGATGTCGAGCCATCGGCTTGGGACTCCCTCCACGACGGCCATAACCCTTTCGTTGCGCACGCGTTTCTGAGTGGCTTGGAAGTACACAGTTGCTTGCGCGAAGACTGGGGTTGGACGCCGCAGCATCTGACGCTCTGGGACGACGAGACGCTGATCGCCGCTGCGCCGGGGTATCTCAAGACCAATTCGCACGGCGAATTCGTATTCGATCATGCGTGGGCGCGTGCGTATGCCCATTACGGCCGCGACTATTTCCCGAAATGGCTCTGCGCCGTGCCCTATTCGCCCGTGACCGGTCCGCGCTTACTCGCGCGGGATGCGTCCGCGCGTGCGGCATTGGTCGATGCGATGCGCACGCTCGTGCGCGAACGCGGCTGGTCGTCCGCGCACGTCAATTTCCACGAAACCGATGAAATCGCGGACTTCGAGGCGAGCGATCGCGACGCGTCGAATGCGACTAACCCGTGGCTCGCACGCGCAGACGTGCAGTATCACTGGCGTAACGACGCGCAATGGCAGGATTTCGATGCGTTTCTCGGCGCGATGGATCACAAGCATCGTAAGAACATCCGCCAGGAACGCGCGAAGGTGGCGAAGGCCGGTGTGAGGTTCCGGATCGTGCATGGCGACGAAGCCAGCGAAGCCGATTTGGCGGCGATGCACGGGTTCTATCTGCAGACCTTCGCCGACTACGGCAACTCGCCTGCGCTGACGCTCGGCTTCCTGTCGCACCTCGCGCGCACGATGCCGCGACAGTTATTGTTCATCCTCGCCGATCATCAAGACGAAACCATCGCCGGTGCGCTATGCCTTCGCGGTGCCGAGACGCTATTCGGACGCTATTGGGGCGCCTCGCGCACGCTGCCTAGCCTGCATTTCGAAACCTGTTACTACCAAGGCATCGAATACTGTCTGCGCGAAGGTTTGAACAGGTTCGAGCCCGGCGCTCAAGGCGAACACAAAATCGACCGCGGATTCCTCCCTACCCTCGTCCATAGCCGACATTGGATCGCCGACCCCGCATTCGCCGTCGCATTGCGTCGCTGGTGCGATGAAGAGGCTCTTGCCGTGCGCGGATTCGCGCAAGAACTCCACGAGCGTTCGCCGTTCCGCGCGACGCGAAACGCGGCATCGGCATGATCGTTCGCCTGCCTCGTCTCGATGCATCCCCGGACGCGCCGTTTCCGCCCGCAGAGCAAGCGCTCGCCGATCCCGACGGCCTGCTCGCGATGGGCGGCGATCTGCACCCCGATCGGCTGCTGAACGCGTATCACCATGGCATTTTTCCCTGGTATTCCGAGGGCGACCCGATCCTCTGGTGGTGCCCGGATCCGCGCGTCGTGTTCCGCACCGACACGTTCCGTCTTGCGAAGCGTTTTCGGCGATCCCTCCGTAGCAGCAGCTGGGTGGTGCGGGCGGATACCGCATTCGCTGCGGTCGTCGACGCCTGCAGCGGTACGCCTCGGCACGGCCAAGACGGCACGTGGATCACCCCTGAGATGCGAGAGGCCTATCTCGCCCTGCATCGTCTCGGCCATGCCCATAGCATCGAAGTCTTCGACAACGAGCGGCCGGATCGATCCGATCTGCGTTTGGTCGGCGGGCTCTATGGCGTGGCGATCGGGCAGATGTTCTTCGGCGAAAGCATGGTCAGCCTGGCCCCGGGCGGCTCCAAAGTCGCGCTCGGTGCGCTCGCGCAACATTTACGCGAATGGGGCTGGCCGTTGATCGACGGTCAGGTCGAGAACCCGCATCTCATGAGTCTTGGCGCGGAACCCTGGCCGCGGAGCCGGTTTCTAGCCGAGGTGAAGGCCCTATCCGCGCATCCGGGGCACGTCGGAAGCTGGAGCGATGCGTTCGGTGTCCGCCCTGCCGCCGATTTGGCCTGAGAATCACGGTTTTTTTTGCGCCACAGCCGTTCGCGTGGCAGAATGCGCGGCTTGCCTGGGCACCCGCCTGGGATTTATTACGGCAGCTCAAAACGCATGGCGAAAGACGACGTCATCGAATTCGAAGGTACGGTCTCCGAAACCCTCCCGAACACCATGTTTCGGGTCAAGCTGGAGAATGGGCACGAAATCATCGCCCACATCTCCGGACGTATGCGTAAGAACTACATCCGTATCCTGACCGGCGATAAGGTGAAAGTCGAAATGACGCCTTACGACCTGACCAAGGGCCGGATCACCTACCGCATGAAGTGAGATCGCTCGCGCCGCTGGCGCGATCGCGGACTCTCAAACGAATCGATACCGAACGCGCTCGACCTCTGGGTCGGGCGCGTTTTTTTCGTGGGCGCGCATCGAAATGGGATTCGTCTCATCGACGATGTACGACCTAGCCTCCCAAACGGCCGTGCCGAGTACGCCAGCACGGGTCCGTTGAACCGCCTGAAATCCGAATCAATCCACCACGGCAGGCAATAATTTCTCGGGCTCGGCGAAGGCTTCGACCACGAGTTCGTCGTCGCGCACATCGATCGTGACCCGTCCGCCTTTCAACAACTTGCCGAACAGCAACTCATCGGCGAGCGGACGCTTGATCTTGTCCTGGATGACCCGTGCCATGGGTCGCGCACCCATCTGCGGGTCGAAACCGTGCTCGGCAAGCCAATCGCGGGCGATCGACGTCGCCGACAGCGATACGTTCTTCTCGTGCAACAGCGCTTCCAGTTCGATCAGGAACTTGTCCACCACGCGCAGAATGTGGTCGAACCCTAACGACTGGAACTGCACGATCGCATCAAGACGGTTACGGAATTCCGGGCTGAAACTGCGACGGATGATTTCCATCGCATCGGTCGAGTGATCTTGCTTGGTGAAGCCGATAGAACGACGGGCCGCCTGCGCGGCGCCGGCATTGGTGGTCATCACCACGATCACGTTGCGGAAATTGGCTTCGCGGCCGTTGGTGTCGGTCAAAATGCCGCGGTCCATCACCTGCAGCAGGATATTGAAGATATCCGGATGCGCTTTCTCGACTTCGTCGAGCAGCAGCACGCAATGCGGCGTCTTCACGACCTTCTCGGTCAACAGGCCGCCTTGATCGAAACCGACATAACCCGGGGGCGCGCCGATCAAGCGACTCACCGAATGCGGCTCCATGTATTCGCTCATATCGAAGCGCACCAGTTCGATCCCGAGCTGGAGTGCGAGTTGGCGCGTCACTTCGGTTTTGCCGACACCGGTTGGGCCAGCGAAGAGGAAGCTGCCGATCGGTTTATCCGGATTGGCCAGTCCCGAGCGCGCCAGCTTGATCGCCGACGTCAGCGTTTCGATCGCCGGGTCTTGGCCGAAGATCACCATCTTGAGGTTGCGTTCCAGATGCTGCAGCACGTCTTTGTCCGAAGCGCTGACTTGCTTGGCCGGGATACGCGCCATCTTGGCGACGATGGTCTCCACGTCTTCGATATCGATGCGTGTCTTGCGCGCTTCGATCGGCAACAATTGTTGCCGCGCACCGGCTTCGTCGATCACATCGATGGCTTTGTCGGGCAATAAACGGTCGTTGATATGCTTGACCGAAAGATCGACCGCCGCTTGGATCGCATCGTCGGCGTAGGTCACGCCATGGTGGATTTCGTACTTCGATTTCAAACCGCGCAGGATTTCCACCGCTTCGCTGATGGTCGGTTCGACGATATCGATTTTCTGGAAGCGGCGCGCTAGCGCGCGATCTTTCTCGAAGATGCCGCGGTATTCCTGGAACGTGGTCGAGCCGATGCAGCGCAGCTCGCCGGATGCGAGCGCGGGCTTGATCAGATTGCTCGCGTCCATCGTGCCGCCGCTGGCCGAGCCGGCACCGATGATGGTATGGATCTCGTCGATGAACAGCACCGCCTGCGGAATCTTCTTCAGTGAGGCGAGCACGGACTTCAGCCGCTTCTCGAAATCGCCGCGGTACTTTGTGCCGGCGACCAGGGCGCCGAGGTCGAGCGAATAGATCGTCGCGCCTTCGAGCACATCCGGCACTTCGCCATCGACGATGCGCTTGGCCAAGCCTTCGGCTAGCGCGGTCTTACCGACACCGGCTTCGCCGACGTACAGCGGGTTGTTCTTGCGACGACGGCACAGCACCTGGATGGTGCGCTCGATTTCCTCGGCGCGGCCCACCAGCGGGTCGATCTTGCCCTCTCGGGCGAGTGCGTTGAGATTGCTGGTGAATTCCGCCAGCGGGTCGCTCTTGCCCTCGCCCGCTTCGGACTCGCTGTTTTGCTCGTTGGACTCGCTATTCTGCGGCTCGCTGCCATCGCCGGTCTTGGCGATGCCGTGGGAAAGGTAATTCACCACGTCCAGGCGAGTAATGCCCTGCTGGTTGAGGTAATAAACGGCATAGGAATCCTTCTCGCCGAAGATCGCGACCAGCACATTCGCGCCAGTGACTTCGGTCTTGCCGGAGGATTGGACGTGATAGACCGCGCGCTGCAGCACGCGCTGAAAACCGAGCGTCGCCTGGGTGTCGCGGGCGTCGTCATCGGCGAGCGTCGAGACGGACGAAGCGATCGCATGCTCCAAATCCCGACGCAATTGCTGGAAGTCGGCGCTGCAGGCTTTGAGCACGCTTTCCGCGGACGGGTTATCGAGCAGCGCGATCAGCAGATGCTCGACGGTCATGTACTCGTGACGCGCCTCGCGGGCGTGCTTGTAGCACTGGCCGATAGCGTATTCGAGATCTTTGCTGAACATGGGGCGCTGGCCTCCTGACGACTTGCTCTGCAACGTGGGGGCAGCGCACGGTTTTTCCATGCCTGTCCGGATCGACTCGCGCGGGATGTCCCGCACAGGGCCTTTCCGCCCCCTTTTGTCTACGCTACGCCTTTTCCATCGTGCAAAGCAAAGGGTGTTGATTCAGGCGCGCATAGTCGTTCACTTGGGCGACTTTGGACTCGGCGATCTCGCGCGTAAAGACCCCGCAGACGCCGCGGCCGCGGGTATGCACGTGAAGCATGACCTGCGTCGCTTTTTCGAGGTTCATATTGAAATAACGCGTCAGCACTTCGACCACGAAATCCATCGGGGTGTAATCGTCGTTGAGCAGGAACACCGAATACAGCGGCGGCCGTTGCAATTCGGGTTTGCTGACCTCAAGGGCGACGCCGTGGTCGTGCTCGTGCGAGGGGTCGTGGGGGCCGGTCATCGGCGAATTATAAGGCGATTCAGTGGACGGGACGCGCGAACCTGGATCTTCGCGGTAGCGCTACCGAGATCGAAAGGTTCGGAAGACAGTGGATCCCTCAGCATTCCTGCTGCGATCCAGGCGAGACGAAGCCGGCTTGCATGCACGCGCCGGAGGCCAGCGCTTCGTCGTGTGGAAATGCCGCGCGATCGTGGCCGAGGATCGCGCGGCTGCAACGATCAGTTCCAAGTTCCGTTGACTTTGAGGCAACCGAGGGTCCCGAACTGGGTGCAAACGTGACGCAAACGTGTCGCCGTCTCGCCGCTCCAACAAATCACATTCAGGCTGACGAAACGGTCTTGATTGTTCGGGAAGGTGTGGCTAACGAGTGGATTACCGGTCAACAGCGTAGAGCCGTCGTCGAAATCCCATTGGTACTTCCAGACGAACGAGCCCGGACAGCTCGATGGGCTCGATGCCGGGCGCTGGGCGTCGAAATTGCAAGAAAACTGCGTGAACGTCGCATTCCACTGACATCGCCCTTGGAAATTGGCGTTGGCGGCCGCCTGGGCAGTGGGGCTGTGGCTGAGCGAAAGGAGACCGATCGCAGCGACGAATAAGCTGAGAAGAGACGATTTCATGGTAGACACTCCTGTCGATGGCGCCTCGAGAACGAGGCTGGGATGCACGGATCGCCGCACGCGCCGGCGAGCGTTCGGCGATTGCGAACGTCCCAGGTTTTCATGCGAAAAAACAGGGCTTTTTCGCATCCCGACAAAGGCCGTACAGATATCCCGCGCAAACGATCACACGCATGCCGCCGAACCCGGGGCCGGTGCTTAGCGGCGGTGTCCGGGCATCGTCGAATCACGATTGGACGCGGCCTACCCGCTCAGCCCACAATGGAGGCTCATTTACTCATGGGGCTCGTCATGCGCCGTTCGCTCAACCGTGATCTTCTTTCCTGCACGACCTTCACTCTGCTATCGCTCGCGCTTGCGCTGCCCGTTGTCGCGCAAAATGCTGGGGATCCATCGGTCAAGAGCCGACTGGACTCCCGCGGCATGAAATACGAAGTCGACGGCGATGGCGATTTCAAAATTACCTACTCCTACAGCAAAGAAAAACGCTCGCAGTTGGTATTCGTTTCGGGGTCCACCGAAACCGTCGGTGGCTTCAAGGTTCGTGAGGTGTTTTCGCCCGCCGGCCGGGTCGAGAAAGACCGTATCGACGGCGCCAAGGCGCTCGAACTCATGGCCGAAAGCCGCAAGAACAAACTCGGAAGTTGGGAGCTGCAAGGCGATGTCCTGTATTTCGTCTTGAAACTGCCCGACAGCTTGGATGCCGTCCAGCTCGAAGCGGCGATGGATATCGCGGCGCAAACGGCGGACGACATGGAAATGGAAATCAGCGGCGACCGCGACGACTTGTAAGCGCGCCAGGTCTCCCCCATCCAGGTCTCGGTAGCATTCCCCGTCTCGGATGCATGCAGGCCATTCCCCCGAGTGCAGCGCAGGTGATCGAGTGAGTTATCGCGAAGGCCGTTTCTGGCAGCCCGACGTCACCGTCGCCACGGTCGTGGTCGACGATGGGCGCTTGCTCTGCGTGGAAGAACGCGTGAATGGTCGACTGGTGCTCAACCAGCCGGCGGGGCATCTGGAACCCGACGAAAGCCTGCTCGAAGCCGCCATGCGCGAAACCCGAGAAGAAACCGGCTGGGATGTTCGACTCACCGCATTCGTCGGCGCTTATCAATGGAAAGCGCCGCTGCAGCCGGATGGCAGCGGCGGCCGTCACTACTTACGTTTCGCCTTCGCCGCCGAACCAGTTCGACACGACCCGGAGCGGCGTTTGGACGAGGGCATCGTTCGCGCGCTGTGGATGGCGCCGGACGAATTACTCGATGCCCGCGAACGCCATCGCAGCCCCCTCGTGTGGCAAGCGGTCTCGGATCATCTGGCCGGCCGGCGTTCGCCGCTGTCGCTGGTGCAGCATTTGCTGTGAGCGGCGCAGTGAGCGGGCCTCGCATCATCGTCGGTATGTCGGGCGGGGTCGATTCCTCGGTCGCCGCACTGCTGCTGCGCGATCAAGCGCTGACCGACCCTGGTCGCAGCGTCGCTGGTTCAACGGTCGCAGGATTGTTCATGCGGAACTGGGCCGACGACGGCAGTGGCGATTGCCGCGCCGAGGACGATCGTCGCGATGCGGTCGCGGTCAGCGGCCGACTGGGGCTACCGATTCACTTCCGCGATTTCTCGCAAGAATACTGGGGCGGTGTGTTCGAGCATTTCTTGGCCGAATACGCCGCGGGCCGCACGCCCAATCCGGACGTGCTCTGCAACCGCGAGATCAAGTTCAAGCATTTTCTCGATGCCGCGCACGCGCTGGGCGCAGAATTCATCGCCACCGGGCATTACGCCCGCGTGCGCTGCGTCGGCGGCCAGTGGCAGTTGCTGCGCGCGGTGGATCGCAGCAAGGATCAAAGTTACTTTCTGCATCAGCTCGGACAAACCCAGTTGGCAGCCACCTTGTTCCCGCTCGGCGATCTGCAAAAAACCGAGGTCCGCCGGCTTGCGACCGAAGCGGGACTGCCCACCGCGGCGAAGAAAGATTCCACCGGTATCTGTTTCATCGGCGAGCGCGATTTCCGCGAATTCCTCTCGCAGTATTTGCCGGCGAAACCCGGCGATATCGTGACGCCCGATGGCCGCCGCGTCGGCACCCATCCCGGCGTGTTCTATTTCACGCTCGGCCAACGCGAGGGCCTGCAGATCGGCGGCGTGCGCGGTTTTGCGGCGGCGCCGTGGTTCGTGGTCGGCAAAGACGTGCAGACGAACCGATTGATCGTCGATCAAGGCACCGACTCGCCCTGGCTGCAGTCGCAACGTTTGCGCACTGAAGCGATGCATTGGATCGCTGGCGTGCCGCCCGGCACTCGTTTCGACTGCACCGCGCAAACCCGCTACCGCCAAGCGGACGAGCCCTGCGAGGTCGCCGTTCGCGAAGAGGGCACCGTGGACGTGCGTTTCGCCCGCCCGCAGCGCGCGGTCACGCCCGGACAATCGCTGGTGCTGTACCGTGACGAGGTCTGTGTCGGCGGCGCCGTGATCGCAGCCACTGACGCCGAGCTCGATCCCAGACGCAGCACCCTGTCCGATTCCCTGTTTTTATCGACGTTTTCGAGAACCGTTTCGCTATGACCATGGATGTGCATTCCCGTGTCCTCGCCCTCGGCGGCGTATTGCAGTCGTTACGCGTGGTGCGCCAGATCGCCGAAACCGGGCATGCCGATGCCGCGATGGAACTGTGCGTGCTCGACAGCGTGTTTCGACTCGACGCACCGAATACCGCGGCCGTCTACGGCGGCGCCACGCATATTCGCCCTGGTTTGTTGCTGCTACGCGAATATCTGACGAATACCAGTAGCGACCCGGCGCTGCCGAAACTCGGTATGGCCTTGTTGCAGATCGAGCGACGCTTCGATGCCGATCGCGAAATGCCTGGGCTGATTCGACAAAGCATCCTCGACCTCGCCGAAAAAGCCGAACGTCAAGGCAGTGCGCATCCCGATGTGATCGCGCGCCTCGGCCAGGTGTATGCCGAGACCATCAGTCAACTACGGCCGAAGGTGATCGTGCAAGGCAACCCGCACTACCTGCAACAAGCGGATATCGTGGCCGAAATCCGCGCCCTCCTGCTCGCCGCGCTACGTTCGGCGGTGCTGTGGCGGCAGATGGGCGGGTCGTTGTGGGATTTCGCGTTCAGCCGTCGCGCGATGTTGAAAGCGATCGAAGTGGAAATGGCTTGAGCATGTCCATGGCATTCAAACGCTGACACATCCTATTTTTCGCCGACAATATCTGCGCATACCACCACGGCACCGGCTTCGGCCGTTGCCATATCAGGCAATGGAATTGCTATGCTCGGTCGTGATCGCGCCCGAACTTGGTCGCGGTCGCGTTTAAGCGGCGAGACCTATGACTCGCCGATCCCCCGACATACAACGAAAAAGGATTTTTCAATGAAAAAGCACTTCATCGCACGAATCTTCTTGGCAACGACTTTCAGCCTGGCACTGACCGCGACAGCGGCCTACGCGTACTGGCCCTGGGAATCGGTATCGGTGACGAGTCATTACGACGCGAACGGCGGGCTCGTCGGCGTCGAAGCTTATGGCCCCTGCGGTTTTCCGCTGTACGGAACCACCGGCGCTTCCAGTACGAATCGCGTCATCAGTTGCGAAGACATCGATCAGGTCGAATTGCCGTTTTGACGCTCGGTCGATGCGCCCTTAACGACGCATCGATTCATTCAAGCCACGATACGAAGAAGCCCGGCTTATGCCGGGCTTCTTACTTCTTACTTCTTGCTGCAAGCGGAACTGCGCTCCGCTCTATCGGCGTCTTCAAGCGGTGACGGTATCCGCCACGTCCTTGTAATCCGATATCTGATCGAAATTCATGTAGCGATAGATCTCGGCGCCCTGCGCATCGAGCACGCCCATGTCGGCCATGTATTCGGCCTTGGTCGGAATACGGCCGAGGCGCGAACAGATCGCGGCGAGTTCCGCCGAACCCAGATACACGTTCGCGTTCTTGCCCAGACGGTTCGGAAAGTTGCGGGTGCTGGTCGAGAACACGGTCGCGCCCTCGCGCACTTGCGCTTGGTTGCCCATGCACAGCGAGCAGCCCGGCATTTCCATGCGCGCGCCCGCAGTGCCGAAGGTGCCGTAATGGCCTTCCTTCGTCAGCTCGGACGCGTCCATCTTGGTCGGCGGCGCGACCCATAGGCGGGTCGGGATATCGCGCTTGCCTTCGAGCAGCTTGGCGGCGGCGCGGAAATGGCCGATGTTGGTCATGCACGAACCGATGAAGACTTCATCGATCTTGGCGCCGGCGACGTCGGACAGCGTTTTCACGTCGTCCGGGTCGTTCGGGCAGGCGACGATCGGCTCGTGCACGTCGGCCAGATCGATCTCGATCACCGCCGCGTATTCGGCATCGGCATCGCCCTGCAGCAATTGCGGGTCGGCCAGCCATGCTTCCATCTTCTTGATCCGGCGCGCGATCGAGCGGGCGTCGGCGTAGCCTTCGGCGATCATCCATTTCAGCAAGGTGATATTGCTGTTGATGTACTCGATGATCGGCTCTTTGTTGAGATGCACGGTGCAACCGGCGGCGGAACGCTCGGCCGAGGCATCGGACAGCTCGAACGCCTGCTCGACCTTGAGATTCGGCAGACCTTCGATTTCGAGAATCCGGCCGGAGAAAATATTCTTCTTGCCTTGCTTCGCTACTGTGAGCAGACCGGACTTGATCGCGTACAGCGGAATCGCATTGACCAGGTCGCGGAGCGTCACGCCAGGCTGCATTTCGCCTTTGAAGCGGACCAGCACCGATTCGGGCATGTCCAGCGGCATCACCCCGGTCGCGGCCGCGAACGCGACCAAACCCGAACCCGCGGGGAATGAAATACCGACCGGAAAACGCGTGTGCGAATCGCCGCCGGTGCCGACGGTGTCGGGCAGCAGCATGCGGTTGAGCCAACTGTGGATCACGCCGTCGCCCGGACGCAGCGAGATGCCGCCGCGGGTGGAGATGAATTCCGGCAAGGTGTGATGCGTCTTCACGTCCACCGGCTTCGGATACGCCGCTGTGTGGCAGAACGACTGCATGACCAGGTCGGCGGAGAAGCCGAGGCAGGCCAGATCCTTGAGTTCGTCGCGGGTCATCGGGCCAGTGGTGTCCTGCGAACCTACCGAGGTCATCTTCGGTTCGCAGTAAGCGCCCGGACGGATGCCCTTCCCTTCGGGCAAGCCGCAGGCGCGACCGACCATTTTCTGCGCCAGCGAGAAGCCCTTGGTGCTTTCGGCCGGTGGCAACGGCAAACGGAACAGGGTCGAGGCCGGCAGGCCCAACGATTCGCGCGCCTTCGCAGTCAAACCGCGGCCGACGATCAGCGGAATACGGCCGCCTGCGCGCACTTCGTCGAACAGCACGTCCGACTTGACCTGAAATTCGGCGATCACTTCGCCGTTCTTCAGCGCCTTGCCCTCGTACGGGCGCAGTTCGACCACATCGCCCATGTCCATCTTCGACACGTCGAGTTCGATCGGCAGCGCGCCGGCGTCTTCCATCGTGTTGTAAAAGATCGGCGCGATCTTGGAGCCCAAGCACACGCCGCCGAAACGCTTGTTCGGAATGAACGGAATATCCTCGCCGGTCCACCACAGCACCGAATTGGTCGCGGACTTGCGGCTGGAGCCGGTACCGACCACGTCGCCGACGTAGGCGACCAGATGGCCTTTGTTCTTGAGATCGAGAATCTGCTGGATCGGGCCGCGCTTGCCGTCTTCCTCAGGCTTGAAAGGCGCGCCTTCGCGAGTGTTCTTGAGCATCGCCAGCGCGTGCATCGGGATGTCCGGGCGCGTGGTCGCGTCGGGCGCGGGCGACAGGTCGTCGGTGTTGGTTTCGCCGGGCACCTTGAAGACCGTGACCGTCATCGACGCCGGCACTTCCGGTTTGCTGGTGAACCATTCGGCGTCGGCCCAGCTCTGCAGCACGGCTTTAGCGTTCGCGTTGCCGGCCCTGGCCTTCTCTTCCACGTCGTGGAACGCATCGAACATCAATAAGGTGTGCTTCAGCGCACTCGCGGCGATCGCACCGACCACCGTGTCGTCGAGCAATTCGATCAAGGGATGGATGTTGTAACCGCCGAGCATCGTGCCCAGCAGTTCGGTGGCGCGTTCGCGGGACATCAGCGGGCAAACTTCCTTGCCGAAAGCGACGGCGGCGAGATACGAAGCCTTCACTTTCGCGGCGTCATCGACACCGGCCGGCACACGGTTTTCGATCAGATCGACTAAGAATTCGCCCTCGCCCGCCGGCGGCGCCTTCAGCAACTCGATGACCTCGGCGGTCTGCTGTGCAGTGAGCGGCAGCGGCGGAATGCCGAGAGCGGCGCGTTCGGCAACGTGTTGGCGGTAAGCGGCGAGCATCAGAAACTCCTGTCGGTCATCGGGGCGAGACCGCCCGCGCATGGGATTAGGCTCGGAGTTCGGCTGCGCACTGTATCGACAACTACGATCAAGACCGTGCGGCGCCCGAAATCCATTCGATAAGCCATTGAATATAGGCAGATTGTATCCGTTTATTAGCGCATACTCCACTGCGGCATCCGTGGTATATGAGCATCCATCGAACTCTGGAGAATGTCGTGCGCGATTCTTTCTCGACCCGCAGCCGCCTCGATCTGGGCCGCCGTTCTTTTCACTACTACAGCCTCCCGAAGCTAGAGCAACGCTTGGCGCCCGGCGCGAACCCGGGGCAGATCCTCGCGAAACTGCCCTATTCGATGAAAATTCTGCTGGAGAACCTCCTTCGGCATGAAGATGGCGTCAGCGTCTTGCCCGAGCACATCGAAGCGGTCGCGCGCTGGGATGCCGTGAAGGAACCCGACACCGAGATCGCTTTTATGCCGGCACGCGTCGTGCTGCAGGATTTCACCGGCGTCCCCTGCGTCGTCGATCTGGCGGCGATGCGCGATGCGGTCGCCGCGCTCGGCGGCGATCCGAAGCGAATCAATCCCCTGATCCCGTCGGAACTGGTGATCGACCATTCGGTACAAGTCGATGTCTTCGGTAAGCGCGAAGCGCTCGATCTCAACGGCGAAATCGAATTTTCGCGCAATCAGGAACGCTATAGCTTCCTGCGCTGGGGCCAGAAGGCCTTCGATAATTTCAAAGTGGTGCCGCCGAACACCGGCATCGTGCATCAGGTGAATCTCGAACATCTCGCGCGCGTCGTGATGGAACGGGAGATCGATGGCGAAACCTTCGCGTTCCCCGACACCGTCTTCGGCACCGACTCTCATACCACGATGATCAATGGCATCGGCGTGCTCGGTTGGGGCGTGGGCGGCATCGAGGCCGAAGCGGCGATGCTCGGCCAGCCCTCCTCCATGCTGATTCCTCAAGTCGTCGGCTTCAAACTCACCGGGAGGCTACCCGAAGGCGCGACCGCCACCGATTTGGTGCTCACCGTCACTCAGATGCTGCGAAAGTTGGGGGTGGTCGGTAAGTTCGTCGAATTCTTCGGCGACGGCCTGCAGCATTTGCCGCTGGCCGACCGCGCCACCATCGCCAATATGGCGCCGGAATACGGTGCGACCTGCGGGATTTTTCCGATCGATGCGGAATCGCTGACCTACTTGCGTCTTTCTGGACGGCCGGAATCGCTGATTGCTCTGGTCGAGGCCTACGCCAAGGCGCAAGGCTTGTGGCACGACGCGACCACAGCGCATGCGACCTATTCGGCCACGCTCGAATTGAATCTGGCCGATGTCCGGCCCTCGCTGGCCGGACCGAAACGACCGCAGGATCGCGTCTTGCTGGAAGACGTCAAAGCCGATTTCCAGAAGAACATCGGCGGGTTGACCGCTGCGCGCCGCGCGAAATCCGCGGCGATGCAAGTGTCCGATTTCGTCGAGGAAGGCGGTAGCCAACCGCAAGCCACGCATCTCGCCGCGAAGCCGATATCCAAGATCCGCATTCGCGACCAAGACTGCGAATTGAACGATGGCTCGGTGGTGATCGCCGCGATCACCTCCTGCACCAACACGTCGAACCCGGCGGTGATGCTCGGTGCGGGCCTACTCGCGCGCAATGCGGTCGCGAAAGGCCTCAAAGCCGCGCCATGGGTCAAGACCTCGCTCGGCCCGGGCTCGCTCGTCGTCACCGATTACCTGAAAAAAGCCGGTGTCTTGGACGATCTCGAAGCGCTCGGTTTCTACGTCGTCGGCTATGGCTGCACCACCTGCATCGGCAATTCAGGCCCGTTGCCGGACGAAGTCTCGAAAGGCATCGCCGAAGGCGATCTGGTGGTCGCGTCGGTGCTGTCGGGCAATCGCAATTTCGAAGGCCGCGTGCATCCCGAGGTAAAGATGAACTACCTCGCCTCGCCGCCGTTGGTCGTCGCCTACGCGTTGGCCGGCACGGTCGAAATCGACCTGACCCAAGAACCGCTCGGCATCGGCAGCGACGGGCAGCCGGTGTATCTGCGCGATATTTGGCCGAGCAACAAAGAAATCGGCGACACCATCGCAGCGACCATCGGCCCGGAGATGTTCGCCAAGAATTACGCCGATGTGTTCGAAGGCGACCATCGTTGGAACAAGATCGAATCGCCCGAGGGTGAGTCTTATCGTTGGGACGAGGCCTCGACCTACATCAAGCATCCGCCGTATTTCGAGGGAATGACGATGCGGGTCGGCCGCATCGACGACCTGCATGGCGCGCGGATCATGGGCGTATTCGGCGATTCGATCACGACCGATCACATCTCACCGGCCGGCAATATCAAGGCCAGCTCGCCGGCCGGTAAGTTCCTGCAGTCGCGCGGCGTGCTTCCGGCGGACTTCAATAGCTACGGCTCGCGCCGCGGCAACGACGATGTGATGGTTCGCGGCACCTTCGCGAATATCCGCATCAAGAACCTGATGCTGGGCGGGGAAGAAGGCGGCAACACGCTTCACTTCCCTTCAGGCGAAACGCTGTCGATCTACGACGCCGCGATGCGCTACAAGGCCGAAAGCGTGCCGTTGGTGGTGCTGGCCGGCAAGGAATACGGCACAGGCTCCAGCCGCGACTGGGCGGCCAAGGGCACGAATCTGCTCGGTGTGAAGGCGGTGATCGCGGAGAGCTTCGAACGGATCCATCGCTCGAATCTGGTCGGGATGGGCGTTCTCCCTCTGCAGTTCTTGGAAGACCAGAACGCGCACACCCACGGTTTGGACGGCTCGGAAGTCATCGATATCGTCGGCTTGGATGACGGCGCAGCCAAAATTGCTATCGTGATCGTCAAGAAGTCGGACGGTCGCGAAATGCGCTTCGAGGCCAGGGTTCTGCTGCTCACGCCGAAGGAAGTCGAGTACTTTCGCCACGGCGGCATCTTGCATTACGTCTTGCGGCACCTCGCCGCGAAATCGTGATCGAGGCCATCGCTCTTCGCGCAAGCCGGGCGCCATACAGCACAACGCGCTGCCGCTGGAGAGTGGCCTGTGATGCCCGCGAGTTCCACGAACCACCCTTGCCTCTGGGGGATACGAGCCCGCCCAGGCCTGTTCAGGGGGAAGCCCGAAGACTGGAGCAATGCCGATGACCGGACGGCTCGGCGAATCCACGAACGCAGCCATCCCCACGGCTTGCGGCGCTCTAGAGCCTATGCTCCAATCGGGGCTCAAGCAGCCGGACCTATCCGGCCGACACGAAAACATTAAGAACGAGAGGGGAATGTCCGATGAGTGCTGAGCGTCCTTGGTTGGCGAACTATCCCGATGGCGTACCTGCGGAGATCGACGTCAACGAATTTCCTTCGATCGTCTCGGTGCTGCAGTCGTCGCTGGAGAAATACCGCGATAAGACCGCCTTCAGCAACTGGCCTACCGGCAAGAGCAGCATGAGCCGGACGCTGACCTACGCCGAAGTCGACGAGTACAGCAAACAATTCGCAGCCTATTTGTTGGGCGAATTGAAACTCAAGAAAGGCGATCGCGTCGCGATCATGATGCCCAACTGCTTGCAATACCCCGTCGCGACCTTCGGCATTTTGCGCGCGGGCTTGACGGTCGTGAACACCAACCCGATGTACACGCCCCGCGAGCTGAAGCATCAATTGGTCGACTCCGGCGCCAGCGCGATCTTAGTTCTCGATAACTTCGGCCACACCGTGCAAGAAGTGTTGGCGGACACGCCGATCAAGAAAGTGATCACCACCGGTTTGGGCGACATGATCGCCTTCCCGAAAGGCGCGCTCATCAATTTCGTGCTCAAGTACGTCAAAAAGATGGTGCCCGAGTACAACATTCCCAATGCCATCCGCTTCAAGGATGCATTGACCCTCGGTCAGCGACACCCGTTACCACAGGTGGATATCGCACCGGAAGACATCGCATTCTTGCAATACACCGGCGGCACCACCGGCGTCGCCAAGGGCGCGATGCTCACGCATCGCAATCTCGTCGCCAATATGCAGCAGTCGCATGCATGGATATCGAACAATGTGAAAGCCGGGCAAGAGATGGTCATCACCGCATTGCCGCTTTATCACATCTTCGCATTGACGGCGAACGGCCTGGTCTTCATGAAACTCGGCGGTCATAACCACCTCATCACCAATCCGCGCGACATGCCCGGCTTCGTCAGCCAGCTCAGTCAGGTGCCTTTCACCGCGATTACCGGCGTCAACACGCTATTCAACGGCCTGCTCAATACGCCGGGTTTCGATCAAATCGACTTCTCGAAGCTCCGCCTTTCGCTCGGTGGCGGCATGGCAGTGCAGCGCGCAGTCGCCGAACGCTGGAAACAAGTCACCGGCTGCACCTTAGTCGAAGCGTATGGTTTGACCGAAACTTCACCGGCCGCTTGCATGAACCCGTTGGACTTGAAGGAATACAACGGCGCCATCGGCATGCCGATTCCGTCCACGGAAGCCTGCGTCAAAGACGACGACAACAAGATGCTCGCGCATGGAGAAGTCGGCGAATTGTGCATAAGAGGTCCGCAAGTGATGAAGGGCTACTGGCAACGCCCTGAAGAAACCGCTAACAGCATCGACAGCGAAGGCTGGCTGCATACCGGCGACGTCGCCAAGATGGACGGCAACGGTTTCTTCTTCATCGTCGATCGCAAGAAAGACATGATCTTGGTTTCCGGATTCAATGTGTATCCGAACGAAGTAGAGGATGTGATCGCACTGATGCCGGGCGTGCTTGAAGTCGCGGCCGTCGGCGTACCCGACGACAAGTCCGGCGAAGCGGTGAAAGTGGTCATCGTGAAGAAAGATCCGAACCTGACCGCCGAGCAAGTCAAGGCCCACGCGCGCGAGAATTTGACCGGTTATAAGCAGCCTAAATTCGTCGAATTCCGAACCGAGCTGCCGAAAACGAATGTCGGAAAAATCTTGCGTCGCGAACTTCGGGATAGCCCGACTTGAGGCGTAGCGCACACTTTTAAAGCCCTTTTATAGGCGCTTTTCGCTCTTTTTTTGCTATCGGGACCGATCACGCATCGGTCCCGTGACCCTGTCTGCTCTTACATCTTGAAGTTTCCGCAGAATCGGCGCATACAGTTCGCCAACCGGGCACCTTTGACCTCCACAGCGACCCACCGGGCCGCCCGGCCGGTGGATCGTAAAACCTTATGGGGAAACTTCAATGAGCAATATCGAGAAGCTGCACATCATTCCGCGGCACAGCACCTTACGCACTCAAGAAGATATCGAGCGCGAGACCTACTGGTGCAGCATGCACGCTGATCTCGAGTCCGAATCGGGCCGTGCATGCTTCAAGCCGCAATTGGTCGACGACATTCTGCATTACCAACAGGCATTGGCCGACCGTATCCGCATGGAGCAGTCGCGCGGCACGCATCATCTGCCGCATGTCGTGCTGACTTCGGAATCCGATGTATTCAACCTCGGCGGCGATCTCGAATTGTTCTGTCGTTCCATCCGTGCGAAAGATCGCAATGCGTTGCTCGGGTACGCCCGCCAGTGCGTTCGCGGGGTGCATGCGTTCCATACCGGCCTAGGCGTTGGCGCGCATAGCATCGCTTTGGTGCAAGGCGATGCGCTCGGCGGCGGATTCGAAGCGGCCCTGAGCTGCAATACGATCGTCGCCGAAAAAGGCGTCGGGATGGGCCTGCCGGAAGTGTTATTCGATCTCTTCCCAGGCATGGGCGCTTATTCGTTCTTGTGCAAGCGCATCGCGCCGCATCATGCCGAAAAGATCATGCTTGAAGGCAATATTTACAGCAGCGAAGATCTGCACAAGATGGGGCTCGTGGATGTGTTGGTCGAACCTGGCGAAGGTCGTCAGGCCGTCGACGACCTCATTCGAGGACATCGTCGCATCGCACACGCGCGCTCGGCGATGCACCGCGTACGCGCCATGTCTCAGCCGGTGACGATGGAAGAAATGATGGCGATCACTGAAGTTTGGGTCGACACCGCGCTGCAGCTCGGCGAAAAAGCGCTGCGGACGATGGAGCGTCTTGTGCGCGCTCAGTACCGTCGCCATGGCCATCGCGATATGGCCAGTGCGTGAGATCACTGATCGTTTCGGTACGGATGATGCGGCCGTCGCGATAGACCAGGAACATCGATAGTCGTCTGCATGTTGGAATCATTGTCGCGCCGAATCATTCGGCGCCAAAGATCACAACTTGGCGCGAACGAAACATCGTGCGATGTGCGATCAATGCTCACGCTTGATCGGGCCCTGGCTTCTGGTCTTGCCGGCTACCGCCTTGAACGAACAACTTCGGCAGTTCCGAGTGCACTTCGCGCGCGGTCTGTTCGACCAGATGATCCAAATCTTTCGTAAGGCTGCTGGACTGTTTCGCCATCTCTATATTATCCAAGCGCATCAACAAACGGCACCGTTCGACCAGCCGCACTGCCCCGAGATTTTCGGCGACACCGCGCATCGCATGCGCGGCTTCCCGCATATTTTCGAAGTCGGCGTTACGGGAGGCTACCTGCAATTGACTCATGCTGCGTCCGATATCGCGCAAGCATTGTTCGACGAAATCGCGCAGAAAAGCCTCACCCATCCCCATGATGGCCAATTCTTGCAATACGGAAATATCGTTGATCGCTTTGACGGGGTAATCGCGACCGTGGTCGTTTAAAGCGGCATCCTGCACCTGCGCCACAGGTACGTCGGAAGCGACTGCGGCCAGCGTATCCAGTAGCTTCGGCACCTGAATCGGCTTCGTCATATAAAGATATGCGCCGGCGCGTTCGGCTTCCTTCATCGATTCGACGGTCGCGTCGGCAGACAATACGATAATCGGAGTGCGTGTCGAATGCCCCGCTTGCATAACGCGCGCTTGGCGAATGACATCTAAGCCGCTAAGGCCGGGCATATGCAGATCGACGATCACCACATCCGGTGATTGTTCGGCGATGAGATCGAGAACTTTCTCGCCGTCTTCGGCGAATAGCGCGTTATGCCCCGCTTTTTCGAGCACGCGCTGAAGCACGATACGATTCGCCGGTTGATCGTCGGCGACGACGACACGCAGGCTACGCACGCGAATGCGATGCCGCAGAAACGGATCTTCGAAATTGATGATTTTGCCCGATGCATCGGCGAACACCGTTTCGAGTTCGACGGCCGACGCTCCGGCAGCACCGATCGCAGCGATATCCTCGACCTGCGCTTTGAATGGCAATTCGACCCAGAAGTGCGTCCCGCCGCCTGGATTTTCATCCACTCCGATACGGCCGCCCATCATTTCGGTCAAACTCTTAGCGATGGTGGTACCCAGTCCGCTGCCGCCGAAACGGCGGTCTCGCCCGCTGTCGACCTGCTCGAATGGCTTGAAAATTCTCGAGCGAGCTTCGACAGGAATGCCGATACCCGTATCCAACACCGAAAAGCGAAGCGTAATCAAGCCATCGTCACGAGCAATTTCGCGCACTTGCAACGTCACGCTGCCCTTGGCCGTAAATTTGACCGCGTTCTGCAGCAGATTCAGCAGTATTTGCGTCAGATGCATCGCATCGCCATGCAACCGTTGAGGAACGCGAATATCGGTATCGACGTGCAGATCGAGATATTTCGCTTTCGCTTGCGGCAAGAGCATGCGGTAGGCCCGCGACAGCAATTGAGGCAAATCGAAATCTTCTTCGTAACGACGGACCTTCCCGGCCTCAATCGCTGAAATATCCAGCACTTCGTCGATCAACAGCAGCAAAGTCTGCGCTGAAGTTTGAATCATGTCTGCGGATTCGCGCTGATCGCTCTGTAGTTTACTGGCGGATAACAATTCGGCCATCGCGATGATGCCGTTGAGCGGTGTGCGCAACTCATGGCTCATATTCGCCAAGAAGCGACTCTTGGCCTCATTCGCGCGCCGTGCCTCGTCGATCGCTCGCGTAAGAGCCTTCAGCAGCGAGGCGAAGTACAGCGGAACCGCTGCGGCACCCGCGAGAAGCCCCCATGCTAAATAAGGATTTTCTCGCCAATACGGCGTCGCCTGAATCATCACCAAGAATGAGAACGTCGACAGGGCGGTGGCGAAATACAGATAACGACTGCCGTATCGCAGACCGTTGCCGATCGTCACCCACAGATACACGCTGTAAAGCGGTGCACCTGTTTCGCCCAATAGGTGCATCACCGCCCCCATGGCGGCATAGTCGGCCAACATACCGATCCAACGACGGATGTCCGAGACATCCGGGCGACGGATGATGGCGAACAGCAACCCGAGCGAGAGCAGCAACTCCCCGAACAGAATCAACCAGGTGGCGAATAACGCAGGGTTTTCAGTATCGCCACCGACATAACCGGCAAGATAAATGCAGAACAGCGATGTAATGGCGATACGGACGAGGACTTGCTTATGCTCGCTATCCGGCCGGTTCGAGAGTCTCGAACGTATCCACACTGCAGCGGCGTGCAACGCGCTCATTCCAGCCCAGGCCTCTGCGAGCCGACGGAATAGCGCAAGCAGATATCGTCGAGCCGTGGTCTGTTATTCGTCAGCGCTTGCACGCACTGCGGGTCGAAGAGTTTGCCGCTTTGCTCGATGATGTAGTCGAGCGCGCTGTCGACTGTCCACGCGCCTTTATAAGGCCGCGGCGAAATCAAGGCATCGAAGACATCGGCCACCGCGACGATCCGCGCTTCGATCGGGATATCGGTGCCGCTCAGACCGTCCGGGTAACCGCTGCCGTCGTAGCGTTCGTGATGACGTAGGGCGATGATCGCACCGGCCTGAATGAAACGGTTTTGGCTGCCATTGAGCAGCTCGTGCCCGATGCGCGGGTGCCGGCGCATGATGCTCAACTGTTGCTCATCGAGTGGACCTGGTTTCATCAACACCTCATCGGGGATCGCGATCTTGCCGATGTCGTGAAGCGGAGCCGCCAATTCGATTAATCGTACCTCATCTTCGGACATCCCGAGACCCTCGGCGATCAGACTCGCGACGTGGGACATCCGTTCCAAATATGCGCTGGTGCCGCTGTCGCGGTATTCGATAGCCCGGGCCAGCCGGGACAGAGTTTCCCGCTCCCGCTCCTCGACCTCATGCATGCTCGACAGCAAGCGCTGCTCCAGAGACAGGGCGCGCTGCTTGATCGATTCGGACTGCTGCCGGAGTTGCAGCAAGTTGCGGCAACGGGCCCGAAGCTCGCGCGGCCGTACGGGTTTGACCAGGAAATCGATCACCCCTGCGTCGAGCGCCGCCTGCCGAATCGGCTCGTCGCCGACCACAGTGACGAGCACGATCGGTACATCGCGATTGGTCAGAGGGCGGCGGAAACGACGGGCGAACTCAAGGCCGTCGATCGACGGCATCCGATAGTCGAGCAGTAGCAGATCGGGGCGGTTGCTCTCCGTCCACCGCAGCGCTTCCTCGGAATCGCCGAAATCGAAGACCTCTAATTCCGGGCCGATATCCTCAAGGATATGCCGCAACATGGTGCGCGCGGACGTCTGGTCATCGACGATGACGATTTTCACTGGGCTGCCCCACATGCGATTACCCCGCGTCCGTGCTGGTGATTGTGATTGTGCCGTTACCGATATCCAACAACATTAAAGCAATTTTCGTGCCGAAGGTAAAAGTAATCGCACTTGGATGATAGACCAACGATTCAGAGAGATAGCGCGCTTCTCGACAAGGACGCGGTGCGCAAGTCTGCCCTAATCAATAACAAATGTGACCCTGAACGGCAAACAGGGGTTCCTTCTGCCTCTTCTTAATGGGTGGTCACGACAACAAACCATGCAAACATCTGCCTCGATCGAGGACCGATCCTAAGGAGTGATCCTAAACAGGCTCTTAGGCTTCTGGCCGCATGTAAGGGAACAAGAGCACATCGCGTATCGAGGTCGACCCCGTCAGCAACATGACCAATCGATCGATGCCCACGCCGAGGCCACCGGTCGGCGGCAAGCCGACTTCGAGCGCGCGGATGTAATCGGCATCGTAGTGCATCGCTTCGTCGTCGCCACCCTCCTTCGCCGCGACCTGGGCCTGAAAGCGCGCCGCTTGGTCTTCCGAGTCGTTGAGCTCGGAAAACCCATTGGCGATTTCCTTGGCGCCTACGAACAATTCGAACCGATCGGTGATGCCCGGCTCGGTGTCGGACTCGCGCGCCAGCGGCGAGACTTCCACCGGGTAATGGGTGATGAAGGTCGGTTGGATCAGATCGTGCTCGACGGTCTTCTCGAAGACCTCCAACAGCAGCCTGCCCCAACCATAGCTCGGCTTGACGTGGATCTTCAGCCGCGCGCAGTGTGCGGCGAGGGCTTCGCGGTCGCGACAATCGGCGACCGATATCTCCGGGTTGCGTTCGCGCACCGCATCTTCCAGCTTCCAGCGGCGGAACGGCGTGCCCAAGTCGATCACGTTGCCGTCCCATTCGATTTCGTCCGCGCCGATGACCTCGCTGGCGACATCGCGGATCATCTGTTCGGTCAAATCCATGACTTCGCGGTACGTGGCATAGGCCTCGTACAACTCGAGCATGGTGAACTCGGGGTTATGCCGGGTGCTGACGCCTTCGTTGCGGAAGTTGCGATTGATTTCGTACACACGCTCGAAACCGCCGACCACCAAACGCTTCAGGTACAGCTCGGGCGCGACGCGCAGAAACAGATCGAGGTCGAGTGCGTTGTGGTGGGTCGTGAACGGTTTAGCCGCCGCGCCGCCGGCGAGGTAATGCATCATCGGCGTTTCCACTTCCTGGAACCGTCGATCGTCGAGCCAACGCCGCAGCGCGGAGACGATCTTCGAGCGCTTGTAGAACACCTCGCGCGATTCGGAATTGACGATCAAATCGACATAGCGCTGGCGGTAGCGCTGTTCGATATCGCTCAAACCGTACCAAGCACTCGGCAAAGGGCGCAGCGACTTGGTGAGCAAACGCAAAGACGTTGCTTTGACCGATAATTCGCCGGTCTTTGTGCGCATCAGCGTGCCTTCGGCGCCGACGATATCGCCGATATCCCAGCCTTTGAACGCATCGTAGGTTTCGCCGAGCGCATTCGATTGCAGAAACAACTGCAGGTTACCGCTCATGTCCTGGATCTGCGCGAAAGCGGCTTTGCCCATCACCCGCTTGGCCATCAAACGGCCGGCGACGGCGACGCGGCGCCCGGTCGCATCAAGCGCTTCGCTGTTCCAGCGATCGGCGTCTTCGTACTCGTCTTGCAAGTCGCGGGCGTAATCGCTGCGCTTGAAGTCGTTCGGATAGGCCACGCCCCCCTCGCGCAACGCCGAAAGTTTGGCGCGACGCTCGGCGATCAATGCGTTCTCGTCGTGCGGCGGAATCTGTTCGTCGGTCATGAGTGTGTTTTTCAGCGTTTGACTTGTGGATGCGGCGCATCAGAGCGATCGATGAGAACGAAAGTCTTAAATTCGATACTTAGATGGCATCTGTTCGCTTCGCGCCAGCCTCTAATCCCGACTTCAAACTCGCCTCGATGAATTCATCGAGATCGCCGTCGAGCACTTTCTGTGTATCGGTACGTTCGATGCCGGTGCGCAGATCTTTGATTCGCGACTGATCGAGCACATAGTTGCGGATCTGACTGCCCCAACCGATATCGGATTTGGTCGCTTCGAGCGCATCGCGCTCGGCATTGCGCTTCAGTATCTCCAACTCGTACAACTTCGCCTTCAGCATCTGCATCGCCATATCGCGATTCTGATGCTGGCTTCGGCCGTTCTGGCACGCAGCTACCGTGCCAGTGGGCACATGGGTGATGCGCACCGCGGACTCGGTCTTGTTGACGTGCTGGCCGCCTGCGCCGGACGAACGATAGACGTCGGTCCTCAGGTCCGCCGGATTGATCTCGATATCGATATCGTCCTCGACTTCCGGCGAGACGAACACCGATGTGAACGATGTGTGGCGGCGATTGTCGGAATCGAACGGCGATTTGCGGACCAGGCGGTGTACGCCGATCTCGGTCTTCAACCAGCCGTAGGCGTAATCGCCCTCGACCTTGAACGTCGCGGACTTGATCCCGGCGACATCGCCGCCGCTGACTTCCATCAGTTCGGTCTTCCAGCCGCGCGATTCAGCCCAACGCAGATACATCCGTAGCAGCATTTCCGCCCAGTCCTGGGCTTCGGTGCCGCCGGCACCGGCCTGGATATCGACGAACGCATTCGACGCGTCCATCTTGCCGGAGAACATGCGCTGGAATTCCAACTGATCCACGCCCTTGGCATAACGCTCCACGTCGGCCTGGATCGCCAGTGCAGTGTCGTCGTCGTTTTCCATCTCGACGAGCTCGAGCAGTTCCTCTGCCCCCACGAGCCCATCTTTCAGGTCGCGAATCCCGTTGACGGTTTTGTCGAGCAAGGAACGCTCACGACCAAGCGCTTGCGCGCGTTCGGAGTCGTTCCAGATATCGGGATTTTCCAGTTCGCGGTTGACTTCTTCTAGACGCTCGACTTTAGCGTCGTAGTCAAAGATACCCCCTGAGCGAATCGAGCCGGCCCTGGAGGTCGGCGATGCGTTGGCGGATTGGATTGAGTTCGAGCATGGCGGATGTGCGATCGCAGCAAAGAGCGAGGATTCTAGCAGGCTCGGGGCCGCGTTCGGGTGCTCTGCGGCCGCATGGACTCGCTCTATCGGTACGGCAGGAAAATCCGGCGATGCGACCGCGAATCGGACACAGGACGTAAGGCGTGCGCGTGCTTATGCGAGCGTCTCGGACGCAGTATCGGCGGCGATTCCGGGCTCGAACATGGCGTTTTTCGCGCTAATCGATCTTAGATCTGCGCTGCAGGCCCGCCTTTCGGGCAATAGGCCTGCAGCCAGACGCGCGCCCATCCCTCACTTCACCTCGAACTCACCCACCATCACCGTCTCGCTCTTGCCGCTCAGGCGCAGCGTGACCGTCTGATTCTGCTGGCGCGGTGTGCCCCAGCCGGTACTGAACATCAGCGAGAGCGTGGTCGCGCCGGTGACGATTTGTTGCCGGTCGCCGAAGAAATTGGCTTCCACTTTGTACTTGCCGGGCTTCGCGTCCTTCAGCACGAATTCCTCGGGGCCATAACCACCGGTAAAGTCGTCGCTGAGCAAGCCACCTTGGAAGGTGTTTCGATTGCCGTAATAGCAGCGTTCGCCGTTAGGGTCGGTCACCCACAGATCCATATCGCTATTGTCGCTATCCCAGGCCAACACCACGCGCAGATCGAGCGGCATATTCTTGACGAGGCGGCGGTCGATGAAATGCGTATCGAGACCTGTCGAACCGGTCGCGAGGATCGCATTCAATTCGTTCAACGCGACCGCATCCACTTCCGAGAAGCGCGAATCCCACGGCCGAACGACGACTTCGTATAGACGCTCGATCGCTTCTTGTTTCTCGCCGACCGCAGCCAACGCGAGGCCAAGGTCGCGATGGCTTTGAGGTTCTTCATCGGCCAGTCGCAGTACTTCGCGGAAGACCTCGGTCGCGCGACGCCAGTCTTTCGCTTGCATCAGCCGATAGCCGAGCACGCGCAGGATATGACGGTTGCCGAGATCCATTTCGGCCAGATTCGACAGCACGCGCAGCGCTTCGGCGCGGCGGCCTTTGCGCAGTAGCAGATCGCCGACATCGAGATAGAACGCCGTACTGGTGGCATGGCTATCGCGTTCGTCGAGATATAGCGCGTAAATATCCTCGGGCGCCGCGCCACGCAGGCGACGTGCGTACGGCGAATCGGATTCCCAGGGCTGCAGTTGGATGGAGACGCCTTGACCGACGTTCGCATCGGCACGGCCTAGTGCTTTACGCTCGAGAGCGAGTGCGGGCACTTCGGATTCTGATGCTGCTCGCTGTACGCGACTACCATCAACTTGAACAGAATCCAGAAGCTCGCGCGATGGCGCTCCCGCAGATACAGGCGCCGGAGGCGGCGGTGGCGGGGGCGGCGCGTCTTGCGCAATGCCTGCCGCCGCATCGCCTTCAGAGATTTCGTTGCGCCGCGATCGGCCGTCAGTCGCGATCTTTTGCGGATCGGCCTTCGCGACAGGCGACGTTTTCGGATAATCGCGCTCCCACCACTGGATGCGCTGCGCGAAACGCGCCGCGACCTCGTCGATTCGTTCGCTTCGCGTTTGTTCGCGATTCTCATCTTGTTGCTTCTGCAATTCAGCGACGCGACTGCGCAAGGCGGGTGGCGCCGGAATGTCGTAGCGCACGTAGTCTTCCGCCGCTTCGAGCACCAACAGCGAGGTGCCCGGTGTGACGATACCGAACCGCTGGCCCATGCGCTCGATTTCGGCGCGATGCCGCTCCACATCCTCGGCATGCGAAGCGATGCGCCATCCGGCCCAAAGCGCAGCGACGCGGCTGCTCTCCGGCGCGTCGGCAGCGATCGGCACATCGATCGTGCGCATCTTGCCGGCTTCGCGCAGCTTCACGCGCACCGTCGCGCTCGCATCGTTCATGCGCCCAGCGATACGCAGCAAACCGCCATCGACATCCCACGATTGCGGCTGCAGATCGTCGATACCATCCCCTTCCAAACCGACGATGCGTGTACTGGACTCCAGCAGCATGCGTGCAGCGTCATCGACACCGCCGCGGCCCTGCCATTGCACCAAGCGACCACCGCGGGCTCCTGCGACCGCAGCCAAGCGCGCAGCATCGGTCTTGGCACCTGCGGAACTCAGGGCATACAACGCTTGACCCGATAACAGCTTCGGAAACGGCGCATCGCCGTATGTGCGCGAGCCGTCGCTGACGAGCAAGTATTCGTCGATCTCCGATTCAGGCGCCCAATCCGCGAGGTCGCTGGCGCCGTCGTACACCAATGTCTCTAACGCCGTGCGCAACGCGCTCCAATCGCCGTCGCGCACTTGGTACACGCTCGTGCCTTCGCCGACATCGCGCAGTACTCGCAAAGCGACGCGACCGTTCCCCATCGCCGCGAAATAACGGTCCAACAAGGCGAATTCGCTTTGGCGATCGCGGTCGCGCGCAGACGCGGATGCATCCCACAGCAGCCCTACCGTTTTCGGCATCGGACGGCGTGTCGACGCCAACGACCGCACCGGCATTTCGATCATGGCGTAACGCTCGCCGTCGAATCGTTGCGTATACGCGTTCGCCGAAGCAGTCATTGGCAAGCGTAAGCTCAGTGTAGGCGACCGCAGATGGCTTAGACCATGAACGCGTTCGCGCAATACATCGTGTTTAGCAACATAGGCATCACGCGAACGCTCGAAACGCAGAGCCGTCGAAACTGCCGCTTTGGATCGGTGCCGCATTCAGGCCATGAGCGCGCACCGACAACGACAGCGCATCGGCATCGTCCAACAATTGCACCGGCACATCGAGGCGCCATGCGTCGCCATCGCGGCGCATCGCTTCATCGATCACCAAACGCACTTGACGCGTGCCGCGCACCGGTATCGGATACACCCGCAGACGAAAATGATTGCCGACGGTCTGTTCGAGCAAGCCAGGATCGACATTACGGCGTTCGATGCTCTCGAATACTTGCTGCGCTTGTTGCTTCGGCACCGGCACGGCATCGCGCAATACGCCATCGATATCGAGCGCGAACGCAGTGACTTGTTGCCCGGATTGCAGCGGGAATTGCAGCGTGCCTTCGAGCACGCGATCGTTCGGGTTATAGAGGGTGAGCAGAACGGTGGTGCGCGCAAGGCCGCCATCGGTACTCACTTCCATCGTCGCCGAGCGCAGAGTCACCGGCGTTTTCGCATCCGTCGTTCGGATCAGCGGCGCGGTGACGGCTTGGATGCGCTCCGGGTCGCGACGTTCTTGCGCATGTGGCGGTGGACTCGTCAATGCGAAAGCAGCGACGAACGTGAGCAAAGCGGCAAAGACGGTCGGTTTCGACATGAGATACCCCAGCGCGGTTCGATGACGACCCTTCAACGGCCCGAGATTCGGAACGGGGTTGAGGTCGCGATGCTCATGCTAACGCTTCGCGATGCCCCTTGGGGAGATAAACCGGGGAGATAGCCATCGATGCCTGCAAAGTCGGCGTGGATCTACGTTTAAGGCATCGATGCAGGCGCGCAATGCACGACGACCAGTTGCACCGCATCGCCGCCGCGCCAATCGTCGGGCTGTAATCGATAAACGATATGCGCGAAGCGCGGTGGCATCTCGGTGCCCGCACCGAAGTGGATCGCGCTCAGGCGCGGTTCGGTGCGCGGTGCGCCGGGCCGCGTCAATTCGAGTTTCGCGTGTTGCCCGCCGACGATCTTCCAATCGACGACCTCGAACACATCGTCGAACATCGGCTCCGGAAATCCTTGTCCCCACGGCCCGCCATCGCGCAGCGCCAACGCGGTATCGATCGTGCACGACTCGGCTTGTATCGCGCCATCGGTCAGTAATTCGTCTTGCAGCAATTCGGGCGTCAGCGCTTCGGCAGTAGCGCGTTCAAATGCCGCCTGGAAGGCAGGCAGATCGATCAGCCGTAAACTCAAGCCAGCGGCCATCGCGTGGCCGCCGAATTTTTCGATCAATCCTGGATGCCGCGTATCGACGGTCGCCAACGCATCGCGGATATGGAAGCCTGCGATCGAGCGCGCCGAACCGCGCAGCGAGTCTCCGCCCGGTTCGCTCGGCGCGAAGGCGATCGTCGGCCGATGCAAACGTTCTTTGATTTTCGACGCGACCAGACCGACCACGCCCGGATGCCAATCTTCCCGGTGCAACACGACGCTGGCGCGTTCGGCATGCAGCGCATCGTTCCATCCGACCGAGCGCAATACGGCTTCGGCATCTTCGACCATCTGTTGTTGCACGCCGCGCCGTTCGGCGTTGATGCCATCGAGCACTTCGGCAAGTTCCCGCGCGCGTCGCGGATCGTCGCATAGCAAGCACTCGATACCGAGCGTCATATCTTCGAGACGCCCCGCGGCGTTGATCCTCGGCGCGAGCGCATAGCCGATGTCTGCGGAGGTCAGTACGTTTTCGCGACGCCGCGCCACCTCGATCAACGCGCGCAAGCCGCATACGCCCTGCCCCGCACGCAACCGACGCAAACCTGCCGCGACGAGAATGCGGTTATTCGTATCCAGCCAGACCAAATCGGCGACGGTGCCGACCGCGACCAAATCGAGCAATGACGAAAGATCCGGCTCCGCAGCGGAAAACGCTTGCGATTCGCGCAAACGCCGACGCAACGCGAGCAACACATAAAACATCACGCCGACGCCCGCGAGCGATTTGCTCGCGAAGGCATCGCCTGGCAGATTCGGATCGACAATGACATCGGCCGGCGGCAGATGCTCGCCAGGTAGATGATGGTCGGTCACGAGCACTTGCCATCCCAGCGCTTTCGCTGCGGCAACGCCCGCATGGCAGGCGATGCCGTGATCGACGGTGATCAAGACCTCCGGCCGCATCGGGCGCAAATCTTCCACCAGCGCGGGCGATAAACCGTAACCATGCACCATGCGGTTCGGGACCGCGTACGAAACGTGCCGCGCACCGAGCATGCGCAGACCGCGCACGCCGACCGCACAAGCAGTAGCGCCATCGCAATCGAAATCGCCGACGACGACGATATGCCGACCTGCCGCTATCGCATCGGCCAGTAAACATGCGGCGGCGTCGACGTTGCCTAAGCCCTCCGGCGAGAGCAACTGCGTCAATCGCGGCTGCGCCTGCGCAGGCGTCGTCGCGCCGCGCGCCGCGTACACGCGACGCAGCAGCGGCGACACATGCGGCGGCCATTCGCTATGCGCATCGAGCCCATCGACAGGCATCTCCCGGCGCCGAACGGTACGAGTCACGCTTCACCGCCGTTTTCGATCGCATTCGGCGATGGCATCGCCCATGGACGGCGCCAGAAACGCCAACGCTGCGTTTTGGTGAGACGCGAACAGCGCCCATCGACGGTATCGAGTACGATCGAATCGAGCGCTCCTGCATCGAGCGCACGCATGGCGGGCAGTAACCAATCGCGTTGCAGTAAGGCGAGATCGCGACAGCCGCGCAAGTCGTACAGCGCGACGGCATTCGTATCGATCGATGAGAAGTGTGGGAGCGATCGCGTCGTAGTGCCGCCGGACATCTGCATCAGGGCACGCAATAAATCGTCGTCGCTCGCGACATGCGTCGCGGGCGTCGTCACGCGATCCGGCAGTACGCCACCACCCCAAACCCACAACGCGTTGATCTGGACGAGCCCGCGTTCGGCTCGATGCGCATTCCATGGATGGTTGTGCAGCACGATTTGCACATCGTTCAACAACGACCGCCAGCGTCGCCCTTCGGCGCCATCGGGCTGATGCTCGAAGATATCTTCGCCAAGCGCCTCGTCCGGCGCGCTGAACCGCGGGAGCTTCGCCTCGCGCGGTAAGCGCAAATACCAGCGATCATGGGCAGGCGCGTCCAGTGCGAAACCGCTGTCGCCGAACACCGGCTTCAACGCCGGCAACAACGCATCGACATCGTGCTGCGATAACGACAGGCGTTCGCCGATACCGAGCAAACGCGCGCCGCTCATCTCAGGACGCACATGCGCCGGATCGGCGCGCAGCCATGCCGCATCGGCGGCATCGCCGACATCAGCTTGCCGGGTCACCGCAGCAGGCGCCCAATGCGCAGGGACAGAAACGAAATACCGTTCCAATTGCGCGACACGACCGCTCGCGACGACCGGCATCGCATCGGCCCGACCGATCGCTTTCGCGAGCTCGGGCGATAACGATTGTCGGCCGAACGCCGACCACGACGGCAGCAGGAAAATAGCGCGCGACATCGTCGCTGCCCCTTGCCGTCAACCTTCGTAGACGACTTGAACCAATTCGTATTCGCGCTTCCCCGCAGGCGCGTCGATCTCGATCGTATCGCCTTCGTGCTTACCGATCAGCGCGCGCGCCAACGGCGACGAAATCGCGATCAAGCCGAGTTTGATATCGGCTTCGAGGTCGCCGACGATTTGATACGTCTTCTCTTCTTCGCTTTCCACATCGGCCAGCGTCACCGTGGCGCCGAAGACGACGCGCGAACCGGCATTGAGTGTCGTGATATCGATGACTTGCGCATGCGACAGCTCGCCTTCGAGTTGTTTGATCCGGCCTTCGATGAAACCTTGTTGCTCGCGCGCGGCGTGATATTCGGCGTTTTCCTTCAGATCGCCGTGCGCGCGCGCCTCGGCGATAGCGTTGATGACCGCGGGCCGCTGCACGGATTTCAATTGTTCGAGTTCGGCGCGCAAACGCTGCGCACCTTTCATGGTCATGGGAGCTCGGCTCATGGGTCTTCCTGAACTTGATGAATGATCGACTGGATATACAGCAATCGTAGCGCGCCAGACGGCTCAATCGCGAATATAGGTGAGAATCGGAGGCGAGAAATGATCGATATGTCGATACAGGCCAAAGGCCGGCCTGCATCGATGATGCTTATGTCGTCGAATTGAGCCGTGCGTGCAACTCCTGCAGCGCCCAGACCGGGCCGCTGTCGCGGTATTCGAGCGAGTGCAACAAGGCTTTAGCCCCGGAAATCGTCGTCGAATACGTCACGCGTTGCTGCAGCGCCTCGCGACGGATCGAAAACGAGTCGGCGATCGCCTGTTTGCCTTCGGTGGTATTGACGATATAAGCGATTTCGCCGTTCTTGATCAGATCGACGATGTGCGGACGCCCTTCGATGACTTTATTAATTTGTTCGCAGGCGATGCCTTGACTGCGTAGCCATGCGGCGGTGCCGGTCGTCGCGACCACGCTGAAGCCGCGACGGATCAGCTCTTCGGCCACGGCGATCACGCGCTGCTTATCCGGGTCGCGCACCGACACGAAGGCTTTTCCGGCCCGCGGCGCTTTGATGCCAGCGGCTTCTTGCGCGCGCGCGAACGCCGCGCCGAAGTTCACGCCGACGCCCATCACTTCACCGGTCGAACGCATTTCGGGGCCGAGGATCGGATCGACGTTCTGGAATTTGGCGAACGGGAAAATTGCTTCCTTCACCGAGTAGTAACTCGGAACGATTTCGGCGATAGCGCCCTGCTCGGCCAAGGTTTTCCCGGCCATACAGCGCGCAGCGATCATCGCGAGCGGCATGCCTGTGGCTTTCGATACGAACGGCACCGTACGCGAAGCGCGGGGGTTCACTTCGAGCAGGAATATCGTGTCACTGCCGTCGGCTTCAGTTTGGATCGCGAACTGGGTGTTCATCAAGCCGACGACTTTGAGCGCTTTCGACAGCGCCACGACTTGTTCGCGCAAACGGTTTTGGGTGTCCGCCGAGAGCGAATACGGCGGCAGCGAGCACGAAGAGTCGCCCGAATGCACACCAGCCTCTTCGATATGCTCCATCACGCCGCCGATCAGTACCGCGCCGGTGTGGTCGGCGATGATATCGACGTCTACTTCGACCGCGTGATCGAGGAAGCGATCGAGCAAGACCGGAGAATCGTTCGAGACTTTGACCGCTTCGCGCATATAGCGTTCGAGATCGGCATCGGCATGCACGACTTCCATCGCACGACCGCCGAGGACGTAGCTCGGCCGCACCACCAACGGATAGCCGATTTCGCGCGCGAGAGTCAGCGCCTCTTCTGCGCTGCGCGCGGTACGGTTCGGCGGCTGCAACAGGCCGAGCTGATCGACCAACTTCTGGAAACGTTCGCGATCTTCGGCCAAATCGATCGAATCCGGCGACGTGCCGATCACCGGTACGCCGTTGGCTTCCAAGGCGCGCGCGAGCTTCAGCGGCGTCTGCCCGCCGTATTGCACGATCACGCCCTTGGGTTTTTCCAGTTCGACGATTTCGAGCACGTCTTCGAGCGTCAGCGACTCGAAATACAGGCGATCGGAGGTGTCGTAATCGGTCGAGACGGTTTCCGGGTTGCAATTGACCATGATGGTCTCGTACCCGTCTTCGCGCAGCGCCAATGCCGCATGCACGCAGCAATAATCGAATTCGATGCCTTGCCCGATGCGGTTCGGGCCGCCGCCGAGCACGATGATCTTATCGCGATTGCTGGGCGCGGCTTCGCATTCGTCCTCGTACGTCGAATAGAGATACGCAGTGGTGGTCGCGAATTCCGCGGCGCAGGAATCCACACGCTTGTAAACGGGGCGCACGCCGAAGGCTTTGCGCAGGGCACGAATCGCCGATTCGTTGGTGTCGACTAACTTCGCCAATCGCGCGTCGGAAAAACCTTTGCGCTTGAGCGCACGTAACCGCTTCGCGTCGAGACTATCGAGGCCTGCAGCGGCGACTTCGCGCTCGCAGGCGATGAGTTCTTCGATCTGATCGAGAAACCACGGGTCGACGAACGAGAGCGAGTGGACATCTTCGACGCTCATCCCCGCGCGAAATGCGTCGGCGAGATAGAAGATGCGCTCGGAACCGGGCTCTCTCAACTCACGGCGCAGACGTGCCTTCCCCTCATCGGTGCTGAGGTCCAGGCCCGTCGGGTCGAGACCGATCTTGCCGGTCTCCAAACCGCGCAGCGCTTTCTGCAGCGATTCTTGGAACGTGCGGCCGATCGCCATCACCTCGCCCACCGACTTCATTTGCGTGGTCAAGCGCGCGTCTGCAGCGGGGAATTTCTCGAATGCGAAACGCGGAATTTTGGTGACGACATAGTCGATACTCGGCTCGAACGAAGCCGGAGTCAGGCCGCCGGTGATTTCGTTCTTCAATTCGTCTAGCGTGTAACCCACCGCCAGCTTGGCCGCGACTTTCGCGATGGGGAAACCGGTCGCTTTCGATGCGAGCGCAGAGGAGCGCGAAACGCGCGGGTTCATCTCGATCACGACCACGCGGCCGTCCTGCGCATTGATGCCGAACTGCACGTTCGACCCGCCGGTATCCACCCCGATCTTGCGCAGCACCGCGATGCTCGCGTCGCGCAGACGCTGATATTCCTTGTCAGTCAGCGTCTGCGCTGGCGCGACGGTGATGCTGTCGCCGGTATGCACGCCCATCGCATCGAGGTTTTCGATCGAACAGACGATGATGCAGTTGTCCGCTTTGTCGCGAACGACTTCCATCTCGAATTCTTTCCAGCCCAGCACCGATTCTTCGATCAGCACTTCATGCACTGGGGACAGATCGAGGCCGCGCTTCGCGATTTCCTCAAACTCTTCTTTGTTGTAAGCGATGCCCCCGCCCGTGCCGCCGAGCGTGAAGCTGGGGCGAATGATCGTCGGATAACCGACCTTGACTTGAATCTCCAGTGCTTGCTCGAAGGTCTTCGCAACTTCGGCTTTTGGACATTCCAAGCCGATGTCTTGCATCGCGATGCGGAACAGCTCGCGGTCTTCGGCCATACGGATCGCTTCGCGCGATGCACCGATCAGCTCGACACCGTATTTTTCCAAGACGCCGTTGTCGGCGAGATCGAGCGCGCAGTTCAACGCGGTCTGCCCACCCATCGTCGGCAGCAGCGCGTCCGGTTTTTCTTTCGCGATGATCTTCTCGACCGTGCGCCAATTGATCGGCTCGATATACACCGCGTCCGCCATGTTGGGGTCGGTCATGATCGTCGCCGGATTGCTGTTGACCAGCACCACGCGATAGCCTTCGTCGCGCAGCGCTTTGCAGGCCTGCGCGCCGGAGTAATCGAATTCGCAGGCTTGACCGATCACGATCGGGCCGGCGCCGATGATCAGAACGGTCTTGATGTCGGTGCGCTTGGGCATAGCGTTCTCAGTAAAGTCGGTTCTGCCACCGCTCAGGCGGCAGCCAAGTGATTCGATTCTTATCGTCGACCGTCACGCCGCCTGCCATCACGGCATTGAGCACAGCAGCCCGCATCTCGTTCCAACTCGTCGCCTGCGCACCTATCCGCGCGCCAAGACGATTATTGTGCGCGTCCATCGCGCGTGCAGCGTCGCCTTTTCCGTCGCGTTCCATCACGATCGTCACCCACTCCACCCAGGCCGGCGAGCCGGTGTAGGCGACGATCGCACTTGCGAGGCTGTGTCGGTAGGCATCTTTCGGGCCATGACGACCGCCAGGGAAATCGGAATCGAGCGTGTTTGCATAAACGGTGCCGAGAACGAACGTGGGGTATGCCGCCAAAGCAACTGCGGCAACCGACCAAAAACGCCAACGGCGCGCAAAACGCTGCAAGCGCGATCCCGTTTCAACAGCGGATTTTTCGGCGTTGACGCTCATCATCGCCTCGGGCATTCCCGCCGAATAGCGCGTGCCACGTCATCGTTCTCGTCCATTTTTTGGAACAAGGCACTGAGGTTCTTGTCGCCGCCTTCGCGCAAATAGGCCTCAAAGGCGCGATAGCCATCCGACCCCAAATCCGCTTTGATCTCCGCCAATTGACGGTTCGTTTTAGCCATCCAATCGATGATTTTGCGGCCGGGCTCGCTCGAAAAGAATTCGATCGCGCGTCGGCGAGAATCGGCATCGGGAAACGCGTCGCGCATACGGTTCTTGAACGGCGCCAGGGCGATATCGCCAACCGACAACCTACGCATACAGGCTTTCTTATCTTCGGGAGCGGACGCGAGTTCCGGCATGGCGATCGCTTCCTCCGCCCCGATCAAGAGCCCATCACGGATACGCATCAATTCCACGATGCGGTCGATTTCGTTTTCGGCGCTCATTGCTTCGCCGTTTTCGCTAGCAACCGCCGAGAAAGCGACAAAGGCCAGCATCGCCAACATCGCCGACCACCGACTCATCAGCGGGACTCCATCATCGCGACGAACCGATCGAACAACGGCGCCACATCGTGCGGGCCGGGGCTGGCTTCGGGATGGCCTTGAAACGAGAACGCGGGCGCGTCGGTGAGTTCGATGCCCTGATTGCTGCTATCGAACAGCGAACGGTGGGTGACGCGCACGTTCGCCGGCAGCGTGGTTTCGTCGATGGCGAAACCGTGGTTCTGCGACGTGATCATCACCCGACCGCTGTCGAGATCGATCACCGGATGGTTCGCGCCGTGGTGGCCGAACTTCATTTTCGACGTTTGCGCGCCGGCGGCGAGGCCGAGCAATTGATGACCGAGGCAGATGCCGAACGTCGGAATCTTCTTTGCGATGCATTCGCGGATCGCCGCGATCGCGTAGTCGCAGGGCGCCGGGTCGCCCGGGCCGTTGGATAAGAACACGCCATCGGGATCGAGCGCGAACACATCGGCAGCGGAGGTTTGCGCCGGCACCACCGTCACATCGCAGCCGCGTTCGGCCAACATGCGCAGGATATTGCGCTTCACGCCGAAGTCGTAAGCCACGACCTTGAACTTCGATTCGGCGGAGACGAACGTATTACGATCGAGATCGAGCTGACCTTCGCGCCATGCGTAGCGCTCGCCTGTGCTGACGACCTTCGCCAAGTCCATGCCCTTGAGGCCTGGGAACTTGCGCGCAGCTTCCAGCGCTTTTTCGATGTCCAAACCGTCGGCGCTGTTCGCCGCCATCAGCGCGCCGTTCTGGGCGCCGCGATCGCGCAGCAAGCGCGTGAGTTTGCGGGTGTCGATTTCGGCGATGGCGAGAATACCTCGCGCTTTCAACCATTCCGGTAACGATATCTGGCTGCGCCAGTTGCTCGGGCGTCGCGGTACGTTACGCACGATCAAACCGGAGGCCCAAACCTTCGCGGCTTCGTCGTCGAGATCGGTGCAACCGGTGTTCCCGATATGCGGATAGGTCAACGTGATCAGTTGCCGGGCGTACGACGGATCGGTCAGGATCTCTTGATAGCCGGTGATCGCGGTGTTGAACACCACTTCGCCGACCGACAGACCGGGTGCGCCGACGGATACGCCCTCGAACACGGTGCCGTCTTCGAGGACCAAGATTGCGGGTTCGGTCACGTGTTTCGCCTAGTTCGGGTTGCAAAAAACCTCGGACTCGGTTCGCGACCGGTCCGGGGATGAGGATTCAGGCGAGCGAGAATTGTACGGACGTGCCGCCCGCTTCGCTAGCGATTTCTTGCGCTGCAGCATCGAAAACGGAAGTTTCTAGCCGTCTAAGTCGGCCCAGTCGGCCACTCGGTCAGAGCATGTCGCGCAGACGATATGTGCCAGCAGCGCGGCCGACTAAGCGCTCGGCGGCATGCAATGCGCCACGCGCGAAGATGTCGCGATTGGTGGCACGGTGGATCAATTCGATGCGCTCGCCCGCCGTGGCGAACTGAACGAGATGCTCGCCGACGATATCGCCCGCGCGCACACTGGTGTAATGCGGCTGGGCCCCGCCCTGTTCGGCCAGTGCGCCCAACGCGAGGGCCGTGCCCGACGGGGCATCGAGTTTGCGTGTGTGGTGGGATTCGACGATATCGCAGTCCCAACCCGGCAAGGCCGCGGCGGCGCGTTCGACCAAATCGCCTAGGATCGCGATACCGAGGCTGAAATTCGCCGACCAAAGCACCGGAATTTCCGTCGCGGCTTGGGCCAAGGCCTCGTACTGCCGTGCGTCTAGCCCTGTGGTGCCCGACACGAATGCGGCGCCACGAGCACGACAAAGGGCGAGAACGCCGTCGAAACCCTCGGGCAAGCTGAAATCGATCGCGACATCGAACTCCGGCGCAGACATCAAAGCCGATACCGGATGGAACGGCGCACCGCCTGCGTCGCTGGGAGGCGCGTCGCGTACGACCGCCGCCACGACCGACACGGTGTCGCGTTCGCCCGCGAGTCGCAACAAAGCTCGGCCCATGCGTCCGCTGGCGCCATGGATCAGAAGTTTCAGCGGGGGTTTGAGCGGTGCGGACATAAGACGGTGTGCGGTCGGAACGGGTCTACAGGATAACCGCCGCGAGGCTGACTCAGGTGCAAGCATCGAATCGACATTCTGATACGACGAACCCCGGCCAGAGCCGGGGTTCGGAGATTCGATGCGATGTTTCCGCTTCGATCACGAGGTCATGCGTTCCCAGAAACTCTTGACGCCATCGATGAACGTGCTGGATTTCGGCGAGTGCCGGCGTGCGTTTTCGCCGGTGAAGGTCGCTTCGAATTGTTCGAGCAGTTCGCGTTGCTCGGTCGTGAGATTGACCGGCGTTTCCACCACGACACGGCAATACAGATCGCCGGTCGTGCGACTACGCACCGATTTCACGCCTTTTTCGCGCAGACGGAATACGCGGCCGGTTTGCGTTTCGGCCGGAATGCGGATCTCCGCCTCGCCACCGAGCGTGGGCACGCGCGCAGTATCGCCGAGCGCCGCCTGCGAAATGCGGATCGGCACTTCGCAGTGCAGATCGTCGCCGTCGCGTTGGAAAATCGCATGTTCGCGAACGCGGATTTCGACGTACAAATCGCCCGCAGGGGCGCCGGCCGGCCCGGCTTCGCCTTCGCCCGACAGCCGAATCCGATCGCCGTTATCGACGCCGGCCGGAATCTTGACCGACAGGATTTTCTCTTCTTCGATGCGCCCCGCGCCTTTACAGGATTTGCAGGGGTTGCTCATCTTCTGCCCGCGACCGCCGCACTGCGGGCAAGGCTGTTGCATCGAGAAAATGCCGCGCTGGAAACGCACTTGGCCACGGCCCTGGCAGGTCGTGCAGGTTTCGAGTTTTCCGTCTTCCGAACCGGTGCCTTTGCAGGGTTCGCAGCCGACCAGAGTCGGCACTTCCAAACGCTTATCGACGCCAGCGACGGCATCTTCCAGATCGAGTTCGACGACGTAGCCGATATCGGCGCCGCGACGCGGACCGCGACCGTTTCCAGAACCGCCGCCCCCGAAAATATTGCCGAAAATATCGCCGAAAATATCGTTGATATCGGCACCGCCGTAGCCGCCACCGGCGCCTGCACCGGTTCCATGTTCGAACGCCGCGTGGCCGCGGGCGTCGTATGCGCGTCGTTTCTGCGCATCGCTCAACACTTCGTAAGCTTCTTTGGCTTCTTTGAACGCGGCTTCTGCGTTCGCATCGTCCGGGCTGCGATCCGGATGATGCTTCATCGCTAAACGTCGATAGGCTTTCTTCAGCTCATCGTCGCTGGCGTTGCGGGCCACGCCCAGCACTTCGTAGTAGTCGCGTTTGCTCATGGGCGGGGATACGGGAATCGAGAATGGTGAATGGAGAATCGTTCAAAGCGAAGACCAGCTTTTTTGCGCATTGAACCTTAGATCGAGAATCGCTGGGTTGAGAGTACTCACGTCGAGAATCTGAAAACCGGAAGAGCCGAGTCATCCCCGGCTCTTCCGATTCCGTTTCTCGATTCCCGATTTACGGCTTGTTCTCGTCCTTCACTTCGGTGAATTCCGCGTCGACGACATCGTCGCTACGGCCGCCCGGAGCCGGGCCTGCATCCTCGCCCTGGCCCTGCGCCTGACCGGCCGAGGCCGCCGCGAACAACGACTGACTCGCTTCTTCCAGGCCTTTCGACTTGGCTTCGATCTGATTCTTATCGTCGCCTTTCATCGCGATTTCGAGTTCGGCGATCGCACCTTCCGCACGACCGATGGCCTCGCCCGGCACTTTGTCGCCGTGATCCTTGATCGCACTGCGCGCGGCGTGGATCAGATGATCCGCGTGGTTACGCGCCTGCACCAGCTCATGGAACTTCTTGTCGTCTTCGCGATGCGACTCGGCGTCTTGCACCATCCGCTGAATTTCATCGTCCGACAGACCCGAACCGGCCTTGATCTCGACCTTCTGTTCTTTGCCGGTCTTCTTGTCCTTCGCGGACACATGCAGGATGCCGTTCGCGTCGATGTCGAAAGTGACTTCGATCTGCGGCATACCGCGTGGCGAGGGTTCGATGCCGGCCAAGTCGAAGCGCGCCAGCGATTTGTTGTACGAGGCTTGCGCGCGCTCGCCTTGCAGCACGTGCACGGTCACTGCGGTTTGGTTGTCGGCGGCGGTCGAATAGGTCTGGGTGGCTTTCGTCGGGATCGTGGTGTTCTTCTCGATCACCTTGTTGAACTCGCCGCCCATCACTTCGATGCCGAGCGACAGCGGGGTCACGTCGAGCAACAACACGTCTTTGACGTCGCCCGCCAACACGCCACCCTGGATCGCCGCGCCGATGGCGACCGCTTCGTCCGGATTCACGTCCTTACGCGGATCTTTGCCGAAGAATTCGGCGACGGCCGCCTGCACTTTCGGCATGCGGGTCTGACCGCCGACCAGGATCACTTCGCTGATATCGGCCGCGCGCAAACCGGCATCGTTAAGCGCGATGCGGCAGGGCTCGATCGATTTGCGGATCAGGTCTTCGACCAAGGATTCGAGCTTCGCGCGCGTGACCTTGATGTTCAGATGCTTCGGGCCGGAGGCGTCGGCCGTGATGTACGGCAGATTCACTTCGGTCTGCTGCGAGCTGGACAGCTCGATCTTGGCGCGTTCGGCCGCGTCTTTCAGGCGCTGCAAGGCGAGGTCGTCTTTACGCAGATCGATGCCCTGATCCTTGTTGAACTGCTCGACCAAATAATCGATGACGCGATTATCGAAATCTTCGCCGCCGAGGAAGGTGTCGCCGTTGGTCGCCAGCACTTCGAACTGCTTTTCGCCGTCGATATGGGCGATCTCGATGATCGACACGTCGAAGGTGCCGCCGCCGAGGTCGTACACGGCGATCTTGCGATCGCTGCCGCTGTCGCCTTTGTCGAGGCCATAGGCCAGCGCGGCTGCAGTCGGTTCGTTGATGATGCGCTTGACGTCCAAACCGGCGATGCGGCCGGCGTCCTTCGTCGCCTGACGCTGGCTGTCATTGAAGTACGCCGGCACGGTGATGACCGCTTCGGTCACCGGCTCGCCGAGATAATCCTCAGCGGTCTTCTTCATTTTTTCGAGGATACGCGCGGACACTTCCTGCGCCGACAACTTCTTGCCCTCGCTGGTCGCGACCCAGGCGTCGCCGTTGTTGTGCTCGACGATCGCGTAGGACACGAGATCGAGGTCTTTCTTCACTTCGGCGTCGGTGAACTTGCGGCCGATCAGGCGCTTCACCGCATAGAACGTGTTCTTGGGATTGGTGACGGCCTGGCGCTTGGCGCTGGCGCCGACCAGGACTTCGCCGTCCTTGGTGTAAGCCACGATCGACGGCGTGGTGCGATCGCCCTCGCTGTTTTCGATGACTTTGGCTTTACCGCCCTCCATGATCGCGACGCACGAATTGGTGGTGCCGAGATCGATACCGATGATCTTGCCCATGACGGGTTCCTCTTAAGTCTGATTGAAGACGGCCAAGCCGCCGATGGATTGTTTGTGGGGGCCGGCGCCGGTGTTTCAAGCGCTGTAGCCATGGTTCGTTAATGCGGCCGTGCCGCCTTCATCGACGGAGACAGCCTTCGCCGCGATAAATCGGATACGGGTTTTCGCGACAAAGTCGCTGGAAACCGAATCAATCCTGCTTCGCCACCATGACCAAGGCCGGGCGCAACAAGCGTTCGTTGAGCACATAGCCTTTCTGGAAGGTCTGAGCCACGGCGCCTGGGGCGATATCGTCCGCGGCGATCATGCTCATCGCCTGATGGCGTTCCGGGTCGTAGGCATCGCCGCGCGCTGGGGCGACTTCGACGAGACCATTCCCCTCGGCGATTTTGTGCAACTGGCGCAAGGTCAGCACCATGCCTTCGCGCAGCGGGTCGGACTCGCCAGCAGTGGCGAGCCCCGCTTCCATGCTGTCGAACAACGGCAGCAAATCCGAGAGCAATCGCTCATTGGCGAATTTACGGGCCATCTCGACATCGCGGGCCAAGCGCTTGCGTTGGTTATCCAGATCGGCGCGTTCGCGCAGGGCATCGGCACGGACTTGTTCTATCTCGGCCTGAAGCGCTGCGACGATCGTCTGCGGATCTTGGACTTGTCCGCTCGCGTTGTCGCTTAGTGGCGAGGTGTCCTCGTGCGTTGACGCGTCAGAACGATCGTTCTCGTCGGGCGTCGTGTGGTCTGCTGGCTGCATGCTCGGTTCCGTGGCGGTTCGACAAGGCGGGACGCACCCGCCGACGGCCCCTGGGATGGGGCCATGCGCGGTGGAATCAAGGGCCGGGAGGCATCTCCCGCGGATCAGCGTTAGCGGGGGTCGTCTTGGCTCAGGGCTTCGCTCAGCACGGTAGCGGCCGCCTGAACGACCGGAATCACCCGGTCGTAGGCCATGCGCGTCGGGCCGATCACGCCCAGTACGCCGAGGGTACGACCGCCCGCGCCGTAGGGAGCGGTCACGAGCGACACGCTATCGAGCGGCGCCATCCCCGCCTCTTCACCGATAAAAATCCGCACCCCCTGCGCACGCAAAGTGCGCTCGAGCACGCGCAATATCTCGCGCTTACTTGAGAAGGCCTCGAACAGTTCGCGCAAGCGGTCCAGATTGGACAAGTCCTGCACGCCGATCAACCGGGTTTGACCGGACACCAACATGTCTTCGGTGTCGTCGGCCAGAGCCTGATCGGCCAGCTCCAAGGCCTGCGCCATCACGGTTTCCATTTCCTGGCGCGCGCTGCGCAACTCGGCCAAGAGCGAAGACCGGGCTTCGGCCAGCGGCCGTCCGGCGTAATGGGTATTCAAATAATTCGCGATGCGCTCCAGATCGCCGGCTTCGTAGGTCCGCCGGGTATGCAGAATGCGGTTCTGGACTTCGTTATCGGCGAACACCAGCACCGCCAGCACGCGCTGGCCGTCCAACTGCACGAAATCCAAGCGCTTGAACGCGAACTGCTCGCGCTTGGGCACACTGACGACACCAACGAAGTGGGTCATGGCCGACACCAGTTGCGATGCGCTGCCCAGCAAGTTCTGAGTCCCGGCCCCAGGCGCCAATTCGCTGCGCAGGCGGGCGACCTCGGTCTCGGCCAACGGTTGAATCTGCAGGAGGCTATCCACGAACAAGCGGTAGCCCTGCGCCGTCGGGATGCGGCCGGCCGATGTATGCGGCGCGGACAACAGACCGATGTCTTCCAATTCGGCCAGGATGCTGCGGATGGTGGCCGAGCTGATATCCAAACCCGCGTGTTTGGCCAGTGTCTGCGAACCCACCGGCTCCCCATCGCGGATATAGCGCGCGATCAAACTGCGCAGCAGCAGCCTGGCGCGCGGGTCCAAGGTGGGATCGAGAGGGCGATTCATAGCCGCCGATATAGGCCCTGCACCGTTCAGACGCAAGCGCCGCGGCGCTGAGGCCGGCGCTTACGGCCCGCCGGTCGCAGCGCATGAGACGCGTCACCGCTGCAATGCGCGCCATTGTCGCGGCATGCGGTCGATGTCGTGCGACAACTTCCAGCCCGACCGCCGCACAAGGCACACTACGCGCCATGTTGACGCATCTCTCTATCCGCGATTTCGCCGTCGTCGCCCAGGCGGAAATCGAATTCGGCCCCGGTTTGACCGTGATTTCCGGCGAAACCGGCGCCGGCAAGTCGCTGTTGGTCGACGCATTGGGCTTCCTGTCCGGCCTGCGCGCCGACAGCGGCATGGTCCGCCATGGCGCCGAACGCGCCGACTTACATGCGGAAATCGATCTGAGCGACCGCGGCGATGCGCTGGAGTGGCTGCGCGAGCGCGACATGCTCGACGACGGCGATAGCGACCCGAGCTGCCAATTGCGCCGCACGCTGCGCTCGGATGGCGGCTCGCGCGCTTGGATCAACGGCCGCCCGGTCACGCTGGCTCAGTTATCCGAATTGGCCGGCCTGTTGGTCGAAATCCACGGCCAACACGAACATCAAGCGCTGTTGTCGCGCGCCAGCCAGTTGGACCTGCTCGACGCCTTCGGCCGCCACCGCGAACCGCTCGCCGCCGTGCGTACCGCGGCCGAGCGCTGGTCCGCACTTCTGCGCGAGCGCGATGTCTTGTCGAAAACCGGCGACGTGTCCGACCGCCTCTCGCTGCTCGAGCATCAATGGCAGGAGCTCGATCGCGAACAGCTCGATCCGCAGAGCATCGCCGACCTCAACACCCAGCATCGCCGCCACGCCAACGCGGCCGGCCTGATCGAAACCTGCGAACGCGCGCTGACTCGGCTGGAAGGCGACGATGCGCCTTCGCTGTTGCAGACCGTGCAGCAATTGCGCGCGGAATTGGGCAAAGCGCAGGCCGACGAACCGCGTTTGGTCGAAGTCGACGGCATGCTCGATGCCGCCGCGATCCAAATCGACGAAGCGACGCGCTTACTGCAGCGCGTTCGCGACGATCTCGACCTCGATCCTGATCGCTTCGAAGCGCTGGAACAGCGGCTGACCCGCTTGCACGAATTGGGGCGCAAGCATCGGGTTCCGCCGGAACAACTCGGCGAAACGCGAGAACGCTTAGCGACCGAACTCGACGGCCTGCGCAATGCGGGCGAACGTCTGTTAAAACTCGACGGTGAGATCGCCGCCGCGACGCAGGAATGGCGCAAGGCGGCAGGCGCCCTCAGCGATGCGCGCCAGCGCGCTGCGACGACACTGTCGGCAGCGACGACGGCATTGATCGGCGATCTCGGCATGAGCGGCGGTCGCTTCGAGATCGCACTGGAACCCGGCGAGGGCGAGCGCCCCGATCCGCAGGGCGCTGAGCGCGCGGAATTCCTGGTATCGGCGAACACCGGGCAGCCGACGCGGCCGCTGCGCAAAGTCGCCTCCGGCGGCGAACTGTCCCGCATTTCGTTAGCGATCGAAGTCGCCGCGCTCGGCCTCGATGCGGTGCCGACGATGGTGTTCGATGAAGTGGATTCCGGCATCGGCGGTGCGGTGGCCGCGATCGTCGGCCAAAAACTGCGCGCGCTCGGCGAAGCCCGACAAGTGTTGTGCGTCACCCACCAGCCGCAGGTCGCGGCGCAAGGTCATGCGCATTACCGCGTCAGCAAAGCCGAAGCCAGCGGCATGACCCAAAGCGCGGTGCAGAAACTCAGCGCGAAAGAGCGCCAAGAAGAACTGGCGCGCATGCTCGGCGGCGTGGAAGTGAGTAAGGAAGCGCGTGCGGCAGCAAAGCGGTTGCTCGAAAGCGTGGCCTAAACCCGAAAACACGGTAGAGCGGAGCAAAGCTCCGCTACATGAAGCAAGGTAGAGCGGAGCGAAGCTCCGCTGCGTGAAGCTAAGGTAGAGCAGAGCGAAGCTCCGCTACAAAAACACAGGTGGATCCCACTGCATGATGCAGGTAGAGCGGAGCTCCGCTTAGCATCGCGACGACAGAACGATAGCGGAGCTGCGCTCCGCCCTACCGATGGCTCTCGGTCATTTCTTCTTGCGCACGTACAACACCAGCGCATGCGCTTCGATCTCGTAGCCGTATTCGGCCGCGATCTTGTGCTGCAAGGCTTCGATTTCCGGGCTCTCGAATTCGATGATTTTGCCGCTATCGACATCGACCATATGGTCGTGATGCTCGCCGCGGTCCAGCTCGTACACCGCGTGGCCGCCCTCGAAATTGTGCTTCAGCACCAGGCCTGCCGCCTCGAACTGTGTGAGGACGCGGTACACCGTGGCTAGGCCGATTTCGTCGCCCTCATCGACTAATTGCCGGTAAATGTCCTCAGCGGTCATATGCCGCGGCATGGCCTGTTGCAACAACTCCAACACGCGCATCCGCGGATGGGTCACTTTCAGGCCGAGTTTGCGGAGGTCTGTCGATTCCATAGGAATGGCCGTGTAGTGGAGGTTGTACGGGGCGAGACGAGACGCCGGAGCGAGGCAGCCGCCGATGAACGAAGGCTTGCGTGGTAGCCCTTCTGAGGATGCTGAACGGCGATGCCGCCTCTGCTAGCACTTCAATCGGGCCGCCAGTGTATCATCGCGACTCGCGACGCCTTTCAAGCCCTGGATCATGCCCAAACTTCAATCCCGCCTTCCGCGCACTCTGCTTCTCGCCACCCTCGTTGCCGCCGTTACCAGCGGTTGCGGCATCCTCTACAAGCAACCGATCTACCAGGGCAGCTTGATCGAGAAATCCGCCGTCGAGCAGCTTCAAGTCGGGATGAGCAAACAGGATGTGCAAATCCTTCTGGGCACGCCGTCGATCGCCGACCCATTCAATCAGAACCGCTGGGATTACACCGCTTCCGAGCGCATCAACCGTCGCGGCACCACCGAAGTGAAGAACTTCACCGTGTGGTTCGACAACAACGCCGTGACCAAATGGGAAGGCGACTACTTCCCGGAACAAGACGACGATCTCGCGAACAATGCGCGTCGCCAGTTCGGCCCGAACTTGCCGAAAGAAGACAAGAAACGTCGCGGCCGCTGAGTTTTCGCACCGCGCGTTCATATTTGGCGGGCTTAAGCCCGCCAAATCATCTCCGATACCATCGGTCGCAACGCTTCATCAGCGGCAAGGCGTTGCCGTCCTATCGATGCGCGCTCTAACGCTTCGCCCGCTGGCGCCGTGCGTCTTTGGGATCCGCTAGCAGCGGACGCAATACTTCGATGCGATCGCCATCGGCCAGCACATAGCCGAAGCCCACGCGCTCGCCGAACACCGCTACCGCCGTCGGCGCGGCATCGGGTTCCGCCGGCTCTTCAACCGCATGCGCTTCAGCCTCCAATGCTTCAGCGACGGTCGTGCCGATAGGCAAACTCAGCGTGGTCGTCACGAACCGCCTCGGCCAAGCGCGGACGATCTCGACCTTGATCCTTTCGCCTGCGTCCGCAGGCATCGGCTCATTCGTCGCCACGGTCCGCCACGCGTACGAAATCGTCGACCATGCGGTCGGCGAGGCTCTGGAACCCCAACACGAACGCCGGGCCTAGGATTTTCGAGTTCGGCTCGAAATCCAGCGTGAGCGTCACCTTGCATGCGGACTCGTCTAGCGCATGGAACTGCCAACGGCCTTTCAGCCGTTTGAACGGCCCATCGCGCAACACCATATCGATGTGATGCGGCGGCGCGAGCGTGTTCTCGGTCGTGAACCATGTACTCAGCCCGGCCACGCCTAAATCCAGTCGCGCCACCAATTTCGTCTCGTCCGCTTCCAGCACATGCGCCGCCTCGCACCAATCGAAGCGGCGCGGATAGGCGGCGATGTCGTTGACCAAAGAGAACATCCGGACAGCGGAATGTTCGACTAGGGCGGAACGTTGGATGATGGGCATAGGTGTTCGCGTCTCGCCTCAGTGACTCGCCTAAGCCGCTCGCCTCAATGGCTCGGTTCGGGGACAATGGCGAAATGAATAAGCAGAAAGTCGGCAAGGATAAGGCAAAGGACGACAAGTCGGGCAAAGCCGCCCCGGCGGTCAAAACCATCGCCTTGAACAAACGCGCTAAGCACGAATACCACCTCGAACACCGCTACGAAGCCGGCCTCGCCCTGCAAGGCTGGGAGCTGAAGGCCATCCGTGCCGGCCGCGCCAACATCACCGACGGCTATGCCTTGATCCAGCACGGCGAGCTGTTCTTGATCGGCGCCCAGTTCACTCCCTTGATCCAGGCCTCGTCCCACGTCGTCGCCAACGACCGCCGCACCCGTAAACTGCTGCTGCATCGGCGCGAGATCGATCAATTGATCGGCAAAGTACAGCGCGACGGCTATACCGTGGTGCCGACTGCGATGTACTGGAAAGGCAATAAGGTGAAACTGGAAATCGCGCTGGCGAAGGGCAAGCAGGATCACGACAAGCGCCAGGCCTCCAAGGACCGCGACTGGGCCCGCGAGAAGCAGCGCACCATGCGCCGGCACAACAAGGACGCATAGCGCCCTATCCCTCTCCTTCTCCGGCCCTTGTCCCCACTCCGTCCCACCCCCATACTGGCCCGGTCAGTGGTATGACGTTCCCGGGGGTGCACTTGGCTTCGACGGGAGTAGCAACGTCCACTGGTGCATGCCGAGGGGGTAGCTTTCCTCGCTAATCCAGCTGCAAAACTTAGTTGCCAACGACGACAACTACGCTCTCGCCGCTTAAGGCGTAAGCCCCGAACCCACTTGTGTCCGTGCTCGTGGATGTAGGGTCATTATCACGGAACAGCCATCGGCGGCGACCCGTCAACCGATGTTTAAATAAAGCGGGTGTGTCCGGCGGTGTGCTTCGCACGTCGTGTTGCCGTCGGCCGAGAACGAACGTCGTGCTAAGCATGTAGTACCGGAGATCGCGCGCTTTCGGACGGGGGTTCGATTCCCCCCACCTCCACCATTTCACCGAGGCGGTTGTATGCCTCTGTTTCAGAAAGGGTTTTGGCCACGAGTTTTACCTGAACGACCACCTCTTGGGTATCGTTTCGGGTATCGCTCATGCCAAAGCCCTTTTTCTTGCCCGCGCATCGGGCCTGTTCGTGCGCTTTCGAGTGCCGAACGATCTGCGCCCACAGATCGGTAGCCGCTTCGTGGTGCGACGGTTGTTCGACCATCGCCCCGATCACGCGCGACTTGCGGCGGCACGTATGGGCGCGGCACTATCGGACGCGTTCGCAAGGATTCGCGGGGGAGCAGTGGCCGACATCGACATCAAAGATCTGCTGGACAAGGCCCGACGCGGCGACACCCGCGATCTGACCCTGCGCGATGTCGTGCTCCGTGACGGCACCCGTGTGGGCACCATCGAAATTGCCACCGATGCCGACCTCGCTCTCTTTGGAGCAGTGCAAGCTGGTGGGGTCGGCGCTCTGCCCCCTTCGCTGCCTACCCCACCCGCGCCCGCCGAGCCACCGTCGATGCTGTTCTCGGATGCATTCGAGAACTACCGAGAGCGGCGGATCCTCGCCAAGCAGACTGGCGATGTTGACCTGCAAGCGACTCAGCGCATCTTCGAAGATGTCAACGGCAATAAGCCGCTATCGGAGATCACCGACGACGATATTTTGAATTTTGCGCGCGCGACCGCAAATTGGCCTGTCAATGCACGTAAGTTGAAGCGCTATGCCGGCATGTCGGCCGCCGAGATCGTGCGCGATAGCTTGCGGCGCCAAGCGGCTCGCGATCCCGAGCTGAAATTGATCGCCGACAACACCCAGCGCAAGCATCGCGACGGTCTCGCTGCGTTCTTCAATTGGGCAGTATCCAAAAAGAAGATGGCCGCCTCGCCCATGGAAGGCGATCATCGCCAGCAAAGTCATCGCATTGAGCGACGCCAAGTGCGTCGGCCGTTCCGAACGGAAGAGTTGGCAACAATCTTTAATCCCGAAACGTTTTTGCCGTGGACCGAAAACCGTCCACAGTATTTTTGGGCGCCATGGATCGGCTTGTATTCTGGCGCGAGGCTCAACGAAATCGCGCAGCTGTATCTCGACGATATTCAAGCGCCGCATGGCATCCCCGGGTTCTCGATCGGCGCCTTTCGTCGCGATCAGCGGGTGAAGGGCAGCAACTCGGCGCGCTTCGTTCCGTTCGCGAAACCTCTCCTCGACGCCGGTCTGCTGACCTATGTCGAGGAGGTGCGCGCGGCGGGACATCACCGTTTGTTCCCACACCTAAAATATGGCGACGACTACGGCGATTACCTCGGCGATCGCTTCATCCAGTATCTGAAAGATATCGGCTTGAAGACCGAAGACAACCCCGACGCACCGGGCATGGGGTTCCACTGGTTCCGGCACACAACGGGCGATGCGGTCGTCAATCTCGCATCTTCCAATCTGCATCACGCCGCCGGCATCACTGGGCATGCAAAGCGCACAATCGTCCCAGGCGAGTTGGCGACGTATGTGCAACCGGCTGAGCTTCGAAGCAAGCTGAAATCCCTTAACAGCATGAAGCTGCTGCTTCCGCCGCAAGTATGCGCCGGGCACGTTTGAGGCGGCATTGATTAACGCTCATCTGCTTCACGCGAAGTGGGACGCGAAGAAATCAAAAAGGAAGAAGCGAGATAAAGCTTTAGTCGCGCAGACATTTTTCTAGTCGCTACACACACAAGGCAGACTCATGAGTCTAAATGTATCGCAATTTCGACAGATGACCCATCACCGTCCATTTCTTAAACTGGCGGTTGTGGCAATCGATGCTCGTTCGATAGACATGCCGTTGCCCGACCATACGTAGCTCATTTCACAGAAGCAGTTAAGCATAAATTTCGAAATGAACAACGAAAATCCCAACGATGAAGATCAGGATGAGTCTGGCCAACTTCCGGATCAGCCATCCGCACACCATGAAGTCAGAATCATCGACCGGTCAGCAGCCTTCACCACGGTTTCGACAGCCAAGATGCATGCCCTATCATCACATCAATCACTCTCGACGGCGACACCACGGGACTTCTCATTGTCGATTGCAGGCCGGCAAATGATGAACATATCGCCGGCAATGCAAAAGATCGCAGAGGCTAGCAGGATGCCAAATCTTTTTCGATCCGTTCGGGGACCAATGCAATACGCATCCGAGTTCAGTCGAGTCTTCGATCAAATCAGGCCTGCCCACGAGATCATGCGCCAACATGCGATATCGACTGCTCATGGCAGTGTGATATCCGAAACCATGCGGCTGATGAAGGCTTCCAGCGTGATGGCTGCCTACGGTGCCGCACATTACTCACTTGGCACGATCGGATCCGTTATCGCCAAAATAGATCCGATCGGCTCGCATCTGCGAGATATCCTGTCTTCGTCCTCGGCTTACTTTGAGCGCCTACGGACGCTTCCACTGCGACTCAGGGAAAACCTCACCTCTCTCGCGGAAGTAGGTTGGTATCTCGATGCCGAAATGTCGATCCCAGACGTGCTTGAATTCAGTGAAGACCTCCTCACGAATTCCGCGGAGGCGATTGATGCTGAACTTTCCGCCTATTTCAGAGACGTGCTTGATCGTATCGAAGAAGACCTAATCGATCGGCATCCACATAGGGCACGACTCATCAGTGAGGCGTTTACCGCACATCGGCATGGCGATCTTTATGGACTCGCCGTTCAAGGGTTTCTCAGCCAGGCGGAAGGTGTTTGTTTTGACCGAACTAATAAGCAATTGTTCAACAAGAGTGGTCCGCAGTCATTGGCCGGGAAGGTCGATCCCGATACGCTTGATCATATTTACCTCGGCCTGCTCGGATCGAATATACCTCTCACTGCGGGCGCTACGCGCCGCAAAGAGTCAGGTGCCAAGCTGAACCGCCATGCGGTAATGCATGGGGAAAGCACAGATTACGGCACCGAAGTGAACAGCCTGAAAGCAATCTCATTCCTAAATTTTGTGTCTCACGCGTTCGACACAGTGATAGATTGCGATGAAAGTCAGGACGAACGCTGCTCAGCACCTGCTGTTGCCACATAATTCGGCTTCAACGACTCAGTTCAGGGCGAGCCATGCGCGTTGCTCGCGTTCACGTGGAGAACTTCCGCAGCATTCGACTGGCCGATAATCCTCGCACTTTTGACTCGCGTCAAAAGTGCGAGGATTTCCTGCGAAGCGTCCGGGCTCGTTCCCGGACGCTTCAAAATCATCAGAATGTGATGCTCCAACTGTCGATACGGCCAACGTCCGCGCGATCATTGTCCCGCACACGCAACGTCCAGTTGCCATTCAATTGTTCGGACGACAAGTTCACCTGATAGGTTTTGAATATATTGTCGGTGGGACCGCCAGTGCGGTTGTGGAGAACATAAACGCTTTGGTCCGGAGCGATCAAATCGACCTTCAAATCGCCGATGTAGGTATGGACGATGTTCACAGTGACGAGCGTGTTACCGGGCGCCGCTCCCGTGCGACCAGCGACGTTGATGGTGCTGTATACGGTCACTAAATCGCTGATCGCGACATCCGTCGTGTTGGCGTAAGTCTGCACTTCACTTGCGCTGACCGTCACCGCTTGCGTCGTGGTGTGTGTCAATCCCGTGTTGTCCGTCACCGTAAGGGTGACGGTGTATGTGCCCGCCGCCGAGTAGGTGCGGCTTGGATTCGTTGCGGATGACGTGGCACCGTCGCCAAAGTTCCACAGCCGCGAGAAGATCGTCCCATCGGTATCAGTGGATAAATCGGTAAAGGTCGCCGTTGCTCCCGAAACACTGGTCGTGAAGTTCGCAACCGGGGCGATGTTGCTGATTGTGAACGGAACGGCAGACGACGTCGCCGTGTTGCCCGCTGCATCGAACGCTTTTGCAGTGAGCGAGTGGGTGCCATTGGCGATCGTTCTGGAATCGAAAACGAGCGAATAAGGTGCGCTGGAATCGCTGCCACGCAACACATCATCAATGTAGAACTCGACGTTTGCGACGCCTATGTCGTCGCTTGCAGTAGCCGACAGTGTAATGCTTCCACCGTTGCCCACTGTGCTAGCACTTACCGTGGGCGGTGTGGTGTCTGGCGCACCGGCCGTCTGCGTCACCCATACCGGAGCGGACCAAAGCCGCAGACCGTTGGCTTGCGTGACGAGGACGTAGTAGAAGTGCGCACCGATCGAAGGGGTGAAGGTGTATTCGCCATTGCCTTCTGTGAGCAGTGTGACCGCGCCATTGCGACCAGGCACACCTTCGAAGAACTGCACGCGTTGCGCTGTCTGTCCGCTGGTGCTGGCATAAACGGCGGAGAGCGTGAGCAGTCCGCTGTTGTTAAAGGTCTCGCCCATCACATGGCCGTTGGCGGTCAGAACCAACTGTCCGGTCTTGTCTTCGGCTGCAAACGTCCGCCGAGCGCGGAGCGCGGCCACGAAATTTTCCTGATTCAATGTCGTGCCTGTCGGCACCAGGACACCGGTCCGATTGACGAAACTCAGTCCCCAGTTGGCGCAGTGATTATCTTGATTGGTGGCGGGCGCCACTTTGTAACCCCGCTCCAACAGCACGTTCCAAGCACCGGTATACGAACTACGGCTCGTTTCTGTTTGCGTGGTGTTCACCGAAAACGCCGAGCTGTTGAGAATTTCCGTCAGCACCATCACTTCTGCGCCGTCAGCGTTGTAGGCCATGCCGGTGCCGCCGATGGCAAATTGCGACGACGACGGGTGATTAAATTGACCGACCCAACCGCGCTGGCGCATCACGGCATACAGCGCCGCATAGTCGCTTTTCGGCGTTGAGACGGCACCAATCAGTTGACCGCTGCTATTGCTCTCCCAACTCGTCAAAGCGTCCGGATTAATTAGGTTGAGATGGCCACCATTGCTGATGACGCCCCATTCAGTGCCGTAGAGTGCAAGGAAGTCGGGATTGGCGGCATTGAATGTGGTGGCAGCCGAGATACCACTGGCGAAGAGCGCGTTCGCAGTCGCCGGATTCGCGGATGTATTCGTGCCCGTTGAGCCGTCATACATGTGGTTGTGTTCGGACGCGAGAAGGAAATCTCCACCGGCCTGCGTCTTCATCATCGCGTAGGCATCGGCGGGGCCGAAATCGCCCGCTTGCGGCGACTCAGACCCGCTGCAACTGCCGAGCGCAGTGCCGCCGTCGCTATGATTGGTCTGACTGTGCATGTTGCCGTAGTAGATCGTGAACGGCAGGCTTGCTGGCGCGCCAATCGATTGGATTGCGCCGCCCGCTTCAACTTTGGCGCGAGTCGATTGCGCGTGCGCGACGGCATCCTGCTCAGCACCGACAGGCAAAGCAGCGCGATTCTTGAGCTTCGCGGGTGCGACCGATCCAAGCATCACATCGACGCTCTGCACATGCGTCTCATCGCCGAACGCAGCGAATGCGTCAGAAATCCTCGTTGCAAGCGACAGACGCGCATCGGTGCTGACATTGACCGTTGGTGTCGCTTTCAAACGAAGCGAATAGTAACCAGCCGGCAGCGCACTGTTTCGTTGATCCCGTCCGTTCCATTCAACTTTCACGACGCCATGTTGTCGCGGCAACATTTTGATGCCATGCCACTGGCGCACGACCCGCCCATCGGGTGAGATCGCTTCGAGGATCCACGCGGCGGCGGTTACATCACCTGCGGCGGGATAGTCAAAATACAGCGTAATCGGCCAACGCCCGGCAACAGGCTTCATTGGCGCATGAAGGGTGGCGTCGAATTCGTAGTGATCCGGATGGGCGAACGAGCCCGCGTTTGCTGTGCCTGTCCACATCAACACCAACGACATCGTGAGCGCCGTGTGGCGCCATGTCCTGTATTTCATCCAAGAACCCCCAAAGGCTGCGCGATTGCAGATAAGCGCAATAGCATCCCACATATTTATTGCAGGTTCATCCTTGTCTGTAATTTCGGCAACAGGCGAGGCACCAGCGCAAACGATACCGAAAGCACCACATCGGGAATTGCGAGACATGGAGGACTTCGGAGTTGGCGTGCACGCAGCTGATGATCATCAGCTGCACGAGCCTATGAGGCAATCAAGCGCCGTCTGCGAGCGATTTGACTTCGATGCATTCGCGACCTGTCGGACCGCTTATTGCATAGATACCAATTATAGAAATACAGACGCAGAGCGCTGCGCAGGCGATCCACATGAAAGCCAAGTTGCGGCGCATGAGCTTCAACTGTTGTTCGATGTGATCAGAGTCGTGTAGGCGGCTGGTATTCATCCCCGAACGCTAAGGCCTACCAACTTCGTGTCAAGGCACTCCACGACGCTCTCCCACCTATATCTCTACATCGATCGAGCCCCCATCGTCGGTCCACCGTGCCCGTCCTGCTGCTGTTTCTGCTGCTGGGTCATCGCCTGCTGCTGAGTCAACACCTGCTGTTGATGGGCTTCGCTGGCCTCTTTGACGGAGACTTGCAACGGTTGTGCAGGCGCGTTCACATCAACCAATGCGGTGCGACCTGCCGGCCCCGCCTCCGCCACGCGGATCTGGTCGCCCACCATCGACACCTGACCGACACTGGCCGAGTCCATGCCGCTCTTCTTCGCCGCCACCATCGCCTGGGCGACGTGATCATCCGAAATGTGTCCAGGAATGCCGCTGCGGATGCGGGCAAACATGACTTTGTCGTCGAACGACAGATCACCTAAGCCCTGCGCCTGCTCGCGCGTGCGTTCGAGGGCTGGCGCGGGCGCGCCGTAGTGCTTGGAGACGGCTTCGTTGATCCGCTGTGAGCTCACTTCGATCGGCTGCGACGACATCTTGCCAAGATCGACATCGAACCGCTGGGCGGGCTCACCGAACTTCGTATGTTTGAGCTGCACTTGTCCCGTGTCTTGGTTTTTCTCCAACGACACTTCGCTGTAATGCAGCCCCCTCTCCACCGAGAACGCGAGCATTGACGCGGCCATGCGATCGCTGTGCGGCCCGTGCGCAATGCCTTGCTGCGTTTCGAAGGCTTTCACCTTGTGCTGCATCTCGCGATACGCCTCGTTCCCCTCGTGCTGCGGGTCGCGGATGTCGCGCGGCCCTTGCTGGCTGGGCGCGAAATCAGGCGGCACCGTGGCGGTCGGCGTCGGGTCTGCTCCATTGGTCCGCTTCGCTGGCGCCGTGTCCAGCACCTCGTCGTTAGGGCCACCGGGCGTTTTCTCTTTGGCGCCCGAGAGCGCTGGCGCGACGGTGCGTATCGCTGCCTGTGCATCGTCTTGCGACAACCCTGCCCGGTTCGCTTCCCGTTGTGCCTGCTCGCGCACTTCGCGCTGCTCACCCGTTGCTGGGTCGATCGCGAGCACGGGCGCGGCTTGCTCGGCCGTGCCTTTGCCAAGCCCGCGCGCGCGAACATCGCTTAGCGCCACTTCGATTTCGTCCGGATACGTCTTTGCCACGACCTGGACTTCATTGTTCGGGCCCACACGCGTTAGCAAGATGGGGCTACTCAACGATGTGAGACCGGTGGCGTCTTTTTCCAAAATCAGGCCCGTGTCTTCTGGGCGCAAGTCGGACATTTGCCGTGTCCGCTTCACGGCCAAGTAGCTGGCTTCGAATTGCTCGTCAGACGGGTTCCAGCCCTCGTTGTTGTAGGCCAGTCGCAGCATCCTGCGATCCTGCTGCTCCGGCGTTGGCGGCTGCCACGCCGGCGCTTCCGCCAGATGCGCTTGATGTTGCTGCAACGCCGGGATCAGTCGCTCTCGTGTCGCTTCGAGTTCGAGCGCGAGGTTGCCCGTTGCAGGAGAACCGTCGTTCGACCACTGCCCTTGTGCATCGCGCAGATATTGTTTGCCGTTGGATGCTTCCAAAGAATTGGGGTCTAGCGCCGTCGCCACCGCTTCCGGCTCTGGTCCGAAATCGCCAAATCCATTGCGCTTGTAGCCCAGTTGATAATGCGCAGCGAACACGGCGGGGCCTTCGACGATGTTGCGATCAATCACCGCCGACGCTTGGCGATTAAGTTCATCTGCACGCTGATCGCTGGCGTATTCGGGCTTTGCGTTCCAGACCAGCGCATCGTTGCGATCGACCTCATCGGCGAACTGACGCGACCAACGTCCGGTCGTTGGCTCTCGCATCCAATCGCTGACTTTCAAGTGTGCCGGATCGCTTTCGTTGGCCGGCTGCACGAATGGGTTGCGCGGGTCAGTGCTGCCGATCGCCTGACCCACGGCCTCCGCACTCGCTTTGGCGTTGAGCTCGCGCTCGATCTTGGGTTCTGCCGCAAAATCCTGCTTGCGGAGTTGATCGACACCATCATCGCGAAAGTCGGCGCGTAGATCGTCGCGGATCCATTGCTTCCCGTTGAAGGCGTAGTCCGCACCGTCGCTTCCGGTTTGATGCGTGATCTTGCGGACGTCCAAGAACTTCGCGCCGCGCTCAGCCGCTTCCATCAGCAAGTAGGCATCGGCAACCGCGAGCGCGACCGCCGGGCCGCCGCTCACACCGGCGCCGTAGATCGTCAGACCCGCTGCCGCCCCGCCACCCGTGCGGGCCAAGAAGTGCGTTGCTTCCGATTGGGCGGCTGCGGGATTGTCCTGCGCATACGCAGTGCCCATGCGATCGCCTGTTTGCTTGGCGTCGTATGCGGCCGCGACAAATGCCGCGCCGCCTAACACTGCGGTGCCAGCGCCCCCCAACCGTGGCGACTCCACCTCCGGAGCGTTGCTAAGCCGAGCGGGCGCATCTGTGTTCGTCAGCGGCCGCCCTGTCGACGGGTGCGCGTCAAGCGACGGTCCTCGCAATTCGGGTTCTACTGCCGTTGCGATGCGCGGCGAACGAGCCGCCACGCGCGTCGCAGACCATTCATCTGCGGTCGTGGTCATCGAGTCGATATTCAACTGCTCGAATGACGCTCTCGGAACGTCGAAGACCGTTTTGTTGGTCGCGTTGTAGCCGTCTGCGAGGTCCATACTCTTACGCACTTCGGCAACGGAGACTTCGCGGCCGCTATTTCGCGTGGCGGCCTCGGCAATCGATCGTTCGAGCGCTTGATATTCGGCGGCCGAATTGCTGGCGAATTTGAGCGCATCGTCGCCAGAACCGAACGCGCGCGTTGGATATCCATTGACGATCGTGTCGGGATTCTCCAAAGCCACCGGCAATTCGAAGTTGCTGAATCCGCGATTTTTTGGCGCGTTTTCAACGAATGCGACCACTGGGCGACCACTGTCGACCGCATTCTTAAAATACTCAGGACTGCCGGCGTTCCACATCATGTCTTGGAGCGAACCCAGCGGATTATCGCCCCAAACAGCAATTCCTTCTTTGGCGAGAAAATTTCCGAATTTTTGGGCCATTGGGTCCATCTCGTCGCCGACTGCACTTCCAGTCAAATAGCGGCCCCAAGGCGTGTTTTCAATTGCACCTGCGGCGGAAGACTTGTGCTCGACATACGACTTTGCGTTGGTGTAGTTCGACTCTCCAAGCGAGTCCTTCCCCGAGAAACCAACGTAGGCCGTTCCGTCTGGCAACTTGGGAGGTTGCTCGTTCAATTTGTTGCGCACGAAATCCATGAAGCTCGAATTCTCGTCCACACCGGAGCCCGCGCTTCGAAGATAGTTCGCTACGCGCTCCACTTGTTCTTGCGTCAGCGAACTCCCGTCCGCCGCGTTCTTTGCGCCACCCATCGTCGTGGCGATATAGCGATCAAAATCCGTTTCCATTGGATTACTCAGCCTCAATATCGCGCATCACGACGGATTTAGAAATGACAAGGTAGCCATCTCCAAATCGTTCTAGATTTTGACTTCTTGGGCCAAATCGGTGTTCGATATCCGCTTCTTTGGCCACAACGAGAAAATGTGTCGTTTTGTAAAGACCACGACCGCTCGAATACACGAGGAGGAGACCGCGGGCAAACTCTTGAAGGAAGGCAATGGCATCCTCCTGCGTCCCCAACTGCGATTGGACATCCAAGATGCGATCAATCGTCGCAGCAGGCTCCAATTTGATCACGTGGCGGTTGACGCTCTCGCTGAGCCGTGAGAACTCGCCAAACAGCCCAATTCCAGTTTCCTTGTCGCCAAGAGAAATCGGATATTGATACTCAGACTCGTCGTAAGTTGCGCCCGGCTGTATTCTCGGATGCGAAATCCTGACGCCGTGTTCCGCGTCTATGGCCGCGGCATCGTCGACTACAAAATGAATCTTCTGCAATGAGCTCATCTCGATCTATTCCGTATTTCAGTGGCGTAAATAAGCTTGTCGATACTCGCGCTCATATCGAGCCGCTCCGTTCATGCTGAAACCGAAGCCCAGCGAGCACAATGCTTCCGCGCAAACCCTTCTCATGCTCTGCTTGATAACTCGTTCCGAGTTTGCGCATCGCGCACATCGCATAGATCACTGGCGTGCTGACTATGATGAGATTCGATTTCACTTCCGCCCCGTCCGGGCGACACACGCTGCGGACACACACGTCATACGCGTCGCTAGTCGCGAATGATCCTTTGGATTGGAAAGCCATGGGGATGTCTGGCGCGCACCGTCCGCAGTCGGCAGACGAATCAAAACCTTGAATTTCGGCAACACGGCTCATCGAGCGGTCCTTCGTCGTGGGCACGCCAGAAGACCGCCAACGGTCGCCCCTGAGCCCCATGCTCGTAGTTTACCGATTGGGTCGGCCAGATGGGGGGAGCTAACCGAGATTTTTGCAGCTATGCGCCTGGAATTTCACGATCCGAGCCCCTATCCGGCGAACGCCGTGCCCGGATACGCTTTCGTCAGCGGTGACGGGTTACAACCTGCGTCGAACCTCCGCGGCGCGGTTTTCGGGGCGCGTCAATCCGGTCTCCCGCTCCAACGAATTCGCTTCTGCCCGTGCGATCACTTCGAGGACTTCGCGATCGAGTCCTCTCTGAAGCAGATCGAGAGCCGTTTTTCCGTCGTTGTTTTTCAAGTAGGGATCGGCGCCCATCGCGTAGGCATGTTTGAGGTCCGATATACAGCGACGATCGCGCGCTAACGCGAAGAGCCCGGTTTCGCCGGATCGGGCATTTCGTCGGTTCATCCACTCAGGGCGATCGAATTGGGCGATCATCCCATTGGCTATCCCAATCCGTGCCGCACAGTCGCCAAGATAGGTTGGACAGAGCGGGTCAGCGCCCGCATTCAAATACGATTTCACAGCCTTCACGGCCGAATGTTGCGCGGCGGCGTAAAGTAGCGCATCGAGCTTATGCCCTTGCTCGGCAGCCCACTCGGGGCATGGCCAACCTGTTTGAGGATTGGAAAGCCAGGGCACTATCAACGCGTCGGATGCCGCAGGATCGCACTCTCTGAGTGCGATCACGAGCTGGCGCCTGATGTCGGCAATCCCAATCTCCGTGTTGAATGTCGTTTCGGAGTATTCGTCGTTGGCGCATGCATGCACACGTGCGACGCGGTCGAAATGGTCGATTTCGACGAAATAGTGTGTTTCGCTTTCAGACGTCGCCAGTTGAGTAAAGACCTCCCCGCCTGGCGGCAACCCTATCTTCATCTTTTCTGCGAAGTATGCGCAGAAATGAGCACCTGCGGATATCAGATCTTCGCGCGAAATAAATGAGGTCGTAGGCGGATCGGTCAATGCTGTCCTTTATAGGCGCGTCTTCGTTCGCACCGAACTGCAACGCGATAACGCTGGCCTGGTATCGCTGTGGAGGCGCCTGGCACACCGGTCGGCAATGATCGCTTCAACTTCCTCGTGCACACTCTTGAACCATGACAGGCGGTCCATCACGGACTCTCCGCGCTTGTTTTGAATGTCCGGATCGGCACCCAGTCGATAGGCCTGCTTGATCTTATCGAATTCGCACGTCCGCACTAAGTGGAACATCCCGGTTTCTCCTGTTTCGGAGTGAATTGCGTTGATCCAGTCGGGACGGTCGAAGATATCGACCATGCCCTTGGCGATACCGAGCCTCGCCGCGCAATCACCTTCGAATGTCGGAACCAGTGGATCCGCTCCGGCGTTCAAATACAGGCGAACTGCCGCTGCGTCCCCTTTCTGGGCGGCGGAATACAGCAAGGCGTCCGCGCTAAACCCATTGTCCAACGCCCATTCCGGCTCAGGCCAATACGCGAACACCTCGGTCTCGTTCGTGTAGGTCTCTGCTGTATTCCACGGTATGCGGAGCGGCGCGCTATCCATCTCTTCAAAGGATGCTATGAAGTCTGCTGCCGCATCCCGCGCGTCCTGAAACAAACACCGATTTGACATGATGATGTTGGGCGTAGCCACGATGGTCACATTCGGGTAGATGATGACCTCGAAACGATCAGGGCGGGGGCAAACGTTCCAACCCACCGGATTATCTTCGTCGCACGGGGCGTTTCTTCGCTTGGTGTTCACCAGCGTGAAATTCGCAGCAGCGGCAATGAGATCAAACCGGGAAATTGGCATCGGAGATTCCTACCTGGTGGCGCGCTTGCCCCGACCCAGATTGATCGTTTGAATCGCCCTCATGAGCATGCTCTGCGTCGAGCCACGCCTCGGAGATTTCGTCCTCAACTGCGATCGCATTGAGCAATTCTGGCAGGAAGACATCAATCGCGAAATTGGGCTTGAAAGCTGATGTGCTGCGAGGCAAATCGCGCGTTCGGCACAGCTGAGAGCTGATACTTCTTTGCGTAGCTGGCCGCGAGCGCGGCATCGGGACCGTTCGTGAAACGAAGGTTAAGCATCCCGGTGGGGTATCGAGCGTTCCCTTCTCGATCGACATGCACAGGGATGACGAGGTAGTCGTTCCCCAGGCGCATGCGCAGCGTATGCCAGCCATTCGCAGCGCTTTTCTGCACTTGATGAATCGTGGCGAGCCAACCTGGCTTGCCGCCCGATAGCAGTGTGACGCGCGCAATTCCGGTGAGCCGCTCGGTGCAGTCGGCGAGATTGGCGCGTGTGCCGGTGGGGCGGATGACGAACTGGTCGGTGCTGAACTGATGAAGGTGCTGAGACATGCCTCTACGTCTAGCAGAACCTTCGGATCCCGCAAGCGCGATATCAGGTGGGCGTCGATGCGATCTCAGCGTAAGACGCTTTGTGCGGGAGACGGAGCTTAGCCTCGGAACCCCAAGCTCCCGGTCGGTTTTGGTTTAAGTTGCCGCGTATTGGAGTCGCTGTGCTTGCCGGTATTGGTCGATGGGAGATCAGAAGGAATGGGGTCGGCGAACAAGGGGTCGAAATTCGACAAGTAGTAAGTCTCGTCGATGTAATTTCGCGCCTCGACCATCGCGGTTCGACATGCATTAATGAGTCGTTCGTCCGCCGCCTTGGCCGCCTTCGATTGGGTAGCTCGCGCCGTCCAGTGCGCCCGCCGAAGCTGGGCCATCTTCGCGGTCCATCGCCCTTGACTCTCCGTTGTCTCTTCGGAAATTCTCGCGCGGAGATAGCGGACCCGATCTTGATTGTCGTGCGGGCAGCGCATGGCCTTGGCGTAATCGATGATCGAATGCGTCAAGACTTCCGTGTCTGTATAGAGAAATGGCCTCATGCCGTAGACCTCCACTCTTCGCCGACCTAAGGTCGTGATGGCGCTAGTGAGTTCGGGTTCGGGCCGCAGTCCGGGGATCGCGAGTAAGCTGTCGAGCGCAGCCCTTGCCGCTTCGTTTTGCACGGCCAGCCAATCTTCGATCACTTTGGCTTCGGCGTTGAGGACCTCGGCGCCTCTGCCTGAGGCCTTCGCGATACTCACGATCCGACTTAGATGAAGTGCTGCTGTGCTGGGGCCTCGTATCGGTGCGGCGCGCTTAGTCGATCGGGAAGCCTGCTCGCGTGCGCGATCTCGCTGCGCCGCTGCGTGCGAATGCCCCAAGGGCTCGGGCATCAGGCGTCCTTCTTGCGCGGCTCGGGCGATGGCTGGTTCATCAGGGCCGAGTGGCGAGCGGACACGCTCTGGACTCTCTCCGCGGCGCGCCATCGCTGTTGCCGCCTTTCCGACGTGTTTGGTGGGCAAGCGCCCCAGTTTCACCGCGAGCGCATGGTCGCCCTTCGCTGCGGCATCCTGCGCTTGGGCCTCCAAGGTCCGATGATCCACTCGAAGTTCGATCTTGGCCGATGACAGATGTGCGTTGATTGTGGTGGCGACCATTTCGCGCACGAGGCGAATTTCGTTCGCGCCACGGCCACCCCGGGCATCAAACTCGGAGCCGGCGCGATCGCCAAATCCCGCCGGGCCGATCTGTCTGGCTGACATCAGTAGATGAACATGGTGATTCCGTTTGTCTCCCTTTTCGGTTGGCTCGTGGATGGCGGCCAGCACAACGACCTTGTAGCGATCGACGAGTAGTTGGCCCAGCGCGAGCGCCAGCTTTTCTCGCTGCGGCGCATCGAGTTCGGACGGTAGCGAGACTTCCAACTCTCTGGCGACGCGCGCATTCCCCCGAGACTCCCACGCTTCGTTGGCATCCCAGAATGCACGCACGTCGTCGCACCATTTCGGAGCACCCGCAGGCGCC